>JBNJJS010000008.1:0-168587 GCA_051750505.1 Bacillota bacterium
GTGTCCATTTAGGATGTTAATCGAATAACGGTGGGGTAGCGAAGTGGCTAAACGCGGCGGACTGTAAATCCGCTCCTTCGGGTTCGGCAGTTCGAATCTGCCCCCCACCACCAGTTTTTTATTGCTTTGGGGTATAGCCAAGCGGTAAGGCAACGGGTTTTGATCCCGTCATGCCCTGGTTCGAATCCAGGTACCCCAGCCATTTTTTATTTTGAGCCATTAGCTCAGTTGGTAGAGCATCTGACTTTTAATCAGAGGGTCGAAGGTTCGAATCCTTCATGGCTCATTTATCTTTGCGCATTTTTCGCGCGGGGCCTTAGCTCAGCTGGGAGAGCGCGACGCTGGCAGCGTCGAGGTCAGGGGTTCGAGCCCCCTAGGCTCCATTGTTCCATGTGCAATCCATGTGTAAAAACCCCGTATCCATTCAAGTGGATACGGGGTTTTTTTAGCTTCCAATATATTCGGATTGCGGCCGAAAAATCACGTTATCTTGCTGTTGCTCTATGGCATGGGCACTCCAGCCGAGACGATCTGTGCGATGCTTAAAGTAGGAGTGAATAGTTCCGACGACATTTGAATGAATCGCATAATGGCCAATAGAAAATGGCGGATTTGGCGGATGCACTGGTATACTGCAGATAAGGAGGGGATGGATATGTATATTGAACAGCGCAATATTCGGCTTCGTTTACTGAAACGTGAGGATTTTGAGGCGCTATGGGCGCTTTATACACCGGACATCTTCGAATATATGCTGACAAAGGTGGAGCGTTTCGAAGATTTGGAAGCATGGTTATCGGCCGGAATGAACCAATCCAATGTTCTGGTGTTTGCCGTGGAGCTTCCGGAAAGCGAAGAGATTGTCGGCACGACTCGTATCTATTCGATTGATGATACTAACAGAAGCTGTGAAATCGGAGCCACATTCTATAGTGAAAAAGCGCAGCGCACACATGTCAATACGGCTGTCAAACATGCGCTGCTGGGCTATTGCTTCGAAGAACGGGAGATGATTCGCGTCCAGTTCAAAACCGATGCTGAGAATATTCGTTCCCAGAAATCGATTGAGCGGGTAGGCGCTGTAAAGGAAGGGCATTTGCGCAACGAAAGAATCCGCTCGACAGGTGAACCAAGAGATGCCATTGTCTATTCCATCATTGACCGGGAGTGGCCAGAAGTGAAGAAATCACTGGAAGAAAAAATGAATAAATATTCGGAATAATGTCGGGTTGAGCCAAGAGAACCTCAGAGGGTACAATGAATGTATCTTACTGAGGGGGTATAAAATAATGAATAAATTAAATGTTTCTATTATAGGTGTACCAATGGACCACGGGCAAATGCGCCGCGGCGTCGATATGGGGCCAAGCGCAATCCGTTACGCGGGCGTTGTGGATCGCATTGAAAATCTTGGGCACGAAGTAAATGACGAAGGTGATATCCAAATTCGCAAAGCGGACGGCAAAGTGGATGAAAACACCAATTTGCGCAATATGGACGTAATTACCGAAGCAACAGAAGCACTTGGAGAAACTGTTTCAGGTGTTGCTAAAGCCGGGAATTTCCCATTAGTGCTGGGCGGCGACCATAGCATCGCGATCGGTACGCTTGCTGGCATTTCAGAGCATTACGAGAATTTGGGCGTCATCTGGTATGATGCGCATGCGGATATGAACACAAGCGAAACTTCGCCATCAGGCAATATCCACGGCATGCCGCTTGCGGCGAGTTTTGGGCATGGCCATGAGAAATTGACGAACATCCGCGGCTACTCGCCAAAAGTGAAGCCGGAAAATATCGTCATCATCGGGGCGCGTTCTGTCGATCCAGGTGAGCGCGAATTGATTAAAGAACACGGCATCAAAGTGTTCAGCATGCACGAAATCGATAAATTGGGCATGGATCACGTCATGCAGGAGTCGATCCGCTATTTGCGCGAAGAACGCAAAACCGACGGCGTCCATTTGTCGCTTGACCTCGATGGCATCGATCCGATGTATACGCCGGGCGTCGGTACGCCGGTGCCAGGCGGCATCAGCTACCGTGAAAGCCATTTAGCGATGGAAATGTTGTTTGATGCAGGATTGATCACATCTGCAGAATTTGTCGAAGTCAACCCGATTCTCGATGAAAAGAATCGTACAGCTGATGTGGCGGTCGCATTGATCGGTTCATTGCTCGGTGAAAAATTGGTATAAGAATGAGGGGGCTGTCCGGAATTTCCGGGCAGCTTTTTTTAATTGCACGGAATGTATAGGGGATTAGGAAGAAGGGTGTAGGACCGGTGAAAAGCAAACTGCATGATTTTTATCAGCGGAATAATAAACTGATGAATTCATTCAAAGAACTGGAAATTGACTGGTTTTTTCTGGGGACGGTTTGATAGGATAGAAGAAGAGAAAAAAATGAAACCTTTTCAGAACTGGACCGTATATAAAAGACAGCCGCATGGCGGAGGGAAATGAGATCATGGATGCGTTAGTGAATAAACGAATAAAACAAGTCATGAAGGGCGACCAAGACGCATTTGCCGAAATCGTGGAGCTGTATCAACATCAGTTGTTCCAGATTTGCTACCGGATGCTCGGCAATCGGCACGAAGCTGAAGACATTGCACAGGAAGCATTTACACGGGCCTATGTGAATATTCACACCTTTGACCAAAACCGCAAATTTTCTACCTGGTTATACCGCATCGCCACCAATCTATGTATTGACCGAATCCGTAAGAAGAAGCCGGATTTCCATTTGGATGCGGATGTTAGAGGTACAGAAGGCTTGAATATGTACTCAAAGGTTGCCAATGACGAAGAGCTTCCGGAAGAAGAATTGATGCGCATGGAAGTGCAGGAGCGGGTGCAATATGAAATAAGCCGCTTGCCGGATAAATACCGGGCAGCGATTGTGTTAAAGTATATCGAGGAATTGCCGCTGGCAGAAATCAGCGAAATTCTGGATTTGCCGCTTGGCACAGTGAAAACGCGGATCCACCGCGGACGCGAAGCACTTCGCAAGCAGTTGAGCAATTTGTAGGAGGCGAGCATGATGAATGCGTGTCCGGAAAAAGTCATTCGCATGATGGACGATTACCTGGACGGGGAAATCAGCCCATCAGAGGAGAAAGAACTGAAAGATTACTTGCAGAGCTGTAGCGACTGCAGAAAAATATATCAAGAACTGACTAAGACCGTCGCTTTTGTCCAAAGTGTTTCGCACGTCCAAGCACCGCCGGATTTTGTCCAGAAAACGATGGAGAGCTTGCCAAAAGAATCTCAGCGCGCTGGGATGAAACGTTTTATGCGCCATCATCCATTGATGATTGCAGCGGCGCTTTTCGTCTTATTGATGAGCGCAGCGATGATGTCGAGCTTCAGCGACGATCAGCAATTTTCGTTTACGAAACAGCCGAACCTGGTTGTCGAGGGGCAGACGGTTGTGGTGCCGGAAGGCCAAACGGTTGTGGGGGATTTAACGATCCGCAATGGCGATTTGCGTGTGGACGGCGAACTTGAAGGCGACGTGACGATCGTCAACGGCCAATATATGGCATCTAGCGGTGTCATCAACGGGGAAATCGAAGAAATTGACCAAGCATTCGAGTGGCTCTGGTATACAATCAAAGGGACATTCCAGGATGCCGTCAGCTTTTTTGGCGGCAATGATCAATCAGTAGACGAGTAAAGCCTATCCATTCAGTGGATGGGCTTTTTCAGAGCGTTGAAAAAGTATGATCCGCTGCGAATTATAAAGAGGAATATCGTTTTTACAATCAAAGATCAATGATATAGTTCAGTATTTGGAGAAGTGTTCGCTCGACTCCTGCGGGAAAAGCGGGTTTGAGAGACCCTGCAGACTGCGCAAGCGGTCGAGGAGGCTCGATTCCCGCCCGCGGAAAGCGAGCGATAAGCTTCGGGAAATACGACTTCTAAACTTTCACTACAAGCTGCTAAAGCCCATCCATTCTATGGATGGGCTTTTTGCATGGGGGCAGATGCCTCGGGATATGGTATACTGAAACTATATGTACATGGAGAAAAGCGAGGGTTGCAGATGCCTTTTTTGGAAAACTTCAATGACCAGACGCCGCTTCAGATGATCGGAAATCTTATCGACATCCTGTTGGTCTGGTTCGTTATTTACAAACTTATTACTGTCATCAAGGGAACGAAGGCTGTCCAATTATTAAAAGGAATCTTCTTTATCATCATCGCGCGTCTTGTGACCCAGGCGCTCAACCTGGAAACGCTCGGTTGGATCATGCAGCAAGTGCTCGAATGGGGCTTTCTTGCCATCATCATCATCTTCCAGCCGGAACTCAGACGCGCACTTGAACAGCTCGGGCGTGGGAAGTTGTTCTCGAGCAGTACGCTTAATGAAGAGTCCGAGCGCAACCGTTTGATTGAAGCGATGAGCAAGTCGGTCAGCTATATGGCGAAGCGCCGCATCGGGGCACTCATTTCGATCGAGCGTGAAACCGGGCTCAGCGAATACATAGAGACGGGCATTCCGATGAATTCGGATATCACTTCCGAATTGATGATCAATTTATTCATTCCGAACACGCCGCTGCATGACGGGGCGGTAATCGTCCAGAAAAACCGCATCGCTGCGGCTGCTTGTTATTTGCCGCTGTCCGAAAGCCCGTTCATCTCAAAAGAGCTGGGAACGCGCCACCGGGCAGCACTTGGCATCAGTGAAGTGACAGACGCCATCACGATTGTCGTATCGGAAGAGACCGGTGCGATCAGTTTAACGGCAAACGGCGATTTGCACCGCAATTTGTCGCTGGAAGATTTTGAAGTGAAGCTTCGCCGTATCTGGTTTGGTGCTGAACAAGAGCAAACGGCGACTTCCTGGTGGAATTGGAGGGGGAAAAAGAATGGATAAGATGATGGACAATCCGTGGTTTCTTCGGATTATGGCATTATTCCTGGCCTTTCTGCTCTTCTTTTCCGTCCAGACGGAAAACAATACGACAACAACCGAAACAGGAAGAGTCTCGGAAATGATTGAAGATGTTGAACTGCAAGTGTATTATGATGAAAGTTTGATGGTCAGCGGAGTGCCGGATACGGTCGATCTTTATTTGAGCGGCCCGGCAAGCATCATCCAAACGACGCGCCAGCTTGACGATTACACCTTATTCATCGACTTGCGTAATTTGCCGTTAGGTGAACATCAAGTGCCGATCCAGACGGAAAACTTATCGGAGCAATTGAGCGCACGGGTGGATCCGGCATTCGTCAATGTCGTGCTCGAGGAGCGGGTCTCCCAAGAATTCGATATCGATGCTGAAATGAACGAACGCCTGCTTGCGGAAGGCTTTGTAATGGACGGTCTTGAATTAGAGCCGGATACTGTCACTGTCACGGGGCCGCAAAGTGTCATTAATGCGATCAGCTTTGTCAAAGCGACAGTGACAGGGGAGCCGGGGATCAAAGAATCCTTTACGGCTGAAGCGCGTGTACGTGTCCTGGCAGAAGATCTAACAAAGCTCGATAATGTTACGATCGAGCCGGAGTCGGTTGCCGTCGATGTTACGGTGGAAGAATACAGCCGCGAGCTGCCGGTCCGTATTGAAACGATTGGTGATCCGCAAACAGGCATCACCATCAATTCGTGGGAGCCATCGAGTGAAGAGGTGCGGGTTTTCGGTCCGCGCAGCGTGCTTGATGCAATGGAAGAATACGTCATCGAAGTGGAAGCCAATAGTGTAACAGCGTCGGACACCACAGTGACGGTTGAGTTGCCGATTCCAGCAGGGGCATCCGGTGTTTCTCCAGGAGAAATGCAGTTGGAAGCGGATATTACGGTGGACGAATCCGCTATTGTACCGGAAGATTTGGAGAATCCGGAAATCGCCGATAGCGATGAAGAATAAGTAAATTAGCTAAAAATTACAAATTAGGTTAATATAAACAAATCATAATACAAAGTGATTGAAGGAGCGAAAAGCATGGGAAAATATTTTGGGACCGATGGTGTACGAGGGGTGGCCAATACTGAGTTGACGCCGGAACTGGCATTTAAACTCGGGCGTTTTGGCGGCTACGTCTTAACAAAAAGCTCAAAGGAAAAACCGAAAGTGCTCGTAGGGCGGGATACACGGATTTCCGGGGAAATGCTTGAAAACGCATTAGCGGCTGGATTATTGTCAGTCGGTGCGGAAGTCATGCGCCTCGGCGTCATCAGCACTCCAGGTGTTTCATATCTGACACGTGTCATGAGCGCGGAAGCGGGAGTCATGATTTCTGCTTCCCATAACCCGGTCGCAGATAACGGAATCAAATTCTTCGGTTCGGACGGCTTTAAATTGTCGGACGACCAGGAAGCGGAAATTGAAGCACTGCTCGATGCAGAAACAGACGATTTGCCGCGCCCAACAGGCGGAGACCTTGGCAGCATCACCGAATATTTCGAAGGCGGCCAAAAATACATCCAGTATTTGAAGCAGACAGTGGATGAGGAGTTTGATGGCATCCACGTTGCGCTCGACTGCGCGCATGGTGCGACATCGACGCTTGCAACACACGTCTTTGCCGATTTGGACGCGGACATCAGCTCGATGGGAGCTTCGCCGAATGGCTTGAACATCAACGAAGGCGTCGGTTCTACACATCCTGAAGCGCTCGCGAAGCTTGTCGTCGATAAAGGTGCCGATGTAGGCCTGGCATTCGATGGCGACGGTGACCGTTTGATCGCGGTGGATGAAAAAGGAAAAATCGTCGATGGCGACCAGATCATGTACATTTGCGCGAAGCATTTGAAATCGGAAGGCCGCCTGAAACAGGATACAGTCGTTTCGACGATCATGAGCAATATGGGCTTCTACAAAGCGCTTGAAGAAAACGGCATGAAGAGCGTCAAGACGGCTGTCGGCGATCGCTACGTAGTGGAAGAAATGAAGAAGAATGAATATAATTTGGGCGGCGAACAGTCGGGCCATATCATTTTCCTTGATTACAACACGACAGGCGACGGATTGTTGTCAGGCCTTCAATTGGTGAACATCATGAAGATTACGGGCAAGAAATTGTCAGAGCTGGCGAATGAAATGACGATTTTCCCGCAGAAGCTGGTGAACATCCGCGTGACGGATAAACACGGCGTGACGGATAATGCTGTCGTTGCCGAGAAGATTGCGGAAGTGGAACGCGACATGGACGGCAATGGCCGTGTTCTCGTGCGCCCTTCCGGCACCGAGCCATTGGTGCGCGTCATGGTCGAAGCCCCGTCTGCAGAAGCGTGCGAAGAGTACGTGGAGCGGATTGCGGCGGTTGTACGCGAAGAAATGGGCATGAAATAAATAAGCTAGAGGCCGGAGCGGATGCTCTGGCCTTTTTTTGTGGGCAATGTGATATGAAGCTGAGCGTGGAATAGAGAGGTGCATAAAGATGGAGATTCCGCTGCAAGGGGCACGTTTGGGGCTCGCGGGATGCGAGTCATGCAGCTGATGTGACAGGACGTCGCCATTTTGAAGATGGATAGTGGAGCTGTTAGTGGAAGAGATTCCGCTACAAGGGGCACGCTTGCCGAGGGGCGGGTGTTGAGCCAATGTGCCGCAAAGAACGCGGCGCATTTGTCTCGCCAGCCCGCGCGGTCCCTCAGGCGTCGGCCCCTTTCCGCTCCATCTCTAGTTTTAGAGAAGAAATGAAATGAGTATGGCACTGGACTTAGTGCGAATAATTTTGTTCTGCTTCGTAAGTTCAAATTAGATAGCTATGGCAACTTCACCACTAGCAAGTCTAGCTAAGCGTCTCCAACAACGGATGTATCCAATCAACAGCGATACTTTCTCGCACACAACATCCATTGAAATCTAAAAGCCGAACCGCGCACAAGGGCGAGCCGAAGCAATGAGACAAGTGTTCTTCTTGGCTCATTGCGGGAGGCATGCCCAAAGCGGGAGGCGGCTATTTTGTGAGGAGAAAATCAATGTGCGATTCACTGCACCCGTAAGCCTCACTAAGCGTTTCCACCAGCGGATGAAATCAATCAACAGCGACACTTCTTCGCATGCAACATCCAATGAAATCTCAAAGCCGAATCGCGCACACGGGCGAGCCGGAGCAATAAGACAAGTGTTTTTCTTGGCTTATTGCGGGAGGCCAGCCCAAATCGGGAGGCGTTTGCTTTGCGATGAAAAGATCAATGATGAATTCTTCTCAGCCGCTTGTCCAACTAGCGCCGCGAGATTTTCATTAGCTGAAACCTTTAAGGTTATTTCTCGTCATTTTAAGGGGCAGTGCCATCAAAAGTTTATCAAGGAGTTCAAAAAGATAGGTTAGGAGATTTTCAACAAAAAGGCGTGGCGAAAAGCAATCGTGCTTGTTGTCATCGCTTTCGTTGCCCATAAAAAGTTAAAAGGAACTGAAAATATCCGAAAAAGATGAGGAGCAATGAACCATCTGTTGGAAGATGACTGTGCGTATTGTCCTAAAAACGCCTGTGCATTGATTGACGGAATTGTGCAGAGCAGTTATGATAGGGAGGTCGGTTTAATGCCGATGCAAAAGGGGGATAGAAGTAAGTGCAAAGGAAACCAATTATAGCGCCTGTACTGAAGAAATCGGACGGACCAGTCAGTCTTCAGTAGACGAGGAGGAGGAGTATCGAGATTTCGGCGGATACCTCCCGGCCGCGAAGCCCGGTCGTTATGTCTAAGCTTAAAACAGTTGAGTGATCAATTGGACAACCAGCTTGGACGGGCTCACGAAAAGTGTTTGCGTACGAAGCGGACACTTATTTGACTTTAAGGAAAAACGGAGGAATTTAATTATGTGTGGAATTGTCGGGTATATCGGAGAACAGGATTCAAAAGAAATCTTACTTAAAGGCTTAGAGCGCCTGGAGTACCGTGGATACGATTCAGCGGGAATTGCAGTGCGCAACGGCGAAGGCATTAAAGTATTTAAAGAAAAAGGGCGCATTGCGGATCTGCGCGGAGCGGTGCAAGAAAACATTACAGGAAATACTGGAATCGGGCATACGCGCTGGGCTACCCACGGGAAACCTAGCCGTATCAATGCGCACCCTCACCAAAACAAATCAGACCGTTTCACGATCGTCCATAATGGAGTGATCGAGAACTACCACCACATCCAGCGCGATTACCTTGAAGGCATGGAAATGGAGTCTGATACGGACACGGAAATCATCGTGCAATTGATCGGCAAATTCGTCGAAGAAGGCATGACGACAAAAGAAGCGTTCAGCAAAGCTTTGAAATTGATGAAAGGCTCGTACGCGATCGCTTTGCTTGATGCAGAAGAAGAGCAAACGATCTACGTAGCGAAAAACAAGAGCCCGCTTCTTGTCGGACTTGGCGAGAACTTCAACGTCATCGCATCCGATGCAATGGCGATGCTGCAAGTAACAGATCAGTTCGTCGAATTGATGGATAAAGAAGTCGTCATCGTCAAAAAAGACAATGTGCAGATTTTGACGCTCGACGGCGAAGAAGTAGCACGTGAGCCGTTTACAGCAGAAATCGACATGAGCGATATCGATAAAGGCACATATCCGCATTATATGCTGAAAGAAATCGATGAGCAGCCAGCGGTTATGCGCAAAATCATCCAAGCTTACCAAGACGAGAACGATCAATTGACGATCGATTCAAAGATTTTGGATGCACTGGAATCAGCGGACCGCCTGTACATCATTGCAGCAGGCACGAGCTACCATGCTGGCTTGATCGGCAAGGAATACTTGGAGAAAATGGCGGGCATTCCGGTAGAAGTGCACGTAGCGAGCGAATTTGGCTACAATATGCCGCTTCTTTCTGAAAAGCCGTTGTTCATCTTCATTTCCCAGTCCGGCGAAACAGCGGACAGCCGCCAAGTATTGGTGCGCATCAAAGAATTGGGCCATCCATCACTTACGGTCACAAACGTGGCAGGCTCTACGCTTTCACGCGAAGCTGACCATACCTTATTGTTGCATGCAGGCCCTGAAATTGCGGTAGCATCAACAAAAGCGTATACAGCGCAGCTTGCTGTATTGTCGATTTTGGCAGCAGTCACTGCAGAACGCCGCGGCCGTGATATCGGCTTCGACTTGATCCAGGAAATGGGCATCGTGGCAAACGCGGTCCAAGCGCAAGTCGATATGAAAGAAGAGCTGGAGAAATTAGCGGCTGACTTCCTGTCGACTACACGCAATTGCTTCTTCATCGGGCGTTTGATGGATTATTTCGTCGGCCTTGAAGGCGCATTGAAACTGAAAGAAATTTCTTATATCCAAGCAGAAGGCTTTGCTGGCGGGGAACTTAAGCACGGCACGATCGCATTGATCGAAGAAGGCACGCCGGTCATCGCGCTTGCGACGCAGGAATCCGTTAACTTGAACATCCGCGGAAACGTCAAAGAAGTAGCGGCACGCGGCGCACATACGTGCATCATTTCCATGGAAGGCTTAGACGAAGAAGGCGACAGCCATGTCTTGCCGAAAGTCCATGAATTGTTGACGCCGCTTGTATCGGTCATCCCGCTTCAGTTGATCAGCTATTATGCTGCTCTTCATCGCGATTGTGACGTCGATAAGCCGCGCAACTTGGCGAAATCTGTAACAGTTGAATAAATGAATAATAAAGACCCTGCATTCGTGCAGGGTCTTTCTTGTTAAACTGGAAAGTCAGACAGATAATTAGTGGAAAAACAATTTAGAAAGAATATTCTGTTATTATTTGAGTTCGCAGCTGATTTCTCTTATGATATAAAGGACATCGAGATGTGAAAGTCCCGGAAGTGAAATTTAAATCACTACAAAGGAGGCACCACATTCATGACGAAAATTGGCATTATTACAGGAAGCACGCGGCCAGGACGCAACAGCCTGCAGGTAGCGGAGTGGGTGAAGAGTATTGCAGACAAGCGGGGGGATGCCGATTACGAAATTGTCGACTTGGCGGAATTCGATTTGCCGATGTATGCAGAGCCGATTTCTGCTGCATTCAGCCAGGACTATAAAACCCCAGAGGCAATTCCTTGGGCCAAAAAGATCGCTGAATTGGATGGCTACGTTTTTATCTGCCCTGAATATAACCATGGGGTGACGTCGGCGTTGAAAAACGCCATAGATTATTTGTACATCGAATGGAACAATAAGGCAGCGGGCATCGTCAGCTACGGTTCAGCCGGGGGCGTTCGTGCAGCGGAAGCTCTCCGCATCATCATGGCGGAACTCCAAGTCGCAACCGTCCGTAGCCATCCTGCCATGTCGCTGTTTACCGATTTTGTGAAAATGAGCGAGTTCAACCCAGCGGGGGTCCATGAAAAAGCGGTCAGTACGATGCTCGATCAGGTTAATGCCTGGACCAATGCTTTAGAGCCCCTGCGGAAATAAAAGGAATAAAGCTTAGATGATTTTGGGCTGAGCCCCGAATGAAGGACACTTCAAAAGTGGCCTCATTCGGGGTTCAGCCTGTTCAGGTTATCGAAGATATGATTTATGCGGAAGTTTTGATTTCACGGAAAGTATATCCGATGAGGCGGGGCGAAACTATATATAGTGAATTACGCATGCCTGTAAGAAAAAAGAGGGATTGAAGTAGGATGGCAGAATCCTTTAAAAGGAACATTTTTTTGAAATAAGGTTTTATTCAGGGGGAACAAAGATGATTATTGGCGTACACCATGCACAAATTACGATTCCAAAAGGTACGGAAGAGGCGGGCAAAGAGTTTTATTGTGGAGTGCTGGGGCTTTCGGAAATCGAGAAACCGGATGCTTTGAAAGGACGCGGCGGATTCTGGCTTGCTGTCGGTTTCCAGGAAGTGCATATCGGCACAGAAGACGGCTTTGAGCGGCTCACGACAAAAGCTCATTTAGCATACAAAGTGGAAGACCTTAGCTATTGGCGCGAACGTCTGGAAGCGCAAGGCCTTGAGATTTTAGAGGCGGTGCCGATTCCGGGTTATGACCGTTTTGAGTTCAGGGATCCGTTCGGGAATCGGGTGGAATTGATTCAGGAAGTTTAGGTGCTGTGACAGAAAGAGAGGAAGGTTGACGGTGAATATTTCAAGCGAATGGAACAAGAACGATAGTGAGTTCATCAGAAGAAAAGTGATCGAGCACAATATGAATAACCTGCCTGATGAAGTAAAGACGCCGATTGAACAATTCAGTTTTGTACTGAAGGATGATGCCGGGAAGATTACGGGCGGACTTACCGCAACTAGCTTTTGGCAGCATTTGCATATCGATTTCCTATGGGTGGATGAAAGCCTGAGAGGGCAAGGCTATGGGCGGCTTTTGTTGGAGAAGATAGAGCAGTCCGCGAAAGAAAAAAACTGCAGGTTGATCACCTTGGATACGTTCAGTTTCCAGGCGCCTGAGTTTTACAAACAAAATGGCTATGAAGTGTTTGGGCTGCTTGAAGATCATCCAAGAGGATTTAATCAGTATTTTCTCCAAAAAAGGTTGGGTACATAAGTTTTGAAGCTGGCCGGATTTGGCCAGCTTTTTAATTTCCAGTAAATTCACTATCTTGCCGTGCAAGGGTTAATGGGCTATGATTGATTTATAACACTTGCATTACAAGGTAGTAGGATGTCATATGGAAGGGCTGATGAACAAAGTGGCGGATTCTACTCAAATGCTCAAAGGAATTTTGGATGGGTGTATTTTGTCGATTATCGCAGAAGGCGAAATCTACGGCTATGAACTGGCGGAGAAGCTGCAGAGCTACGGCTTTCAATCGTTCAGTGAAGGCAGCATATATCCGCTGCTTTTACGGATGCAAAAAGAGGGGCTCGTTTCGAGTGTTCAACGGAAATCGACCGCCGGACCGAAGCGCAAATACTATTCATTGACAGCATCAGGGGAAATGGAACTGACAAAATTCCTGGAGCGCTGGGCTGATTTGAAACGATCGGTCGATACGGTCATCACTAAAGGGGGAAAGTGAAATGCTATCTGCAAAATCCGAACAATTTCTGATTGAGCTGCGCATGTATTTGATGCAGCGCGGGAAAAGCGATGAGGATATCAACGGCATTGTCGATGAACTCGAGAGTCATTTGATTGAGTCGGAACAAAATGGCAGGAGCGTCGAGAGCATCGTCGGGAAAGACCCGGAACAGTATATGAAGAGCATCAATGAATCACTGCCTGTCGCGACTAGGGAATTGCTCGTATTGATCCCTGCGACGATCCTGGTGATCCTCGCATATTTAGCTGTTGTTCCGGCCTTGTCCGGCACGTTCAGCTTATCGCATAATGTGCTGTTATGGGGCGCCGTTCCGGTTTTGGTTACGCTTGCCATTTACGCGCTAGTTTTGACAAAGGGGCTGCCGAAGCTTCATGAGTCGCCGGTGAAGATGGCTTTATTGATTTTAGGCGTCAACCTTTTGACGATCGGACTGTGGGTCTTGTTGTATGTGTGGCTGGGCAAACAGGCAGACACAAGCTATTTCGTCGCTACGGCTGCCCAAAACTATTTGATCGCCGCCATATGCATCGTGATTTTCATTGTGTATGCCCTTTATACGAAATCATGGATTACAATCATCGTCGCCGCCATCATCAGCATCGGGCCGATTGCGGGCAGATGGATCCCCCAAGACGTGAATGAAAACCCGGTATATATAGTGGTTGCAGCTGTTTTGAGCTTCGCGGTAGTGGCTTTCCTATTGTGGAGGCTATTTCGGCAAAGCGGAGAAAAAAGCATGAATTGATTGGTCAATTCAGTGGATCTTCACTTTGGATATCGCCGACCAGTTCTTCGAGTAGATTTTCTAATGTGATGATGCCGGAAGTTCCGCCGTATTCATCCAATACAATAGCCAAGTGGTTATGGCTTTTCTGCATTTCCAAAAACACTGCATCGATTTTCCGTTTCTCGAAGACGAAGTAGGGAGTCCGCAAAATTAGGCGGATATCGAAAGGTTTGTTGTCGTCGCCTTCCCGGTAACGGAATAAATCTTTCATATGGACGGTACCGATGATATGGTCGGTATCTTCTTCATAGACCGGGAATTTGCTGAATGGGTGCTCGGTGACAAGGCGTACAATCTCCTCGAGGGAATCGTCAACAGAAATGGCGACCATATCTGTCCTATGCACCATGATTTCATCGACTTCTTTGTCATTGAACTCGAATGCCTGGGTGATGATGAATTGTTCCATCTCTTCAATGGTGCCTTTTTCCTTGCCGGCTTCGAGCATCAAACGGATTTCTTCTTCTGTTTCGATAGGATTGACTTTGTGTGGGTCGATGCCGAACAAACGGATCACCCCGTTGGTCGACCAAGAGAGGATTTTGACGAAAGGGCTGGTGATAATTGCTAAAAATCGCAGTGGATAAATGAAGGCCATGGCAATCGGTTGAGGTTTTTGAAGAGCTAAACGTTTAGGCACCAATTCGCCGAAGACGAGCGTGAAATAAGAGAGCAGCAGCGTGATGAAGACAAGTGAGCTTGCTTGGACGAGCCCAGGGGAGATAGAGATGGCGGTTTGCTGCTGGACATAGAGCGACAGCTCATCCGCAAAGTTATCTGCTGCGAAGGCGCTTGCCAAAAAGCCGGCTAGTGTAATGCCGATTTGGATCGTCGCCAGAAACTGGCTTGGTTGTGACAGCATTTGGTCAATCAGCTGTGCTTTCCGGTTTCCCGATTCCGCTAATTTCTTGATTTTATAATCGTTCAATGAAATCAATGCAATTTCAGATGCTGCAAACAAGGCGTTAATAAAAATCAATGCAATCAATATTCCAAGTGCCCATCCCATGTTTAAGCCCCCCTGGCTGTCGGTCTTCTTGAAGTGCACAAGTCCAATCGAGAACAACTCAGTCTGAAAAAAGGAATATATGATTTGGATAATTATCTATAGTTTAGCCTAAAGCGAATTGAAAGCCAATAACAAAGAAGAAGGCACAACGTAAAGGAAAAAAAGAGACACCGTCTGGGCATCTCTTTTTTTGGTTTATAGGGATTTACTAAATTGTACCGGCTTCGAACGATTCGTCGCTGATTTCGCCGACGATTTCTTCTAAGATGTCTTCCATGGTCACAAGGCCCACGGTGCGCCCGTCTATTCCGGTAATGACGGCCATATGCGTGCGGCTTTGCTGCATGCTGGAGAGCACTTTTTGGATCGGCGTGTTTTCCGGGAAGCTCGGCATCCGGTGCAGGAATGTTTCCGGTGCCAGAGTTCTGCCGGCAGCCATGCTCGTCAGCAATTCCTTCGTGTTGATGAAGCCGAGAAGGCGATCGGTGTCGCCGTTTTCTGTCACAGGATAGCGGGTGTATTCATGGTCATCGAGCACTTCGAACAACTGTGTGCGCGATAATTTTTTGTCGACCGAAACGATGGCTTCTTTCGGGATCATGATGTGCTTGACGATGCGCTCGTCAAAATCGAAAATATTCTTCAAGTAGGTTAATTCGGTTTGATTGATCTCGCCGCCTTGGAAACTTTCGGCCATGATCAATTTCAACTCTTCTTCGGAATGGGCTTCCGTATGTCCCGTCGGTTCCACTTTGAACAGGCGCAAGAACAAACGTGCAGAACCGTTCAAGACATAAATGAACGGGCTCATGATCCTGCCGAACCAGTAAAGGGGAGGCGCGAGCAGTAAGGTCATGCGCTCTGCGTACTGGATCGCCAAAGTTTTCGGTGCCAGTTCGCCGATGACGACGTGCAAAAAAGTGACGATGCTAAGCGCGATGGCATAAGACAAGACCGTCGCGATCGCAGGCGATAAATCGAAAGCATCGAAGGCCGGGCGCAACATCCGCTCGACGGTCGGTTCACCTAAAGCACCGAGTATCAGGGCAGTGATGGTGATGCCGAGCTGGCAGGCAGAGAGGTAATAGTCGAGTTTGTTTGCGACTTCTTTGGCGCGTACGGCTTTTTTATTGCCTTCTGAAATCAATTGGTCAATTCGCGACATCCGTACTTTCAATATGGCGAACTCGCCACCTACAAAAATGGCGGTTCCTAAAATCATAAGAGCTATGAGCAATAAATTAATGATTATTTGTCCATCCAAGTTGTTCCCCCAAAAATGGGGGGTCACCTCCAAGAATTATTGTGTATTTGTTTGTTGTTTAGTCGATTTCGGGTTTTGCTTGAACAGCACTTGTTTGACTTGCTGGTTGTCCATATCGGTGACGGTCCATTCCAGGTTTTTATAGGTCAACGGCTCGCCGATCTGGATTTCCCCGGTCGTGCGGTAATGAATCCAGCCGCCGATGGTGTCGATGTCTTCACTTTCCTCAAAACTGATGCCGAAGCGGTCTTCGAGTTCTTTCAAGAGGACGCGGCCATTCAGTAAGTATTCATGAGCGCCGATTTGGCTGATTTCCGGCTCTTCATCTTCATCGAACTCGTCGCGGATTTCACCGACGATTTCTTCGAGGATGTCTTCGAGTGTGATGATGCCGGCCGTGCCGCCGTATTCATCGGCAACAATCGCGATGTGGACATGGGCGGTCTGCATTCTCAGCAACGAGCCTTGCAAATCGGTCATTTCAAAAACGGTCGGTACTTCGCGGACAAAGTCCTGAAGCTGCCATTCGCGTTCCGCGACGATATGCGGCAGCATTTTCTTGGCGCTGACAAAGCCGACAATTTGGTCTTTATCGCCGTCTTCAGTGACGGGGTAGCGTGTGTAATTATGTTCATCCAGCGTTTCGATGATTTCTTCAGCTGACATGTCCAAGTCGAGCGTGACGAGTTCCGTACGCGGGACCATGATGTCTTTTGCTGAGCGCTCATCGAAAGTGAAGACGTTTTCCATATAAGACAGCTCGTTTTGGCTGATGGCGCCGCCTTCGAAGCTTTGCGCCATGACAATTTTCAGTTCTTCTTCTGAATAAACTTGTTCTTTGCCGGGGTGGACGCCGAACATGCGAAGCAACAGGCGTGCTGCGCCGTTCAACAACCAGATGAACGGATACATCATCTTGCCGAACCAATAAAGCGGAGGTGCCAACAATAATGACATTTTTTCCGCATATTCGATGGCGAGCGTTTTCGGCGCCATTTCGCCCAATACAACGTGCAAATAAGTCACCAATAGAAATGCGATGGCATAGGAAGAAGCCGAGGCGACGGAATCCGACACTTGGAAAAAGTCGAAAATCGGATACATGAGCCGTTCGACGGTCGGTTTCCCGAGCGCACCTAGTCCAAGAGCGGTCACCGTGATGCCGAGCTGGCAGGCAGACAAATAATAATCCAAATTGCTTGCGACTTCTTTGGCGCGAATGGCTTTTTTATTGCCTTCTGCAATAAGTTGGTCCAAGCGCGACATCCTGATTTTCACGACCGCAAATTCGGAGCCGACAAAAAAAGCGGTCAAAGCGAGCAAGAGTACAAGTAAAGCTAAGTTCAGTATCGTAATTATATCCACGTAAGATTCCCTAAAAAGGGATTCACCTCCATAAGTAGTTCAGCGGGTGCCAGGCGTAGATCATCCGGGCGGCCGCTGATTGTGTTCATGATCTACCAGTAGAGTTGACAGTCCGTTCGCCGAAAAGAGGGCAGTCCATTAGGGTGCTGCTTTTCGTTGCATCCAATATGTTTTCGAATGCTCGGCAGCTAGTCATGCAAAACTGGCTAAAGTAAATGTTTTCTTCTATTAAACGATAAGCAGTTGCTAGTCCCTTCCCAATGGTTTCCCCTCCTTTTGTGATTAAGAAGTATAATACCACATAAGATGTCAGAAAGTAGCAAAACAACCAACAGTTTTTAAAAAATTCAGCAAAGAATTTGGTGATATTATGTAGTAGCTTTTTTATTTTTCTGTGCTATACTTTTTTTAACAACTCAATAGACCTTGACATCACGTCAAAGGGGAGTAGCTATGGGGAAACCTATTTCACAGTCGTCATTACATGGATCGTATCCATCGGTTGTGATAGCAAAATCATTTTGCTTAGCAAGACCTTTGCCTTCTATAGGCAGAGGTCTTTTTTGTTGCCAAAAGTTAGGGGGTTTTCCATATGGAAGCTATTTTATTGGAGTATTTATGGGTGCTGCTCGTCTTGATTGCACTCGAAGGGTTATTGGCTGCAGATAATGCAGTCGTCATGGCGGTCATGGTCAAACACTTGCCGAAAGCACAGCAGAAAAAAGCCTTATTTTATGGATTGTTCGGCGCATTCGTATTCCGCTTTGCAGCGCTATTCATGATTACCTTGCTTGTTGACGTCTGGCAAATCCAGGCACTCGGGGCAGCGTACTTATTGTTCATCGCATTCAAGCATATTTACGATCAACGAAAAGGCAAAGAGCATACCATCGAGCCGGAAGCGACAAAAGGTTCCGGTTTCTGGATGACGGTTTTGAAAGTGGAACTTGCCGATATCGCGTTCGCGGTCGATTCCATGCTCGCAGCGGTCGCTCTCGCCCTCACTTTGCCGCACCTCGGTTCTATGGAAGTCGGCGGCATCAACGGCGGGCAGTTCGGTGTCATGCTTGCCGGGGGAATATTCGGCCTTATCATCATGCGTTTTGCGGCGCATAAATTCGTTAAGCTGCTAGCGGATTACCCGCAGCTTGAAACGACAGCGTTCGTCATCGTCGGCTGGGTCGGCGTGAAGCTGACTGTCCTGACCTTAGGGCATGAAGGTGTCGGCATCTTGCCGTATGATTTCGCGCACTCGACGGAATGGAAGTTGATTTTCTGGGGCGTGCTTCTTACGATCGTAGCAGTCGGTGCGATTGTCAGCATCAAGAAAAAGCGCGAGCAATCCGTCGCTTAAGTCTTGTTGCATGCACGGGAACTACGTGATAAAATCAACTCAATTCTGAAATGAAACGAGTTGATGGGTGGACAATGCGTAACTAACCTATATTTTTAGTCATTTGAAATATTACTTTCGAAGGCAAAAACATAGGATTAGTCTGCCCATTTCAACACCACGATGCTGCCGGTGAGCTACGGCTTTTTTCGGTGCATCATTAATGAACCGGCTAATCCTTCCAAATTCGATTTGGGAGGATTTTTCCATTCCGCTTCAATGGCCTGCAGCGTACCCGCTCCTGTCAGTGGGAATGAAGGCCCTCAATAAGCCCGAATGGATAAACTGACAATCAGTAGGGATGCAGAAATCCGCTGATTGAAGTTTTTCTTTATCCTCCCTGTCAAACCAACAAGGGGTGCTTGTGTATGACAGAACTCATGAAATTAACCAAAGTATCAATCGAAATCGACCAACGGCAACTGTTTGAAGAGTTGACGGCGCATATCATGCGAGGCGACCGGATCGGCGTCATCGGAAAAAATGGGTCCGGCAAAACGACTGTGCTCAAGTTATTGAACGGCGACATCGCTCCGGAAAGCGGATGCATCGAACGTTGCGAGCCGGGCCTCAGCGTTAAAGTGGTCGAGCAGGAAACAGAAACATACGGATTTGAAGAAGTGGCGGCAGCAGAAGAAGCCTTGTTGCGCAAATGGAAGGTCCCGCTCCGCGATTTCTCCAAATTGAGCGGAGGCGAAAAACTGAAAGCCCGCCTTGCAAAAGGCTTGTCACAACCGGCAGACATTTTGCTATTGGATGAGCCGACCAATCATTTGGATGCACAGAGCATGGACTATTTACTCCGTGAATTAATGGCTTACCCAGGAGCGGCCGTGATCGTTTCGCATGACCGTGCGTTTCTGGACCGGGTGGCGACAAAGATTTGGGCGATAGAAGACGGTACAGTCTATATCCACAACGGCAATTACAGCGATTATATGGAATTCCGTGAACAAAAGCGGCTCAGCCAGCAGCGTGCGTATGACAAGCAGCAAAAGCGCATCGAACAGATCGAACGCCAAATGGATCAACTGTCGGGCTGGTCGGAATCCGCGCATGCAAATTCCACCAAGCAGGAAGGATATAAGGAATACTATCGGGTCAAAGCAAAATCTATGGATGCCCAAGTGAAGTCAAAGCAAAAGCGCCTGGAAAAAGAGCTGGCGAACGAAAAAGTCGATGCCGTCAAGCCGGAATATGCCGTGGAATTCGCGTTCGGCACCAATCCGAAAGTCGGCAAACGCTTTTTGGAAGTGAAAAATGCCGGGAAATCATTTGGCGGAAAAGTTTTATTTCAAGACGTATCGTTCACTGTACAGCATGGCGAAAAGCTCGCTTTAATGGGTGCTAACGGCAGCGGAAAAACGACCTTGTTGAAGATGCTGACAGGTGAAGAAGCGGTGACGCAAGGCGAGATCTGGATGTCGCCTTCAGCGTCTGTCGGCTATTTGACGCAAGACGTCTTTGACTTGCCGCTCGATAAGACGCCTGCTGAACTATTCGAACGGGAAACATTCGAACAGCGCGGCCGCGTACAGAACTTGCTCAAGCATTTAGGGTTCGAGGCGTCGCAGTGGCGGGAACCGATTGCTGAGATGAGCATGGGCGAGCGCGTGAAATGCAAATTGATGAAATTCATTTTGGAGGAAAAAGACGCCTTATTGCTCGATGAACCGACCAATCATCTGGATTTGCCGTCGCGTGAACAACTGGAAGCGACTTTGGCAGAGTACAGCGGCACGCTGCTTGTCGTTTCGCATGACCGCTACTTGCTTGAGAAAACCACAACCGGCAAGCTCGTCTTCCGGGATGGGACGGTTCAAAAAGAGCTAGGGGAAAAAGCGCCCGCCAAGCCGAAAGGGCATAACCAGGAGCTGAGGATGAAACTCGAAACCGAAAGACAGGCTGTGCTCGGAAAACTCAGCTTCATGCAGCCGAAAGACAAAGCTTATGCAGAACTCGATCAGCGCTTTAGAGAATTGACAAAGCAATTGAAGGAACTGGAATAGAACGCGATAACGAAAAAGAGACGGCTCAGGCCGTCTCTTTTTTATGCCAAGCGGCCGTCTTTCATGGTGATGACGCGGTCCGCGTAAGCGAGCATGTCTTCGTCATGGGTGACCATCAAAGTGGCGATGTTCAATGTTTTCGTCAGTTGCTGCAGCAATTCCATCACTTCGTGCGACTTGGTGGAGTCCAAACTTGCCGTCGGTTCGTCCGCAAACAAAAGCTTGGGCTGGTGGATGATGGCTCTGGCGATGGCGATGCGCTGCTTTTCGCCGCCGGACAGCGAGGCAGGATAGGCGGTTTTCCGGTGAGCCATGCCGACCCAGCCCAGGATTTTCTCGGCTTCCTCGCGCCGTTGTTTTTTCGGAAGCGGGGACCCGGCTGTCTCAAGCATGAGCAGCAATTGCTCTTCTGCGGTGAGAAACGGCACGAGATGCGCGGACTGAAACACAAAGCCGAATGATTCCGCACGGATTTGGCGGATCTGTTCCTGGTTCATGGCGGTCAATTCCTCGCCGCCAAAATGGATCTCGCCGCCGGAAGCTGGCTGAAGCCCAGCCGCGATCGTCAGAAGCGTGCTTTTGCCGGAGCCCGATGCGCCGACGAGTGCGGTGATTTCACCTTCCGTCAGTGACAGGTCGATCCCTTTTAAAATTTCTTCTGATACCTCACCGGTTTTGAAGGTCTTTCGGATGTCTTGTGTTGTGAAAATCATGCTTATCCTTCTCCTTGTTGAATGGCTTGAAGCGGCTTGGCTTTGCGGATCTGAAGGCCCGACAAAGTGGCCCCGGCAAATCCGATGGCAAAGAACACCAACGATAATTGAAGTGTGAGGCCGATCGGCAAGTAGAACGGCATAGAGCCCGGTGCCAGTGTCGCGAACAATTGGCTGATAGCGATCGATAAGGCGAGAGCGACTGCGGTAATGACGAGCATCTGTGTCCAGATCATGCGGAACAGTGCGCCGGTCTTCACGCCGATCGCTTTTAAGATGCCGTACAGCCCGAACTTCTGGATGTTCATCATATAGAAGAAAATCGCGAACAGCATGCCGCTGATGACCACTAAAAACCAAACGATCATCGACAGCGATAATTGCTCGGCGCTGTAGCTGGGCAGGGTGTTGAGGAATTCTCCAGTAGAGAAGCTTTGCAGGCCGGGGATTGCGCCGGGTTCTGCCGTCTCTGGGACGAATAGCATTTGCAGTTCTTCCGTGCGGTACATGTCGGCGTAATCGTCCGGATGGATAAAGGCGACCGGGGCATGGCTGTATTTCGCGCCGTCTGAAAAACCGGCTACGGTAAATTCGCCATCCAACTGGCTATTGGTGAAGCGGTCGCCTTGCTTGATGCCGTCTTCTTCGAGCGAGCGGTCGAGGACGATCTCGCCTTTTGCGACTTCGGGGAATTGAGCGGAACCGGTCGACGTGGCGAAGGCGACGCTTTGCTGTTCGTCTTGTTCATTCAATAAAAAGCCCATTTGGATGGAGAATGCAAACGCGCCGTCGTTTTCCGACAGGACTGGTTGCTGCGTTTCCATGTCGATCGCGGACAAGGCGTGGGTTTCTTCCGCTGCCGTTTCCATATAGATCGTCCCGTCCGGCAAATTCTTGATCAAGGCAGCGTTGTCTTGTGACAAGCCGTTCGCAAGCCCTGAGATGATGAACGTCAATAAGCTGATCAAAAAGACGATCGATCCAAGAATCACGAATTTCGTTTTGCTTTTCTTCATTTCTTTCCATGCTAAGTTCACGTTGTTCGCCTCCGTTTTGTTGTACTTTCAGTCTACAGAGGCAAGATGAATGGAAGGTGAACGGGCGTTGACAGTTTGGAATTAAAAAAAGCCCTCCGGTTGTGGAGGGCTTTGAATCTATACAGATGATGAGGATGGAAGAATAATAGCTACGGTGGTGCCGGCACCCGGCTCGCTGTCGAGTTCGATCCGGCCGCCGTGGAGCTCGATGATTTCCTTGGCGATCGATAGGCCAAGTCCGGAGCCTTTTTGGCCGCGGGTGCGGGCTTGGTCGGCTCGGTAAAAGCGTTCGAAAGCATGTTTCGTTTCGTCCTCTGTCATGCCGATGCCATAATCGCGCACTGTGACACGGATATGCTCCTCATTTTGCGTAAGGGTTACGTCGATCGAGCCGCCTTGTTCGCTGTATTTCACTGCATTGATCAATAGGTTTTCCCAGACGGTTTGAAGCAGCACCGCGTTGCCTAGCGTATAGGCTGGGGTGAGCTGTGCGGACAGCGCCAGTTCTTTGTCGTCGAATGCATAGCGCAAATGGCTGAGCGTCGCATGCAATTGTTCGTGGAGTGCGACGGTCTCGAGCGCTTCAGGCGTTTCCTTGTCGACCGATGCCAAGGTCAAGAGTTGCGTCGTCAAAAGGGACAGGCGCGCCGTCTCTTCGCGGATGATTTCCGCGTAGTGCTGCTTGTCGGAATCGCTGATGCCTGGTTTTTCCAACAAGCCGAGATAGCTTTGGATCGTATGGAGCGGCGACTGGATATCATGTGAGACGTTATGGACGAATTCCTTGCGCTTGACGGTCGACTGTTCAATGCGCGAGCGCATTAATAGGAACTGGTCGGCGAGACGGCCGATTTCATCCCTCCGGTCGATCGCCAGCGGGACATCAAAGGTTTCCGTCGCCATTTTCTCGGTCGCTTCTGTCAATTTCGTGATCGGCTGGATCAATAAACGCGCAACCAACAGCATGCCGAGAAAGCTCAACAGCACGATCCCCACGGCCAAGCCGCCAAACAACAGATGGAGTTCCTGGAACAATAGCTCGATGTCGGGGCGCAGGAATAAAGCGTAGGACTCGCCGCCGAGTGTCACGGGGACGCCGATGGAATTTTGCAGTTCATTGGCGAAAAAGCCGGTGACAAAAGTTTGGCGCGGAAAATCACGGATGCCGTTGAAAATGTCTCCATCGAGCACGTGCTGGACGTCTTCTTGGGCGATCGTTTCATCGCGGAATTCGCCGCCGAAGCGCGAGACATCGCTGCCATCGGTCAAATACAATTGATAGCCGGCGTCACCGAGCACTTCGAGTGTACTTTCCACTTGGCCTGGCGGAAGGCTGTTCAAATGGCTGGCAAACGATTCGGCAATCGCCAGGTTTTTGTCGTTATTGTCTTCTTTCAAAAATTGGTGATACAGCGTGTTCATCGCGAAAAACGAAATGGCGCTGCTGATGAGCATCGTCAGGAAAGTGAACCAGATGAATTTGACGTACAAGCTCATGAGCCGGCCTCCAGTTTATAGCCGACGCCGCGCACCGTGACGATCTTGACATCCGGCGCGAATTGCTCGAGCCTGGTGCGCAGCCGTTTGATGTGGACATTGATGGTCTGCTCATCCCCCTGGAAGTCGAGCCCCCATACGCTTTCGATAATGGCGTCTCTTGTAAATACATGGCGCGGTTTGGAGGCGAGCAAGGCGAGAAGCTCGAATTCCTTCAATGGAATGAATGACAAGCCGTTCGGCGAGCGCAGTTCATAGCTTTTCAAGTCGATCGTCAAAGACCCTGCCGTAAGGGTATTGTTTTCTGGGTGGTCATAACGGCGCAAAATGGCTTTGACACGGAACAGCAATTCCTTGGACTCGAACGGTTTGACCAAATAATCATCGGATCCGGCGAGAAATCCGCGTTCCTTGTCTTCGATATGGTGGCGCGCTGTCAGTAGGATGACCGGGATATCGTAGTCTGTGCGAATGTGTTCGGTTAATTCGAAACCGTCGATTCCCGGCATCATGACATCGACAATCGCGAGGTCTACCGTCTGATGTTCCAGACGCGCCAGTGCCTGTTCGCCGTTTTCAGCGGATATCACTTCGTAGCCATGTTGCCGGAGCTCCCCGGCGACAAACTGGAGCATATGTAAATCGTCGTCTACTGCAAGTATGCGGATCATGTAAACCCCTCCTTGCCTACTAGTATAGGACACTGCATGAAAAGGCGTTAGGTTTTCCTTTCATGGATGCCTCTTGCTTGTATAATGGAAAGAAAACAACTGCAGCGCAAATGACTTCGCTGCAGGTTCACAAGGGGTGCGGGCGATGAGTGGAATTCACTTACATACAGGACAAGATTGCTTAGGGTGTAGGCTGGCAAACGGCGAGCTGCCGGTGCACATGGTGTACGAAAACGAATGGGTCGCATGTTTTTTGGACCACGATCCGTTCAATGAAGGGCATGTGCTCATTTTACCGAAAGCCCATTACCGCTTTATCGATGATATGGACAGCGAGACGGCACTCGCCATTCTAAACGCTTCGCAAATGATGAGCCGGGCCATCCGGGAGCTTTATGAGCCGTTTGGCATCACACAGACGCAAAATGGCGGTGGGGCTGATGAATTGGCGCATTTTCATTTGCACATCGTGCCAAGAGATAAAAATCAGCCATTCGCGAGCTTTTATACAGGAGATGATTGTGACAACGAAGCGTTGAAGAATCAACTGGCCGACACGCGCACTCAATTGGCGGCGGCTGTTGAAAAGCAGCTCTCGGGATTTCCCGGGAAATAATGTGCAGCGAAGACGAAGGAGGCTATTATGCCAAAACGAATCGATGAACAAGCGCTCCATCAAAAACATTACGCGGAAATCCGTGACAAAGTGGCGAACGACCCTTATGCCAGGTCGCTCGGCATCCGCTTGACGAAATTCGAAGAGACGCTAGCTGAAGCGGAGCTGGTCGTGCAAGATCATATGGTCAATGCTTACGGAACTGCACACGGTGCGGTCATTTACGCACTCGCTGACCATGTCATGTCGGTCGCAAGCAATGCACACGGCAAAGCGTCGGTCGGCTTGTCGACCAATGCCCAGTTTATCCAAGCAGCAAAACCTGGAGACCTGTTGACGGCACGTGCTGTCGAGACCAAGCGCAATTTCCGCGTCGGTTTCTACCGCGTCGATGTGCTGCGCGGAGACGAGATCATCGCGACGGTTGACGGGGTAGCGTACCGGAAAGATCAGTATTTTGTGGGAACGGAAGAGGAATGAGTCTACTGCATGAAGCAGGTAAGGGGGCGTGGATATGCTATTGACGATACAACCGGAAGAACTGACTGAGCGCTGGTACGACGTGCTCCAACAAATCGAGTGGCCTGAAGTGTTACTGTTCTTGTTTTACGTGGCGTGCATTTTTCTCGTCAGGGCGGTTGTGCTTGCCATTTCTCGCCGCTTAAGCACAAATCGGGTCTTCCGCCACGTTGATCCTGTGCTCCGAAGCTTATTGAACTGGGCAACAACATACGGTATTTTACTGTTCATGATCTTTTATTTTTCCAATTCGGGCTGGATGTTCGATCGGCTCTTTGAAGTCGGAAATGTTGAAATCACGGCATTCCTGTTGATCCTTGTCGTTTTGATTGTATCGCTCGCCAATAGGGCGTCGAAAATCATCACGCGTTATATTTTGCCGAATGTCTATCAGCGCTACCATTTGGACCGTGGCATGAGCTATACATTCGATAGGATGTTCCATTATACGGTGATGGCCATCGCGATCATCGTCAGCTTGACGACGGTCGGCCTGGACTTAAGCGCATTGACGGTGTTTGCCGGGGTGCTTGGCGTGGGGATCGGTTTTGGCCTGCAGAACATCGCCTCGAACTTTATATCAGGCATCATCTTGCTGTTCGAGCGGCCGATTAAAGTCGGCGACCGGGTCATCATCGATGATTTGATCGGTGATGTCGATAAGATTTCGATGCGGTCGACAGTTATCAAGACGATCCATAATGAACACGTCATCGTCCCCAATTCCTATTTCCTGGAGGAACAGGTGGTCAACCGTTCCTACGGCGATCCGCGCATGCGGCTTGTCGTGCCGGTCGGTGTCGCGTACGGGACGGATGCCGATAAAGTGAAAAGGGTGCTGCTGCAAGCTGCACAAGAAGAAGAACAAGCAGGTGCTGTCGTCTTGTCAGACCCGGCGCCGTTCGTCAATTTTGCAGCGTTCGGCGAGTCGTCACTCGATTTCGAGCTGATGGTGTGGATCGACAACTCGAACCAGGTCATCGCCACAAAAAGCGCATTGAATTTCCGCATCAACCGGCTGTTTGCTGAACAGGAAATTGAAATCCCATTCCCTCAGCGCGATCTGCATATTAAGAGCATGCCTGAGATGAAGCAGGAATGAAAACCTATCAGCGTCATGGATTTAAAAGTTGATGTGACTCAAAACGAGAGGAGGCAGAACGGATGAATGAATTTGCAGAGTACTTGGCGAAGATCGACAACCCGGGTCACCGCGAACGGGTGGAAGAAGTGTTGGAATGGGTCATGGAAACCTATCCTCAGCTCGCCCCGCGTGTTGCGTGGAATCAGCCGATGTTCACCGAGCACGGCACCTTTATCATCGCGTTCAGCACTGCGAAAAAACATATGGCGGTGGCACCTGAAAAAGCGGCGATCGACCGCTTAGGGCAGGACATTGAAGCAGGCGGCCATTCAAGCACGAAGCAATTGATCCGCATGAGCTGGGACCGGCCCGTCGATTACGCATTACTTGGTAAATTGATTGAATTCAATATCGAAGACAAAGCGGATTATGATAAGTTTTGGCGATGAATGAAACTATTTCGCAACGAGAGGGTTTGGGTTTTTCTATCTCAGCGTGATTAAAGGCAATGAAAAAAGGAAGAGACGGGTAAATGTCTCTTCCTTTTTATTATAATGCTGTGCTTGCCGCAAGCGGCGCTGGGGCGGGCTTGCCGAAATAATAGCCTTGGAATAGTTCATAGCCTTGCGTTTTAAGCCACAGGAAATCTTCTTCGGTTTCGATGCCTTCTGCGAGAGGGGTAGAACCGACTCCTTGCGCTTTTTCGAGAAAACTTTTCGCAACAGTTTGTTTTGCCTCATCGCGGGCGACGCCATGAACGTATTGCATGTCGAGTTTCATGAAATGAGGCTTCAGTTCATCAAGCACTTCGGCGGTACTGTAGCCTTCGCCGACATCGTCAAGTGCATATTGGAAGCCTCTTGATTTGTAATAGCCAAGTATGCGCTTCAAATGTTCCAGATCATCGACTTTCTCGGATTCGACGACTTCGAATACCAATTGGTTCGGATCGACGCCTGTTTGATGGGCGAGATCGATCGTCGACCGCAGGCAAAATTCGGGCGAGTAGATTGATGTCGGGATGAAATTGATGAACGCTTTTTCACCTGATAATTGTGCAGTGGCGCGGACGGCGGTCATTCTGCAGACGCGGTCAAGTGCATACAAGCGGCCGCGGCTTTTCGCGGCAGGAAAAATGGTATTCGGGTAAATGACCTGTCCATCCGCGTCGTGGAAGCGCGCGAGCATTTCATAGGCGAAAACATTGCGGTCTTTATCGACGATCGGTTGGAAGTGCGAGACGATGCGTTCATTTTGGATGACTTCATCGATCCATTCCATATCGAATACATGATGCATGCCAGTGATGGGCTGATAGCTTTCCTGGTTGATGCGGAATTCTGCTGAATCGTTTTCAAGCAAATCTTCACAAAAGCTCAAAAATTCGCGTGCGCCGAACTCGCCCATGCGCAGCCGGTTGTCTTTCAGTGAGACCTCCAAGCCTTGGCGTTCTAAATGATCTATGGCAATCGGGATAATTGACCGGTTCAATTCACCGGCCAGACGGATATCAAATGTCAGTGTCGAGACAGAACAACTATTGCAATTCAATCATGCTCCCCCTTTAAATTGTGGTAATTAAAGTATATCGAATGTGACTTAATTCACAAGAAAAATTTACAAAATGAGAAATACAGCAGAAAAAAGCAAGTAATATATTAAGAAATAGTTAGCTTTCTGACATAAGTGCTGGGAGGCGATAAGGCGGAAGCTTTGCCTCGTTTCCTGTTATAACGCTAAAATGAAAATATTAACTTTTCGGGAGGCGATAGGATGAATGAAGAAACGATGTTCCGGCAATGGAAAACGTGGCGAGGCATGATCATCAAACTGCTCGACCATGTAAGTGAAGAGGAAGCGGACCAGATGCCTGCTCCGTTCCGCAATTCGATCCGTTGGAATGCAGGCCATTTGGCGGCAGGCATTGATGGTTTTGTCTCGAAGTCACTCGGCACAGAGCCATTTTTATCAGAGCGCTACAACGAGCTGTTCGCGAGCGGCACTTCCCCTGAGAATTGGGAGGGTGAAGTGCCTTCAATTGAAGAGCTCAAGCAAGTGCTGCGAGCCCAACCTGAGCAGATCGAGCACGTGACGGCGGGTAAACTCGACAGTAAATTGCTCCAGCCATTTCTCGGGATGGAAACGCTCGGGGAAGTATTGGCGTTCATGATTTCACACGATGCGCTCCATCTTGGAACGATGAGCGCCATCCGCAAGACGATCAAAGTTCAATAAGTAGATGAAAGCCCCGCCTTACCAACAGGTGGGGCTTTGTTACATTCACATGACATTGTCATTTCCGTAGTCATATCGGCGTGTCCGGCCTTATACATAATGGTATAATGAAAATAATTCATTGAAAAGGTGGCAGTCGGAATGTCTTCATTTACGGAGTTTTGCGGATATATCACAGCGAGTCCGCGCACGCTCGCTGAACAAGTAGTGGCACGGGTGCTCGCGAAAATCGATCAAGATATCCCCGAAGAGGAGCAGCTGCGCGCTATCGAAATGTACGAGGCGCTGCTCAGCTATCTCGGCGAGGCGATCGGCAAAGAAGCCGACCTGGATGTGCCGGATGAACTCATCGAGTGGAGCAAGAAAAATGCGGAGATGCAAGTATCTTCCGGCGGCAAGATTTCGGAGATCGTCGTGCGCTATCCCCCGACGCGAGTCGTCATGGCGGAATTGTTCACGGAACTAAGCATCAAATCAGGGCTCAGCTTGGAAGAGAATGCGCTCATCATCAAGCGCATCAACACCTTGCTCGATGTTAGCCTGAATGAGACCTTCTTTGCGTTCGAGCGACTTCAGGAAAAATACGAAGCGGAAATGCAAAGCGAGTTGATCGCCTTGTCGGCGCCGGTCGTACCGGTAGCGGACGATGTCGTTGTCTTGCCGTTGATCGGCTATCTCGATAGCTACCGCGTCAACCATATTTTGACGAATGTCATCCCGCGCATTGCGGATATGGATGTCTACCACGTCATCGCCGATTTCTCGGGTGTGTTGACGATCGACGACCAGACCGCAGAAGCGATCCACCATATCGGCAGCACATTTAGCTTGATGGGCATCCATGTCGCCGTGGCGGGGCTGCGACCGGACTTGGTGCAGACCATCGTCCATTCAGGCATTCAATTATCATCGGCGGATGCCTATGCGACCGTCAAACAGGCTCTTGAAAGTTTGGAAAAAATCGAATCGTAAGCAAGGGAAGAAACCGGGCCGCAAGGAGGCCCGGTTTTTTCTGTAGTGCAGTAAATCTTTTTCAAAAACTGTCGATAAAGGAAATGAGTCGTAAATTGATTAGGAAAAATGAAACCGAAATGAAGAACTGTAAATTATTTCATAATAAATAATTAAGAAAATATTGTTTATGAGGTGATAATAAGCTATCGTTTAATGTAAATAATTCATCTTGAATTCGAAGTAACTACTTTTAGCGGAGGCAATCCATGAACGACATAACACAATTGGAACAGCGCATCCAGGAGCTGATGGCTTTATGGGATGCATCGAAAGAACTCAATTCCCATATCGAGCTGGATAAAGTGTTCGACAATATTTTAGGGCAGATGATGCACGTCATCGGTGCGCAGGCAGGAACCTTATGGGTGGCGGATGCAAGCGCACAGCATTTACAGGCAGTATCCGCATTCGGGCCGGCAGCCGCTGAAATTCTCGATGTGAAAGTGCCGAAAGGGCAAGGCGTCGTTTGGAAAGTGCTTGAAACGGGCCAGGCTGAACGGATCGAAGACGTCAGGAGTCATGCCGATTGGAACAGGCGCATCGATCAAGCGCTCGGCTTTGTGACCCGTTCGCTCCTCACCGTGCCGTTGATCGTCAAAGGCCAAGCGCTCGGGTCGCTGCAATTGCTCAACAAGCGGGACGGGGAATATTTCACCGAACAAGACTTGCGCTTGGCGGAAGCGTTGGCGCATCAATCCGCGCTCGCTCTTCACAATAGCCAAATGTACGATGAGCTCAACCGCATGCTCATCAGCATGATCCGTACGCTCGCGACCGTACTCGATGCGCGTGACCCTTATACGGCCGGACATTCGGGGCGCGTCGCGAATTATTCCTTGTGGATTGCGCAGAAAATCGGAATGGAGCCTTCTGAGTGCGAAGAATTGTATAAAGCGGCGCTGCTCCACGACATCGGAAAAATCGGCATCCGCGATGAACTGCTCCAAAAACCGGGCCGCTTAACAAAAGAAGAATTTAGTGCGATCCAACAGCATACCGTGATCGGCGCGGGGATTCTCGCCAATATGGAGCCGCAGCAAGCCATGGAGCGCTCGGTGGAAACGGCGAAATCCCATCACGAACGCCTGGATGGCAGCGGCTATCCGGAAGGACTTAAAGGCGATGAGATCCCGCTGTTCGCGCGCATCGTCGGCGTCGCCGATACGTTTGACGCGATGACGACCGCACGCCCTTACAGTAAAGGGCGCACACAACGCGAAGGGGCAGAAGAATTGCGGCGCTGCCGAGGGGAGTTGTTCGAAGAGCGGCTGGTCGATGCGATGATTTCGATCCTCGAAGAATGCGACTATGATTTAAACACGTATAAAATAGAGCGGAGATACCGGATATGAGCATGTTTGATTATTTACTGCTGGGTCACTTGGTCGGCGATTTCCTGCTGCAGACTTCGTGGATGGCGAAGAACAAAGCGACCCAGTGGCTGCCGCTGCTGGCGCATGTGTCGGTGTATACGGCGGTCATCGCGTTGTTCGGGTCTTTTGCAGGCGGCTTGTCGCTTGCGGCGATTGCGCTCGTCTTCATCAGCCACGTTGCGCTCGACCGGCGGCGTTTTGTCCAGTTTTGGGTGAAGCGCATCCAAATGACTACGGGTACGGAAAGCAGATGGCTCACGATTGTGGCTGACCAGATTTTCCACCTATTGTTTCTGGCTTTGGCGATTGCATTGACATAGGAGTGAGTCCAGATGAAATTGAAACCGAAAATATACATACTTGAACAGGAATTTCCGCTCGACCGCGAAACGGCTTGGCAGCTGCTCGCTGACAATAACCGGATGAATGACGCGATCGGCTTGTTCCCGGTAAGGTTCGAGAAGGCGAAAACGGAAACAGGCGGCGTATTTTACCGGGAAGCGGCGGCGAAAGTGATGGGGCTCGTGCCGATGAAATGGCAGGAGTTTCCGTTCGAATGGCAGGAACAGGAGTATTACACGGTCGAACGGCGGTATTTGTCCGGGCCATTGACGTATTATGTGTTGAAGATCGATTTTTCCGATGCAGCCACTGATCTCATGCAAACGAAAATCCGGTTGACGGCCGAGTTCGCGCCGCGCAATGCACTCGGCTTTGCGGCGATCCAGACAACCGGGTTGCCTGCGGTCAAAAAGATCCTGATGTATTTGGAGAACGTCCAACTGGATACGGGACAGTCCGCGCTTGCAAAAAAGCCAGCGCCGAAAGTGAACCATGCCGAACTGGACCGCTTGTCGAACGAGCTAGGCGCCTATCCGGTTGCACCGGAATTTATTGCGCAGCTGAAGGCGCATCTCGTTGGCTGTAGCGATCAAGACGCGGCGCAATTGGTGCCAAGTCAACTCGCCAAGCTTTGGGAGATGGACCGCGAACAAGTGCTGAGAGGTTTATTGTACGCGACGAAAACCGGACTCTCGGAAATGAGCTGGCACGTCATTTGCCCGAATTGCCGTGTATCAAAAGACGACCACCGCAGCCTGTCCGCACTCGAACAGCAATTCCATTGTGATTTATGCGGCGTCCTGTACGATACGAACTTCGACCAGTCCGTCGAGCTGCAGTTCGCGGTGCATCCGAACGTCCGTCAAGCCTACGCGGAAGTGTATTGCGTCGGCGGCCCGGTGATCACGCCGCATGTCAAAGCGCAGCGCATCCTGCGGCCGGGCGATAGGGCAGAGTTTTCGTCTGAGGATAATACGCCGATGCGCTTGCGGGTGCTGCAAAAAAATGACCAAGTATCAGTCGGAAACAAGGGGTCGTTTCGTTATACGGAGTCGGGATGGACAGGAGCCCCGGCAGAAACTGATGTTATTTCAGTCTTCAACGATAGCGCAAAAGATATCGTCGTGGCGCTCGAATACGCCGACTGGAGCGAAGAAACAGTGACGGCGGCGAAAGTGACCGCCATGCAGGAATTCCGCGATTTGTTTTCGTCGGAAGTGTTGGCGCCAGGGCAGAAAATCGCCATCGGCCATGTGACGATCCTGTTCACGGACCTGAAAGGCTCGACCGCGCTGTATGAAGAAGCGGGAGACGCCAACGCTTACGGACGTGTGCGCGGCCATTTCGACTTTTTGACTGAACACATCAAGCAGAATTCCGGCAGCGTCGTCAAGACGATTGGTGACGCGGTCATGGCGGTGTTCTCGAAACCCGCGGACGGCGTCAAAGCGGCGCTCGCCATCCAGGAAAAACTCGGCGCCTTTAACGAACAGACAAATGATACACTGCTACTAAGGCTCGGCCTGTTCAGCGGGCCAGCGATTGCCGTCAATTCGAACGACCGGCTCGATTACTTCGGCCGCACGGTCAATTTGGCAGCGCGTGTGCAAGGCCAGGGCGACGCGGGCGAAGTGATCATCAGTGGCGCACTGCTGGACCAGCCGGATGTGGCGGCATTGTTGGCCTCTCCGGTACTGTCGGTCGAACCGTTCAGCGCGGAATTGAAAGGCATCGAAGGCGAGCAAGCTTTGGTGCGTCTGCGCTTGCAGGAACTCGCCCAAACAGAAGCAGGCTAATCAGAAGTTTTTATATAGAAAGGAAGTCAGCTATGAAAATCCACACAGAACAATTCGGCGAACTCGAACTGGCGGACAACCGTTTATTGACATTCGAGCGCGGCATCCCAGGATTCGAGGAGGAAACGAAATTCGTCTTACTTCCGGCAGACCCATCAGGCGACTCACCGTTCTTTTTCCTCCAGTCGACGGAGCACGCGGCGATCAGCTTCTTCATGGCAGACCCGTTCGTCTTTTTGCCGGACTACGAAGTGAAGCTCGATGACACTTTGACCGGGCAATTGAAACTGGAAGACCCGTCCGATGCGATCGTCCTTGTGACTGTCACACCGAATCAAAATATTGGGGAGGCGACAGCGAACTTAAAAGCGCCAGTCGTTATCAACAACCAGAAGCAGCTCGGCAAGCAAATCGTCCTTAACAACCCGATCTACCAAGTGAAACATCCGCTGTTCCAACAAGCGGCAAGGCAGGTGTAAGGCATGCTCGTACTCGGACGCAAAGTCGGCGAATCGATCGTCATCGACGACAACATCGAAATTACGGTCACTTCCATCGAAGGCGACCTCATCAAACTGGGGATTTCCGCACCGAAGGAAATCCCGATCCACCGGAAAGAGATTTACTTGGAGATCCAGGAAGAGAACAAGAACGCAGTTTCGAATGTCATTGATATCAGTGATTTCTTGAAAATGAAAAAATAAAACCTGAAGCGGGCAACTAGCCTGCTTCAGGTTTTTAATTTACAGCAAAGAGCGATGAAACTTATCTCGCGGCACCCGCTTCATTAATTCATCTAGGAATCGCTGCTGTTCGGCAGGGGAGATTTTCACGCTGCCCATAAATGCTTTGGGATAGAAGATCTCGAGTGCGTCTCGTGAAGAAAGCATCCGTGTTCCCGTGAGAATGTCCGAAGTCGGTGCGACGAGCGAAATGTTCTCATAAGCAATTTTTATTCTTAGCGGTCCAGCTTTCACAAATAAATGGTTATCACGGAATACATAAGAAATCCCGAGTATGAACCAGAGCATGAAGGCAATAGTGCCGATGAAGATTGAAATGAGGATAGCGGCAGCAGAAAATGGCATGTCATCAGCAAATAAGAATGGCCATAAACAAGAAATAGCAATCAAAAGTGTCGCCGCGCCGTAAAGCGTCAGAAAGGGGCGGTCGATCTTGGAGCGGAATGTCATATAAATGTCTCCTTTCATAAAGGGAGTTAACAGTAATACGCATGGAAGGAAGATCAGCTTCAAAAGTTTTTTAGAAATTTTTTCAAAAAAGCTAAACATTTCAAAAAGCAAACCGATAAAAAGAGTGTAAGGCAGTCCAAACGGATTTGGGCGCTTGCAAAAAAACAAAAAACATTACACGGAGGTAATACACAATGATTATTAATCACAACATCGCAGCACTTAACACGCATCGCCAAATGGGCTCAGCTCAAAGCGCACAAATGAACAGCATGGAGAAATTGTCTTCTGGTCTTCGCATCAACAAAGCTTCAGACGATGCAGCGGGACTTTCAATTTCTGAAAAAATGCGTGGACAGATTCGCGGGTTGGAGCAAGCTTCAAGCAATGCTCAAGACGGTATCTCATTGATGCAAACAGCTGAAGGAGCTTTGAATGAAACGCACGATATTCTTCAGCGTATGCGCGAGTTGGCTGTTCAATCTGCCAACGATACGAACACGGATACTGATCGTGGAGAGTTGCAAAAAGAAGTAAACCAATTAGCGGAAGAAATTACACGTATTGCTGAGAATACAGAGTTCAATACAATGAACTTGCTCGGAAAAGACGGTAAAGGTTTTGAGGGTAAATTCCATATTGGTGCTAATGGCGGACAGGACATTACTCTTCAGATTAATGATATGGGAGCGAGTGCTTTAAATGTTAATGGTGTAAACGCTGGGGCAGATGCTACGGTTGGTGATCTTACCGTAAACAACTTAACTGCTGATGGATACACAGTTAACTTTACTGCAGCATCAACGGATACAGCCTCAGGTGCAGGTGCAGTAGCTGAAACTACTGCTACTGTAGACAAAGATGCAAGAACTATTACAGTCACTCTTGCTCAAGCTGGGGGAGATGGGGCAGCTGCTGGAGATCTTACTGCATCGAACGCCGATATCGCAAAAGCTTTAGAAGATACTGGATTAGTATCTGCGGTTGCTGCTAACCCTACAGATGTTCCTACTACAGTTCCTACGGGTGGAGTAGCAGTTGATGCAGGTACAGTTGACACTACAAAAGGTATTAATATCTCAAGTCAAAGTGCAGCGTCTTCTGCTATCGAAACTATCAATGACTCAATTGAAACTGTATCAGCAGAACGTTCTAAGCTAGGTGCTACACAAAACCGTTTGGAGCACACAATCAACAACCTCGGAACATCAGCTGAAAACCTAACAGCAGCGGAATCACGCATCCGCGACGTTGATTATGCCGAAGCCGCGTAAGCGAGCAGAGGTACAGTCGTCCTGATTGGTAACGATCAGAGATTACGACCGGGTGAATTGCTGGAAAGCCCTGATAGCTTTTATTGCCACAACGTAGTTGGAAACGACAAGCGTGAAGGCTCGAAAAAATAAAAGATTGGGCAATCAGCAGCCAAGCTCCTGTCTCGAAAGAGTGGAGAAGGTTCAACGACTAGGATAAACCATCTAAGGCGAGAGCTATGGTGATGAAATCCGTAGGTGACGCAGTGTCCATCAGCACTGAATGATCCGAAGTGCCCGGCCCCTACTAACACTAGAGGGTGAAGATATAGTCTAGTCATTTATGAAAGTAAATGTTCGCACGATGGCGAAAGAAATGATGGAACAAACGAGAAATTCGATTCTTGCACAAGCATCACAAGCAATGCTGTCACAAGCCAACCAGGCTCCGCAGCAAGTTCTTCAACTACTTCGTTAATTTTAACAATATGAAAAGGAGCCTGATTCTGGGCTCCTTTTTTTATAAGCAAGGTTAAGAGGAGGAACTCATATGGATATTGCAGCTTTATCGATGTCGCTGAGCCAGATGAATGTCCGGCAAGAAGCGAGTGTTTTAGTGACTAAGAAAGCGATGGATCAGGCTGAGACAAACAGCGCGAGTGTTGTTAAGATGCTTGAACAATCTGTTCAGCCGCATATTGGCGGATCTATTGATTTGAAAGGCTAAGCCAGCTGAAAATTTGTTTTCAAAATGGAAGCTTCTATAGTGAAGCTTCTTTTTGATGTAGAAAGCGGTAAAAAGTCACAGTTTTCATTCCAAACAAAATGATCCTAACTTCCGCTTACCCCCAATCCGCCTATTCTTTTTTCCAAAAGATTCTTGTAAACTAAACGAGCAAATGGAAATGGAAGGTGTGAAGCATTATGATGGGGCCGATCAATTCAAATTGGCTGTTTCAGTCGGCGATGAGTTCGCTTCAGCAGTCGACACCGATGAACGGAAGTGGAGCTGCGAACAACCAGGGGCCGGGCATGGCGGGGCCAGGTTCGTTTTTGATGTTATTGATGGCGGCGATGATGGAGAATGTCCAGCAGACACAAATGCTCACGCAGCAAGCGCCAGCTGCGAATGGCCTGTCCTTCATGGCGCCAGGGAATTCCTATAATCCGGCTGTCGCGAATTTGACGATGGAGCATAAAGACGTGGCGACAAGTGCTGCGGATAAAAGTGATTTGAAATTCCGTCCGGTCCAGTTCTTGAAACTTGATGAGCAGCTCACCGGGAAATTGAGTGGAGCGGCTGTGCATTTCATTGAAGCCGGAAAGAAATACGATATCGACCCGAAACTCCTATCAGCGATTGCCGTGCATGAAACCGGAAATGGTTCATCGCGTGCGGCGAATGAGAAAAACAATATTGCCGGCATGATGGGCAAGAATGGTCTCCGCAGCTACGAAACAGTGGCGGATAGCATCTACGATATGGCGCGCAATTTGCGGCAGAATTACTTGAACCAAGGCAAGGAAAGCATCGCGCAAATCGGCGCGAAATATGCTCCGGTTGGCGCGGCGAACGATCCTACTGGCCTCAACAACCACTGGACCAAAGGCGTTCAACGCTTTTACAATACTTTATAATCTTCAAAAGCTGATTCCTACGAGGAGTCGGCTTTTTTTATTTATATGTCAAAACAGCGAACAGTTTTAACGTATATGTTAAAAAGATTCATTTTCCTGCTAAAAAAATCGCTTATCTTGCCGATAGTAAGAGTAACAGGATTATGGAAATGGAGTGGACGATATGCGCGTAGGCGGATTAGCTTCTGGGATGGATACCGACTCCATCGTTAAACAAATGATGCAAATACAGAAAATGCCTTTAGATAAATTGATGCAGCAAAAAGTATGGACCGAGTGGCAGCAAGAAGCGATCCGTGAACAAAATCTGGCGTTCTCGAATCTGCGCACAAGCGCGAGCAATTTACGGCTTCAGTCGACATTCAATGCCTATAGCGCAGAGGTGACGGGATCCGGCAGTGCGAAGATCACGACGACGGCACAGGCGATGAGCGGGAATTATGATGTGAAAGTCAATTCACTCGCGACGCCTGCGAAACTGACGTCCGGGCAAATCATGAAAACAGCGGACACGCCGGCGAAATCGACCGATGCGATCGGCATCGCCGGAAAAATCACAGTGCAAGGCACAACGGACATCACGATCGATGTCGAAGCCACAACGACTTATGCGGATGTCGCGAAACAACTGCAGGAAGCGACGGCTGGCAGTGAACCAGCGCTCCGTGTCAATTTCGATAATACGACTTCGCGCTTTTTCATTTCTTCGAAAGAACTCGGCGAAGCGCAGAATTTTTCACTGGCGTTCACGAACGCAGACGGTAGCGCTAATACCGCGCTTGGCGAGAAGATAACCGGGACGGCTCAAGCATCGCTCGCTTCGACTGCTGCAACGAACGGTTCGGTGACGATTGACGGCATCACTGTCGACGGTTTGACCAATAACAAAACAACTGTCAACGGCCTGACGATTGAAATGCTTAAAGTCGATGCGCCTGGCAGTTCGTCTACAGTCAGCGTGAAAGCTGATCCCGAAAAGCCGATGCAACAAATAAAAGATTTTGTGGAATCGTACAATAAAACGATCGAAGAGCTACAAAAGCAGATCGTCGAAAAGCGCTATCCGGATTTCCAGCCGCTGTCTGATGAACAAAGAAAAGACATGAGCGAGAGCGAAGCGGAATTATGGGATGAAAAAGCGCGAAGCGGGCTTTTGCGCAACGACCCGGTCATGAAATCGGCGCTGCAGGATCTGCGCCGCGCGTTCATGGATAAAGTCGGAGGCATCGGGGACGGCAGCATTAATTTATTGTCCCAGATCGGCATCAACACAGGGGACTACCGCGAAGGTGGCAAGCTGTTCATCGATGAGGATAAATTGAGCGCCGCGCTCACCAATAAACCGGATGAAGTGATGAACCTGTTCACGGTCCGAAGCGACGCTGGAGACGGCGTCAGCGCTCGCGTCTACGACAAGCTCAACGACATCGTCAAAAACTTGAGCACGCAGGCGGGCAGCCTGACCAGTGCCGTCGACAATAGCACGATGACCAAAAAGCTGCGCCGCATGGAATCGGAAATCACGCGCTGGCAGGACCGGCTGACGAATATCGAAGACCGCTACTGGCGGCAGTTCACGGCAATGGAGAAAGCGCTCAGCCAAATGAATTCGCAAAGCGCCTGGATGCAGCAGAATATGTTCGGAGGCATGTAATGGAAAAGAAATGTGACCAGCTCAACGGCTTTTTATCGCAGACACAAGCGATTTACACACACGCCCAATTGCTTGATTCAGACATGGACAAAAATGATGAAGGGCAGCTGGAACTGCTTCAGGAGTTATTCGACCAGCGCCAAGAGACGATCGAAGCACTGGCAGATGGCTTCACGGGCGAATGGTCTGACAAAGAACAAGCGATCATCGCCGAGATCCAGCAGACGGAAATTCAATTACAACCGCTCATGACAAAACTGCACGAACAGTTTTCGCTGCAGATGAACCGCTTGAACCAAACGCGCCAGGCATCCGGCAAATACGCCGGCGCTTACCGGCAGTCGAACGCGGGCGGCTCATTCATCGACCAACGCAAGTAAGAGAGGGGAAACGAAATGGCTACCATCAACCCGTACCAGGCGTACCAGCAAAACTCGGTCATGACCGCATCACCTGAAGAATTGACCTTGATGCTGTATAACGGCTGTTTAAAATTCATCAAGCTCGCGAAAAAAGCGATGCAGGATAAGCAATTTGAAGAAAAGAACAAGAACTTGCTGAAAGCGCAGGCCATCATCCAAGAACTGCGCAGCACATTGAACCCGGACATCGCGCTGTCGAAAGAACTCGAACAGCTTTACGAATACCAATATAACTCGCTCGTCGAAGCGAATATGAAAAACGACGAAACGATGCTAGAAGCAGTTCTCGCGGACGTCGCCGAACTGCGCAACACATGGAAGCAGGCAATGGCGCTTGCAAAACAATAATCAGTATAAGTTGGATTGAATAATTGGAAACCCAGGGTAGGCATTATAGGGAAATATTTTGCTGAATTTGCTGGTAAGAGGTATGGAGCAAAACAGCGCAGACTCCTGGGGGATCAGCGAAGTGCTGAAATCCATTCGGACGTCTAGCCCGAATTAGTTCAGCGCAAGCCCCCGGAAAGCCAGCTGTTTTGCGGAATATCGATTTCCATGGAATCTCAAATAAACAATTATTTAATTCAACCTATATCAAAAGTGAAATGAGGTATGGACGTGGATAAGACATCTTGGTTAGGCATCATCATCGGCATGCTTGTGCTCGTCGGGGGCATGGCGCTCAAAGGCTCAAGCCCGGTCGCCTTATACAACCCGGCGGCGCTGGTCATCATTTTTCTCGGTACGGCGGCGTGTATCTTGATCGCGTTCCCGGCAGAAGAAGTGAAGCGCATCCCCGGACTTTTTAAAGTATTATTCGGCGAACAGAAAACCATGCCGATCAAGGAAATGATCCCGATGTTCACCGGATGGGCAATGGTCGCAAGAAAAGAAGGCTTGCTCGCACTTGAAGAACGCGCAGAAGAAGTGGAAGACCCGTTTTTGCAGCGTGGCTTGAAAATGGTCGTCGACGGCCAATCGCTTGAACACATTCGCGATTTGATGGAAGAAGACATCGCTGCGATGGAAGACCGCCACGAACTCGGGGCGAAAATCTTCACGCAGGCAGGCACTTACGCACCGACGCTTGGTGTACTCGGTGCGGTAATCGGGCTCGTCGCGGCACTCAGCCATTTGGACGACGTCGCACTTCTCGGGAAATCGATCTCGGCGGCATTTATCGCGACGCTGTTCGGGATTTTCACGGGCTATGTACTTTGGCATCCATTCGCCAATAAATTGAAGCGCAAATCCGAACAGGAAGCGCGCATGAAACAGATCATGCTCGAAGGCTTGCTCGCGGTGCAGGAAGGCTTGCCAGCGCGCACTGTAGAAGAAAAACTCCTGACGTATCTGCCGGCGAAAGACCGTGTATTAGAAGACGAACAAGAGAGTGGTGTTGGAGTTGAAGCGTAAAAAAAAGCATGAAGACCATGTCGATGAATCCTGGCTCATCCCGTATGCGGATATCCTGACGCTGCTATTGGCGCTGTTCATCGTGCTGTTCGCGGCTAGTGAAGTGGACGCACAGAAATTCAAAGCCATTTCGGAATCTTTCAATATCGAATTGCAGGGCGGCACAGGCATTCTCGATGAGTCCGCTCCAGTTGAACTCGATAATACGGAAATATACGAGGAATTAGCCCAAGAACCGGTAAGCGAAGAGCTGCTTGAGGAAGTGCGGGCCGCACGCGACCGAAAAGAACTTGGGGAATTCCAGGAAAAGCTGGAATCGTATATTGCAGACAATGGCTTGTCGCCAAGATTGCAGACCGAGCTGACGGACAAAGGGCTGATGCTGACGATCAATGAAGGCGTCCTGTATCAATCCGGGAGCGCCGATATCGATGACCAGGCGCGCACCATCGCGAGCGAATTGTCAGAGCTGTTGTTCAGCGACCCGCCACGGATGATTTATATCGAAGGCCACACCGATAATGTGCCGGCTGAAGGCGGCGAATTCGAATCCAACTGGGAACTGAGCGCAGCGCGTGCCATTAATTTCATGAAGATCCTGTTGGAAAATGAAGACTTGGATCCGCAGAAATTCAGCGCGACCGGCTATAGCGAATACCAGCCGATTGCACCGAACGATACAGCCGAAGGGCGTGCGCAAAACCGCCGCGTCGAAGTGCTGATCTCTCCTTATCAAAATGGGGAAGAAACCGAAGAGTAAGAGGTGGACCATGAAGAAAGTATTGATTGTCTTATTGATTGCTGCGCTGGCGGGTGCCGGCGGGGCATTTTATTTCATCCAGAAAGAAGCGAAAGCGGAGACGGATGCACCGCTCACCGCTGACGAAATCGTGGAACTGAGCGTCGACACCGAAGCCATCACGACCAACCTCGCGACGCCGTCTTCCTATGCGGTCGTGCAGTTCAACATCCTGCTCGGCGATAAGAAGATCAAAGAGGAAATGGCAAAGCGCCATCCGGAAATCCGCGCAGCGGCCATCGCCACGCTTGCCGGCATGGAAAAAGACGAATTGATCGGCGCTGAAGGCATCACCTTGCTGCAGGACGAAATGACCGCGCAGCTCCAGGAACTCGTCGGCAAAGGCAAAGTCGAACGCGTCCTCGTCACGGAATTTAAAGTGCAATAATCGAAAAAAACACTAAACAAAACTGAAAAGCATCCGATAATAGAGGTATAGGAAACAAAAATAAAAAATTGCAGAACAAATTTTGTTGGCTGATAGATTGGAACAACCCTAAAGATTGCATAGAGGTACGTAGAAAACTGCGGAGACTCCCGCGGGAAAGCGAGACAGCCGAGACCCCGCAAGGCGCAAAGCGACTGAGGAGGCTTGGCGCTCGCCCGCAGGAAAGCGCAGCAGTTTTCGGAGTATCGAGAGTCATATATTGAAAGAAACAGGTGATCAACTTGAACAACCCACAACTGGACAATTGCCCCAGCTGCGGGGCGTTGTATTTACGGGACCAAATCGACTGCTGCCTCAATTGCTACCAGGCAAACGAAGCAGCGTTTAAAAAAGTAGATGTATTTTTGAAAAACCCGGACCATCGCAATGCGTCGATCGAAGACGTCCACGCATTCACCGATGTCTCCATCAATAAAATCGCCGAGTTCCTGAGAGACGGCCGCATCATCGCCTCGGATTACCCGAACCTAGGCTATCCGTGCGCGCATTGCGGAGAACTCATCAACCGGCAAATGCTTTGTGAAGCCTGCCACCGTGCATTCAAACAAGAAGTGGGCAACATCATGAACGAAGCGGAAAGCGCAGAAACAGTGGACAAACGAAGAGCTGTCAGCGCACAATATTGGAAGATGAAGAAATAACCAAAAGAGGCGGTGAAGGAATGAATATCGACAAAACGAATAGTTCTTCCTTTATACAATCTTATCAAAAGCAAATGCAGGTAACGCCGGCCACCAAGGCGCGTCCTTTGCAAAAAGAGGACCATCTGCAGATTTCAAGTGAGGCGAAGGCGATGTTCGAGAAGAATACGGAAGCGGATATCGCCCGTCAGGAAAAGATCCAATTGCTGAAGGCGCAGGTTGCTTCCGGCGAATACCAGGTCGACCAGGACAAGGTAGCTGAAAAAATACACCAGTACTGGTTCGATAAATGATCGTTGAGCGATGGGAAGAGAGGGAAGTCCGGTGCTGAAAATGATGACCGCGACACTTGATGAGCTGATTGCAATCCAGCATCAATTGATCCGCTACGCCGAGCGCAAGCAAACGGTGCTGATCGAGCATAAAGTCGATGAGCTGACAGAGCTCGTCAAAGAAGAAACACGGCTCATCCGCAGGCTCGGGCAACTCGAAGACGAGCGCCAGCGCTTGGTGACGGAAGTGCTCGAAGAACATCCGGGACTCAGCTTCAGCCAGTTTGCCGAGCAATTGACGGACGAATCGGCTAAAAGAGCGCTCCAGGAGCAATTGAAGACTTTGCAGCAGCTACTTACGGAATTGCAGTTGAAAAACCGCCATAACGAAAAGCTGGTGATCGATTCGATGGGCTTTGTGAAAGAAATGATCGAGCACGTCACGGCACCGAAAAAACAGCCGTATAATTACCAGCCGCAATCAGGCGCAAAAAAACCACAGACAGACAATCGGGGCTTTTTCGATACGAAAGCATAAGCCCATAGGGAAGCAGGGGATCACGTGTCAACTTTTCACACTTTGGAAACCGGCCGGCGGGGCTTATCTGCAGGCCAGGCGAGCATCTCGACAACCGGCCATAATATCGCGAACGCCAACACGAAAGGCTATTCGCGCCAACAAGTGAATACGAGTTCCTCTCCTTCCCTCGAAGTGTGGACCAACCAAGGCGCGGGCAGCGGACAAGTCGGCACAGGCGTCTCGATCGATTCGGTCATGCGTGTGCGCGACCGTTTCTTGGATCAGCAGCACCGTGGCCATTCAGCGGAGCTAGCGGAATGGCAGGCGAAAAGCGAAGCGCTCGGAAACGTGGAAACGATTCTAGGAGAACCGGGCGATGCCGGGCTCAACGCTTCGATGGACCGATTGTGGAGCGCTTGGCAAGACCTTTCAAGCGATCCGTCGAACCCTTCGGCGCAAGCGGTCGTGAAAGAACGGGCGCAAGCTTTTGCGGACGTCGCAAAAACGATCGACCGGTCTTTAGGTGAGTTGACGGCCGAACTGAAAGAGCGCACCACAGCAGCCGAGAGTGAAGCACAGACCTTGATTTCCCGCATTGATGATTTGAATAAAAGCATCGTCCGCACCGGCCCTCAGGCAAACGATTTACGCGATGAGCGCGACGCGGCAGTCGAGGAATTGTCGAAGCTGATGGATATCAAAGTCACTGAAAAAGCAGACGGCAGCTATGCGATCGCTTTGGCAGCTGACAAACAGCCGGTGAAAGCCGGCGAATCAATCGACTTGGAAGCGGCGGGCGGCCAACTTGGCGGACTCGCGCAATCACTGGAAACGGTGGAGAATTACCAGCAAAAAATCGCAGCTACTGTGACAGGTTTCGCCGAAGCGAACGGCAATGTCTTTGAGAATGCGGCGCCAGCAGGCGAATTGACTGTGGCAAAAGGGGCGCAGCTCGAGCTGCCGAAAGGCCTCGATGAAGATATGAAAAAAACGCAAGCGGATTTCCGGGCCTTGGTCAGCGGCCTTGGCACGGAAGCGCAAAGTGCGGGATACGCCGTCAAGACCCAGGAGCAGATGCTCATCTCGACAGAAAACCGCCGCCAATCCGTAACGGGCGTGTCGCTCGACGAGGAGATGGCGAGCTTGGTGAAATTCCAGCATGCGTATAATGCAGCGGCGCGTCTCGTTTCGACGACTGACCAAATGCTTGATACGATCATCAACCGAATGGCTGCGCGTTAAGCCTGAAAACGGAGGACAGCATAATGAGAGTGACACAACAAATGATGCATCAAAATTCCGTGCGCCATATGCAGCAGAACCTCGGGCGTTTCGAGAAAACCAATCTCCAGGCGTCGAGCGGTAAAATGCTGCACAAGCCTTCGGACGATCCGCAAGGCATTTCCAAAGCGATGAGCTTGAAAAGCGCTTTGTCGGCGAGCGAACAATTCGAACGCAATACCGGCGAAGCGAAGTTATGGCTCGATGAAACCGACCGCTCTGTCCAATCGATGATCAGCGTCACGCAGCGCGTCCGGGAACTCAGCGTGCACGGGTCGAACGGCTCGCTGTCGCCGGAAGACCGCCAGTCGATCGCGAGCGAAGTGGAAGTGCTGAGCGAGCAATTGCGCCAATTCGCCAATTCGAAAGTCGACGGCCATTATTTATTCCATGGAGCGGACACGAAAACCGAGCCGTTCCCGACAGCCGGTTCGGTTGAGGGCGCGGAATTCACCGCAGCTTCAAAGACCGTAAAGCTCGGAGACGGATTGCAGTTGGAAGTCGGCATCTTGCCTGAGGCTTTGATCGGCGCAGCGGATGATGACAGCAATTTGTTCCGTGTAGTCCAGGGTTTGGCGGATAGCCTGAAATCGGGCGGGGAAGTTGACCTCGATGGAATCGACCAGGCGATGGAGCGGCTGCTCACTGCCGCAGCAGAAAATGGCGCCCGCCAAAATCGCGTCGAAGCGACTGAAAACCGTTTGCTCGATGCCAAGCTTTCCTTAGGCTCCGCCTTGTCTTCCATCGAAGATGTAGATTATGCTGAAATATTAATCAAACTGAAAAGTGAAGAAAGCATTTACCAGGCAAGCCTGTCATCATCCGCAAAGATGATGCAGCCGAGCTTGATGGACTTTCTCCGGTAAACAGCGGATGCGAACAAGCATCGGCTGTTTTTATTTTGCAGTGAAATGGTTTTGAAAGCTTGAAAGGCGTGAACAATGGCTAGTCGATCGCAAGCCGATTTCCTTCTATGAGTAAGCAGTAAAAAAAGCCGCATTTCCAGCTAACTCCTGGAAATACGGCTTTGTCTTTTATTATATCAAGAAAACTTAAGTCGGTTTGCATTAGGACTTCATCGTATTGACAAGACCCATCATATCGTCCGCGAAAGAAATCGCACGGCCTTGTGATTGCAATAGGCGCTGCGTGGCGATCAGCTCGGTCATTTCGGCTGTCATGTCGACATTCGAGGTTTCCAAGACCCCTTGTGAAACCGGGAATTCGGCTAATTGCAAAGCGCCGGCCGCGATTTGTTCAGCTTCAGTTCCCGGAAGGCGGAAACGGTTATCGCCTGCTTTTTCCAACAGTGCCGGGCGATTCACTTGTGCTGTGCCCAACTGGAAGGTTTCAGCCGGCTGGTCCGCATAAGATGCGGTCACGGTGCCGTTCGCGCCGATCGTCAGTTCTTCGTAGCCAGCAGCAAGTGTAATCGGGTTGCCATCTGCACCGAGCACCGAATCGCCCGAAGCAGTGACGAGTGCCAAGCGGCCACTTCCCGGAATTGGCTCCGCTTGGAATGAACCATCCCGCGTGTAATAAATATCGTCGCCGCCTGCGATGCGGAAATAACCGTTCGGCGATTGGATCGCGAAATCGAGTTCGCGGCCGGTGTCCTGCATCTGCCCAAGTGAATGGCGGGTGATGCCATCGGACAACAACATCCCACCGCCGATGCGCAGCCCGTCCGGTGTACTTCTTCCGATTTCGTGGGCGGGGCCCGCTTGTTTCGTGACGCTATGAAGCAGCGCGTCGGCAAAATTGGCTTCTTGTTTTTTATAGCCGATCGTATTGACGTTGGCGACATTATTGGCGATCATATCGATCTTTTTCTGCAGTTCGCGCATCGAGCTGCTCGCCGCATTCATTTGGATGTTCATGTGCTTGGCTCCTTATCAGACCCGGCCGATTTCATTGACCGCTTTTTCCATGCTGCGGTCATAGGCCTGGATCACTTTTTGGTTGGATTCAAATCCGCGGTATGCGGTCATCATCTCGGTCATCGTGCGGGTCAAGTCGACATTCGATTGTTCGATGAAGCCTTGCTTGACGAAACGTTGCGCATCTTCGGCAAGTGCCGGTGCATCCGCATCGTCTCCTGCCCAGGCAAGCAGATTATGTCCTTGCTTGGTCAATTGCGCAGCGTCATCCGTAGCCCCTATCCATAAACTTCCGGCATCGGATCCATCCGTCCGTGTGATGGCCCCGTTCGATTGCACAGAAAATCCGGTATCGCCGACTTGCACCGGTTGAAGGTTGTCACCGAGCACCCGTTGGCCGAAGCTGGTCGCAAGGAATCCTTCCGCATCGACCGTGAATTGCCCATTGCGCGTATAGCGGACGTCGCCGCCTTCAGTTTCCACGGCGAACAATAAGTTGTTGCGCTCGCCGGTTTCAGCATCTGCCGGCAAATTATCGTCGACTAAGGCGAAATCGGTCGCATGTCCCGTTTCACGCAGCGGCCCTTGAAGGAATGAAGGAATCGCTTCCTGGACGTAAACCCCAGTGGAAAGCCGTCCGATCGGCGCAGGCTGATTGGCATTTTGCGCTTTGATCAATTGCTGAGGAAACGATCGGATTGCTGATTCATCATTCTTGAATCCTGGAGTATTGGAATTCGATAGATTATTTGTCAATATTTGTTGATTTCTATTTTGAGACATCATTCCTGAAGTGGCTGTGTATAATCCTCGGAACATATTACCTATTCACTCCTCTAAATATAGTCTTTTGGACTATTAGTTCGTTGTCATAATCTCATTTTAACAGAAAACAGCAGATTAAATGGAAAAAATAGTAGAATTTTTTTATAAAATAAAATAGCCAAAATAAAAAAAGCATGATACTATACCGGGGTAGTAGTGATTCAAAATGATTCGAAAAGACGAGTTTAAAGAAAAATATACCCATATCATGACGATAATAGCAAACTTATACGAAAGTTAAGGACGCAAAGCTACGGATCTAACTGTCTTAGACACATGACCGCCGGGCTACCGAAAGATGGTAGATTTGACTCAAATCCACCTTTTTCAAAGTGGATTTTTTTATTTGGGCAAATTCAGAAGCAAGGGGCTGAAACGATGAATTTATTTCCATCGAGCATTCAAAAAATGGAGCAGGCGTTGTCGACTTCGACATTGAAACAGCGTGTCCATGCCGGCAATATCGCCAATGTCGATACGGCGAACTATAAAAGCAAACAAGTGAATTTCCAGCAGGCAATGGAGCAGGCGAGTGCCTCGCGGATGAAGAGCTACCGCACCGATGCGCGCCATCTGGAGTTCCAAAGCGGGCAAGGGGCATCGCCGGTGACGGTCAACCACAATACGAAAATGACCCCAAACGGCAATAATGTCGATATGGACGTGGAAATGGCTGAGCTTGCGAAAAACCAATTATGGTATAACGCCGTCACAGAGCGGGTCAATGGCAAATTCTCCAGCTTGCGATCGGTCATCAATGAAGGGAGATAAAGGGAATGTCTTTGTTTAATGGTCTGAATATCAGTGCATCCGGATTGACCGCAAACCGCTTGCGGATGGATGTCGTGTCTTCGAATATCGCAAACGCCAATACGAACCGCGCTGAACTGGTCGACGGGGAATGGGTGCCGTACCGCCGCAAGACAGTGGAATTGTCGACGGCAGGTGCCTCGCCGTTCGCTAAGCATCTGACGGCCGCCATGGAAAATAAAGGGGCCGGGGCAGGTGTCAAAGCGGGCGCTATCCGGGAAGACGGAACACCGTTTCCGGTAACTTACGAGCCGGATCATCCGGATGCAGATGCCGAAGGGTACGTGCGTAAATCAAATGTAGATCCGATTAAGGAAATGGTCGATTTGATGTCGGCTACGCGTTCATATGAAGCGAACGTCACCGCAATGAATGCTTCTAAGAGCATGTTCATGAAAGCACTCGAAATCGGGAAATAACGAAGTTTAGTTTAGGAGGGGCAGCATGGAGAAAATTGCACAGCTGCAGACACCGTTTCTGCAAAATCAATTCCTGGAAAAAATGCAGCCGGAGCCGCAAGCAACAGGATTCGGCGATGTCTTCAAGAATGCGTTGAAAGAAGTCAGCGCCGCACAGAATGTATCCGATAAAAAAACGGACCAGCTGTTGACGGGCGAAGTGAAAGATGTCCATGAAGTGATGATCGCTTCGCAAAAAGCGAGCTTGTCGCTCCAGATGACGATGCAAGTGCGCAATAAAGTGGTGGAAGCGTACCAAGAAGTGATGAGAATGCAAGTATGAAAGAAATTAAGGTGTGCGTTCAATGAAAGAGAAGTTCGAAACGTATAAAACGAAAACAAAAGACTCATGGGGCAGTTTATCCAAAGCGACCAAATGGTTGATGGCTGCTTCCTTTTTTATCACGATGGTCGTGTTGGGGCTGTTTGTTTTCTTCAATAGCCAATCCGACATGTCGCCCTTGTATTCCAATTTGGATCCTGCAGAAGCGGGCGAAATCAAAGCGGCAATCGAAAGCCAGGGAATTCCGGTCGAAGTGTCGACAGACGGGACGACCATTTCCGTTCCCGAAGAGCAGGTCGCCGGCTTGAAAGTAGGCTTGGCAGCAGAAGGCTTACCGAAAAACGGCAATGTGACTTACGGGATTTTCAGTGAAAACATGGGGCTCGGCATGACCGACCGCCATTTTGACGTCGTCGAACGCGACGCGATGCAAAATGAACTGGCGTATCTGGTGAAACAAATCGCCGGGGTGACCGATGCCAACGTCATGATCACCTTGCCGAAAGAAAATGTCTGGCTGACCGATGAAGAGCAAGTGTCGACCGCATCGATCGTTATCCAAGGCGACGGCACTTTGAATTTGGACCAGAAACAAATCAACGGCCTGTACCATTTGGTCAGTAAATCGGTGCCGAATCTGCCGATGGAGCAAATCGTCATCATGGACCAGAACGGGCAAGTGTTTGAATTGCAGGACACGGGACAGCCTGATACCAATTTGACGGTGTATCAGCAAAACCGCGAAATCCAACAAGGCATTGAACAAGACATACAGCGTGAATTGCAGCAGATGCTCGGGCTGTTGCTTGGGCAAGATAAAGTCGTCGTTTCCGTTATGGCGAATATCGACTTTACGAAAGAAAAGCGTGAAGAGCAATTGGTGGAGCCAGTGGATCTCGAAACAGGCGAAGGCATCGACATCAGCGTCGAGCGGATCGTCGAGACTTACGAAAGCGAAGGCGCAGCACTGGTAGACGATGCCGGAACCGGGGAAACGGATATCGCCAATTACCCTGCAGCAGACGGTGCCGGGACGAGTGAATCCGAACGGACTGAAGAGCGCATCAACCGCGAAGTCAACCGCATCAACCGCCAAATCGAGATGAGCCCTTATGTCATCGACGATATTACGATCAATGTCGGCGTCGAACCGCCGGTGCCGGACAATCCGGCAACTTTGACCGAGCAGAACATGGCCGACATCCGCAATCTATTGGCGAATACGGTCAGCGCATCGCTTAGCATGAACGAGTTCCAGCCGACACCGGCAGAACTGGATGACCGCATTTCCATATTTGCGACTGAATTCCAAGGTCGCCCGGAACTGGCCGAAGAAGAGCCGGTCCCGACTTTCTGGACGGGCATCCCGCTTCTTTGGTACGTAGTGGCCGGAGCGGCAGTGATCTTGTTGACGGGAATTATTCTTCTATTGATCAAGAGACGCAAAAAGCAGCAGGAAGAATTGGCAGCAGAGCTTGAGATGGATTATTTCGAGCGCATGGCAGCTAAAATGCAGCCGGCTGGAAGCGAACAGGAAGAGGAAGTCGATTTGTCCGAATTTAACGGAAGGGCCAATCCGAAACGCAAGACGATTGAGAAACTTGCCAAAGGGCGTCCCGATGATTTTACAAATCTATTGCGTTCGTGGATGGCGGATGATTAGGAGAGAACTGAATGGTGGAACGGATAAAAGAATTGACGGGGATCCAAAAAGTGGCTGTGCTATTGGTCGGCATGGGGCCGGATGTTTCTGTGGAAGTGTTCAAGCGCCTGTCTGAAAAGGAAATCGACCAATTGACGATGGAAATCTCCAATGTACGCCAATTGAAGAACAGCCAGACGGAACAAGTGATCAACGAATTTTACGAAATGGTGCTCGCACAGGATTATATGAACGAAGGCGGGCTCAGCTACGCGCGCGATATTCTCGAAAAAGCGCTCGGCAAAGACAAGGCGCTCGATACGATCGGCCGTTTGTCGAACCGCCTGCAAGTCAAGCCGTTCAATTTCGCGAGGCGCTTAGATCCTGCGCGCATCGTCACGGTGCTGCAGCATGAACAAGCGCAGACCATCGCACTCGTGTTGTCGTATCTCGATCCGAAGCAATCATCGCAGATTTTATCGCAGCTGCCAGCCGAACAGCAGGCGGAAGTGGCGAAGCGGATTGCCTTGATGGAAAGTACTTCACCGGATGTCATCCAGCAAGTCGAACAGATCTTGGAACGGAAATTGTCTTCAGCGAACGGTTCGCAGGATTACACGGCGACCGGCGGAGTGGAAGCGATCGTCCGCGTGCTCAACCAAGTCGACCGCGGCACGGAAAAAGCCATCCTGTCCGAACTCGAAAGCGGCAGCCCAGAGCTCGTCGCGGAAATCAAGAAACGCATGTTTGTCTTTGAAGACATCGTCAAACTGGATGTTCGCTCGATTCAGCGCATCATTCGCGAAGTGAACGACCAGGATTTGAGCTTTGCACTCAAAGCGGCAAGCGACGACGTGAAGGAAAGCATTTTCAATAATATGTCCACGCGCCGTTCCGAATTGATCCGTGAGGAAATGGATGTCATGGGCCCAGTCAAACTGAAAGACGTGGAAACGGCCCAGACCGAAATCGTGGCCTTGATCCGCAAGCTCGAGGAAGACGGGGAGATCACTGTCTCACGTGATGAAGGAGATGAAATGATTGTCTAGAATCATCCGCAGCAGCACCGAACAAAGCGGCACGAAAATCATCGGATTACGCAAAGTGGAAACCCGCCGGCCGTTCGAAGCTCAAGCGGATTCAGACATCGAGCAATACGGCGAGCGTTTGAAAGAAGAAGTAAACGGCTTGGAGCAGCAATTGGAAACGCTGAAAAAGCAATTGGCCGAAGAACAGCAGCAAGCGCATGCGGAACTGGCCGAATGGCGTGAAACCCAACAAAGGCAAGCGCTGGAAGAAGCGGAACAACAGGCGCAAGCTGCTGCGGAAGCTGGATTTCAAGAAGGCTTCGCCCAAGGGCTCACTCAAGCCGAGGCGGATTTTCTCCAAAAGCGCGAGTTGATGGAAAGCTTGATCGCGGCGGCATACGAAGAACAGCGCCGCATCATCCGTGAATCGGAACCGTTCTTACTATCGCTCAGCACCGAAATCGCGCGGAAAATCATCCGCAATGAATTGATGCAAGACGATGTGCAGCTCCTGTCGATCATCCGCCACGCGCTTCGGCAAGCGGACGATTCGGAAGAAGTCGCCATCCATGTGGCGCTTGAAGATTATCCGGCGATGCTGCCTTTTGAAGACGAGCTGAAAAGCTACATCCGGGCAGGCGCCGAACTCAAGCTGATGCCGGTCGCAGGGCAAGCGCCTTCCGGCTGCACCATCCACACGAAGAGCGGCTCGTTTGACGCAACACTGGATAGCCAGCTGAATGAAATCAAAAAGCAATTGCTCGTTTATTGTGAGGAGAAATCCAATGATGAAGCTGAAAGATAGCGAGTATTTGACGCTGCTGGAAGAAATCGAACCGGTGAGAAAACACGGGAAAGTCGTCCAAGTGATCGGCCTGACCGTCGAAGCGCAAGGCCCTAACGCCAAGCTCGGCGAGTTGTGCTTATTGTATCCAAGCCGCTTTGACCCGCCGATCGAGGCGGAAGTCGTCGGCTTCAAGGAAAATAAAATCATGCTCATGCCGCTGCGCGATTTGGCGCAAGTCGGGCCGGGCTGCCTCGTCGTCGCAACCGGCGTTCCATTGCAGATCCGCGTTGGGCCGGCCATTCTCGGGAAAATCCTGGACGGCACCGGCAAGCCTTTGGATGACAATAAATTGCCGAAAGGCTTGAAGAAATATTCGACTACGAACACACCTCCGAATCCGCTCAAACGTCCACGCATCGACAAGCCGTTGGAAGTCGGGGTGCGTGCGATCGACGGCTTATTGACGGTCGGGCAAGGCCAGCGCATCGGCGTATTCGCCGGAAGCGGCGTCGGGAAAAGCACGCTCATGGGCATGATCGCCCGCAACACCGAAGCCGATGTCAACGTCATCGCGCTGATCGGCGAGCGCGGACGGGAAGTGCGTGATTTCATTGAACGCGATCTCGGACCGGAAGGGTTGAAAAAGTCGGTCGTGGTCGCTGCGACATCCGACCAAACACCGATGCAGCGCATTAAAGGAGCACTCACGGCCACGGCGATCGCGGAGTATTTCCGCGACCAGGGGAAAAACGTCATGTTGATGATGGATTCCGTCACGCGGTTTGCCATGGCGCAGCGCGAAGTGGGGCTGGCGGTCGGTGAACCACCGACCAGTAAAGGCTACACGCCGAGCGTCTTCGCTTTATTGCCACGCTTGTTAGAGCGCTCCGGCACCTCGTCGAAGGGATCGATCACGGCATTTTATACCGTGCTCGTCGACGGCGATGATATGAACGAACCGATCGCCGATGCGGTGCGCGGAATCTTGGACGGCCATATCGTCCTCGACCGCAAGCTTGCACAAAAAGGGCAATTCCCGGCAATCAATATCATGGCAAGCGTCAGCCGCGTCATGAACGAAGTGACGACGCGCAACCACCAACAAGCCGCAACCGAATTGAAACGATTGCTCGCTGCCCATGATTCGGCGGAAGACTTGATCAATATCGGCGCTTATAAAAGCGGTGCCAATAAGGAAATCGATGAAGCGATCCGCGCGTATCCGTTGATTCGCGAATATTTACAGCAAGATATTTACGAGAAGGCCGAATTGACGGAAAGCGTCGACCGGCTCGCACGACAATTTGGAGGTGCTGAAACGTGACACGATTCAATTTCCGATTCCAGAAAATCCTTGAACTGAAAGAAAACGAAACGCAAATGGCGCAAGTGAAAATGGCTGAAGCGCTGAAAAAAGAACAAGCCGTCCGCGAGCAAAGTGAAGCGCTTCACAGCAAGATCACCCAGGCGGAAGAAATGAAAAAAGCGAAAGAGCAAAAAGGCATCCCGATCTCCGAGCTCCGCATGCTCGAAGAATACATCCACCAGCTTTATGAACAATCGTTCATGGCGAACCGCGAAATCGCAAACCACGAACGTAATGTCTCGAGAAGCCAAGATGCATTGAAAGAAAAAGCCCGTGAAGAAAAAACATGGGGCAATTTGAAAGATCAAAACTACGCAGCTCACCAAAAAGAACATCAAGCGGCAGAGCAGAACTTTTTCGATGACCTGGCAGGCAGCCGTTATTACCGTCTCGGCAGAACCGGTGACGCCCAGTGAACGCGCTGCTGTCCGCCTTAGCCGGCCGGCCCGCCACACTCGCAGCTGGATCGAAACCGCAGGCAGGTACAGAGCCAACTGGCCAGTTCGAGCAATTGCTCATGGCGCTATCGGCGGATCCGACGCAGCCGCAAGCAGAGCTTGAAGCTGCACCAGAAGAGTTGCCGTTGAAAGAACTCACCGCGCTCCTCGAGCAATTGTCGGGCATGCCTAAAGAACAATTGACCGAAGAGCAGCAAGCCTTGCAATACGCGGTGTTCCAATTGCTCGCAGATCCGGACGGCCAACAGTTGCATCAGGCCATCGAAGCCTTTAGTTCCGACGAAGATGTGCAAGCCGAATTGACTGCACTGGTAAAACAAATAAAATCCTTATTGCTGACTGCTAAAGAATTCGCACAGCCCGCCGGATTTTCGGGGATCGCGGAAAAAGAAATCGACTTGAGTAAAGAGATGCCAGAAGAAGCGCTGCGTCCGCTCATCGAGTTGGCTGCACGGCTGAAAGAAGAAACGCTTCCTTCTGAGAAATTACTGCTGTTGAAAGAGCTCGCGCCTATCAAAACGGAAGCGCGCCTGCCATTTGCGCAAACGCCTGCCGCCTGGCTCCACGCTCTGTCAAAAGAAAGCGGTCAAACCGCCAGTGCGATTGAGCAGCACCAACCTGGCACGCAGGATGCGAAAGCGGTGCCTGCAGAAGGCGAATTGATTCCAAAAGCGGAAGCGGTTCAAACTGCAGCTCCTGTGAAAACAGAAGGGCAGGCGCAGGCCGCCGTGCTTCCAGTGACATTTGCTGATCAAAAGCCAGTGGATGTCCCGGTCCGTCAAGTGCCCGTTCAGAAGCTCTCGGAAACGCTCGCGGAATGGATCAGCTCACCGGCCCGCTTGAGCGCCGGCGGAAATGAAACGCGCTTGCGCATCAATATTTTCCCTGAACATCTCGGCCATCTGGAGATTTTGGTGAGCACGGCAGGCGGCAAGGTCAGCGCGCAAATCATCGCGAGCCACGGCGCAGCAAAAGAAGCGGTCGAGTTCCAATTAAATCAATTGCGCATTTCGCTGTCTCAGCAAGGCGTGGAGATCGATCGTTTGGAAGTGCGTGAAGAGCGCAGTTCATCCGAATTCCAACAGCACGAACGGCAGCGGGAATCGCCTTTCTCGAATGCGCCGGGAGATAAAGTTAGCCAGCGCAGCGGAAGCGGCGGCGAATCCGTTTCGGGTGATGCCGATGTGCCTCAGAAGCGCCAGCGTGAAACAGCTTCAGCCAATGGCCAAGTGAATTACACCGTTTAACAAAGGGGAGTAGTTGGATGAATATCACAGCAACAGGAACGACGGCGGCGAATCAGCCGGCGGCAGCTACAGAAAAAACAAAGCCGGATGAACTTGGGCAAGACGCTTTCCTGAAAATCCTGATCGCCCAGTTGAAATACCAGGATCCGATGGAACCGCAAAAAGATGCGGAATTCATCGGGCAGATGGCACAGTTCAGCAGCCTCGAGCAATTGACGCAATTGAACAAGACGATGACGGGATACGCCGGAGAAGGCGGAAGCGCATCTCTTGCGGGTTCTGCACATTTGCTCGGGACGGAAGTCAGCTGGTCGGCAGATGGACAAGCTGATGCCGGCATTGTCAAAGCGGTCACGATGAAGAACGGGGAAATCATGGTCGAGCTGGAAGGCCGGGAAACGAAGATTCCGTTGTCAGCCATAGAACGGATCGAACAGCAAGCTGAAAACAAAAACGAACAGGCGGCCGAGCAAGCCTAAACTTGCAGCCAGCTGAAAGGGGAAATGATAAATGTTGCGTTCCATGTACTCCGGAATTTCCGGCATGAAAAACTTCCAGGTGAAATTGGATGTCATCGGTAATAATATTTCCAACGTCAATACGGTCGGATTCAAGAAAAGCACAATCAATTTCCAAGATTTATTGAGCCAGAACATGTCCAATGGCGGGGCTAACCCGATGCAAGTCGGCCTCGGCTCGACAGGCGCTTCATTGAACGTCAACCATAACGCGGGTTCTGCCATGTCGACAGGCATCGCTTCAGATTTGACGATCATGGGGGATGGATTCTTCGTCGTTCAAGATCCGGAAGCTCCTGGCGCTGAAGGACAATATTTGACGCGTGCCGGCAACTTCACGGTTACCGCTGATGGGGATCTCGTAACGGCACAAGGCTATAACGTATTAGATGATGGTGGAAATCCAATCAATGTTGATGGCTATGAATCATATACCATCAATCGCCTTGGTGAAGTAATCGGAAAACTGGCAGACGGTACAGAAGACACGATTGCGAATGTCGGCATTTCCAATCCTCAAAACCCGGCCGGCTTGAATAAATTCGGAGGCTCTTTGTATCAAATGACTGACCTCGCAAGCCCGGATGGCATTGACTTCGGAAGTGCAGCGGACAAGGGTGCACAAATCGGTTCTGGCATGCTCGAAATGTCCAACGTTGACCTAACGGAAGAGTTTACGGAAATGATCATCGCGCAGCGTGGTTTCCAGGCGAACTCGCGGACCATTACCACTTCCGATGAAGTATTGCAGGAAGTAGTGAACTTGAAACGATGATGATATCGGCTGAACGGAGTGAAGTCCGATGATTCGCTTAACGAGGCTGAACCGTTCTGAAATCGTTTTGAATGCAGTGTATATCGAGCGCATTGAAGCGATGCCGGATACGGTCATCACGCTCACGACCGGGAAAAAAGTGCATGTCTTGGAGCCGGTCACTACAGTGATCGACCAAGTGACGGCTTATTACCAGGGCATCAACATCCTGCCCCGGCTGCACGATGCACCTATGGAAGAATAAGGGGAGTCAGCATGGAAACGAATTTTTCAGATAAGGGCAAAGGTCCCTTGAACAATAAAAAAATTCATACTTACGATTTCAAGAAGGCCTTGCGGTTTTCACAGGACCAGATCCGGACGCTGTCACGCATCCATGAGAACTTTGCGCGTCTTTTGACTTCCTATTTTTCGACGCAACTGCGCACTTATGTGCAAATCACTGCTGAAAAAGTGGAGCAAGTGTCGTATACGGATTTTCTCCAGCAAGTCGAAAAGAAATCGATTCTCGGAGTGTTCGAAGCCCGTCCGCTTACCGGCAGCATGGTGATGAAGTTTTCGCCGGAAGTGGCGTACGTCATGTTCGACCGTCTGCTTGGCGGCCAGGGCGATGTTTTGCAGAAGACCAGCGATTTGACCGAAATCGAGGTCAGTGTCATTGACCGGATTTTCAGCAATTCCCTGAATTGTTTCCAGGAAGCCTGGACGTCAGTCATCGCCTTGTCGCCGGAACTGAAGGAAATTGAAGTGAATCCGCAGTTTCTGACGATGGCTTCGCCGAATGAAACCGTCATTCTCGTCACCTTGCAGACAAAAATCGGTGAAGTGGAAGGCGAGATCCAGATCTGCCTGCCGCATATCGTGCTCGAGCAAGTATTGCCGAAGTTATCGGCACGCCATTGGCTGGCCAACCAGAAGAAAGCTGTGGAGCATCACGAAGTGGAAGCGCTCGAAAAGCGCCTTCATGAAACGAAGATGGATATCGCGGCAGTTCTTGGGGAAGTGACCGTCGATATCAAGGATTTCCTGGATCTGAAGAAAGGCGATATTCTCCGCTTGGACGAAGCGGTGGATGCGCCGGTCAAGCTCTATGTCGACCATAAACAGAAATTCCTCGCACAGCCGGGAATTTCAAAAGGCCGCCTGGCGGTACAAATTACAGGCTTGTGTGTGGAAGGGGAAGTTTGCGATGAAGGATGAGCGCCTATCGCCTGAAGAGATGAAAGGACTGCTGAATAAGACGGACAGTACGGTCCCGACAGAAGCCCTGGGCAGCCATGAACTGGGCGTCTTGAAAGAGCTGTTCTGCACAGCGCTCGGCGGCACCGCCGCACTTCGCGATCCGTTGTTTCCGGAAATGGCAGCCATCAAAGGGCCGGTTTGGACTGTAAAGAGCAAGGATGAGCTATTTGCTGAAACCGGGACACCGGTTTATGTCGCGCTCGGGGAATATAGCGGCCTGTTGAAAATGCCGCAGATCGTCACACTCGACCAAGCAGAGGCGGATGCGATGGCTTCGGAGCTATCAGGTGAAACAGACAGCGATGCGCTATTCGCAGCAGTCCAGAATATGCTTGTGCGCTTGTTCGGGTCATCAGCGGCAGCTTTGTCGATGGTGAGCGGCCAAGAGATCGGCTATTCCTTATCGGGCATGGACATTCTGGAGGCGGGGCAGAAGTTTCCGTTCACTCATTTCACAAAAGAGCAATGGTTTGCTGAAGCGCTGTTTACGCTGTCTGTCGGCGACCGCCAAAATGTAGCAATCCGCATGTATTTGCCGGCCGGCCCGTGCCGAGAGTTGGCCGAAGAGCTGGCAGGCTGCGAGCATGCGGAAGAAGCGAAGGAGACACAGGATATGTCATCAAACGAACATCAACAACCGGAAAAAACTTCACAGCCGGCGGATGCCAAGGGGCCGAACGTCCAGTCCGTCCAATTCTCGAGCTTTGACGAAATCGCTGCCGAACAATCGGCGCCGAACAACCTCGACATGCTCTTGGACATTCCGCTGCAAGTGACGGTGGAACTTGGCCGGACGAAGCGGATGGTCAAGGAAATCCTCGAGATGTCGCAAGGTTCGATTGTCGAACTCGACAAACTGGCAGGAGAGCCGGTGGACATTCTCATCAACAACAAACTGATCGCTGTCGGGGAAGTGGTCGTCATCGACGAAAACTTCGGCGTGCGGGTGACAGATATTTTAAGTACGGCAGAGCGCATTTCCAAATTGCGTTGATGCAAGGCGAAGGAGTACGGCAAGTGTGAATTACAGACAATGGATTTTACTACTAATAGCGCTCGCTGCCCTTTGGTTTGCCACGCCCCTGATGGCGTCTGCGGATACGGGAAATGTGGCCGATTGGCTGAAAGAAGACCCGGCAAGCGAAACGGAACCGGCAGAAGCGGAAGCGGTGCCGGAGATCGAAGAGAAAAGTTTCGCTGCGATCATCGGGCAATTGATTTTCTATACGCTGCTGATCGCGGGATTGATCTACGGGCTCATCAAATTTTTGGCCATGCGCCAAAAAGGCGTGCAATCGCAGCGTGCGGTCCAGCTGATGGGCGGCTCGCCGCTCGGCCAGAACAAATCGCTGCAGCTGGTCAAAGTCGGCGGCCAATTTTATTTGATCGGCGTGGGCAACGAAGTGACGCTCATCAAGGAGTTTTCGGGAGAAGCCGAGATCGCCGCTTTGGAACAAGATCTGGAACAACAGCGTCCACAAGCTTCTTCTTTGTTCGGCAACGGCGGCAAAGCGAAAGCGCCGTTCACGAATTTCGAGCAATACTTCGCCCGCAGTTTGGATAAACAAAAAGAACGGCGCTTATCTTTCGGTGAAAAGCGCACGGATGACGGGGAGGACCAGCGATGATCCCAGAATTATTATTGGCCATTCCCGGCATCTCGCTGGATAATAACGATCCCGGCGGTGTCTCGACGACTTTGCAATTATTATTGATGCTGACGGTGTTGTCGCTCGCACCAGGCATCCTGATCATGATGACGAGTTTCACACGCATCATCATCGTCTTGAGTTTCGTACGGACGGGACTCGGGACGCAGTCGATGCCGCCGAACCAAGTGCTGATCGGATTGGCTTTATTTTTAACCTTTTTCATCATGGCACCGGTTGCGACGGAAATGAACGATACCGCGCTCCAACCGTATTTGGATGAAGAACTGACGCAGGAAGAAGCGCTCGATGCCGCTATCTTGCCGATCAAGGAATTCATGGCGCAGCACACGCGTGAAAAAGATTTAGCTCTGTTTTTCAAATACGCCGAACTTGAAAAGCCGGACGGCATCGAAGGCATTCCGTTGACCTCGCTGATCCCGGCATTCGCACTCAGTGAATTAAAGACCGCTTTCCAGATCGGCTTTGTCATTTTCATCCCGTTTTTGATCATCGATATGGTCGTCGCATCGACCTTGATGGCGATGGGGATGATGATGTTGCCGCCGGTCATGATTTCACTGCCTTTTAAAATCTTATTATTCGTCCTGGTGGATGGATGGTATTTAATCATCGAATCGCTGCTTGTCAGCTTTTAGCGAGAGGAAGAATTTATTTGACGCCGGATATGGTCATCAAACTAGCAGAACAATCCATTTACCTCATCATTCTCATCTCAGCTCCGCTATTGCTCATCGCACTGGGAGTGGGGCTATTGGTCAGCGTATTCCAGGCCATGACCCAAATCCAGGAGCAAACTCTGGCATTCATCCCGAAAATACTGGCGGTTTTCCTGTCGCTCGTCATTTTCGGCCCCTGGATGCTGACGATGCTCCTGGATTATACGCGCGATTTGTTCGAGCAGCTTCCACGGTTTATCGGATAAGCGCCGATGAATGATGTTCTTAATCTGCTGCCGTTCTTCCTGCTCGTGCTCATCCGTCTTACCGCTTTCTTCCTGATTGCGCCGCTGTTTGCGATGAGGGGCGTGCCCAATCAATTCAAAATCGGCATCGCCGCTTTTCTCGCACTGACGGCGACCACTGCTTGGGCTCCGGAAACGGCATTGGTGCTCGATGGCAGCTACACGCTATTGATCTTCAAGGAATTGGCGGTTGGCTTGGCGCTTGGCTTTACAGCCGCGCTTTTGCTTTATGCGGTGCAGATCGCCGGGGCATTCATCGATTTCCAGATGGGCTTTGCCATCGCCAATGTCTTGGACCCGCAGACGGGCGCCCAAGTGCCAATCATCGGGCAATTCAAATACACGCTCGCGCTATTGTTCCTATTGACCGTCAACGGCCATCATATGATGCTTGACGGCATTATGCAGAGCTTGCGAGTGCTGCCGGCGGAAGAGTTCTTATCGGTCGGACCAGAAGCCGTCGCGCGTTTTATGACCGATCTGTTTATTGAAATGTTCATCATCGCCTTCCAGATTTCCTTGCCGATCGTTGCGTCGTTGTTTTTGATCGACGTGGCGCTTGGCATCCTGACGAAAGCCGTGCCGCAATTGAACATCTTTGCGGTCGGCTTGCCGCTAAAGATTTTTGTCGGCTTTGTGCTGCTACTTTTGACGATGACCGTATTCTTTTATTTGCTGCAGATCCTCTTTGAAAAAATGATGGTCAGCATGGGTGAATTAATTAGCTTACTGGGAGGTGGATAGGATGAAGCGCTATCCATTGGACCTGCAGTTTTTTGCCGGCGAAAAGACCGAAAAGGCGACGCCTCAAAAGCGCCAGGAATCACGCAAAAAAGGCCAAGTCGCGAAAAGCCCGGAAGTCGCTGCCGCCCTTATCATGCTGGGCGGCATCCTTATCTTAAGTTTTCTCGGTGAGTGGATGCTCGACCAATTGCTCGCCATCTACCGCGTCAACTACATCCAATACATCAGTTGGGAGATCACACCGGCGACCATCCGGCTCATATTCGAGCAATTGGCATTCGATGCGTTCTTGTTGATTGTGCCCATTATGCTGGTCGGCGTCGTCTTCGGATTTCTCGGAAATTACATGCAAGTCGGACCGTTGTTTACGGCAGAACCGTTGAAAGCGAAGCTTGAGAGGCTCGATCCAATCAAAGGCGCAAAACGGATTTTCTCGGTCCGCGCGCTGGTCGAACTGGCAAAATCCTTGCTGAAAATCGTCATCGTCGGAGGCGCCGCTTTCGGGGTGTTGTGGTTCGGGCAGGAGGAGATCTTCTCGCTGTCGAGGCAAAGCCTGCGCGACTCCCTGAGCCTGGTCGGCGGCCTTGTCGTCCAAATGGGTTTGGTTGCATCACTGATTTTGCTGTCCTTATCGGCACTTGATTATTTGTACCAGAAATACGAATTCGAAAAAGGCATCCGGATGTCGAAGCAGGACATTAAAGACGAATTCAAAAAGGCGGAAGGCGATCCGCTGATCAAGCAGAAAATCAAGGAAAAGCAACGCCAAATGAGCATGAACCGCATGATCCAGGATTTGCCGAACGCTGACGTCGTCATCACCAACCCGACGCATTATGCGATTGCGATCCAATACGACGCTGAAACGATGGAAGCGCCGAAAATCATTGCGATGGGAAAAGATTTCACGGCGCTCAAGATCAAGGGAAAAGCGAAAGAGCTGGGCATCGTGACAATGGAAAACAAGCCGCTCGCCCGCTCGCTCTACGCGCAAGTATCGATCGGCGATTCCGTGCCCGAAGAATTATTCCTAGCCGTCGCCGAAGTCCTCGCCTATATATATGCTTTGAAAGGGAAGCTTTCGTAATGTATAGATAAACTGAACTGAATGAAGTAAGAACAATTCCATGATCTTCTATAGTTATAAGAATTATACTTCTTCAGAGTGTCGAATATAAGTAAGAGCTCAAAGTGTTTGGAGAAGCGTCCGCTCGACTCCTGTGGGATTAGCGGGTTTGAGAGACCCCGCAGGCAATGAATGAGCGAAGCTTAGCTGAGCACATTCATTTGCGACGCATCTGCTTGCAGATGTGGGAGCAACGGTTTTAGTGACGAGGAGGCTCGATTCCCGCCCCACGGAAAGCGAGCGGTAAGCTTCGGAAAACACGCTTTCCCAGGAATATCCGGAATTATCTTCAACATACATAGCAAACCGCAACACGAAAGAGGAGGAAGCAGTTTGAAATTCAGAGATTATGCGATATTGGTATCGGTGATCATGATTGTCATCATGATGGTTATCCCGCTGCCGCCGCTGTTATTGGATATTTTAATCATGATCAATATCAGCTTGGCGCTGACCATCATCCTGGTGGCGATGAACACGCAAGAACCGTTGCAGTTCTCGATCTTTCCGACGCTCCTCCTGCTGACGACCTTATTCCGTCTCGGCTTGAACGTCTCGACGACACGCTCGATTCTGACCAATCAAACGGGCGGGCAAGTGATCGAAACATTCGGCTCGTTCGTGGTCGGCGGCAGTGCCATCATCGGGATCTTGGTGTTCTTGATTTTGGTCATCATCCAATTTCTCGTCATCACCAAAGGTTCGGAGCGGGTGGCAGAAGTCGCAGCCCGTTTCACGCTCGATTCAATGCCCGGCAAACAGATGAGCATCGATGCCGATTTGGGCGCTGGGATGATCTCTGACCGCGAAGCGAAAACGCGTCGCGAAAAAGTCGGCCAAGAAGCCGATTTCTACGGCGCCATGGACGGTGCCAGTAAATTCGTTAAAGGTGATGCCATCGCCGGTATCATCATCACCATCATCAATATCATCGGCGGCTTGATGATCGGCGTCATCGTCCACGGCTTGCCGATCGGCGAAGCGGCGCAATTGTTCACCTTGCTATCGATCGGCGACGGGCTGGTCAGCCAAATCCCTGCGCTGTTGATTTCGACGGCAATGGGGATTGTCGTCACCCGTGCTGTGTCGGATGGCAACCTCGGATCCGATATTACCCGTCAATTGTTCGCTTTCCCGAAAATGCTTTACGTCGTCGCCGGCACGCTGATGATGCTCGCAGTTTTTACACCCATCAGTCCGCTACTGATTATGCCAGTCGCTGGCGTCATTGCCTTTAGCGCCTATAGGATGCAAAAAACGCTCAATGCCGAGGAAGCGGTCGATAAAGACAGCGACCCGGGCGAAAAAGAAGCGGCCGAGCTGAAAAGCCCGGAAAGCGTCACGGACCTGCTTCATGTCGACGCAATCGAATTCGAATTCGGCTACGGTCTTATTCCGATCGCTGATAAGAACCAGGGCGGGGACCTATTGGACCGCGTCATCATGATCCGCCGGCAATGCGCGATGGAACTTGGCATCGTCGTTCCGGTCATCCGCATCCGTGACAATATCCAATTGCAGCCGAATGAATACGTCATCAAGATCAAAGGCAACCGGGTGGCGCGCGGCGACATTATGCTCGACCATTATTTGGCGATGAGCCCAGGCGTCGATGATGAAAACGTCTCGGGTATCGAAACGGTCGAGCCAGCGTTTGGCATGCCGGCACTATGGGTCGATGAAGACATGAAAGAAGAAGCCGAGATGGCGGGCTATGCCATCGTCGACCCACCTTCTGTCGTCTCGACGCATTTGACGGAAGTCATCAAACGCCATGCCCATGAACTCGTCGGCCGCCAGGAAGTGAAATCATTGATTGAAAACATCCGTGATTCTTCTCCAGCCGTCGTCGAAGAATTGATTCCGAATTTGATGAGCATTGGCGAAGTGCAAAAAGTACTCATGAAATTATTGAAGGAAAAAGTCTCGATCCGCAATTTGCTGCTGGTGCTGGAGACTTTGGCAGACTATGCCCCGCAAACAAAAGACGCCGATTTATTGACGGAATATGTGCGACAGGCGCTCGCAAGGCAGATTACCCGCCAGTACGCGCCGGATAATGAATCACTCAAAGTGATCACCGCCGGGGCGAGCTTGGAGAAGAAATTCGCCGATTCGGTCCACCGCACCGAGCAAGGCAATTATCTATCGATCGACCCGGAATCATCCCAGACGATTTTCCAGAAAATCACCGAGCAGGCAGGGCAGCTGCAACAAAACGGCGTCCAGCCGATCCTGCTCACATCGCCTGCCATCCGCATCTATATGCGCCAGTTCGTGGAACGCTTCGCACCGGATCTACCGGTATTGTCGTATAACGAATTGGAGCCTGAAATCGAAATCCAAAGTGTTGGAGTCGTGAATATCCCATGAGATTAAAAACCTACCGAGTCACTACGATGGCTGAAGCCATGGTGCTCATCAAAAAAGATTTGGGTGATGATGCACTCATCCTCAATACGAAAAAAATGAAGACCGGAGGCTTATTCGGCTTGTTCCGAAAAGACTGTCTCGAAGTGACGGCAGCGGTCGAAACAATCGAGGAGCCGGCGCCAACAGATGTTTCGCCAGTCAAAGCACAAGCGATGCCTGCACCTGAAGCGCCAGTCAAAAAGAGCCGGGAAAACGATGCGCTGATGGAAGAACTGCAAAGTTTGAAGCGCCTCATGATGCACGAAGGGCCGGAAGATCGGCTGCCTGAAAAATTGCGTCCGATGCGCCATTTGCTTGAAAAGCAAGGCGTCGAACAAGCAGTGCAGACAGAGCTTCTCTCTAAATTGCTGCAGGCATCAGAAAACGAAGTGCCGGTGCAAGAGGCGTTTCATGCGGAGCTTATCCGATTTATTGAGCAGCATCAACAGGCCGTCAAGAATGACTCGCCTTCGATCGCTTGCTTTATCGGTCCGACGGGCGTCGGCAAAACGACGACCATCGCGAAAGTGGCAGCTGAGCAATTGCTGGAACATAAACGTACCGTAGGTTTGATCACCGCCGATACGTATCGTATTGCAGCGGTGGCACAATTGAAAACTTACGGCGAAATCCTGGATGTGCCGGTCGAAGTGGTCGAATCGCGGGAACAACTGGCCGGCGCACTCGATGCCTTAAAAGCCTGCGACGTCATTTTGATCGATACGGCAGGGCGCAATTACCAGCAGGCGGAGTATATTGAAGAGCTGCAGAAGCTGCTGCCGGAAACGCAGCATATCCATACGACTTTGGTACTGAGCTTAACGGCGAAATACGAAGACATGGTCCAGATCATCGGCAACTTCGAGGCGCTGTCGATCGATGAGCTGTTGCTGACGAAAAAAGATGAAACGGCTTCTGCCGGGGTCATCCTCAATTTATTGCACCGCTACCGGATTCCGCTTCGCCGTATCGCGACCGGCCAAAATGTACCGGATGATTTGGTTGCGGCAACGCCTGGGCGCATCGCCGACTACATCGCGGGGGAGCTTCGCCATGCGTGACCAGGCCGTTCAGTTAAGGGAAAAGATGTCCCGCAAAAAAACGAAGCCAAGCATACGCAATACGCGTGTACTGGCCGTGACAAGCGGGAAAGGCGGCGTCGGCAAATCGAATTTCACCTTGAATTTCGCGCTCGCTTTGATCGAACAAGGGAAATCGGTGCTGATCATCGACGTCGACTTGGGATTCGCCAATATCGATATCTTGTTCGGCCATGCGCCGCGCGAAACGATCGCCGGCATGCTCGACAAGCAATTGGCGATCGAAGACGTGATTGAGCGCGGCCCGCTCGGCTTGCAATTGATTGCCGGAGGGCAAGGATTTTCGGGATTGTTTGAACTCGATAGTGAAAAAATGAAGCGATTTATGGAACAGCTCGGCAGCCTGCAAGGAAAAGTGGATTTTGTGCTGCTTGATACGGGAGCTGGATTGTCGGAGAACAATATGCGCTTTCTGCTCGCAGCGGATGAAGTGCTATTGGTCACGACGCCTGAACCGACCTCGGTCACCGATGCCTATTCAGTCGTCAAGATGATGCACGCCAAAGACTCGGACCTGGCCATCCGCCTCGTCGTCAATCAATGCACCGACGGCAAAGAAGGGCGGCAGACAGCCGAAAACTTTGCGGAAGTCGCAGAGCGCTTCCTGGATAAAGACATCCGGACACTCGGCATATTGCCATCAGATCTCCATGTGCCGCAAGCGGTGAAAAAGCAGGAGCCGTTTCTGTTGGCGCATCCGAGCAGTTCGGCGAGCAAAGCGATGCGCACGCTCGCGGCACAGTATCTGGAGTTGCCGTCGCCATTCAAGATCGGGCTTCGGGGATTCGTCATGAAATTATTCTTCAAATAAAGGCATAGCGGAAGAGGGGTGGACAGCTTGGTAAATCAGAAATTGTCGAATGCAGAACTAGCGCAATGGGGCAACTGGCAGCAGCACAGGGACCAGGATGCCGGCGATTATTTAGTCGCGAAGTATTTGCCCTTGGTGGATTATGTGATTCAACGCTTTCTTATCAGCCTGCCGAAAACCGTCGACAAAGATGAAGTCCGAAGCTACGCCTACGAAGGCTTGCTGGACGCACTCGATAAATTCAAGCCGGAGAAAGACTGGAAATTCGAAACCTATGCCGCGTGGCGGATCAAAGGGGCAATCATCGACGGCCTCCGGAAAAGCGACTGGCTGCCGCGTTCATTGCGGGATAAAGTGAAGAAAATCGAAAAAGCGTACGCCGAACTGGAACAGCAAAAAGGCGAAAGTGCCAGTGACCAGGAAGTGAGCGAATACTTGGGGATGACCCCTGCAGAATTGAACCGCGCCGTATCGGAAGCTGCCTTATCAGCAATGTTGTCGATGGATGATGAGCATGCGAACCTGGAAGAACGGATGCCGCGCGCCAGTATCGGTTCGCCGGAACGCGAGCTCTCCGCCCGCCTGACGAAAGAAGCTTTAGCGAAGGCGGTTGCGGCTTTGCCGGAAAAAGAGAAATTGACAGTTTCCTTATGCTATTTCGAGGAAATGAAGCTGACCGAAATCGCGGAAATTCTCAACCTCAGCGTTTCGAGGGTGTCGCAATTGCATTCGAAAGCGATGCTCCGGCTGCACGCAGCGGTTTTATCGGTCCATGAGCATTATTAATCGAGGGAAAGCAGGGAGCAGATGGTAGCACTGTTGATAGTGGTCAGCACTTTATTGTTATTGCTGAACGTCAAACTGATGATGTCGAGAAAGCTGATGGTCGAACAGGAATCCGAACGGCTCGAAGCGGCCATGGCGGAATTCATCGCAGCCGTCGAACAGGAAAATGATGCCTTATACGATAAATTGATGGACCGGCTGGAGCAGACGGAAGCGAAAATGGCACAGTTGGAGAAAGCGGATCATAAAGTAGAAGAGCCGAAAAGCGTAGATTTCTCCGCCGCTCAGCCTCCAGAGGAAACGAGCCGGCGCGAGAAAGTGCGACAGCTCACGAAACAAGGTTTCTCGGCTGCCCATATCGCAAAGCTGCTGGAATTGCCGATCGGCGAAGCGGAAGTCGCCGTCCAATTAGAGAAGAAAAGACAGATTCGATAGGTGGGACATGGAGATGCGCATTGATACGGTGAGGCCCAGGCCTTCAGAACAACCCAATACAGCAATCGCCAAACCGCCAGGCGGCGCATTTGCAGAGGTCATGAAGCAGTCGCGGACAGAGCTAAGGCGGGATGCGCTCACACCGCTATTGGCAAATGTCGAACAGCGTGGAAAACAGCTCGCGGAACATCGGACCTTGGAGAATTTGGTTGCGTATAAACAATCCATCAAGCAATTTCTCGGGGAATCGCTTCGCCACGGAATCCAGCTGTCCGATCAACCTGCCTCCAGTTTCGGGGAAGGGGCGCCGCCTCATCAAATCGTGAAGGTCATCGATGAAAAAGTGATTGCGCTCCAGGACCAATTGCTGGATAATGAAGTGGAATATATTGGGATACTGGAAACAGTAGGAGAAATAAAAGGCTTGCTGCTCAATTTGTATATGTAACAGGCCGGGGAAAGGGAGAAGCAATGTGAGCGATAACCGCAGGGAATTTTTTCGGGTGTCTTTCGTCCGCGCGATCAGCGGAAAAGTGGCCATACCGGAAAAAGAAGAAGTGCTCGTCGATATTTTCAATTTGAGTGCCGGAGGGCTGGTCTTTACAGCAAGCCTCGACTTTGCGCTCCATGAAAAAGTATTATGCAATTTCGTGTTATTGGATGAAGAGTTTTTGCTCCAAGGCCGCATTGTCCGGAAACTGGAGAAAGACCCGTATTTTGAATACGGCGTACAATTTGCCATCGACCAGCCGACATCGTCCAAGCTGTTCCAGCAATTGAATACATACCAGATCCGCAAACGCAGAAGTGTGTTGAGCGACTGAACAAAGGAAGGCTTCGGCCTTCTTTTTTTCATGCAGGAATATAGATGTCTCGAATCGAAAGTAAAGGAAGATGGATGAGGAGAGGGGATTGGGCAATGCGGGCAGGTGAAAATATTCTGGATGTATGGCGGCGCTTTGATGGGCTGCCGATGGATAATTTAGTGAAGGCTTGGTATTACGAACGGGCAGGTATGAAAAAGCAGCGCAGCGTAGAGCAAATGAAGGAACATCGTGAGGCGCATGGGCTTGGCGGCAATTGCTTCGATTTGGCGTTATGGCTTCTGGCGGAATTTGAACAAGCGGGAATCGAGGCGTATCCGATCGGATCGGAACTCAGTACAGAACAAGCCCATGCAGCGGTGTTGGCAATCGATGAAAATGGGCGGCGCTTTCTCTGTGATTTAGGGGATCAATGGATACAGCCGATATTGGTGGAAACTCAGGATGCTGAATTTATGGATACACCGCAAACAGGATTTTTTCCTGGAGCGGATGTACAAGTATCAACTGAACCGGATGGCATGACGATCATCTATCAGCGCCCCGGCGGTAAATTGTCGGTGCAGAAATATTCGCTGGAGCCGGTCGATCAGCGAACGTTTTGGCAGGCAGCGGAATATTCGCAGCATCAGCTGGGCAAAACGCCGCTCATTGAAGTCCGTGTGCCTTATGAAGGGGAAGTGGCGCATTGGGAATTCAACGATTGGCAAAGTGAACTCAGTACTACTAAGGGCTTGATCAAAGAAGAACCTGCCTCGTCTTTTGACACATGGGTTGAGCGCATCCACGGGCGCTCCGGCTACGATCGGGACATAGTAGCAGAAGCGCTCTCGTTTTACAAAAGCATGGAATGAACAAGGCAAGGGGGTAAATCGCATGAGTATCAATTCATTACCGAAAGAAATCCAGACGGAGCGGCTGAAACTCGTACCTATCACGGAGGAGCTGTATCGGAACCTATATGGCAGTTATGAAATGGGGCCGCACATCAGCCTGCACTTGGATGATTTGAAAAAAGATCAGCGGCTGCTCGGATGGGGCGCATGGATCGCCTTCGATAAATCCGGCGCGCCGGTTGGGGATATGGGGTTTAAAGGGCGCCCGGATAAAGCCGGGAAAGTGGAGATCGGCTACGGGGTGAAGGAGCCTCACCAGGAACTTGGTTACGCGACAGAAGGGGTGCAGGGCTTGATCGACCGGGCGTTTTCCTTTCCGGAAGTGCGTGAAGTGACGGCGGAGTGCTATGAAAATAACCTTCCTTCGATCCGTGTGCTAGAGAAGCTCGGTTTTGAGCGTATAGCACAGGCCGGCGACTTGATTTTTTGGAGGTTGCGCGATGGCTATTGAAAAGCTCGCCTACGTTTCGGAATCGGGAGCGCTTATAGGCGTTGCAAGCCGGGAAGACGTGCATGCACGCGGGCTTTGGCATGAAACTTTCCATTGCTGGGTGGTGACGCGGGAACTTGGGCGAGACATGATCCATTTGCAGTTGAGGAGCTCTGGAAAAACGGATTTCCCCGAGCTGTTCGATATTACAGCAGCAGGGCATATCACAGCGACTGAATCGGTAGAAGATGGTGTCCGGGAAATCGAGGAAGAGCTTGGCTTGTCGGTCGCATTTGAAGAATTGACACCGCTTGGAGTCGTGAACGACGAAATTTTGCTGCCGGGATTCACTGACCGGGAGCGTGCCCATATTTATCTGTATAGAGCGCAACTGGAATTGGCGGATTATCTCCTCCAGCCGGAAGAAGTGGAAGGCATGGCAGTTGCTGATTTCAAAGCGTTTTTTGAACTTTGCACGAAACAAACCGGCCGCATCGAGGTGCGGGGGTTCCGTGAAAAGCCGCATGGCAGGGAGCCGTTCCATGCCGCTATCGGCCTATCCGATATGGTGCCGCATAATGCATTATATTGGGAGCAAGTGGCGATTCGCATCCGAGGGGAGTTGATGGCATGAAAAGCGATATTAAAGCACTGGTCTTTGATGTGTACGGCACCTTGTTCGATGTGCATTCAGTGACTGCCAAAGCGGAAAGTTTATATGAGGGCCAAGGGCAAAAGCTCAGCCAGTTGTGGCGGAAAAAACAATTGGAGTATTCCACTTTGCACGAAATCATGGGAACCTATAAACCATTTTCCGCCGTCACCCGTGATGCACTTCGCCATACTTTAAATGAGCTCGGGCTGAAAGCGGAACAACGGAAGGAAGACCAATTGATGCACGAATACAAAGCGCTGACTTTATATCCTGAAGTTTCCGGAGTGTTGAATAAGCTTTCAGATAAACAATTGGCCGTCTTATCAAATGGCTCGCGTGACATGCTCGAACCGTTGATCGCAGGATCTGATATCAATGGGAAAATGGATGCCATCATCAGCGTTAATGATATTAAGAGATATAAACCTTCGCCGGCTTCCTACGGCTCTGCACTGGAGCGGCTCGGACTGGAACCTGGCGAAATATTGTTTTTATCTTCCAATGGCTGGGACGTTGCCGGGGCGAAAAACTTCGGGTTCCAGACGGCGTGGGTCAACCGCACCGGCCAGGCAGAAGAAGAACTCGGCATACGCCCCGATACGATATGCCAAGATTTAAATGGCATCTTGGAATGGCTGGAAAAAGAGTGAGCTTTCGTGGATGTTCTGGAGGATGAAGAAAACCGCTTATTCCTGTATTGGCCGGAGCAATCCAGCCATTATAGAAATAAGCGGTTTTTGTATTCAAGAAGCATCTTTAAACGATCTTGTGGATATGGTGAATGTCGATTCCTGCAGCTTTCAAAGAATTGGAAATATGCATCGCGAATTCTTTTGCCGTTTTGCCGTCGCCGTGAATGCAGATCGTGTCCGCTTTCAGGGACGTCTCAGTACCTTCTGTATTGGTGACTTTGTTTTCTTTGACCATGCGGATGACTTGCGCAATCGCTGCATTCGGATCGGTGATGAGCGCATTGTCCTGGCTGCGGGGAGTAAGCGTCCCATCCGGCTGGTAGGTCCGGTCAGAGAACACTTCATTGGCGGTGCGCAAGCCGATCTTGTCGCCGGCTTTGATGATTTCACTGCCCGATAAGCCGAACAAAACGAGTTCCGGGTCGATTTTATAGACCGCTTCCGCGATCGCTTCTGACAGCTTCGCATCGGTCACGGCCATATTATATAAGCCGCCGTGCGCTTTTACATGCTGCAAGCGCCCGCCTTCCGCTTTGACGAATCCGTAAAGCGCACCAATCTGATAGATGACAAGATCGTATACTTCTTGGGGCGTGACGGCCATGTGGCGGCGTCCGAACCCGGCGAGATCCTGAAAACCAGGATGGGCGCCGATACCGACATTTTTTTCGAGTGCGAGCTTGACGGTTTCGCGCATCGTTGCCGGATCGCCTGCGTGGAACCCGCATGCGATATTGGCTGAGCTGACGTAATCGAGAATGACTTTGTCATTGCCGAGTGTGTAAGTGCCGAAGCTTTCACCCATGTCACAATTCAAATCTACCTTATGGTTCATGCCCATCCCTCCCTCTTCATTTGAATGCCGATTTTGAGTTGGCGAATTTGTTGTTCTTGTTCGATGTAGAGCTGTTCCGCCGCACTGATGGATACTTCGCGGAATGTGAGTGAATCGCCCGGCTTCAATTGGCTGATCAACGGCAAGTCGACCGATGCGACTTGTCCTATTTTCGGGTAGCCGCCAGTCGTTTGGCGGTCCGCCAGCAAGACAATCGGATTGCCATCAGGCGGTACTTGCACAGAGCCGAACGCGACTGCTTCGGAAACGAGTTCTACAGGCTGCGCAAGTGCGAGTTCCGCTCCTTCCAAGCGATAGCCCATCCGGTCTGAATTGGTGGATACCTTGAATATTTCTTTAAAAATACCCGAACGGCTCTCGTCATCAAAAAGCGCATATTGGCGCCCTGGCATCATCCGGATCGTCGGTTGTTCGTGGTAACGGACCGGCGGGATGAGCCAGTCGGGCGTCTGGTCATGCGTGCGCCTCAAAGCTTCCAAGTGCTCAATGGGAACGGAAAGCGTGTGCAGCGTATCGCCATTTTTCAGCGCACGCCCATCAAAGCCGCCAATTCCCGCCCTTAAGTAAGTCGAGTGGCTATCCATGACAGCCGGGATGTCGAAGCTTCCGGCAATGGCCAGATAACTGCGGGCTCCGCGCTTCGGCTGTCCGAAAGACAATACGCTGCCTTTTCGGATGAAATGGCCGCGCCACATCGCAAGAGGCTTTCCATCGAGCGACGGTGATAAGTCGCCGCCGCAAATAGCGATGAAATGATCATCCTCAAATTCGATGACAGGTCCTGATAAGGCGATCTCCAAAGTCGGCAATGTTTCGGCATTGCCGACGAGCAAATTGGCGATGCGATGAGCGAACGGATCCATAACACCGCTCGCGATGACGCCATAGCGCTGAAAACCGGTGCGTCCAAGATCTTGGATGGCGGTCTGCAAACCGCTTTTACGAATGTTCAGCATCTAATATCTCTCCCTGCTTATGGTATTCAGCTTTATCGATTTGCGTGAAGCGGATTTCATCTCCAGCACGCAATAAGCTTGGAATGTCCCGGTCAGGAAGGAACAGGCGGAGCGGTGTGCGGCCGATCAATTGCCAACCCCCTGGCGTTTCAATCGGATAGATGCCGGTCTGCATGCCGGCAATCCCGACCGTACGTTCGGGGATGCGCAGCCGCGGTGACTTTCTGCGCGGAGCGGCGATCTTGTCAGACATGCCGCCGAGAAAAGGGAATCCTGGAGCAAAGCCGATCATGTGGACGCTATAGGTGGCCGAAGTATGAAGTTCAATGACTTCGTCTTCGGTCAAATTATTGTGCTCCGCAACGAAGCTGAGGTCCGGGCCGAAGTCGCCGCCATAGCAAACAGGAATTTCAATTTGACGTGGAGCAGGCGCTTCGGCTTCATCCAAATCAGGAAGCATCGAGCGCAGCTCTTGCTCGACTTCCGCGTATTTAAGGCGGCACGGGTCATAAAAAACCGTCACCGTCGTAAACGCGGGAATAAATTCGATCAACCATTCGGGTGCCTTGCTCTCCAACAGTGCAGAAAGCTTTCGCACCGCTAATTCAGTTTCTTTATTGATGATTGAGCCGGTTTCGATGACGAGTGCTTGTTCACTTAAAGGAGAAAATGTAAATTTCAAAAGCTCACCTCATCCACAGAGTATTCGAAATAATTCTTCATTATACTTCTTTTTCTGAACAAAATAAAGATAAGGAACACGGAGCAGTATGCATTCCAATAAAAATCGCCCCGGACAAACCACTCACATGGCTGTCTGGGGCGATTAAGCTTCATCCCGCTTTAGCGGTTTGATTAAAGTTGAATGTTATTCTTCAATCTCAATCGGCTCTGTTACATCTGCACCGCCGAAGAATTCTGCGGAAATTTCAGCGATGGTCCCGTCTTCAAGCATTTCATCCACTGTGCTGCTCATATTTTCGGCAAGTTCATCGTTGCCTTTTTTCATTACCATGCCGACTTCAGACGGACGGTATTTGACCGTCGGGTGGATGACGATATCGAGTTCCGGGAACGCCTCGATGGCGAGCGTCTGCAAATAATAATCGTTCAAGATGACATCTGTGCGGCCGATGGATACATCGCGAAGGTAGGTCTCATTTGTGGCATTGTCATAAGTCACTTCTTCTGCACCGTATGAACGAGCCGTTTCCATGTAGACGGAAGTCGAGGCGCCGGCAGCTTTCTTGCCTTCTAGGTCTTCTAATGTCTCGATGCCGGAAAGGTCGTCCTCACGGACGATTGCCGTGCCGTATGAATATTTGAACGGTGTCGAAAACATGAATTTCTCCTGGCGGTCTTCGTTGATTTCGATGTCGTTGGCAGCAATATCAACTTGGCCGGTTTGGACAGAAGTCATCATTTCATCAAAGCCCATTTCGGAGAATTCGACGTCCAAATCAAGGCGCTCTGCTGCTTCACGGACGACTTCCACTTCAAAGCCGGTCAACTCATCGGTGCCTTCTTCGCGGTAAGAGGTCGGATATAGGGTGCCGGATGTCGCAACGGTCAAAACACCTTCCTCTTGGATCTCATCCCAAGCGCTGGCAGTTTCAGTTTCAGCCGTTTCTTCGCTGTCACTGCCGCAAGCGGACAAAGTGAGCGCGGCTGCTGCAGAAAGTGCGGCAACGGAAAATTTCGGTGTAAAAAATTTGTTCAAAAGAAGCTCCTCCTGTCTTGTCATACTTATGTAAAACATAGCACGTCAAGCGCTTTCAGGAAAGCGGAAGTGCTTGTGAAAAGAAAGGCGGAATTATCTGTTTTTTTACTTGACCACTCTGGTCGAAAGTTATATATTTAACTCGACCGGGGTGGTCTACATGTGAGTGGAAAAAGGGGGGAGACATCATCATTTCAAGATTTGAAAACTTAGAAGAAGACAAGCAGCGGAACATCCGGCAGGCAGCACTTGCTGAATTCGCCGGCCACGGTTTCCAAAAGGCATCGACCAACCGCATCGTCAAAGAAGCGGGCATCGGTAAAGGCATGCTGTTCTATTATTTCACCAGCAAGCAGGAGCTTTATGAGTATTTGGTGAAGTATAGCCTTGACTTCATCCGCCGCCGTTATTTGGATAAAGTGGATGCGAATGAACCCGATTTGATCGATCGGCTTACGCAGCTTGCCAGATTGAAAATGGAAGCGCAAGCCGAAAACGAAGAAGTGTTCCGCTTTTCAGGAGTGTTTTTGCTGGAGGATGAATCGCATCTGCCCGAGGACTTGCAAGGCAGGATCGAGGAAATGAAACGTGACGGCTATAGATTGATGTATGAAGGCATCGACAAAAGCCGCTTCCGCAAAGATGCCGATCCGGACAAGGTCTTCCACTTGATTCGCTGGTCGATCGATGGGTATCAGCAGGAATTGCTTGCGCGTTTAACAGGACAAAAACTTGCAGACATCGATTTTGCCCCGTACTGGAAGGAATTCTACGAATACTTGGCTATTTTGAAAAAGAGCTTCTACGAAACGGAGGAGGATGCACGATGACTGTAGTCAAAACGCAAGGACTCAGTAAAAAATTTGGTGATTTCAAAGCGCTCGACGGTGTCGACATCGAAGTGAAAGAAGGGGAAGTGTTCGGATTTATCGGCCCGAACGGTGCAGGGAAATCGACGACTTTGCGCGTCTTGCTCGGGATTTTAAAAGCCTCCGAAGGCAGTGCCCAGATTTTTGGGAAGGATGTTTGGAAAGATGCGGTCGACATCCATAAACGCGTCGCATATGTACCGGGGGATATCAATTTATGGCCGAACCTGACTGGCGGGGAAGTGATCGACCTGTTTGGCCGATTGCGCGGGGGCTACGATAAAGAACGGCGGGATGAGCTGATCAGCCGTTTTGGCCTTGATCCGAGTAAGAAATGCCGCACGTATTCAAAAGGCAACCGTCAAAAAGTGGCGCTCATCGCAGCATTTTCCGCTGATGCAGATTTGTATATCTTCGATGAACCGACTTCGGGGCTTGATCCGCTTATGGAGCGTGTCTTCTCCGAATATGTCTACGAAGCGAAAGCGCAAGGAAAAAGCATCTTGCTGTCGAGCCATATTTTATCGGAAGTCGAAAAATTATGTGACCGGGTGGCGATTATCCGCAAAGGGCGCATCATCGAAACTGGAACACTGAAGGAAATGCGCCATTTGACCGGTTCACTAATGTTCATCGAAACACAAAAACCGATTCCGCAACTCAAAGAATTGCCAGGTGTGCACCGAGTGGAAGCATTCGATGGCGGGTGGTCTTTCCAAGTGGATTCGGATGAATTGGATGCGGTTGTCCGCCATTTGAGTACATTCGGCATCAAAAGGATGGAAAGCCGCCCACCGACACTCGAAGATCTGTTCATCCGCCATTATGAAGAGACGGAGACAGGAGCGGGAGGTGGCGTCTGATGGGCAGCCAGCTGTTTGACCACACATGGAGTTTGATGCGCTTCGTCCTGCGGCGTGACCGCGTCCGTTTGCCTATTTGGATATTGTCGTTCGTTTTTGTCTCAGTGGGCATTGTGCTCGTCTTCGATAATTTATATGGCAATGATGTTGAACGGCAGGCAATTGCTGAAACAATGGAAAATCCGGCGATGATCGCGATGGTCGGGCCGAATTATGGAGCGGCGGATTATACGACCGGCGCCATGACGGCACATGAAATGCTGCTCATGACAGCAGCGGTCGTTGCCCTGATGAACATTCTGCTCGTGAGCCGCCATAGCCGGGGCGATGAGGAGGAAGGGCGTCTCGAACTTGTCCGAGCGTTGCCGGTTGGGCAATTATCCAGTCTGTCTGCTGTTTTGCTCGTGCTGACGGTGGTTAATGGACTGATTGCCGTGTTGACCGGCCTGTCGATGGCAGCGCTGCAAATCGAGGGTGTTGGGCTTCACGGGTCGTTATTATTTGGTGCTGCGCTCGGTGCAACGGGTTTGTTTTTCGCCGCATTGACAGCGGTTTTTGCGCAGCTGTCACAAAATGCGCGCGCGACGACAGGCTTGTCGATCGCCGCTTTGCTGCTGTTTTATATGATCCGGGCAATTGGCGACGTCGTCAGCGAACCACTTGCACTCAGTTCACCGCTCGGCTGGATTCTGCGAGCTAAACCATTTGTCGAAAACCTTTGGTGGCCGGTGTTGCTGTCAGTCGGCTTAGCTATCGCCCTTTCTGTATTGGCGCTGTATTTGAATGCGATCCGTGACCATGATTCGGGATTCTTGCCGACACGGACTGGCCGGACGCAAGCCTCGGCATTGCTCCAAGGGCCGTTCGGCTTGGCATGGCGGCTTCAGCGGACCGGTTTGATTGCTTGGGCAGTCGCTTTGTTTATCCTCGGTGCTTCCTATGGATCGGTGCTTGGTGAAATCGAGCGCTTTTTCGAAAGCATCGATCTCTTCCAGCAATTGATTGTTATGCAAGAAGGTTTTAATTTAATCGAATTGTTCATCCCTGTATTGTCTTCGGTCATGGCGATTCTTGCTTCGATTCCGGCGATTATGGTGATGCTGAAAGTGAAGACCGAAGAGAAGAATGGCCGCATGGAGCACGTGATCGGCCGTTCGGTTTCCCGGTGGCGCCTCGTTTTCAGTTACTGGCTGCTTGCAGGATTGACTGCAACTGTTATGCTGTTGCTGACCGGTCTTGGTTTAGGGCTTTTGGGCAATATGACGTTGGATGAAACGATACCGCTTGGCACGTATATCGGCGCTTCTTTTGTGTACTTGCCGGCAGTTTTGATTATGATCGGGATAGCCCTCATGTTCATCGGCTTCCTGCCATCTTTTGCGAGCGTGATTTGGCTTTATCTGGGCTTTTCATTTTTTGTCGTCTACCTCGGAGAAATGCTGCAGTTGCCGGAATGGGTAGCGAAATTGACGCCTTATGGGCATGTTGCGGAAATTCCATTGGAACAAGTCAACACAGGTGCAATCGTGGTAATGGCCGGAATTGCCATAACCCTTTCAGTGATCGGTGCCTTCGGTTTCCGCAGCCGCGACCTGAAAACCTGAAGATATGAAACAGATAGCACGATAATTGGAGCCGTTTCGGCATTTTACTGAAAAAGCGGATGCAAACATAGAAATTCCCCGGTGCATTTGCGCGCCGGGGAATTTCTATTGGACTGTTGCAAAGTGGATGAACTTGAGCTGATTTTATTGGCTGCTCCGGAAATATTTTGTTAAAGTAGCAGCCAGGCAGCGAGAGGGCTGAGCAATGCCCCAAGAACCGCCGCCAAAGTCATCGCAACGGAACTCATCGAGGCATCTTCCGGGCCGTATTCGAATGCTTTCGCAGTGCCGAGCCCATGGGCCGAAGCACCAAGGCCGATGCCGCGCCCGATCGGGGAATCGATATTCAGGATTTGCAGCAAATATGGACCGAGCAGGATGCCCGTGAAGCCGGCGACCATGACGAAAACAGCGGCGAGTGAAGGAATACCGCCGATCGTCGAGGCGACTTGCATGGCGACAGGCGTGGTCAATGATTTCGGCAATACGGTCAAAATCAATTCTTCCGTAAAGCCGAGCCAGCGCGTAAACAAGGTGCCGCTGACAAGACCTGCGATGACACCGGCGACAATGCCGGCCGCAATTGGGACGAGGTTTTTTTGGAGCAATTCACGATGTTTATAGAGCGGAACGGCAAGGGCGACGACAGCCGGGCCGAGAAATGCCGCCACCCAGTCTCCACCTTCCATATACGTGTCGTAAGGTACATCAAACAACACTAAAATGACAACAAGCGCGAAAGTGGCAGTAAGAACAGGGTTCAAAGGCGTTTTGCGAAAGCGGACATAGAGGAAATTGGCGACCAGGTAAGTAACAACGGTCAAGCCTGCAAAAACAATTGCAGCTGGAGTGAATGCCATATTCAAATTTCCTCCTTTCGGCTAGCGCTTCGATTGGCAATCACCTGGCTGGCGAGTCCAGCGGCGGCCATTGTGACGAGTGTACTGACGATGACAATCGGTAAGAGCAGTACGCCTCTCCCGGAAAACAGCGGTCCATATTCAACAACACCGACCGTCGCCGGAATAAAATATAAGGAAAGAAAGCTCAACAAGAAAGTTGCGCCTGCGTCAATCCACTCGAGCGGATAGATTTTCAACAATAGTGCGAGAAACAATAGAAGAAAGCCGATGATGCTTCCAGGCATCGGCAAATTGAGTAAAGCTTGAATGGCTTCGCCGATCAGCAAAAAGCCGTATAGGACGAGCAATTGCAAAACAATGCGAATGATCTTCATGGGCACTTCCGCCTCCCGGACAATTTTGGAAAACGATGGACGTCTTCATATATGTAGATATTTTACAGCAATGGACTGGAAATGCGAGACATGATTTTCGGGACGGGCAACGGAAGAACTGGTAGGAAAGGAAGAAAATGCTATATCAAGAAAGCGCTGTATATAAATATTTCGATGGAGTGTTTAAATTTTCGGAAATTAATATTTTATGGCTTGCATTTTTAGTGGGATGTTGTACTATTACCTTATGCAATATATCGCATACAATTATTTGCTTATAGTATTTTGGAATATGAAAGATAAGAAAGTAAAAAAGCAAAGGAGCTAGTAAGTATGGACAGCAAATTATCGTTGAAGGCTTATCTTATCATTGGGACAATGCTTTTCGCATTGTTTTTTGGAGCGGGGAACTTAATTTTCCCTGCACAGCTCGGCCAGTACGCAGGCGAGAACGTCTGGTTGGCGATGGCTGGTTTCTTGACGACGGGCGTCGGCTTGCCGCTTCTTGGTATTTTGGCGATCGGATTTTCAAAGAGCCGCGACTTGCAGGACCTTTCAAGCCGTGTACACCCGGTTTACGGGTTGTTGTTTACAGCGGCGCTTTATTTGACGATCGGACCGTTCTTCGCATTGCCGCGGACAGCAGCGGTCTCTTATGAAGTGGGCATTGTGCCGTTTCTTGGGGACGGCTCGTTGGCAGCAGGTTTGATTGTATTCTCGGTGATCTTTTTTGCAGTTTCACTATTGCTGTCTTTAAACCCGACACAAATGGTCGAAAGCATCGGTAAATTTTTGGCTCCGGCGATTTTGCTCGTTCTCGGTGTTTTGCTCATCGCTGCATTCGTCTCTCCGATGGGCGAGGCGGGCCAGCCACAGGAAGGATACGCGAGCGGCGCATTCTTATCCGGCTTTACGGAAGGCTATAATACGATGGATGCGCTTGCTTCACTTGTCTTCGGCATCATCATCATCTCTGCCGTACAGAAGATGGGCGTCACTTCGTCTAAAGGAATACTGAGAGCTACTCTTCTGAGTGGTGTCGTCGCTGCGACCTTATTGGCAGTGGTCTACACCGGAATCGCATTCCTTGGTGCGACGAGTACATCACAACTCGGACTTCTCGAAACCGGCGGGCCGGTCTTGAGCGGTGCATCTGCTCACTATTTCGGGACTTTCGGAGCGCTGCTTCTGGCAGTGATCATTACATTGGCTTGCCTTACGACAGCGGTCGGGCTGACCGTCGCCAATGCGGAATTTTTCCATAAGCTGACGCCTGCCGTCAGCTACCGCGCTTATGTCTTTATCTTTACAGTCTTTTCACTGGTCGTAACTAATGCAGGGCTTTCGAACATCATCACGTATTCGATCCCAGTATTGATGTTCTTGTATCCATTGGCGATCGTCCTGATTATACTGGCGTTTCTGTCGCCGCTCTTCAATCATGACCGCATCGTTTACGTCTCGGCCATTGCAGTGACTTTCCTGATCAGCATCATCGATGGATTGAAAACTTTGACAGGGTCACTTGGCGTTTCAAATCCCGCGTGGCTGCAAAGCATCATCGACCTTTACGCCGCTGTATTGCCGCTTTACGGGGACGGGCTCGGGTGGTTCGTGCCGGCCCTGGCAACAATCATTCTTTCGAGCATCGTAGTCCGCTTGCGAAACCGCGGCCAAGCGGAATCGCCTGCATTTACAGACCGATAGCAAAAAAGCTGTTCCGGACATGTTAAGCATGTCCGGAACAGCTTTTTAAATTCCTTTGGAAGCGGTCAGGTCCTCTATGGTACGGACCCAATTGGATTTCATCAAATGAGAAATCTTTTCTGCATCACCCGCTTTGAGCGTTTCGATGATTTCGATGTGCTCTTCATGCGAGCGCATCGTCAGGACTAGGGAATGGTGGAAAAATTGTCTGCGGACATGCGATTGGAGTTGGCCTAGCATGGAATCGATATATGGATTGCCCGCTGCATCCACGATGATCTGATGGAATTCTTCATCGATTTTCAAGGCAGAGAAGGAATCTCTATTGCGGATCGCCCGTGCGAACTTCCGGTTGGTTTCTTCCAAAAGACCAAAAATTTCAGGCGTTAAGTTCGGGATGGCAAGTTCACCGGCTAGTGCTTGAAGCGCGGCAAGCGGGGGCAGGAGGTGTTTGATGTCTTCGATATGGATATCGGTGACACGCGTCGCTTTGCCGGGAAACATTTCGATGAAACCTTGCACTTCCAGAAGCTGCAAGGCTTCACGAATCGGCGTCCTGCTTAAATTAAGGGCTTCAGCAAGTTCGGTGTCGACCAATTTCTCACCGGGCTGCAAAGTGCCATCTATGATCCATTGCTGCAACTGAAGATGGGCACTTTCTTTAGCGGACACGCGTACCGGTCGTGTATGGTCTACAGGAATCGGCATAGTAAATCTCCTTTCGAAATTATCTGACTCTATTATACACTAATGTAAAGGTTCGGGAAATGCAGAATGCGATATATCCGAATCGCTGTTTTTCAGTTGTCAGTTTGAGGGCTGCCCCAGAGGGAATAACAACACTATAAGGAAACTTTAAGGAGGCTCCCTCATGCTATCATTCGTTACCAGTAAAGACGAGCAAACGCTTGCAGTCGAAGTAGAAGGCAAAGTGACTAAAGAAGATTTGAAGAAATTCGATAATGTAGTGTTCGAGAAATTCCGCAATGATGAAAGATTCAATGTGTATGCAGTCATCGGCGATATCGACACCCCTTCGGCAGGGGCGATGTTCGAGGAACTGGCAGTCGATGCGAAGCGTTGGAGCCAGTACAATAAACTGGCGGTCGTCAGTGAGAAGGATTGGCTCAGTACGGTATCGGGCGCAATCGACAAGCTGCCGGGTGTAGAGGTAAAGCATTTCCCAATAGACCAAAGGGAACAGGCATGGGACTGGATAAAGGAGAGGTGAAAAGAGATGCTGTCAATTGTACCGAGTAAAGATGTAGAGACAATAGCGATCGAAGTGGAAGGGCGTGCCAGCAAGGCGGATATCGAGAAGCTGGATCATGTCATTAAAGAAAAAGTAAACGAAAAAGGCCATTTCAACGTGTATGCGATCATTTATAAAGTAGAGGATTCGACTTTGTTCGATGCCGCTGATAGTGCGGAGATCGACCGGCATAGCTGGAGCCAAGCGCGCAAGTTCGCGGTCATCAGCGAAAAGGACTGGACCTCGGCAGCGAGCGGCTGGCAAGGCTTCGCGGACGGCCTGGAAACACGCCATTTCAACCTCGACGAAATGAACGATGCATGGGAATGGATGCAAGAATGAATAATGGATACAAAGCGTTCCGCATTTCTGCGGAGCGCTTTTTCTTTTGAGAGAGCCATTGAGACCAAACATTAGAAAGGACGAAAATGAACAGAAACGAAAAGTAGTGATAGGAAAAGCTTCCGCTTTTCGACTGCGTTGCAGAGGGACGCTTTCCGGAGGGCTCGCATTGAGCCGCTTCGTCGCTACGCAAAACCACGCCTGCTCAACTCTCACAATGTTCGAGTTTCGCAAACGAATCCGCTCAATGACTTTCGCGTATTCGCTTGCAGGGTCTCAATTGTCTCGTCGCTACGCTGTTCCTCCCGGAGTCGCCCCCTTCCACTCCGTCTCTAATTTTTGAAGGGAAGAAAATTTCTTTTGTTCACTCAATAGAAAATGTGGAAATGCTTCCTGTTTTGTAGCTCAAGTCATCTTTGGAGTTTGGGGTAGAAAATAGTTAGTTATGATCCATCACCAAAATCCTAGACTCAAGCACCAACGTGCCAGACGCTGCACCTCAGGAAGCGATTCCCCCGCTAGCCGGCAACTGAATAAAGAAGCAGAATTGATTAAACATACTCGAATCAACGAAATTTCACAGCCGCCCAGCGCCAAGGGTGAGCCGATGCCGTAAGACAAGTGTCCTTCTTGGCTTACGGCTAAAGGCCAACCCAAAGCCCGGCGGCGATTATTGAGATGAAGCAAGAACCGCAATACCAAAACATTTACGCAATCAAATTCCAAATATCTTCAATAAGCTTCCTCAGTGCGCACCAGTTCAGCACGCACGATGTGGAAGAGGTTCAAGACAATCAGTTTGCCCGCTGCATCTTCGACCGGAAGCAAGCTGACAGCGATGCCGATAAAATGATCTTCAAGCGCGCCTTCAATACGGATGCCTTCCAACATTTCCCCATTCGTCAGAAGGATGTTGTAGATGTAGAACTTCTTTTTCACGACGGCTCCTCCTTTCCTTATCCAAATCAATGAAATAGGCGTTTGAAAGTGGGCAGGGGGACGGATTTCCTTTACACTGATTATAATGCAAAATGCAACGGCATAGATAGGATGAGGAATTGTGAAAAATGAATTGACGGTCACAGTGAAAGATCAATTGAGAAATGAATTGGCGAAAGGGTCTCCGCTGATTACGAAAGACGGTTTGATGAGTGAAGTCGATGCGCCGGAAGGTACCTTGCTGCGTCTCGTCGACAAAGATGGGGAATATTTGGGCACGGGTTACTACGGTGAGCAGAACAAAGGCGCCGGCTGGGTCTTGACGAGAAACCAGGACGAGGCGGTCGGCCAAGCCTTTATCGAACGCAAATTGGAATTGGCGTTCAGCCGCCGCGAGAAATTCTTCAACGATCCGGAGACGACCGCTTTCCGTGTCTTCAACGGCGAAGGCGACGGTTTCGGGGGATTGACGATCGATTATTACGCCGGATTCTACCTGCTGTCCTGGTATAGCGAAGGCGTCTACTCGTTCCGTGAAGACGTCGTGGCGGCTTTGGAGAATGTAGTAGAGTGCATCGGAATCTATGAGAAAAAACGGTTCGACACGAAAGGTCAGTATATCGAAGATGATGATTTCGTGTCGGGCGAGCGCGGGGAATTCCCGTTGATCGTCCAAGAAAACGGCATGAACTTCGCGGTGTATTTGAACGACGGCGCGATGACCGGCATTTTCCTCGACCAGCGCGATGTGCGCCAGGCGATCCGCACGAAATATGCGGACGGCAAAACCGTGCTCAACACCTTCTCCTACACAGGGGCCTTTTCTGTAGCGGCGGCACTTGGCGGTGCGGACAAGACGACCAGCGTGGATCTTGCGAAGCGCAGCTCGGCGAAAACAATCGAACAGTTCAGCATCAACGGCATCGACTTTGAAGAGCAGGACATTCTGGTCATGGACGTCTTCAATTATTTCAAATACGCGAAGCGCAAAAACTTAAGCTTTGATATGGTCGTACTCGATCCCCCAAGCTTTGCGCGCTCGAAAAAGCATGTTTTCAGTACGGCGAAAGATTATACCGGTTTGATGAAAGAAACGATCGATATTACGGCCCCGGGCGGCTTGATCGTCGCATCGACCAACAGTGCTTCGTTCAATATGAAGAAGTTCACCCAAATGATCGATAAAGCATTCAAAGATAAAGACCAGAAATACAAAGTGGTGGAGACCTATAGCCTGCCGGCGGATTTCCATGTCGACCGGAGATTTCCAGAAGGCGATTATTTGAAAGTGCTATTCCTCCGTTTGCTGTAAAGCAGCACAATAGATAGATAGGAAAGCGCGGATGGGCATTCACTAGCGAATGTGCATCTGCGCTTTTTGCCTATTTACCAAAATGGAGCGAATTGGTTTATAATGGCAAAAAAGATGAATATAAAAATGGAGGCGGCAATATGGCACAAGTGAGTTCCTCATCATCGCTCACGGCAAACCCCGTGTATCCGGTAATGTTTGCAATCGGTGGAGTGCATTTACTGAATGACTCCCTGCAAGCAGTAATTCCGGCGATGTTTCCGATTTTAGAGAAAGACCTGGGGCTGACGTTTACCCAACTCGGGATAATTGCTTTTGCCCTGAATATGGTGGCCTCCGTGCTTCAGCCGGTGATCGGCTTTGCAAGCGATAAAAAACCGATGCCTTATGCATTGCCGCTCGGAATGATTTTTTCGTTTATCGGAATCGCAGGCTTAGCGTTTGCACCGGAATATTGGGTGATTTTGTTATCCGTCATCTTCCTCGGTTTCGGCTCCGCTGTGTTCCATCCGGAAGGCTCGCGTGTCTCGTATATGGCAGCGGGATCCAGGCGCGGCTTGTCGCAATCGATTTACCAGGTCGGCGGCAACTCCGGCCAAGCGCTGGCGCCGCTGATCAGCGCATTTATCCTCGTACCGCTCGGCCAAAGAGGAGCTGCGCTGTTTCTCTTAGTTGCAGCACTTGGAATATTCGTTTTGACGAAAATTTCCGCTTGGTACAAGGCGCAATTGGAGCGGGATAAATTGGAGAAAGTGAAGAAAGCCGTTCTTTCTTCAATGCCGCCATTGACCAAGAAGCAAGTGGGAACTGCCTTGACTTTGCTCTTATTGATTATTTTTGCACGGACCTTTTACATAACGGCAATTACTAGTTTTTATATATTCCATTTAATGGATAACTACGGCTTGACGATTCAACAAGGGCAGATGTTCATTTTTCTGTTTCTTGGTGTGGGTGCTTTTGGCACGTTTTTCGGCGGCCCGCTGGCAGACCGCATCGGCCGGAAATGGGTCATTATGGTATCGCTGATTGTGCCGATACCGCTTGCGCTCGTGCTGCCTTATGTAACGCTTCCTTTTGTCGCAGCAATACTTGCGGTGCTTGGTTTTTTCCTTATGCTGAGTTTTTCCGTCATGGTCGTCTATGCACAAGAACTTGTTCCGAGCAGAATTGGGACGATGTCGGGTTTGACGGTCGGCTTGGCGTTCGGAATGGGGGCAATTGGAGCCGTCGTCATCGGGGTGTTGATGGATTCGATCGGTGTATATGAAACGATGGTCATCATTTCCATTCTGCCGATTCTGGGGTTGGTCGGTTTAGCGTTGCCGAAAGACCGGAAAATTACAGCTGCATAAATAAGTTCGATCGGGTGGATAGGAGATGGAGTTATGGAATCAATTCAGAAAAAAGAAGGGATCAAGCCATTTTTTGCGCTTTTAACTTCAATTAAAATCCCGAAATGGGCACTCATCTTCGGGTTGGCAACGAGTTTGATCACAACCATTGTCGGATTGCTCGTCCCGTTGTTGACAAGGGAACTCGTGGATGGGTTTTCGGTGGAAGCATTGAGCGGGGCTTTGATTGCTGCGCTTGCCGCTGCCTTTATCGTGCAGGCTGTCATCAACGGCGTATCGATTTATTTATTGAGCATGGTCGGGCAGCGGATCGTGGCCGGGCTGCGCGAGCGCATGTGGCTCCATTTGCTGCGTTTGCGTGTCGGCTATTTCGACCAGCACGCAAGCGGGCAGACGGTGAGCCGTGTCGTCAATGATACCGGCATCGTCAGGAATCTCATCACCGACCATTTCCCGAATTTCGTCACCGGCATCATTACGATCATCGGGGCGGTCGCGATTCTTCTTGTGCTTGACTGGAAAATGACCTTGATCATGATGCTCGCAGTGCCGCTGACAATTGCCATCATGATCCCTTTGGGGCGCAAGATGGCGAAGATTTCCCGCAGCTTGCAGGACGAAACTGCCGTGTTCACGGGTGACGTCCAGCAGACGCTTGGGGAAATCCGCTTGATGAAATCATCGACAGCGGAACGAGTGGAAGAGCAGCGCGGGCTTTCGGGCATCCAGAAATTATACGGGCTCGGCATGAGAGAAGCGAAAGTCTATGCCTTGATCGGCCCGCTCATGTATTTGGTCGTCATGGTGGTCATCGTGATGATCATCGGCTACGGAGGCATCCGTGTATCGGAAGGTTCGATGTCGACAGGATCCTTGGTCGCCTTTCTTCTGTATTTGTTCCAGATCGTCGTGCCGCTTGCCACGTTTGCGCGGTTCTTTACGGAATTGCAAAAAGCGAAAGGGGCGACAGAGCGCATCATCGATATTTTGGAATTGCCGCTTGAAGAACAAGAGCGTGGCATAGAAATGGACATTAGCGGCAAAACACTGCGCCTTGAAGACGTCAGCTTTGCCTACGAAAATGGCGAGCCCGTGCTGCAGGGAGTGTCGTTTGAAGCTCGGCCCGGCCAGAAGATTGCGTTTGCCGGGCCGAGCGGCGGAGGGAAGACAACCATTTTCGGATTGATCGAGCGCTTTTACGAACCGACCGCTGGGACCATTACAATCGGTGATGTGAAGATTGGAGATGTGGCGATCGCTGCCTGGCGCGACCAGATCGGCTATGTATCGCAGGAAAGCGCCATGATGGGCGGGACGATCCGGGCGAATCTGACTTACGGCTTGCCGGATGCCGACAATTATCAGGATGAAGAACTGTGGCGCGTATCCCGCATGGCGTACGCCGAGGAATTCATCGCTTCGTTTCCGGACGGATTGGATACGCAAGTCGGGGAGCGCGGCGTCAAATTGTCCGGTGGGCAGAGGCAGCGCATTGCCATCGCCCGCGCATTTTTGCGCGATCCGAAACTATTAATGATGGACGAAGCGACGGCAAGCCTCGACAGCCAATCGGAAGGTATCGTCGGGCAGGCGCTCGGCCGCTTGATGGAAGGGCGCACGACATTGGTCATCGCCCATCGTTTGTCAACGATCGTCGATGCCGATAAGATCGTCTTTATCGAAGGCGGACGTGTCACCGGCATTGGAAACCACCGGGAGTTGACCGGAAAACACCTGCTATACCGCGAATTCGCCGAACAGCAATTGACGTAATGTTTTTTCTTGACCTTGACGTTGCGTCAAGGTTTAAGATGAAGTCATCAGGAGGTGGCGGCATGTACACAGTGCAGAAATTGGCAACGCTTGCCGGTGTGAGTGCGCGCACTTTGCGTTATTACGATTCGATCGGCTTATTGACACCGCAGAAAAATGAATCCGGCTACCGGTTGTACGGGAGCGCAGAAATTGACCGTCTTCAGCTCATCTTGTTTTACCGGGAGCTCGGTTTCGGCCTGCAAGACATCGCAAAGCTTTTGGATGACCCGGAATTCGATGAAACGCGGGCATTGGTCGAACAGCGTAATCAGTTGCTGGATAAGCGCCGCCGGCTGGACCTTTTGATCACTAATGTGGAAAAAACCATTTCCGCAAAACAGGGAGAGAGTTCCATGAATGATCATGAAAAGTTCGAAGGTTTTAAACAGCAAATGGTAGAAGACAACGAAGCGCTCTACGGGAAAGAAATCCGCGAAAAGTATGGGGATTCAGAGGTCGAACGCTCGAACGCCAAAATGCTCGGTATGGACAAAGAGCAGTACGAGGCATTTAAGGAGTTGGAGCAGGAGATTCTGACTAAGCTGGGAAAAGCGCTAGATGGCGGAGAGCCGGAAGGGGAAGAGGGCCAGGAAGTGGCTGACCTGCACCGGCAATGGATTGAATTCACTTGGCCGTATTATGACCCGAAAGCGCATGCTGGCCTTGCGGAAATGTATATTGCAGATGAACGGTTTGCCGCTTATTATGAAAAAGCGGGCAGTGGTGCAGCTGAGTATTTAAGAAATGCCATTGTGTCCTATACCGAAAAGTACAGCTGAGAAAAGCGGATCCGTGTTTGAGCGGATCCGCTTTTTTGTTCCCGGCGCCAGGTTTCAAGGCTTAAGCCGGGGGAATGGAAAAGAAAAGAGGGGGAGCTGCAGTGGGGAAAATGCTGATAGTGATGAGTTTCAATATTGCATCCGGAAAACGGATCGACGGGGAGCTGGACCTCGAACTGACGGCTCAGACAATTGAAAAAGGGAATGCGGATGTGGTCGGGCTGCAGGAAGTGGACCGCAATTTTTCCTCTCGCAGCGGATTTTTGGACCAGGCGAAATGGCTTGCTAAAAGGCTTGGGATGGAAATGGCGTATGGCCCGAACTTGGTCCACCGGGGAGCTGGCGGTACGAGGCCAAAACGCGAATATGGCAATGCCACTTTAAGCCGCTATCCGATCGTCTCTTGGCGAAACCATGACTTGAGTGCTGTCGAAGTGCATCCGGAAAAGTTTGAACCGCGCGGGATGCTCGAAACGGTCATCGATACAGGGGAGAGCCGTTTTTCTTTCTATAATACGCATCTATCGCTAATAGATCGGGAAATAGAGCGCAACCTGACGGAAATTCTAGCAATCGTAAAACGCAACCCGCTGCCTCAAGTGGTGGTAGGCGACTTTAATACTGCACCTTCAACCGGACATATAAAGCGCTTCACAAAGCATTTCTACAATGCATTCGGCTCAGGCCCTTATCCCGATACTTATAAAAAACAAGGCAATCACGGCAAGGTCATCGATTATATTTTCCACGACGCCTATTTTCAAGCGGTTGAAGCGTGGACAATTAAAAGTGATGCCTCAGATCATGCACCCATTGCAGCAAAACTCATAAATTTACAAAAGAGTAACAAACTTTAACATGTCTGTCATCTGAAATCGGGTTGTCCCTGTTATAATGAAAGGGACAAAAGCAGCTGCCACTGATTCGTTTCATAGTGAAAAGGAGAGGTTCGCATGCATGGCGATGCCAGCAGGACACCAGTAGTTAAAGTGATGTCGTTCAATATTGCGCACGGAATGGGTATGGACGGCAAAGTTGATTTGGAGAGAGCCGCCCAGGTAATCGAAGCGTCCGGTGCTGCCATTGTGGCACTTCAGGAAGTCGACCGTTATTTTTCGAATCGCAGTTTTTATATGGATCAGGTCGAATGGCTTTCCGAAAGGCTTGGGATGTACGCGGCTTACGGGGCCAATTTGAATCAGGCGCCTGAGGATAATGAGCGGCCGAACCGCCAATACGGCAACGCTACTTTAAGCCGCTATCCAATCAAGTACGCAGAAAACCATTTTCTGACGCAAGTCGTCACGGATATCTACAATAATGAGCAGCGGGGCGTTCTCGAGACGGTGATTGAAGTTGGAGGCACGTACCTCAAAGTGTTGAATGCCCATTTAGCGTTGAAAGATGAAGAGCTTGAAATGAGCATCGCGGAAATATTGGAGATTGCAGGCAAAAGCCATTTCCCGAAAATCATTGCGGGCGATTTCAATGCACCGCCGACACATCGACACTTGGCCCATCTCCACCGGACCATGACGGATGTTTTCCTTAAGACGAAGCGTGGCGACGCCTATACGTATCCGTCTCCTTATGAAAATCACGAAACCGGCGAATCGTTCAAGCCGATGACGCGCATCGATTACATTTTTGCCGACCGCGGCTTTGACGTGCGGGATGCAGAAAAAATCGAAACGGCTGTATCGGATCATTTGCCGATCACCGCAGAGCTCGTCTGGACACAGAAACATGACTCGGCTGCGATCATCGTGCCTGCAGCCCTGCCATCCAAACAAAAAATTTAAACACCAAAAGCCGCCGGCAAAATTGCCGGCGGCTTTTTTTATGCATGAATCAATCAAGCGAAGCTTTTTTGAGTGGGTGTCTTGGAACGGCGCGCGAGTTTGACGAGCAGGTAGACGAGCGGAGTGTCCGCTGCTGCGACAATCCATTTGAACAGATACTGTGTCAAGATCATCGCGGCCAAAGCCGACAGCGGCATGGTCCCGTAAAAAGCGATTGTGATGAAAATCGTCGTATCGACCAATTGGCTGACCATCGTGGAGGCATTATTGCGCAGCCACAATTTCGATTCACCGTTTCTGGCTTTCAGTTTATGGAAGATGGTGACATCTAGGTTCTGGCTGATGAAATAAGACACCAAACTTGCGAGTGTCACCCGGAAGCCGGCCGAGAAAATCGACTCGAACGCTGCCTGATCCGCGAAAAACGGCGCAGACGGCAAGTGGATGGCCGCAAAGATGAACGCCAAGGCCGCGAGTTGCGTGATAAACCCGGCCATGACCGTCTGGCGTGCGGCTTCCTTGCCGTATACTTCCGCAATCGTATCGGTGATCGGGAACGTAAAGACATAGACGATGACTGCAGCCGGCAGCACCGCCCACTCGCTGATGGAAAATAATTTCACGGCCAAGATATTCGATAGGATGAGAAGACCGACGAAAGCGCCGTTCAAATAAAGTAACATGGACGGCTCTCCTTAACGGTTGGTGATCGTTTCCGGGTTCATGTCGTGGTTCATCATCCGGTACGTCGCCATCTCTTCGTATTTCGTGCCTGGCTTGCCATAGTTCGTATACGGGTCGATCGACAAACCGCCGCGCGGAGTGAATTTGCCCCATACTTCGATATAACGCGGATCGAGCAGGTCGATCAAATCGTTCATGATGATGTTGACAACATCTTCATGAAAATCGCCGTGATTGCGGAAGCTGAACAAATACAGCTTCAAGGCTTTGCTTTCGACGAGTTTCTTGTCGGGGATGAAGCTCAAGTAAATCGTCGCAAAATCCGGCTGGCCGGTTTGTGGGCACAGCGAAGTGAACTCCGGGCAATTGAATTTGACGAAGTAATCGCGCGTGTGGAGATTGTCGATCGCTTCTAGAATGCCTGGGTCGTATTCGAATTTGTAGCGCGTGTTCTGGTTGCCGAGCAAAGACAAATGCTCGAGTGTATCTTCATTTCTTCCTGCCATTTGTGTGGCCTCCTTATAATGGGCCGGCTGGGGGGAGAGCTATAAAAAATTCGGACAAACGAAAAGCCGAATCGCATGTGGATTCGGCTTGATTTCAAAATCCATAGTTTTTTATAGAGGGTGGAATGCTATGAACCTCTCCCGTTGCCGGGTTATTTAATTTCCTGCCTTATCGTATAAGATAGGGGCGGTTCTGTCAATTGTTGGTTTGTTAGTACTTAGAATCTGCAAGTGGCGGATCATATATTTAGGTACATGATAAAGAGTGAGTAGAAAAGCTTTCGCTTTTCGACTGCGTTGCAGGGGGCTGCTTTCCGAGGGGCGGGTGTTGAGCCAATGTGCCAAAGAGCGCGGCACATTTGTCTCGCCAGCCCGCGCGGTCCCTCAGGAGTCAGCCCCCTTCCACTTCGTCTCTAGGTTAAGAGTGGAAGGTCATTTCTTCAATCTACTCGATAAAAAATGTGGAAATGTGTCGGGCTTTGTAGCTCAAGTCATCTTGATCAATGAAGTTTCAATCGTAAATTACATTCCACTTTAAAAACTTCCTAACAAGCATCTCGAACCTAGACGCCACGCCCCAGGAAGCGATTTCCCCGCTAGCCGGCAACTGATTACAGAAGCAGATCTATCTAATCATGTCCCACACATTGAAATCTCTAAGCTGCCCAGCGCCACGGGTGAGCCGACGCAATAAGACAGGCGTTCTTCCTGGCTTATTGCAAGAGGCCAACCCAAAGCCGGGCGGCGACTACCAAAATGAAGTTCAACTAATGAACAGGAATAATTCCACAAACAAACCCTCGCCATCTTCAGTCCTATACCGCTATGAAACTAATTCCACTTTAACTATTACAAATAGAAAATGGAATTTTAAGATATACTATTTACAACCTTACAGCTGAATTCAAATAGAAAAGCGGTGGAAAGATGAAATTTCATAAAATAATAGAAGAAAAAGGGCTTGAGGAGATCAATAAGATATTTAAAAGAAAGGCAGTTAGGGCGGTTATTATGTCTGGGCATAAGATTCTTCTGGTTCAATCAAACAGAGGGGATTACAAATTCCCTGGTGGTGGAGTAGAAGAAAATGAAAGTGATAAACAAGGGCTCGTTCGTGAAATTAGGGAAGAAACTGGCTATATCAATTGTGAAATTAGAGAGAGGCTCGGTACAGTGATTGAACGACGATTTGATGAATATAAATTGGATGTCGTATTTGAAATGACTTCGGATTATTATATAGGAGAATTGCAAAATGAAGAAAAGGTTCCATTGCAATTAGATGATTACGAAAACAATCTGGATTTTACTCCGGAGTGGATAGCGCTAGATGAAGCGATTTTGCAAAATGAGAGTTTAATTCAACAGGTTGAACGGAACAGCTGGTTAAAACGGGAAACATTCGTTTTGAAAGAATTGAGAACATACATAAGCTGATGGAAAAAAGCGATTTCTGCAATGAAACTAAAGCAGAAGAAAAAGGCTGGAGAAAATACATTTTTCTCCAGCCTTTTTTATTAGAAAGCCTTTCATTATCAATGGAATGGGCATCCTGATTGAACAGTTGTGTTCTTCTGTTCGTGATAGAACACATTGTCTGGGCGGTTTTTCAGTTTTTGGACGTCTTTCAGGATCAAACGGCTTTTCGGCATGGTCGGCATACGGGACATGTCGTAGGACAAGTCTTGTTCCGGCACGTTGTATTTCAAGTTCTCCGCGAAATACTTGAAGAACGATTGCATGAACATGACCGTCATCCATTCACCTGCACAGCGGTGGCCTGTGTGGTGGTCGCCGCCGCCTTGCGGTACAAAATTGAATGGACTGCCGTCCCACGTGCTGAAACGCTCCGGGATGAATTCTTCGGCATTGTCCCACGAATCCGGGTGGCGGTTGGTGCCGTACAAGTCGAGAATAACGCGCATATCCTTTTTAAACTGCGCGCCGTTCCAAGTGAAGTCTTTTTTGGCGATTGCAACCATAGCCGGTGCGAATGGGTAGTAACGACGCACTTCCTGTGAAAAGTTATGGCTGTAATTATTTTCGTCTGCCTGCAATTTGCTGCGGGTGATGGGGTTTTCATGCATCGCCATGACGCCGAAGACGATGAAGTAAGCCGTTGCAATCATCGGGCGATAAGCATTATTCAAATCGACAGCTGCTGTATCAAGGTCGAGCAGTTTGCCATTCGGTGTCCGGTGATGGGCGAGGATATAAGCTGCAGTATATGCTGGCGGGCTATATTCACCTTTGCGGATCTGTTTAATGACTTTTTTGAGCCAATCTTCATGGGATTTTCGTGCTTTCACAGCTTCGAAGTAGCGCCCTTCAGTGAGACCGAACGAATCGACCATCGTCACGAGTTCCCATGTGCGCTGTTTCACTTCGCTTTCTTTCATCGGCAGTCCGGCCCAGTGGATCATGGAGCGCGTGAAGATCTCTTCGATTTCATCCAATAAGACGACCTCGTCCATCTGTTCCCATTGTGCGGCTTTGGCATCCAACTCCTGAATAGCCATGCGTTTGGCATCTTCCAAGCGTTCAGGTGTCATCATCGATAGGAACATGCGCTTTTGCTGGTGATGGTCTTCGCCGTCGCGGCCGTGGACCGCACCGCGCCCGAATAGCGTTTGCTCAAGCGGAAGCGGCGCTGCGCCGCTGCGTTTAAAATAATCGTTATTGTAGAACAGTTCAGCCGCTTCTTCGCCTGCCATGCATACTACTTTCTTGCCAAGCAAGCGGGTTTCAAAAATATCCGAACCAAGTTCCTTTCGGCGTCCAGGCAGGAAATCGAACCCTTCTCCGAGAAGGGATAATGTATTGTCTAATTCTTTTGCTTTCGGAATCGGATGCTTCACTTTCATCTAACGTCAGCTCCTTCGGTATGGTCAATGCAGGTGATGCCACCTGTTAAATAGCAAAGCATTGTAGAAAACCATACCCTTCTGAGCTAGCTGTAAACGCTTCGGAGTGTACGGGAATTTCGATAAAGGGCTATGGTAAAAAACTGGAGTAGGCGTTTTTTCATGGTACACTTAAAACAAAAGATAGGCTGAAAGGAGCGGAAAGGATGACAAATGGATTCGGCGGCTTATCCCGCCAGGCACTCGAATGGGTCGAGTCGAAATGGCCAGGAGTTGCGTTGGAAGGAGCTGTCCCCTTAGAAGGTGGGACTTCTTCACTGCTTTATGAAATTCGCGCAAGCAAAGATGGGGAGCAGCAGAGCGTCGTTTTGCGGCTTCACCATAAAGGGGAGTGGCTCGACCAGGAACCGGATTTGGCTAAGCATGAAGCGATGAGCCTGGAGCTTGCAGAAAAAGCGGGCATTCCCGCCCCGCGCATTTTGGCGTTTGACGAAAGCGGCGAAGCATGCGGCATGCCAGCGGTCTTGATGACGAAAGTTCCAGGAGCGGTCATCTTGCCACCGGCGTATGATGCAGCCTGGCTCGATGGGCTTGCTGAAACACTCGCTGAGATCCATCGCCATAAAGCGGAAAGCTTTCCTTATGAATATTTCGCCTATAATGATGCACGGCGCCTCGAGCGGCCGAAGTGGTCGCGTGTAGAAGGCGATTGGATGCGCGCATTTTATATCGTAGCCGCGGGTGGTCCGCCGGTTGAGTATTGCTTGATCCATCGCGATTATCACCCGGGAAATATTCTATGGGAAGAGGGGCGCGTCAGCAGCGTTGTCGATTGGGTCAATACGTGCCGCGGGCCGGCGGGGGTCGATGTCGGGCATTGCCGCGTCAACTTGGCCCAGCTTTACGGCACACGGGTCGCAAATGAATTTTTGGATGCTTACGAACGCCATGCCGGTGAATCGTTTGCTTACGATCCGTATTGGGATTTGCTGTCGCTGATCGATACCTTGGATGGCAGCCCGGCAGTCTACCCTGGATGGAAGACGTTCGGCATGACCGGTTTGTCCGATGAATTGGTTCGTTACCGCTTGGATGAGTATTTGATGAGCTTGATGGACCGCTTCGATGATTTCTGAGCTGTGGGCCTGAGGTTTGATTTCTCCGAGAAAGGCAATATATATAGCACAAGCAAGTATTTGGAGGAGGAGTCATAATGACTGACGAACAGCAAAAGAACTTGAAGCAAGAACTCGAAGCGCAATTGAAATCGCTCGAGCAACGAATGGAACATACAGAGGAATTCGAAACTAGCGAATTATCCAATTACGATAATCACCCAGGCGATAACGCCACTGATTTGTATGACCAGGAACGTGGAATGGCGATGGAGCAATTCAAGGAAGAAGAGCATGAAGACGTGCTCACTGCGCTCAAAGCCATTGAAGATGGAACTTATGGCAAATGCGCAGTGTGCGGAAAAGACATTCCGTATGAACGGCTTGAAGCCATACCGACCGCGCTCACCTGCATCGACCACGCAGATCACAGCCTGGACCTTGAAAGCCGCCCTTCAGAGGAAGATGTTATCGGATCGTCGACTGACCGCCCAGCAAAATCGGAAGACGGCAGAATTCGCGATTACGAAAACAGCTTTGAAGACGTCGAGAATTTTGGTTCCTCAGACGGCCCTCAAGACCAGCCAGGTGAAGACCAGGAAGATTTCTATAAAGACGATGATGTAGAAGAAGACGAACAATTTAAATGATCCGGTCCCGGCGCTCGCCGGGGCTGTTTTTTTCTTCAATAAACATAAATGGAAGGGGCAGCTAGATGGATAACTTGAATAAGCAATTCCTGGAATTGGAGAATAGCCACTTGGCGCCGGTTGCAAGGGGAGAAAATCGCCGCATGGCAGAAATACTGGACGATGAATTTTTTGAATTCGGTATTTCGGGCGGCGTTTGCCGGCGATCCGACTTTGATCGAGGCCACCCCTTGTCGGAAGATGAATATCACATTTACCGCTTTGAAGTGAAGCCTCTGGGCCCCGAGTCGGTACTCACCATTTATGTATTGGAGAATCGGACGACAGGCATATGGAGCCACCGCAGTTCCGTTTGGAAAAATAGCCGGGGTGGCTGGAAGCTGTTTTTCCATCAAGGAACGAAGACAGATGGTTTCAAGAAATGGGAATAGGGAACATGAAAGACAGGTATTAGTTAAAGGAGGATCATTTATGGAGCATGCAATTGTTTTATTTGATGGAGATTGCAATTTTTGCGATTCCAGTGTGCAATTCATCATCAATCACGACCCGGCAGGCTATTTTCAATTTGCTTCGCTGCAAAGCGATATCGGGCAGGAGCTTTCCGAAAAACACAATGTCCCGGACGATGTCGACAGCCTGGTTTTGATTGAAGACGGCGAAGCTTACGTCAAATCAGAAGGTGCACTCAAGATTTCACACCATTTGACGGGTCTTTGGAAGCTCGCGTATCATCTTCAGCCATTCCCGCGCGTCATCCGTGATGGTGCTTACGATGTCATTGCAAAAAACCGCTATAAAGTATTCGGCAAGCTCGACAGCTGCATGCTGCCGCCTCCGCATATCCGCAAGCGATTTTTGGATCAATTTTAATGACGTAAAAAGGCAGTTCCAGAAAACCTGGAACTGCCTTTTTTATATGTGGAAACCTTCTCGCCTTTGTTGGAATCCTCTCTAGAGGAAGTTGGAAATACGCCAATAATGTGCAGCGATGGGGTCGGCCATCCAAGCGAGCCCTTCACTTTCAGTCTGATGGATCGGCTGCCAAATCCCAGCGCTTCCAAGCTTTAAGTAAATTTCATGGTTGGGTGCCTGGTCATGGACGCCGACAAAATCATATATGCCGTTCCGATAGAATGTAGCCGAGACTTCGTAATCAATATTCGGCGATGGCGTCAAGGGATTGCCGACACTGTGTGTAATGAGAATATCAGTTTTCTGGCCTGTTTCTGCAGAAATTTCCGCTTCCACCTGGTCACTTGAAGCTACATCCGCTTTGCGGAATTTACGGCGCCAATTATAAGCGATGCTGGTGCCGATGTCTTTGTCAAAATCGAATTCACTTTGCTCTTTTGACAAATTGATGATGCAGTTGGTGCGGGAGCGGTATTGTTTGGATTCTGGGTCGAACTTGCGGTTATCGCCTTGGAAATAACGGTTCGGCGATGTCAGATTCGGATTTTTCAGTACGTTATCAGGCAAAAATGTCGCATAGCGCATATGCCATTTCAGTTCTGGCCGTTCGCCGTCCTCTTTATCGAGCAATTGATTGAGCGGTGCAATCTTTTTAGCCAGCCAGAACTTTTCCATTGTCGCCTGTTCCTGAGAAGAGCCTGCGTTCAGTATTCCAAATGTGTTGGCAGCAAGCGATTTGATTTTGCGCAACGGGCTTTCGCTCCGTTCTACAGGTCGTTTTGCACGAATCCAGTACATCAGTTCACGGTCTTCCGGTACATCCAGATCGGTATATTGGGTACTGCGGGTCTTAGCCACCGGCTCGCCGTCTCGAAAAACCTCATATTCTTCGATGCCTTCAATTGCGCCCCATGCCAGCGAGATCCGTTTATAGGAGACGATGGTCGTCAGCACAATTTGCTCAAGCTGGTTAATACTGTCGGGATCGCGTTTTTCGGTTCCCGTCAATAGCTTAATGGCCGGAATCCAGCTGCCGTCTTGTGATTGCTGTTCGATGCAGTAGGTGAACAATTCACCAGGGCTGAGGCCTTCATCCCGAAACGAAGATTGTGTGCCTGTATAAACTATCTTGCCATCTTTCTTTACTTGGCTCACGTTGTCTGTAGGGGTCCAAGAAAAATGAATCATGCTATCGGTCTGTTCTACTAAGTCGATATCCAGTTTGCTGCTCATGTATGCTCCTCCTTCAGGTACTGCTAGGGTATACCCGCTATTTTATAACTTTGAACATATCCTAAGGCCATCGGGATATTTGTTACACAATTTATATATTTCAGATATTAAAGAAGCGTTATAATAAGGAAAGATAGAGAATTAAGCGGAGCTGGATGGCGCTGATGACAAGTTGATAAGGGGAGATGACCGAATGGTAAGCGAAAATCTGGGGAAATTAAGGAATTTCAATGATTTCGAGGAAGCCGCTTCATATATTCTCCAAATTCTGAGCAGGCAAGCGGGCATGAACAGCTTCTATATCTCGAAACAAGATGGCGGTGTCCATAAAATCGTCAAGGTACATAATACGAAACATCATTTAATCGAGGAAGGAGGCGTGTCGCCACTGCCATGCACACTTTCCAGCCTTAGTGAGGAGCATGGTGCAGAAGCGCTGATCATCGAACATATAGGTAGCCATAACCTGACGCGCGCTCTTGGGATTGCCGATGGATTTGAAGCAGGTTGTTTTGTCGGGGTGCCGATTTTTTATGAAGACGGATCTATTTATGGCACTGTTTGCGGACTGGACGATGGCCCATGTGAGCTGCCGTCGGATTTGCCGTTCATCTTTGAAACGCTGGCCACTTTATTGACTTATGTCTTGGAGCTTGAACGGGCATATGGGCAAATCGAATCGCTGGCGGCGCCGATGGTTCCAATTGTCGGAAGCGTGGCGATACTGCCGGTCATCGGTGAAATCGGGGCATCCAGGGCAAGGACAATCATCGACCATGTGATGCATGGCTGTGCGGAAAAAGGCATCGAAGTGCTGGTTATCGATGTATCGGGGGTGTCACAGATCAACTCGGAGGTCGGCGAGTATTTATTGAAGCTCGTGAAGGTCTTGGGCTTGATCGGCGTGCAGCCGGTTGTTACAGGAATCCAGCCATATATGGCGATGAAAGTCCCACATTTTGCCGAAGCATTGAAAGGGACGATGATCGAAGCGAATCTTGAAACAGCGCTCAAGCGACTCGGATTCAGTTTCCAAAAAAATTAAGACGGGGTGATTTTGCATTTGGCCACCACTGTACTTGTCGCATAATGAAAAGAGCCATTTCCTTTGAATCAGGAAATGGCTTTTTATTTCAATCTTCTTTGTCGAAAAAGACGTGTTTGAGCTCCCATTTGTCGCTGATTTCAAGCAGCCCGAATGAGTATTGCGGCTCGCGGCGTTTATCGGTAGGCGATCCGGGATTGAACAAGGTGAGGCCTCCTGTTTCACGCATAAGCGGCTGATGGGAATGGCCAAACACGATGATATCGACGTTTTCTCCTTCAAAACTATCGAATGCCCGCTGCTCGGTCGTTTTGCGTATACCGTCTCCGTGGACGACACCGATTTTCAAGTCGCCGAATGTGAAAATCTTTTTCCGCCCGAAACGATCGACGATGTCCCATGGGTCGACATTCCCCGCCACGCCGTCCGTTTCAGCGTAAGCGGACAATTCGTGGTAGACATCGAGTGTTTGCCAGTCGCCGGCATGGATAATGAAATCGGCTCCGTCACAGGCATCGACGAGCGGCTGAGGGAGCTTTGTCGCGCGGTTCGGAATATGTGTATCAGATACGATGACTATTTTCTTCATCAAATCGCCTCCACAATCATTTTGTTTCACTTTACCAAACTCTGCCCCATTCGTCTAAATGCTATAAAGGTTAAGTAGGTAGCAAAGGGGGAAGACAAGGTAGAAAGAACAACTTGGAGGGATAATTGTGGGCATCGACATGAAAAGATTCATCGCATCGGGGGCAGCACTCGGGGCAGGGCTACTTTTGTTAAAGGCTTATAATGGCAAGAAGCGGAATATTTGGGTGTACGAAGACAGCGATATGCACAATAGCTATGAAATCGACCACGAGGAAAGCGTCGACGCACCTTATGACCACGCAGAAGAAGGGCTCACACAATTGGATTCAGCTTATCGGTCGGAATGGCAGGCAAACGCATTTCCACAAACGAAGAAACAATTGAAAGACCTGGAATCCTGATTGGGCGCACTGTGAAGAAAGCAGCGGGTATGAGCCGTTGAAGGAGGCAGTTTCGATGGGCGGACGGAAAGTCGTTTGTTATATTGCGCAAAGTTTGGATGGCTATATCGCCGATAAGGAAGAGACCTTGGATTGGCTTCTGGATGTGGAAATGGACGGAGACGCTGGGTATCAGCGATTTATCGAAGCGGTCGATACGATTCTGCTCGGCAGGCGCACCTATGAATGGGTAATCGCCCATGAAAGCGGAGGATTCCCTTATGCCGATCAACGCTCCTATGTATTTACCTCCCATCCGAAAGCGGACGGGGGCCACATCACATTCACATCGGAAGATCCGGCAAGTGTCGTGAAAAAGCTGAAGCAGCAACCAGGCGGCAACATCTGGCCAGTCGGCGGCAGCTTGCTGTTGGAGAATCTGTTGGAGGAAGACCTGGTCGATGAATTTATTATATCGATCGCCCCGGTCACACTTGGCGACGGCATTCCATTGTTCCAAAAAGCACAGCGCCGACTTGATTTCACATTGGACACTGTTGGAAAAGACGGGCAAATAGCACAATTGCATTACACCAGACGGAGAAATTGAATCTATGAGGCGTTAGGGAAGGCGGGCATATTGCTCGTCTTTTTTTATGTCCCGCTTTGATTGAAGTTGTTCTTTGTAGGTCTAAAGAATGCACTGAACATAGAAAGGCCTAGCGAGTTGAGCGAAAAATTCAAAAACAAAGTAACTCTGTCATGTTGTCTTTAATTTTTACCAAAGATATACTTTAATAAAGAATCAATTGTCGATTCTTGTCATAAAGAAAAGGAGAGGAAGCATGAAAACATTTAAAGTGCTCTTATTTAGCTTAGCAACAATTTTCTTTCTAACGTTTTCACATTCAGCGGTTTCGGCTCATGGGTCCGACTTGCATGAAGGCATTTCCGGAAGTGAGGTCACAGAGCTTCAAGTGAAACTGCAAAAGCTCGGTTATTTCCACGTAGCACCGACTGGTTATTATGGTTCCATCACAAAGGATGCTGTTGTCCAGTTTCAACGCGACTTCGGTGTGACAGCGACTGGCTTTACCGGCCCGATGACGCGTGAAAAGATAAAACAAGTCGATATGATGGCGAAAACTGTCCATGGTGAAGCCCGTGGCGAAATATTCGAAGGGAAAGTAGCGGTAGCAGCAGTCATTATGAACCGCGTTCAATCCAGTGCATTCCCGAACAGTACATATGGCGTCATTTTCCAGCGCAACGCTTTTACAGCAGTCAATGACGGGCAGTATTGGCTGACGCCAAACGCTTCCGCTTACCGCGCTGTGCGGGAAGCGGCGAAAGGCTGGGATCCATCTTCCGGCGCGACATACTATTACAACCCGGTCACGGCAACTGACCAGTGGATCTTCACCCGCTCGACGATCAAGAAAATCGGCAAGCACGTCTTTGCCAGATAATGAGAAAAGCCTCCGGAAATTCCGGAGGCTTTTTGTTATCCTTTGACCGCACCGGCTGTGATGCCTGCGACGAAGTAGCGCTGCAGGAATACATAGGCGATGACCATCGGTGCTGAGGCGATGATGACGCCTGTGAACAGCATTGGATAATTGGTGGAATATTGCCCTTGAAACTCAAGGAGTGCGAGCGGCAAGGTTTTGTAGGCATTGTCCGTGATGAACAGGAGCGGGTACAAAAGGTCGTTCCAGTGCATGACGAACAGGAAAATTGCTGTAGCCGAGAGGGAAGGCAAAGATAATGGAATTGCCACTTTCGTGAACATCTTCCAATTGCCGGCCCCGTCGATCGTAGAAGCTTCAAATAATTCCTTCGGCAAGGTTTTCATGAACCCGGTCAGGATGAAGACCGCGATCGGCAAAGTCGAGGAGATGTTGACAAGGATGAGCCCAAGAAGGCTATTCGTCAGCCCCAAATCCAGCATGAGCGAATACAGCGGGACCATAATGACTTGTGCCGGTACCATCATGCCGAGAGTGAACAGGCCGAACAGCACATTGCCGATCCAATTGTTCATGCGGGTGATGCCGAACGCTACCATCGCAGCAAGCAACAGCGTCAGCGAAACCGAAAACAAAGTGACAATCGTACTGTTGAGAAAATAGCCGGCCATCGTTTGTTCTTGGAAAATCGCAACATAATTATCGAATTTAAAGCCGCCGTCGGGCAAGCCGAGGGGGTCGCGGAATGTTTCCTGAAGTGTTTTAACGGACGTCAGCAGGACGACCACCAAAGGAATCAGGATCAGCAACGCATAGATGAGCAGTGAGAATTTCCTGAACAGCAAAGTTGCCGCCCCCTTTCTAGTAAGACACCCGATCTGAGCGCAAGGCTTTGAACTGCAAATAGGTGATTAAAGCGATAATGGCCATGAAAATGATGGATATCGATGAAGCGTAGCCGAATTGATAGCTCTTGAAAGCGACATCGTAAATATAGGTCGCGATGATTTCGGTGGAATTGTTCGGTCCTCCGCCGGTCATGGCGAAGACCAGGTCGAATGCTTTGAACGACTGGATCGTCGTGTAAGCGACGACGATGGTGGCAGAAGGTGCGAGAAGCGGCCACGTGACGCTTTTGAACGTCTGCCACTTGCTGGCGCCTTCGATTTTCGCCACTTCATACAACTCCTCAGGAATGGCCTGAAGCCCCGCGACAAAGATGATCAGCATCTGTCCCGCATGGAACCAGACTTGCGTGATGGCCAGGGAGTAGATGGCGATATTGGCATTGCCGAGCCAGTTCTGTGCAAGGAAATCAAGGCCAATGAGCTCGAGCACTTGATTCAGGATGCCCATCGACGGATCGTAGATGAACGCCCAGATGAACGCCACCGACACCGAAGACAAAATGGTCGGGAAAAAGTAAAGCGCCCGGAGAAACACGTTCGTTTTCGTATTTTTGATGACGATCAGCGCAAAAGCAAGGGCTACCAGTGTCTGGAAAACGACGACTGTCAGCATGAACTTCAAGTTATTGCCGATCGTTTTTTGGAAAATCGAATCACCGGTGAATGCCCGGGTGTAATTGTCGATGCCGACAAACTGGAAGGTAGCGCTTAAGCCGTCCCAGTTTGTAAATGAGTAAAACAGGGCGCTGATGGTTGGATAAAGAAAGAACAAGCTGTAAAGGACAAGCCCCGGAAGAAAGAACAGATAGATGGATTTGGAGATTCTCATGAACCTGTTATTCCCTGTTTTCTTCTACGATTTGCTGGGCTGCTTCAGCCGCCGCCATTGGATCTTCGCCCCCCAGAACATTTTCAATTGAACTGAGGACCGCATCTTCAATTTGGGCGTTGGTGATCAAAAAGCGCGGCTGGAAACGCGTGTTGCGCTCGTCGATCCAATACGAGGTGTTCTGCAAAGCTTCAGACTCGTATTCGACGTCGTTGACAGTCAAATGCTGCCCGGTTTCATTGGCGTATTTGGAAGCCACTTCCGGCTGGCTCAAATAGTCGATGAACGCTTTTGCCTGGTCTTTTTTCTCTGAATTGCTGTTGACGGCAAGCATGAATGTCGCCGTATTGATACCTTCATATGTCGCTTCACTTTCTTCGACTGTAATCGGAGCGAGCAGATCGAGCTCGAGGTCAGGGTTCAAGTCGAGTAAAGAATTCATATGGTAGGAGCCGGTCGCAAGCATGGCTGCTTCCTCGTTCGCTACCATCGCCATTGCGGAATCCTGGTTGGTGCCGAGTGCATCGTCCTGAATATAGCCTTGGTCGGCAAGAAGCTTAAAGTCTTCAAGTGTCTTGACCCACCATTCATTGGTCAGGGATTCATCGCCGTTCTGAAGTTTTTCGAAGACATCTTCATCCGGCGCATTATTCATCATCATGCTGTTCATGAATTGGTTTGGCCCGATATCAGCGCCTGGGAAAGCGATCGGCGTGATGTCATTTTCGAGCAAGGTATCGGCCATTTCCTGGAATTCTGTCCAGCTTTTCGGCACTTCAAGGCCAAGTTCATCGAACATGCCTTTGTTATATACCGGCATATTGAACACCAGTTGATACGGCAGGGCATATTGCGTGCCATCTTTTTGGCCGACAGCGATCAGGCTTTCGTCAAAATTCGAGACGAATTCTTCTCCGCTCAAGTCTTCAAAAAAACCGGCGCTTTCAATGGATTCAAATTGGGCACCCGGGAAAGAAGTGAAGACGTCGCCCGTCGAACCTTCCTGCAACATGCGCTGTGCCGTCGCCTGGTATTGGTCAGACGGATAGATGTTCTGCTCTACGCGAATATCAGGGTTCGCTTCTTCGAAATCGGCAATGATTTCATCGAGTACGTCTTTGTCTTCTCCTCGCCAGTGCATGAAACTGATCTGTGTGGCATCGCCGCTCTCGGAAGAGGAGTCGCCGCCGCTTTCGCCTGCACATGCGCCGAGTATTAGCCCAAGTCCCAATGTACCTGTGGCCAGCCAAAATTTATTTTTCATTTTCTGATACCCCCTTCGATTTTAGAAACATCCTACTACTATATATATTTATAACCTAAATCTCCTCATAAATACAGAATTATCTAATTAATGGTTCGCTTTCAGTTGACAGATAGCCCCGAATTCCATAAGATGGTCACAAGCTTTTAATTGCGCGATGCCTTATAAGGCTGCGGAAACAAAGCGCCACATTCTAAAATCGTTGAATAAGAAAAGTAGTGCATGGATAGCTTCTGACAGAGAGCCGGTGGCAGCTGGAAACCGGTGTGGCACATGCGTGAATGGACTTATGAGTGATCTTTCAAAAGAAGATCCGTCCGCCCCGCGTTACTGGGGTTCAAGTGGAAGCTGAGAGCTTCAAGATGAGGTGGCACCGCGGTCGATCCGTCCTCTGTACGAAATGGTCTTATTTCGTGCAGGGGGCTTTTTTTATTGAATCGGCGGTGCCCGGAAGAAAGAGGAGTTGAGCCGAGATGAGAACAGATGTACAGATCAGGAAAGTAGAAGGAGACAGCTTGACGCCGATCATGGTGTTCAACCGGTTGGAAGGGCCTTATAAATGCTTATTGGAAAGTTCCCTGAAAACAAGCGCAAGCGGCCGCTATTCATTTATCGGGGCGGATCCGTCGAAAGCGTTTATCGGATTGAAAGACCAGCTCGAAGTGATCGATTACCGGAGCGGCGATCGTTCGGTGGAGCAAGGGCGTCCGCTTGAATTGATCAAAGAGCATGTGCCCCAACAGGATCGTGATATAGAAGGCTTGCCATTTACTGGCGGAGCGATCGGTTATATCGGTTATGATGCCATTCAGGCGTACGAGCCGGTTGAGAGTGCCCGTAAAGACAGCTTGAACATGCCAGATATTCACTTGCAGCTTTATGAAACGATCGTCGTGTTCGACCATGTCCGCCATGACGTAACGGTCATCTCTTTTGAAGGCCGTGCCGAAGAGATCGCTGCACAACTTGAAAAGACAAGCGAAGAAGAGCTGGTCGATCATCCAGCCACTTTGGAGTTTCAGTCGGGCACGACAGCTGAACGATTCCGCGAACAAGTCGAATTGGCCAAACAGGAAATCCGCAAGGGGGAAGTGTTCCAATTGGTATTGTCACAGCGTTTGTCTGCGGACTACCAGGGCGATGCTTTCACTTTATATAGAAAACTCCGCAAGCAAAATCCGTCCCCGTACCAGTTTTTCATCGATTTCGGAGACTACGCTGTCGTCGGCGCATCACCGGAAAGCTTGCTGACGATACGAGGCGGGGAGATGGTCACCAATCCGATCGCCGGCACGAGAAAGCGCGGCAAGACGGAAGCGGAAGATACGGCGCTGGAACAAGAGTTATTGGGAGATGAGAAGGAACGGGCAGAGCATCAGATGCTCGTCGACCTCAGCCGCAACGACGTCGGCCGCGTCGCGAAAGTCGGCACGGTCGCAATTCCAAAATATATGGTCATCGAGAAATACCAGCACGTCATGCATATCGTCTCGGAAGTGACCGGAGAACTCGAGAGTGTGATGCACCCACTGGATGCTCTTGTCTCCTGCCTGCCCGCTGGTACGGTATCCGGCGCCCCTAAAGTGCGTGCTTTGCAGCTCATCCAGCAGTTTGAAGAAGAGCGACGCGGCGTCTACGGCGGCGCTGTCGGGTACCTCGGCTTCAACGGCAATCTCGATGTGGCGCTCGCTATCCGGACATTCGTGGTCAAAGATGGCACTGTCCATGTCCAAGCGGGAGCGGGCATCGTCTTCGATTCCGAACCGCAAGCCGAATACGAGGAAACGCTCCATAAAGCGCGTTCGTTGACGGAGGTGTTCGGATGATTCTTCTGATCGATCATTATGATTCATTTACCTATAATATTTATCAGGCTGTCGCCGCTCTTGGCGAAGAGGTGGAAGTTGTGCGCTACGGCCAATTGAGCCTAGATGAAATCCGCGCGAAAAAACCGGAAGCGATTATCTTGTCTCCGGGTCCTGGGCATCCGAGAGATGTGCCGCAGTCGCTCGAGTTGATCCGTGCGAACTATCGCGATGTGCCGATTTTAGGTATTTGCCTTGGCCAGCAATTGCTCGGGGAAGCGTTCGGCGGACGCGTCACAGAAGCGCCGGTCATCCGCCACGGCAAGGTTTCTCATGTGTCCCATAGCGGCACCGATTTGTTCGCAGGCATGGAAGAGAGGGTGTCTGTTATGCGCTACCATTCGTTGGCCATCGAAAAAACGTCCATGCCCGACTGTTTTGATGTGCAGGCAGAAGCGATGGATGATGGTACCGTCATGGCAATCAAGCATAAAGAGTATCCGGTATATGGGCTGCAATTCCATCCCGAATCCATCGGCACGCCGGAAGGGACCGATATGATGGCGAGGTTTGTCGAGCTCGCGCGCGAAAGCAGGCTGCATATGCAGCAAGCCGATCAGGATTAAAGATGCAGACATAATAAAAACAGCTGTCCGCTTGAGCGGGCAGCTTTTTTTGTTCAGCCTCTGGCGACAGGCATCGTACAGCAGCGGAAAGCACCGCCGGACTTGATGATTTCCGAAAAATCGGTTTCGATGACGCGGAAGCCGTGTTCACGCAGCTGCTTATTCACGTTGGTGTTTTGCGGCTGGCTGAAGACGCGGCGGTCGCCAATCGACAGGACGTTTGTACCGAGCTTGAATTGTTCGTCCCTTTCGACGGGGATCAACGTATAGCGCTGACTCAACATATCAATTGTCGCTTGTTCCAATGCTTCCGGAAAAATGAGCGCTTCAGTCGGCGATAAAATATTGAAGACACAGTCCAGGTGCAAGTATTTTTCGTTGAGATGGATAGGGACGACACGGAAATCCGGCATATGCCGCTGTAATTCTTCAATCGCTTCTTCGGAAGTTCGGCTGCTGATGCCAATGAATACGGTATCTCGGTCGACCAGTACATCGCCGCCTTCGATGCGGTGTCCCGGCAAGTGCTTGAACTGTACGCCATTTTCGGCGAGCCAGTTCTGAAGCACTTGTTCTTCGCCTTGGCGGACATTCGCGGCCATTTCACTGATGAAGACGGTGTCGCCGATCGTGAAGCCGATATCCCGTGTGAACACTTGCTCAGGATATTCTTCGGAAGCTTCCAAAAAAGCAGTATCGACGCCTTCTGCGTTAAGTGCATCGACAAATGCTACATGCTGGCGGAGCGCTTCCGTCACATCAATGTTCTCCTCTTTATACCGTTTTTGTACATCGTTGATGACATCTTTGATTTCCATGAAACGCGGGGGACATAAGAGCACATGGCGCAATGTATCGTATTCGCTGCGACAATCGGCCGCTGGGACTGGCTTGGCGTGTGTAGACATAGTGAGTTCCTCCAAAGAGCATTATTTTACAGTACTATTCCTTTTTCCGAGTCTTGTAAAACCTAGAAAAGGATTTATTTGAATTTGACTGTATATAGCTTTTGGGGAATTTTTATTTTCTGCTCAATCGGGAAGAAAGCCGGCAATAGAAAAAACGGGCACTCTTTTGGGAGCGCCCGTTTTTGTTAGTCGCGATAAAAAACTTTATCGACATTGTATTTCGCTTTTCCTGTGTTAATCAGGTAAGTTTCGTAAATTTCGCGTTCCATCGGGTCTTCCACGATGGAAACTGCAATGCGGTGGACTTCATCGCGGTGGTTTTTCAACGGCGATACATTGTCCTCGAAATGCTTTTTCACGCGTTGGCGCAGTTTGCGGGCTTTTCCGACAAACAACAGCTCGCCGCTGTGGTTGAAGAATTGGATGATGCCGCCTTTGTCGCGCGGGATTTCATGCAAATCGATAAACCCGTATAGCGGTTTGATGACTGCTTCATCGCCCTGAATTTCTTGTTTGCGCTGAGTAATGGTAATGTCAGCTTTCGGTGCTTGAATATTAATCATGTTATCACGTCCTCTATTATCGTAAAGCTAGTCTACCATAGAAATGCCGTGAACGCTATCCGTCTCAGGGTTACAGACGGTCGAGTTCCTGGGCGATTTCAGCTTCGCCTTGCAGGATTTCGAATACTTTTCCGTAAGTATTTTTACGGTCGACCACTTCAGCAAGTGTGCGCGCTACATCTGCGCGTGGAATCGAACGGTTTTCGAAAGACTCAAAGTGTGAGGCTGCTTCGATATGACCAGTTTTCTCATCGTCCGATAATGGGCCTGGACGGACAATCGTATAGTCGAGACCGCTCTGTTCAAGAAGGTCGTCCGCTGTACGCTTCGCTACGAGGTAAGGCTTCATTTCCTCGCCGCCTGCATCCGGGTCATCAGATCCGACCGAGCCGAGCTGGACGAAACGTTTGACGCCTTTTTGCTTCGCGTAATCCGCTGCTTTGACAGAGCCCCATAGATCGATGGTCAAGGTTTTGTCAGCGCCTGTTTTCGGGCCTGAGCCTGCTGCGAAAATGACTGCTTCGACATCGTCGAATGCATGGCTGAAGTCTTTCTCCAAGTCGCCAAGGACGATTTTCTTCGCGCCGCGTTTTTCCATTTCTTCGCGCTGCTCTTCTTTGCGGATCATCGCTACCGCGTCATGGCCTTTTTCCGTTAACTCTTCTACAATGTTGCGGCCCACTTGGCCGTTTGCTCCGATAACTAATACGTTCATCAAAATCCACTCCTATTTTTTTATGTCTGTTTGGTGTTTTCCCGTATCCAGTGCACTTAAACGCCAAACCTTAGCGCGATGCTATCCAAATGGCAAGATGAAAGCTAAAATAGAGCAATGGAGGTGCAATAATGGAAATCATTAATTACGAAGTGGAAAAATTGCAAGACCCGACCGGCATCCTGACAGGCGAACGCTTTGAGTACACGATGGCGATCAAAGTGGATGAGGAAGACGAGCTGTACCGCCAGGGCGGCCTTGACCTGCGCCTGATCCTGGCAGTGGAAGACGGCAATGCACGCATCGCCGATTATCATTTTATCGACAATGAAAGTGAGAAGCCGCTTGAATTTGCGTTGGATGAAGAGGAAGAGCAGGAAATTTTGGCGTTTTGCAAAGAGCGTCTCGCTGAATAGATGAATGGCTGTAAGACCAAAAAACCCCTACCGATTACGGTAGGGGTTTTTGAAAATTAAAGTTTCACTTCGACTTCTGCTTCTTCACGCAATTCCTCGACGCGTGTGAAAGTAGCTTCTTGTTCTTTCTGCTCTTCCAGCGATTGGCGGATGGTCGGTTCCATCTCTTCAAAAGCCGGGGCTTCTTCTTCAGAGCTTGCAGTGAATTCGTCATAAGCTGCCTGGACTTCTTCATCTGTCACTTCAGGAGTGTCGATTTCTTCTTCCATATAACTTTCGTAGACAAGTTGTTCACGCAATTGCTCTTCCATTTCTTCAATGGTGAAGCCTGTTTCAGCAAGTGCTTCGTTCATGGCTTCTTCGTCCTCGAAGTTGGCTTTCAATTCTTCCATGCGCTCTTCCACGACGGCATCATCCGCTTCGTGGCCTTTTTCCTTGGCATCTTGCAATAGAACAGCGTTTCCGATGACGACGGACATCGCTTCATCTTCAATCAATTGAAGGTTCTCTTCAGTTGAAGGGTCTTGTCCTTGTGAAGCCAGTGTCGATTCGAACTGGCGGGCGACGCTATTATACACTTTGCCTTGGATTTCTTCGCCGTTGACGACTGCCACGACCGCGTCTTCTTCAGGAAGTTCGAGTGCCGATTCAGCAGGAGCTGCTTCTTCGGTTCCTGCTGCTTCTTCAGTTCCTTCTGCCTGTTCAGTCTCTGGAGCCGCTGCTTCTTCGTTTGCAGTGGATTCTTCATTATCAGAACATGCGCCGAGCACTAAGGCGAGGGCGAATGGGGCAAAAATAAATGTCATTTTTTTAATCATATGAAAACTCCTCTTTCGTCAGTCTCGTTAAAGTAAACCACATTTACGTGAGGGTTTCAAATTGTAGGTTGCGCCCCTTTCGCGAAACGGGTTTTTCTGTAATAATGGAGGCTATTATTTTTTCAATGGCGAGTGTGTATATGCAGAAAAACCAGCTTTAATGGTATCATTATTGATGGCAGTACATATTCATTCAGCATTATTAAAATTAGATGACGGAGGCGTACATAATGGCGAATTTGGAGAATATCAAAGCACGCAAAACCTTGGATCAAATCCAGCCTTACTCACCAGGCAAGCCAATTTGGGAAGTGCAGGAAGAGCTGGGCTTGGAGCGCGTCATTAAACTGGCATCGAACGAAAACCCGCTCGGCCCATCGAAGAAGGCTGTGGCGGCCATCGAACAAGGGGTACTCGGATTGAACCGCTACCCGGATGCGGATGCGAGTGATTTGAAGGAAGCAATCGCGAAAGAGCATGGCGTCGAAAAAAACCAAGTCATTCCGACAAACGGGGCGGACGAGTTAATCACCCTCATCTCGGAAGCGTTTCTGGAACAGGGCGATGAAATCGTCGTGCCGGACCCATCGTTCAGCGAATACGATTTCGGTGCGCACATCATGGGCGCGAAAGTCGTGAAAGTGCCGTTTGCACAAGGTTTCGCATTTGATGTCGATGCCATGATCGCAGCAGTGACCGACAAGACGAAAATCATTTACATCTGCTCGCCGAACAACCCGACCGGGACTTATATGAAGAAACAGGATGTCCAAAAGTTATTGGACGCTGTGGGAGACATATTGGTAGTCTTTGACGCGGCGTATAGCCATTACGCGGATGCGGAAGATTACACGGATGGCACTGAATTCATCCGTCAAGGCTACCCCTTGCTGACTTTGAAGACCTTCTCGAAAATCTACGGCATTGCCGGAGTACGCGTCGGATTCGGAATTGCAGCCCATTCGATCATTACATCGATCCTGAAAGTGAAAGAACCGTTCAACGTCAATACGCTGGCGCAGCTTGCTGCGACGGCAGCGGTGACGGACCATGAACACGTGACACAATCACGCGAGTCGAATCGACGTGGACGCGAATATCTATACGATGCGTTTGAAGAACTTGGCCTCCCGTATACGAAGAGCATGGCGAACTTCGTATTGGTCAAATTGGGCGACGAGGGAGAGGCGCTTTATCAGGACCTGATGAAAAAAGGCGTCATCGTACGTTACGGAAAAGGGTGGGGCCTTCCGGAATACGTACGGGTTTCAGTCGGCACCGAGGAAGAAAACGAATTCTTCGTCCAGGCATTGCATGACCTGATTCAACAATAAAGCGACTGCGCTAAAAACCGATCATCCGGAATGTTCCCGGATGATCGGTTTTTCTTTTAGTGGGCCAATCTGTTTAGGGGAGATGCAGAGGGGGAAGAGGGGAGAAAAACGAAACTAGAAAAGGATGAACGTCTATGCTTTATGATTGCGCGGTGATTGGCGGAGGCCCTGCAGGTTTGAATGCTGCGCTGGTCCTTGGCCGTTCGAGAAAGAAAACAGTGTTGTTCGATGATGATAATGGACGCAATCTGGTGACACGGGAAGCCCATGGATTCATTACAAGGGACGGCATTTGCCCAGAGGAATTGAAGCGGCTGGCGCACGAGGAGATCCGCAAGTACGGAAGTGTCAAAACGGAAAACGAGCGTGTCGTAAAGATCGACCGCATTTCTGAAACCCATTACGAACTGACCACCGCAAGCGGAGAAGTTTTCCATAGCATCAAGATCATCATTGCGGCGGGTTTAAAAGAAGAGCTGCCGAATGTGCCGGATATCGAGAAGTTCTACGGCACCACCCTGTTCAGCTGTCCTTATTGCGATGGATGGGAAATGCGTGACCAGCCGCTCGCGGTCATTGCTGATAAAAAAGTATTTACCCTGGCGAAGGAAGTCTACACCTGGAGCCGGGACTTGGCTGTTTTTACGAATGGGGAAGGACGCCTTGAAGAACAGGAGAAGCAAAAGCTGCTCGCCAAAGGAATCAAAGTATACGAAGACATCATCTCGGGGCTTGAAGGGGAAAATGGCAAGCTGCGCAGTGTCAGGCTAGAAGACGGAACTTTAGTTGATCGAAGTTCAGGATTCGTCACTCCTTTATGGAGCCATGCCACCAATTTCGCCAAAGAGCTCGGCTGCAAGCAAAACGAGCACGGCGGAATCTTGACGGACGATTACGGGCGCACGAATGTGTGGAATGTTTACGCGGCGGGAGATGCTTCGCTGATCGTCCCATCACAGCTCGTCATTGCAGCGGGCGAAGGCAGTGCCGCAGCCATCGGCGTATGCGGAGATTTAACGAATGAATACTTCGACACCATGTAGGTTTCGTATCAGTTGCATAGTCGCGTACAGGTGCAGTAGACTTTAGGAAAACAGCCGGGAGGCGAACCGAATGGATCCGAAAAGTTTGCTGTCTTCCATTACTTACGTCGACACGGAACGCTCGATCGTAGCCGGCCAGATGAAAATCATCCACACCGAATACGAAATTCACCTTTATGAAGATAAATTGATTGCCTCTACCAACGAGTTCAGCTTGACGCATGTCTGGGACATTTCCTATAAAACCTTTTCCGACGATGCCAATCTATTATATTTGCACACACATCGCGGTGTCTTGACCTATAAAGTGCCAAGGGATCCCGACCGCTTCGTCAAGACCTTCAAAAAACTGAAAAACGTCAATTATTGAGAAGCCGGAGCATCCGGCTTCTTTTTTTTCGAGTAGAATGGAAGAAAAGGGGGAATAGGTATGGGAAATGAGTATGCAGTCGGATGGGGGACGCTTGCGCTGATCAATGCAGGCCTGGCCCAGGGGAAAAACCGGAGCGGCCTCATGTGGTTTTTAGTGTCGATTCTTTTGGGACCTATCGCAACATTGGTGCTGGTGATATTGGATAAATTACCGGAAGAAGGGAGCAGTCATGATGATTGAACCGATCAAGCTAGCGGAACGCTTTACCGATTATGTCAATGAACAGGATGTCGACGGAGTGCTTTCCGTCACGGACCATAATGTCGAATTGATCAGTCCCGGGAAATCAGCCGCAGGTCACGAAATGCTTGCCGAATGGGTGAAAGGGTCTGGTATGAAATTGGAGACGCTCAACAAATTCGCCAAAGGCAATCGGGTTATCTTCGAACAGCTCGCAAAAAAACAAGGCGAGCCGGGAGAATCCCATATCTTCAATTATTTTGAGATGGACGACAAGAAAATCCATCGCATTGGGCGCTTTGATGAACTGGATGAAGCTTTCGGGGAAAGCGGATTGAGCGAGAGCGATCAAGTCGAGTAAGCCGAAGATTCAAATGCACCAATTCCTAAATGTACGAGAAATATAACCAGCCCTTCTGCAGTTTCCATTTGGAATTTGCGGAAGGGCTTTGTTGTGGTGCTCCCTTCTTATTGATAATTATTATCGTTAAAAAACTAATGAAAACGCATTAATTGATATGTATTCTCATTTATAAATAGTTATTCTCAATTACTTGGTTACCCTGCAAAGTTATGCTATGATATCTACATTAGAATTATTATAAATAAGAAACTTGAGAAATTAGGAGGTGTGGACATGAGCACCCAGTACAAACCCGCGATTCACTTTCAACACGTGGATTACCGCATTGGAGATATAGAAATTTTAAAAGACATTACCGGTTCATTTCCACAAGGCCGCATCACCACTTTAGTAGGGCCTTCCGGAGCCGGAAAGTCGACGCTGCTTAAATTATGCAACGGCCTCATATCACCAGTGAATGGAGAAATATTTGTAAAGGATAAAGTGATCGCGGATTACGATCCGGTGGAATTGCGCCGGATGGTCGGGATGGCGTTGCAGAGCGCACCGATGATCAATGGGACTGTTTACGAAAATTTGAATTTACCCTTGGAACTTCAGGGGCAGCAATTGGCAAGAGAAGATGCCATTGAACTGCTCGAAGATGTCGGTTTAAACGCGGATTTGCTTGAGCGCAAGGTGAAAGAACTGTCAGGGGGACAGCGCCAGAAAGTTTCGATCGCAAGGACCCTGGTCAATAGGCCGGAGATTCTCTTAATGGACGAAATCACTTCTTCTCTCGACCGCGCTTCAAAGCTTGAGGTCGAAGAATTGATCAGCAAAATCAACCGGAAATACAATACGACGATCATTTGGATCACCCATAATCTCCAGCAAGCGCTCGAAATCGGCGATTACACATGGGTCATGATGGATGGACAAGTGGTAGAGACCGGCGAGAGTTCGCTGCTTGAAGATCCACAAAATGCGCGTGTTGAAGAATTTGTCAAAGGGGTGGTGTCATGAGTTACTGGGCTTTATCGCTAACGCTCATTTTCGTCCTCATCCCGCTAGTCTTATCGAAAACATTGAATTTAGGGCTTGGGCGGGATATGACGGTCGCCACAATCCGCTCGATCATACAGCTGCTCGCTGTCGGATACGTACTGAAATTCGTCTTCGACTCCGAAAGCTTGATTTACATCTTCTTGATGGTCGCGCTGATGATCGTTGCGGCAACCCATAATGCGCAGAAAAAAGGCGCAGCCATCCAAGGCATCACTTGGAAGATTGCCGTTACCTTGATTTTCGTGGAGGTATTGACGCAAGGAATTTTGATCGGCTTCAATATTACTCCTGCTACGGCACAATACATCATCCCGATCAGCGGCATGGTCATCGGGAACTCGATGGTGCTGTCGATTTTGTTCTTGAACCGTTTCACGGCAGAAGTCGAAGACCATCAGGACCAGACGGAATTGATCTTGGCGCTCGGTGGAACGCCGAAACAGGCCATTCACCGCCAATTGATCAACTCGATCAAGGCGAGCATGATCCCGACGATCGAGAGCCAGAAAACGGTTGGCCTCGTCCAACTGCCGGGCATGATGAGCGGTCAGATCATCGCCGGGGCAGACCCAATCCAAGCGGTGCAATTCCAGTTGCTCATCATGTTCCTGTTATTGACGACGGCTGCTGTAACGAGCGTTTTCCTCGGATACTTGTCCTATCCGACCTTGTTCAATAAACGTATGCAATTACTAAAAGGCTGACGCTATGTCAGCCTTTTAGTTTTGGGTAGATTCAGTTGGCGGTTCCCGGATAAAAGCTGTCGATTTCAAAGCGTCCTGAGCCCGGCAGGCTTTCGAGCAGATCCGCCCCGAACAAGGCGGCGGGCGTCCAACTGCCGCCAGGAAAGTCAGTGGTTAGCAAGCGCTGTGTCACTTCGAGTGCGCCGTAAACGGTCAGGTCATAGACGTTCGCAGTATCGATTCGGCACGTCTTGACGACACCGTCCGCATTTTTGGCTTGTCCCCAAATATGCGCAGCGCTTCCGGCGCGCTCTTCCTGGTCCGGCCCTTTTACTCGCCGCTCGATCCATTTCAACAACGGCTGCTTCACTTTTTCAGAAGATAGCAGGGGGCTCGCCGCATTCATGAGCCGTGCCGCTTTAGCAGCGGGTTTCGGTGTCGGGATCCACGCCGTGATATTGGGGATGCCGGTAGTGTAATAAGCAGTAGCCACATCACCCCAGGGAATCGCCATGGCAGATTTTTGGCCGCGCCCGAAATCGATCATCCGCTGGTGCTTGCCGATCGCGACAGCGGTCAGCTGCCCATCTTTGCGGATGATATTGCCTCCGCCGAGCCCTTCGACCATAGTCTTCATCGTGCCGGGAGAGATGCCGGAATCCGAATCGAAACCGAGTGCGAGTTCGACGGCATCGGGCAGTGCTTGTTTCAGCTTCAGGGCGGTGCAATCGGTGGGGATGACATCAAAGCCCACTCCAGAACAAAGAACGATATTTTTCTTCTGAGCTTCTTCGTGCAAAGAGTGGGTATGTTCAAATACGCTGATTTCACCGGTGATGTCGAGATAATGGGCACCGGCTTCCAGACAGGCGTGGATCATCGGTTTACTGGTTTTTTCGAACGGGCCGGCGCAATGCAGCACGAGATCGATGCCATCCAAATAGTCAGCTGTTTGTTTATCCAATCCAAAAACACGGAATTCCAGGCCGAGCTCTTCGGCGAGCGGCTGAACTTTTTCTTTGCTGCGCCCAGCCAAGATCGGGCGCATTCCACGTTCGACTGCTTCTTGTGCGATCAATTTTCCTGTATAGCCTGTCGCTCCATACAATAGCCATGTAGTCATTCTGTCTATCTCCTCGTCTTTTGGCGTCTTTCTTGTGTTCTTCAACAAGCAGGAAATTCCTGTCTCTTTCTTGAAACTAATAAGAACAACTTTCCATTTAAATATGCGAACAAACGTTTGATTCGAGCCGTAGCTATCAGGTAGAATGAAGGAAACGATCTGAAGGAGGAATTCTCGATGAAAAATATTCATTTGATTCCATACCGCGTTGAACAAGTGACCGCCGCACCGCCGCGCATACCGGAAGGCGTACGGATGATCCAGGCGCCTGAAGTGTGGGAGAGCGGAGAACACGGCAAAGGCAATGTAGTGGCTGTATTGGATACAGGATGCCAGACCGATCATCCGGACCTCGAGGCGCGGATTGCAGGCGGCCGGAACTTCACGCACGATGACGCGGGAGACCCGGAACTGTTCGAAGATTATAATGGGCACGGGACACATGTCGCCGGGACGATCGCCGCCTCTCTGCGGGAAGGGGAAGGGGTGGTCGGCGTCGCGCCGCACGCTGATCTGCTGGTCGTCAAAGTGCTTGATAAGCAAGGAAGCGGAAGCTATGAAGGCATTATTGCCGGCATCCATTACGCCATCGATTGGCGAGGTCCTGCAGGGGAAAAAACGACCATCATTTCGATGTCGCTCGGCGGCCCTGAAGATCATCCTGAATTGTACGAAGCTATCAAGCGGGCGGTCGATGCCGGAATCCCAGTCGTTTGCGCTGCCGGTAATGAAGGGGATGATCTTCATGATACCGATGAATTCGCCTACCCTGGCGCCTATGGGGAAGTCATTCAAGTCGGTGCCGTCGATTTCGACCGGCGCATCGCCCCGTTCAGCAACACCAATAACGAAATCGACCTGGTGGCGCCGGGTATCAATATTTATTCGACCTATTTGGATGGGAAATATGCAAGTTTATCAGGCACATCGATGGCAACGCCGCATGTATCGGGCGCATTGGCCTTGATCCGCAATATTTCCGAACGCGATTTCGACCGTAAGCTGACTGAAGCGGAGCTTTATGCGCAGCTAGTCCGGCGCACTGTTCCGCTCGGGTATCCGAAGACGGCGGAAGGGAATGGTTTGCTTGCGCTCGATATCCTGAATAAATTCGAGCAATTGTTCAAAATCCTCAGCAACTCTTATGGAAATGGATTGAACCGATAACTAAAACCATTCAAAAACCCCCGGACGCAGAGTCCGGGGGTTTTCTTGCATTTAATCCGTCACTAATTCATCCGCTTTCCGCTGTTCTTCGATCCACCAATCAATATAGGCTTCGTCAAACAGGATCATATCGCCATAAGGCCGGGTATGCGGAATCTTGCGTTCTGACAGGAAGATCATAACTTGTTCTTCTGTCATGGGGTAACTTCTGTGCTCCAGATATTCGAGCAATTTCGGTATGCCCTGGATTTTCCCCATTTAATCACCTCCCACAAAATCTTCCTTGCAGAGGCAAAGAAAATTCAGTACGAGTTATTAAACGGTTTGCTGAAGATTCTATTCCCCTATTTTCTATTGTTCAATCCTAAAAAATATTTAAATCTTCAAAACTCACAAAAGCGGAATGGGGCAAACTCCTCCCGCTTGCCGCACTTATATGTTAGAATTTCCCCATATGTTAAAAACTATGTAAGGCAGTCAAAGTGCTTTTAAGAAGAGAAGGTGCAGATAGATGAAAGTCGGAATAGATGCGGGCGGGACACTGATTAAAGTGGCCTACACCGATGGGGGCCCGATCCATTTTGCAAAATATCCGATTGCTGAAATCGGGTTGGTGGCAGAGTGGATTAATGGGCTCACGGCTAGTGAAGTATGTGTGACGGGCGGCAAATCGGGTGTGCTTGCATCTTTGCTTGAAAAATCCGTCCAAGAGATGGTGGAGTTCGAAGCGACCCATCTAGGTGTCCAGGTCTTGCTGGAACGCATGGGGCTTCACGAAGAAGCCTATTTGGTCACCAATGTCGGAACCGGCACGTCGATCCATTGTGTGCAGGATAATATGCAAGAAAGGCTCGGGGGGACAGGTATCGGCGGGGGCACATTGGTCGGCCTCAGCCATTTGCTGACGGGAATCACCAGCTTTGATGAGATTGTCGAACACGCTACACGGGGCTCGCGTGAACGCATTGATTTGAAGGTGAAGCATATATACGAAGGCAAAGAGCCTCCGATTTCAGGTGAATTGACCGCCAGTAATTTCGGGCAGGACCTGTTTTCGATTTCCCATGAGTTGTCAAAAGAAGAATTGCTTGCTACGGTCATCGGTTTGGTCGGCGAAACGGTCAGCACTGTCAGTGTGCATGCAGCGCGCCAATGCCGCAGTTCGACGATCGTCTATATCGGTTCTTCATTCAGCGACAATGCCCTTTTGAAAGAAGTCGTCACAAGCTACACCATTCTGCGCGGCTCGACGCCGTTATTCCCGGACAATGGGGAATATTCGGGTGCAGTCGGCGCCTTATCTGTGTTGGAATAGAAAAAAGAGCATCAGCTTTGATGCTCTTTTTCTTCGTTACTATCGATCGATGATTTCCAGCTTTCCACGGATATCGGTGCGTGCTTGTTTTTCGGGGATATGTGCAGGGTAGCCCATCATCATCGTCGCGACGATTTTCTCGCCTGGCTGCACGCCGATTGCTTCACGGAAAACGGGATCGTAAATCCAGTCGTTCGAACGCCAGATCATGCCGATGCCGCGCTGCCAGGCAGCCAATTGGAAGTTCTGCAGCAGCGAACTTAGCGCACCGTAATCTTCATCGAAGCGTCGCTGGCGCGGGTCGACCGGCATGATGGCGACCAGATGGAGCGGGATGTCGCGGAAATACTGGGCTTTATTGAGCGCTTTTTGAGGAATGTCGCCGTCCGGTGTTTTCATCGAATCGAGGAATGCCTGGACGAACTTTTCTTTGCCGGCGCCGGCATACAGCTGGAAGCGCCAAGGTTCGTTCACTTTATGGTTAGGTGCCCATTTGGCGATATTCAGCAATTCGATGATTTCTTCGACATCGACAGTGTCTGGTTTGAACTTTTTAATCGATCTTCTTTCCATGATCAATTGATCAATCGGATTCATCAATTTGAACCTCTCCTATCCTTTAAATGCCTACGGTTAAATCCTACCACGAATGGCGAAAATCGTGTTGAAAATGACATATTGACGCATTGGGAATTATATAGGTTCTTGGTAAAATATAGAGTGAATGAACAATCGGGTAAGAGAATTCGAAGGCGTTGTTGAAGAGGGGAAATATGAACTTTACATATAAGCAAGGAGTGATTCGGATGAAGAAAGCCGTGGTCATCGGCGGAGGGATTACAGGCCTTTCCGCGATGCATTATTTAGAGCGCATGAAAAAGCAGCAAGGGCTCGAGTTGGAACTCGAACTCATCGAAAAAGATGAGGAACTCGGCGGGAAGATCCGCACGGTGAAAAAAGATGGCTTCACCATGGAAGTAGGGGCGGATTCCATCGTTGCACGCCACGCGAGCGTATTGCCGCTCGTCGAAGAGCTCGGGCTTTTGGAGCGGATGGTCTACAATGGGACCGGCATTTCCTATTTGTATACCGATAATCAATTGCACGCCATCCCGAAAGATACAGTGTTCGGCATCCCGATGGACCGTGAAGCGCTGTTTAGCTCGACGCTCGTATCCGAACAGGGAAAAGAGCGGGCTTTGAAAGATTTTGAAACGGCGAACGACCGGTTTACGAAAGACAGTTCAATCGGAGAGTTTCTGGAAGAGTTCCTCGGCAAAGAATTGGTGGACCGCCAGATTGCGCCTGTATTATCCGGAGTCTATTCGGGTTCTTTGCGTGAGCTTACTTTGGCATCGACCTTGCCTTATTTAGTCGATTACAAAAATGATTACGGCAGCATCATCAAAGGGTTCGAAGCGCATAAAGAAACATTCCAAGGGGCAGCGAATAAAAAGTTCATCTCCTTCGATGGAGGGATGGCTGTCTTGATCGACCGACTCGAAGAGCAGATGGAGTCAGTGCTTATCCGAAAGGGCATTGAAACAACCTCTTTAGAGAAACAAAATGGGCGCTATAAGCTGGGCTTTTCGGATGGCACGTCGAGTGAAGCGGATTTCGTCGTTTTGGCTGTCCCGCATCAGCAAGCGCAAGCACTGGTGAAAGATGAAACGCTCGATGAGGAGTTTGGCCAATTGCTTAATTCTTCGCTGATCAGCGTGTATTTAGGGTATGATTTGCCGGATGAACAACTTCCAGCGGATGGTACCGGCTTTATCGTGTCGGAAGGAAGCGATTTAACATGCAATGCCTGCACATGGACGAGCCGTAAATGGCCACATACGTCGGCACAGCACAAATTATTAGTGCGCTTGTTCTATAAGAGTTCGAATCCGGTATTCGCCGAATTGCAAAATAGCTCCGATGAACAGATCGCGGCTAAAGCCAAAGCGGATATCAGGAAAAGCTTGAACATCGAAAAAGAGCCCTCCGTCATTGAAATCACACCGTGGAATGAGCTCATGCCGAATTACCATATGGGCCATAAAACGGCCCTCATGTCTCTTGAAGCGCGGCTTAGCGGCGCATATCCGGGAATCCGGCTTGCCGGTTCTTCCTATTATGGAGTAGGGATCGGTGCCTGCATCCAAAACGGCAAGGACTTGGCTCAGCAAATCGCCGAAGAAGTGGATAGAACTTAAAAAAACCTTGCACGGATTTTCCGTGCAAGGTTTTTGTTTAGGGGAGGATAAAGAGAAAGTTGAAGCATTTGGAATGTTTTTGTTCGTATGCAAAAAGCTCCGGAATTTTTCCGGAGCTTTTTTATGCCGAATTATCTCATGACATTGAGGCGTTTGTAGCTGTCGAAATGCTTGCCCCAATAGCTGTCGTTGAGGCTGGTGATTTGGACGCGGTCTCCGCCGGCATGGATGAAGCTATTGTTGCCGACATAGATGCCGACGTGGGAAATTCCCGGACGGTACGTGTTTTTGAAGAACACCAGATCCCCGGGCTGAGGAGAGCTGACTGTAAATGAACTTGCGTAATAGCCGATTGTGTTCGTGCGCGGAATAGTGATTCCTGCGCGGTTATAGACATAGTACAAATAACCGCTGCAATCGAAGCCGCTCGAAGTCGTGCCACCCCATGCATAAGGGACGCCGAGCTGGGTTCTAGCGATGGAAAGAACTTGGCCGGCTTTCGAAGAGGCAGCCGGATTGGAAACTTGGACAGGTGAAGGAGCTGGAGTTGCGCTTCCTTGGATTTTCAGCACTTGGCCGACGCGGATATTGCTCGTGCTTAAATTGTTCCAGCTCATCAACTGGGCAACGGATACTTTATAGCTTCTGGATATCTTGCTGAGCGTGTCGCCTGAGACGACGCGGTATGTAGTCGAATTGGCTTGTGCTGGCGGTGCCGCTGGAGCAGGTGAAGGTGATGCACCGACAGCTGTTGCTGTGCCGCTGACTTTCAGCTTCTGACCGATGTGGATGGTAGAGTTGCTCAAATTGTTCAACTGCTGGATTTTTGCGACAGATGTGGAGTGTGCTTTGGCAACTTTATAAAGAGTATCACCGGCTTTGACCGTGTACATGCTGGTTTTGGCGGCAGCTGGGGCGGATGGCGCCGGAGTGCTCGCTGAAGATGGTGAGGTCAAGCGCAGTACTTGGTTTGGGTAGATGGCATCTGAACTTAATTTATTCCAGCTTTTTAAATTGGAAACAGACACTTGATTGCTCGATGCCACTTTCCATAATGTATCACCAGGTTGGATCTTGTAAGAACTAGCTTCTGTATCCGCAGCTCCGATTGCTAAGGATAGTACTCCTGCCGTGATTGCCATGCCGATCAGCTTCTTCATTTTCATTCCCCTTTTTGGTTTCCGCGCTCTACATGCGTGCGCAATTTTCTTTAAGTGTATTCAGTTTCACGAATATAGGCAATAAGTTTTATATTACATTTGTGTTACAAAAATCAAAAGTCTTAATTTAGAGTTTAATTTTGGATATAAAAATAATAATGTTAAAAATTTCTTCTAGTCTATTAAGTGTGGCTCAAAAAGGATTGGGTCAAAACAATTGTTGAAATATTTGTTCTAATCTGACATCATGAAAGTAGTTTGATGGTGAACCACCATTCAGTAGAGGGAGGAAAAAAGAATGTATGCGACACTCGGAAATATATTCGACCATACGGTTTCCTTGCACCCAGAACGTGAAGCATTAGTTGATCTAAGAAGAAATAAGCGCTGGACGTACGCACAGTGGCGTGATGATGTGCACCGCTTAGCCAATGCATTGACGGCAGCGGGCGTGGCAAAAGGTGATCGCGTTTCTACGTATCTTTTTAATAATCATGAGTTGGCGACTGCGTTATTTGCCTGTGCTAAAATCGGCGCGATTTTCAACCCGATCAATTTCCGGCTGAAAGCCGAAGAGCTGGCGTTTATCTTAGAAGATGCCAAGCCCGAAGTGGTGCTTTTCGAAGAAGTGCTCGAAGGGGTTGTCGCAACCATTGCGCCGCAATTTCCGGCTATACATTTCTGGACCATTGATGAAAAGACTCCTGAATTTGCAAAGAACTACCATCAGCAAATAGCTGATGCTTCGACGGAAGACCCTGGGGTTGAAATAGATGAGACGGATACGTATGCCATCATGTATACGAGCGGGACAACAGGGCGGCCAAAAGGCGTGATCCATCGGCATCGGAGCATGGCCGAGCAAAGCATGATGTGCATCGCGATGCTCAAGACGACGAAAAATGATATCGGTTTGGTCGCTGCGCCGATGTTCCATTGTGCTGAGCTGCATTGCAATATCATCCCGCGTGTCCAGGCAGGCGCTTCGAGCATCATCATGCATCAATTCGATCCGTTCCTGGCGCTCGATACCATCGAGAAAGAAAAAGTGACGGTCATGTTCGCCGTGCCGACGATGTGGAGTATGATCGCTGAAATCGACGGCGCCCACCAGAAAGTCAGAAGTTTGACGCGCGGCCTTTACGGTGCAGCTCCAATGGCGCCTGTACTTGTCAGACGTGTTAAAGAAGTACTTGGCATCGATTTGATCCAGGCTTACGGACAGACGGAAATGGGCCCGGCAATTACGTTTTTGCCGGAGGAAGACCAGTTGACGAAAGCCGGTTCTGCGGGTCAGCCTGCATACAACCACGAAATCCGTATTGTCCGCCCGAATGAAAACGGCCCTTCGGAACCGGAAGATGTGCTTGCGCCGTTTGAAGTCGGAGAAATAATCGTACGTGGCCCGAGTATGATGGTGGGTTATTTCCAGCGCGAAGACGCGACCGATAAAGCACTTTATAAAGGGTGGTATCACTCGAGTGATCTAGGCTATATGGATGAGGATGGCTACTTATATGTCGCGGACCGCGTCGACGATATGATCATCAGCGGCGGAGAGAATATTTACCCGCGCGAAGTCGAAGATGTGCTTCACGGACACGACAAAGTGCAGGACGTGGCGGTGCTCGGCGTACCGGATGAAAAATGGGGCGAGTCGGTCCTGGCATTTGTAGTGGCGAAAGATTCGTCTTTGACTGAGCGGGAACTGGAAGAATTCTGTGTCAATCATGAAAACCTTGCCCGTTATAAGCGGCCGAGATCATACCGGTTTGTTGAAGCGCTGCCGCGTAATGCAAGCGGGAAGATCCAGAAATTCCTGCTGCGGGAACAGTATAAAGAACTATCGTCTTGAAGAAACGGTAAGAAAAGAGGGGGGAAGAAGGATGGTCAAGATGAAGCCGGTTGAACAGACAATCATGGGGGTGCTCGGCATTGAATTGGCTGAGCAGTCCGCTGAGCGGATTGTCGCGACAATGCCGGTGCACGCGGCGACGCACCAGCCTTTCGGGTTATTGCACGGGGGAGCATCCGTCGTATTGGCTGAAACGGTGGCAAGCTTCGGCACGTGGCACGCGATCGACCGTGAAAATGAAATTGCGGTCGGGCTGGAAATCAACGCCAATCATATCCGGGGAAAAAAAGACGGCGTTGTGACAGCAGTAGGCACTCCCTTGCATAAAGGCCGCACGACAATGATATGGGACATTAAAATTGTAGATGAGGAAGACAAGCTCGTTTGTGTTTCCCGTTGCACAGTGGCTATTGTGAAAAAGCCAATTGAATGATCAGCCATGGCCGGACCCCCTGCGTGAGGTCCGGCTTTTTTCCGCTTCCTGCGCATTTTAACGGGAGAGCGGCCGTGATATAATAGGCGCACAAAGAAAAGCCGGTATCCAGAAAGGCAGTGACAGGTTTTGAAAAGGGAGATTATGCAAAAAAGCATCGCGCTTTTTGTCGACAAAGGGTATAGTGCGACGTCTATTCAAGATATTGTCGATGCTCTCGGGGTAACGAAAGGGTCGTTTTATTATCATTATAAAAGCAAGGAAGCGTTATTGATGGATATCCATCAGCAATACATCGATGAATTGCTGATGCGCCAGCAAAGGATTCTCGGGACGGAGGCGAGCGCAAAAGAAAAGTTGTCGGAGATTGTCCACCTATTGATCGGCGATATGGAAAAGCAGGGGCCGATTGCGAACGTTTATTTCCGCGAACTGCGCCATTTAAAAGAAGAGAATGCTAAAACGATCCGCACAAAGCGGGCGGAATTCCGGGAACAAATCGCAGCGGTCCTCATAGCGGGAATCGAGAGCGGTGAATTCCGCCGTGGATTGAATCCGAAGATGATCGCTTTTGCGGTGCTCGGCGTAACCAATTGGAGTTATCAATGGTTCCAGCCCGGCGGCGAGTTGTCGACTGGGGAGCTTGCCGAACTATATACGGATTTCATTCTGCATGGCATCATGCCGGTGCAATATTAAAAGCCATTATCCGTTTAGGCGGATAATGGCTTTTTGAATACCTAATTTCGTTCCAGCTCCAGTAAATGATGCTTCAATGCCATGCCGCCCCGGAAGCCGGTGACATCGCCGCTTTTCCGGATCACCCGGTGGCAAGGGATGAAAACCAGCAGCGGGTTGGCGCCGACGGCAGAACCGGCTGCGCGGACAGCTTGCGGTTTGCCGATGCGTTCTGCAAGCTCGGAATAAGAAATGGTCTGGCCGTAAGGAATGTCTTGCAAGGCTTGCCAAATTGCCCGTTGAAATATTGTGCCTTCTGCATCAAGCGGGAGCGAAAAGTTTTCGTTGGACCCTGCGAGCCAAGCTTCAAGTGCAAGTTTATAATCCTTTAAGGCTTCTCCGTCTTGGACGAACTCGGCGCCGGGAAATCTTTTGGAGCAATGTTCCTTCATTTTTTCGGGGCCTTCCCCTGGAGAGCCGACATAGCAAAGCCCGCGCTCAGTACTAGCGAGGTGAAGCCGAAAGCCGTTTTTCTCAGCGAACGCCCATCGGATGGTGTCTGCCATAACGATCATCCTTCCGTATCTTTTCCTTCAGTATACGCCCGTTCTGGATAAAATTCAGCTGGCAGATTTCCTGTTTGAGCTTATGAAGAAAGGGAATACGAGGTGTAAGACATAAGGAGGGATCTACATGGCAAGAGACAAGAACAAAGAAAGACTGGAAGAAGAGCGCCGCGAGCAGGAGTTGCGTGAAGAACAACAGGCTTTTAAGGACAGTGCCAGAAACCTCGACGAACAGAACCGGATGACAGATACCCAGAATCAACAAAAGTAAGCCGTTCACCAAAACCAGCCCGCGCACCGGTAAAATCCGGTGGGCGGGCTTTTTTCACTACACGTGCAGGCGTGGTAGTATGGTATATAATACTTTTTAGGAAAGAGTGGTTTTCATGTTCGACACCCTTGAACAATTGATGGAAGAAAAAGGATTGGATAGCAAGCGTTCGGTCGCGTGGAAAAAAATCAGCGAAGAAGAACGCTTATCGGAAAAGTTTCTCGCCGACAACGCACGAAATATCCATTGGCAACTGGTCTCTAAGCACCAACAACTGTCCGAAGAGTTCATCCGGCAATACAGTGGCTTTCTTTACTGGGATGAAATCCTACGCCACCAGCAAGTATCGGAGCGCTTTTTGGAGGAGTTTTCGAGTGCTGAAAAATGGCAGCCTCAAGAAGGCCGGCTGTCCGCAAAGCAGTTGAAAGCCTTGGAAGCGCATGGCCAGCCTTTTGATGAACGGGAATACTGGAAGCTCGTATCTGCCAAACGCTTATCGCCGATGTTCATCGAGAAGCACCAGGAACAGGTCGATTGGCAAGTGCTCAGTGAACAGCAGGGACTGCCGATGTCATTGATCAACCGGCATGCCGACAAAGTCGATTGGCTAGCTGTGACACGCGGGCAAAAGTTGACGGAACGCTTTATCGAGAAGCATAAAGGGCGAGTGGAGTGGGAGACGCTGTCGTTCCATCAGGAGCTGTCGGAGCGTTTCATTAATCGGCACGGCGATAAAATGGCGGCCATTTCTGCAGAACAGCCGCGCTCAGAAGCTTTTCTCTACATGCATTTGGATAAAATGGATGCTGAATCGATCCTTGCTTGCCAGCAAATTGGGCAAGCGGTGGAATACGAAACGTTCAAAGTCTACAGCATTTCCCGCAACAGCCGGAAAAAATATATTGTGGAGTTCTATCATTACGATGAACCCGATTCCCCGCGTTTTCTGAAACTGGATGATGAAGGTTTTTATGATCTGTTGGAAGAGTATGAGTTGCAGGATCATATTGAAGCGGATTTCCCGGAACTTTTGTTCATCGAAGAAATGCGCTTCTGATCAAACGCACCCAAATGCGGGTGCGTTTTTTTATATGGCTGAAGGTTTTTCTGGATGCGAGCAGGCTTGTGTTTTCCGGCATCCCGTTTATAATGGGAAGAAAAATTGAAAGTTGGGACTATGCATGGCGATGACCGATTTGACGATTGCAAAAGAAGCGGCTATCCGGCCGATCCAGGAAATTGCACAGCAAGCAGGGATTGCGGAAGACGCTCTGGAGTTATACGGGAAATACAAAGCGAAAATCGATGTGAACAAATTGCCGAAAACAACGGCGGATGGAAAAGTTGTGCTCGTGACGGCGATCAGCCCGACACCGGCAGGCGAAGGGAAATCGACGGTGACGGTCGGACTTGCGGATGCATTAAAACAAAGCGGCGAGTCGGTCATGGTGGCGATGCGCGAGCCTTCTCTCGGGCCGGTCATGGGTGTCAAAGGCGGCGCAACAGGCGGCGGCTACTCACAAGTGCTGCCAATGGAAGACATCAACCTTCATTTCACGGGCGATATCCACGCCATCACTTCGGCAAACAATGCGCTAGCTGCATTGATCGATAACCACCTACATCAAGGCAATCTGCTGCGGATCGACCCTCGGCGCATTACGTGGAAACGTGCACTTGATATGAACGACCGGGCGCTGCGCCATGTGACGATCGGGCTCGGCGGTCCGGCTCAAGGGGTACCGCGTGAAGACGGTTTCGATATTACAGTCGCATCGGAAATCATGGCGGTGCTGTGCCTAGCTACTTCACGGACGGATTTGAAGGAACGCCTCGCACGTATGGTCATCGGCTATACATATGACCGCGAACCAGTCACGGTGAGAGACTTGGAAGCACAAGGAGCACTTGCGCTTTTATTGAAAGAGGCATTTAAACCGAATCTCGTCCAGACAATCGAGGGGACCCCGGCAATCATTCACGGCGGGCCGTTTGCGAACATCGCCCATGGCTGTAATTCCTTGATGGCGACCAATACGGCAAGAAGCCTTGCGGACATTGTCGTCACAGAAGCAGGTTTCGGTGCGGACCTTGGCGCAGAGAAATTCATGCACATCAAATCAAGAAAAGGCGGTTTCCATCCGGATGCGGTCGTCATCGTCGCGACGGTGCGTGCACTGAAAATGCACGGTGGCGTCGATAAAGCTGCACTCGGCGGCGAAGATGCAGACGCTGTCCGGCGCGGACTCGTCAATTTGGCGAAGCACGTGGAAACGATACGCCACTTCGGTATCGAGCCGGTCGTAGCACTAAACCGTTTCACTGGCGACAGCGATGCGGAACTCGCGCAAATAATGAACTGGGCGGAAGCGGAAGAAGTTGCTATTGCACTGACGGAAGTGTGGGGCAAAGGCGGAGCTGGCGGCCTTGAACTCGCCGAACTCGTCAAACGCCAACTCGTCAAAGGCGCTGATTTTGAATATTTATACGCTGAAGAAGACTCAGCTGAAGAAAAGCTGCGGACGATCGTGCAGAAAGTCTACGGCGGTGCGGATGTCCAGTTGACGGATAAAGCCCAGAAGCAATTGGCCGAACTGAAGAAATACGGCTGGGATTCATTGCCGATCTGTATGGCGAAGACTCAGTATTCTTTATCCGACCAGCCGAAACTGCTCGGGCGCCCGGAAGGCTTCACGGTGACAATCCGTGAACTGATCCCGAAACTCGGAGCTGGGTTTATCGTCTGTTTGACAGGCGATATCATGACAATGCCGGGCCTTCCGAAAGCTCCTGCTGCACTCAATATGGATGTGTCAGAAGACGGCCAGGCACTCGGGTTATTCTGATGAAGACGAGCGTTCAAATTGTGGATTATGCAGAGCGCGGCCAGACCCTCTATATTCAATTGACTGTAACGGATGGGGAAAGCGGTAAGCGAATCGCTGGAGAAGTGCGATTTCTTGGCGACTTGCTATACGGCGAATTGATTCACGACAGAAAATCGCCGCTCACAGAAAAGGCGCGCATGGAAACGATCGCGTATTTAAAAACTCATTTCGGAAGATGATTTCCGAAATGAGTTTTTTTATGTAATTAAGACTGAATATTCAATTAATAACGGGCGGTATTGTGGCGGGTATGCTAGGATAAAAGAAATAGCACGGATGAATAGTCGATTCGAAAAGGGGAGATTGTGATGAAACTGCAGTCTACGCGGCGCCAGCAAAAAAACTTATCGGTGGCGGCTTATCATGGAGGATTCGCACTGGTGCGGGAAATGAGGTATTTGAAATCGGAAGAACCAGTGGGAGAAGTGCAATTTTCGGATGTCGCTGAACGGGTCGAAACGGATTCGATTGTCGTGAAAGGCCTCGATATTCTCGAACAGAACTACGATTACGACCTGGTCAGCAAAGATAAATTATTGGAGCGCTATATCAACCGAAATGTGCATGTGAGAAATAACGAGACCGGGGAAGAGATGGAAATTCGCCTGCTCAGTGTGTCACAGTGCATAATCGGTGAACGGCTTGATACAAAAGAAATCGTCATCGACCCTGCCGGAGAGTTGATTCTTCCAGCATTGCCGGAAGGTTTGTTATTGAAGCCTGCGCTCGTTTGGAAAATCAAACCCGCTATATTGGACCAGGAAATTATCGTATCTTATTTGACAAAGAGTTTGGAATGGCATGCCCATTACACACTGGAGATCAAGGACGATCGTTTCCAATTTGACGGTTGGGTAAAAATACTTAACCATAGCGGCGCGCATTACGAGAATGCAGAGCTGGCATTGGTGGCGGGGGATGTACACAGAGTAGAAATGAATAATGACCATTCACCGGTTTTGTATTCGCGCATACAGGAGCAGTCGATTGTAGAGGAATCTTTACCTGACCGCTTTGTGTACCGGATCAGCCGGCCGATTACGGTTATGAATGAGCAGTTAAAGCAATTGGCGCTGTTATCGGCGGAGGGCGCTAACTTCAAACGGACTTATCATGTGCGCTCTGAAGATACACATGCCAACGTCGAGTTGGAGTTTCCGAATACTAAAGAAAATGGGCTGGGCATGCCCTTGCCGGCAGGGCTAGTGAAAGTATATGAATCCGGGGATTCCGGTGAAGTGTTTTTCACAAGCGAAGATCAAATTAACCATACCGCAGCCGGTAAACCTGTTTGCGTCCATATCGGCAAAACGCTAGATATCGAAAGCAAAAGCTATGAAAAACTACGCGAAAAGCATGGCGCCCATGAATACATCACATATGTTTATGAGCTCGAAAATAGGAAGGTGAACAATATTCCCATTTTCGTCAACCATGTCGTTTACGATCAGTTGTGGGAGATGGAATCATCGAGCCATGACTATGAGCGTAAAAGCAGCTCTGAAGTCGAATTCATCGTCCGGGTTCAGCCGGCGACGACAGTTGAACTGGAATTTACGTACAAAGTCGACAAACGGCCAGAAGTCCGGCGCTATTAAAAAAGGGGAGGTGAAGCAGTATGGAAGTCGCATCAGTTAATGGCACCATCCACGCCAAGAACTTGGCTAAAAGCATCCTGATTCCCGTCTTGGGCGGTTCCGTTGTAGGAACTTTCGCAAACAGGGGCACCCGTGAACAATACCGGCGCTTGCAAAGCCCGTCTTTCGCTCCACCCGGGTGGGTCTTTCCCATCGTTTGGACGGCTCTTTATAAAATGATGGGCGTCGCGAAATATCGTGCTGAAGAACAAGCCAAGCCGTACGGCAAAGAGCGGGAAGTGCTCGCTCCTTATGAACTTCAGCTCGGCCTGAATTTTTTGTGGTCGTTTCTGTTCTTTAAATGGGGGCTTCGGGGTACGGCACTCGTTGAAATGGCGCTGCTGCTCGCTGCAATCACGTGGACAACGTACCGTTTTTACCAAGTCGACCGTCTGGCGGGAGGGTTGATGATTCCGTATATCGCTTGGGTCGCGTTTGCGTTCGGCTTGAATTATTCATTCTGGAAGTTGAATAAGTGATGGGGGAAGTGGGGACTTTTCAAGTGAATGCAAGAGGTGATCGCCACTTTTGTCCATTTTTTGACTTGGTTTTAAAAAAGTATTTCAAACACTGCAAACTGTTAAAAAATTATGATGCATAGTGGTAGGAAAACGACTACAATGAAGAAAGTTGACAACGTTCGAGGCATGGCCTTTTTGGGACTGTTGAAAATCAACGCAGTTGAATGGTATCAGGAGGGAAATCAATGTTAAAAGATGTGTTTATCGGCTTGTCTCAAAACCGTCTCCTTACGGCTGCGGCCAAAAAGTACGGCTTGAAATTGGGGGCCCAAACTGTAGTGGCTGGGACCAATATCGAAGAGACCATTAAAAGTATCCGGGGTTTGAATGCGCAGGGAATCAGTGCAACTGTCGACAACCTGGGTGAATTCGTATTCGAAAGAGAAGCGGCGCTCGAAGCGAAAAAGAATATTATGGATATGATCGAAGCAATCCATAAGAACAAGGTCGATGCCCATATTTCCTTGAAGCCGACTCAGCTCGGATTGGATATCGATTACGGCTTCTGCCTGGAGAATTTGAAGGACATTGTCGCACTTGCCCATAACTATCAGATGCACATCAATATCGATATGGAAGACTATGGCCATGTACAGCCTTCGTACGATCTTTTGAATACGCTTTCGAAAGACTATGATAATATCGGAACCGTCATCCAAGCTTATTTCTTCCGTGCAATGGATGATCTGCAGGAACACAAAGACCTGCGTTTGCGCATCGTCAAAGGCGCTTATAAAGAACCTGCCGATGTAGCGTACCAGACGCGTGAAGAAATCGACGAGAACTTCATCAAACTCATCGAATATCATTTATTGAATGGCAAGTTCACATCAATCGCGACGCATGATCACAACATCATCGATCATGTCGAAGCTTTCATCAAAGAACATGATATTTCATACGATAAATTTGAATTCCAAATGCTTTACGGCTTCCGCAAAGACCTGCAGCGCGAGCTCGCGAATAAAGGCTATAATTTCTGCACATATGTGCCGTTCGGCGATGACTGGTATGCATATTTCATGCGCCGCCTGGCAGAACGCCCACAAAACTTGAATTTGGTATTCAAGCAAGTGTTCACCAAAAAGAACAATATCGCCATCGGGGCTCTTGCCGGAGCATTCATCCTGGGCCGTGCCACCAAAAAACGCAAGTAAACAAAGGCGTCTCTCCAGGAGGCGCTTTTTTCAATTCCTGAAAACTGGAGGAGTGTAGGTATGTATAAAACGACAATTACGCCGCGTGTGTCCGAGACCGATGCAGTAGGTCATATAAACAACACGGTTTTGCCGGTATGGTTCGAAGCGGGACGCAACCCGCTCTTCGAATTGTTTACACCGGACCATGATTTCGCCAATTGGAAAATGGTCATCGTCAAAACGACGCTTGAATTCACCGGGCAAGTATATTTCGGAAAAGACGCTGAAGTCCATACTTGGATCGAGCGCATCGGCAACAGCAGCTTGGAATTATACGAAGAGCTGTACCAGGAGGGGCGCCTTTGCGCAAAAAATCGGGCCGTTTATGTCAATTTCAACTTAGAAAAACAGCAAAGCGAGCCGATTCCGGTCCAAATTCGCGCTGAACTGAACAAGCATCTGCGTGAGGCAAACGAACACTAAACTATATAAGTTAAATCATTACCTACACGAAACGATATTTCAAAAAATAACGGGAATCATCAAATCACACCCTATTCGTTCATTAGCAGGTGAAGTTGAACAACCCCCTATTTTATTATTTGTCTACTTGATTAAAGAGTGTAAGGCGGCGACTAATGAATAAGCGAAAGGCACTTGAGCTTGTTCATTTGCGACGCATCTGCCTCGCAGATGTGGGAGCAGCTGAGTTTTGAACTCAGCCCTTAGGGAACAAGGGGTAGCTGAAGCCATGCCCTGGCAGCTGGCATCGCGACGTCCTGTCGCGCCAGCTGCATGACCCACATCCTGTGGGCCCGAAAGCGTCCGCCTGGAGCGATTTCACCAATCTCTTTAGGTATCGTAAACCTTTAATTTAACCTATTATAGTAAACTTGGTCTGATCGAACTTCACTGATGCTTTGCGGATTCTGAATAGTTTTTTAATTATTCCTTCTCTTGAAAGGCCATACTGGCATGCTATAATAGGTCCATTCAAAAAGAATATTCACTCATATAATAGCGGGAATATGGCCCGCGAGTTTCTACCGGTCCGCCGTAAACGGACTGACTATGGGAAGCAACGGAACGAAAAGAAACCGCCTATTTTTAAAGGCGGCTTCCTTTTGCGTTTCCTTTCGGCGAAGCCCGGAGGACCTTGCTCCACTCATGGTATGAATGGATGCGCGTCCTCCGGGCTTTTTCTCGGGGGATGCGGGAAAAGGAGCGGAAAACATGAAGCAGCTGCAAGAGAAAATCAAAGCGGATGGACGGGTTTTGTCCGAAACCGTACTGAAAGTCGATTCATTTTTAAACCACCAGATCGATCCGGTCTTGATGCAGGCGATCGGGGAAGAATTCGCTGCCCGTTTTAAAGAAGCGGGAATCACGAAGGTTTTGACGATCGAATCGTCCGGAATTGCCCCGGCGGTCATGACCGGGCTATCACTCGGGGTACCGGTCGTTTTCGCCAGAAAGCGCAAGTCACTGACTTTGACGGATGGCTTGTACACAGCGGATGTCCATTCATTCACGAAAAATGAAACGAATGAAATTTCGGTATCACATGATTTTCTCGGGGGAGATGATGTCGTGATGATCCTCGACGATTTCCTGGCGAATGGACAGGCTGGGCTCGGCTTGCTCGATATCGTAGAGCAGGCAGGAGCGCAGTGTGCAGGTATCGGCATCGTCATCGAAAAAGGATTCCAGCCGGGCGGCAAATTGCTGCGCGATAAAGGCGTCCGTGTGGAAACATTGGCGAACATCAAAAGGATGGAACCAGGCCATGTAGAGTTTTATGGGGAGGTGCCGAACCGATGAAAAAAGCATTCGGAGAGGCGGCGCTCGGGCTGCAGCATGTGCTGGCGATGTATGCAGGGGCGATCCTGGTTCCGTTGATTGTCGGAGCGGCCCTTGGATTGACTTCTGAGCAATTGACTTATCTCGTATCGATTGATATTTTATTATGCGGTGTGGCAACGCTTCTGCAAATTTTCAATTCCCGTTATTTCGGCATCGGCTTGCCGGTCGTGCTTGGCTGTACGTTTACAGCAGTCGGGCCGATGATCGCCATAGGAAGTGAGTTCGGAATTTCTGCGATTTATGGATCGATTCTCGTTTCTGGCTTATTTGTGATTGTTGTTTCAGGGTTCTTTGGAAGCCTTGTGCGCTTTTTCCCGCCGGTCGTGACCGGTTCAGTTGTCACCATCATCGGGATTACACTCATCCCGGTCGCCATCAACAATATGGGCGGGGGGCAAGGTGCAGCGGATTTCGGTTCACTGCCGAATATCGCATTGGCGTTTGGGACATTGGCATTCATTATTTTCATTTATAAATTTTCCCGTGGTTTTATGCGCGCAGTATCCATCTTAATCGGGCTGATTGCCGGAACAGTAGCAGCCGTCTTTATGGGTAAAGTTGATTTCGCGCCGATTGCTGAAGCGTCTTATTTCCATATGGTCGAGCCGTTCTATTTCGGGATGCCGACATTCGAATGGTCCGCAATACTGACGATGATTTTGGTGGCACTCGTGTCGCTCGTTGAATCGACAGGAGTTTATTTCGCGCTCAGCGATATTACGAAAAAGGAAATCAAAGAGAAAGATTTGGCGAAAGGCTACCGGTCTGAAGGTTTGGCGATTTTCCTCGGAGGCATTTTCAATGCGTTTCCTTACACCGCCTACTCGCAAAACGTCGGGTTGATCCAAATGTCCGGCGTGAAGTCGAGAAAGATCATTTTCATCGCGGCGATCATGTTGATCATCCTCGGATTCGTCCCGAAAATCGGCGCCATGACGACGATCATCCCGACGCCGGTCCTTGGCGGAGCGATGATCGCGATGTTCGGGATGGTCATCGCGCAAGGCATTAAAATGCTGAGCGGCGTCATCTCGGAATCGCAGGAAAACTCGATGATCGTCGCTTGTTCTGTCGGTATCGGGCTTGGTGTGACGGTCGTTCCGGAATTGTTCGCGCTGCTTCCTTCGGGCGTACAGATTTTGACGAGCAACGGCATCGTTGCCGGAAGCTTGACGGCGATCGGCTTGAATATCGTATTCCATATGATTCCGTCCCGCAAAAGAAAGCGCGCGGCGCAAGCGGTACAATCCAATCAAGCAGTCACTCCCCATTAACAATAGGAAAAGCTGTCCCTCCGACTAAAGCGGTTGGGACAGCTTTTTATTTTTCCGCCTGGCTTTTTTCGAGCAGGAACTCCAAGGTTTTATTGAGGGTTTCCTGGCCATCGTTCGTATCCAAGGCGTATTGGTATTCATGTTTCAGGTTCTTATCGGTGCCTCGGAAGAAGACATCGGTGACATCGACTCCTTTGATGCGCAGGCTATCGGCCAGTGCGACCGATTGCGGTTCAAGGGGATCGGCATCGCCGGCTGAAATGAAGACATCCGGATAAGCAGGCGTCACATGCTGGATTGTCGACATTTCATGAATATTGCCGAATGTCTCGAAACTTTCTGTGCCCGTGTAGGCGTTCAGGAAGAAGTCGATGTTCGGGAAGCCGGACTCGCGGACGGTTTCCATATCATATAACCCGCAGAACAATAACGCACCGCGCATTTGTTCCGAAGAAACAGCGGGTTTTAGATTCATAGTTTCCGCAAGTGCCGGATTTGATTGAAGTGCGGCAAGCTGGCTTGCAATTTGGGCTCCTGCGGAATCCCCGCCGACGAAAATCCGTTCCATATCGCCGCCGTATTGAGCAGCGGTCTCAGTTAAAAAATTCAATGCTTCGTTGGCCTGGATGACAGGGCCTGGATACAGTTGGTCAGGCGCCAGAGCGTAGTTGATGTTGGCGACGAGGTAGCCGGCATTCGCCAACGTCATCCCATAATCTTGCCGACTATCCTTGGAACCCCCGATAAAGCCGCCGCCATGGATCCATAATACGACCGGCAACGGGCCGGTTATGCCTTTCGGGTAATAGAGGTCCATGAACGCATTCTCCGTTTGGTCGTATCTGAGGTCTTTGACAACGGATACTTGGGCGTTGATTTCCGCGATGTTTGGAGGCGGACTGTAGATTGCTGAACCGATGATCGGTGCCGGTGCCGGCTTTTCCGTCAGATGATCGGCGAGCACGAGCCCTGCCGAGACAAGGAGCATTGCTCCTAACAGCCCGATTATTTTTTTGGCAGTTGAATTTTTGGATTTCATAATTTACACCCTCTATGCGGCCGGTATGCCGAAGTTTCAGTCAAGGCTATTGCAATGGTATCACGTGCCATGTCTCTCCTCAAAAGATTAACTGTCATGAAAACGCAATGGAACTGTAAAGTGGAAAGGGTTCGGAGACCATCAAAGCGGGTATTTAAGTGAAAGGCCAATGAGCCATTATCGGAATTGGAGGAGAGGTTTGATGTTCGGATTAAGCGATTGGGTGGCACTGGTCATTTCTGCATTCATTATTTTACCGGTCGTTGTTTTCATTCGCGAAGCGGGCTATTTGATCGTAAGCTTTTTGCTCGGCGCTAAAAATCCGCGTTTGACAATCGGTTCAGGCCCCCGAGTCTTCAAGATCGGCATGTTTGACGTGAGAAAGTATTATCACTTATATAGTTGGTTTGCCTATGATGATTTGAAGCGGCAAAGCAAATTCGCATATATAATGCTCTATGCTGGGCCGATTTTAGCGAATGTCATTGTGGCATTCGTTGTGAACGCGCTGCTTGCAAACGGATATTTAGATGATTATCGGACATTCTGGGATCGTTTTGTGTTTTATGGGTTCTATTTTGTCTTGTTTGACATTGTGCCGATGAAAACGGCGAACGGGATGCCGAATAACGGCATGATCATCTATGAGATGCTGCGCTATGGAAAGCGCACCGATTTTAACGATGAGCCGTTTTTGCCTTCGACAACTGAAGTTGAAGAACAGTACGAAGAGGACATGGAGAAAGTCGAAGAAATGAAAGAAAACCAGAAAGACGTTATAGAAGATGATGAAGATTATTCAGCTGAACAGCAGGAAAAAGAACGTCAAGAAAAAGCGGACATCGAGCAAAGCAAACGTGAAGATAAAAAAGAGTTGAAAGAAGCGAAAAAACTGACGATTAAACAGCACAAGGAACGAAAAGACCAAATGCCCGATTGAGTTTGAAGGCGCGGGCATCGATTGCCATGATATGATAATTACGTCAAAAAAGAGGGAGAGAAAAAAATGGGCGAAAAAACAAAAGGTATTCACCATATCACTGCAATTGTTGGGGAAGCGCAGGAAAATACTGATTTTTATGCCGGTGTCCTCGGTATGCGCCTTGTCAAGAAGACGGTGAACTTTGATGACCCCGGAACTTATCACCTGTATTTCGGAGACGGGCAAGGGTCTCCCGGCACCATTATGACTTTCTTCCCGTGGGGTAAAGCCTATCAAGGGAAAGTAGGCGATGGACAAGTCGGCGTCACTGCTTTTGCGGTTCCGGAAGGCGCATTTGGATTTTGGCGCAGCCGGCTGGAAAGCCATGATGTCCGTTTTGAAGAGCAAGAACGTTTCGGTGAAAAGTATTTGCGCTTCGAAGATCCGCATGGCCTTCAACTTGAGTTGGTCGAACGCGGAACGGGCGATGCCAGCGGTTGGGGCGGAGGCGGAATTACTGCGGACAATGCCATTAAAGGCTTTGCCGGGGCTGTATTATTCACGGCCAACGCTGCCAAAACAGCGGAGCTATTGGAGGAAGTGATCGGCTTTACCCGCAAAGAAGAACAAGGCGATTATGTCCGCTTCATTTCGGATGGCACAATCGGAAATATATTGGATATTAAGCAGACGCGTGTCGGAACCGGCCAAATGGGCGTCGGGACTATCCATCACATCGCATTCCGGGCAGACGACGAAGTCGATCAGCTGGAATGGAAAAATCGTGTCGAAGCGTATGGCTTAGGTGTTACACCTGTGCAGGACAGGAACTATTTCCGGTCGATTTACTTCCGTGAATACGGCGATCTTCTGTTTGAAATCGCTACCGATCCGCCGGGCTTCACTATAGACGAAAGTCCGGATGCACTCGGTGAGGAATTGAAATTGCCGAAGCAGTATGAGCAGTACCGGAAACGCTTATTGGCGGAGTTGCCGCCGGTTTATGCACGACCGCTTGAATAGGAACCGAAAAAGCCGCCCAGGCGATTGAGCCTGGGCGGCTTTTTCGGTTTCAAGTGAATTTGGAAACGGCTCCTTTTAACACCAATTGAATATTCTGCGGCCTTTCAGCAAGACGTCTCATGAAATAGCCGTACCAATCTTTGCCGAATGGGACGTAGGACGTTACCTGATACTCAGCCGATAGCTCCTTCAATAAATCCGTACGGAAGCCGTAGAGCATTTGGAATTCAAAGCGGTCTGATGGAATGCCTTGTTCTTTTGCATAGGCAATCGCTGCATCGATAATATGATGGTCGTGCGTGGCGATCGATGTGAATACGGGCTGGTCGAGCCGCAGTTTGATGAGCTTGAGGAAATTGGCATCCACTTCCTCTGCGGATTGGTACGCCACTTGTTCACTTTCCTGGTAAGCGCCTTTGACGAGCCGGAGTCTGACATCTTGAAGAGCTTCCAAATCTTTTTCCGAGCGGAATAAATAGGCTTGGATAACGGTCCCGACGCTTTTGAACTCTTTTCTTAAAGTATGCAATATATCGAGTGTGGGTTGAAGATGGTCGTAATTTTCCATATCCAAGTTAACGTAAATACCCCGCTGCTCAGCTTCAGCCACAATCTCGCGGATGTTGTCCAAACAGAATTGCTCGTCGATATCGAGCCCGATCTGTGTCAATTTGACTGATAGATGAGCGTCTACCCCAGCATCTGATATTGCTTGAGCCGTTTGGATGATTTCATTCTTTGCCTGTTCTGCCTCATCGCGGCTTTTGACGAATTCGCCGAGCCGGTCAATGGTGGCAGAGATGCCATCGTTGTTTAGTTCGCGAACGGACGCCATCATATTCGGAATATCGGTTCCGGCAACAACTTTGGCCGCTCCCAGTTGGAAGCCCCATTTTTTTGCGCCACTGTTCAATAGCCGATTATTGGATAATGCGATGAAAAAACTTCTTGTGATCCCCATTACTAGCCCTCCTGTTGAATAAAAATCGATGGCAATCCGCGGGATGGAAATAGCGGATCTAAGCGTGAATTGGCCCAGTAGATCCAGCAGTCGCTGAGCTTCTATCGTGGGGTATTCTCCGTTTCGCTAGAGCATATCATATAAATGACTGAAAATAAAAACAACTATTGAAATAATTATATTTCTTACTGATTACCTTCCACTTATTGGATTGCTGTAAACAAATTATTCGAAAAAGTTTTTCTGGGAAATGAAAATCTTGTAATTTTTGGTGGAAACAAAGTCTCTCTAGCCGCAGTGGGAAAGCAAAACGTGTAAAATAGAATTTATGTGATAAAAATCATTTGCCTTATACGAAAGGGGGCTTTCAGATGAGGGCATTAGCAAAAACAGGATTCACTGTATCTGTGCTTATTTATGCTGTTCTTCACTTCATTCATTATTTTTATGCCAATCCTTTGTCTGAGGCGCTGTTGCCGATCTCCGGATTTTTCAGTTTAGCGTTTGCTTTCGGTGTATTGCCGCTCCGCAAGCTTCAGCTTCAGACTTTTTTAGGCATCGCTGCAATCGGTGTACTGATGGCGACTAGCCAAAACTTCTGGCAAGACCTGGCTTTAGCGCTTGTCCAGATGAAAAGCCTGATTGCGCTATTGCTGATTGTTCCGATGATCAGTTGGGTGCTCAGGGAAGAGCCTTATATAGAAGAAATCATGAGCTTCGGCCATAAATGGCTGAATAAAAGCCAAACCTTTTACGTAGGGTTGATGGGGATGACGCAAATTATCTCCCATTTCCTGCTGTTCGGCGTAGTACCGATGATGTACAGGTTCATTGATTCATTTCTCCAAGAGCATAAAGACGAAGCATGGGAAAATTATAAAGGCACAGCGATCTTGCGAGGCTTCGCATTGTCGACAATGTGGGTCATCAGTATCCCGAGTTTCATTTTCGCAGTCGGTGCAATGGATGCGACACTTTGGAAATCGATGTTGATCGGGCTAGGGGCTGCAATTGCAGGGACATTCTTATCCGTGGCGTTTGCAACCGCAGATGAGAAGCGCTACGGCAAGGACTTTACAGCGGTGCTGACACACGAAATCGATAAAGCGGTAGCGAACTCGCGGAACCCGGGCAGTTGGAATAAAGATGTTGCTGAATTCTCTTTTCTGTTTATCTCGCTGTTCGGCACGATTTTCATACTCCATGAATGGACAGGTGTCGATTTTCTTGTCGTCATCCCGCTAGTCATTCTCGTCTGGACTTTCTTGTATTTCCTGCTCAAAAATCGGATAGGAAGCTATATAGAGGAAGCCTCGATTTATTATAAAGAAGGCGTTTCAAAACAAGCCCAGCAATTCAGCATCCTGCTCGCTGCCGGCCTGCTCATTTATGCGCTCAACCAGTCATCGGTCGGCGATTACGTCATCGGTGGGATGAATTATTTGACGGGCCATGTGCCGTTCTTGAATTTGCTGTTCCTTATTCCGTTCATCGTCATCTTCCTGGGCTTTATTGGGCTCGGGCCGCTGCCGGTCATCGTCCTCGTGACGGGTGTATTGGAATCCGCGGTGCTGCCGTTTCCGCCTGAGCTTGTTGTGCTTGCGGTGACCTCGGGCAGTGTCATTTCCATCATCCTGTCGCCGTTCGTTATGCCGGTCATTATTTTGAGCAGTGTCAATGGTTTGAGCGGCGTCCGCAATGGGCTGCGCTTCAATTTGAAATTCGCCATTGCTTTCTACGTGATGATCCAAATATTCGTCCAAACTTTATTGTATTTTTGGAGCTAGAAAAACGCCCGAAGAGCCTGCCGGTTCTTCGGGCGTTTTCGACTCTTCATTGAAAACAAGGTTCTTTTGTCATATAATTTAGAAAATGCAGAAAAAGGGGGCTGTTTAATGTCTGAGAATGCTGTCGATACCTTATTGGTCAACCGCTACGTCAACGGAGTGCTCGATCCTGACAAGGAAATGCTGGGCCCGGTGAAAGACGGCGGTCACATTATTGCACACAGCGCCCCGGGATGCTGGGGACCGATGATCACCCCGTGCATCAGGGGCGGCCATGAAGTGACGCAGCCGGTTTACGTCGAAGGTGCGGAGCCTGGCGATGCGATCGTCATCCGCATCAAGTCTGTTGAAGTGACCTCGCTTGCCACGGCTTCCGGAAATGATAAGCCGATCGAAGGGCGCTTTTTGGGCGACCCTTTTGTTGCAGTTAAATGCCCGGGGTGCGGCACGCTGTATCCCGATACGGTCATTAAAGGTGTCGGCAGCGGCGCAATCCGCTGCGCCAATTGCGGGGAAGACGTCAGCCCGTTCGAGTTTACGCACGGCTACACGATGACGTTCAGCGATAAGGGCGATGTGGGGGTTACGGTGTCGAAAGAAGCAGCAGAAAAAATCGCACAAGACGGCAAAGAGTATATGAAAACACCGGAACATTCGGTTCAAAACCCGGTGGTCACTTTTGCGCCGCATGATTTGGTCGGAACCATCGCGCGCATGCGCCCGTTTCTCGGACAGCTCGGCACGACGCCGTCACGCCCGACACCTGATTCCCACAATGCGGGCGATTTCGGGTCATTTCTTGTCGGGGCGCCGCATGAATACACGAGCACCCAGGAAGAACTCGAAACGCACCGGACAGACGGCCATATGGACATCAGCCGCGTACGTGCCGGCGCTGTACTCGTGTGCCCGGTAAAAGTGAAAGGCGGCGGTGTCTATTTGGGGGATATGCATGCCATGCAAGGCGACGGCGAAATTGCGGGCCATACTTCCGATGTATCCGGCATCAGCCATCTGCAAGTGAATGTGTTGAAAGGGCTCGGAAATGCCGGGCCGATCTTGTTCCCGAATGTCGAAGATTTGCCCTATACCGCAAAACCGTTTACCGAAGCCGAAAAAGCTTCGGCACAAAAACTTGCTGAACGCTTCGGAATCGAAAAGTTGGAAGAATCACTGCCGGTTTCATTCGTCGGTTCGGGGCCGACTTTGAACGATGCGACGGAAAACGGCATGCAGCGCGCCGCGGATCTGTTCGGCGTTACGGTGCCGGAAATCATGAACCGTGCCACGGTGACCGGGTCGATCGAGATCGGCCGCCATCCAGGCGTGGTTACTGTGACATTCTTGGCACCGGAAAGCTATTTGAAAAAAGCGGGCTTATTCGACCTTGCGAAAACGCAATATGGATAATAGGAAACCCGCCATTCAAACGCTGAATGGCGGGTTTTTTCAAAACCGGGAGTCATGGCTGCGGCGCATGGATGTCCCAGGATAATTTCAATGAGTCAGCCAGATACTCGGCAGCTTCAATTGCTTCGTAATCATCGACTTGGAACTGGGAGTGGTTGGCTGCATAAATCTCTTGTCGTTCATGGAAAAGCTCTTCCATCTCTTGGAGAGTCTTGTCTTTAAGGAGCGGCCGTGTTTCCGTCAGTACATGGACGCGTTCTTTCCAGGAATCCCAAGAAATGTCGAAATATAAGACTGTGCAATTGGCTAGGCAATTATTGCGGTTCTCTTCTTGGAGAAAAGCGCCTCCTCCGACAGAAATCACCAGCAATGGTTGGCTACCGTAAGCTTTGATCAATTCCCGCTCTTTATCACGGAATGCTTTTTCACCATGGGTGCTGAAAATCTCCGGAATCGGCAAGCCGAATGCCTTTTCGATCTCTTCATCAATATCGATAAAATCGCGGTACAACCGGCGTGCCAATAATTTGCCGACTGTCGTTTTTCCGGCTCCCATAAAACCTGTGCAGACAATGCTTTTTTCACGGACGGACAAAGGGAATTTCAACGCAACCACTCTCTTTCTGTTTCATATAATGTAAGTTTTACTTCACCACTTTACCGCACTGCATCGATGAATTGGAAGGGGTGAGCCGGAAAAATAAAGAGAAACTTCATTCAGCAAGAACCTCATCCCGCACTGAACGTTAATTGATCCAATCGGACGGTTAAAGCGGGGGAAAGGGTAAAGATGAAAAAAGGAGGGATAGGATGAGTAGCACATACATATTAAGCGGATCCTATGCAAGTGCTGAACAGCCAGGCATTACACTTTGGGAATTGGATTTGACTAAAGGCAAGTTAACAAAGCAAGCGGAAATCGCGGGTGTGGAGCGCCCTTCATTCCTCGCAGTGCATCCTAACGGCACAAGTTTTGCGGCTGTCAGTGAAACAGAAGGTGGGGAAGTGATTGCCTATTGGCTCAACCCCAAAAAAGGCCTCATCCAGGAACTGAACCGCCAAAATGCGGGGGGCGACCATCCCGCCCATATAACAATCGATGAAGATGGGCAATGGGCGATTTCTGTCACTTATTCCGGGGCGCACATCACGGTCCATCCGCTGCTTGCGGACGGGTCGGTCGGGGAAATGACCGACTCCAAGCGACATAAGGGAAGTGGGGCAGATCCGGAGCGGCAAGACGCCGCCCATCCACATTCGGCCTTTCAGTTGCCGGGAACAAATCGATTTTTCATATCCGATCTCGGCATGGATGCGATTGTCCGTTACCGCCTCGACCTCCATTCAGGCATGCTTGAGCAGGAGGCCGTCACAAAGACGGCACCGGGCGCAGGGCCGCGACATCTTGCCTTTCATCCATCCGAAGCTTTCGCTTACGGAGTGAATGAACTTGATTCGTCGGTTTCTGTTTATGAGCTTGAAGGCAAAAGCTTGAAAGAGGTACAGAACATTTCTGCACTGCCGGAACATTTCACAGGAACTAATACTTCCGCCGAAATTACGGTATCAGGGGACGGCCGCTTTGTCTACGTTTCAAACCGCGGACATGACAGCATAGCGGTGTTCCAAGTTAAGAACGGCTTGTTGGAAACGGTGGGTTATGCAGATGCCGGGGGCGCAGGGCCTCGCCATTTCACACTCGTCCATGACAGTCCATGGATCGTCGTCGCACATGAAAAGTCAGGCACGATCTCCGTTAAGAAAATCGACGGACAAGGGATGCCCGGTGAAACAGCAGACACCGTCCATACTGCAGCTCCAGTCTGTGTGCGCCTGTTGAAATAGCAAAAGACAGAGCCAAAGCCCTGTCTATCACCAATCGGTTTGTGTTTTTTCCATCAGCCCAAGCTCTTTCAAAAGTCGGACTGCCGGGCTGTCTTGATTGCTTTCAAACGCTTTTTCCGTACATTCGGAATGCGGCGGATAGTTCAGCTCTTTGGCATGGCCGAGCGTCGATTCTTCCAGGAAATTGGTCGGTTCGGATTCCTCGAAGCACGACGGTGCGATGAACGTGCGATGCGTATGTTCAAGGATGATCCGGCTTTCTGCGGAAGGCTCATTTTCCTGGGGCATGAAAAACCAGGCAGCCGCTGCAGCGAGGAGCACGAATGCAGCAGCTATGAAGAGAGCTTTGCGTTTCATCCTTCCGCCTCCTCGATGAGGATTTCAGCATCCCGGACGATGTCTTCGACTGGCGGGTTAAGGCCGTCATAATCTTTCATGATGACGCCTTCGTGGTCGACCAAATAAAATGAAGTGCCGTGGATGACTTGATCATCATCTTGTGGCTTTTGGGCAATGGCCTTGAAGTTCTCAAGCGCAAACTCGCCAATCTCTTCCTGTGAGTAGCCGGTCAGCATATGCCAGCTGGTCAAATCGACATCGTAGCTTTCCGCGTACGATTTCAAGGTTTCCGGTGTGTCGACGGTCGGGTCTACGCTGAATGAGACGATCTCGACGTCAAGGCCTTGTGCCTGCAACTCTTCCTGCACACCTTTCATATTCGCCATCATCGGCAAGCAGACGGTCGTGCAATTGGTGAAGACAAAATCAGCCAGCCACACTTTCCCTTCGAGGTCGCTGGAACCGAAATCTTCATTATTATGGTCTGTAAAAGTGAATTCTTCTGTTTCCCAATTCAATGGATCGTCAACGCCTTGGCCGCATGCAGACAAAAACATGATGCCAATCAGCAAGAAGCTCAGTAAATAAGTTTGGGCTCGCAAAAATTTCGCGTCCTTTCTTTGTTGAAGCTGGTCTTTCTTTAGCCTATTCGAAACTGTCGCTTGCGACAAGCCGTTTGACTGGAGAAAGTATGAAGACATTGCGACATTATATTGTTTTGTGGAATTTTTTAGGAGTTAGATCAAGCTTAACAAGGATTTTACATTCTAAATGTAGAATAGAAACTAGACTTGGGTTTTGGAGAAGAGGAGGCGCTGAATGGAATTTTTGTTAAATACATGGACGAAAGAACGGCTGCAAGCTTTTCATGAAGGGCAGATGGTTGATGGCTATTTGTATTTCGGCGCACATGCATTTGGGGAAGAAACGACATTTTCGGTTTGGGCTCCTGAGATTGAAGGCATCGATGTAGTCTGCGTGAACCCCGATACGGAAGATACCTCCACTTATCCGTTAGAGCGGCATCCGGATGACGCGAGTATATGGGGGGTGAGCATCCCGGAAAATTTGGAAGGCCGGCTCTATGAATATGCGCTTCGGACGCCAAAAGGCGAAGTGCTGTGGAAATCGGACCCGTATGCGCGGCAAAGCGAGAAACGGCCGTTCACCAAATCGATCGTCTCGGGTCCCGGGGAATATGCTTGGCCGCTGGAGGTCCTGAAGCGCAAGCAAACGATCAACGATAAGCATTTGGAACGTGCGATGGCCATTTACGAAGTGCATATCGGCACTTGGCGGCGCAAAGAAAACGGGGAATTTTATACGTATCGCGAAATTGCAGATCAGTTGATTCCGTATGTCATCGATATGGGCTTCACGCATATCCAGATTTTGCCGATTACCGAGCATCCTCTCGATGAGTCTTGGGGCTATCAGACAACGGGTTATTTTTCACCGACAGGCCGTTACGGCACGGCCGATGATCTAAAGTATTTCGTCACGGCATGCGCACAACATGGCCTTGGCTTGTTCTTGGACTGGGTCCCCGGCCATTTTTGCGTCGACCAGCACGGATTGGCGAATTTCAACGGCCAGCTGCTTTACGAAGAACAGCGTGAAGAGCGCCGCATGAACCCGGATTGGGGCACGTTGAATTTTGACATCAATAAAGGCGAAGTGGTCAGTTTCATCTTATCGAGTGCCCATTATTGGCTGGAGGAATTCAAGTTCGACGGCTACCGGATGGATGCGCTCGTCAATCTATTGTTCATCCCGAACATCAAAGAGCGCCCGCATAACGCGGAAGGGGCGGATTTCCTCAGGAAGCTGACGGCTAGCTTGAAACTGCATTATCCGGAGAAATTGCTGATTGCAGAAGATGCCTGGCATTATCCGAAAGTGACGCACCCGGTCGAATCCGGCGGTGTCGGCTTCGACTATAAATGGAATTTCGGCTGGATGCATGACACGCTCGAGTACATGAAAACACCGCCGGCAGAGCGATCGAAAGCCCACAGCAAAATGAATTTTTCGATGGTGTATCAATACGAAGAACGCTACCAAGTGATTTTTTCCCACGATACCGTAGCGGATGGGCGAAAATCATTGCTCAACAAGCTGCCGGGCACAAGGGAAGAGCGTTTCCTCCAATTGCGGTTGCTGTTCGGATTTTGGATGGCGCATCCCGGCAAGAAATTATTGTTCATGGGCCAGGAGTTCGGCCATTTCGAGGAATGGGAATTCCAGCCGGAACTCGACTGGGCCTCACTCGAAGATCCCCAACATAAAGGGATCGCTGAATTCATGAAAGAATTGCTGGCATTCTACCGGAGCGAACAAGCGTTTTTTGAACTCGATGATGAACGCGATGGCTTCATGTGGCTCGATGCCGATAACCATGAACAAAGCGTGGCGACCTTTATCCGCAGAGGATTTTTGCCGGAAGATGAGTGCCTCGTGCTGTGCAACTTCTCTGAACATCATTATGAAAGCTTTCATGTCGGAGCACCGCGCAAAGGCTCCTATGAAGAAATCTTCTCCACCGATTCAGCAAAATTTGGCGGCACGGCTGCGGATTTGCAGCAGTCGGCAGAAACACTTGATGTTCCGTGCGACAATCAGGATTTCTCATTGAAGCTTGACCTGCCGCCGTTCACGATGAGCATCTGGAAAAAAAGAAAAGATGGGAGTGACTTGTTGTGAATGAAAAAGTAGTTGCTATGCTTCTCGCAGGTGGCCAAGGAAGCCGCTTGAAATCATTGACTTACGATATTGCGAAACCCGCCATTCCTTACGGTGGTAAATACAGAATCATCGATTTTCCTTTGTCGAATTGCACCAATTCCGGCATCACGACGGTCGGTGTGCTGACGCAGTATCAGCCGCATGCACTCCACCGCTATATCGGGCTCGGCACGCCTTGGGATTTGGATCGCCATAAAGGCGGTGTGACCATGCTGCCGCCTTACGCCGAAATCGACGGCATCAAATGGTATGCCGGAACAGCAAGCGCGATTTACCAGAACATCAATTTCTTGACCAGCTGCGAACCCGCTTATGTCGTGATTTTATCGGGTGACCATATTTACAAGATGGATTATGAAAAACTCGTGGAATACCATAAAGAAAAACAGGCGGATGTCACTGTTTCTGTTTTGGAAGTGCCATGGGAAGAGGCAAGCCGCTTCGGCATCGTCAATACCGATGAAGATATGAACATCGTCGAGTTCGACGAAAAACCCGAAAAACCGAAAAGCAATCTGGCTTCCATGGGTGTGTATGTTTTTGATTGGGAAAAACTGGAGCGTTATTTGGAAGAAGACAATAGCATTGAAGAATCCACACATGACTTCGGAAAAGATATCTTGCCGAAAATGTTAGTGGACCAACAAAAAATGGTGGCGTATCCGTTCAAGGGATACTGGAAAGATGTAGGGACGGTCGACAGCTTATGGGAGGCGAATATGGATTTGCTTGACCCGTCGGCAGGGCTCGTATTGCACGATCCCGCATGGCGCATCTACTCGTCCAATCCGCAGCTTCCGCCGCAAGTTATCACTGAGACAGGGCGCGTGCAAGGCTCGATGGTCAATGAAGGCTGTGTCATCAGCGGCACGGTCAACCATTCGGTCATTTTCCAGAATGTCCTGGTCGAGCAGGACGCGGTCGTAGAAGACAGCGTCGTCATGAGCGGAACGAAAATCGGCAGAGGAGCGCATTTGAAGCGAGTCATCATTCCTCCTGGCATCGACGTTCCCCAGAACTACCGGCTGTTGGATCCTGCAGAAGGCATCACGCTGTTGACGAAAGACTTAATCGATTCATGGAAGGAGAGTGGGCAGCAATGACATTGATGGCTGCAGTGGACGCTTCTGTAAAAGTAGCAGGCCTTCAAGACCTGACAATTCATCGATCGGTTTCCTCGGTTCCTTTTGCAGGAAGATATCGGCTGATTGATTTTCCCTTATCGAATATAGTGAATGCGGACATTAACTCGGTTGGCATTTTTGCCTCACCGCCATTCGCCTCATTGATCGATCATATTGGAGTCGGGAAAAGCTGGGATTTGGATCGCCGGAAAGAAGGGCTATTCTTTTTACCGACTAGCCATCAAAATGGCGGCATCGCTACGGTCGGTTCATTCCATGATTTCGAAGAACATATCCAGTTTTTTGAAAAGAGCCGCCAAACCCATGTGGTCGTAACGAGCAGTTTTGTCGTCGGGCAGCTTGATTATAAGGAAATGTACGCCCATCATCTGGCGTCGGGAAAAGATATTACTGAAGCGGTCGGTGCAGGGGGACCTTTGAAATCGTATATCCTGTCGCGCAGATTGATGTTGGAGTTGATCCGCTCTCACAGGGAAAAGCGCATTCTCAGCGTCGAAGATTTAGTGAACTTGAAAAAATCGCCTTATTCATATGGCGTGTATGAATATAAAGGATATTTTGCCATTATCGACTCAATTCAACAATATTTTAAAGAGTCCCTTGGATTATTGGACGAGAACAACCGCCGATTGCTGTTTCTGCCTCAAGAACCAATCTACACGAAAGTGAAAGATGAACCGCCAACCCGTTATCTGGATGGCTCGAACGTATCGAACTCGATGATGGCGAACGGCAGCACGATTTTAGGGAACGTCAAAGACAGTATCATCAGCCGGGCAGTTACGGTCGGGAAAAATGCTTACCTGGAAAAATGCATCGTCATGCAGAAATGCACCATCGAGGAAGATTGCAAGATCTCCTATGTCATTGCAGATAAAGATGTCTACATTGAAAAAGGCGTGAAATTGGCCGGCACTGCCGAACAGCCGATCGTCCTTAGAAAAGGCGAGCGGGTAACGAAGGAGGATTCCCAATGAAGATTGTGATGGCCGCTGCGGAATGTGCACCTTTTGCAAAAGCAGGGGGCTTGGCGGATGTGATCGGTGCGTTGCCGCAGGAATTGGCCCGCCTCGGACACGAGGTGCAGGTCATCATCCCGAAATACAGTTTGATCCACGACCGCTATCAACAGCAATTCCAATTGGCAGGAACGCATTCGTTTTCCTTTAAGGACGAAGAGAAAACCTACTCGATCTATAAATATGAAGTGAATAACGCACAGTTTTTGTTTTTGGAGAACAATGACTATTTTCAGCGGGATAGCATTTATGGTCCTGATGATGCCGAACGCTACGCTTTTTTCAGCCGGGCCGTACTGGATTTTCTGGTGCGCTCCGAAACAGCTCCGGATGTTCTGCATGTCCATGACTGGCATACCGCTGTTTTGCCGTTTCTATTGAAAGAAGATCCGCAATACCGGCAGTTGTCCGGTCGCGTGAAAACCGTGCTGACGATCCACAATCTTCAGTTCCAAGGGAATTTTTCGAAAGAAGTGTTTTTGGAGCAGTACCGAATGGATGAAAAATTTTATGAAAATGGCCAAGTCGCATGGCTCCAAAACTTCAACTCTCTGAAAACCGGTATGCTGTATGCCGATAAATTGACGACTGTCAGCCCGAACTACCGCGATGAAATCTTGACGGAAGCTTACGGGGAACATTTGGAAAACCTGCTCATTGAACGGCAAGCGGATTTGCATGGCATATTGAATGGCATCGATACGGAAGCCTACAACCCGAAAACCGATGAACACATCGCGCAGACTTTTAGCGCGGAGGATTTGCAGGGGAAACAGGCGAACAAGCGCGCCATCCAAAAACGCTGCGGCTTGCCGGAGCAGCCGGATATTCCATTATTGACGATGGTATCGCGGCTTTCGGGACAGAAAGGGATCGATGTGCTCGAACAAAGCTTGCCTGAATTTTTGGAAGGGGATATCCAGTTTGTGCTGCTCGGTTCAGGGGAAGTTCATTATGAAGAGTTTTTCCAGCGCCTTGAAGTGGATTATGCAGGGAAAGTCTCCGTCCATCTCGGCTTTGATGAGTCGTTTGCCCATCAATTATACGCAGGCTCGGATATTTTCCTGATGCCTTCGCATTTTGAACCGTGCGGCTTGAGCCAATTGATTTCCATGCGCTATGGCACGATTCCGGTCGCGAACCGGACGGGCGGTTTGCGCGATACGGTAGATGAATATGATGAAGATGACAAGACAGGAACAGGTTTCTTAAGCGATTTCAAAGCAGGCATTCATTTCGATGAAGCCTTGTCGCGCGCGTTGTCCTTCTATTACAAGCCGGACCATTGGAATGCGTTGATCCATAATGGCATGGCGAGAGATTCGTCATGGTCGCGTTCGGCTAGAGAATACGAGAAATTATATGCGAGCTTAAACTGAAGGGTGTGTTGAGAATGTTTTACTCCAAGGAGCAATTCAAAGAAGAATTCAACCGGCGATTAACAGTGGGAAATGGGGATAAAACAGAAGGCACAGCCTATAATGTGTTAGGGAAAATGGTTTGTGAACAAGTCCTGCAGGAATGGGACAAGCAGCAAGCCGCCAACCGGGACAGCGGCGATAAGCAATTGTACTATTTGTCGATTGAATTCCTGCTCGGCCGCCTGCTCGGGCAAAACCTGCTTAATTTGGGTGCTTATGAGATGGTGGAAGAAGCACTGGATGAACTCGGCTATAAACTGTCCGAAATCGAAGAGCTCGAACAGGAGCCGGGCCTTGGCAACGGTGGCCTTGGCCGCCTGGCTGCCTGCTTCCTGGATTCACTGGCTTCGCTCGGCTTGCCGGGACATGGCTGCGGTATCCGCTACCGCGGCGGTTTGTTCACGCAGCATTTCATCAAAGGCTTCCAAGTGGAATTGCCGACCGATTGGATCAAAGAAGGGCAGAGTCTCGAAGTGCGCCGGGACGACCTCGCACTCGACATCCCGTTTTACGGCGAGGCTAGCATCACCGTCGAAGAACAAGGCGTGCGGACGGAACTGGAAAATGCGGTTTGGGTCAAAGCCGTGCCGTATGACATGCCGATTGTCGGAGCGCAAGGCGGCACGATCAACACGCTTAGACTATGGCAGGCTGAAACTTCCGACCGGCCGCTGCCTTATGGGCTTGGATATTTGGTGAATGAGCTTGAGACGGCTAAAATATCCGACCGGCTTTATCCGGACGATGCGTTAGATAGCGGAAAGCTGCTGCGTCTAAAACAGCAATACTTTTTGTGCAGCGCTTCGATCCGCACCATCCTCGCGACACGCAACTTCGATATCGAAGAATTGCCTGAAAAAGTGGCAATCCAAATCAACGACACGCACCCAGCCTTATCAGTGCCGGAACTGATGCGGATATTGATGGACGAGTATGAACTGGAATGGGAAGAAGCGTGGTCGTTGACGACTCGGACCATCTCCTACACCAATCATACGATTTTGGAAGAAGCGATGGAAAAATGGGAAAGCCGCCTGCTGCGCCAGCTATTGCCGCGCATTTACCAGATCATCGAAGAAATCAACCGGCGCTTCAGAGCGGAATGGGAATTGAAAGATTTGGATGAACATGCCGTACACAAACTGTCGATCATCGATGAAGGCGTCGTGAAAATGGCAGTGCTGGCAGTTGTCGGAAGCTATAAAGTGAACGGCGTGGCAAAGCTTCATACTGAAATTTTGAAAAAGCGTGAAATGAAAGAGCTGGATGAATATTTCCCGGGAAAATTCCACAATAAAACAAACGGAATTACGCATCGGCGTTGGCTGATCGGTGCGAATCCAGAATTGTCTGCGCTCATTACCGAAAATATCGGCCCCGACTGGATCCATCAACCTGAACAATTGAATGAGCTCAGTTATCTGGCGGACAGCCGGCCATTTTTAGAGTCGTTCCAAGCCATTAAAAAGCTGAAAAAAGAGCATTTGATTCATCACCTCGAACGAGAGCACAATACAATTGTTGACCCCGATTCGATTTTTGATATCCACATCAAACGGATCCACGGTTATAAGCGCCAACTGATGAATATTTTGCATGTGCAGCAATTGTATAAGCGCATCAAAAGCGATGCGAATTACCGGCCATATCCACGGACATTCATGTTCGGGGGGAAATCTGCACCGAGCTACCATTTCGCCAAACAAGTCATCAAGCTGATCAATACTGTTGCACAACGTGTCAATAATGATCCTGTCGCAAGGCGCCACCTGCACATTGTTTTTGTCGAAGACTATAATGTCAGCCATGCGGAGTTCCTGATTCCGGCAGCGGATATCAGCGAGCAGATTTCCACGGCCTCGAAAGAAGCGTCGGGGACGGGCAATATGAAGTTTATGATGAATGGTGCGCTGACGCTCGGAACTTACGACGGCGCGAATGTGGAGATTTTCGATGCGGTAGGTGAGGAAAATGCCTTCGTCTTCGGGATGAGTTCCGAAGAGGTCATGCGCTATGAACGCGAAGGAAACTATAATCCGAAGGACATCGTCGAAAAGGATCCGTGCATTCGTGAAGCCATTGAAGAACTGGCGCGAGGAGAATGGTCGGACGGACCGCATAACTCCGATTTTATCCTCCGTCAATTGACGGAAAATGGGGATCCGTTTTTCGTGTTGAAAGATTTGGCGGATTACGCCCGCACGCATGATCGTGTACTGGATGCTTATGGCCATCCTGCAAAATGGGCGAGCATGTGCGTGAAGAACATTGCCGCTTCCGGCATCTTCTCAAGCGACAGAACAATCCGGCAGTATTCTGAAGAGGTATGGGGATTGTCGAAAGTTCCGACTAACTGAAACCGGCAGGAGGAAAAGCAATGGCACAACCGAGTTTTGATAATACCGATTTGGCTGATTATAAAGCGAGCGGCGCTTTGGAGGGGAAAGTGGCGATCGTCACCGGTGCAAGCAGCGGCATCGGGCAAGCGGTGGCGATAGCCTATGCAAAAGAAGGGGCGCGCGTGGTTATCGGCTACCTTGACGATGATGAAGGCGCCGGGAAAACTTTGGATATTATCCAATCTTATGGCGGCCAAGCGCGATCCATGAGCGGAGATCTTGGCAAGTCCACGAATTGCGATGCGCTCGTGAAATTTGCGCTTGACGAGTTCGGCGCTTTGGACATCGTCGTCAACAACGCCGGGTACCAATATCCGCAGACTTCACCGCTCGATATCAGCGACGAGCAAATGCTGAAAACTTTCGAGATCAAGGCATTTGCGATGTTTTACTTAGTGCGCGCAGCTTTGCCTCATTTGAAAAAAGGGTCCCGCATCATCAATACCGCTTCCATCAATGCTTACCGGGGCCATTCGGATCTTATCGATTATTCAGGGGCAAACGGTGCGATGGTCGCCATGACGCGTTCCTTGGCAAGACGCCTCGTCCGTGAGGAAATTGCGGTCAATGGCATTGCGCCGGGCCCGATATGGACGCCGCTCATCCCAAAAACCTTCGGGGATTTGAACCCGGACGTCGGGTCCGATTTCGGCGAAGACGTGCCGGCAGGGCGCCCGGGACAGCCGTATGAACTCGTGAAAGCTTATGTGTTCTTAGCGGATCCGCAGAATTCCTATATGACCGGGCAATTCTTGCATATGAACGGCGGCGATTATATGTCGACATGAAGCACGGGGGCATCCCGTGCTTTTTTATATGGAGTTTCCGCGTTTTTCGTGAGCTATGGTAAAATGCGGGTAAGAGGTGGACAGCATGAAAAAGATAATGTGGCTCGCCATTTTGCTGCTGGGTTTAGCGGGCTGTGTGCCGCTAGGTGAACCGGCTGAACCGGAGCAACTAGAGCAGCCAGAGCAAGAAGCAACAGAAGAACAGCCAGGCGGGCTCGCCGTTCATTATATCGATGTCGGTCAAGGGTCCGCCGTGTATCTGGAATGGGATGGCTATTCGATGCTGATCGATGCCGGCGATTGGAACGCCAGTGATGTGCTTATGTATTTGGATGAGTTGGAAATCGAAAAAATCGATATCGCGGTCGGGACCCATCCGGACGCCGACCATATCGGCCAATTGGCGCGCGTCATCGAAACTTACGAAGTCGGGGAAGTATGGATGTCAGGAAACCCGAGTTCCTCCAATACTTTTATCCGGACGCTAGAAGCAGTCGATGAAGCCGGAATTCCATATGAAGAACCGCGGCGTGGGGACGAATACGAAATCGGGTTGCTGGAAATCGAAGTACTCCATCCCGAAGAATTGAGCGGTGATACAAATGGCGATTCGCTGTCGTTCCGCATCAGTTACGGGGAGACAGCATTCATCTTTACAGGCGATGCCGATATCCAGGCGGAGCAGGAAATGGTCGCCAGCAACTTGCCGCTGGGAGCGGATATTTTGCTGATGGGGCATCATGGTTCCAACACCTCTACGAGCCTGGAATTTTTGCGGGCCATTGAGCCCGATGTGGCGATTTACAGTGCAGGTCTCGATAACCCTTACGGACATCCTTACGCTGAAGTGCTGGCGTCTGTGGAAAACGAAGGGGCCGAAGTATATGGCACGGACGTCAATGGCACAATCGTCGTCGAGACGGATGGACAGGAATATAGCGTCGAAACGGAACGGGAAGGCATCGCCAAAGAAGGCAGCAACCGCTGTGTGGACATCAATGGAGCCTCTACTGCGGAGCTGTCGGAGCTGACAGGAATCGGCGAAGCATTGGCGGAAGCGATTATCGACGAGCGCCCGTTTGAAACGCTCGATGACTTGACGCGTGTCAGCGGCATCGGCGAAGGAAAACTTGCCGGATTGAAAGAACAAGGGTTAGCTTGTGTAGGGGAGTGAGCAGATGAGGGGAGTATTGGATCGTTTTGAAGATGGCGGTGTGGCCGTCATCATCGCAGAACAAGCCGGGCGCGAATTCCATGTGCCGATGCGCTATTTACCGGAAGGCAGCAGGCAGGGTATGTGGTTCACGCTGAGCATCGAATCGGGGCGCATCGTGGACATCGAAGCGGATCTCACGCAGACGAAGGAACGCATAGATAAAGCTGAAGAACTGATGGCGCGTTTACGCAGCAAAAACACAGGCAGCCGGTTCAAGCGAAAATGAAAAAGCGTATGGGGATTTTTTTCTCCATACGCTTTTCTTGTGCTTATTTTTAAGTGGATGCGAGTTCGGTCAGTTCCAGGTGATAGTCCGCCACTTCATTGCCTTTATAGAGATTGGTCGTATCGGTGAAGTAATTGGAAATGGAAGCATCGAATTCCTGGCCTTCAGCCGGCAATCCGACACGGAAATTCATCTCATACAGTAGGACGGCAATGTCATGGTAAGTGTCACTCGTCACCTTGAAATCACACGAAATATGTCTGCGCCCATCCTCTAAGTGATGTAGTTCGAGCTGGTCCGTTTCGATTTTGCGGCCGTTCAATTGAATGATTTCACTCATCGTGTAGTCCTCCGTTCCATGTGCTGAAAAACATTATAGTAACGGTACCATGAAAAAAACACCAAAGCACAATCATGTGCTTTGGTGTCTGACTTTTTCTGCGCGTGTTGCTTCTTTTTTCGGCTTTCTGATATCGGCATAGATCAATGCGCCGACCAAGAACAATCCGAGATACCCGACGATCGGGTAGAACATGCTGACGAGTTTCGTGAACCCGACAAAGCTTAGTACATATGCGACGACGCCGACGATGATGACGAATATGCGGAACTTCGCTGTCCCCATCTCAACAAAGCGTGCAGAGAACGAGAATAGCATGCTGACGCCGGTGTTGTAGATCATGCCGAATAAAATGACCGACATGAAGACACCGAGTGCAGGAGACAGATCATCCGCGATTTGCAGCATCGGCATTTCTGCAGAACCGACGACATCGACTTTCGAGAAAATCGCCAAATGGCTCAAGATGATCAGGATACCAAGCCCAAGACCACCGATGAATCCGCCGCGTGCTGCGATTTTTTCATCTTTTTCCGTACCGCCCATAACGATGGCCATCGAAGCGCCGACCGCGATGTTGAAGGAAACGTAGTTGATAGCAGAAAGCCACCAGTTTCCAACAGCAGATTCCTGCTCTTTGGCGATCGATTCAAGCGCTGAAAACGAACCGTCCATCGTTACTAGGCTGTAGGCAGCAAGTGCGATAACTGAAAGAATCAGGAAAGGCGTGATGCTCCCGATGATATTGATGACTTTTTGGACATTCAACATAATTGTCAAGATGATCAAGACCGCCATGACAGTGCTGCCAAGAGTCGCCGACCAGCCGAATTGTTGCGAGAAAATCGAACCGGCTCCAGCAATCATGACAACCCCTACGCCGAATAAAGTCAAAATGATTATGTAATCGACAATCGTACCGATCAATCGTCCGCTGATACCGAAAATCGCTTCTTTATGGGATGTGGTGCGCATGCGGCTGCCGAGGCGCGTCAAGCTCATCCCGAGATAAGCGAAAAGTGCAGTGGCAATAACGGCTGCTACGGTGCCCATAAAACCGAAACTGGTGAAATACTGCAGAATTTCCTGCCCGGAAGCGAACCCGGCACCGACGATGATTCCAATGAAGGCGCTTCCCATTTTGATACTTTTAAACATCGTGCTCCCCCTCGTTAAGCGTGTTAGTTCACTTATTTGAAAATTAACCTTTTTCAAATATAGCAAAAATAAAACGTTTTCACAAACTTAATTGAAAAAACAATAGTATTTTACTAGGTTCGTAGATGAGTGTCTATTCTGAATAATGTTTTTAATATATCATTTTTCAGGAAATTCGACGAAATAAAAAAAGCCCTGCGGACAGATGCCGCAGGGCTTTTTCATCAGTTATTAATGGTCTTTATTAGCTACAATGACCAATTTACCTGTGTCGAGTACTTCTTCATATTCATCTGCTTCTTGCTTTGTAAGTCCGGCAGCTTCAAGTTTAGCGCGCAGTTCATCGCCGCGTGAAGATGTCATGTTTTTCATGCTGTCAAGGAAGCCTTGTTCCTTCATGCCGACAGATTCCGTGTCGAGCGCTTTCGTGATGTCTTTCGTGCGTTTTGGGTCATGAGCGAAAATGTAGATATCGTCATGTGTAAACCCTTGTGTCTCAAGCTTTTCAATTTCTGCTTTTGCTTGTACTGCGTTTTCGACTGATAGTTTAATTACCAAAACGAATCCCTCCAATTTTTCATCTTACTCCATACATACCACGTGTGAAAACTCTTAAACTAACAGCGGCACATCGAAATGATATACTGAGGAAAAAAGTGGAGGAGTGGCTTGGATGAATATTACACCCATCGGTATTTGGGGCGGCTACCCGAATAAAAATGAAGCGACATGCGCTTATTTGATTGAACAGGAAGGTTTTCGTTGTTTGCTCGACTGCGGCAGTGGGGTCGTGGCGGCGGTGCAGAATTATACAGAACTGAAAGACATCGATGCCGTTATCATCAGCCATTACCATGCAGATCACGTAGCGGACATCGGCGTCTTGCAGCATGCTGCGATGGTCGGGATGCAATTGAAGGAATGGGATGTGCCTTTGCCGATTTATGCGCATGATAAAGACCAGGAAGGATTCGCTGCATTGTCCTATAAAGGAGTGACGGAAGGGCGGGCGATTCAAGTGGGTGACACGCTCGAGCTTGGGCCGTTCCAGGTGACCTTCTGTGAGACGGACCATCCTGTCTATTGCCTGGCGATGCGCTTTACAAATGGGGAGCATACAGCGGTCTTCACAGCCGACACTGCCTGGAAAGACGAACTCGTGCCATTTGCCGAATCAGCTGACCTGCTCGTCGCAGAGTCGAATTTATATGAGAAATACCTTGGCATCATCCAAGGGCATATGAGCGGCAGCCAAGCGGGGAAGCTGGCTTCGTCCGCATCGGCCAAACAGCTCCTGCTGACCCATTTGCCGCAGTACGGAGAACTATCAGAAATTCTCGCAGAAGCGAAGAAAACCTACGCTGGCAACGTGACATTCGCTGAAATCGGCAAAAGCTATCAATTATAGGTAAAGCAGATAGTTTGAATTTGAAGGAATTTCCTCCTATTCTTATATCATCCGATTGGGTGAAAGGAAGTTGACGCATGACACAACAATTTAAAGAGCTTTCGGTTTCCGTGCTGGACCTCGTTCCAGTACGCCAAGGCCATACAATGCAACAAGCATTCGAAGATATGAAAAATCTTGCCCGCCAGGCAGAACAACTCGGCTATAAACGGTTCTGGCTGTCCGAACACCACAATACACCGACGCTCGCGAGTTCTGCGACGTCGATTCTCATTTCCAAAGTGCTCGAAGCGACCGATACGATCGAAGTCGGCTCCGGCGGCATCATGCTGCCGAACCATACGCCGCTCGTCGTCGCAGAACAATTCGGCACACTCGAGACGATGCATCCGGGGCGCGTGAACCTTGGCCTCGGCCGCGCACCGGGCACTGATATGCAAACAGCCCGTGCCCTGCGCCGGACAACACAGGAAACCGCATTCCAGTTTCCTGAAGATGTCGAAGAGCTCCGGCGCTATTTAGGGCCGCTCGAAGCGCAGGAAGCAGTGAAGGCCTATCCGGGCGTAGAGACGGAAGTGCCATTGTTCATTCTCGGCTCGAGTACATCGAGTGCTGTGCTCGCCGCGAAGCTCGGCTTGCCGTATGCGTTTGCGGCGCATTTCGCCCCTCAGCAGCTGGAGTCGGCCATCGCCATCTACCGGAGCCGCTTCGAGCCATCAGATACATTGGCGGAGCCGTATGTCATCGCCTGTGTGAATGTTGTCGGTGCAGAGAGTGCGGAAGAAGCGGAACAGCTTGCGACTTCCGCCGAACAATTTTACTTGAATGTCGTTCGCGGCACGAAGAACCCGTTGATGCCGCCGGTCGATACGATGGATGGCCGCTGGAGCTATGCGGAAGAAACGATGGTCAAGTCGATGTCGCGTTATACGTTTAAAGGCAATGCAGAACAATTGGGCGAGGAAATCAGCCGGTTCACCGGAGAGTTGCCAATCGATGAATTGATGGCAGTGTCGTATATTTACGATCAGGACAAGCGAAAACGCTCTTATGAGATACTGAAGGAAGCCATTGCGAATACTGTCAGATTGCCATGAAATGTTCACCGTAAAGGTCGTAACTGTTGATGAGGTTCATGTATAATACTATGGAAACTTGAAGTTTAAAGGTGGTAACAACTTTATGGAATTTCTCTATTTTCCTGACGATAAATCTGAATACATTCCGGGAATCATTTCGATCATTATCATTTTCATCTTGTCGATTCTCATAGTCCGGCTATTGATGAAAGCTTCCCGCAAACAAGTGGATAGCTTGAATGACCAAGGATACCCGATGGTCTATGACCGCGGTGAGACGCGGGAAGTGTCTGGAGAGCAAGCACCCCAGCGAAAACCGGATACACCAGAAGAGCCGAATGAACAAAACGAACCGCCAACGAAAAAGCCCTGATGCTTCAGGGCTTTTTCTAGTGAAAGCGAAAGATGGAAATTAGAAAAATATTTTAAATGAAAAGAGATGTACCTCATGACTAAAAATTTAGCGGGCGGCGTACAATGGGCGATCTTTTTGATTGCTTCATCCATTGCTGCCCCGATTGCCATTGCAAACATTTTCGGCATGGACACTGCCGACACCGCGCTGTTCTTGCAGCGCACCATTTTCGTCCTCGGTATCGCTTGCCTGATCCAAGCCTTTATCGGCCACCGTTTACCGATCAATGAAGGGCCGGCTGGCTTGTGGTGGGGCGTGTTTATCGTCTACGCCGGACTTGTTGGCGTGTTGTATTCAACTGCGGAGGAATCATTGCAAGTGCTGCAAAGCGGTTTGTTCTATAGCGGCATATTATTCATTGTTTTCGCAGTGACGGGAGTGGTCGATAAGCTGAAACGGTTTTTCACTCCGACGATCACCTTTGTCTATTTGCTGCTGCTCGTGTTGCAGATCAGCGAATCGATCATGAAAGGCTTGTTCGGCATTGCGTCGGAAGGGGATTTATTGGATGTGAGGGTGCTGCTGGCAGCAATTGCCGTCATCCTGGTCACTTTTTATTTCATGGTCCACCGTTCAGCATTCATCAGCCGTTATTCCGTACTCTTATCGATCGCTTTTGGCTGGCTATTGTTTTGGGCTATCGGCAAAGCGCCGAGCATTCCCCAAACTGATGGGGCGTGGATGACATTCCCCGATATGCTGGTCTTTGGCCCGCTCGTCTTTGACGGGGGCATGCTTGTAACGACACTGTTTTTGACCGTCTTGCTCATCGCCAATATGATGGCTTCGGTCCGCGTCATGGAAAGCTTGTTGAAAAACGCTTTTTCCATCCAGGCAGAAGATCGCATGAAGCAAGCTTCTGTTGCTTCCGGCTTGAACCATCTGCTTGCGGGCTTATTTTCTTCCGTAGGCCCTGTACCGATCTCGGGTGCAGCCGGGTTCGTCAGTGCGACAAGAACGCCGGGGCTTCGGCCGTTTATCTTCGGCGGTGTCATCGTCGCGGGAATCAGCTTGTTTCCGCAAGTGATGGCCGTGCTCGCATCCTTGCCGGCTCCGGTCGCGTACGCTGTCATCTTTGCGATTTTTTCTAAAATGGTAGAGATGGCTTTCAACGAGCTCGAAGCGGAACCGAACCGCAAGCAATCTTATAAAGTGGCGGCTTTCGGCCTGATGACAGGTGTCGGTTTGATGTTCATCCCGACGGAAAGCATGGCCGGGCTACCTTCAGCTGTCGCGGCCATTTTATCCAACGGTTTGATTTCAGGAACCATCATTGCCATTTTTATCGAACAAACAATGATCCGCTTCGTGCGGTCAAATTAAAAAAAGGCGGCACAAAGGGAAATCCTTTATGCCGCCTTTTTTGTATTAGTTTTGCTGTTCGATTTCTTCGGTCAAGCGTTCGAGCTCATCGATCAATTCACCGATATAGGCGATCGTGTCACGCAGCGGCTGCTCGGTCGTGATGTCGACGCCGGCCATCTTGGACAATTCGACAGGGGTTTTCGTTCCGCCTGCGTTCAATACGTCGATCCATTCATCGACGGCTGGCTGGCCTTCCGACAAGATGCGCTTCGACACTTGCGTGGAGATGGTCAGCCCGGCGCTGTAAGTATATGGGTAGAGACCCATATAATAATGCGGCTGGCGCATCCACGTCAATTCCGCGCCTTCCGTGACTTCGACATCGTCCCCCCAGAATTCTTCGAGCACGCCGCGTTTCAACGCATTAAGTACACCGGCGTTGACGTTTTCTCCGGAATCGACCTTTTTATACACTTCGCGCTGATAGGCCGCTTCGAGCAAATGGGTGACGAAGTTATGGTAATAGGTTCTCGCAACAATCGATGAAATGACCCAACGCTTGAATTTCGGGTCTTCGGAATTCTTCAGCAAATGATTCGCCACAAGCATTTCATTCATCGTCGATGGCGCTTCGATAAAGTAGAGTGAAGGGCGCGCGTTGAATAGGTTCTGTTCGCGGTTCGCGTGATAGAAATGGCCGGCGTGCCCCAATTCATGCGCCAGTACGAATACTTCGTTCATGCGTCCAGTCCAGGAAATCAGGATATACGGATGGTCGCCGTAGGGGCTCGCACAGAATGCGCCGGTCGATTTGCCTTTGTTCTGCGCAAAATCGATCCAGCGTTCATCGTACGACCGTTCCACCATATGCAAATAATCCGTTCCCATAATGCCGAGCGCATCATTGATATACTGTTTCGATTCCTCGACCGTAATTTCCGGGTCGTATTCCGGATCCAGGGAAATCTTCAAATCGGCAAAGGTCATTTTGTCCAAACCGTGCGCTTTTTGAAGCAGGCGTGCGTATTTGCGCATATGCGGTGCCAATTCCGTCTGGATCAAATCGATTTGGCGGTCATAAAGCGTGCGGTCGACTTCCTGGTTGAATAGCAGGTACTCGAAAATATCTTCATAACCGCGCAAATCGGCAGTCGTTTTCTCGGTCTGCAATTGCATATCATAAGTTTTGGCCGTCGTGTGCTGGTAATCACGCAGCTTATCGGAAAACGACTTGAACGCTGCGCGCCGCAGCTCGGTATCGGTTTCCGCTTCCCAGTCGCCTTCGAACGACACGTAGCTGAGCGGATGGGATTTGCCGCCGGCTTCAAAATCAGGGAAATCCATATCAACCATTTTCGTCGTATTGTACAGCTCATAAGGCGCTTGGAAGACAGAGGAGTAGGAAGCCAATGCTTTTTCGGCGGCCGGGTGCAATTGATGCGGTTTTTTGCGCAGCAATTTCCTCAAATAGCCTTCAAACTCTTTCGACTGCGACATCGCCTGTTTCAGCGTGTCTTCCGGCAATTCCAGCAGTTCGCTCGTCACAAAAGCGAGGCGGCTGCCGATCTTTGCGGAGAATGCGCTGTATTTCCCGGCGCGCATCTGTGCTTTCGTATCGGTTTGGTCTGTGCTGTAGGACAGGCTCGCATAAGTGCCCGGGGCGACCAGTTTTTCGGCAATCGTGAGATACGCCTCAAGTGCTTCCAGTGCCGACTGGGCGTCGGTGATCTGGCCTTGGAACTGCGCGGCATAGGCTGCTGTTTCCTGGTCAATCTCCTCCAAAGCGGCATCGAATGCTTCGGGACTTGCCATCAAGCTTTCCAAATTCCATGTTTCTTCTATAGGTACTTCTGAACGCGGCGGTAAACTTTTAACCAATGATTTTCTCTCCCTTATATTCCGGATGTCGAACTAATTATAAGTATAATGTTCCAATCATAAAAAGTAAAAAAAGTTTTAAAATTAATAAGAAAATTACGAAAAATAGGTTTAATAGATGTTAAGTGGGGTATTGACTAGTACAAGGCGGAATGACCGTCAGAAGACACGAGCGGTTTTTACCGGAATCGCCTTCTGATGAGAATATGCACAGCCTTGGCGGAAAATTTGCTTTACTGGCGATATAGCTCTTGTCGGGAACCAGATGAAAATGGTTCAGCCTAAAGAAGTTTCAACAGTAACAGGTAGGTTTTTTGTGTAAGTGCAACTGAACGCCTGGCTGCAAAGTTTATTGATCACTGAGATGTAGATGTGAGAAATCCAAAGACGGCCAGCGCCATTAAACTGCATAGGCGGGAGTTTTACATCGCCAACATGTACGTTTGTAGAAGAATTGAATAAAATTTTCCGCGTGCGAAAATCCTCCACGGACGAATCGGAGGATAAGGTAAGGAAGAGCATGATCCGAATTTATCGGGTCATGCTTTTTCTATGTCTTCTATATATTAGGGGATTTCCTTGGCAGGCATCTGGCAAATGGTGTGGAATAGAGCATAGGACGACTTTTACAAAGGGAGTGGGATAGAGTGAGTGAGACAGTAGAACATGCAATCCAAGATGAGTATGGAAAAGATTTCGCCTGGTGCTACGGATGCGGCCGCCTAAACGAAAATGGGCTTCACCTCCGGACCGGATGGGACGGCGAAGAAACCGTGACTTTCTATGAACCGAGGAAAGAACATACGGCAATTCCCGGTTTTGTCTACGGGGGGTTATTGGCATCGCTTGTGGATTGCCACGGTACGGGATCGGCGTCGCTCGCCCTTCACCGTAAAAATGGGCATGAACCTGGCAGCGGGGAAGAGCCGCCACGCTTCGTGACAGGTTCATTGCATGTCGATTTCCTGAAGCCGACGCCGCAGGGCAAGACCTTAAAAGCAGTAGGGAAAGTCGAAGAGATCCATCCGAAAAAATTCAAAGTGAATGTGGAAGTGTTTGCAGGAGATGTAAAAGTCGCAAACGGCGAAGTGGTTGCCGTGTTGATGCCATCGACTTTCACTTCTTGAAATGAAATGGGCGCCGGAGCCATCCGGCGTTTTTTTGTGCGTTTTATTCCTTAAAGTCTATAAGACTTGTAGGGATTAAGGGGATGCTGTATGCTCAATGTATTCAAAGCTCTATTTCTGAGGAGGAACCCGAATGACGGAGAAAGTTTATGTGATTCATGAAAACGAAGAATGGACTGTGCATTTATTCCGGCGCTTGGAAGAGCTCGGCGTGCCTTATGAAGATTGGTTTACGGATACGGGAGCGGTCGATTTGATGAGCGTGCCGCCGCAAGGGGTATTCTATAACCGCATGAGCGCCTCATCGCACACAAGAGGGCATCGGTACGCACCGGAAATGGCCGAAGCGAAAATTGCCTGGCTCGAGCGCCACAATCGGCGCGTCGTCAACGGCAGCCGTGCACTCAGGCTTGAAGTGAGCAAAGTGAACCAGTACATGGCGCTTGACGCAGCCGGTATCCAAACGCCAAAGACTGTCGCGGTCAGCGGCAAAGAGCAGCTTCTCGCAGCGTCCGCCGCTTTTGAGGGCGAATCTTTCATCACCAAGCATAACCGTGCCGGAAAAGGGCTCGGCGTCCGGTTGTTCCATTCGAAAGAAGCGCTGGAGGAATATGTGGGCGGTGATGAATTCGACGAATCTGTCGATGGCATCACCTTGTTGCAGCAATACATCCAAGCCCCTGAGCCATTCATCACACGCTGCGAATTCGTCGGCGGAAAATTCGTCTACGCGGTGCGGGTGGATACATCGGAAGGTTTCGAATTGTGCCCGGCAGATGCTTGCCGGCTTGAAGACATCTCATGCCCGGCAGACGGCGCATCGGAAACGCGCCCGAAATTCCAAGTCATCGAAGGCTTCGATAACCCGATTATCGCCAAATACGAACGCTTTCTTGAAGAAAACGGCATCGAAGTCGCGGGAATCGAATTTATCCAAAATGCCGAGGGTGAGCTATTCACTTACGATATCAACACCAATACTAACTATAATGCGGATGCGGAAGCCGTGTCCGGAAAATACGGCATGCTGGAACTGGCGAAGTTTTTGGAGAACCAGCTGCAAAAACTCGGTACACCCGCAAGATAAATAAAGATAAGTACGAAAAAGAACGGCCGGACATGCATCCGGCCGTTCTTTTTCTCCCGCTTGAGGGCTCGACGTTTACCTCCAGCCAATCAAGGGAACGGTTGAAAAAAGGGATTTGTTTGCGGAAGGGAGTGAACTCGTGATGGACAAGGAAACGCAGGAAGTGGAAGAACGGACGCCTTCGGAACCGGAAGATGTGGCGGATGTTGAAAGCAATGAGTTGAAGACGGCATCTAAATTCGACGGCATTTACAGCCGCGTCGCTTCGAACCGTCTTGAAAATCTGCGGACGACGCATATCGAGAACAAAGCAAAAGAATTGGCGCGTAAAGGGCGGCGGTAAGTTATTCTTCGCGCGGCAACTTCTCCATCGCATTTGCGACTTCGAACGCGAGATCGTCGTTGCCGAATGATTGGAGCACTTCGAGGAGAATATCTCCGCTGATTTCGTATTCGAACGCTTCGGTTTCTTCCATCGCGGTTTTCAGCAACTCATTTTGGGGCTGAGACGGATAAGCCGCTGTATAAAGTGCAAGCGGATCGAGCTTGTGGTTGACGCACCATTGGACAAATACGCGGACCATTGTTTCTTCGTCTTGCTGGTATTTCTTGATGATGAAATCTTCACGGCTTTCGTATTCCATGCCGGTCACTCCTTTTGCAGAATCTTGGGATGTTTTCACAATAGCAGATAAATCGTTTACTTGCATGGACTTCCGTTATCGTTTGCTCTAAAATGGTCCATAGCACTGATAGTATCGGAGGGGAAAGAATGAAATTACTTCAAGTTCGAAAAGGCCAATTCGTCTATTATGAAAACGAATTGCACAAAGTTTATTCCGTCAAGCCGCTCGCTAAGAAATCGGTTTTGATGTTCCGTGTCAAGGACATGGAGCAAGTCGCGAGCCGCGCGGAAGAAGTGACATTATACAAACCTAAGCATATGGATTCGTTCCTATTCTTCGGGGAGCGCTATACTTTGCGCGAGGACGTCCAAGCGGAAGAAGGCGGCTATATCCTGATCGCCAAACCGGATCCGGACTACATGGATCATTACTCCCTGAATGAGTTCGAGAAAATCGAAACAGTTGAAGGAAAGAATGTCATCACGACGAGACAAAACACAGTCAAGTCGAGAGAATTTTATGTCATGGTGCCCGGTGAAGAAAAAGGCAGCAACGACATTGCGTATTTCGACAAAGCGCGAGTGTCTGAAGAGCAAAAACAGCACGACGCACAGCTCGCAGAAGATCTGCGGGACAAGAGCGCAATCCGTCCTTCAATCGGCGATGTCTATCTGAATCTCGATAACACGGGAACGGCAATGGTCGTCGCGATCATGGGCGAAGAAGTGACGCTTGGCACAGGCGATCGCCTCACCTTCCACGATCTGCACAAAGCGGATAACTGGAGCTATCTTTATAATGTAGCGGACGGAGATTTCCGTTAACGAAAATGGAAGCCGGTGAATGGGCAAGCATCACTGAGCCCATTCATTTGCGACGCTTGACCATAAGGGTTTTTTAAAGTTTCTCCACAATAAAAAGGCAGCCCCTGGGG
>JBNJJS010000009.1:0-135771 GCA_051750505.1 Bacillota bacterium
CTGCGTCCCTGTGTCACACACAATTCCACTGGGTCTGGCACGGGAAGCCGAGTTGCGGTTGCAAATGGAATTCTTGTGCTTTTGTATTCTTCCATTAAATCTGTAAAAAATCCCAACTTCAACCAGTTGAATGTTAGAATAAACACATAATTAAGCTAAGGGGTTTTTAGATGACTAGAGAAAACGATAAGGTGCTATCGATTAAGAATCTGACGATGAACTATGGCGGCAAGAATGTATTGAATGGGATTGATCTAGAAGTCGCAAAAGGCGAGATCATCGGATATATCGGGCCGAACGGAGCAGGCAAAAGCACGACGGTGAAGATCATGCTCGGGCTGATCGACGATTACCAAGGGGAAGTGGTGATTTTCGGGCAGGATATTTCCTCAGGCGACCCTTCTTATAAAAAGAAAATCGGCTATGTGCCGGAAAATGCGGAAGCCTACGATAATTTGACAGCGATGGAGTATTTGGTATTTACCGGGGAACTGTACGGCATGGACCGGGACGCTGCGCAGTCGAAAGCGGAGCGGCTGCTGGGGCAATTCGAATTGCAGGATGTGGGCCATTCCAGGCTGTCTTCGTTTTCAAAAGGCATGAAGCAAAAAGTGCTGATCATCGCGAGCCTGCTTCATGATCCGGATTTATTGTTTTGGGATGAGCCGCTCAGTGGACTCGACGCCAATAGCATGATGGTCATCCAGGAAATCTTGGCGCAGCTAGCAGCCCAAGGGAAAACGATTTTTTATTCATCACATATCATGGACCTCGTGGAGAAAATCAGCAACCGCATCGTGCTGTTGGTGAAAGGGGAAGTGGTGGCGGATGCGACTTTTGAAGAATTGAAGGAAATGAGCGAAGAAGGGTCGCTTTCCGGGATTTTCAACCAATTGACGGGCTTTACGGAGCACCGCAACAAAGCCTTGGATTTTGTCTCCATCGTACAGGGAGACGAGGAATATGCGTGAGTTCCAATCATTGAAATTCCTCGGCGCATTTAAAGGCATTTTCACCCGATTTGGCGTTGATTATGCGGTGATGGAAAAGATACTGCAGATTAAATTGACGATGGACGAACGGCGCGTGCCGACGATTTTCGGCGATAACGGCAAAAAGAAAGAAGGCAACCAGTTCCTGAAATCGCTGTGGGTCTACGGGCTTTACAGTTTGATTTTGATCCCGTTTTTGCTGCTCGGTGAAAATTATATGTATCAATTGAGCCTCGTTTTCGGCATGATCCTGTTCATCTTGATGACTTCGATGATTTCCGATTTTTCCGTGGTGCTGTTGGATATTCGGGATAAGAACATTATCCAGACCAAGCCGGTTAATAAAAAGACCATCGCGGCAGCGAAAATCGTCCACATCATGATTTATATGACCTTTGTCGCCGGGGCTTTTACGACGATTCCGTTTCTGGTCGGCTTGTTTCGGCACGGCATTGTCTTTTCATTGATTTTCCTCATTGAACTTGTGTTGACGATCTTATTGGTCGTCGTCCTGACATCGTTGCTGTATTTATTCATCCTGCGCTTCTTCGACGGGGAGAAGCTGAAAGACATCATCAATTACGTCCAGATTCTGCTGTCGGTCGGAGTGGTGGTGGGTTACCAGGTATTGATCCGGTCGTTTGAATTTGTTGACTTGAATATGTCGTACGCATTCAGCTGGTGGCATTTCCTCATCCCGCCGCTTTGGTACGGGGCGCCATTCGAAGTGTTCCTGAACGGCAATTCGTCGAGCTACTTCATCGCGTTTACAGTGCTCGCGTTGCTGGTGCCGGTCATCGCCATTTACGGCTATGCCAAACTGATGCCGTCGTTTGAACGCAATCTTGAAAAGCTGTTGAGCGACACGAAAGCCCGCAAGAAATCCAGGAATTGGCTGGACGAGACGGGTGCGAAATTGTTATGCCGTTCGAATGAAGAACGTGTATTTTACCGCTTCGCTGCATCGATGATGAAAAAAGAACGTGAATTCAAACTGAAGGTTTTCCCGGTGCTTGGGATGTCGTTGTTTTTCCCGTTTCTCTTTATTTTCACCTATTCGGTGGACGGCGGCTTGGAAGAGATTTCAGGAGGCAATATGTTCATGTTCATCTATTTCTGCAATGTCATCATTCCGAGCGTCGTGTTCATGCTGAAATTTTCGGAAGGCTATAAAGGCAGCTGGCTGTTCAGGGCGGCGCCGATTGACCAGACATCAAGTGCCTATAGCGGTACCTTGAAAGCTTTCTTTGTGAAAATGTATCTGCCGGTTTTCGTGTTCTTGTCCGTGATCTTCATCTGGATTTTCTCGGCGAGAATTCTGCCAGACTTGGCGGCTGTGTTACTCGGGGGGCTTTTGCAAATATTAATCACCTATAGAATAGTGAACGAAGGCGAATTTCCGTTCTCCACTTCCTTCGAATTTGCCCAGCAATCAGGCGGCGCGAAGATGATGCTTCTGACATTGATCACCGGTGCCTTTATCGGCGCGCATTTTCTCGCGAACATATTTGATTACGGGATTTATGTGTATGTTGTGGTGTTATTGCTTGCTGTAGGGATCGGCTGGCGACTGGTGTTTCCGAAAAGAAAGAAAGCGGCGGTGGCATTTGGGTAGCGATGTCCCTGTGTTAGACACAATTCGGAGAGTCAAATCCTTGGTATAGCAACATTTCGGTGAAAGAATGCCCCTGTGCATCACACAATTTGACGCATCCGCGCTGGCGGGTGCGTCTTTTTTGTATTTCGATGAATCGGGTGCGCACAGGGATAAACTGTTTGTGTGAACCGCCCCGAAACAGGGAAGACTTTCATATAGTAGCGTAATCCCTTGATCGGATTGGAAAAGGAGAATGTTAACATGCCAGAAAAACGAGATGAAATCATATTGCGAGGGCTTCGTGAAAACAATTTGAAGAATATCGATTTGAATATCCCGAAAGAGAAAATCAACGTATTTACCGGCCTGTCGGGTTCGGGGAAAAGTTCGGTCGTCTTCGATACCTTGGCGACAGAAAGCAGAAGGCAGATGACCTTGAACTATCCGCTGTACATTCGGCACCAGATGCCAAGGTACGAGCGGCCGCATGCTGATTTGATGCAGCATTTGAGCCCAGTGGTGGTCGTGGAACAAAAGCCGGTCAGAGGCAATTCCCGTTCGACGGTCGGCACGTATATGGATATCGACCCGCTGATCCGGCTGTTGTTCTCGAGAATCGGCAGTCCGCCGATCGGCTCGGCGACTGAATTTTCGAGTGAAAGTTCGTTCGGCAACTGTCCGGAATGTAATGGCTTCGGGGAAGTCGTGGCGCCGGATATCCACAAGCTGATCGACCACACGAAATCACTCCGGGATTCTGCAGTGCGCTTCAAACCACTGGCGCCTCCTGGTTGGCAAGGCAGATGGATGAGGGACGGCGGATTATTCGACCCCGATCTTCCCATCAAAGATTTCACGGAAGAAAAATACAATCTGCTCGTATACGGGCCGCCGGAAGGAGAACGTGCATTTAGCACTTATTATTACAAAGAAGGCGATCGCGACATCGAATGGGACGGACTCCTTCCGAGGTTTATTCGCCTGTACATCAACCGGGACCTGACAAAACTGAAAATCGTCTCCCAGGAAGATGTCTTAGCGCTGACGACGCGTACCCCGTGCCCGGTTTGTGAAGGTTCGGGACTCAATCCGAGAGTGCTGGAGTGCAAAATCAACGGCTTGAACATTGCCAATTATGCCCGCTTGGAATTGACGGAACTTCTTGGTGAACTGCAGAAGATCGACGACCCGATCGGCAAGTCGATTGCGCAACAGGCGCATCCGAGCGTGAAACAGCTGGTCGGTTTGGGGCTCGGCTATTTGAGCCTATCACGCAAAATGGGCACCTTGTCCGGCGGGGAAGCGCAGCGCGTGAAAATCGCGCGCCATCTAGGCAGCAGCTTGAACAACATCACGTATATTTTCGATGAGCCGAGTGCCGGTTTGCATCCCGAAGAAATCAATATGTTGACGCACATGCTGGAAAGTATACGGGACAACTACAATACCGTCGTCGTCATTGAACACAATCTGGCGGTCATCAAGACGGCGGATGAAGTTATCGAAATGGGTCCAGGCGCAGGGAGAAGCGGTGGTGAAGTGGTTTATCAAGGCGGGCAGGAAGGCTTGAAGAAAGCTTCTGCCATCACTGATTTGGATCACACAGTGACGGTGAATGAACAGCCGAGAACAGCGGAAAATACGTTTTCAATCAAACATGCTTCCGATAATAATTTGAAAAATATCAGCTTGGAAATTCCACAGAATGCCCTCGTTTCGGTGTGCGGCGTTTCCGGTTCCGGAAAAAGTTCCTTGATGTTCGGTGCTTTTACCGGCAACTATCCCGAAACAATTGCGGTCGGCCAAAGCAGCATCGGCACGTCTAGCCGTTCGACGCTCGCGACTTATATGGGCATCATGAGCGACATCCGGTCGATCCTGGCAAAACAAACCGGACAGCCGGCGGGCTTGTTCAGCTTTAATTCATTGGGCGCCTGCCCGGTATGTGAAGGCAAAGGCATCACCACGCCGAATGTCGCGTTTGCGGATCCCGTGACGGTAACCTGTGAAGCGTGCGGTGGCACGAGGTATTCAGATGAAGCCTTGTCGTATCGTTATAAGGGAAAAAACATTGTAGAGATTCTAGAGTTGACGATTGACGAAACGAACGAGTATTTGGAAATGCCGAAAATCGTTAAAAAAGTGGATACTTTAAAAGATGTCGGCTTAGGCTATCTGACACTTGGGCAAACGACGGGTTCGTTGAGCGGAGGCGAAGTGCAGCGTTTGAAGCTGGCGAGCCATCTGAAAAAAGAAGGGCAGATCTATTTATTGGACGAACCATCACTCGGTTTGCATGCGCGAGACAATGCCCATCTGTTGGACGTCTTCCAAGGGCTCGTCGACAAAGGCAATTCGGTGATCCTCATCGAGCACAACCTAAACTTGATCGCAGCGAGCGATTGGGTCATCGAAATGGGCCCGAGCGGCGGCAAAAAAGGTGGCGAAGTGCTGTTTGAAGGTACGCCGCAAGAGATGCTCGAAGCGGACACTTTGACCGCGAAATGGTTGAGAAAAGGGCTTGAGGGGTAGAGCGGGAGTTTTTTCCCTGTCCCTGTGTAAGACACAATTCGATGGAGTGAAACCTTGTTATAGCGGTATTTCGTAGCTGGAATGTCCCTGTGTGCCACACAATTCTCGTGTGAGATGTTTAGCGTGTCCCTGTGTAAGACACAATTCGATGGAGAAAAACATTGGTATAGCAGCATTTCAGTGCTGGGTTGTCCCTGTGTGCCACACAATTCGACTCGTTCGTGTTCCTTGGAAGGAATTTGAAGCAAACAGTTTTGCCTCCTGGCGAAACCGGGAAGAGAGAAGGAAAGAGAAGAGTATAGCCAACGAACTATTATCTTTCAGGAGGATGAAGTCATCATGGATGAAAGTACATTAAAGAAAACCAAGCTATTCGCGATATTGAATCTGGTGGCGTATTTTTTGACGCTCGGATTCAATTATCTGGGGTCTTCCGGGTTCTTTAACGGCAATACGCAAAAAGATATCTCGGATAAGTACATGACGCTCATTTCGCCGGCGCCGTTTACGTTTTCGATTTGGGGCGTCATCTATACGCTGCTGTTGATTACGCTGGCCTATTTGTTCATCAAGCGAAAAGATGAGAGAGTCAGCCGGTTGGTGCTGTTGATCTCGCCTTTATTCATCGCGAGTTCGCTGTTCAATATGGGCTGGATCGTCGTCTTTTCGTATGAATGGTTGGGAGTTTCGACGCTATTCATTGCAGGCTTGTTGTTCTCTTTGCTGTTGATTGTGGAGAGGATCTACAAGCATCGCTTTGAGGTTCCGTCAACGCTAGCAGGGCTCGCCTTTACCCTATACGGTGCTTGGGTATTCATTGCGACGATCGTCAATATTTCGCTGTCCTTGGTGCAATGGGAATGGGGCGGCTTTGGCATTTCCGATTCGGTTTGGACGATCATCATTTTAGGAATTGCGATTGGCTTTGTCCTGTTTTACTTGGCGCGTTTCAAGAACGCCGCGTTCCCGATTCCGATCGCTTGGGCGTTTTTTGGAATCTATAGCGCATACGCGAGCGGGATGCTCGACCCAGCGATGGCAGGGGTCATTCAAGGCGTTTTATTGGCGGGCATCGTCATTTTCTTGATCGCCATTGTATGGAGATTCATTAAAAATGGCAAGGCTCTTTTTCCGAAACAGACGGTCTAAGGGTTCGGGGTTCAAGGAAGGAAATTTGCTTGAATTGTAAGTTTGTTTAACCATGAAAACATTCGGGAACAACTAGTGTCAGAATGATTTTTCAGAGGAGGAATTATAAATGGCTAAAGTATTAGCAGTGCTATCAAGCGGACATAAGGACGCAGAAAATAGTTACGAAACCGGCTGGTGGGGCGAAGAATTATTCGCACCAATGGAGATCTTGGAGAATGCGGGCCATCAATTGGACCTTGCTTCACCACAAGGCGGCAAGCCGACGATCGACCAGGCAAGCCTCATTGAAGAGTACGATCCTGAAGGGAAATATAAGAAAATGTACGAATCCGGCTTGGCCGATAACACGAAAAAGCTGTCAGATGTGAACCCGGAAGAATACGACGCGGTGTTCATCGTCGGTGGCCACGGCGCGATGTACGACCTAGCTGAAAGTGAAACTTTGCATAAAATCATCAATGACGTTTACGACAACGGCAATATCGTTTCGGCTGTATGCCACGGGCCGGCGCCATTGATCTGGACGAAACGCCCAGATGGCCAAAGCATCATCGCCGGCTTGGACGTCACTGGATATCCGGAAGCTATTGAACCTGAAGGGCTCCCGGAAATTCTGCCGTTCAGCCTGGAAGGGAAAATGAGCGAAGTGGCCAATTATACGGCCGATGAAAAAGTGGTATGGGGCAACGAGCAATTGTTGACCGGCCGCGACCCGTTCGCTTCTAAAGATTTGGCCGAGGAATTGGCAAAGGCCTTGGATAAGAAAAGCAAATAAAGTCCCAGCGTCATTCACGCTAATTTGCACCATACGCACTCCAACGCCCGTCAGCATTTTGCTGACGGGTGTTTTGGTGTGGATGAATTGTGTGGAGCACAGGGGCGCGATCCGTTTCTGCTTGTGTACAGCTCCTCGTCACGTCTCGTTTTTTGACATGCATATCTGGCCGGAATTAATTGTATGATGCACAGGGATATGGCGCAAAAAGTTATTTCAATAAAACTATTCGATTTTTGAATACCTGCTATTGACAATAAATATATAAGATAATATCTAGAAAAAAGGCAAATATCAAAATTATTTATCATTTATTATTTTAAGTAATATTTATTTCAATATATCTTTATTCGTGTATAATTGGGCAGTGCTTCAGTGCGGTGAAGAGTTAAAAGAAAAGAAAGTAGTGAGTACAGATGGTAAGCATTTTAGTTGGATTGATTTTATTGATCGCGCTCGCTTATTTAGGCTGGTCGATCATTTGGGTAGCTCCGTTAGCAGCTGGGGTCGTTGCGCTTTTGAGCGGTCTGGACGTTTACGCAACCTATACCGATACATATATGACCGGTTTAGTGAATTTCGTGAAGAGTTGGTTCCCGATTTTCCTGCTGGGGGCGATATTCGGTAAATTGATGGAAGAAACCGGGGCAGCAAGTGCGGTTGCCAAGAAAGTCACGCAGTTGATTGGCAAGAAACGTGCTATTTTAGGCGTGCTGATTGCAGCTGCTTTGTTGACTTACGGTGGCGTTAGTTTGTTTGTCGTAGTATTTGCGGTTTATCCGATCGCACTTGAATTATTCCGGGAAGCCAATGTGACGCGCAGATTATTGGTACCGACATTTGCGCTTGGGGCATTCACGTTTACAATGACTTCGATGCCCGGAACACCACAGATTCAAAACCTGATTCCGATGCCATATTATAATACAACCCCGATGGCGGGACCGATTATCGGAATCGTCACGACATTGATCATGGCAGTCGGTGGTTATGCCTGGTTGGCGTATCGCGAGAAAAAACTTTCGGCACAAGGCGAGGGCTTTGAGGTGCGCGAAAAAGCGGGCGCATCGAAAGAAGATGACAGCGCAACGCCAAACTGGATGTTGTCATTGCTTCCACTCATTGTCGTCGTGGTCTTTTTGAACGTCTTCAATCTTGAGCCGATTTATGCGTTGATGCTGGGGATTGTCACCATCATGTTGATCAACGTGAAGTTGTATAAGAAGTTCGTCTTCTCGATCAATGAAGGTTCAAAAGGATCGGTCATGGCTATCCTGAACACCAGTGCCGCCGTCGGTTTCGGTGCGGTCATTGCGATTGTGCCGGCATTCGACAGCATCACAGACTGGTTGCTCAATGTGTCGGACAACCCGTTGGTCGGCCAATCGCTGGCGATTCAAGTCATGGCGATGATTACGGGTTCTGCTTCAGGAGGCATGGGCATTGCGCTCAGCACCCTGGGGGATACATTCTATAACTTGTCGCAAACGACTGGCATCGATCCGGAAGTTTTCCACCGGATGGCTTCTGTCGCTTCGGGCGCATCCATCCTGCCGAATAACGGCGCATTGCTGACTTTATTGGCAGTTACAGGACTGACGCATCGGGAAACATACAAAGATGTGTTTGTCGTGGCATTCGTCATCCCGACCATTGCCGTTATCGTCGGCGTCATTATGGGAGGCATCGGCTTAGTCTAGCCCTGTCGATCGAAGATTTCACTAAACTACATTATAAATGGAGGAATTTAACATGGTAGAACAAAAAGTAGTAATGATTACCGGATCCGCACGCGGTATCGGTTTTGAAATCGGAAAGCATTTCGCTGAAAGCGGAGCGAAAGTCGTACTATCGGATATCAATGATGAAGTTTTACAAGAATCTGCACAATCGTTGAGAAACGATGGGTTTGAAGCAATTGGCATCAAAGCCGATGTAACGAGCGAAGAGGACCTCCAGAACTTGGTGGCGGAAACGAAAAAAACTTACGGCCGCGTAGATATTGTCATCAACAACGCCGGCTTGCAGCATGTATCGCCGATTGAAGAATTCCCGACAGCCAAATATGAATTGATGATCAAAATCATGTTGACGGCGCCGTTTATGTTAACGAAAGCGGTATTCCCGATCATGAAAGAACAAGGCTTCGGCCGTATCATCAATATTTCGTCGATTAACGGCTTGATCGGCTTTGCCGGCAAAGCAGCTTACAACAGCGCGAAGCACGGCGTCATCGGCTTGACGAAAGTAGCCGCGTTGGAAGGCGCAGAGCACGGCATCACAGTTAACGCCGTTGCACCGGGCTATGTCGACACACCGCTAGTTCGCGGGCAAATGGCTGACTTGGCTAAAACGCGCAATGTCCCACTCGAAAAAGTATTGGCAGAAGTTCTATTGCCGCTCGTCCCGCAAAAACGTTTGCTTGACGTAGCGGAAATCGCTGACTGCGCCTTGTACTTGGCAAGTGACAAAGCGAAAAGCATCACCGGCCAAACGATTGTCATCGACGGTGGTTACACAGCACAATAACAGCTTTCTGCCAGAAGTTATTCTGGGGAGGGCAATTAATATCACAAGCATCTCCATTCCCGCCAGGCTATTGCCTGGCGGGAGTTTTTTTTGGGTGAATTGTGTGGTGCACAGGGGCGCAAACAGCTCTTGCGTGCATGCAGTTCCGCGTCATGCCTGGTTTTGCAGCATATTTATTTGTTTGAAATTGTGCGGTACACAGGGACAAAAACGGAAAAAAGCGGCCCCAGCAGAAATTGCCGGGGCCGCTTTTCAATTCACACAGCTTCATACTCCGAATCCACTTGCTTCGCAGCGCGGTACTTCATAATCTGCGCGATATACCACAAAGCGACAGCCAAGGTGATGACCGAGCCGATCATGGCGGCGATGTGGTATTCCATGTTCAAGCCTTCAGGTGCGTAGAAGATGTACATGGACACGACGCCTGTCATGAACATGGCCGGCACGCCGCTGATCCAGTGCAGTTTGTAGTTCTTGAGCAAATACATCGTCGCTGTCCACAGCATGAAGGTCGCGACCACTTGGTTGGTCCAGCCGACGTAGCGCCACAAGAACGTGTAATCGATCGTCGCCATGTAGAAAGTCGGGATGGCGAGCGGAATGGTGATCAATAGGATTCTCAAGGTGCCGTCAGTCTTGGTGAATTTCGACAGCAAGTCAGACAAGATCATGCGCGATGAACGAAGCGCCGTATCGCCCGTTGTGATTGGCAAGATGATGACGCCGAAAATCGCGAGGATGCCGCCGAGTGTGCCAAGGAGCGAAATCGAGATTTCATTGACGACGCCGGAAGGACCGCCAGCTGCAAGTGCTGCACCGAGTCCTTCGGTTCCATTGAAGAAGGTCATGCCAGCCGCCGCCCAGATCAAGGCGATGACACCTTCGATGACCATGGCGCCGTAGAAGATTTTGCGGCCGTCGGTTTCTTTTTTCATCGTGCGGGCGATGATCGGGCTTTGCGTACTATGGAAGCCGGAGATCGCGCCGCAAGATACCGTGACCATGAGTAGCGGCCAGATCGGCAATTCGCCTGGATGCAAATTGCTGAAGGTCAAGTTCGGCATCGGTTTTCCTGAGAACACGAGCGCCACGGCTACTGCGAGGGCCATGAACAACAGGATGCCCCCGAGTATTGGATAAATGCGGCCGATGATGCGGTTGATCGGCAAGATGGTCGCGAGAACGAAATAAGCGAAAATAAGTGCAAGCGCCGCGATAAAGGAAATCGGCGTGATTTGTGCAATCAATTGAGCAGGCCCTGCAGTGAAAGCGGCCGCTACGAGAAGCATCAACACGAGCGACAAACCGTTAATGAAGACTTTAGCGTTCTTTCCTAAATAACGCCCGACGAGAGTGGGGAATTGCGCTCCGCCGTGGCGCATCGACATCATGCCGGAAAAGTAATCGTGTACGCCGCCTGCAAAAATGCAGCCGACGACGATCCAGATGAAAGCAACAGGGCCGTACAATGCGCCCGCCACAGCGCCATAGATTGGGCCGAGCCCTGCGATGTTCAACAGTTGGATCAAATTGCCTTTCCACCAGCTCATCGGCACATAGTCGATATTGTCTGCCTGCGCATAGGCTGGCGTCGGAGTTTTGTCATCGACAACAAATACCTTTTCGATAAACTTCGAATAAAAAACATATCCTAAAATCAATAATGCAAGTGCTGCGAAAAATGTAACCATATGCGTCTTCCTCCTGTTGTATGCGATATATCGTATGCATATAATAGCATCTTTTTAAGGTAATTGAATATAATGTTTCGAAAAAATTAATTATTCTATTTATTTTTAGCAAGCCACAAGATAGTTATCAAGAATAGGAGAAATGAAAGCGTATCCAGTGGGTTTGGGGGACTAAGGTTTATGCTATGCTTCTTAAAGGTCCCTATAAAAGTTCGGTTTTTATTATCCTAAGATATAAGTAAATCTTTAAAGTAGTCCGGGATATCAGCCGGAATGAATTGTGTGTGAATTGTTTGCAACACAGGGACACGATAAAAAGAGAAGAGGGAACTGATCATGAATTTCGGAATCATTGGAACGAATTGGATCACCGATCGATTCATCAAAGCAGCAAAGCAGCATCCTGATTTCCACATCGGCGCCGTGTATTCAAGAAGTGAAGAGACCGGCCGCAAGTTTGCGGATAAATACGAGGTGGAGGCGGTCTATACCGACATGAAGCAGATGTTCGAAGAAGGCGACATTGATGCGGTGTATATCGCTTCACCGAATGCTTTCCACGCTGAACAAAGCCTGCTCGCGATGCGAAGCGGCGTGCATGTGCTATGCGAAAAGCCGGCTGTGACAACACTCGATGAGATGGACAGAGTGATTGCGGCTTCACAGGAAACCGGCATGACCTATATGGAAGCGATGAAGTCGACCGTGACGCCGACCTTCCTGCGGCTGAAAGAAGAGCTGCATAAGATCGGGGCGATTCGCCGGTACGTATTCCATTACAACCAGTATTCATCCCGCTACGATAAATACAAAGAAGGCATCGTCGAAAACGCGTTCAAGCCTGAGCTCGGCAATGGTGCAAAAACGGATCTCGGCGTTTACGGTTTGGCGCCGCTGGTCCATCTTGCGGGCGAGCCAGATGTTGTGCTGCGCAACCGCTATCTCCTGTCTACCGGTGCGGAAGGGCAAGGCAGCATGATTCTCGATTACGACGAATGCGAAGCGATCGTCATGTACTCAAAGATTTCGGATTCGTATTTGCCGAGTGAAATCCAAGGGGAAGACGGCGTCATCGAAATCGACAGGATCAGCGACCCGAAACACGTACTGATCAAATACCGCGACGGCACAACAGAAGACATTTCCGTTACGCACAAATTCGATACGATGTATTACGAACTCGACGAATTTATCCGCTGCGTCCGGGACGGGCAAGTGGAATCCGCGATCAACACGCACGAAATCTCACGGCAAGTGACCAAGCTTTTGCTTTAATGAAAAACAGCCAACAAAAAACCGCTTTTCCCGTCCAGCATGTGTGGGGGAAAGGCGGTTTTTTTATTTAGAATGAACTGATGAAATTCATTTAGTGCTATCACGCAAAATCACTCTGGAACTGTTTCTTGACTGAGTCTTAGCCAGTGCAATTTCCGGATACTCCCACTATTTTGCTTCATATCTATTGAACAGTCCAGATGAAAAAGTGGAAGGCGGCGACTCCTGCGGGAATAGCGTGAGCTGAAGACCCTGGACTGAGCGTAAGCGAGGGAAGCGGCTGAAGCCATGCCCTGGCAGCTGGCATCGCGACGTCCTGTCGCGCCAGCTGCATGACCCACATCCTGTGGGCCCGAAAGCGTCCGCCTGGAGCGATTTCATCACTAACTTTTTAATCCATTTCCAACTGAACTTCCACCCCGAAATGATCCGATACCAGGGACTTGTGCTCGCCGTTGAAGATGACTTTCGACGATTTGACGGTTACGGGTTCGGTGGAGAGGATCAAGTCGATGCGCAGGTCTTGCTTGTTTTCGCTCCAGCCTGCAATTTTGCCTTTGACGGTGATGCCGGCGTCTTTTTCCTCCGCCAATGTGTAGGTGTCATGCAATCCGTTCTCCACTAAATACGCATAGCCTTGTTGTTCGAGCGTGGCGTCGTTATTGAAGTCGCCCATCAGAAAAGCAGGGGCGTCTGTGTTCATTTGCCCAAGCAGCTGGTCGGCTTGGAATTTGAATGGCTCTTCCGTATCGTGCCACCAACCGGTATGGCAGGAATAAAATGTGAAGGGCTGGTCAGCGTAGTGGATCGTCGCTCCGACTATTTTTCGCGTTTTCGGTGAATGCTTGTCGGTGCTTTGGCTGACAAAAAAGCTGTGCTCATCGATGACAGTGTGGCGCGTCAAGATCACCAGCCCTTCTTCATAGCGCCCGTAGACGAGGTGCGAGAAATCCCACACCATTGAATAACCTGTCACGCCCAATTGCTCCAGCTCCTGAAGCAGGACCCGTGCGTAATTGTCCTGCTTGATGACATGTTCTGCTTCATCGTCGATCGACTGGTTGACTTCCTGCAAGGCAATGACGTCGTATTCTTTTTCTGCGATGGCCTCCGCTAAATGGCGTATTTTCTCCAGCTGGTTTTCTTCGTGCCATGCGTGGCAATTCAAGGTCAGTAGTTTCATCGGTTCATTCCTCCAAAGTATTGCTATTTTAAAGAAAACCCAGACCCATGCGAATAGATTCGCACGGATCCGGGTGTGGAACTGGTAGGGAAGGTCGTTTTTAGACTTCTTCAGTTCCAGCTGTGATTTCAATCAGGTCTTTCGTATTCGACTCGACATGGCCCGATGTTTTGATCTTCACTTGCTGTCCTTCTTGGAGGCTCGTGAAGACAACAGGCGTGATGATGGACGGTGCGTGTTCGCCAATATAGGCGAGGTCCATTTCCATCAATAATTGGCCTTGTTCGACGAGGTCGCCTTGCTCAACATGAGCAGTGAAGCCTTCACCTTTCAGATGGACGGTATCGATGCCGATATGGATAAGCATTTCAGTGCCGTCATCCGCCTTCAAGCCAATGGCGTGTTTAGTCGGGAACAAGGTAACGACTTCTCCGTTCACTGGCGAGAAGACTTTGCCTTCAGACGGTTTGATCGCAAAGCCGTCGCCGACCATTCTGCCGGAAAAGACTTGGTCCGGTACATCGGTGATCGGCAGGATGTCTCCTGTGATCGGGATGCCGAAATCGAGTGCGCCCAAGCGGACTGGCGCGTCTCCGCCGTCTTTCGCCTGGTCGATAATCTGGGATACATCTTGTTTCGTGCGCGGCGTCTTGCCGTTGATGATGTCTTGCATTTGCCCACGCAGGTTGTCTGAAACCGGTCCGAAGATCGCTTGGATGTTATTGCCGACTTCCATGACACCGGAAGCCCCGAGCTTTTTCAATTTTTTCTTATCGACTGCGCTTTTATCTTCTACGCTGACACGTAGACGGGTAATGCAGGCATCGAGATGGGTGATGTTCTGTTGTCCGCCCATCGCTTGCAAGATTTCGTATGGCAGTTCACCGGCAACGGCTGAATCGCCATCTTCGTCTTCTTCTTCGTCTTCACGTCCTGGCGTCATCAAATTGAATTTTTTGATGGCGAAACGGAAGCCGAAATAGTAAATGACTGCGAAGAACAAACCGACGACGATGACCCAGAACCATTCCGTTCTGCCTGGCATGACGCCGAACAGCAGGAAGTCGATCAAGCCGCCGGAGAAGGTCATGCCGATTTTGACCTCGAGTAAATGCATGATCATGAAGGATAGTCCGGCGAATACCGCGTGGATCCCAAACAAGACGGGTGCCACGAAAAGGAATGCGAATTCAAGCGGTTCTGTAATCCCTGTCAAAAATGAAGTCAAAGCAGCCGATGCCATGATGCCGCCGACGACTTTCTTGCGTTCAGGGCGTGCGCAGTGGTAGATCGCGAGTGCCGCTGCTGGAAGGCCGAACATCATGAACGGGAATTTCCCTGTCATGAACGTGCCGGCCGTGAAGTCAACGCCGTCCTGCAACTGTTCAAAGAAGATGCGCTGGTCGCCGCGGACGATTTCGCCAGCCGCATTCGTATACGAGCCGAACTCAAACCAGAACGGTGAATAGAAAATGTGGTGAAGCCCGAAAGGAATTAACGAGCGTTCCACGAGGCCGAATACAAAGGCGGCGAGTGTGCGGTTTGTTTCCAGCATTAAATGTGACAAAGTATTCAAGCCGTTCTGTGCGAAAGGCCATACGAGGAACATGGCGATGCCGAGAAACAATGCCGAGAAAGCAGTGATGATCGGGACAAAGCGCTTTCCTGCAAAAAAGCCGAGAAATTGCGGCAAGTTGATATTGAAGAATTTATTGTACATGGCCGCGGCTAGTATCCCGACGATGATTCCGCCGAAGACGCCGGTCTGCAAAGTCGGAATCCCGAGGACCATGGCGTAAGCCGGGTCTGAAGTAGCCATATCTTCTGTAATGCCGCCGACTGCTTTCATCGTGACATTCATGATCAAATAGCCGATGATCGCGGCAAGACCTGCGACCCCGTCACCGCCAGCTAATCCGATGGCGACGCCGACCGCAAAGAGCAGTGGCAAATTATCAAAGACCACACCGCCGGCTTCTGCCATGACGTGGAGCAATGACTGGACCCACGGGGTGCCGAAGAATGGTACCGCTTCCACAAATGTGTCTTGTGAAAAGCTTGTGCCGAATGCCAGCAAAATTCCTGCTGCAGGCAACAGCGCGACAGGAAGCATCAATGCCTTCCCGACTTTTTGCAATGTACCGAATACATTTGTAGACATAAAATTTCCTCCTTTGTTGGTAAAACTGAATGCGAATCAAACGAGATTGAGTGTGTCTGACGGAAGCTAAAGCATACAAAAAAGGCATGAGCGGAAAAGGCATCGGTAAAAAAGGGGAGAACTCCCCAAGATTAACCGTTGTACCTTTTCATACTCATGCCTGATCGAATCAGTAACACGTATGAATTAGTTTGTATGAGTCAAGCGCTGCAGATGAATCGTCAGATAAAGCACTTCCGCTTCGTCGACAGGCTTTTTTAATTGGTTTTGCATTACTTTAATCAGCTTCCAAGCCAGATTATAGCACACGGGGTATTCTGCTTTCAATAGCGCTTCGAGTTTATTTTCATCACCCAGTGACTCGCCGTGATGGATGCGGTCAATCGCCCGGTGCAAGTGTTGGATCAAGCGGTGGTAATTGACATTGTCCTTGCTCAAATCGACTTTCATTCCTTCTTCGATCAATTCCGTCAGACGGGAGATGAGGGCGTGGTCCCGGTTGATGTCGCGCAAGGATTTGTCAGTCACGGCGCTATGGATGTGGAGCGCGATAAAGCCGATCTCGCCTTCCGGAAACACGATGCCCATGCGGTTTTCAAATGCTTTCACCACGCCTTTTGCGACCTGGTATTCTTTCGGATACAAGGACTCGATTTCAAACAGGAAGGAATTCGAGAACTGCATGTTCTGCTGGATACGCTTGATGGCAAAAGACAAATGATCCGTCAACGCCACGTGGATGTGTTCATTCAACTCGGTGCCCATCTGTTCTTCGATGAACAATAGCTGGTCGTTGATAAACGCGATCAGGTTTTCATCGATATGCGGGATCAAGTTGACGTACTGTTCCTTTTCCGCCTCGTCTTTTAACAGGAAAGTCTTATCGGCATGGTCAAACGAAATGACATCTCCTTTTTTCCTGTTGAAGCCAAGGCCGTTTCCAATCAAGACGACTTCCTTATAGGCATCATGGCGGGCGATCACGACGTTGTTATTCAATACTTTCTCGATGGTCAATAGCTGTTCCATGATGTCCTCCATTCAAAAAAACGCCTCGATGTGTTAAGCATAATTCCAGTTATACACGAAAGGGGGATAAGAAAACAAGTTCGAAATTTGGGGAGAGGGATGTTGATGTTCGTTGTGTCCCTGTGCTCGGCACAATTCGAGCGAGTAGAATGGCGGTAGGAATGGGTTTGGGTGTGAAATCGTCCCTGTGCAAGACACAATTCCAGTAAAAATGCATCAAGAATGCTCCAGGATAGGGGGAGCTTCTTCATGCATTTTTATATTCCAGTCAGTTGAGACACAATTCAATTCATTAAAAATGAAGGTCAATACAGAAAAAGAGCAAGAAGCGTTAGCGAAAGAAGCAGCGAAACTAGCCACAGTCGAAGTAAATGGCTCGAATGACTATTCCTAGAAAGCAGCTAATATGGATGGTATGATCATGAACGAAGCGAAAACTTTGTATCACGTTTTCCGAGATGTACAACCTGGGTTTTATTTATAAGTAAAGCGCGGTAAAGGAAGAGGGAGTTGGTTTTTATGACGAAAAACAAAATGACAACAAAAGCGGTTGTCTCAACAGCGGTACTTGCATTGGCTATTTCCATCATGCCTACGGGGAATGCTTTTAGCACCACCGAATTCGGCGTGATTCAAGCAGAGGCATCGACAGCAACTCACGTGGCGAAGGGCAACGTGAATCTCCGTACTGGCGGTTCATTAAAAGATAAAATCGTTTTGCAAATTCCGAAGGGTGGAAAAGTTGAGTACATTTCGGGAAGCGGCATCTGGTACAAAGTGAAGTACGGCACAAAAACGGGTTATGTTCACTCTGACTACCTGACGAAAAGTGAAACAGCACCAGAACCGCCAAAAGCAACCCCGACAACGCATTTTGCGAACAGCAACGTGAATCTCCGTACCGGGGCTTCGACAAAACACGAAATCGTGTTACAGATTCCTAAAAACGGAAAAGTTTCGTACATATCCAAAAGCGGCATTTGGTATAAAGTGAAGTACGGCACGAAAACGGGCTATGTTCATTCCGGCTACCTAACGAAAATCGAAGAAGTAGCACCGGAACCGCCAAAAGCAACCCCGGAAACGCATTTTGCGAAAAGCAACGTGAACCTTCGCACCGGGGCTTCGACGAAACACAAAATCGTGTTACAGATTCCTAAAAACGGAAAAGTTTCGTATATCTCGAAGAGCGGCATTTGGTACAAAGTGAAGTACGGCACGAAAACAGGCTATGTTCATTCTGACTACCTAGCGAAAATCGGAGCAGTAGCACCATCGAAATACCCGGCTCCTTCGACGGACACACCAGGCAAATATGTGGACGACATTCTGATTGTGAACAAAAAGTACGCATTGCCTTCAACTTACAATCCAGGAGTTAATGCAACGGCTAAAAAAGCATTGGACGCCATGATTGCTGATGCAAGAAAACAGAGCGTCACATTAAAAATCACAAGTTCATACCGTTCTTATTGGTACCAAAACACCTTGTATAATAACTATGTGAAAAAGCACGGCAGAGAACAAGCTGATCGATTCAGCGCACGTCCGGGACATTCTGAACACCAGACTGGACTAGCTTTTGATTTAGGCGGAGTTAATCAAGCTCACTGGTTTGAAGAGTCGTTTGCGAATACCAAAGAAGGAAAATGGCTGGCTTCAAACGCTCATAAATATGGCTTCCACTTGCGCTACCAAAAAGGCAAGGAAGACATCACGGGTTACATGTTTGAGCCATGGCACTTCCGTTATATCGGTGAGGTCAATGCTACCAAAATCAAGACTAGTGGAAAAACACTTGAAGAGTACTTCAATATTCCAGGAAAATAAACGGAGTGAAAAGAGTCTCGCAGGAGGCTCTTTTTCATGGATAAAATCAATTAAAATATCGACATAAAAATGCATGGAGAATGCTCCGGGATATGAGGAGCTTCTCCATGCATTTTTTATATTCTTGTTCCAGCTGTTCGAAGAGTTGTTTTCAAATAGAAGCTTTTTCATCCTGCACCTTGAACATTTCATACTCCACATCATCTAACTTACCTGTCCATCGCAGCCCCGAAACTTCCGGCAATAAGGACCGATGATCACCCCAGTTCAAGACATGTATAAGCTGCAATTCTTTTTCGGGAAAAGAGGAAATACTTCTGGCGTTATAAGCTGGCTTATGTGTATAGATTAATAGACGCTCCGCTAAATCAATACATTTGGACCAAAATTCATCGTTCAGTGGTTGATCCCCGTGAAGTCTTCCAATGTAGATTTTGTGGTTGTTGGAGTCATTGGTGTACAACCAATTCTCCTGGGAAATCCGTTTGCCCAATGTTTGATAGTCAGCTTTGCCGATATAAAGCAATACATCATTTCCATACACTGGGTGCGTCCCGTAAATCTGATAGATCCCATAGTCAGTCTCGTCATTCATCAAATGTGGTAAGTCCTTTAATTGATACGAACCTTCCCATTGGATTTGGATTAAGGTGGATGCGGTATTGGTCATGGAAGATGCTCCTTTATAAGATGTAGTTTTGCAACTTAATACGGTAAGTAAGGATTTCTTGGTATTTATAACGATTTGTATTTAAGTGTATTATTTATGATACTATTTACACAGTATTATCAATAGTTAAAATATATCATTAAACTTAGAGGTTTTTAAGGATGCAGAGGGGGAGCACTAATGAAAATTACTATGGAGATGAGCAAAAAAGCGTTTCCGATAGCAAAGAAAGTATTTTCAGGACAGCTGACAAGAAATGATGGGAAGATTGAAATCAACAGGGAATCAAGCATGAACGAAGGGTCTGCACAAGCATATATTACGATTTTTCTAGCTATGATGGGCGGTGAAGAATACAAGCGGGCGTTTAATAACGAGACAAACAGGTTTTTGCTGGAAAGCATTCGAAAAGATTATGGGGAACAACACTTCGTAAATGCATTGGATGCTGCACAGAAGCATATAAATTATTACTCTACACTCAACAAAGGAAATTTAACTGGTTTGCAGAGTATTGTTGACGAGTTAAGACCGTGATTTGCTAAGTCATTTTATAAAAAATTATTGAAATACTAAAAAGCATGAAGATCCTCCGTATTCTGGGGGAATTTTCATGCTTTTTCTGCTTAAATTGTGTCTTACACAGGGACGAGTTCAGATGTTCAGAAGAGAAAAAACAGTCATATCAACGATCTCAGTCATTTCCTGACGGTTGAATTGTGTCGTGCACAGGGACAGAAGAAACAGGAACGGAAATATGCCGGAAGCTCGCAACATCGAACAATCCTCGGTCGGTCAGTTTCAGGTGGGGGATGACCGGCAGCGACAGAAACGACATAGTGAGGAAGGCATTGAAATGCGACGGGGCGCCGATCTGCAGAAGGCTTTCATCGATTGTTTTGAGCTGGTCATAAACCGTAGTGAACGGTTCGTCGGACATCAACCCGGCAATGGGCAGCGGTAAGCTGGCCAAGACTTCGCTATTTTGGACGACGGCCAGTCCGCCTTGCAGTTGATGGAGGGCGTTGATTGCTGCGAGCATGTCTTCGTCATTCGTCCCCACTACAATCACATTATGGGAATCGTGCGCTACGGTTGTCGCGATGGCGCCGTTTTGAAGGTCTAGCCCTTTGACGATGCCGAGACCGATATTACCGGTCGCCCGGTGGCGTTCGATGACGGCGATTTTCAAATGGCCGGTCGCCGGATTGGAAATGAACATTCCGTCGGCGACTGGCACTTCTTCAATTAAATGCTCGGTGATTAATTTGTTCGGCTTGATGCCGATGACATGTGCCCTGGTACTTGTGCCCATCGGAATTTGCAGGTTGCCTGCGGACAGCTCGGCAATGCGCACCTTATCCCGGACAGAGGAAGTTTCGTTTTCTTCCTGGACGGATCCCTCGTAACGCCCATCTTTCGCTGCCAATTGCCCGCCTTTATAAACTTCAGCAATCATGAATTCTTCTAAATTATCGAGCAGTAAAAAATCCGCATCGTAACCGGGGGCGATGGCGCCTTTCTGGTGCAGCCCGAAACATTGGGCAGCGTTGAGGGTCGCCATCGAAATGGCGATGATGGGGTTGATTCCGTAGCGGATAGCCGTCCGCACGTTATGGTCGACGCTGCCTTCTTCGATCAGATCATCCAGATGCTTATCGTCGGTGCAGAACAAGCAGCGCTGAGCGGTTTGTTCGGTCACGCCTTCAAGAAGCGCGTGCAGGTCTTTTGCGACCGAGCCTTCGCGCAGCATGACATAAAGGCCGCGTTCGATGCGCGCCATCATTTCTTCTTTCGTCACGCATTCGTGGTCGGTCAAGATGCCGGCGGTGCCGTAGACATTGATATCGTTTTCGGTGAGGCCTGCTGCGTGGCCGTCAATCTGCCGGCTCAGGAGAAGTTTATCGAGCATCGGCTCGTCGCCGTTCAATACTGCAGGGAAATCCATCACTTCCGCTAGGCCGAGCACCGAATCGCGCCCGACAAATGGGGTCAAGTCTTCAGCGGACAGCCGAGCGCCTGCGTTTTCAAAAGGCGTCGCCGGGACGCAGGACGGCAGCATCATTTTAATATCGAGCAACGCCGACTCCGCATCTTTCAGCATGAATTCAAGCCCGGCCGTTCCACTGACATTGGCGATTTCGTGCGGGTCGGTGATGACCGTTGTCACACCGTGTGGCAGCACAACTTGCGAGAATTGTTGGGGAGTCACCATGGACGATTCGATATGGACGTGGGCATCGATCAAGCCAGGCGCGATGAACTTGCCTTTGGCGTCGATTTCCTCGACACCTTCGTAGTCGCCGATCCCGACGATGACGCCGTCGCTAATCGCTACGTCACCGGCCGTCAAGGTTTTCGTGAAGACATTGACGATGGACGCATGGCGGATGACGAGATCTGCTTTTTTCTGCTTGTTGGCGACGGCAATTCTGTTTTTCAGTTGGGCTTTTTTCATGGCTACTCATGCTCCTTTGGTTGCTCGATTGGGGATTGAACCGGATTTAAGTTTTGCCTTATTCTACAGCAGTCGGATGATAAGCTCTAGTGGGAAAGAGGGGAATGTCTTTGAGTGTCCCTGTGTAAGACACAATTCAGGCCACAGAAAACGCGCGGACAGTGGAGTTGGGTATGAAACTGTCCCTGTGTCAGACACAATTCAAATTTGTACCTGAGATGCTAGAAAACACAATGTCATTTCCTTTTTTGACTATTATCGATGGGCTATCCCTCAAAGGGAACTAAGTGGATACCATCGATCAGCTAAACTCAAAAGAACCGCCATCCCGTTCTGGAATGGCGGTTCTTCAGGTGAATCCCTTAAAGAGGCGGCCTGCGCTGAACCCCTGCTGCGGAATAGTGAGCGCTGAATAGCGGGGTAGTGGCGATTTTCATCAATTCTTCAGCCATGTATTGCGAGGAAAAACGGAATTCCTGATCAATCCAGTAATAGATTACCCCCAGTGTTGCATAAGCCAAGTGATAAGCCTTTATTTCCTGTTCTATAGGTGGGGTGTTTTCGGGATACTCAAAACTGAGGTCAAAAAGGAAATGATGAATCAGCTTGTTCACCAGCTTTTCCTGAAGAAGCTGCTTGAAAGCGGGATGTTGGAGCAGCTGATAAAAATTCCGGTTATTGTATATATGGTCAAACAGTACCAAGGCAGCTGGATGAAGCATGTCAGTCTTCAACAACTGGCGATTGGCCATGTAAGGGCCTTTCAATTCTTTCAACAAGGTTTCAAGACGGTGTTCTATAATTTGATGGAACAAATCCTCTTTTGAATTGAAGTGACTGTAAAAAGCGCCTCGTGTGTAATCAGCTTTCTCACAAATCGCCAGGATCGTAATGTCTTGATAGCTTCCTACATGAATGAGGTCGAGAAAAGCTGTTTCAAGAGCTTTTTTTGTCCTTAAGACTCTTCGGTCCTGCGTCAATTTCTCAACTCCTTTTGTCTAAAAATGTATAGTTAAGAATCTTTATCAACCTTCCTGTTCACTAATGAACAATGCTAACCCCATTGTATATTGAATATTCAGAATTTAATACTTATAATAATCAAAAAGTGATATTCTTAATAATTTTACGGAAAGACGATCCTAAGAGGAGGAGATTATTAGTGGGCAGATTGGATGGAAAAGTTGCCATCATAACCGGCGGAGCCAGAGGGATGGGTGCATCTCATGCTAAGAAATTTTTAGAGGAAGGCGCCAAGGTCATGATTACGGACATTTTGGAAAAAGAGGGCGAGGCGCTGGCAAAGGAACTTGGCGGCAACATCAAGTTCATGAAGCATGATGTCACGAAAGGTTCCGATTGGGAAAAGGTGGTGGCGGAGACGGAATCCGCTTTTGGCCCCATCAGCGTGCTGGTGAATAATGCGGGTATCGTCTTCGTCAAGCCGATGGACGAAATATCAGAAGAGGATTACCGTAAAGTTATTGATATCAATCAAGTGTCGGTATTTCTGGGCATGAAGCATGTCCATAAGTCCATGTCCAAAGCGAAAAATGGCTCCATCATCAACATCTCATCCGTTAGTGGCTTGAGAGGAAGCACTGGCACGATGGCCTACGATGCTTCAAAGTTTGCCGTTAGGGGCATGACGAAAACGGCAGCAATCGAGTTGGGTGCGGAGGGGATCCGCGTCAACTCCGTTCATCCTGGGATTATTGAAACGCCGATGATCATGCAGGAAGATACCAAAGAGACAGTGAGGGAACTTGCCAAGGCCATTCCTTTGAAGCGGACCGCCCAACCAGAGGAAGTGAGCAATCTGGTTGTCTATTTGGCTTCGGATGAATCCAGTTATTCCACCGGGTCTGAATTTGTAATTGATGGCGGAATGACCGCAAAATTGTAAATTGAACACGGAAATCGACTTTAGTTCATATAAAAACAGCTGTCTTTCCTTTATGGGGAAAACAGCTTTTTTTTGTGAGTGTCCCTGTGTTAGATGCAATTCGAACAGCGAAAAACGCGTGGGAAATGGAGTTGGGTGTGAAACCGTCCCTGTGTAAGACACAATTCAAAAGGTGCAATGACGCTTTTGTTTATTGTAAAAAAATAGGTGCTCTGCTAATCTATGTAATACAAGAACCATTTCGAATTAAAGGAGACTAAAGTATGTCGAATCTTTCGTTAGCAGAAGCGGTGAAGTTGAAAAGTGTATTGGCCAAGCGCATTCATGAATTAGAGGAAGAGATGGATCGTGTGGCGTTTGTGGAAGTGGAAAAGGGTGATAAGAAGCCGAAGCAAGCCCGTTCGCTGTCGAAAGTCGAAGAAGAAATCGATGACATCCGAAACGATTTCCGGTTGTTGGATAAATTGATGTACCGTGCGAATTACGAGAATACTGTGAGCTTTGACGGGGAAGAATTGACGATTGTGGAAGCGATCGAACTCGCGACGCAGCTGCGTGCGAAAGCCCGGAAGTTCAAGGAGTTTGGAACGGCTGTGAAAGAAGAGCTTCAGTTTGGCTACGGAGAAGGCGTGCCGATTGTCCGGCTTGCGATGTTCGATCCGGAGAAATACCGACTGAAAGCGGTCGAAACCGATCGTCTTGCCAACCGTTTGTCGAACGCGGTCAATACAAAAAACTATTCGATCGTGCTCGATTTCGACAGCGGGAAATATTTCTGATCCTTGGGGTGGTGAGACTCCGTTCCAAGGCACGGAAGGAACCCTTTCCTTTGTGCTTCGGTACAATTGCTCCAAATGGTAAATGGCCAAACCAATGACCCATGCCCCATTACACAGTTACCTGTTACCGATACCCAACCAAGAGCAAGCGCCGGTCGATGACCAATAGTTCTGTTTTGTTTCCTTCCGTGGATCCCCTTGCCTTTGGGCAGGGGATTTTTATTTTTCACTCCCCCCAAATGAATTCAGCACAAAAAGAGCCGGTCTCAGATGACCGGCTCTATCTCATTCCTCAAGCTTCACAGGAATTTCCCTAACCCCTCGAACAATCATCCCAGGACGCCATTCCAGCTCGCTTTCATCGACTGCGAGCGTCATGCCTGGAAATCTCTTCAACAATCCGTCGATGGCGATCTGCGCTTCCAGCCGGGCGAGCGGGGCACCGAGGCAGAAATGTATCCCTTTGCCGAAGGCGAGGTGTGGGCTTTTTTCGCGCAGGATATCGAACAGCTCCGGATTGTCGAACTGTTCGGGATCGTGGTTGGCGGCGTTCAAGGCTACGACGACCAACTCGCCTCTATGGATCGTCTTCCCGCCAAACTCCAAGTCTTCTGCGGCCCATCTGGAGGTGCTGAATTCAACAGGGCCGTTAAAGCGCAACGATTCCTCGATGGCCTGTCCGATCAGCGCCGGGCTTTCGCACAAGGTTTGCTGGTGTTCGGGATGCTTCAACAAGGCAAGCACCGTATTGCCGATCAAGTTGACCGTCGTCTCGTGGCCGGCGATGATGAGCAGCGACACCAAGCCATACAGTTCTTTTTCAGTCATGCGGTCGCCGGATTCTTCCGCTTCGATCAAGCGGCTGATCAAATCATCGCCTGGGGATTGCCGTACTTTCGCAAACCATTCGCCGAGATAGCGGATGAATTCGTTCATATGTTCATAGACGCTGACGCCCGCTTCGCCGCTCGTCCCTTCGATAAGCGAGTTCGACCACATGCGGAATTTGTCGCGGTCTTCGGACGGCACACCTAAAATTTCGCAAATGACGATAATCGGCAACGGGAACGCGAATTCATCGATCAAGTTCACTGTGGTTTTCCCGTCGAGCCCGTCAAGCAGATCATCGGTGATTTCCTGTATGCGCCCCGTCATGCCCTCGATCATTTTCGGGGTGAACGCTTTTTGGGCAAGCCCCCGCAGCCGTTTATGGTCAGGCGGGTCGGAAAACAACATGTTTTGCGTAAAGACACTCATGTCGTCCATGCTGCCGCCGAACAGTTTCGAAAAATCCTTGATAAAGCGCGGATCTTTCAGCACCGCTTCGGCATCCGCGTAGCGCGTCACCAGCCAGCCGTTTTGGCCATCGGGAAACCGCACTTGGTGCACAGGGTCTTCTTCGCGTAGCCGGGCATAGGTCGGGTAGGGATTCTTCGTGAATTCCGGTGAGAATAATTGGGGTGCTCGATTGTCATGCAAGTCCATGGAAATTCCTCCTTTCTTGTCTATACCCGGAGGCAGATTCTTCCACCTCGTTCCTTTCGATCATTTTTATTGTGCTTCCCGTTCGTGAACGGCCAATAACCGAAGTGAAGAAGAAGGGATTCTCCGAGTCCGCTAATGGTATTCTCTGCTATTCCGGTATTACTTAAACGATGAATCCAACGACAATTTGCCAGCTGCAAAAGCGTGGGCAATTCCGGTACTTCAAAATTGACGGAGCGCAACAATCGGAGTAGCTTAAAGTCAATATGACAGATGGTTCCATTTGGAACGATTTGCAAATGAAAGATGGTGCAGCAGATGAAAGATGAAACCGAAATGGCCAGTTATATGACATTGATGCTGTCATTTGCTGAGGTCCAGAAAAACATGGTGCGATTTATCCAAAAGTCGGCAGTGGAAAAGGGGTTATCGATTCCACAATATTCGATTTTGATGACCTTATTCCACTGCAGTGAAATGACTCAGAAAAGTATTGGGGAAAGAACCTTCTTGCCGAAAAGTACGTTGAGCCAGGCGGTGGATGGACTGGCCAAAGAAGGCTATGTGCATCGCCGGCAGGCAAAATGTGACCGCCGTGAAATGCTCCTTGTACTCAGCGAAACAGGGCGGGGGTTGCTCAATGAACTGCATCTTCAAGAAGATGGACTGCATCAAATATTCAAGGCATCAAGTGAGCAATTTACGGAGCGGCAAATCGACGAACTGATCCAAGCCCACCGGAAGATCTCGACTTATTTGAATCAAGTGGAAATAGAGGGGGCAGTGAAATGATCAAGATTCTAAAAAACCTCAAGCCCTATAAATGGATTGTGCTCGGCGTCGTCGCTTTGGTGTTCGGGCAATCGATCGCAGAGCTGTTTTTGCCGACTTTGATGGCCGACATCATCGATAATGGTGTAGTCAAAGGAAATATCCCATACATCTGGGAAATCGGCGGTTGGATGCTATTGGTGTCGGCGATCGGTGCTTTGGCGGCCATATTTGCCAGCTATTATTCGGCCAAGGCGGCGATGGGCATGGGGCGCGATCTGCGGCAGAAAGTCTTCAAGCACGTCGGAGAATTTTCACTTCAGGAATTCGACGAAGTGGGCACCGCATCACTCATTACGCGTACCACCAACGACATTACCCAAGTGCAGCAAGTGGTCATCATGATGCTGCGGATGGTCATCAGCGCCCCGATCATGCTCGTCGGCGGGGTGATTTTGGCCGTTTCCAAAGATGCGCAATTGTCTTTGGTGATCATCGGCGCGATGCCGGTGCTGGCGGTATCGATCTTATTGATCTTGAAATACGGCATGCCCTTGTTCCAGCAAGTGCAAAAGCAGCTGGACGGCTTGAATCTGGTCGTCAGGGAAAACCTGACCGGCATCCGGGTCATCCGTGCGTTCAACCGCGAGTCGCAGGAAAAGGCACGTTTGCAAAAAGCCAACCGAGACTTAGCGGATGTGTCCATCAAAGTCAATAAAGTGATGGCGTTTCTCATGCCGGTGATGATGCTCGTCATGAATATGACTGTGGTTGCGGTCATTTGGTTCGGCGGAATCCGCATCAGCAACGGCGCGATGCAGATCGGGGATTTGATGGCATTTATCCAATACGTCATGATGATCATGTTCGCCTTGGTCATGGCATCGTTCATGTTCGTCATGGTGCCACGCGCTGCGGTATCGGCGAAACGCATCAACGAAGTATTGGAGATGCAGCCTGCTTTCCAAGATGAGGGCACACAAAAAGCGGACCGCACACGCGGTACTTTGGAGTTTGAGGATGTCACGTTCTATTATCCGGGAGCGGAAGAACCGGCGCTGTCGAACATCAGCTTCAGTGCGAGGCCCGGAGAAATTACCGCGTTGATCGGCGGGACCGGTTCCGGCAAGTCGACGCTCGTCAATTTGGTGCCGCGCTTTTATGAGGTTACAAGTGGGGCGATCCGCGTCAACGGTGTCGACATCCGCGAGGCTTCGCAGCAGGAGATCCGATCGAAAATCGGCTTCGTGCCGCAAAAATCGATCTTGTTCACCGGCACCATCGCGGACAATATCCGCTTCGGCAAACAAGACGCCAGCCAATTGGAATTGAAGCATGCGGCGAGCATTGCGCAGGCTGCTGAATTTATCGATCAAATCGAAGGCGGTTATGCGGCGGAAATCGAACAGGGCGGCTCGAATTTATCCGGTGGGCAGAAGCAGCGCCTATCCATAGCACGTGCCCTGATCCGCAAGCCGGATTTGTATATTTTCGACGATAGCTTTTCGGCGCTCGATTTTAAAACCGATGCCAAGCTGCGCAAAGCGCTGAAGGATGAAACGAAAAACGCGACGGTGCTATTGGTGGCACAGCGTGTCAGTACGGTCGTTGATGCAGACCGCATCATCGTTCTGGAAAAAGGCCGTGTAGTCGGTATGGGAACACACGAAGAGCTGTTGGAATCCAATGAAGTGTACCGTGAAATCGCCCTATCCCAATTGTCAGAGGAGGAGATCGCATGAGCCAGATGGGCCCTCCTCGCGTTGGTGCGAGCATGCCGCCGGAAAAAGCGAAAGATTTCAAAGGCACATTCCGGCGCCTCGTTTCCTATTTAAAGCCACGGCGGAAAAAACTGGCGGCGGTTTTCGTCGTCGCGATTCTCAGTACGGTATTTGCCATCATCGGACCGAAAATCATGGGGATGGCGATCACCGAATTGTTCGAAGGTGCCTATGGCCAATTGCAAGGCGTTCCTGGCGGGGGCATCGACTTTGGCGTCATCGGCCAGATTCTCGCAGTGCTTGCCGGGCTGTATTTGTTCAGCAGTTTATTCAGTTATATCCAACAGTACATGATGTCGACAGTGGCACAGGACACGGTTTATGATTTGCGTCAGGACGTCAATAAAAAACTGGAGAAATTACCGTTGGAGTATTTTGATGGCCGGGCGAACGGCGAAACTTTAAGCCGCATGACCAATGACATCGACACCATCGGCAGCACGCTGCAGCAAAGCTTGACGCAATTCATCACGTCGATTGTGACGCTCGTCGGGATTCTTGTGATGATGTTGACGATCAGTCCCTTGCTGACTTTGATTGCGGTCGTTTCCTTGCCGCTGTCGTTGTTCGTCATCAAGCCCATTTTGAAAAGGTCTCAAAAATATTTCAGCAGCCAGCAGAAAAATCTCGGCCGCTTGAATGGCCACGTAGAAGAAATGTACACGGGGCATCAAGTAGTCAAAGCGTTCGGCCATGAAACGAAGTCCAACGAACAATTCGATGCAGTCAATGATCAATTGTATGATGCCGGGCGCAAAGCCCAATTCATATCGGGCATCATCATGCCGATGATGACTTTGATCGGCAATTTGAGCTATGTAGTGATCAGCGTCGTTGGCGGGATTTTGGTGACGCAGCGCGCCATTTCAATCGGTGACATCCAAGCGTTCATCACGTATTCCAAACAATTTACGCAGCCGATCACCCAGACGGCGAACATCGCCAATATCATCCAGTCGACGGTTGCAGCGGCGGAGCGGGTCTTTGAATTGCTGGACGAGCGGGAGGAAGTGGAGGCAGTGACAACTTCTGTTCTCGCACGGGCGAAAGGCAAAGTCGCATTTGAAAATGTCGACTTTGGCTACGGCGACAACTTGCTGATTAAGGATATGAATATTGATGTGCTGCCGGGCCAGACCGTCGCCATCGTCGGGCCGACCGGTGCCGGCAAGACGACTTTGATCAATTTATTGATGCGTTTCTACGAATTGAACGGCGGCCGCATCACCATCGACGGCCAGGATTCACGGGAGATGTCCAGGCATGAATTGCGCCACAACTTCGGCATGGTGTTGCAGGATACGTGGCTCTTTAACGGGACGATACGCGACAATATCGGCTATGGCAAAACCGGCGCCACTGAAGAGGAAATCCGTTCAGCGGCGGAAGCGGCACACGCCGATCATTTTATCCGCACTTTGCCCGATGGCTACGATACGGTGTTGAACCAGGAAGTGTCGAACATCTCACAAGGACAAAAGCAATTATTGACCATCGCCCGCGCGATTCTCGCCGATCCACCGATAATGATTTTGGACGAAGCGACATCCAGCGTCGATACGCGGACAGAAATCTTCATCCAACAGGCGATGAACCGGTTGATGGCAGGCCGCACCAGCTTTGTTATCGCGCATCGCTTGTCGACCATCAAAGATGCCGATTTGATCCTGGTCATGGATCAAGGGAAAGTCATCGAACAAGGCACGCATCAACAACTGCTCGATAAAGACGGCTTCTATGCCGATTTGTACCAGAGCCAGTTTTCAACAAAAGTGGCGGTGTGAAAATGGAAGGCCCAGCGTGCAGTTGCACGCTGGGCTTTTCCGTTTGCTGGTCTTGCAAAGCGGTAGCCGCAGAAGCGGAAGCATTCGATAACCAGGAAAAGAACTTTGTCATAAGTGCTTAGCTTCTGTACTCCCAGGCTCGAGCCTTTCACGCGACTCAAGATCAAGGCATGCCGATTCAACCACCAACAACCATCATTGAGCCTGTCCCGGACGGATATCGCTGCTGAGCTTATAGTTGTTCAAATTATCTGACTTAATAATTGACAAAGGAGCATTGAAAAAGCTAATATTTATATAGACCGATTGGTATAATTCGATTAAATGAGGGATTAATGATGAATGTAAAAGAAAGTTCAAAAGATAAGTTGATCAAGACCGCTTCACGGCTTTTTCAATTACAAGGCTACCATGCAACAGGCCTTAACCAAATTACAAAAGAAAGTGGAGCTCCGAAAGGTTCCTTATACTATCATTTCCCCAATGGAAAAGAGGAACTAGCGATTGAATCTGTTCAGTCCACTGCTGATTTTGTTTCAAGCCAAATTGAACAAGGATTAAGCAGTTCAACAGATGCGGTTGAAGCTATCCAAACATTCATCACCGACATGGGGGAACGGTTTCAAACAGAACATCGAGCAGGCGGAATCCCAATTGCTGCTGTAGCGCTTGAAACGTCCCTGATCAGCGGGCCATTAAGGGAGGCTTGCCAATCCGCTTATGAACAATTCCAAAACGCCTTTACTGAAAAGTTGATTCAATCCGGCTATGAAGAGGAGCGGGCAATGGAATTAGGAAGCGTTATTAATTTAATGATCGAAGGCGCATTTCTTATATCCTTTACGACAGGGAATAGTAAACCGTTATTTCTCGTCGCTAAGCAAATTCCAGTTCTGCTCAAATAGAGTCGACTGGTTTTTTACACCAGTTGATATATAGACTGGTCTATTTTGAATAAAGGGAGGTTGATGATGAAAATATTAGTCACAGGAGCATCAGGGAATGTCGGGAAACATGTGGTAGAGGAATTACTCGAGAAAGGAGAGCGCGTCGTTGTGGCAGGGACGAACCTTCCGAAGCTAAAGAAGCTTTTTAATGAGGAAGTTGATGCTGTCTACTTCGATTTCACAGATAAGGACAGTTACGGTTCGGCACTCCAAAATGTCGATAGGGTTTTTTTGATGAGACCGCCTCACTTGGGGAAGCCTGAAGATCTGTATCCATTTATTGATGCCATGAAATCACGGAACATCCAGCTGGTATCGTTCCTGTCTTTGATGGGTGTGGAAACAAATACGATCCCGCCCCATCACAAAATCGAGAAATATATAGAAGAAGCAGGAATCCCTTTTGCGCACATACGTCCCAGTTTCTTTATGCAAAACCTATCGGGGGTCCATTCGGTAGAAATCAAGGAAGCCAATGAAGTATTCATTCCAGCCGGTAGGAGTAAAACGAGCTTCATCGATACGGAGGATATTGGGCTCTCAGTTGCTACGGTGCTTCACTTGCCAAACAAATATAAAAATACAGCCCACACAATAACCGGCCCCGAAGCGTTGGATTATTACCAGGTTGCGGATATTTTAAGCAAAGTGACCGGAAGGAAGATCACTTATGTAAAACCTGGATATTTGAAATACAGAAGACATTATATTCAAAATCGCGGATTGGATAAAGGCTATGTGAACGTGACTGTTGCACTTTATTTCATGACAAGGATGGGGAAAGCTAAAGACGTTACAGACGATTTTTTCAAGCTGACAGGAAGAGATCCACATTCTTTTGAAGAGTTTTCACAGGCCCATAAAGAGTATTTCATGTAAAAAGGCAGGCTTTTCTATAAAGGAGGGTTCAGGGTGGGAGTTATCCAGGACATTGCACCGATTTTAAAAAAGAAAGAACTGACACTCGTGGAAAGCTATGAAGAAAGGGATAAAGTCTATACGTTCATCTTCGAAAAGGGAGAAGGGCTGACATGGAAAGCTGGCCAGCATGGCATATTCAGCATTGCCCATAAAAAAATAAAAAAACCGACTCGCCCATTCAGTGTGGCATCAGCCCCTTTTGAAAATACCATCAAAATATCAACTAGAATCAGCGAAGCGCCGAGTGAGTTTAAAAAAGCCCTATTGGAATTGGAACCAGGGATGAAGCTAAATATGCGCGGGCCAGTCGGGCCTCTTTATATCGACCATGAAAAGCCTGCCCTATTGATAGCAGGGGGCATTGGCATTACTCCTTTTCGGGCAATCCTGAAAGAGGCAGAACAGCAAAGCCGCCAACAGCTTCAGCTGCTTTATATTGATAGTAAGGAATCGTTTTTATACAAAAACGAGTTGGATGAAATCGCACAAAACACTTCAATCAAAGTGAATTACTTGAGCTCACGGGAAGAGCTTTATGCTGGAATGGACATATTTATCAAGGAACATAATGATGCAGGCATGTATTATCTTGGCGGTTCAAAATCAATGGTCGACTCGGTTGAAACCTATTTGAAGAATCATCGTGTTTCGAAAGGAAACATCAAGAAAGATATATTTATAGGAGTGAAATAAATAGTGCGTTTTCACTCCGCTTGAAGGCTCCGATTGGGCCGGGCATTGAGGATATGAATTGGACCTTCGCAGTTGGGCACATTATAAAAGTGGCCATCCTCGGGGGTTTTTCTTTTTTTCTTTGGCAGCTTAAAAATAGCGCATTGGCTATCGGGAGCTGCTGCTGAACCGTGAGCCAGCAGTAAGGGGGCATTCACGAGAATCAAAAGGAAGTATGCTGAAGAGAGGGGATGGGGCCACCTATATTTCAGCATTTTTTAATGATATTATTCAGTTAATAATTAAAAAAAGGCAAGACGTAACGGCTATGTTCTTGATTCGGAAAGCTCGAATATTAGCAGGGATGAAATCGACTTTTTAGGAGGAGCTCTATGGAAAAGCTTTTTATGATCATCTTGCTACTGGTTTCGTCTTTATTGTTTCCTATAGTTTCTTTGGCTGAAGAACAGGCCACGCCATCAGGAATCGCCATGCAGGATTTGGAGGATTTTGTGGACGATTATGTCGACGGCTATATTAATGAAACAGTCGCAGGCGCCAGCATCGTTGTCATAAAAGACAATGAGCTCGTCTTGTCAAAAGGGTATGGGTATGCCGATATCGACAATGAAATCCGTGTGGAATCCGGAAGTACGGTTTTTGAGTGGGGGTCCGTCAGCAAATTATTCGTCTGGACGGCCATCATGCAATTGGCGGAACAAGGGGAACTCGACTTGGATGACGAGGTGCAAACTTATCTGCCGGAAGGGTTTTTAACGAAACTGAAATATGATGAACCCATCACGATCTTGCATTTAATGAACCATACTGCCGGGTTCGAGGATCGTATTTTCGATCTCGGTTACCCTTCCGAAGAACGTGTGACGTCGCTCGTTGAAGGGCTCAGAATCGCCGAACCCGAGCAGGTGTACATGCCGGGGGAAGTGGTTGCCTACTCCAATTATTCCACCTCTCTAGCTGCGTATATTGTTGAACGAATAACCGGACAGGAATTCCATGAATATGTCTCGGAGCATATCTTTTCGGAACTCGGCATCGAGGATTCGACCGCCTTTTTACCGGTCGAAAAAAAGGAATCCGTAGTTCGAAACAGGGCAACAGGCTACGAACTTTCGGAACCGTCGACATTTGAAGAATCCACGCCGTTTTATGTATCCATGTATCCAAGTGGTTCAGTAAATGGCACGGCGGAGGATTTGGCCCGATTTGCGCTGGCGCTAATGCCAGAACAGGATGGGGAGTCCATCTTGTTTGAAAGCGATCGAACGCTGGATGAAATGTTATCGACAAGCTATTCAGTAAATGAAGACGTACCAGGAATAGCACATGGATTTTGGGAATACGACGGGAAGTTTCGGGGAGTCACTCATGGTGGAAACACGATTTCCTTTTCGAGTAACTTCCATGTTGTGCCGGAAGAAAATTTCGCTGTTATCGTGTTGACCAACCAAGCTGGGGAATCGGATATTTCTTATGGCTTGGTGAAAGAGCTGGTGGGGGAGGCCGAACCGGTTATAGAGGAGGGCTTGCCGGATTCAAAAGAGGTGGAAGGGACATTTATCACTGCCCGCAGGATGCACATCGGATTTTTGAATATCTATTATTATATGACCTCGCTTAATATCAGTTCCACCGCGCCAAATGAAATCACGGCCAGCATTGCCGGTACGGCCGCTACGTACACGCAGACCAGTCCCTATGTCTATAGATTAAGTGATGGCAATAACTTGTTTATCCCGCTTAACGTCCTATATTTCCAAATGGAGGATGGCGAAGTCACACAAGTTTCCACTGCTATTGCAGACTACTTGCCTACGGATAAAAGCATGCCATTACTGATCGGCTATTTGATATTATTTGTGGTTTGCACGGCTTATTTCCTCATTTCCACAATCGCCTTATCAATCAGGTTCGCGTGGAGGAGAAGCAAGAAGCGGCCTTCATCCACTATTGCCAAATGGCATTATTGGTTGAATTTATCGGCATCTGCCTTATTGGTTAATGTCTTTGTGCTTGTGGCAAGGATGCTGGAGAATTTTGCCCGTGCATATAGCGAAATCGCGGTGCACATCTATTTAAACTATGCGCTGACTTTGGCCAGTGTAGCTTTTGCCATGTTAATTGTGGTGAATTGGAAAAAAGAACGGTTGACGAAACCGCAGAAAGCTTTATATTTCATAACAATATTGAATACTGTCATTCTTATTGCATGGCTGATCATATGGCAATTTTATTCTTAAGCCGCAATCCTGCACCGGAGACATTCCGGTCTATCATTTGAATAGAAAAAATGCCCCCAATAAAATCGATCGATTTCATTGGGGGCATTCTTTTAGCTTGAAATTAAGTATAGTTCACAGCGGGTTGCGGCATTCGATAGCCAAAAACAGCCCGCCATAATATGATTTGACGTCCTGTACTTCCAAACCTGCGCGTTTTACGAGCTCAAGGGTGTCCCGGTTCAGATGGCAGCCGTCGCACATTCTTTTCCAGACGGGCGTCAACGCTTCCTGTGTTTTCCCCATCAATGGCTGGTCCATTTTGACGTGCTCAAACAACAGGACCTTGGCTCCCGGCTTGCTTGTTCTGCGGATTTCCTCGAATGCCTTGGCGGGTTCGGGGATGGTGCAAAATACCAAAGTCGCGACGACCGAATCGAAGCTGTTATCGGCGAACGGCAGCTCTTCGGCTATCGCTTGATACGTATAGATAGGTGTTCGGGATTTTTTGATCCGTTTGGCTGCGTGTTTGCTCATTGCGGGGTTCGGCTCGATAGCATCGACGCGTTCGGCATTCCTGTAATAACGGAAGTTCGCGCCTGTCCCAAAACCGATTTCCAACACCCGCCCTTGCGCTTTCCGTACAACACTGGCGCGGATTTTTTCGAAGCGCGTTTTTTCCAGCGGTTTCATTGCAACATCATATATATGGGGAAGCCATCCAGCCATCGTCCATCAGCTCCTGTCTTTTGTGTGTAATGTAGCATTCAATTTTTGCAGGTTAATGTCCTGTTTTCGGTTTTGTTCTGTGGATCCAAGTGGGGATGCGCAGCACACCTGTTTCTAATTGATAGTAAGGGATGTTTTTGCATTTATGAAATAAACAGCTCAAATATTATACAAAAACTATACAAAGATTGTTTTTAAGCTTAATATGAAGGGAAGAAAAAGGAGAATGGCAAAGTTCTGAAGAAAGCTCCGTATAGTGCAAGTTGGCGGAAGAATAACGGCAATATATTTTGGAAAAAGGGGCGGTACAGCTATGGACAAAAAGACTAAATCCGTAATCGTGATCGGTGGGGGCCTCGGCGGCTTGTCGGCGGCGATTTCACTGGCGCAACAAGGCTACAAAGTGTCTTTATATGAAAAGAACGACCATATCGGCGGAAAGGTGAATCGCCTGGAACAGGACGGTTTCGGCTTTGATCTCGGCCCGTCGATTCTGACGATGCCGCATATTTTCGATAAATTGTTCATCACGAGCGGCAAGAAGATGACGGATTATATCCCGATGCAGCGGCTCGGCCGGGAATGGCGGTCGTTCTTCCCGGACGGCACCACAATCGATTTGTACCACGATTTAGACTTGATGGAGCGGGAAAACCCGTCGCTTTCGAAAAAGGACATGCAAGAGTATTACGCCTTGCTGAAATATTCGCGGCGTATTTACAAGACGACTGAACATAGCTATTTGAAGGAAGGCTTTGAGTCGCCGAAAGAGGCCGTGGCCCAAAACGGCATCTTGTCGACCTTGATCGGCTTTGATTTGACGTCGACGATGTACGGGGGAATCTCCAAGCGCATCAGCAATCCGCATCTCCGCGATATGCTGTCGTATTTCGTCAAATACGTCGGCTCGTCTCCATACAGTGCGCCGGCCGTGCTCAATATGATGATCTACATGCAGCATGCACAAGGCTGTTGGTATGTGCCAGGCGGCATGCATAAACTGGCTGAAGGCATGGAGCGGCTGGCGCGGGAAGAAGGCGTCGAAATCCATACCGGCACAGGTGTCATCCGTGCACTGACGAGCCAGCAAGGCAAGATTACAGGAGTTGAACTCGAAGACGGTTCATTCCAGTCGGCTGATTATTACGTCTCGAATATGGAAGTCATTCCATTCTATAAGAAGATGGTCAAGGCGGAGCATGAATTTGTCGACAAGCTCGAGAAAAAATACGAACCGGCAGGATCCGGCCTCGTCTTGCATCTCGGCGTCAAGAAAAGCTACCCGCAACTGAACCACCATAATTTCTTCTTCTCGGACAATTTGAAAGAGCAGATGGACAAAGTATTCGAGCGTCATGAGCTGCCGGACGACCCGACGATCTACCTGGTCAACGTCAACAAAACCGATCCCACGCAAGCGCCGGAAGGCCATGAAAACATCAAGATCTTGCCGCATATCCCGTATATCCAGGACAATCCGTTCACACCGGAAGATTACCGGAAGTTCGAAGAGCTCGTACTCGATAAGCTCGAACGCATGGGACTTGACGGGCTGCGCGACAATATCGTGACAAGAGATGTCTGGACACCGCATGACATCGAGCGCATGTACGGCTCGGACCGCGGCGCGATTTACGGTACCGTTTCCGATAAAAAGAAGAACGGCGGCTTCAAGCACAAAAAACAAAGTGAACTATACGATAACTTGTATTTTGTCGGAGGCACCGTCAACCCGGGCGGCGGCATGCCGATGGTTACATTGAGCGGCCAGCAAGTGAGCGATAAAATCGTAAAACGCGATGAGGCCGGTAAGCGATAATCCAAATGAATGATAAAAAATGCCCTCTTTGAAATCAAGCGATTTCGAAGAGGGCATTTTGGTGCTATTTTGCTTTTGGCACTCCATTTTCCATAGGGATCTCAAACCAAAATACATAATGGCCATCTTGATCATCCAATCCGATTGTGCCTTTATGGAGTTCGATGATTTCCTTGGAAATGGCCAAGCCGAGGCCGCTGCCGCCGGTGTCGCGGGTTCGGGATGGGTCTGTGCGGTAAAAGCGTTCGAATATTTTCGGGGCATCCGTTTCAGAAATCTCCTGGCCTTCACTGATGATCGACACACGATAATCGGTACCGGAAATTTTTCCTTCCATCCGGATGGGGGCAGTGCCTTCGTAATAGCGGATGGCGTTATCGATGATGTTGCCTAACACTTGCTGGATGCCTCCGTTGTAGACGCCGACCATGGCAGGTGCCGCCTCTATGTGGACATGGATGTTTTGTTCCTGAAGGCGCCAGTGGAACATTTCCACCGTTTGGCGGATTAACTGGCCCATGTCTTCGTGTTTGGTTTCCATCAATGCATCCCCAGCGGCCATGTCCCATTGTTTTAATTGTTCCAACTGCTCGACCATTGCGGTCAGGCGTTTCGCCTCGCCGTGCAGCGATTGGAATAATGCGGTATCGCCTTCAATGACGCCATTGCTGAGGGCGTTCATATAGCCGTTTAAATTCGATAACGGCGTCCTGAATTCATGCGACAGGTCCGAAACGATTTTCTGCCTGGACTGTTCCTTGAGTTTCAATTGCTGGACGAGCTCATTGAAATGCCCGATCAATTCACCGATTTCGCCTTCGGACCGGTTCTTGATCGTTTTAGGATAGCGCCCGTCTTTCATGACTTTCGTGGATTCGATCAGTTCTTTCAAAGGCCCCATCAATTTTTTGGTGAAATAAAAATGAAGCACGCTGCCGATGACAATCGTGGCGGCGCTGAATATCCACAAATATTGCAACAGGGCGGCGTTAAACTGATTTTGCCGCTGTACGTCCGGTTCGAAACCGCTGACCAATGTACAAGCCGCGTTATAGATGGTGAAACTGCTCAGTATGATAACCGCTGTAAATGCAATGATATTCAACAAGGTCAATCGCCAAAGAATCTGTTTTGGCCATAACGATTTAAGGAAATTAATCATGGACGAATTTATACCCCATTCCCCTGACCGTCAAAATGCGCTTAGGAGAGGACGGCTGATCTTCGATTTTTTCCCTCAGATTTTTGATGTGGGCATCTATCGTGCGGTCCATCACCGTCTTATCGTTGTAAGGATACAATTGATAAATCAAATCATCCCGGCTCAGCACCATATTCGGATTGTCCATGAAGTGGAACAGAAGGTTGAACTCGTTCTTCGTCAACGACAGCTTTTCCCCGAACAGTTGGACTTCGCCTTTTCGCGGCTGGATGGTAAGGCCGCCGTAAGTGATTTTTTGGCAGAATTGCCCCGTTCTCCGCAGCACAGCTTCCACGTGGGCGACCAATTCAGCGGGATCGAAAGGCTTTGTCATATAATCATCAGCGCCCATTTTCAAACCATCGATTTTGTCCTGGGTTTTTGCCTTCGCCGACAGCATGATGATGGATACTTCATTGCGTTTTTCGCTTCTGAACCAGCCGCATAATTCCTCTCCGCTTATTTTGGGGAGCATGAGGTCCAGGATGACCAAGCACGGCTGGAATGCCCGGAACGATTTTTTCGCTTCTTCGCCATTTGTTGCTGCAATGACTTCGTAGCCGGCTTTTTCTAAATAAATGGAAACAAGTTCGCGGATCATTTGATCATCTTCCACGACTAATATAGTAGGCTTCAACGCTTACACCTCTTGCCTAGTAGCTTGCTTGAAAAGCTAGTTCATTTTTTCTACTTCGCGGGCCATCAATTCCATGTTCAAGGCACCCGGCGCCACAAAGGAGATGTGGCCTGTCGTATCGATCATATAAGAAGCGGGAACGGCTTTCACTTTATACGTATTGGCGGTTTCTGAATCGATGTCCATTAAAATGGGGAAGGTGAGGCCGAAATCCTCTACAAAACCGGTGATGTTTTCTTCACTTTGTTCGGTTGCCGTCAAATTGATAGCCAAAATCTCGACCGGCACATCCTGTTCCTCATAGAGCTGCTGCATATCCGGCATTTCAGCTCTGCAAGGCGGACACCAAGTCGCCCAAAAATTGACGAAAACCCGCTGGCCCCTGTAATCGGACAAGCGAACCGTTTCCCCGCCCATCGTCATCAATTCGAAATCGGGAGCAAGGTCCCCGACTGCAACGCCCGTCGCTGCGGGTTGCTCGGTTTCCGATTGCGCTTCAGCAATCTCCGGTTCTTGTGCCGCTTCCTGGTCAGAGAGCAGCAAATCGTAAACCGTCCAGCCGACCATTGCCGCTATGATAACACCTAGAATCACTTTTTTCATTTTATCAAACCTCCACTGTTCATCCTAATTTTGCTAGCCATGTATCTTTGATTAAATCCAATAGCGCTCCGGTGATGACCGGCATCTGGCCGAAAAACAGCACGAGGCCCATGATGACCATCGTAGCGCCGCCTATTTTCATGATGAACTGGCTTTTGCGGACGATCCATTTGGTCGAACCTAAAAAGAACGTCAACAATACAAACGGCAACGCAAACCCTAACACGTACATCAAGGTGTAGAACATGCCTTGACCAGGGTTGCTGGCGGACAAGATGAGGATCGAGCCGAACACCGGCCCGATGCAAGGCGTCCAACCCGCAGCGAATCCGAGGCCGATGAAAAAGGTGCCGATAAAGCCGGATGGCCGTTTACTGAACTGGAAGCGCTGCTCTCGCATCAAAGAGGTGATGCTGATCCAGCCGCCGATAAAAAGTCCCATGATCAAGATGAAGATGCCGGCGATGCGCTGGATGAACAAGCCGGAATCTCCGATCAGCAGGTCTTGTATCCATTGGCCGAAAAAGGATGCGCCGGCGCCCAAGCTGATAAAGACGAGAGACACGCCTGATAGGAAAACAAGCGAATGGCTCAGCAGCCGCTTTTGGATTTTCATATTGCGATTTCCTTGCAGTTCTTTTACGCTGATGCCTGTAATATAGGAAAGATAGGCTGGAAATATCGGTAAAACGCAAGGGGATAAAAAGGAAATAGCTCCGGCGCCGAACGCCAGAAGCATCCCCAATATCAACATTGTATCTGTATCAATAGCGCTCATTTGTGGCCCTCCTTCTGCTGGTAAATAAAATCAAAAAATGTCCTGCCGCGAAAACAATGATGACAAACCACGGCGCCATCACATAGCCGAATAAAGAAGGGTAGGATTGAAGCCATGAAATGAGCAACATCCCAACAGCCCAAACACTTATAAGGGCACTGCTGGCGATACCAGCGGAGACCCTGTCATGGAGCCCGATGAATAACGCCAGCAGGACTGTGTAAACGATCAGATTCCCAAACGCGCCGACATCATCAAACCAAGCCAAACGGGCGAATTCGTAGAAAAAAGATGCCGGCAATAAGACATGCAATAAAGTGTGGGCAAGCTGCCAATCGATGATTTGCCCGCTGTTCACGCCATACAACAGCAAAGCTGAGCTGAACAAGGCGGCCAGATAGAAAGCCGCGGAATCACTGGGATAGGCAAGCATGGCCAGCGGATCGCTAAAGAGCAGCGGCAAGTTCAAGAGGACCTTCGAAAGCCAGATGAACAGGACGAAATTGATGATCTGGGAAAATGCTTCCCCGGCCCGCTTTTTCTTCAGTGCTTTCACCGAATCGCTCATTATGTAAAAAACGGCACCCCCGAATAGAATGCTGAAAACAGGCAACAGCAAAGGGGTGATTGCGACTGTCGGCATTGCTTATCCCCTCGTTTCTATGTCATTCCACACCAAGTTTACGGGTGGAGTATGAAGATTTGATGAATATCGCTATAGTTTTCGGGATATGCTAGAACATTCGGGGGAATCCGTGTGAGGGGAAATGTGGCAATTGAAGAAAGGCGTCTTTGCCATCAGCGTTCCGAAATAGCGGAGGTAGTTGAGGGAACGTGCCGCCATCACTCGAAAAACCCGCCATTTCAGAAGAAATGGCGGGCTTTATTGGTGGAAACATCACGTACATGAAATGAGGGGAATTCAAATAGCAGGCATCCATGGCACAGGGGGCCGGGCGTTTTACACAGGCGGCTGTATTCATTCCACGACGATGCGCCCGTTATTCGAAATGAGCTGAATCAGCACGTCACCGTCACCGAAAACGGACTGTTCATTTTCACGGCCATACACGTCGATGCTTCCGTTATCGATACGCGCTTCGATGCGGGCATTGTCCGGTTCGTTTTCGGTGTGGATTTCAATATGCCCGTTATTCGTTTCCAGCTCGACAGGGAAATCAAGTGTATCGACAGTCAAATCGATGCGGCCATTATTCGCCTTAGCCTCTAGTTCACCCGATACATCCGTGAAAATGATGCGGCCGTTCGACGCACGGACTGTCATGTCGGCGTCGACATCCGTCAGCTCAATCCTGCCATTAGCCGTTTCGACATCGACCGTTTCACTTTCGACAGCATCCAATTCGATGCGGCCATTATTCGCTTCAAACGAAATATCAGCGGCTTGGATATCGTCTGCCTGGATGGCGCCGTTTGTGCTGCCTACAGAGAGCGAGTCAAGACCGCTTTCCGGTACATAGACTTGAAGGGTGGAGGAGCGGTTGAAGCCGAACAGGGAAAACCGTGGCCGGTCTTCCACTTCGACGATCAACCGGCTGCCTGTACGATCCGTGTTCAATGTGAAATCGTCGTTGCTCCCTGACAGCACGAGCCGTGAAGTGCCGTCGTCGATCGGCAGGAAATTCACACGGGAATTTTGCACCCTGATTTCCATGTCTTCGATTTCCGCATCGACGGTTTGCTCCTCCAACACTTCCTGCTGCGCCGGATCCGAATTGTAGCTGACGTACAAGACGACAATGACACCGATCAAGAATAGAGAGGCGATGGTGATCAAAACCTTCAAAAATGTTTTCATAGCGGGATTCCCCTTTCTTCATCAAAAAATTGGCGGCATTCCATAAGGCGACAGGGTATTTCCAACGCTTGTTGAATACATACAACAAGAGCAAGAAATAAGAAATCAGGCCTCAGGGAGAGGATGCTCATGAAATCCATGCAGAACAGGCGGAATATCGCAGTGGAGCGGATTGTCTGGTGGTCAGTGCAGGCCTCTTTATTGGCGGGTATCTTTTACATGTATACACAAGGCAATGGTACGAAAGTGTTCATGGGCTTTTTGACCGTTGCGGTCATGGTCGCCATCGCGCTTGTACAAAGACGCTTCCATTATCCGCTGCCATCGATTTTCGCGAACATCGTCTATATCTTCGTCTTTTTCTCGGTGGTCGTCGGCACATTCGGCGGCGGCTACCAGATCAGGAATTTCGATGATTTCCTCCATGTATTCTCAGGCATCTGGATCGGCTACGCCAGTTGGATCATCCTGCGCCGACTGCTGCGCAATGGTGGAGCGGCTAATCTGCCGAATTCCTTTATCGCGCTGTATATGATTTCCTTTTCCTTAGCGGCTGCAGCAGCTTGGGAACTGCTGGAGTTTGCGGGCGATAAATTATTTAGTTTCACAGCACAAGGCCGCGACCCGGACGATACGATGATCGACATGATCATGGGCTTGATCGGCGGTTCGATCACGGCTTTCGCCATTTTGAAATTGCGGGGAAAAGGCGATGATGAAGGCGCGCGTGATCGCGAGTAGCAGGCGATGCTGTCCATCGATAAGCATATCTATACTGCTGATGTTACCATAAAAGTTTATAAATATCAGAAAAGTCAGTTTATTTAGTGAAATTCATGTTATATTAATGGGGAAAGTGACATTTGCGGGAATGCAGACGCATTTCATCTAGTGTCACACCCGCGGTTTTTAGGGCTATCGGGCTTGTTCAATTCCGCAAGCTTTTAAAATGATACAAGGACTTTAAGGCAAGAGGAGGATGCCGTAATGTGGAATATCAAAAACACCGTTTTCATCGACCGCAGGGTGAAAGAAGTCCATCAATTCGCAACGAATCCGAAGCTCTGGTACCAATGGTATGCCGGATTGTCAGAAGCTGAAAACTTGATGGGAAAAGGCGGAAAAGGCACGAGCATGGATTTGAAGTATTACTTTTTCGGAAGATCTCTCGCTTTGCACGTGCTGGTGGTGGAAAATGCCCCGATGGGTGACGGATATGTTTGGCGCTGTCTCATCTCCGGCGCTTTTGATGCGACCCAGACGTGGACTTATATACCGACAGATGGCGGCACCGAAATCCATTTTGAAATGGACTATGAACTGCCGGGCAGCATCTTCGGCAAAGTGGCCAATACGCTTTACATTAAAAAGCTTATGTACAATTCGATAGAGCAGACATTGCAGAACTTGAAAGATATCAGTGAAAGCGATTGATACGAAAAGGCAGGCCCGAAAGTCATTTGGATGATTTTCAGGCCTGTCTTTGTTGTTTCAGTGGATATGTGTAATTAAGTTGTCGCCCCTTTGAATAAAGAAAGATCTTGAAAAAGGAGGAGGTATCATTATGGAACACATTGTCTATTGCGATGAAAAGGCTGGGGAACTCAACAAGCTCTTGGCCGGTTCCAAAACCATGGTGATACGGGGAGCCGCCGGAAGAAAATTACCGTACGGCAGGGTCCATGAAGGGGAAAGTGTATATTTGTTGGAAAATGATTCCAGTGGATTGATTCGAGCTAAAGCAATGGTGTCGGACACAATTCATTCGGACAGGGTGTCTCCCGAAGAATCGGCAGGATTGATCGAGGCGTATATGGACAGGCTTCAGTTGACTGAGTCACAATTGAAGCGCTGGAGTGGGAAACGCTATCTTTGCCTAGTAGGGCTGAAGGATGTAAGGGCAGTTGAACCCTTTTCATATGAGAGGGAGAAAAATATGGATGACTGGATCATGGTTGAAAATATAGACAGTATAAAAAAATGATATTGACTCTCATACTTTTATTTTTAAAAGGAGGGAAAGTTCTGTGACTAAAAACAATAATTACGACTATTCAAAAATACCATTTACAGGTCTGGGTTTGATATTCGGAACGGCGATCGGTGCTGGCTTAAGTCTTATTATTGCTGGAAATGTTATTTGGGCGGGGATAGGGACCGGAGTAGGGCTGGTGATAGGTGCAGCGATTGATGGCATGAAGAAGCGGAAATAGCCTTTATGCCTCTTTCACGGCCATTGCAGGGGTTTTCCTGATTTTCGCCTGGGAACAGAAAAATTCTCATGGTTCACCCAGGAACGCATGAACTGCTATATTCCAGGCATTTTTTATTACGAATGCTTCTTCGAAAGACCCAGATCGGAGTTGTGTAAAGCGCTTTCTGATCCGCTTGTGTACTTGATTGAAGAGTGATTAATAGCAAAGGGATGATGAAAATGAAGAATCGCAGCTTGATTGTATATTATTCATGGATAGGCAGTACAGAAGTAGTGGCGAAAGAAATTCAACGACTTACCAAATTTGATATTCAAAAAATTGAAGAGAAAAAGAAGCGCACATCGGGAAAGATTGCTGGTGCGGCAATGGGAGCGTTTTTGGGTTTTAAAAGCAACATAAAGCCAATGGACTTCGAATTGGAGGGATACGAAAATATATTTCTTGGAGCTCAAGTCTGGGCAGGCAAGACAACTCCTGCCATCAATAAATATCTAGAAAAGGCTTCATTTAAAGATAAGAAAGTTTGGCTGTTTCTGACAAAAGGTGATGAAAAGATCCCCCAGCACGTTATAGACTCAATCACCAAAAGAATTGAGAAGAAGGGCGGAAGAGTAGTAGATAGTATTTCCATAACTACGAAGTGGGATCCGAAGACGAATATCCCCATCGCCCCTGAGGAAGTGCAGGGAGTAATCTATGAGTGGCTCAAAAAAGGAGGCGTGCTAGAAGAATAATTGAAATGATTCACTCGTTATCATTTTGGAACTTCATCGACAAAGCGGGTGATTGTCTTTGCGACTTCTTCCGGGTCTTCCCAGTAGAGCATGTGGCCGAGCTGCTGGAGGATACACAGCTGGGAATTTGTGATCGCAGCAGCCAGCTTTTGCTGGTCTTCTTGTGAAGCGATGGGATCTTCCTTTCCAGAAATGATAAGCGCCGGTGCTGTCACTTGGTGGAGGAGGCCAGGGAATTTTTCATTCAATGCGGCTTCACTCGTTTCTCTCCACACACGCGCCGGAACTTTTTGGATCTCGCGGAACATATTCTCCAAAAAATCGGCAGGCACCGGTTTGTTGAAAAGCCCTCCGGTGAAATCCCGGATAAACTCGGGGCTGACGGGATCTGTTAAGCGCGACAAAGTGGATTCATGAATGGCGACGATTTCCGGGTGGTTGCCGAGCTCGGAAGGGGATCCGATTAAAATGAGCCCGAGCGTCCGCTCCGGGTATTTCGCGGCAAAATTCCTGGCAGCGAATCCCCCGCTGGATGCACCCGCGATAAAGGCTTTCCCGATCGCTTTGATATCCATGAAGTGCAGCAAATCCGCTTCGAAATCGCCTGTTCGATAAGACAATTCGGGCAGATCGATGCCGTCATGCCCTCGCTGGGTAAACGCGAGAGTGCGCAATTGTTCAGGAAAACAAGCGAACAGCAAGTCGAAGGTGCGGCACGAGTCGGCGAGCCCGTGCAAGAAAATGAGCGGGGTGCCAAGCGGGTCGCCGCGCTCGATATAGCTTAGTTCCCTTGTATCCGGAAAGCGCAGCGTCATTGGTTTCAAAGGCATATCGATCCATTCCTTTCATTCGACAGTAATGCTGCCATTATTCGAAACGAGCTGGATGAGCACGTCGCCGCTGCCGAACACGGTCTCCTCATTCTCGCGCCCGTATACATCGATGCTGCCGTTATCGACACGCGCTTCGATGCGGGCGTTCGCCGGTTCACTGCCGGTGCGGATTTCGATACGCCCATTATCCGTATCGAAATCGACAGGAAAATCAAGCGTCTCCGTGTCCAATTCGATGCGTCCGTTATTCGCTTGTGCTTCCAGTTCGCCTGATACATCGGTGAAGTGAATGCGGCCGTTGGATGATCGGACGCTGATATCCGCTTCCATGTCATTCAGTTCAATGCGCCCATTGTCAGTTTCAACCTCGACCGTCTCGCTGTCGGCTGCGTCCAAAGTGATGCGCCCGTTGTCTGCTTCAAGCACTAATTCAGCGGTTCTGATATCGTTCACTTCAATGCTTCCGTTATCGCTATCGGCCGACAGGGAATCAAGCCCGCTTTCAGGCACATAAACTTGCAGCGTATAGGAGCGGTTAAAGTCGAAATTGAAGAACGGGGAGCGGTCTTCGACTTCGATCGCCAAGCGGCCTCCTGCTGCTTCGGTGTTTAAGGTGAAGTTATCGTCATTTCCGGACATGACGACGCGGACCGTTTCATCTTCACTCGGCATAATGGCCACCCGGGAATTTTCAACAGTAATTTCGATCGCTTCAATGTCCTCATCAAAACTTTGCTCCTCGAACACTTCCTGCCGTTCCGGGGCGGAATTGTAGACGGCATATAAGATGATGCCGACACCGACTAAGAACAGGCTCGCGATGATGATCAAAATCTTCAAGAAACTTCCCATGCAAACATCTCCTTTCATTTAGATATATCCGTAGTCTGGTGGTGGGGAAAAGGGGGAGATTGGTATTGAACGAACTAGATACCATCATTTTACTATAAAAATCAGAAAAGTCAGTCTTTAAATCGTAGTCATGCCATATTAATAACTATAGGAGATTCGTGGAAGAATAGAGCCCCAAGGACGCCCGCCCGGAAATTCTTATGTAAGGAACAATGGCTATCTTCGACATTGCAGTTCATAAGCGTTATGCTGTATGCAGTTGAGCTGGTCAAATGATCAGCGGAAACGGAAGGATGATTGGCATGGCATTGTTAAACAAGCTGAACGCAATGAAAGACAAAGCAATCGAAAAAGGCAAAACCCATTGGGACGAAAATAAAGATGACTATAAAGAAAAAGCGGCTCACTATAAAGAGAAAGCCACGGTAATGAAAGACGATGTGGAGAACAAGCTAAAAGAGAGAAAAAGGAAATAACAGAAGGCGTATGCTTTGGAAAAGAGTATGGCTTTCCGGCAGCTTGCTTCCCGAATTGAAAAACGCGTAGAGAAACGAATCCGTTTCTCTACGCGTTTTTTCTTGTAAGTGAAATCATGTCGAACGATATAATTCCGAACGGATGCGTGAGATATGCTCGCTCATCAATTGCTTGGCCAGTTCGCTATCACCGCTTTCGATCGCTAAATAGATTTCTTCATGTTCTTTATACGTATCCTGATGGCGCTCAGCGTCGGTGAAGCGGTGGCGTCGTGTGGCACGGATGTTTTCTTCCAGCCGCTTCGCAAGCGTCTCCATCAGGTCGATCAATAATTGGTTTTTGGTGGCGTTGGCGACTTGCAGGTGAAAGTCCAAGTCGGCTTGGACGCCGAGTTCGGGATCGTTCGCCGCCAAAGCCATTTGCCCGAGCACTTCGCGGATTGCCAGCAAGTTCTCTGGCGTCGCCCGCTGCGCTGCGAGGGATGCAGCTTCGACTTCGAATGCCCGCCTGAGCTCGAGCATATCGTCGATGTACTGGATCTCCGCCGCATCGATGCGGGTGCCGAGTTCATTGCCGAGCATATCGTGCTTTGTCTCAGAGAGAAAGCTGCCGCCGCCTTGCCGGATTTCGAGAAAGCCTCTGCTCTCCAAGCTTTTCAATGCTTCCCGGACGGAATTCCGGCTGACTCCGAAAAGACTTGCCAAATCGCGTTCTGAGGGAAGGCGTCCGCCGGGCGGGATATTGCTTTCCAAACAAAGTGTTTTAATCTGTTCCACAATCAATTCATACGTGCGTTTTTTCGGATTCAACAACACTATATTCTCTCCCTGTTCGCCTGTTTTTTAAAAGCTTTCTTCCATCATACCGAAGAGATTGCAAAATGTCTGAAAATCCACATTGTACTTTTCAGATAATTATGTATAATTGGATTAATTGGTTGGACCAATTTGCGGGCGAACCGAATTTTGCCCGTTTTAATAGCGAACACAAGCAAAGGAGCGAAAGCGCAATGGCAATCCAAAATCAACAAGGTATCCTTCAAAGCTTAGCGGAATTCTTAAAAGCGGAACAGATCAGCGTCAATGACACAATCAAGGAGCTGCACGGCAAAGATGAATCCTACCATCAAATGGAGTTGCCGGATATTGTCGTGTTCCCCGAAACGACGGAGCAAGTGTCAGCGGTCATGAAAGTATCGGCTCAGCATCGAATCCCGGTCGTGCCGTTCGGGCTCGGGTCGAGTTTGGAAGGGCACGTCATTCCGCAAAGCGGGGGCATCACGATCGACTTTTCCTTGATGAATAAAGTGCTCAAAGTATACGATGAAGATTTTCTCGTTACCGTGCAGCCGGGCGTCACGCGCTCGCAGCTTAATAAGGAATTGAAGAAATACGGTTTATTTTTCTCGGTCGACCCCGGAGCGGACGCGACGCTCGGCGGGATGGCCGCCACCAACGCGAGTGGCACGACTTCTGTGAAATACGGCGTCATGCGCGACCAAGTGCGTGATCTGGAAGTGGTTACGGCAGACGGGACGGTCATCCATACCGGCAACAAAGCAGCGAAGTCTTCTTCCGGCCTTCATTTAAACGGCTTGTTCGTCGGCTCGGAAGGAACGCTTGGCTGCTTCACAGAAATGACGCTGCGGGTCTACGGCATTCCGGAATTCACTACCGCTGCCCGCGCATCGTTCGAGACGGTGAAAGATGCAGTGGAAGCGGTCGTGTCGATTTCGCAGGCCGGCATCCCGATTGCCCGTGTCGAGCTGGTCGATGAGCAGTCGATGAAGCAAGTGAACAAATACAATGATACCGATTATCTGGAAAAACCGACTTTGTTTTTGGAGTTCCACGGCAATGAAGCAGGACTCAAGCAAGACGTGGAATTCATGGAGGAAATCGTCCAAGGGCATGCGTGCGAAGAAGTGGAATTTGAAACCGATACCGCGGCACGCAATCGGCTATGGGAAGCGCGCCACACCTTAGCTTACGCGTATATCCACGGTTATCCGGGGAAGAAGATGATGGTCACCGATGTCTGCCTGCCGATTTCGGAACTCGCCGGAGCGGTCGGGCATGCGCGTGAAAACCTGGAGGCGCTAGGGCTTCCGGGGGGAATCGTCGGACATGTGGGCGATGGCAATTTCCATGCGCTCATCATGATGGACATGGGCAATCCGGAAGAAGTGGCGAGAGCGCAGGAATTTAACGAACGCATCGTCGAGTACGCTTTGGCGCGCGGCGGGACCTGCACCGGTGAACACGGTGTCGGCATCGGCAAACAGAAATATCAGCAACAGGAGCATGGCGCTGCACTCGCAATCATGGAGAAAATCAAAGCGGCATTGGATCCGGATAATTTACTGAATCCCGGCAAGAACATCAAAATGGAAACGAAGGAGACGATTACATGAAAATGCTGCAATCATTAAGCGCCCTAGCTGGAAAATACTTTGCTGTTTGGGTCATATTGGCCGCTTTGCTTGCGTTTTTCTTGCCCGAGGCATTTATCGGGTTCGGCGCTTACATCACGATTCTCCTCGGCGTCGTCATGTTCGGTATGGGGTTGACGCTTAAGCCGGTGGATTTCAAAATCATCGCCAAAAGCCCGCTGCCGGTCGTTATCGGCGTGGCCGCACAGTTTCTGGTCATGCCATTTGCAGCGTTCGCCATCGCCTATGTCTTGAACTTGCCGCCTGAGCTGGCCGCAGGACTCGTGCTGCTCGGCTGTGTGCCGGGCGGGACGGCGTCGAACGTCATGGTGTATTTGGCAAAAGGCAATCTCGCCTTGTCCGTCGCGATGACTTCCTTATCGACGTTGATGGCACCGATCATGACACCGCTGCTGTTATTGCTGCTTGCAGGTCAATGGCTGCCGGTCGATCCGGTATCGATGTTCATGTCGATCATCCAAGTGATCATCTTGCCGATTGCACTCGGGATCCTCGTCCAGCGAATCTTCCCGTCGGCGGTTGCGAAAAGCATCTCGGTCGTTCCGCTCATTTCGGTGGCAGCGATCCTCATCATCGTCTCCGCTGTCACTGCAGCCAATGCACAAAACGTCATCAGCTCCGGCTTTATCGTCTTCCTGGCCGTCTTTTTGCATAATAGCTTCGGCTTGGTGCTCGGCTATTTGACGGCGATGGCAATGGGGCTCAACGAAACGGACCGCCGCGCGATTTCGCTCGAAGTCGGCATGCAGAACTCAGGCCTCGGCGTAGCCCTGGCAACTGCCCACTTCAGCCCACTCGCTGCGCTGCCAAGCGTATGGGGCGCGATCTGGCACAATATTTCCGGGCCGATTTTGGCGACGATCTGGTCGAAAAAACCAGCCGCTGCGCCGGATAAGCAAAATCCGGAACTCGCCTCGCGGGTCAAGCCAGCGGTTGATTCCGGATCCAAATAAGTAAATACTATGGATGCAAAACCACCCGTCATTTGGGTGGTTTTTTTGAATGGAGGAGAAAGAAGCTCAAGTGGCGAAATTTACCAGGTGGAAGATCATCATACGAAAAAGTGAGTGAGACATCTTGGAATTCAAATTGGGAAACGGAACGCTTATGCTGCCGGAGTTGCATATCACGGTGATGGCAATCATCATTATTTACTTATTGGCCAAATGGAGCAAGGAATTGGAAACCGGCCGCATTAAAATATTCATCTATTTTCTAGTCGCCGCCTATGTCATGCCGATTCTTTCTTACAGCACTCTGGAGTACGACTTCGAGCTGTGGATTCCGGCCGGCTTCCTAGTGGTGTTCTTCTATAATTACCGGAAAGAACGATACCATCCCGCCAAAATGAAGGCCAGTGTGCTGGGGCTGTTCGTGGCGCTCTACCAGATTGTCGGCCACATGTTCTAAAGCCCGGCCGCCGTTTGAAACAAGTTCAATCGATAATGACCGCTTTGCCTTGTTCACGGAGCGATTTCAGCGAATCGAGCATATGATTGATCTGCTCCTCGCTGTGCCGTTCCCAGGAAGCGAGTTCCGCCACGATCTTCAATGGCGCTTTGGAGCGGTAGGAGCGTGTCGGGTTTCCGGGAAAGCGCTTGTCGGTTAAATTCGGGTCGTTTTCGAATGTCCCTGTTGGTTCGACAATGTAGATCCGTTCCGGCAAATCCGTGGCGGCGAGTTCCGCGCCCCATTTCGCCGCGTCGAGTGAGGCTGTGAAATAGATGTAATTGGATTTCTTGTCCTGGAAGTTGGAGGGGTTCTGAGCCTCCAGCAAATCCCCAATTGCAAGTTGTGCTTTCGTTCCGTGGAAGAAGGGGCCGGGGTCCAATATTTCTGTCGATTCATTCATCGGTTTTGCCTCCTTTTTTCTGTCTAGTATCCTGAGTATAGGGTAGCCGTGGCCGAAAAAGTAGGCTGCAAATACATTTTTCTTTCAGGTATAATAATAGGAGAGAGTAACGCGCACAGCCCGGTTTTTCATGTCTGACCATGAGAAATCGGGCTATTTTTAGTCTGTCAATAACTGGACTTTCATTCGTTTAACGGCTTCCTCAACGGGTAGACATGGGTATATGTTTTAACTACTAAAGAAGAGGTGTTCACGAATGAAAAATGATGTGACAATCAAACATAAACTCGGCCTTGGCACAGCGCCGCTCGGCAATATGTTCCGGGATGTGCCGGAAGATGAAGCGATGGCGACCATTGAGTCGGCATGGAATGAAGGTATCCGTTATTTCGACACGGCGCCATTCTACGGTGCAGGGCTTGCAGAGCTGAGGCTCGGCGAGATTTTGCCTTCCTACAACCGCGACGAATATTTACTGAGCTCAAAAGTCGGCCGCATCGTGCTGGACGAAGAAGAGGAAAAAGAGGGGCTGTTCGAATTCGGCCGCAAAAATAAAATCCAGACCGATTACACGAAATCGGGTACACTGCGTTCGATTGAAGACAGCTTGAAGCGTTTGAAGACCGATCGTTTGGATATGGTCTATGTGCACGATATCTCCCCGGACTTTCTGGGTGATGAATGGGTCACGAAGTTCGACGAAGCAAGAAATGGCGCTTTCAAAGTGCTTGACCGCCTTAGAGATGAAGGGGTCATCAAAGCATGGGGTCTTGGCGTCAATACGACAACGCCGATCGAAGTCGCGCTGGAACTGGAAGAAGCGCATCCTGATTTGAGCTTGTCCGCAACGCAGTACACCTTGCTTCAGCATGAACGCGCACTCGAGCGCATGATGCCGCTTGCGCAGGAAAAAGATGGCGGCCTTGTGATCGGCTCGGCATTCAACTCGGGTGCTTTGCTCGGCGGCGATCATTTCGATTATGCAGAAATCACGCCTGAAATCAAAGAGCGGGTGGCGCGTTTTAACGAAGTCGCACAAAATCACGGTGTCCACTTGAAAGATGCGGCTTTGCAGTTTTCCACAGCTCATCCGGCAGTGAAAGCGGTGGTGACCGGTTCGACAAGACCGGATCGCATCAAGGAAGACTTGGCTGCTCTCAAAGCCGACATTCCAGCCGCTTTCTGGCAGGAACTTGTCGACAAAGGGCTTGTGTCACCTAAAGCGATTTTGCCGGGGAATTAAAGCTTAAATCGAAATCACAATGCAAAAAGGGTTCCGGCCATTGCCGGAACCCTTTTCAGGCTGTCGAGAAACTTCTGGCAACCGTGTTTTCCAAAGCTTACCGCTCGCTTTCCGTGGGGCGGGAATCGAGCCTCCTCAGCTTGCTCCACTTTCGCTATGCTCAAGCGTCGCAAATGAACGAACTCAGCGAAGCTTCGCTCATTCATTCCCTGCGGGGTCTCTCAAACCCGTCGCTTCGCTGCTCCCGTAGGAAAGATAAGGCCGAACTACGTGAGAACTTATCTTTGCGAAGCAATGCGCAGCATTATTGAGCAGAAGGTTTTACGAACGAACGCTTCTCCAAATACTCAGACAGGTCATTGATTGTTGAATGTAGAAAATGTGATCCCATTTCTCATTCATAGCGGGTTATAGACTTCTTCAACACTCTGAAAAAAGAGGCATCAACTTTGCTGGCTTTGGTACACTTCCTCAAAAGGCTGCACGACGACAAAGCCATTGCCGGAAAACTTCATCTGTACCGATTCCCCGCTGCCTCTGCCGAAAAAGCTTTTCAGCTGGACATCGGTCACGAAGTCCGGCTCTAAGTTGCCTGACCATGCGACCGTGGCGTTCGGGTCTGTGAAGATGGGTTTGTCAGGTGTGACCAGCAAGGTGAGCGGCTCATAATGGGAGGTGAAGGCAACAAGGCCTTGCCCTTCCAAACGGACATTGAACAGCCCGCCCGCCATCATCCCGGCGACGCGGCGCATCAGTTTAATGTCCCAATCAAGGCCATCCTGGAATGCGAGCAAGTCGTTGCCGTTGATGAAGATGCTCTCGCCTTCAAGGTCGAGAACGGTGATTTTCTTCCCCCGGTCAGCGACATAAAGCGTTCCTTGCCCATTCGCCTTCATCAGCTGGGCACCTTCACCGCTGAAAGTTTTCTTGACGAATTTTCCGAGACCGTGCTCAAGCATTCCTTCACGCTCGAATTTGATGTTTCCGGTATAAGAAATCATGGATCCCGCTTTCGCCCAAACCTGGCCGTTCAAGTTCACTTCCAACAGGCGATCCGTCTCTAGCTCGAAAAAGTCTCGAGCGCTTTCTTCCTGCTTGGTTTTCTGGACAAATTGGTGGATGGAGTACTTTGACATAGAAAATTCCTCCTTTAGGTGAATACTAATCTATACGTTTCACCAAGAGGATAGTTCCATTTTCAGCGGATTCGGCCGACGTGGCCGATGCGTTTTCGGGAGTCATGCAATTGATTGCGTTTTGCTGGAAAAAGGATTAAACTACTGGAGAATGAATGTTCATTCCGCACCAGAAGGAAGGAGTTTTCCAGATGCCGACATCCACCAATAAACGAGATGATATTCTCGACAGCGCGCTGACTTTATTTGCAGAACGCGGATTTGATGCTACGACGATCCCGATGATCGCGACCGACGCAAAAGTCGGGGCCGGGACGATTTACCGTTATTTCGACAATAAAGAAGTGCTGGTGAATACATTGTTCCAGCATTATGTGACATTGTTCAAAGAGACACTGGAAAACGATTATCCGGAGGGAACGGGCATTCGTGAGCAATTCCATCATTTATTCCAAGGCATGATCCGTTTTACGAACGAACACGACCATGCCCTGTATTTTATCAAAACACATACGTCCGCTTATTTTCTTGATGCAAAGAGCCGGGAGCAGTTCAGCCATTTGCTGATGATTCTCCAGAATTTCTTTGACGAAGGCAAGAAGACCCAGCAGATTAGAGACCTTCCTTCAAAGGCACTCATTGCCATTATCTTCGGGGGCTTCCTCCAGCTCTATCAATTGATCCGTGCAGGAGAACTTGAAGCCTCCGAAGAATTATTGGCAGGAGTAGAAGAAAGCTGTTGGGATGCTGTGCGTCATCATCAATGATGATGCCCAGTTTTTTCTTATTTTTATAGGAATGAATATTCATTCCGTTCTCAAATTTACAAAAGAGGTGCTAATAAATGATTGAAATGAAAAATCTTCCGCAACCGAAATCCTATGGCCCGCTCGGCAATTTACCGCTGATCGATAAAGAAAAGCCGGTGCAATCGTTCATGCAGCAAGCGCGGGAACTTGGGCCGATCTATCAATTCCATTTCCCGGGGCGCGCCAGCACGTTTGTATCAAGTGCGGAACTGGCCGCGGAAATTTGTGACGAGACGCGCTTTGATAAAAAGATCGGACCGGCTCTCCAGAAAGTACGGGCATTCGGCGGCGACGGTTTGTTCACGAGCGGGACGCAAGAGCCGAATTGGAAGAAAGCCCATAATATCCTATTGCCGAGCTTCAGCCAGCAGGCGATGAAAGGCTATCACGAGAAGATGATCGACCTGGCGTCGCAATTGGTGCAGAAATGGGCACGGCTCAACCCGAACGAAGAAATCGACGTGCCGGATGACATGACGCGTTTGACGCTCGATACGATCGGCTTGTGCGGATTCAATTACCGCTTCAATAGCTTTTACCGTGAGGATTCCCATCCGTTCATCGAGAAGATGGTGCGGGCTTTGGATGAATCGATGAGCCAGACGCAGCGCCTTGGCATCCAGGACAAATTGATGGTGCGCTCGAAGCAGCAATTCAAGGAAGACATCGATTATATGTTCAATCTGGTCGACCAATTGATCGCAGAACGCAAGCAAGCGGGAGACCAGGGCGAAGATGATTTACTGGCGCATATGCTGAAAGGGAAAGACCCGGAAACCGGTGAATCCTTGAATGATGAGAACATCCGCTTCCAAATCATTACGTTCTTGATTGCCGGACATGAAACGACGAGCGGCTTGTTGTCGTTTGCGATCCATTACCTATTGAAACATCCAGACAAATTGCAAAAAGCCTATGCTGAAGTGGACGAAGTGCTTGGCGATGCCACGCCTTCATTCAAGCAAGTGAAGCAATTGAAATATGTGCGCATGATTTTAAATGAAGCGCTGCGCCTGTGGCCGACTGCGCCAGCATTTTCTGTCTACGCGAAAGAAGATACGACGCTTGCCGGCAAGTATGAAGTCGAAAAAGGCGAAGCGTTCACTTTGCTGATTCCGGAACTTCACCGCGACACGAGCGTTTGGGGACAAGACGCAGAAAGTTTCCGGCCGGAGCGTTTTGAAGATATCTCGAAAATCCCTCATCATGCGTACAAGCCGTTTGGCAACGGACAGCGCGCATGCATCGGGCAGCAATTCGCGCTTCACGAAGCGGTACTTGTGCTCGGCATGGTGCTGCAGCATTTCGAGCTGATCGACCACACCGATTACCAGCTCGAAGTGAAAGAAACCTTGACCTTCAAACCGGACGGATTGACGATGAAAGTGAAACCGAGACGAAAAGTGCAGATGTTCCAGGCTCCAGCAGTTGAAGAGCCGGAACAAGCGCCGGCAGTCGAGCAAGCGATTGACTCGCACGGCACGCCGCTATTGGTGCTTTACGGATCCAATCTCGGGACAGCACAAGGCGTCGCCCGGGAGCTCTCGGAAACGGCACGTTTTAAAGGCTTTGATTCGAAAGCCGCCGCGCTCGATGATTATGCAGGAAACTTGCCGGCTGAAGGGGCGGTCGTCATCGTATCGGCTTCGTATAATGGCAATCCGCCGGACAATGCGGCGAGCTTTATGGAATGGCTAGCAACGGCCGATTCCACTGAAGGCGTCACATACAGCGTTTTCGGTTGCGGAGACCGCAATTGGGCCACGACGTATCAGCGCGTGCCGAGCATCATCGATGAACAGCTGTCGGCAACAGGCGCCACACAGCTCATCGGCCGCGGCGAAGGCGATGCCAGCGAAGATTTCGACGGTGAGCTTGAAAAATGGCAGCAAGCTTTATGGCCGGCACTCGCCGAACGGTTCGGGCTCGACCTGGAAACGAACGCACAAGCTACAAACCAATTGTCGATGGAATTCATCAGCGGCGTCAGCCATACCCCGGCAGCACGTGCATACGATGCGTTCACTGCGATGATCGCTGGCAATGAAGAATTATTGAAGACAGCGGAACGCAGCACACGCCATATTGAGATCCAGTTGCCTGAAGGGGCAGCGTATCAAGAAGGGGACCATCTCGGTGTGCTGCCGGAGAATTCCCAGGAGTTGGTGGACCGGGTATTGACACGTTTCGGCTTGAAAGGTGAAGAGCATGTAGTTCTGGAAGGAAGCTCAGGGCGCGCGAACCATCTGCCGACCGGCCAGCCCGTCCAGCTCGCGCAATTGCTCGCAAGCTATGTGGAGTTGCAGGAGCCGGCGACACGTGCGCAGCTCCGCGAACTCGCGAAAAGCAATCCATGCCCGCCGCATAAACAGGAGCTCGAACAATTGGTGGAAGACGGGACATATAAACGGGAAGTGCTCGCGAAGCGTTTGACGATGCTCGAGTTGCTGGAGCGCTTTATGTCATGCGAGATGGAATTCGAAAACTTCCTGGCTTTATTGCCGGCATTGAAAGCCCGCTACTACTCGATTTCCAGCTCACCGCGTGTGTCATCAAGCAAAGCGAGCATCACGGTCAGCGTCGTGAAAGGCGCGGCTTGGAGCGGCACGGGGGAATACGAAGGCGTCGCTTCCAATTATTTGGCGAAGCGCGAAGCGGGCGATAAGATCGCCTGCTTTATCCGGACGCCGCAAACCGCTTTCCAACTTCCTGAAAACCCTGAAACTCCGGTGATTTTGGTAGGTCCGGGAACAGGTATCGCTCCGTTCCGCGGCTTTATCCAAACACGCCGTGTGCTGCAGGGCGAAGGACAAACGCTCGGGACAGCCCAACTGTATTTCGGATGCCGTCACCCGCAGCAGGATTTCTTATACGAAAACGAACTGAAGCAAGCGGAACAGCTCGGGTTGATCGAACTTCACAGCGCCTTTTCGAGACAGCAAGACGATAAGGTTTATGTGCAGCATTTAATGGAGCGCAATGCACAGGAAATCCTGTCGCTAATGGATCAGGGAGGGCACCTGTACATTTGCGGAGATGGCAGCAAGATGGCTCCGCAAGTGGAGGGGACATTGATCCGTTGTTATCAAGACCTTCACGAAGTAAGCCATCAGGAGGCGGCCGCATGGCTAGAGGAACTTGAGCAAGCCGGCCGCTTCGCGAAAGATGTCTGGTCCGCATCTTAACAATATAGACAGCTAACCAGCAAACGCGTATAGAAAATGCCATCTTCCATGAAATCAATCGATTCGGAGGGGGGCGTTTTCGTGTTTATGGGTAAAGAGAAGTATGGATCATTCAGCAGAACGGAGGGGAAGGCTCATGAATATCGGAATTATCGGAACGGGCAATATCGCTGCGTATTTGTTGGAACAGGTGAACGCCAATTACATGGCTGATGGCCGGGTCACAGCTGTTTTTGGCCGTAACCGGGAAGTGGGGAGCCGTTTGAAAGAGCGGTTTGATATTGATTTTCATACGGACCTGGAGGCGTTTTTGAAGACGCCGCTCGATGTGGTCGTGGAGGCTGTTACGGTGGATGCGGCGGGGCTTTTTTTGAAAGATGTCGTCGTACACAAGAAAGACCTCATCGTCAGTAGCATCGGCGTTTTTAAAGACACGGCTTTCTTAAACGAAATGAAGGAATTGGCAAAGGCGAATGGCACGGAAATCTTTTTGCCATCCGGGGCAATCGGCGGGTTGGACATATTGCAATCGGCCAAAGCACTCGGTGGATTGGAGCACGTCCAGATCACGACAAGAAAATCACCTGAATCACTCGGTATGGAATCAGACATTGAGCAAACGATATTCGATGGCTCTGCCAATGAAGCAGTCGAACGATTCCCGAAAAATGTAAATGTCGCGCTGGTGCTCGCGATTGCGGGAATCGGGGCGGAGAAAACGAAGGTGCGCATCATTGTCGACCCGACTGTTAAACAGAATACCCATACCATCGAAGCGCGTGGGGATTTCGGGAACATGCGGCTGCAAGTCGAAAACAAACCGATGCAGACAAACCCGAAGACGAGTTTGCTCGCTGCATTAAGTATTCTTGCGGTATTGCAGAATAAAGGGAGCGCCCTTCGTATCGGAAACTGATTGGCGAAATTGAAAATATTGAGAACTATTATGCGTCACCGTGAAAAACAAGCAAGGCCCCATTTTTTCTGGAGGGCTTGCTTTTTTTAAAATAGCCGCAGCCATTTCTGTCGATGGATCGAAGAACGCTGTGGAGGGAGCAGACCTTTCGTCTAATGAACACACAGTGTATTGGATCGCAGACAAATGGTGCTCACAAAACGGTCTTTTCCGCCGTCATTTTGTCTCGTGCTTGTGTTTACCGCTATGGCAATTGGGCCCTGCGTAGTTTAAAAGTATCAGGAATATCAGTATTTTAAAAAAATACGTGTTATATTGGTAGGAGGAAGAAAGTGATTCCTCGATAGGTGTTTTCGTGTTTTTCCTGTTGCTAGTGTCGCTTTCCTGTTTAGAAGACGAATCAGTCCATACATTTTCAATACATTGCGGAACCCCCCGCGTTCAGTAGCCACAAGGGTTTTTTTGCATGTCACCTGCATATTTATCACGTTCTATTCCGTTTTGTATCGGCGGGGATGGGGGAACCCCCGCTGATTGGAGTTTCTCTTTACCGGAAGAGCTTAATGGGCATTAAAGCTATCCTATCGAACAAGGCCTAATTTCAGTTGTTGTTTTCTGGCCATAGAAGGGAGGTGTTTCAATGGAAAATTGGGCCCGGTTTCTTGAGGTGAATGCACCTCGTATTCTAGAGTTGACAATTGACCATGCCATACTCGTTTCATTGGCACTTGTCGTTGCGTTATTGATCGGAATTCCGCTCGGCATCTATTTAACTACGAACCAATACCTTGCAGACACAGTTCTTCAAATCGCTTCTATTACATTGACGATTCCGAGCATTGCACTTTTTGGGGTAATGATTCCGATTTTTTCCTTGGTCAATCAGGGGATCGGATTTGTTCCGGCTTTTGTGGCGTTGGTGTTGTATGCACAGCTGCCTATTATCCGCAATACTTATACTGGTATCAAGAACGTCAACCCGGAAATGCGTGATGCGGCAATCGGCATGGGCATGAAAACGCGTCAGCGCTTGTTGCGTGTCGAAATCCCGAATGCATTGCCAGTCATCATGGCGGGTGTCCGGACTGCGGTTGTCATGAATATCGGAATCGCTGTAATCGCGGCGTATATCGGCGCTGGCGGCCTAGGTGTCCTCATTACACAAGGCATCAGCAGAAACGATAATTACTTGATCATCAGCGGCTCTATCGCTGTAGCGATCTTGGCGATCATCGCGGATTCCATTCTTTTATTCATTCAAAAGCGTTATACGAAAAAAGTGTTAGCGGATTAACTGTAGAGAGGTGAGTATATGATTTCATTTAATCATGTAACAAAGAAGTTCGGAGAAAATATAACAGCGATCGACGATGTCGATTTCACTGTGGAAGAAGGAAAGATTGTCGTGCTGCTCGGTCCATCAGGATGCGGGAAAACGACGCTGCTCCGAATGGTCAATCGGCTGGAATCCATTACCGAAGGCGAAATCATCATCAATGGTGAAAACTCCAAGGATATGGACCCGATCGAATTGAGAAGAAAAATCGGCTATGTCATCCAAAGCAACGGGTTGTTTCCGAATATGACGATTGAAGAAAACGTCATGATCGTTCCGGACCTTCTCGGTTGGAGCAAAAAAGACAAGCGGGAACGCTTCGAGTATTTGATGAAGCTGAGCGGCTTGGACGCGAAAGATTACGGAAAGCGCTACCCGCATGAATTGTCGGGCGGCCAACAGCAGCGCATCGGCGTAGTCCGCGCACTGGCGGCCGATCCTCCGGTCATGCTGATGGATGAACCATTCGGTGCGCTTGACCCGATCATCCGCGAAAAGATCCAGGACGAGTTTTTGCAGATCCAACGCGAAGTGAAGAAAACGATTCTCTTTGTCAGCCACGATATCGATGAAGCGATCAAAATGGCGGATAAAATCGTGCTCCTTCGCGACGGGAAAATCATGCAATTCGATACGCCTTCGGAAATGCTGGCGCATCCGAAACAGGAATTTGTTTCCCAGTTCTTCGGAAAAGACCGTGCCATCAAAGGTTTAAGCTTGCATACTGTTGAAAATTTGCGTGAAGTCATCGGATTGGGCCCGGTGGATGAATCGGTCCAAGATACGAAAACGATCAATGTCCATCAAGATCTACGCAATACATTGTCGATGTTGTTGAATCAAGAAGCGGATCAAGTCATCGTCAAAGATGATGCTGGCGAAAACATCGGGACGATCACAATCGATCTTGTCCAAAAATATCTGCATTTCGAAATAAAAGGGAAAGTATCCGCCTCCCAGGAAGGGTGATCCGGTGAATCGTAAAAAGTTGATAGGCAATATTGTCAGATACGCATTGTATGCAGTGGTCGCCGCGTTTTTCATCTGGGCGATCTCCAATAGTTATTTTGACTACATCTTCAGTCAGTCGGGAACATTTTTAGTTTTACTGAGACAGCATATCGTACTCGTACTGGTGTCTTCGTTGCTCGCTATTTTAATCGCGGTGCCGGCCGGAATCCTCATCACCCGGCCGAAATTCAAAAGAGCGGAATGGATTGTTTCCAATATCGCGAACTTGGGGCAAACCATACCCAGCCTTGCCGTCCTCGCATTAATGATCAGTTTTTTAGGCATCGGTTTTCAAACCGCAGTTTTTGCATTGTTCATTTATTCGATTTTGCCGATCTTCAGGAATACAGTGGCAGGGATCGACTCCATTGATAAGAACATGATTGATGCGGCAAAAGGGATGGGCATGAAACCCCACCAGATTCTTTTCCGCATCGAACTTCCCAATTCAGCTTACTCCATTCTTGCTGGCATCCGGACGGCTGTCGTATTGAACATCGGGACAGCAGCTCTTGCCTATGTAGTCGGGGCAGGCGGGCTTGGTGTTTGGATATTTACCGGAATCAACTTGTTTGATAACGGCTTCCTCATTTCCGGAGCCATCCCGGTGACGCTTTTGGCGATTCTGGCTGATTATATTTTGCGTAGAGTGGAATATGCCGTGGTGCCAAAAGGATCAAGGCGTATTGAGAAAGCTTAGCGCTAGAGAATAGGAGGTATCGGAATTTGTGATTAAATCACTCAAACTTGTCCCTCTGCTGATCATCACGCTGATCTTGTCGGCCTGTTCAGGCGTTGCAGGAAAAGAAGTGACTGTAGGGGGCAAAAACTTTACTGAACAATATATATTGTCAGAGATGACCGCTTTCTTATTAGTGGAAGAAGGATTCAAAGTCAATCAAATGAACAATCTCGGCAGTAGTGTAGTCCGTTCAGCACTCGTAAACGGCCAAGTGGATTTGATGTGGGAGTATACAGGAACGGCGCTCATCACATATATGGGAGAAGAATCCATCTCTGATCCCGAAGAGGCTTTTCAAAAGGTTAAAGAGATCGACAGCGAAAACGACATCCATTGGATGAATATGTCGGAAGTGAACAACACCTATGCGCTTGTTATGAGAAGCGAGCAAGCAGAAGAACTTGGAATCGAATCCATCAGTGACCTCGGGGATTACATCAACGAAAACCCAGGAGAGCTGTCGATGGCATCAGATGCGGAGTTTGCCAACCGTTCCGACGGTTTGCCGGGTGTTGAAGAGACATACGGTTTTGAATTCGGGACCGGCCAAGTAAACCAGATGGATCTCGGGTTGACACAGCGATCGTTGAACAACGAACAAGTGGACGTTTCTGTAGCTTTCGAAACAGATGCCACTATTAGAAGCTATGATTTAGTGGTGCTCGAAGATGACGAGCAATTCTTCCCGCCATACCGTGCAGCTGTGACGATCAATCAGGAAGTGTTTGAAGAATATCCTGAAATCGAAGAAATTACCGCCCGCTTGGCAGAAAATCTTAACAGTGACATTATGAGAGAACTGAACTACTTGGTCGACGTCGAAGGCCAGAGCGTTTCAGTCGTCGCTTATGATTGGCTTGTGGAAAATGGATTTCTGGAAGAAGAATAAGGTCTATCAGGTAAAAAAAAGCAAAAACCGCCATTCCGAAAAGGAGTGGCGGTTTTTGCTTGTGGGATATGAAAATAAAGGGGATTTTGCTTAGGTGGAGAAATGCTTGTTAACAGGAAAAAAAGGAGGCATAAGTATTTATGGAACATGTAAAAGAAGGGTTCATTCCCGTGACCGGGGGCAAGGTATGGTACCGGATCACCGGCAAAGGCCCCGGCATCCCGCTCTTGCTCTTGCACGGCGGGCCGGGAATGAAAAGCAGCGATAGCGACCCGCTGCGGCAACTAGGGACAGAGCGGCCGGTCATCCAATACGACCAGCTTGGCTGTGGGAAATCCGACCGGCCGGAAGATACAGCTCTTTGGACGGTGGAACGCTATGTCGAAGAACTCGGGCAAGTGATCAACGCGCTTGAGCTGGAAGAAGTTCATCTGCTCGGCCATTCCTGGGGGACGATGCTCGCTGCGTCTTATCTGTTTACCAAACCGGGTGGCGTGCGCAGCGTCATGTTCTCGGGGTCGGCTTTGGACGCGCAGCGCTGGGAGCGGGATCAACGCGCTTATTTGAAGCAATTTCCGGAACAGGTGCAAAAGACGATCGAGGAGAGCGAAAGCCAAGGGACAACCGATTCCGAGGACTACCAGGAAGCGGTGATGCAGTATTACAAAACCCATATGTGCCGCGTCGATCCTTGGCCAACAGAACTATCGGATGATCTCGATCAGCTGAACCCGCATGTTTATAATCATATGTGGGGAGCTTCGGAATTCACCGTCACTGGCACCTTGAAGCATTTCGATGCGACAGAGCGCCTGCCAGAAATCGACATTCCGGCTTTGTTTACCTGCGGCCGCTACGATGAAGCCACACCTGAAGCGACGGAATATTATGCAAGCCTCGTCCCGGATGCGGAATTCCAAGTGTTCGAAAACAGCTCGCATATGCCGGCAATCGAAGAACCCGAAACCTATGTCGAGACAGTCCGCGAGTGGGTCAACCGCCAGGAAATGAAGCCAGGGGCTTAAAGGGATTAATTGTGAAACTGATGCTATGATAAAGACGAACTGCTAACCAACAGGCGGTTCGTTATTTTAATGGAACAAAGCGCTAATGACCAGAGGAGAGATGGGCATGAATCAAGATCAATGGAAAATTGCTGCGGACGCTTTGTCGACGGTAACCGTGACGGCACAGCCCAATAATGAACCGGTCACGATACTTGGAATCGCAGAAGGCTACCGCTGCATCGGCATCGGTACGGACGCGGCAGTGTTCCAGTCCGGGAACTTCCCGGAATATGCATTTAAAGTATACGCAGACGGCAAAAAGGACAAGCTGGAAGCCGAAGCGGAAGTATATGGACAAATCGGGCAGTCTCCTTATTTCTCGAGCTGCTACGGAAAAGACGAACGCATGCTTGTGCTGAAATTCGAAGAAGGCCCGACTTTATTCGATTGCCTGCTGCAAGGCATCTATGTGCCGGAACAGGCGATCGGGGATGTGGAAAAAGCGCGCGATTATATCCGCGAAATCGGCCTGAATCCTAGAGATATCCATTTGAAGAATATCATCTTGCAAAACGGGCGCGCAAAACTGCTCGATGTGTCCGAATACATCAAGCCCGGCAACGATTTCCGTTGGGAGCATCTGAAAAAAGCCTATGAGGAGTATTATTCGATCATCGACGGAAAGCCGGTGCCGTTCTGGCTGCTCGATACGATCCGTAAGTGGTACCATCATTGGAACCGCTATTCCGCTTCATTTGAAGAATTCATGCGCATCGTGTCCAAGCAATTGAATTACCGGAAATAATTTTAACGAACAACCGGCTTTCGAGAAAGTTAAGAAGCTGTATTTTCCGAAGCTTATCGCTCGCTTTCCGCGGGCGGGAATCGAGCCTCCTCAGCCGCTATCGCGACCTGCGGGGTCTCTCAAACCCGCTTTTCCCGCAGGAGTCGAGCGAACGCTTCTCCAAATACTTAGATAGAACATTGATTTTTAAATAGAGAAAAAATAATCTCCGTTTTAATTTATATCAGTTCATAGACTTCTTCACCACTTTGAACAGGCTTTCCTTAAGCGGAGAGCCTGTTGTTCTTTATTGAAATAAATAAGTGATAATATCAACTCGATTAAATTCAAAATTTTATATATTTTTCAAGAAAATTATTAACTGTATATAATGAAGGGGAGATGTGATGGAGCAATAGACTTAGGAGGATGTATGATGATTAAACGAAATAAAAGCTGGATGTTGGCGATCACGGCAAGTTTGGCGGCGGTGTTGTCAGCTTGTGGCGGGGAAGAGCAACCGGCTGCTGACATGGAAAGCGCAACTGGAAAAAGTGAATTGGATAGTGTACAGGAACTGCGCTTGACGACAGGATCCGGGATTCCCACCATGGATTCCGTGTTGGCGGACGATGCGGTATCTTTCACCATGTTGAACAATGCCGGGGAAGGGCTGTATCGTCTGGATGAACAGAATGCGGCTGTTCCGGCGATGGCAGAAGGAGAACCGGAAATCAGTGAAGACGGCTTGAGCTATACATTCAAACTGCGCGATGCGAACTGGTCTGACGGCTCGCCCGTGACGGCGCATGATTTTGTCTTTGCGTGGCAGCGCGCAGCCGACCCGGCGACAGGTTCCACATACGGGCCGTATATGATGGCGGGAACGATCAAGAATGCCGCTGCGATTGCACAAGGCGAACTGGACAAATCGGAGCTCGGCATTACCGCGCAAGACGACCAAACACTGGTCGTGTCACTCGAACGCCCGATCCCTTATTTCTTGTCATTGATGGCATTCGGTACGTTTTATCCACAGAAGGAAGCGTACGTAACTGAACACGGAGATCAATACGCCATGGATTCGGACAAGCTGTTGTCGAACGGGCCGTTCGTATTAGCGAACTGGGATGCAACTGCCATGTCGTGGGAATTGGAGAAAAACACCGAATATTGGGATGCGGAAACGGTGAAGTTGGACAAAGTCGAATTCAATATCGTCCCGGATCCAGGGACTGGCGTTAATTTATACGAAACAGAGGAAGCAGACCGTGCCGGCTTGGCTGGCGAGTTTGCCATGCAATACGCAGAAGACGAGGAAGTCATTCGCATACTGAAGCCGTCTGTCTATTATTTGCAATTCAACCAACAGCGAGAAGGCGAACCGACGCCGCTTGCGAACCCGAAATTGCGCAAAGCTTTGGCGCTGTCATTCAATAAACAGGATTTGGCCGATATCGTTCTCGCAAACGGATCGTTTCCGGCAGATTTCTTGGTCCCTACGGAGTTTACGTTTGATGCAGACAATGAAGATTTCCGCAAGGTCAATGGGGATATGATGGAATTCAATGCCGAGGAAGCAAAAGCCTTATGGGCAGAAGGCTTGGAGGAAGAAGGGCTGACGGAAGTGAGCTTGGAATACTTGAGCGGCGATACGGAACTTTCGAAAAAAATCGATGCCTACATGAAAGACCAGATGGAAGGCAATCTGGAAGGCTTGACGCTCGAGATGAGCCAAGTGCCGTTCAACGTCCTGCTCGATAAAAACGAAGCGCAGGATTACGATATCCAAAGCACAGGCTGGGGCCCTGACTTCCAGGATCCGATCACATTCCTTGATTTGTTCGCGACAGAATCACCTCAAAACACGATGGCGTATTCCAATGAACAAGTGGATGCGCTGCTCGAACAGGCGAACGGCGAACTTGCCTTGAAGCCGGAAGAGCGCTGGGAAGCGTTAGCGGAAGTGGAGAAAATCCTCGTCGAAGAAGATGCCGCCATTGCCAATATGTATCAGTTCGGCAGCATGGCACTCCAAAAACCGTATGTGCATGATGTCATCACGCATCCATTCACCGGCGACTTCAGCTATAAATGGGCTTATATTTCAGGAAGAGAATGATAAAGGGGAGGATGGCTGCTGCCATCCTCCTTTTTCAAATTGTCGGGAAACCTTTTACCTTTTACTAGCACCCCGTTCAAGCCAAACGATTTTTGCTGGAATTGGATCTAAGCCTCTAATATGGGAAGCCATTCAATAGTCAAAAGAAAAACTTTTCTACATACACATTTTTAAAAGAATAAAAGGACTATAACTAAACAGTTATATAGTAAGATTGTAGACAGATGAACAGATTGATTCGGAAAGAAATGTACTTGCAGCTGGACAGCAACGATCAGTTGGCGAGAATGGGGAGTTATTGTATGGTGAATGATCAATCGCGGTATTCGAGGCTTGCGAACATAACACGCATTGTAAATATGAAACTGGATTTGCATGAAGTTCTGCAGCAGGTCACGACGGCAATTTCCGAGGAAATTGTCCGATGTGACTCTGTCGGAATCTTTTTGCCGGAAGGCGATGGCACTTACCGCGGTTTTGCGGGAAAGCCGGAGATGATGAGCGGCGTGACGCTGCAATCGCAAATTATCGATCCGGAAACAGACCCTCTGGCAGCGGAATTGATAGAGACAAGGAAAACCATCTATATAGCGGATACGTCAACAGATAACCGGCCGGACTTGAAGCCGGTAGGAGCCTTCCGAATCAATTCCTTATTGGCGCTGCCGATCTCCTATGAAAAGGAATTTATCGGCATGGTGTTCCTATTCGATTACGGCACACCGATGAATTTAACGCAATCAGAGATTGAAAGCGTTGAAGCTTACGTAAACATGGCAGCGGTCGCGATTCAAAACGCGAAGACACTCAATCAACAGGAGAAGTTATTGACGGAAAAGCAATTATTGCTCGACCTTAACCATGAACTGTCTTTCTGTTCGACGATCCGGGAAAGCCTGAACGTTTGCTTCGCCTATTTGAAAAGGGCGTTCGGTGACGGGGACTTTGCCGCACACGTCATAAAACCGCTGAGTACTAAAGGCGGCACACCGATCCAGTTTCACTCGGCCGACGGAATGACTGAACAGGACTGGGATGAGCATCTCGCCACAATGGGTTTAACAAAAACTTATGCGGAACTGGTCAGACGTGCCGTATCACAAAAAGAGCCAATCCGTACTCGCATGGGTGCCCACCAAGAGTTGCTGTTGCTTCCGATAATTTCTATGGGGGGAGTGCAGGGCATTGTTTCTGCGGTATACAGCTGCGAAGCGGCACAAAATACCATCGAGTTGCAGATTCCTTTCGCCCAAGCAATTATCGAGGCCACCGCTCCGGTTTTTTCTAATTTATTGTACATGGATCAATTGGAAGGAATGGTGGAAGAGCGGACGAGTGCACTGTATGCTGCGAACAAGCGGGTCAATAGTGTAATTGAAAGCATCACGGACGGTTTTTTTATACTGAATGAAAACTGGGAATACACCTACATCAACCAGCATCTTTTTTTACCGAAAGGCAAAAAAGCGGAGGAGGTGCTCGGCAAAAATATTTGGGATGTGTTTCCGGAAACTATCGGAACACTCACCTATACCGAGTTCCATCGTGCCATGAACGAACGGGTGACGGTTCGCTTTGAGGCGCAATCCGATGCGGAAGATTATTGGTTTGAAATCACCGCCTATCCGTTCGATGATGGCATATGCTGCGTGCTGAAAAACATCAAAGAAAAGAAGAAATACGAGAACGAATTGAAAAGGCTCGCCAATTTGGATTTGATCGGACAGATGGCGGCAGGGATCAGCCACGAGGTCCGCAATCCGATGACGACGGTGCGCGGTTTTCTGCAACTGATGTTAAGCAACGAGGAATTGGAGCCGCATGCTGCGCATTTCAATCTGATGATCGGTGAGTTGGACCGGGCGAATGCCATCATCACTGAATTTCTGTCGGTGGGCAATACGCAGACTCCCGATATGAAAATGATGAGCCTAAACACCATTCTTGAGGATATTTCACCATTGATCAAAATCGATACATCCAATCAGAACAAACAAATCCGCATTTACACTCAGGAAGTGCCGGAGCTATTGTTGAACCATAATGAAATCCGGCAATTGATCATCAATCTATACCGTAATGGACTTGAAGCGATGGATGAGGGCCAGACACTGACTATCGGTACCTATCTGGAAAATGACAATTGCGTGGTGCTGGCAGTTCAGGATCAGGGCAGCGGCATAGATCCCGCCATCATCGAGAAAATCGGCACGCCTTTCTATACGACAAAAGAAGAAGGGACGGGCCTCGGCCTGGGCATCTGTTATGCAGTGGCGGCACGCCATAATGCGACGATCACCATTGAAACAGGATCAGAAGGCACCATCTTTTTCACGAAGTTTCCGGTCCAATCGGAGCCAGACGGAAAGCACGAATCTCTTCATCACTGAACTAAACCATTCCGTAAAGCAAACCCTTTCACTGAGCGAGAGGGCCTGAAAAGTAAAGGGGTAGGAAGATATTGCATCGCCTAAAATCGCACAAACGTGATTTAAATTCTCAACAAGCTGAAAAAGGAGGATGGCGATTGCCATCCTCCTTTTTCAGGCTGTCGAGAAACTCAGGAAACCGTATTTTCCGAAGCTTATCGCTCGCTTTCCGTGGGGCGGGAAGCGAGCCTCCTCGTCACTAAAAACGTTGCTCAACTCTCACTGCGTTCGAGCATCGCAAATGAATGTGCTTAGCGAAGCTTCGCTCATTCATTGCCTGCGGGGTCTCTCAAACCCGCTAGTCCCACAGGAGTCGAGCGAACGCTTCTCCAAATACTCACATAGAACATTGATTTTTGAATGTAGAAAAGGTGTCCCCCTTTTTAATTCATAACTGATTATAGACTTCTTCAACACTCTGAAAAGGAGGATGGCGATTGCCATCCTCCTTCTGATTTGAATTCATTTTAAAATGCACCCGAGCCGCCACCACCACCGCCGACTCCGCCTCCAGTTCCAGCCACTCCGCCGCCGCTTGCGCTGGCGGTTGAACTCGTCGTGGTGCTTGCTGTGACGAAGACTGCGGTCATGAGAACCGGATTCATGGCAAAGCTTGAGACATCATTTGCCGGCTCAGCGGCTGTAAAGACTGAAGCTCTGCGCTCGGCTGTTTTTTGGTCGCTGCCGAGCAGATAAGCGTAGGCACGCTGCTTTTCATCCATCGTCAGACGCTCCCACTGGTCAGACGGGAGGTTTTCCATAGCTTTTTTCATGCTGCGCCATTCATAGCGGACTTTATGTCCAGCAGGTGTAATCGGTGAGTAACCGAGTGCAAAGCCGAAGGCAAGCATCGCTAGAACAATTGAAGCCGCCATCCAAGGGAACAGCTCGTAAATGCCGGTATAGATGGCAAGCGCCATAAAAGCGGCACTCATAATGCCGGCGGTCCAGCGCAACCCTGGATGCTTCTCATAAAAATGATGCGTTTTCACTTCGTTGCCGACGCCTGTGCTCCATTCGGCAAGGGCTTCATTATAAGGTTCGTGATTATACTCCTGCTTTGTATAGACCTCGACTTGCTCAAGTGTGAACTCTTGGCCGTTGCCGATGTGGTCGAACAACAATCTGATCAGCGCTTCTTCATGATCATGCTCAACGTTTCGATCGATCAGTTCGAAATGATCTTCCGACAGCTGCCGTATATTGCCTTTTCGCATAAGTTCCATGATGGCCGATGAAATGGCATTTGGCGACAATGTGGTGGAGTTGGTGAAATAAAGCAGCGCCGGAATGCTCATCGAATCTTCCGGCACGAAAAATTCGTAAGGCCCGCTTTGAACGTGCCGTTTGCGCCGGAATGCCTTCAGCCAAGCGAATGAAACGAGCCCGATGAGGATAGCACCGAGTGTCGCGATAGCGGGAATTCCTAGCCCCTTTGCGGTTTGCTGGTTTTGGGCAAAAGCGGCTGCTTCATCTTCCAATTGCTGCCGGTCATCGGCTAGTTCATCGCGCACAGTCCCGTCTTGGGCCGTGACTCCCGGAAACAATTCCGGTTCAAAAACCGCACGGATATCCGCATTTTCACCGGAAGGCACATTGCCTAATGCGAAAACAGCAGTTCCGTCTTCTGCAACACTCGATGTATCAAACGCTTCACCGTAACCGAGCGCTTCCGTTTCTGATGCCGGGGCAGGGGGAATGACTGTAATCGTCATATCGCCGTATTCGCTTTCGTTGCTCTCATCAAAGAACGGCCAGTAGAACTCGGCGCCGTCTTCAAACTTCTCGACAGCCCCGACAATTCGGTAGTTCAGCTCGACTTGGATCGTATCCCCGTCATTGCCCGAGCGATAGATTTTGTACAAGCCGTTCTCCACTTCGACTTCCAAGTCCCGGCGACTGTCGCTCGCTGTAAACTCCTCGATCGACGTTCCTTCTTTCGGAATCAAACTTCTCGTGATGCCTTCAAAATCGTCTTCGAATTCATACGTGAACTGTTCGGTCACATCTGCCGTACCGTCTTCATTCAACTGGGCATCGATCCGCACTTCCATAATATCGAAATCAATTGCAAACACCTGGACCGGGACGAGCAGCAGGAAAATGAACAAAATGACAGCCAATCCTTTTTTGTTCTTCACGATTCATCACCTCTTGTATAGGAGTACGGATGAGGAGGGGGAAGGTTTCAAATGAGATGAATGTGACGGTTGTGATTAGCTGCATGAAAATGAAAACCAGGCGAGGGAGAAGTTCCCTGCCTGGTTCTGATTTATGCACAAATGGGTCAATCAGTTAGCTAATTCAACCGAAATGCTGCCATTATCCGACTGCAAATCCACCATATGTTCGCCGCTGCCGAACACGCTGTGGCGGTTTTTCACGCCGAACACGGAAACGGTTCCCCAATCGACATTCGCACGGATCGTCGCGTTTTGCGGTTGGGCCTGGGTCTCGACCGAGATGGCGCCGTTGTCGGTTTCGAGGCTGATTGTGCGGTCGAGATCCACAGTAGACAAATGGATGCGCCCGTTGTCGGTTTTCGCGTGGACATTGCCTTCAATATCTTTTAAGTCGATTGCGCCGTTGTCCGTCGAAGCATGGAGTTCGTCAGTCCGGATGTCCCGCAGCTGAAGCTGGCCATTGTCGGTACCGACTTTCAGTTTCTTCGCCTGTATCGCAACCAATTCGATATCGCCGTTGTCCGATTTGACGCTTGCTTGATCCGCATTCATTTGCGTGAGTTCGATGCGGCCGTTATCCGTTTCGATGGAAAGCTGCCAGCTGTCGAGGTGCTCGCCTGTGATCATGCCATGGTCCGAAGCGATTTGGATCTTTTCATACAGTTTCTTCGGCAAGCGGACATCGAGCTTCGGTGATTTCATGCTGCCGGTAAAGCTGAAGATGCCCCATTTTCTCGGTTCTTCTTTCAAGGTGATGACGAGCGTCCGGTCGAGGATATCGACGGACAGCTGTTGTCGGTAGCTTTTTTCAGTGATATCGGTATGCATCTTGCCGTCTTCGGATGACCCGATGTACAAAATGCCGTTATCGATTTGGATGTCGACTTTATCGAATTTGTCTTCGGTCAGTTCATTCGCCGTCGCGCTGAGGTCGCTTTGTTGGAAATCAAAGGACTCGATCAGTTCAGCAGCGATTTCCTGCGGCGAGCCGAGTTCAGCGGCGATTTCGCTGTCCGTTTTGCCATCTGCCTGCCCGTTTGCGAAATACTCCTGGATATCCTGGAGAATATCGTTCTGTTCGTCTTGTGGCAAGCGTTTCAAAGCCGTTTCAAGTTCTTGCAAAAATTGTTTTTCAGTCATTTTGCACACCCTCTTCGATTAGTTGGTTGACCCCATCCGTGAAACTTTTCCATTCTTCGAGTTGTTCCTGCAAATACGTCCGGCCAAGTTCGGTGAGTGAATAGTATTTCCGCGGCGGCCCTTCGCTCGACTCCTGTAAGTAAGTGGTGAAATAGCCTTCCTTGGTGAGCCGGCGGAGCAGGGGATAGACGGCGCCTTCCGAGATGGCGATGCGGCTCGAGATTTTCTGAACGAGTTCATAGCCGTAGCGGTCTTGTTTATCCAAAAGCACCAGGACACATAAATTCAACACGCCTTTTTTAAACTGGATGTTCAATGGGATTTCCTCCTTTCCTTGCTATTATTTTATAAACAGTAGTGATTAATGAATAATATATCACGTAGTATTGTTCAATGCAAGGTACTGCGCTTAATTAATTGAAAATTATTTTTTCTTCGCATGACTTCTAACTAAAAGTATAAAAAAAGATGGCTCCTATTCTGTGTAGAAATGGGAGCCATCTTTTTAAAGGAATTATTCAAAATCGATCTCTGTCGTCATGACGCGTCCTGTCATCTTGTCGTGATCTTTTTAATATCGCTCAAATCCAAGCCCGTAGCGATTGGCGACGAAGCCGAAAGCGGAATCGCGTATTTCACATCGGCCTGGGTGCCGAGAGGGTGGGGCTTCGGTTGAAAGTGGTCGATGGCTGTGCCGATCGTGTGTGCTGCCGATTTTAATTTCGGATCAACTAAAGGAATATAATCGATGGCAATTAAAGACTCGGATACGTCAATGATCCGGACAGCCTGTTCGTCCAAAACAGCCGCTATTTGGAGAAATGTCCAGTGCTCTCTTGCCGCGATGGAATTGTAATGGTTATGTCCATTTACGTATAATCCAGCCCGCTGCTTTGGTTTCAGCAATTCCCACATCGGGATGTCTGGCGCAATGCAACGTTTTTCTTTTTCGGAGTTTTTGGTGGTTCCATGTACAGGATGGTGGCCGAAGACAATAAGTGGGAGGTCACCGGATTCCTGGACAACATTTTCAAGCCATTGCTGTTGGACAAGATCCAAAGTGCCGCCCCAGTCTTCGTAATTTTGTTCTTGGGCGGTATCTAGAAATGCCAATGTTGCATGTTCTGTTGAAATGGTATGAAAACGCTCTTGTTGTGTGATGTGGAGGACATTTTTCCGGTTCATGGCATAGACGTCGTGATTGCCGAGCACATGCACAAAAGGTTTTTGATGCTGGCGGATCATGCCATATATATCTTCCAATTCGTCAGCGGATCCAAAATTCGTTAAATCACCAATGGATACATACAGATCCGCCTGAATCGAGAAAAACTGTTCCATGAAGGACTCAAAAAATGACTGCCGATCTTCCCGAATAAAAGCATAGTTCTCTTTTACCGAAGGAAAATGCAAATCTCCAATCACTGCAATTTTCATTCTGTTCAACAACTCCTTCTGCATTTAATAACACCAGTATCTCAAACGGCTGCTAAGCTGCGGTAAATGCAGTGTAAAGAATTGTGAAAGTACGGATTCTGTCCCAGAGCGATAAAAAAGCTACACCTATCCGCCCGTGAGACGTGTAGGTATAGCCCAGTTGAAAGTTAAAGAATCGCTTCCGCAATAATCTTATCCAGCTTGCGGATATCGACTTTTTTATTCAAGTTCAATTTGAAGTTTCCGGCTCTTGTCCAGAGCTGGATTTCCGCGTTGGCATCGAAAGTACCGGCGTTTTCGGTCGAGTACATATTAATCGATGCGAACGGGATGGTGTAGACTTCGACTTTTTTGCCAGTCAAGCCTTGCTTGTCGGAAATGATGATACGCTTGTTGGTCACGACAGCGGTATCGCGCACGGTTTTATAGGCGACTTTCGCTTGTTCGCCGTCCACCAGCAAGTCCTTGACCGAGTCCGGTACATCAATTTCCTGCAGGAAGGTCCAGCCCATCATTGCATTCAATTCTGCCATTTGAAATCCCCCCATCTATTATTGATATCAGTATGGCATATGTCGGAAAAGCGGGCTATAAAAATGAACGGGCCATTCGATTGAAAGTCATACGATCCAATCGTGGTTCGACACACGCTGAATGGTAAATTATAGTATGTTAAAATAACCTGGCAAGAAGCTTTTCGAGGAGACATTCAGTTTTAAGAATCATCCTCTATATAATTAAGGAGGAACACCATGCTTGCAGAAATGTATAAAAAACGTGAAAAACTCGCTTATTTGTTTTTGGTCGGAACATTGGCTATTGCGCTTGTATTTTTCATATTTGCAACCCCGGAAACATCCACGGACTGGCTTGAACTATTGCCTTTCCTGTTTCCGATTGGCTTGAGTATAGCGGTGGTGTTGATCAGCCGCTCGCATTATAAAAAGGTGAAGGACATTCAAATTCCACAATCCGAAAAACAGCTCCTGGACCTGAAAGATATTGTCATCAAGAAAGATGCTGCACTGATTCCGAGGCTTTTACTATTCGAAAAAAGCGGTCAGTATGTCGGAAGTGTCGAAATCGCGAAAACTTCCTGGTGGGTGTATCCGTTCCTATTTTTTGCTTCTTCGCTAATTAGCTTGTTTCCAATGAATTATCAACTGGTAAGCAACGAGGGCGCGAGCCAAATTACGTTCCGGAAAACGGGATGGCTGAAGCAGTCAAAAATTGAAATTTTCAATAGCAGCCAGGAAAAAATCGGTACCTACATACAAGAAGAGTTAAAAGCGCTGTTCAATATCAAAGGGGTACTGTATGACGAAAAGGAAGAAGAGCTGCTGTCCATTAAAGCATCCGGCTTCTCTGGCAGCTTCAGTTGGAATGACCAACAGGGGCGGCGCTTAGCTTATTTCTATAACGGCACGTTTCCGCATGAATATACGCATCTCTTCAGGGATACGCATAATGACATTGTCGAGTTGGCGGACGGGACGGCAGATAAGGACAAGCTTCGTCTGCTGGCAGTCATCGGGTTTATTTTTTTTACGCGGATCAAGCAATAAATGATGTGAAGACACTGTAATTAAGGAGGTGATGATACAGTGACCCTATCGAGACGAGAAGAAATGATGAAACGGCTGGATGTTTTCATCGGAACTTGGGCGATCGAAGTGATCCACCCACACCTTCAATCAACGCCGATTGTAGGGGAGGCCCGTTTCGAATGGTTGGATGATAACTATGTCATCCAACGCACGCAGATCGAAAAGCCTGAATTTCCGAACAGCATCATCATCTACCATTGGGACGAAACGAAAGAACGATACGAACAGCATTATTTTGATTCGCGCGGCGTGACGCGCTTGTATGAGATGAGTATTGACAATGGAGTTTGGAAATTGTGGAGGACCGAGCCTGATTTTTCACCGCTCGATTTCTTCCAGCGTTTCAGCGGAGAAGTTGATGAAACAGGAAACGTCATCGAAAGTTCTTGGGAGCATTCAGCAGACGGCGTTCACTGGGAACATGATTTCAAGTTGGTTTATAGAAGAAAGCCAGGAGATTCGCCAACCCATCTCCTGTAGCACAAAAATACAGCTATCCTGGTGGAATCCATCAAGACAGCTGTTTAAAATTGACGATTGCAAGTATTATCAGCGGTTTTTTCAAATGGCACCTTGTTCAATCCGTGTGCATGCTGTATTTATCAGAGGTTTCACAAACGGCTTTTAGATTGTTCAAGGTTTGTTCCATGGAATTGTCCATCAATTTTTTGATGATGAGCGTATTGGCTACTTTCCCGACAAGTTTTCCGGGCAGTTCATAGTTCATGTCGAAAGAAATTTCCACGCCTTTTCCTTCAGGGACATATGTCCAGAACTGTTGGGATTTAATCGCTCCTTTGACGGTGCCGCTCCATGAATAGCCATTGCCGTCTTTTCCCGTTTCCAGTACTTCGACTTCGATAGGCAGATGCATTCCCAGCATGGTGTATTTCATGTCCATGGTCGTCCCGGTTTCCCCTTTGCCGACTAGATTTTCAGGCTCAGAAAGACCGACATACCATTGAAACCAGTGAGTGGGGTCGATTGCGAAATGGTAAACTTCATCAATCGGCCGATCAATATAAACGCTTTTCTTGATATTCCACATACCATGTTCCTCCTCGTTGGGTGAACGAATAGATCTGAATCCGGGTACGGGATGGTGATATTCGGATAGATCCTTTACCACGTAATTCATTGGCAATGCGGGAACTTTCTCTGTGTTTTTCTCCAACCGATGAAAAAGGGCAATGCAATCATCAATTCTTTACATTTTATGAAACCGCCTGTCAGAAAACAATGGTGGACAGAAGCTCTTCTTGCTTGGTTTCTGTCCGCATGAATAGTTTTCCACAGCCCATATGAGGACGAGGTCACGACCTTCATGAAACTAAATCCGGCTTTCCGTAATTTATGGCACCACTATTATATAGTAAGTTAGACCAAATTGCAATACATTTTTTAAAAATTCAAACTATTTATAATGAAGACCACTGGAAAAATCATCGCATGGAGGATTTCAGGAAACCCGCAGCGAATGTGCTGGAAAAGAGAAAAGAAATTTGAAAAATTGCAGGGTTTTCCTGTTTCACAAGGATTTTCTAACCGGTAAGCTATTTCAGCGAGGAGGCGATGTCATTTTGTTCAATAGTGAAAAAGAGAGTGCCGGTTTGCTTTGGATGCAAAATAACAAAGCGATATTCGCAGGAATCATGATACTGCTGGTTTTGGTGAACTGGTTCACAGGAAAGAAAATTATGGCTTATTCCCGGGAACGGAAAAGTTGATCAAGGAATGGGGATTCCATAGGCTTCGAAAAAGGTCAGACGGCAACGGAATGCCGATCCGAAAGCTGGCTTGACGATTTTTATGTTCTGAAGATTATGATACAATTGAATTGCAAATTTTTTACATAGAACAGGACAGCAATTCAAAATCCGAGGGAGTGCTTATAGTGAAGAAAACTTTTGAGACGACACGCGAAGGGCGCCATATTGTGGTGGAGAATCGATGGTTTAAAGGGGAGAAGCTATTTGTGGATGGGCAGCTGCAAGATGAAAATCTTGGGCTTAGTTTCAGTGGCGTGTTGAACGGCAAGCTGAAAAGCATGGACGGTTCTAAAGACATCAAGGCCACAATTGGCGGCTTTTTTACAATTCAATGCAAAATATTTATCGATAATGAATTGATATATTCAAGCAAGGGATAAACCGAATAAAAAATAGAGAAAGGCTCTCCAGAGAAAAACTGGGGAGCCTTTTGTTATCAATTCTCACTTTTTACGACTGGGCAGGACGGGTCGCTTGTCCATTCGTTCATCGAGCCATCGTATACTGCAACATTCGGCTGCCCGAGTTTATTCAGCAGCAAGGCGTTCCACGTTGCGGCGATACCGCCTCCGCAATAGGTGATGACTTTTTTGTTGGGATCGAGTGCGCCGGTCTGTTCGAAAGAAGCACGCAGCTTCTCGTCATCGTACAGGGCTTTTGTCTGTTCGTCCGCATGGGCGGCAAAAAAGACGTTTTGGCTGCTTGGGATGTGGCTGCCGTCGTATTCTTCCGGCGACAGGCTGTCGATGAGGATAGTGTGTTCATCATCGATGGCTTTTCGGACGTCTTCTTTCGTAGCTAGCATTTCTGTGCGCCGTTGGCCTGAGAAGTTTGCTTTCGGATAGGACGTTTGTTCTGTTGATAGTTCACGGCCTTCCGCTTGCCATTTCTGCAAGCCGCCTTCTAGAATGGCAATTTGATCGAAGCCTTCATACCGCAGTTGCCAAGCAAGGCGCGACGCCCAGTACGAAGCGGCGACCGATTCGCCTACGAGTGCGTTCTGGTCATAGACAACGATGCGCGTGCCGTCGCCGATGCCGAGCTCGGTCATTTTTTCGATAAATGTATCACGCGGCGGGACCATGAACGGCAGCTCCGATTCGCTATCCGTCAGTTCCCCGAGCAGATCAGCATACACCGCTCCCGGGATATGGCCTTGTTCATAGGAAGTTTTGCCGGATTCGACATTCGGCGGCCCGCCGCCTTCAGGGAATTTCATGAACACCGTGGCATCCAAAATCCGCAAATCAGGGTCGTCCAAATGCTCGGCCAGCCAGTCCGTTGTCACGATTAATGGAATATCATTCATCTAAGAACTCCTCCTTCGTGTGTTTGTCTTTACTGTACGCCTTCTGTGGGAAGTACGTCAAAAATTAGCCGTTTCGTGGATCGGGTATAATGAAGCAAACAGCAGCATAATAGGATATGAAAGCTTATTTAAAGACCCTTTTTGAAAGGAGAAAATGGCCATGATCTACGCAGCGCTGCTTCGGGGCATCAATGTCGGGGGCAATAACAAGATTAATATGAAGGAATTGAAAGAAACGTTTGAACAAGCAGGAATGTCTGCTGTCAAAACTTATATCAACTCAGGAAATATCATCTTCAAGGACGACCGGGATAAAGAACAGGTGATGGTTCTTTTGGAAGAAGCGATTTTCGCACATTTCGGGTTGCGCATCAAAGTGCTGGTCTATTCATTCGACGAATACAGCCGAATTGCAGAAGCGGTCCCGGCGGAATGGGCCAATGATGACCGGTTGAAAAGTGATGTGTTGTTTTTATGGGAACAAGCCGAGGATGAAAGCGTGCTTGAGCAATTGCCTTTGAAACCGGACATCGACCGTGTGAAATACGTACCGGGTGCGGTTCTCTGGTCGGTCGACAGGGACAAAGTGACGAGAAGCGGACTGGCGAAAATCGCCGGGACGAAGATGTATAAGCTTGTCACCGTCCGCAATGTGAACACGGTACGGAAGATTTACGGTTTAATGAGAGACCTAGGATAAAAGATACTGAAATTACTTCCGAATTGATGGATAATTCTGATAAGATGAAGATGAAACACAATCAGTACTTGGAGGCGATATGGATGGATTTAGCAGGAAAAGTGGCAGTGGTGACAGGCGGGGCTTCCGGAATCGGGCTTGCAGCGGCGAAAGCGTATTTGGCGAAAGGCACGAAAGTAGTAATTGCCGATTTTAATGAAGAAGGCGGCAAGCAAGCGGCAGAGAACTTGAAGAATGACGGCGAAATCTTATTCATCAAAGTGGATGTGGCAAGCGAGGAGTCAGTGAAGAATATGATCGATTTCGCTATCGAACAGTTCGGCACGATTGATGTGCTAGTAAGCAATGCCGGCATCGGTGGACTTACCGAAACGCATGAGTTGAGCTATGAAGATTACCACAAAGTTATTTCGGTCAATCAGGACGGGGTTTTCTTCGGTGCGAAGCATGCTATCCGCCATATGATGAATAATGGAGGCGGCGCCATCATCAACACCTCTTCGATTCTTGGAAGTGTCGGCGAGGGGGCAGCTTTTGCCTATAATGCATCAAAAGGCGCGGTTAACCTCATGACGAAATCCTTGGCCCTCCAGTATGCGAAACACAATATCCGCGTCAACGGCGTCGCACCGGGCTATGTCGAATCCGGAATGGTCAGTCGCGAAGCGCTCGGCGAGGAATTCTACGGGCAGCTTGTCAGCAAGCATCCGATCGGCCGCATCGGAAAAGCAGACGAAATCGCCCACGCGATCATTTTCCTCAGTGAAAACGACTTCACGACCGGCACGACGATTTTGGTCGACGGCGGCTATACGGCGCAATGAGCTGAAATCAAATGTAAAGTATTTGAAATACCTGTGCGCTCGATGGCCGGTTTTGAACCAGCCGGGGCGCCGCAGGTTTTTTTATGCGTTCATTTAACCATGAAAACTCAGGGCAAAAGCTTTTTCGGCTCTTTCACTTTGATGGAAACGACTTCACCACAATCGAGGCAAACCGTAAAGACCCGCTCCGAACCGAAAGACATTTTCTTATTCAATGGGCGCAAGTTGACGAAATCCGTCGCTTGGACAAAGGAAGTCCCTCCGCAGTCTGGGCATTTCTTTTTTGTATGCTTCATATTCCTCATCTCCTTTTTATGGTTTACGCTTTTTATGCAATAAAGTTTCAAGTTCTAGAACGTGCGAAATTGTGTGAGGCGAAAGAATGGTTTCCTTTAAAATACATAAGTTCAGAAAACATAAGGGCCCTGCAGGTGATATGATTAGAAGATACGATCGAAAGCGAAAACTCGAAGAAACCAGCCGGGCTATTCGGCTTTTTCAGTTTGGCGGAACAGGTGATGACACAATGGCTACCCAGACAAAAACATACCAGACGTCCATACGTTTAACTAAAACCGCATCGGAAAAGATGAGAGGGTTCGGCATCAGCGAACGCTCATTTTTTATGGCGGACAAACCTTTTCAGGTATTTCTTGAACGCTATCCGTCCACAGCGGATGGCTCTCTTTCGGTTGCGCTCCTGTTCAGTGCAGAACAGACAGCGCGGCTGACGGATCAGGCAAATGGGCAATTGGCCGTCCTTCACTGCGTGTTTGCCAATCATCAGCTATTGGTGACGAATGTGACTTTGCGCAAAGCATATCAGGCACTCGGGACCAACTGGCAGCGCGAGGAGTCGCTCCAGTTCAACAACTCCCGCAATCCGGTGCCAGTGGAGTTCATGAACTTGATCAACCGGATGACGCCAGCGAAAGAGCGTTCGGATTATGTGAAAAAGCGCATCTCGAGCTGGGAAGGTTATTTGAAGATCCAGGAACAGGGAATGGACGTTCCGGATGTCAAAACGGGCTATTCAAAGCTCGCGTTCAACCATGACTTCAGCCGAATCACTTTGGCCGGATGCCGCATGAAAGACAATGAATGGAAAACGCTTAGGAATTTGAGCGTCCGGTTAACCGGGATCGACGGCGATGTCGGCACTGTGATAAAGGCGAAAAACCAGATCGTCGAAGTGGAACTGAATCCATACATCATCAAGCAGCTGCGCGAAAAAGCGCACGCGCTCCCGAAAAGAGAAGCCGTCTTCAGCAATTTCGCGGCACTCAGCCAAATCCGGAGATTGCGCCAGGGCTTCACCAATCTCGAGAAAGGCCTTGCGGTCAACCCGCAGCTCGACCGCCTTTTGTTCGAGGAACAGCCGAGCGTGGCGCCGCTGAAAGAAACGCCGAAGCTGTCGTTCCACAACCGCTTGAATGAGTTCCAGCAGCAAGCGGTGACAGGGGCGATGTCGGCTGAAGATCTGTACGTCATCCAAGGGCCTCCGGGTACGGGGAAGACGACGGTCATCTCGGAAATCTGCCTGCAAAATTCCAAAAAAGGATTGCGCACACTCGTCGCCTCGCAGTCTAATTTGGCGGTCGACAATGCGCTCGGCCGTTTGCTTGCGCATAAAGACATCCGCATATTGCGCGTCGGGCGCACGGAAAGCATCGAAGAAGATGGCAAGAAGTTCATCGAGGAAAATGTCGGCCAGTACTGGAAAGACAATACCTTAAAAGAAATCACGGCGCAGTTCGAGGCGCGTAAAGCCCGCGAAGAAGAAGTCGCCAAAAAGCTTGAAAAAACTGAACAGGCATATGCGGAATTGCAACCGATCTTTGAAAAGTGGAAACAAGCCGTAGAAGATAAAAAGGCAGCCCAGGCGAAACAGCGTGAATTGCAGTCTTCAATGGAGTCATTCCAAAACAAAACACGGGCATGCGAGCTCGAGCAGCGGCAAGCGGAGAGCCGAAAGCAAGGCGTACAAGAGAATATCGATACCTTCCAAGCGTTAATCGACAAGTCGCAAAGTTTGCTCGATAGCGGCCATGGGCCTGACTGGTTCGAAAAACAACAGCAGCAAATAGCCGAAGCCATCGAGCAGCTCGACCGCGCACGCGAGTCCAATCAGCTGAACGAACAGCTGTCAGCGCTCCGCAGCGAGATGGGGTTGATTGAAGAAAAGCGTGACGAAGTGATGGCGAGAGCCGGGGAAAAGCAAGCCGTGCTTGAGGCAGTCGAAGGGATGAAAAAAGTCGACAGCCTGCTTGATGTGATGAATGAACAGCAGATCGAAGAAGTGCCGGCGATCACTTTCTCGCTCAGCAAACTCGACATGATCCGCGACAAGATGGCAGAGCGCAAAAAACTCGAGGCCTATAATACGAGCGTCACTTCAGCGATCGGCTACGTCGAGAAATTGCTGGGGGGTTCTGGCATCGATGCGGCGCAAGTGAAAGAACGCGCCTTGTCGCAAGCGGAATCGTTCACCTCGGCCAATATCGACGAGTTTCTTGAAAAGCTGCGTGCGGTGCTGAAAAATTCGCAGCATATCGATTCGAGCGTTCTCACGAAAGCGCTGGGCGGCTTATACAAACGGCAGAACGATGTGTGGCGGAGAGGCGCGATGCTGAAAGCCGCCGATGTTTATATGGAAGAGTCGAAACGTGCATTCGGGCAATTGAAGAAAGCACTTTGCATGGAGCTCGATAAGCAAAGGCAGCGCTACCTGGACTTAGATGAACGAGGACTCGAACAGGTCGAACGAAAGCGGGAAGAACTTTCCCGCCTCGAACGGCGAGTGGCCAGTTTGTCCGTGTCGATCGAGCTGCCGCCAGATATCGGACAAGCGATTGCCGATCAACAAACGCAATTGGCGCAGCTTCGGAAAGACCAAGCGGATTCCGCTCAAGCCGCAGCGGATTTGGAGCAGCAACAAGCTAAATTGACTGCCGAGAAAACAGCACTCGAAAAGGTCGATCAGCGGATCGTCGGCATCGATAAGGAGTTTGTCGAAGCCAAGCAGCGTCTGGGAGATAAAGAGCGGGAACTGGCATCTTTGGAAGGCATCCTTTCTTCAAATCCAGAAGTGGCATATGAGGAAACAGCAAAACAGCTTGCCAGTTTGTCATTTGATCAGGAATCGCTGAAACAGGAACAGAAGGATTTCCCGCTGATGCAATCGGTTCAGAAGAAGTGGCTGGAATTATTGGCGTCTGCGAACGACCACGATTTGGATGAAATCCGCAAATTGTACATCAAGCACGCCAATGTCATCGGCACGACTTGCGTGGCATCGGCGCGCAAGGATTTCCAGGACAATTACCCGGTATTCGATGTCGTCATCATCGACGAAGTGTCGAAGGCGACGCCGCCGGAGTTGTTATTGCCGATGCTAAAAGGCAAAAAAGTCATTTTGGTCGGGGACCATCACCAATTGCCGCCATTGCTCGGCAACGATACATTGGAAGAGACCTTAGAAGAAATGATCAAAGAGGGTAGCGGCTTTGAAGAAAAGCGCGAACTCGAGAAACTGCTCGAAGAATCGCTGTTCGAACGCTTGTATAAAAACTTGCCGGAGACCAACAAGACGATGCTCGCCATTCAGTACCGCATGCATGAAGACATCATGGAAACCATCTCGCCGTTCTACAAAGACGAGAACGTCCAATTACAATGCGGCTTGGCCGATTCGGACAAAGATCGCGACCATTTCCTTGAATCGGCATCCGTCAAACGCAGCAATCACCTTATGTGGCTCGATTTGCCGAACGAACCGGCCTATTTCGAAGAGCGCATGAGCGGCGGAAAAAGCTTGTACAATCCGTCGGAGCTTGAAGAAATCAGCCGCTTGTTGGTCGAGCTCAACGAAGCGGTGGCAGAAGCGAAAGCGGCCGGGCGGATTGATGAAGGCGAGCTGAAGACCGTCGGCGTCATTTCATTCTACGGCGAGCAAGTGAAGCGGCTGCAGCGCATGATCGACCAGGAATTGCGCTTGCCGCATTTGACGATCCGTACCGGTACCGTCGACCGTTTCCAAGGCAGCGAAATGGAGATCATCCTACTGAGCATGGTCAGAAACAACCGGAATGAACGCGGCGACATCGGCTTTGCGAAAGATTACCGGCGCCTGAATGTGGCCCTGTCACGCGCCAAGCAATTGCTGGTGATGATCGGCAGTTCCGATATGTTCACGAAACGGGCGAAAAAAGAACAGACGAAACAGATGTATCGGCACGTACTCGATGTGGCCGAACAGAAACACGGCATAAAAGTGCTGCAGAAGGGGTGAGCAAATGGACAATCTGAAAAATAAGCTGCGCTCGGAGTTAGCGTCGAATAAGGACGTGACACTATTAAAAGAGCAGCTTTGGCATTTGCCGCTTGCCTCTTATGAAGTCTCTTTTGCACGCGTCAAGCGGCTCAAGATGGATATTTTAATGAAGATGCTGTTACTGGCATTTCAGGAAGCGGATATCCGCCGTGCCGCCACTTTGGCCGATATGCTGTTTGTGGAGGAACTGTTCATCCGCGACTTGATCGACAAAATGCAGCGCACGCATTTGATCCGTATCGGTACCAAAGCTTATGAGTTGACCGATAAAGGCCATGGGCATTTGGAAAAAGGGATTTTCGAAGAGGAGATGGACGGTGACGAGGCGCTCGTTTCCTATAGCGCAGTTCACGACGACTACCGGTTGTCTGGAAACGACAGCCTTGAAGGGAATGAAGGGCTTCCGGCTTACCGCTATGCAGTAGACAGGGAAGCTGATACTGAACGCATCTATGAACTCTTGTCGACTGAAAATAACAGCGCAGAAGAGGGGTTCCAAATTATCGTGACGGATGTTACGGAGTGTAACCAGCTTGCTAATGAGGCTATCCCGTGCATCGAGTTTCAGCTGTACGACCAAAAGCAAGACATCTTTTATGCCCGCGTGTGGAATACCGCGAAATCCGCTTGGGATGAAACACTCGAAAAGCAAATCGAAGAGCGGGAAATCGTGCAATGGCGCGAAGCGATGGACCAAAAAAAGAACCACGCCTAAATTGGGTGGCAACGGCCGGTTGATCGGCTCGGAATACAAATGCTTGAAAGGCGTCCTGCACTGTGCGGGACGCCTTTTGTGATGAAATTTCTGTAACCTAGTAAAGCGGGAAACGACTAAAAGATATACATGTTTTGTGTGGAAGCTGTATGGAGGGAAGGGTGATCGGGATGGCGCGCAAACTGACCATTTTCGGAGCGATAGCTGTGTTTTTATATGTTCTTCACGTCCTGCTTGGGGGCTGGCTGTGGGAAGGCTATCGCCATCTGCATCAGCCGATCAGCGATTTGACGGCTCAAGGGGCACCGGACCGCGGGATGTTGACGGCTATCACGGTTCTGTACGGCATCTGTTCGATTATATTTGCGGCAAGTGCCTATGCAGTATTCAAAGGTTTTGCGCCGAAAATCTCGCGCGCAGGCATGCTGGTTTTTCTGGCGATGCATCTCGTGTCGATTACGTACGGCTTGTTTCCGCAAGACCCCCCTGGAGCGCCGTTGACCTTTACCGGCATGATGCATTTGGCCGTGACAGCCTTAATCGTCCCGTTGACTATTCTTGCGCCGCTTCTTGTCGGGATCGGTTTGAGGAAAGTCCATGGTTTCAAGAACTACGGGAGGTATTCCCTTGTCACCGGAGTCTTCATTTTAATTGCCGGAGGGACGACCGCGATCTTTTTCGCCCAAGGATGGCCGTATTTCGGATTGGTCGAACGGCTCAATATCGGCGCATTGCAGTTATGGATGCTCGTTAGTTCTCTTATGCTTTTTACTATGAAACAATGAGGGAAGTTGAATCTAAGATCAGAGGAGAGACAGGCTATGTTTTCGTTTTTCAAAAAGAAATGCGCGGTGTGCAAACAAAAAGCACGGGAGCCGCGGAAATATTATAATGACCGCGGTGAAGCGGTCGTTGTTTGTGCGCAGTGCGCCATGTATGCGGAGAGGCGCGCATTCCGTAAACGCAGCGCATGATAGGGAGAACCTGCTATTTTCTACTAGCAGGTTCTTTATTTTTATCCAAACTTCCAATGAATTATAGCTGAGTCCAGTTTCCGGTATAATCAAATGAAACCGAACATACGGAAGGGGAAACTCATGAACCATGTAATCGAACTTAAATCCGAACATCTTCATTCTTCATTCAATAAAGCATACAAGCCGATCTTGACTATGAAATCCGGAGATTCCGTTGAAACGCGTACACCTGATATCCAGTGGGGCTATTCGGCGCATCAGGACGAGGAACGGGTCATTTACAGTTCGCGGGAACACGAAGAAACGCTTGGCCATCCGCTCATCGGGCCGATTGCGGTCGAAGGCGCGAAGCCTGGAATGGTGCTCGAAGTGCGCATCAACGAAAATGTGCCTGGTTGGTACGGGCGCAACTGGGCGGGCGGCACGCCGGCTTGGCAAAATGAGAAGCTCGGGATTGCGGACAGCGAGCGCCTGCAAGTGGACTGGGAATTGGACATAGAACAAATGACCGGCAAATGCACATTGTCCGGCAAAGAATTCGGCGTCGCTTTGTCGCCGTTTCTCGGTCTCATCGGCCTGGCACCGGGAGAGGCGGGCACTCACCGCACATCGCCGCCGTATCGGACGGGCGGCAATATCGACTGTAAGGAACTCGTCAAAGGCAGTTCGCTGTTTTTGCCGGTCGAAGTGGAGGGGGCATTGCTGTCGTTCGGCGACGGGCATGCCTTACAAGGCGACGGCGAGAATTCGGGAACAGCGATCGAATGCCCGATGGACCTCGTCAATTTGACGGTCATTCTGCATGAAGAGATGGAACTCACTATGCCGAAAGCGAAGACACCCACCGGTTGGGTGACATTCGGCTTCGATGAAGACTTGAACAAAGCGGCCGCGACCGCGCTGGAGGAAATGATCGGCTTGCTCCAGGCGTTTCATTCGGTATCGAAAACGGAAGCGACCGCTCTCGCAGGTGTCGCTGTCGACTTGCACATCACGCAAATCGTCAATGGCGTAAAAGGCGTCCACGCCATTTTGCCGCACGGGGCGATTCGTTAAAGAACAAATTGAAAAGCTGTTCCAGAGACGATTGAATCGTCATTGGAACAGCTTTTTTAATGTGGGTTCGATTCAATACTCACATTTTGATTGCGGCTCGTTTTGTCAGCAATCGCATCAGAAAGAAAAGAACCAAGATCATTAAGGACGATCCGAGTGCAGTCAGCCAGAAATCCGCTTCGAGTGGATCATATGGCAGCCACTCCATTGCGTCGGCCGTAGTAGGCTTCCATAGATAATCGTTAAGGCCGAAGACGATGAACGATAAGGCGATAAAGCCGAAGCCGGCAATCCAGCCAAAGCGGTAGTAACCGATGCTGATGATCCAGCCGGCTAAATAGAAAGTTAAAGCATTCAGGAACAATGCTATTGCAGCGGCAATCCAGCCGCCTGTCGTTTCGAAGGCAGAGGCCGTATCCAGCTCGACAGGCAATGAAATCATTTCAGCAAGCAAGTGTTGAAGCCCATTGATGACGAGCGGTAGCAACGTGGCAAATAAAGACAACCCGAGTGCTGCCAAGGCAGTGCCGAAATAGGAATCCCGTCGGCTGATGCCTTGCTGGATGTGGCGGCTCATGAATACATAAGCGGACATGATGCCTACCACCAACATGAAAATATTCACGGAATACTGGGAGAAGACGAAGAAACCTTCAATTTGATTGGTGTCACCATTCAGCCAAAATACTCTTATCAAATGAATCGCGAAAAGGATAGAGAAAAACCACAAACTCCATTTGAACATATCGGAAAAGACAGCTGCTGCAACTTTTTTATAGCGGGTTGAAGCCATGTTATATCGCCTCCTCGGTTAAGTGGATGAACAGATCTTGAAGTGAAACTGGCCCGATCTCGAGTCCCAGGGCCTGCGCTTCTTGACGCTTGTGTTCATCGAGTTCGCCGTAGATCATAACGGATTTGGTGCCGCCGAGCTGTTGTTCGTTCAAGCGTTTCATACCGGCCGCGAATGCGTCCACTTGCTCGGCAGATCCCGTGATGGACACGCCATGTGATGACACGGTTTCATATGGCTCGTTCAATAGAAGTTTGCCTTGGTCGATGATGACGACATGGTCGAACAAATAATCCATCTCTGACACTAAGTGGGTGGATAGGATAAAGGTCCGTGGATGTTCTTCCTGATCCTTCAATATCTCTTTATAGAAAATCTCGCGCGCCGGCGCGTCCATGCCGAGATAGGCTTCATCGAAAATTGTGACGGGCGCCCGGCTGGCAAGGCCAATGACAACGTTTAAAGCAGACTGCATGCCTTTCGATAATTTATTGACGGGTTTGTTGACCGGCAGTTTGAAACGCTTCATCAATTGCTCTGCATAGTCCATGTCAAAATGAGGGCGATAATGGGAGGCAAGTGCGATTAACTTCTTCGCTTTCTCGGTTTCTTCTTTATAATCCTTATCGTAGATGAACGCCACTTGCTCCATCTTCTCCGGATTCTCGAACACCGGGGAGCCATCGACGAGCATTTCACCAGCCGTAGGTTCGCGGAAAGCGGCAATCAACGACAACAAAGAGGTCTTGCCGGCGCCGTTTCGGCCGATGAGGCCATGGATTTTTCCGCCTTCTAGTGTGAGCGACACATCTTTCAAGGCTTCAAACTTTTTGAATTTCAACGTTACGTGATTGAGCTGGACTGAGGCTGCCATCATGCATCACGCCCTTTCGTGGATTTGATCAGTTCGATGATTTCTTGTTCGGTGATTCCGAGTTTTTCCGCTTCCTTCACGAGCCCAGTGACGTAATTATCGACAAATGCCTTTTTCCGCTGCTGGACTAAAGTTTTCTTTGCGCCTTCTGCTACAAACATGCCAATCCCTCGCTTTTTATAAAGTATGCCTTCGTCGACGAGCTGCGTGATGCCTTTGGAGACGGTTGCGTGATTGATTTTGTAGAAATTGACCAATTGATTCGTCGATGGGGCTTGATCGCCTTCTTTCAATTGATCGTTGACGATCTGGTCTTCGATCAATTCGCGAATCTGCAAAAATAAGGGTTTCGCGGAATCGGATGGGTTGACCATGAAAACACCTCCTTAGGTGATTAGGTTATATGGTTATATACTTGTGTGTATAACCATATAACGATAAATAGTTTTTGTCAACAAAGTTGTCAGAAAAAAATCCAAAGAAAAAAGCCGCACTCTTGCGGCTTCTAATGCAGGGGGCGTCAATTACGGCAATGAATTTTCGACAACCTGTATAAATTCATCGATATCGTCTGTGCTGGTGTTTTTATGGAATGAAATCCGGACGAACTTTCTTGCAGTGTCGCTTTCCACGCCCATGGCGAGCATCGCAGACATCGCTTCACCATAGCCGATTTTGCAGGCGGTGCCGGTGGAGATGGCGATCTGTGCGCGGTTGCAGGCGAGCATCATCCATTGCCCTTCGACATGCGGCAAAATCAAGCCGTGGATGAACGGCGACTTCGACGCAATGTCACCTGTTAAAACCACTCCTTCCGGGAGATGTTCCAACAGATAACCCTGCAGCCGCCTGGCGTGCCCATATGCTTGCGGCTGTTCACTGAGCGCATATTTACCGGCGATTGTCGCGGAGACGATTCCCGGCACATCGATTGTGCCAGCACGGAATCCGCTTTGATGGGTCGTTCCTTCGTATACCGATTCCCAATGGACAGCGGGGTTGAGGTAGGCGATGCCGACGCCTTTGGGGCCGCCGATTTTATGGGCGGAACAGACGGCAGATGTGACGCCCCATGAGCCGATGTCGACCGGGAGCTTTCCGAAACCTTGGACGATGTCTGAATGGAGCGGCACGCCGAAGCTGTTCGCAATGCGCGCACATTCCTCGACCGGTTGGACAGCGCCCATCTCCGAATTGACGAGCTGCATGATGATCAATGCCGTGTCCTCATCGACTTTAGCTGTGAATGCTTCCATATCCACCCGTCCGAACTGGTCGACTGGCGCCCAGTCGATTTCATAGCCTTCTTTTTCAAGTTCATGGAGCACCGTAAGAACGGATGCATGTTCGAGTTTTGTCGTGACGATTGTGCGGCATTTACTTGGCCGCCCTTTTAATATGGAGCGGATGGCGAGCTGGTTCGCTTCTGAGGCATTGCCCGTAAAATAAATGCCGTCCGGACGAACGTTCAGGAACTGTCCCCATAGTTTCCGGCACGAAGCTAAGTATTCCGCTGCCGCGGATCCTGCGTCATGGAGGCTCTGTGTATTGCCGAACGCTTTTTCCGCCGCTTCTGTATAAGCTTGGATTGCTTCTTTTCTCATCGGGGCAGTTGCTGCCGAATCCAAGTAAATCATCATTTCTCACCAACTTCTTTCCATAGCGGACTTTATTCTTGTAATCACTGTATCTTTATGTCATTAATAGTGTCAAGACACTTGTAAAGAAGGTGTAAAGTTTGTTCGATGTTTGCATCATCGGGGGAGGCGTCGCCGGGCTCATGCTTGCGCGCTCTCTCCCTGATTCTTATTCCATCGCAGTCGTCACGAAAGAAGATGCCGGGACGGGAAATACAAGCCTAGCGCAAGGCGGAATCGCCGCAAGCCTGAGTTTCGATGACCGGCCGGAATCCCATGCCACGGACACTATGCTCGCTTCAGCGGGGCACGCCGATGCCGAAAGGGTCGAGATTTTAGTTCATGAAGGATTGGAAATTATGGAAAGCCTGCTTGCACAGGGGCTGCCGTTCGACGCCGAAGAAGGAGGGAAGCCTGCTCTCGGAATGGAAGGCGCCCACAGCAAGCGCCGGATCTTGCATGCAGGAGGCGACCAGACCGGGAAAATGCTCATGCGTTATCTGATGGAGGCAACTTCAGGGAAAATAACGCGCTTCGCGTTTCATCAGGCACTGGAATTGATTGTCGAAAACGGCCGAAGCACCGGCGTCCTTGTCAGTGATGGATTCGGCAAGCGCTCGATTATTCATGCGCATCATGTAGTGCTCGCCACAGGAGGCATCGGCCAACTATACAGCCAAACTTCGAACTCTTCAGTCTCGACAGGCGACGGCTTATCCCTGGCGTATCATGCCGGTGCCATCTTGGAGGATCTGGAGTTCGTCCAATTTCATCCAACGGTTCTTACCATAAATGGCCAGTCGTGCGGACTTCTATCCGAAGCGGTCCGCGGGGAAGGCGCTTTTTTAGTGGACAAAAGCGGGGGGCGCATCATGGATGGCATTCATCCGCTCATGGAACTTGCGCCGCGAGATATTGTCGCCCGGGCCATCGAATGGCATTGGCAGAAGGACGGTCCTGTTTTCCTCGACGCCAGGCATTTGAGTGATTTTGGGCAGCATTTCCCATCGATTTACGAAAATTGCCGCCGCCATGGGATCGACCCCGCACAGGAACTGCTGCCGGTCCGGCCTGGCGCCCATTTCCATATGGGCGGAGTGAAGACGGACAGCTGCGGAGCGACTTCCGTTCAAGGGCTTTATGCCATCGGCGAAGTGGCATCCACCGGCGTCCACGGCGCTAACCGGCTCGCGAGCAACTCGTTGCTCGAGGGCCTCGTATTCGCGAAACGGCTCGCACGGTATATAGCTCAAATGGAAATCCGGCAGAGCGCACAGCCTGGAAACTTTAAACCGGTACAAGCGAAGAAAGCAAATCCATATTTCGAGCCGCTCCATATAGACGGTTTGAAAAACAAGATGACCCGGATGGCCGGTATTCTGAGAGACCCGGAAGAATTGGCGGCGTTTCTCGAAGCCCATCCTTTGAGACCTGCCGAGCTGCGGGACTATCCGGACCGGCTGATTTCACAAATCCATCGCTCCACCGCAAGCAGCCTTATCGCCACGGCTGCCCTTCTTCGGCAGGAAAGCCGCGGCGGCCATTACCGAATCGATCTGCCTGGTCCTATGGAAGAATGGGCCGGCAAAGTCATCGAGTTGTCGAAGGATGGCGCAGCGATACGTGAGCGGAAAATTAAATCCAAGGAGACAGTATTATGAATCGTTTGAAAGCAGAGGAAGCATTAAAGCTTTTTTTACTGGAAGATATCGGAGACCGTGATGTCTCTTCAGTTTTATTCAACGAAAGAGATAGCGGAGAAGCGATTGTCCGCATGAAGGAAGATGGCGTGGTGGCAGGGCTTGAGTGCTACATATGGGGTTACGGCTTGCTCGATCGATCTGTCGAAGTCCAATTGCTGAAACAAGACGGCGACCGTGTCGCTGCGGGTGATGCGATTGTCCGGCTGAAAGGCCCAGTGGCATCGCTCCTAGCTGGCGAACGTGTGCTGCTGAATTTGGTCCAGCGCATGAGCGCGGTTGCGACATTGACCGCCAAATGTGTAGAAGCGCTCGATTCCTTCCATACACGCATCGTCGATACCCGGAAAACGACGCCGGGACTGCGCATGTTCGAAAAATACGCCGTTCGCGCAGGCGGCGGTTTCAACCACCGGATCGGACTTTACGATGCGGTCATGCTGAAAGATAACCATATTGCTGCGGCTGGCTCCATTACGCAAGCGGTGGAAAAAGTGCGGGCTTCGCTCGGGCACATGATCATGATAGAAGTTGAAGTCGAAACCGAAGAACAATTGCGCGAGGCAATCGAGGCACGCCCAGACACGATCATGTTCGACAATCAGGCGCCTGACACGATCAAGCGCTGGGTGAAGCTCGTTCCGGACACCATCCGCACCGAAGCATCCGGCGGAATCGATCTCGAGAAGCTGGCGCATTACAGTGATACCGGCGTCGACGTCATTTCCATCGGGGCTTTAACGCATAGCGTATCGAATATCGACATCAGCATGAATCTTTCCATATCCCATAAGGAGGCGATGATCCAATGACTTCTTTTCTTGAAGAACTTCAAATGGCAGACGCCATGCCCGAAAGTTATTTGAAAGCATCAACGGAAGAACTGCACGAGCGCGCGGAACAGGCACGCGCTATGCTGGGGGAACGTTTGTATATTCTCGGCCATCATTACCAAAAAGACGAAGTCATCCGATATGCCGACGTTAAGGGCGACTCTCTTCAACTATCGCAAATCGCCGGAAAACAGACCGCAGATTACATCCTGTTCTGCGGCGTCCATTTCATGGCGGAAACGGCGGACATTTTAACCGCGCCGCATCAAGCGGTCATTTTGCCGGATATGCGGGCAGGCTGCTCGATGGCGGATATGGCCAATATCGACCAAACGGAACGCGCCTGGCAGGAATTGCAGAAACTATACGGAGACACCATTGTTCCGCTGACCTATGTCAATTCGACAGCTGCCATCAAAGCGTTCGTCGGAAGAAACGGCGGAGCGACGGTGACTTCATCCAATGCGCAAGAAATGGTTGAATGGGCGTTGTCGCAAAAACAGCGCATGCTGTTCTTGCCTGACCAGCATCTCGGGCGCAATACTGCCGTGAAGCTCGGCATCCCGCTTGAGCATATGGCCGTGTGGGACCCGATCAAGCACAAGCTCGAACTCGACTGTGCAGTGGAAGACGTGCAAGTGATCTTATGGAAAGGGCATTGCTCGGTTCATATGAATTTCCTGCCGAAACACGTCGACAACTTGCGCCAGAAAGAACCCGACCGCAACATCCTCGTTCATCCGGAATGCACATACGAAGTTGTCAGTGCATCCGACTTCGCCGGTTCGACAAAATACATCATCGATATGATCGAAGCATCCGAGCCGGGCTCCAAATGGGCGATTGGCACGGAAATGAATCTCGTCAACCGGCTCATTAAAGACTTCCCGGACCGCGACATCGTGTCGTTGAATCCATATATGTGCCCGTGCCTGACGATGAACCGCATCGACTTGCCGCACTTCACATGGATTCTGGAAGAATTGGTGGAAGGCCATGTCCTCAACCGCATCCAAGTGGACGGAAAAACAGCTCTAGAGGCGAAGATGGCTTTGGAGAAAATGCTGTAATATTGAAAAGAAACTGCCGGCCTTAGATGGCCGGCAGTTTCTTTATGGAAGAAAAAATAGATTGAATTGTCTGTCATTAATGATTACAATAGTTTTAATACTGACCAGTTGGTATGTGGCGAATGCTGTTAGCGGCCGAAAACTTTGGCGAAGGGGGAAATTCATTGATAGTTGAAGAGAGGCAAAAAATCATGACGCAAGCTGTACAGGGGGAAGTTCCAGATCATAAGGAAATGATCAATTACGGCATGGGTTTTTTTGGAGTCATCCTCGTCTGGACTTTGGTAGGGACATTTCTGACATTCTATTATACCGATGTCGCTGGAATTTCAGCTGGCGTAGTCGGCACGCTGATGCTCGTGGCCCGGCTGTTCGACGGGGTGACGGACCTCGGCATGGGTACATTGGTCGACCGCACCAAATCGAAACATGGCAAAGCACGGCCGTGGATTCTATGGATGGGTATACCGCTTGGCATAACGGTCGTCTTATTGTTTGCAGTCCCTAATATCGGCGACACCGGAAAAATCGTCTATGCATTCGTTACGTATATCATGCTGATCTTGTTTTATACCGCTGTCTCGATTCCGTATAAAACGCTGCTCGGGTTAATGTCACAGGAACCGAACAAACGGTCGATGCTGAATATTTATACCGGGATCTTCACGATGCTCAGCACCTTGCTGATCACCATACTAGCCCAACCGGTAGCGAGTGCCATCGGCGGCACGCAGGGGTGGACGATGGTTGCGGCAGTTTGCGGTGTTACCATTATCGTGACTAGCTTCCTTGCTTTCCGTTCGACGACAGAACGAGCTGAAGTCCCGACTGACGATAAACCCAGAAAAGATATACCGCTTAGAATCGCTCTAAAAGCTTTATTTACGAACAAATACTGGCTCATCATCACGGTTTATTGTGTAACCGCTTACACGCTGAATGCCCTTCTCGCGGGAGCGGGCTTGTATTATGCGAGGTACATATTCGGCGATGCGAACTATTTCTCACTCATCGGTTTCCTATTGTTTGTGCCGACGATCATCGGCTTCTTTTTCATGGCGAAGCTGGTCGGGAAGTTCGGTAAACGCAATATCGCTTTATTCGTTTCTGTGCTGGGAATCTTTGGGCCGCTCGTCAAAATGATCGACCCGTCAAGCTTGCTTGTGTTTTCACTCGGAACGGTCATCCAAGGATTCGGCTTATTGCCGATCATCATGTTCCTATACGCGATGATTAACGATACCGTCGAATACGGGGAGTGGAAGTTCGGCATCCGAACCGCAGGCTTGGTCAACAGCGCAGCCAGTTTCGGGATGAAGATGGGGGCTGGCCTCGGTGGAGCCTTGATTGGCTGGTCGCTGGCGTTCGGTGGATATGCCGGAGCGCTCGACGTCCAAACCGCCTCGGCCGTCAACATGATCATGGCTTTGAATATCCATATTCCTCTGCTGCTGGCGATTGTACAAGCGGTGCTTATGTGGATGTATAAACTCGATAAACAATATCCACAAATTCTGGCCGATTTGCAGGAGCGGAAGCTGTAACCGAGGCTTGGATTCAAATGGGGATACAAAGACGGCCCGCGAAATGCATGTTTCATGCACTATCGCGGGCCGTCTTTTTTTGATGAAAACTTATAGAGTTGCGAAATCCGGGTCAGCGACTTTGACGAGCTGTTTCCCGAGATTGCTGCCTTCAAACAAACCGAGGAATGCTTCCGGCGTTTTCTCGAAGCCATCAGTGATGGTTTCTTCGTATTTCAATTTGCCTTCCTGCAGCCATTTGCCGAGCTCTTGTGCGCCGGTTTTGAAATCGTGCGCATAATCGCCGAGCGTGAACCCTTTCATCATCGAGCTGGTCGTGATGAATTTCCACTGGATGCGAGGGCCGATATCTTCTTGCGGGTTGTTATAAGCCGAGATGGCACCGCATAGCACAATGCGTGCGTTGCGGTTGATTTCGAAAATGACGGTGTCGGAAACGAATCCGCCGACATTGTCGAAGTACACATCAACGCCGTTCGGAATGGCTTTTTTGAACTCTTCTTTGAAGTTATCGTCTTTGTAGTTCACGGCTGCGTCGAATCCAAGTTCATTGATCAGGTAATCAATCTTATCCTGTGAACCGGCAATGCCGACGACATGGGCGCCTTTTAGTTTGGCGATTTGCCCAACGACCGAACCTACTGCTCCTGCTGCGCCTGAGACGACAACCGTTTCGCCTTGTTGCGGTTTGCCGATATCGAGCAAGCCGAAGTATGCTGTCAATCCAGTAAGGCCAAGAATGCCGAGGCGTGTCGTAATCGGTGCGATGGTCGGATCCACTTTCTGGACGGACTCGGCGTTCGCAACGTTGTATTCAGCCCAATCAAGCGAGCCGGTGACGATATCGCCTTGCTTGAAATCGCCGGATTTCGATTCGATGACTTCCGCCAGGACGCCGCCTGAAATCGCTTTGTTCAATTCGAACGGGGCCACATAGGATTTCTGGTCTTTCATACGCCCGCGCATGTATGGGTCAACGGAAAGATATAAAGTTTTCAGCAATAATTCGTCCGTTCCGATTGCTGGAATTTCTTTTTCGACAAAATTGAAGTCATTGCCAGTCGGCGTGCCTTCCGGACGGTTCGCCAATTGGATTTCTTTGGTTTTGTTTGGTGTCATGTGAATTCCTCCTTGGAATAAGTTTGCATAGAAGAGCGTACCATTCCCAAAGAAAGGAAGTAAAATCTCCCGCTCGTTAAGGTCGTATCGTTGTAGTTATCCTAAGCCTATGATATTTTAATATAACTAACTTTAATTCAAGGGAAGAGGTAATTATATGAAACCGCAATACAAGCCATTATTCGAAGAAATCACATTGCCGAACGGCGTCGTCCTGTCCGACCGTTTAGGCGTCGCTCCGATGACTACATACTCAGGAAATCCGGACGGCACTGTCTCGGATGCGGAACTTGCATATTACCAGCGCCGCGCAGGTCTAGGCAGCCTATACGTTTCTGCCTGTATCGCCGTTTCAGAAAACGGCATCGCCTTTCCGAACCAATTTGTCGGCTTTAAGGATGATGTTATGCCACGCTTAAAGCAACTCGCGACTGAAATGAAATCACAAGGCAGCAAAGCCATCCTGCAAATGCAGCACGGCGGACGCCAAGGCCAGCCTGATTTGATCGAGGCTGGTGAAACGGTGGCCCCGAGCGCGATTGCGGGGCCAGAAGGTAAGCCGACGCCGCGCGCGTTGACAGGAGAAGAAATCACCGACATCATCCGCGATTTCGGTGAAACGACGCGCCGCGCGATTGAAGCCGGATTTGACGGCGTGGAAATCCATGGTGCCAATACGTATTTGATCCAGCAATTCGTCTCTGCTACTTACAACCAGCGTGAAGACGAGTGGGGCGGGAGCCTGGAGAACCGCCTGAAATTCGGCGTCGCGGTATTGGACGAAGTGAAACGCGTCGCGTCGGAATACGCGGATGACAGCTTCATCATCGGCTACCGTTTGTCACCGGAAGAAAACAATGCGGATTCCGTCGGCTATACAATCAAAGAAACGCAACAATTGGTTGAGCGCTTGATCGAAGGCGGCATCCATTATATCCATGTATCGCTCATGGAATTCAAAAAAGCGCCGCGCGGCATGGAAGACGGGGGCAGCATCGTCCAAATCCTGTCGAAACAAATCGATGGCCGTGTAGCGTTCGTCGTAGTCGGCGGCGTCACGCAGCCTGCACATGCGGCAGCAGCGCTTGAAGAAGGTGCGGACATCATCGTCATGGGCCGCCAAGCACTGGTCGATCCGGAATGGACTGCGAAAGTTAAGCAAGGAAAAGAAGCGGACATCAACGAAACGATCCCTCAAGAACTGGTCGGCAAACTCGACATCCCGGAAACGATGTGGAACGCCATCACATCTTACGGCATGGTCAAAGTTGACGCGAAAGTATAGAGAACAGCAAGCTCCCAGGCCGGAGATGGCCTGGGAGCTTTTTGGCCTAACGGAAAACATGAACCTTTCATTTTTGATAGACTAAAATGAAGAATTAGTATACGAGGAGGGATTGTGTGTCGCTAATTCCAGCCGAGCAATTGAAGCAAAATTTTTCGGTCGAGGCGAAATTTTACCACACCGAAATAGAGGACGAACAGTTTCTCATGCGCCGGGAAGCGCGCATCAGAAGGAACGGCGTCTTTACTACTCAAGCGGATGCGGTGATCGTCATGATCAACCCGTCCAATTGTGCGCAAGCTGGCGAAACCGCAAAGAGCCCACGGGATGCGGAGTGGATCTCCACCAAACCGAATCCGACGCAATACCAGTTGATGAACTTGATGGAGCGGCAAGAATGGAATTTGATCACGCTCATCAATTTATCGGATATTTGTGAAGGGAATATGGGGAATTTCAAAATTATTGAAAACAAGTTCAATAAAGCTGGAGTGCCTCATTCTTTGTTCCAAGAAGAAAACGTGCCAGAACGAGAAGCCTTGCTGGCCTCGGCAGACCATCTCATTTTTGCATGGGGATCGACGAATGTCGCCAAAAGGCTGGCTTCAGAATTTGGCTTGTTCCAAGACGGAGCGCCGAAAGATTCGTATTCATATGCTAAAGCATTGGTGGCGTCTGAAAACGGCTTCCCACGCCATCCGAAGCCCGCGACGGTTGCAGATCGGGTGAATTGGCTGGAGAAGATGGAGACTTTGTTTTAGTAATCGTAAAGAATAGTGGCATGATATTAAAAGGCGGCTTCAATTGAAGCCGCCTTTTTAATGTCCATTATTTTTCTTTGAGCACACCAGCCGATACCAGGTTGTTCAACGCGCCTTGGTTTTTGAAACGGAAATAGCCGCTTAGGCGGTTCAAGTCTTTATGCGTCAATTGCGAAAAATCGACGGCAAGTTCATAACGGTCTTCGAGCTTAATGAGCAAGGTTTTAGCGAATTCAGCTTGTTTCGGGGTTAGGGGCTTTTCATCTTTATTTGGAATGGATGAAGAAGAGTTTGCAGCCGCATATGAGCCCGAGATGGTCTGTTGGATGGCTGCAGGATATTGACCAGCTTTTAGCCATGCCACCTCGTCCTGGTTCAAGGCAAACCATTCACCTTCGAGCCGCTTATCTTTGAAATGCTGGTGAAAAGCAGCCTTTGTCTGATGGTGGTTGCCGGATTTGATCAAATGGATCAACTTGTTTTCAAACGGCAGTTTAACGACGAAAAGGTTCATGTAGCGCTCGACATGTTTGGTTTTTCCGATTTTGAAAGAACCATTCATATGCTCTTGCACGAAATAAACATAACCTGGCGCTTCTCCGTGAACTTCGGGAGATTCCATCACAGTTTTCAGCGTGGCTTGGTTTGGTTCATACAAATAAACTTTTGAGGCAGGGGCGGGAGGCGCTTCGCCCGGTGCCGAGTCAGCTGATGTGGATAACAGTTTGTTGAACAGGTTCTTCAGCATGAAATTAAATCCTCTCTATAATTATTTCCAAATATATGTGATATTGTGATTATAACTTAATTGTAAATATGATACTATTTAATTACTTAATAACGAGGCCATTTATCGGTAATTCACGTACATTCAAGTGGATATCCCCGTGAATAAAGAGAGAGGTACATCATAACTATTGGAAAAAATACTTAAAATGATTGTGCGAGGGAGTATAACTATGCCGAAACTAACTGAAAACCTGAAGGCGCTCAGAGTACAGAATAAATTATCCATGCAAGTTGTCGCTGACCATCTGAAAATTGCGCGGGCAACTTATAGCAACTTTGAAACTGGGAAAGGTGAACCTAATCTTAAATTGCTGGTGAAAATGGCAGACTTGTATAATGTTTCCTTGGATGAACTCGCAGGCAGGCAATTTACGCCCAATGGGGTAGTCATCGATCAAGTAAGAATGAAAACGGAAATGAATAGGGAAATCAATGCGATGGTGAAGCAGATTGCCAATGAATTTATCCGAAGCAAGGAAGCGGATATCGTGAAGCAGATCAAAAAGAAGTTCAGTTTGGCGTAGTATCTTTTATAGAAGGAATGGACAAAAAAGGTCGGTTAATCCGGTCTTTTTCTTTGATAACACTTGTTGGTATTTTTTAAAGGGGGCAATAGGATGGACTACCGGATCAAAGAACAAGCAGGCTACACGCCGAAAATTGGTGAACTCGTCTCTATGCTTGACTACACACGGGCAGTGACTTTAGAAGATCTGAAAAGTTTATCGGTGGAAGAATTGGATTTTCTCGCTGATGAGCATTCAAATTCGATTGGTGCGCTCATTTTGCATGTGGCTGCGATTGAATTTGTCCATCAAGTCATCGCCTTTGAAAACCGCGACCTGACAGAAGAAGAGCTTGAGCGCTGGGCAGTCCCGCTGGAGTTAGGTGACAAGGCAAGAGGTTCGATACGCAATCATCCGCTCGATTATTATCTAAGAGAATTGGCGGTTGTCCGTGAAAAGACGCTTTCGCTCATGAAAAGTGTGGAAGATGACTGGTTGTATGAGGAAGGGAAGTATTACAATGGCGTCGCCTACAACAAGTATTTCCTGTGGTTTCATGTCGTGGAAGATGAGACGAGCCACCGTGGCCAAATCCGCATGATCAAGCGCATGCTGGAGGAAAGCAAGATTTGAAGAGTACACGGTTTCGAGCAGTTGCTTGACTTATTTGGCGGAGGTGCTAAGATTTAAAGCAATTGAAAAAGCAGCTAAAGCTAAGTTGAATGATGAATAAGTAGGCTAATTGCCGGCAGCAACAAGAGACTGGATGTTCGGTGCAAGTCCAGGCAGCAATTGGGGTGAATTACAACATCAGCAGTTTCGACGTTTGATTGAGTGGATGTTCCGACTGATTAAGAGGAGCGTCAAATAGGGTGGTAACGCGGAGAAAACCTTCGTCCCTTTTTTAGGGATGTTAGGTTTTCTTTTTGTTTTTTAATATTTTGAAATCGGGAGGAACGGGACATGTTTCATATTAAATCCATTTTGTCACCGAGTACGAAAGAAGCGGCAGTTCTAGTTGCCATAGTCGTTGCGATCATCAGCGTCAGCATTATCCAGTTTGAAGCGGTCCCGCATGTGCCGATTTTGTTGTCGATTTTATTGTTGATGTGCTATGGCTTGTCGAAAAAACTGCCGTACCGCGATCTTGAACGCGGGTTGATCGAAGGGGCCGGAGCGGGGATGGGCGCAGTGTTCTTGTTTTTCTTCATCGGCATTTTAATCAGCAGCTGGATGATGAGCGGGACGATCCCGACATTGATCTACGCAGGATTCAATTTGGTGACGCCATTATTCTTTTTTGCAGTCGTCTTTGTCGTCACGGCGATCATCGGTTTATCCGTCGGCAGCTCGTTGACAACGGTGGCGACGGTAGGCGTTGCGTTGATCGGAATTGCCGGGGCGCTCGATTTGTCGCTTGCCATTACGGCAGGCGCTATCGTTTCCGGCGCGTTTTTCGGCGATAAGATGTCCCCGTTGTCGGATACGACCAATTTGGCGGCATCAATTGTCGGTGTGGATTTGTTAGAACATATCCGCAACATGGGATGGACGACGATTCCGGCCTTTGTGATGACATTGATTTTCTTCGGCCTGCTGTCGCCGACTGTCACTTTGGACAACACCGCAGATATCGAACTTTTCAAAGACGGTTTGATGGAGACCGGATTGATTCATTGGTACGCAATGATCCCTTTACTCGTATTGATTGGGTTGACGGTGTTTAAAGTGCCTGCCGTGCTGACGCTGGCTGCGAGTTCTGTTGTGGCGATTGCCATTTCTGCGATCCATCAAAGACCGCAAATTGGAGAAACGCTCGGCATTCTGTTCGGCGGCTATAAATCCTCTACGGGCATCGAAGAAATCGATGTACTGCTTTCAAGAGGGGGCATGGAGAGCATGTTCTTCACGATTGCCTTGGTGCTGCTGGCCCTGAGCATGGGCGGTTTGCTATTCAAACTGGGCATCATCCAAACCTTGCTTGCAAAGATCGAAAGTTTATTGAAGAAGGTTTCTTCTGTCATTGTCGCGTCTGCATTGACAGCGATCGGCACGAACATCTTGGTTGGCGAACAATATTTATCGATTTTGCTGACAGGCCAAGCATTCCGTGAGTCTTATGAAAAAGTAGGGCTTGCCGGCAAGAACTTGAGCCGCGTCATGGAAGACGCGGGGACGGTGGTCAACCCGCTCGTGCCGTGGAGTGTTTGCGGAATATTCATCGCGTCAGTCTTGGGTGTTTCGACATTGGAGTATTTGCCGTTTGCTTTCTTTTGTTTAGTATCGCCCCTGTTGACGGTGTTGCTCGGAGTGAGCGGGAAGACTTTAACGTATATTGAAAAAGCATAAGTGAGGAAATCAGTAATAGAACAATATGAAAAAGGATGTCCCGTAGTCAGCTTCCTGACTGTGGGACATCCTTTTTAAATATCATATTCGGTACACAAAGCTTTAGTGGATAGACGAACGGGACGAAGAGGCTTTGTACTTGGAAAACATGCCGAACAAACCAAAAGATATTTGCATGAAACTTAGGGCGAAAAAGTATATGAGAGGCAAATACCATTCGCCGAGCAAAACAATCGGCATGGCAGCACTGCAAAATAGCAGGAGCCCCAAGCTGATGGCGAGCAGGTATAGTTTTGGATCTTTCTTCGTGAATCCATAAATGGCAGCGATGGCGTTGCCAACCCCGAAGACAATCATCCCGAATACAGCTAAAGCCGTCCAACTGCTAAAGGGCATGACGCCGACCCACTCGGGTGGAAATTCCACAAAAATTCCCATGCCCGGCAGCATGGATATTCCTGTAAAAAATGCGCCTAACGACAAAGCTAAATGGAAAGCGGATACTAGTTTTATCAGCAAGATGTCTTCCTCCTTTTATGCTCGAAAAATAGCGCATCGAGCAGTTTACTATAATGGGTATTCATTTACTCATTACGCAAATAAAGCCGGGGCTACTGTTCTTCGCGGTACTCCAGGATATCCCCAGGCTGGCAGTCGAGCACTTGGCAAATCGCTTCGAGCGTCGAGAAGCGGATGGCTTTCGCTTTGCCGTTTTTCAGGATGGACAAATTGGGCATCGTGACGCCGACTTTTTCGGATAGCTCGGTCATGCTCATTTTGCGCTTGGCGAGCATGACATCGAGGTTTATGATGATTGGCATTAGATCACCTCAGACTGTAAGATCATTTTCTGATTTGATGTCGATAGCGTGAGTCAGCAACTTCTGCAAGACCGCTGCAAAAACGGCGATGACGAATGCGGCGAAACCGATGCCCGCGCCCATCAAGATGAGTCCAGGCGCATCATCGATTTCTGCGATCATGTAAAACAGCGGCATCGCCAGAAAATAGAGGCCCGTGATCGCGAGGGCACAAAGCTTGATGTTCTTGATCGCCTTCACTGAGCGCATAGAGAAGGCGGTGTTGTCATCGATGAAATTCAATAGTTTGAATGTCTGGTACAGCGCCAGGAAATAAGCGATCGCCGTTGCGTAGAGCATGACGATAAACACGTATTGCAGAAATGCCAGCTGGTCCGGCCCATCCTGGATGATGCTTGAAAGCGGCATTACCACGAAGATGCAAAGCGCAATAACCGGCAACGCCATAAGAAACAACACCACTTTCAAAAACAAAGTCTCCCGTTTCATAAAACACACCTCTTTGCTCGTTAATAAGTTAAGTATACTCTCGATTTATCGTTTATCAATAAAAAATTGTTGTTTAACGATATTACAATTTTGAAAGGTATTTGGTTTTTCCGAATATCAAACATGAACAAATACCAAATGTAAATTATCTAGTCTTTTATTATCAGAATATTGAAATATTTAACGAAACGCAGTACACTGAGAGTGTTTAGGCCTATGGAAATTGTCGCACGCCATTCGATTTGATCGAGTCAAAAAGGAGGAGTAGCAGTGACTATGTTCGAGGAAAAGCAACCTGCCGTGTCTGTCGACAAGCTGACGTGGATGTACGAGCAAATGGTCAAAATCCGCTATTACGAAGACCAGATGGTGGAAGCGTATACGGAAGGCAAGTCGCCGGTGTTCAATATCGGCGAAGGCCCGGTGCCGGGTGAAATGCACCTTGCAACCGGCCAGGAACCGGCTGCAGCAGGCGTCATGGTGCATTTGACGAAAGACGATACGGTGACCGCGCCACACCGGCCACACCATCATGCAATCGCAAAAGGTGTCGACCTGAAGAAAATGACAGCGGAGATTTTCGGCAAGGAATCCGGACTCGGAAAAGGCAAAGGCGGCCATATGCATCTATTCGATCCGGCAGTGAAATTCTCGTGTGGCGGCATTGTCGCAGCCGGAATCCCGCATGCGGTCGGTGCAGCAATGGCGAATAAGATGAAAGGGAAAGACTGGGTCGCCGTCGCATTCATCGGCGAAGGGGCAGCGAATGCCGGTGCGTTCCATGAATCGCTCAATTTGGCAGCACTGTGGAATTTGCCGCTCATCGTAGTCGTCGAAGACAATTCATACGGCATATCCGTTCCGAAAAAGGCGTCGACCTCGGTCGAATCGAACGACCTGCGCGCATCGGCATACGGCGTCGCAGGGGCTTATGTGAAAGATAACGATCCGATTGCGATGTACAAGGCGGCTGAAGAAGCGGTCAACCGTGCCCGCAACGGCCAAGGACCGACGATCATCGAGATCGAGACCTTCCGATTCCTCGGCCATTTCCAAGGCGACCCCGAGTTATACCGTGACAAGGAAGAAGTTCCGGGACTGCGTGCACGCGATCCGATCATGAAACTGCGCCAGCAACTATTGGATGCAGAACAAGTGAATGAATCGGAACTGGAAGCTATCGAAACACGAGCCAAAAAAGAAGTCGATGAAGCGTATCAGTTCGCACGCGACAGCGACTATCCGAACCCTGAAGCCGCACTGGATGACGTCTTTACATCTTAAATCCGAAAAGGAGAGATTCCGAAATGGAGACAGCGAAAAAAAGAATGCTGACGGGCAATAAAGCGATGGCGGAAGCGATTGCCCAGGAGATGGAAAACGACAAAAACGTATTCGTGCTTGGTGAAGATATCGGGAAATACGGCGGGATTTTCGGTTCGACGCAAGGCTTGATGGAAAAGTTCGGGCCGGAGCGCGTGCTCGATACGCCGATTTCGGAAACGGCATTCATCGGAGCGGCGATCGGTGCAGCGGCAGAGGGCATGCGGCCGATTGCGGAATTGATGTTCGTCGATTTCTTCGGCGTGTGTATGGACCAGATTTACAACCATATGGCGAAAATCCCGTATATGTCCGGCGGCAATGTGCGGCTTCCGATGGTGCTCATGACCGCGGTCGGCGGCGGCTATAGCGACGCCGCGCAGCATTCCCAGACTTTATATGCGACTTTTGCCCATATGCCGGGAATGAAGGTGGTCGCACCGAGCACGCCTTATGATTTGAAAGGCATGATGACGTCTGCGATCCGCGACGACAATCCGGTCGTTTTCATGTTCCATAAGTCTTTGCAAGGGCTCGGCTGGATGGACCAGCTCGATTATGCGGTCGGCCATGTGCCGGAAGAATCGTATACCGTGCCGCTCGACAAAGCGAGTATCATGCGGGAAGGGAAGGATGTGACGATCGTTGGCATCCAGATGATGACGCATTTCGCGATGGAAGCGGCAGAGCGATTAGCACAAGACGGCATCGAAGCGGAAGTCATCGACCTGCGTTCCTTGGCGCCGATCGATAAAGACACCATTATCAATTCAGTGAAGAAAACACATCGACTGGTTGTCGTCGATGAAGATTACCGGTCGTATGGAATGACCGCTGAAATTGCGGCTATCGTCTCGGAAGAAGCGCTCTATGAACTCGAATCGCCGATCAAGCGCTTGGCGATTCCGGATGTGCCGATTCCGTATAGCCATGTGCTTGAAGATTTTGTCTTGCCAGGGCCTGACAAAATTGTCGAGACAGTCAAACAGATGATGGATGAAGCGTAGAGGAGGCTAGGGAATGCATGATGTGACTTTGCCGAAGCTATCTGAAGATACCGATGAAAGTTTAATTGTCCTGTGGTTTGTGGACGAGGGTGATTATGTTGAAGAAGGCGCTGTGCTTTGCGAAGTACAGACCGAAAAAGCCGTATCGGAAATCCGCGCCGAAACGAGCGGGACGGTGAAGAAAATCCACGTGAAGCGCGGCGATTCCGCCCAAGCCGGTACTTTGCTTGCGGTCATCGATCCGAAAGGACAAGCTGCCGAGGACAAGGGGTCTTCCGAGAAAGTCCACCTCGAACAGGCGGAAGAAAGCAGTGCGGAACCGCAGGAAAGGAGCTTCACACGCGTGTCGCCGAGGATGCGCCATCTCGCAAAAGAACTGGGCGTTAAACTCGAAGACGTCAAAGGTACTGGAAAGGGCGGGGCGATTACCGAGCAGGACATCCGCGATGAAGCGGGATTGTGAATAGAAAAAAGGCACAGCCGATCAAGTCGGTTGTGCCTTTTTTGCTTATGAATAGATTATTCATTCCCTCTAAAAGAGCGGGAACACCACTTGTACCGTTATTCCATGGCATTTTATATAAAGGGGGCATAGCCACAAGAAATGTCTGCACATATTGAGTGAGGTGAAAATGAATAAACTTATTCCATCAATTCCGGATAAACCGTTTCCGCAACTAACTGCACTGCTTCGCCGATGCGCGGCCCAGGGCGGGAAGTGATGTCGGAATCGATGAAATGTACTTCCCCGTTCTCGATCGCTTCCACATCTGACCAGCTATCGCGCGCTTCGATATCGCCGACCGCATCTTCCACGTAAGAAACGGTCGTCAAGATGACTTCCGGATCGCGGGTGATGACTTCTTCTTCGGAGACATTCGGCCAGCCTTCCAGATCATCAAAGACATTGGCCACCTGGGCGTGGTTCAGGATTTCCTGCTGGAACGTCGATGTACCGGTTGTGTAAATTTCAGGGGACGGGCTGATCTCCACGTAGACTTCTTTTTGCTCTTCGACCGCTGCGAGGCGTTCTTGGACATCTGCGATTTGCGTTTGGATGCCTTCGATTACTTCAGCGCCTTTTTCTTCCTTGGCAAGCACCGAGGCGATTTGTTCAATATCGCCGTATACTTCGTCGAATGAAGTAGCCGATTCGATGACGAATACCGGAATGTCGGCATCTTCAAGCTGCGCAAGGGCAGGCGGCGCTTCGCCGGTTGAATAAGCCAGGACGACATCCGGGTCGAGCTGGATGATTTTCTCGGCATTGAATTCGACGGAATCACTGACGCGTTCGATGTCCTGTGCTGCTTCCGGGTAGTTGTCATAGTCAGTTACACCGACCAATTGGTCTCCGGCATCGAGTGCAAAGACGATCTCGGTGTTGCTCGGGATGAGTGACACGATGGTTTCAGGCGCTTGTTCGAATTCGAGTTCTTCGCCGCGATCATCGGTGACGGTGTATGGTGCGTCGCTTGCAGTTTCACTGGATGTTTGTTCAGTCGTTTCTTCTGTTGCCGGAGCTTCGGCAGCATCATCTTGGCAAGCACCGAGCGTTAAAGCGAGTGGAATGCTGAGTAAGAGAAATGATTTGATTTTCACGAGTGAGTCTCCTTTTTCTTCATGCGTTTTGTTGGATAGGATTTGCTGACGAACGGGATTTCATCGACCCCGTGCTGCTTATTGGCATAGACGGCCATCACGAAAAAGACATTGGCGAGCAGGTTGGCGTAGTCCATCAAATGTTCCGGCACTTCGCGCTCAAGCGTCACGTGGTGAAGGGCACGCACGGACTTTTTCGCTTCGCTGCGGCATACGTGAAGAATGCAGGCCCCATGCGTTCCTTGGGGCAGGACGAACTGGTCGATTTCTTCCTTCACTTCCGCCACGTAACGGTCATACAAGTCACTGAGATCGGCGAGGTCTTGTTCGGTAATCGCGAGTTTCCCACGTACCGATCCGTTCAAGTGATAGACCATCGGCTGCAGGTAGCGCAAATCATCGATGATTTGTGGAACGTCGTTGACCGCAATGGCTTCGCCAATCCGCGTCGTCAAGGAATCGGTGCGGATCTCGAAATCGACCGTCGAAGCGCTTTCCCTCATGAACGGGTAACACAGATAGCGCATGTCTTTTTTCATCTGTTCACCTCCTGATTGGTTTTCCGTAAATATCAGCAGACGTATCGCTTTCTAAAAGAGACAAAAAAAGCCACTCTCAACGAAGAGAGTGGCACGATTGCGAATATCCAGCACAAAGCTGTCCATAGGAAAAAGTTGCCGTAGATCCTCTTATCTTCCGAAGAGCAAAAATACGTTCAGAAAAAGGTAGGTCTCCTGGCTTGTGCATCGATTTACTCTAAGGCCTTCCCGGGTTTCCCCAGTGGCATCTCTTATTTCATACGCACTTACAGTTGCGGAAACAGCTCCGGATTTTCACCGGATTCCCTGTTACGCTGACGAATCAGCACCTTTTTCCTGCATGATTATTTACTTAGTTTCAGTGTAGCACTTTTGATGTGGGTTTAGGAGGGGGTTGTAGAAATGTTATTTGATTGGATAAAAGATATGGGGGAGAGGGCCGCGCCGGCCGCTTTGGGCATGGCTCTCGCCATGAGCCGGGGAGGGCGCCCGTCTCATGGCTTCGCCTAGCCCTTGGGCGCGGCGTCGCTGGGGTCATTCATTGTGAAGTGGATGTTGAATTTTGCTTCCATTGTGTGCGATGGAGTGGAAGGCAGAAAGAGAGTGGAATGCTCCCAGCGCTTCGCACTGAGTCGCGGGGTGGTTGAAGTGAAGCGGGGGAGAAACAAGAGTAATTATTATACCGCGACGGCCGCTTTGGGCATGGCTCTGGCAATGAGCCGGGGAAGGCGTCCGTCTCATGGCTTCGCCTAGCCCTTGGGCGCGGCGTCGCTGGAAGGCCCCTGTGTGAAGCAGATTAATAATTTTGCTTAATGGCTTGCTATAGATTTGGTTGATCCACACACGTGTTATAATGACGCTAAATAGAAAAGAGGAGGAATTCAAGATGCTACCAACGAATTTGACAAAAGCGTTAAACGATCAATTTAATAACGAACTTCAGGCGGCACATGCCTACACAGCGATGGCGTCATATTTTTCAGGAAAAGGGTACCATGGATTTGCCAATTTCTATTTGATCCAATCAAGAGAAGAACATGTACACGCGATGAAATTTTATCATTATTTGGTGACGATGGATGAACAACCTGTACTCCAGGCGTTAACAGAACCAAGAAACGAATATGCAAATGCCTTGGATGTTGTGGAAGCATCACTTGCGCAGGAAAAGTCAGTGACTGCAAACATATATAAATTGGTAAGCTTGGCGGATGAACAGCAGGAACATGCCACTTTGTCATTTTTGGATTGGTTTATTGAAGAACAAATGGAAGAAGAAAAAATGTTCCGGGATATGATCATTCGCTTAAAAGGCATCGAAGAAGGCGGAGAGTATTTCCTGAAAATGGACGACGAGTTTGCTGCAAGAAAACTGGAAGAATAATACAGGCGAAAACAAACAGCACACGGCTTATCGTGTGCTGTTTTTTGTGCGAATTATAAATTTTTCATGACTCCTCTTCACTTAAGGAGTGATTATTTTCTAACCAATCAACAATTAAATCTATGATGATTTCTTGTTGTTCACTAACTGTGATCTGCGCTTCATTGTCGCCGGATTGACTGCCATATACGCCGAAATAAGCGTGGTTGCCGCCTGGAATTTCAATGAAATCTGTGGTTTCCGGCAAGTTCGAGCTGTTTTCGTTAATTTTTTCAGGAGTACTCAATCCATCTTCTGAACCGCTGATGGATAAAACAGGTAAGTTGGATTCACTCAAATAGTCATTGCCGGCTGCGTATGCCCCAAGCAATATGAGCCCGCTTACGCGATCTAAATGTTGATCGGCATACATAGCGGCTGCTGCGCCTCCCATGGAATGGCCCGAAACATACCACTCGATGCTGTCGTCACTTTCTATCATTTCATCCGCTTTTGAAACATCTAAAATTGATAAATTCAATCTGACTGAAGGGATAGCGACTGTGATATCTTGCTTTGATAATTCTTGGGCTAGATAGGCATATGCTTCAGGTTCGACTTTTGCGCCAGGATAGAGGATCAAACCTTTTTCTGCATTTTCTGCCCTATAGATATACCACCCATCCTCGGGTTCTATAACTTCCTCCATTTCGATTTGATCAGCATCTATCGCTTCAAATGTATCTTGAGACCATATAAAAAAGATGGAGAAGCTCAGAATCACTACTAAACCTAGAGCGAAAAGCGAGATGAATAAGGTTTTTTTACTTAAAAATTTTTTCATCATCGTTACCGAATTATTCAAAATCCCATCAAGTAGAAAGAGAGAGCCAATCCACTAATTAAAATTATAAATAATTTTCCTTTCTGGATTTTTTGAAAATATTAATTTCAGTTAAATTAAACTTAAGCTACATATAACTTAAGTGTAAACATTATTTCTCTTTTTGCTCCGAATCTTTTTTATAGTTAGCTTTTAAGGTCGTATTAATATTAATTAAAGCCATTAATATAAAACCAAGCATTATGAAAGTTACAATTTCACCAGTGAAAAACGATACAATCCCTAATATCATGGCGTATACCCCGTACCACTTATTATTCATATGGAAAATCTCTCCTTTGCTTATTGAGGTCTGTTTACTAAGTATATTATCTACTTAACGATACCATAATAACCAAATTTTGTAATGACAGAGTGTTATTAGAAGGTAGAGGCTTAAGGAAGAGTTTCTTCTTTATTGATTCCAAATGTGCGGTCGAAATTTCCAGAAATTAAAGGAAGAATCAAATACAAATTTTTGATTGGCTCTTTAGTTCCCGTATCATTAACTATGCTGTTTCTTATTGGTGTAAGAAGGATTGTTTAAGCTGCTTTTAAAATAAAACAGGCCAACCCTAGGAATCCCTCTATTCCTGTTGCTGGCCTGTTTCTTTTTTGTTTTCCTTTTCACTTTTTTGAACCGCATAGCGATTACCGGTGTTCATATAGATTACACCACCCATTACGATGGCGATCATTAAGATGATACCTGCAATTAACAACCAATCCCGCTGAAAAAAGTCTCCCGTAAAGATTAAAGCCATTGAAAACGTAATGCCTAACATCAATTTTCCGGTTGCTTTACATAAAGCCACTTCGTCATATTTCGCCTTCTCTTCAGCGGACATTGTGTTATAACCTGCAATAAAACTTGCGCCTTTCCCTTGTAAGAGGACCAGACCCATAGTAAAAAACAATAATATTCCACCGAGTGGAACAAGCATTTCCATCGTCGTTATAATGAGCACCTCCCAAGAGAAGATTATCTGTATTAATTATATCGATCTATTATCCGGAGTCTGGATATAGCTTTAAAAAGTGATTCATGTTTTAGCTGTTTGGGTGAGCGGGTAAAGAAAAGTAAGACAATTCACTGGAGGCTGATAAGTATGGAATCAATAAACCATAAGTTTGAAGTGGTTTATACGGAACAGGAACTTGAAGCGAAAGTGGAAGAAATGAAATCGCGGGGATATAACAAAAATGATATTCATGTTTTGGCGGAAAATGCGGATATTCTTAACGCAGTTGAAGCGCAGGAAGAAGTGCACACACACGAAACAGAAACCATTACAGACAAATTCAAATCAATGTTCACCGGAAAAGACGCGGTACAGGAAGAATTAACTAAACTGGATTTAAACCAAACAGAAATCGATGAATTTCATGATATTCTTGAAAATGAAGGAATTGTACTATATACGGAACATCGAACCAAGGGTTGAATAGAGCTTAAAAACGACGGGAAACGCAGCTCGGCATTCACGCTTTTTGAATTATGTAATGGAGAAATTCGGAGCTCAGAAGATGAACGCCTTTTAATGACTGAGGAGACGATAACCAGGGCCCTATGCCAAATTAACTTTGAGTCTGTATTATCTTCTCATTGAAAATTTTTATATTCTTGCATTGCAGAATACAACCACCATGAACATTTGGTTCATGGTGGTTTTTTTATGTCGGTACTAATCCTTGAGGTTCTATAATAAATATGGGGATGATCAACCGATTTGGTCTTCCAAAGAACGTGCAATCTCCAATTCCTTTTAGAATTGTAATTCAGGCAATAAGTAAAAAAAGAGAAGATGTGCAGTACCGAATTCGGTCATCATAATGAGCTTCTCTGGACGTTTTTCTTGTGGTTTCAGAGTAGGTTTGAAGCGTTTATTCAGGTTTAAATTGACTTATAGAAAGAAAGACACATTATTATCATAAATTCTCTTCAATATCAGATTGGTGAAATAACCAGCGTTGATAATATATCCTGAAAATATTATAATTCATTTAAGAAAGCGCTTTCATTCAGAAGGAAGGAACCGATGCCTTAAAGGGTCTTCTATAGTGGGAAGGAGGTCTTTTACAAGGGAATTTTTTGGAGCATGGCTTAATGCAAGATACTTCTTTTACCAAAAGGAGAATGAGAGAAATGAGAAAAATGGAATTACCGCGGGGGAAAAGTTACATCCGGCTCGATCAGATCAGCCAAGAAGATATAGACAACTTGATTTCAAGGGTCAATAGCTGTACTTGGCGGCAAACCTTCCATATCCAACCGGTTTCTGGGCTGCTCAATGATCCGAACGGCTTCTGTTTTTACAACGGTGAATTTCATTTGTATTATCAATGGCATCCGTTAGGGCCTTTTCATGGCTTGAAATATTGGTACCATACCAAATCGACAGACCTTGTAAACTGGCAGAATGTCGGAATAGCCATCAAGCCGGACGAGTACTTTGACAGCCATGGCGCATATTCGGGAAGTGCTGTTGAGCATGACGGAAAATTGTATTTGCTATACACCGGCAATACACGGGATGAGAATCTCGTGAGACGCCCTTACCTGTGCATAGCCCTCATGGATGATGATGGAAATATCATCAAATCGAAAAAATCGGTTCTCGATAAAGTTCCAGAGGGATATACAGAGCACTTCCGCGATCCGAAATTATGGAAAGTGGAAGACAAGTATTATGCGGTGATCGGTGCGCAAAGAACCGATGAAACGGGGGCTGCCTGTTTATTAAGTTCATCTGATTTGATGGAATGGAAGTTTGAAGGGGAGTTGGACACACACTTGGATAACTTCGGTTTTATGTGGGAATGCCCGGATTATTTTGAAATGGATGATCGGGGCATCTTGATTTTCTCTCCGCAAGGGCTGGAGCCGGAAGGGGATCTTTATCAAAATATTTACCAGGCGGGTTATGTGCTGGGTGAGAAGATCGATTTAGAACGCCGGGAACTGACTCACGGGGGCTTTATCGAACTGGATCGGGGTTTCGATTTTTACGCCCCGCATACGATGAAAGATCCGAGTGGCAGACGGCTTATGGTCGCCTGGATGGGATTGCCTGAAATTGAGTATCCCACTGATATAAGTGGATGGGCAAATTGCTTGACCATCCTTCGGGAATTAACGCTTCGGGACGGGAAAATCATCCAAACGCCTATTCCGGAACTTCAGTCACTCCGTAAAAACAAAGTCGAAGCACAAGGTGAACTTTGGGATGAAAAGAAAACGGTTGAGGGATTCTCAGGGGTCACTTATGAGCTTATCTGTGAGTTTGAACGAGGGGATGCCTTGGAATATGGCATCGAATTCCGTGCTGGTGATGAAGAAAAAACAGTAATCAAATTTGATGCAGTCCAAGGGAAAGTGATAATGGACCGCGCGTTATCGGGCAAAGTGATCGGCAGCAAGCATGGAACCGAACGGAAATGCCAAATTGATGGAGATGTTTACAAGTTTCATTTGTTTGTGGATTCTTCATCCGTGGAGATTTTCGTGAACGACGGGGAAGAAGTGTTTACCGCACGGATTTTCCCGGATATCAGAAGCCAGGAAATCCGGTTTTATGCGACAGGCGGTTCAGCGGCGTTTAAAGCAGTGAAGTGGGACTATTGATAAATGAAAGTCCGAAGAGGGAGAGGTGCTGAATGGGAAATTTGTTCTCGATTGGCGAAATACTGATCGATTTTATCCCCCACCAAAAAGGCATCGCCTTAAAAGACGTGGATTCTTTTACGCGAGTGCCTGGCGGTGCGCCTGCCAATGTAGCAGCTGCGGTTGCAAAGTTCGGGGGAACTGCTTCACTCATCACCAAAGTAGGGCAAGATGCCTTTGGTGATTTTCTTTTGGGGCAACTTACAGAGTTCGGTGTAAAGACCGATAAGATTGTAAGGACGAAAGAGGCGAATACCGGGCTAGCCTTTGTGTCCTTGCGCGAAGACGGGGAACGTGACTTTTCATTTTATAGAAACCCTTCGGCGGATTTGCTGCTTGAAGACTCAGAAGTACATGCCGACTGGTTCGGGCAAGGGGATTTCCTGCATTTTGGTTCTGTCGATTTAGTCGAGAGCCCGATGAAAGGAGCGCATGTGAAAGCGATCGGGGCAGCCAAGATGCATGGCGGGGTCATCAGTTTTGACCCCAATGTGCGTCTGCCTCTTTGGGAAGATCCCGAACAATGCCGGAAGACCATCCTGGAATTTATTCCGATGGCGCATATTGTCAAAGTCTCCGATGACGAACTGGAATTTATTACCGGCATAGCGGAAGAATCAACAGCAATTGCGTCTTTGTTCACTGGGGATGTAAAAGTGGTGGTATTAACGAAAGGTGCCAAAGGCGCAGATCTTTATGTAAGGAATCAAAAGTATTCATCCGCGGGATATTCGGTAGAAGTGGAGGACACGACGGGGGCGGGAGATGCGTTCACCGGCGGTTTCTTGTACCAATTATTGAATTTGGATGCAGGGCAAGACAATCTGGAGGCCATAATAAGTGAGCATCACCAGCAGCTACTGGCTTTTGCGAATGCCAGCGGGGCGTTGGTCACTACTGGAAAAGGGGCCATCTCCGCCCTTCCCACGAAAGACGAGGTCTTGGAGTTAATGAAAAAAACCCCTAGCATTTAGAGTTGCTTTATTGGCTCAAGTGCAAAATAGTTCATTGCCACAGAAAGCCAAAAAAGAAGAATTGCTGCACCTCAGAAGTTGGATGTTAAATTCTAACTTTCGGGGTGTTTTTCTTTTGGCGAAAACTAGCGAAGAATTCAAACGGATTGAACTGTACTTGATGAAACAAGCAGGTCCTTCCCGTCCGGAAAACAGAGAGTGGAATACGATAGCTATTAGGGGGAGAATACGGACAATTAGAAGAAAACTATCGGTTTATGAATCTGGACGATCGGAAGCTGCATAAATGCGAAGGGCGAGAAAAGGCTGGTTACAGCGAACTTTCTTGCCCTATTTAGTTATGTTTCCTTGTATGTGCCGACCAAATAATTTCTGCAGAGCTTTTTGAGTTTTGTTAACTTTATGTAAGTTTTGCTAAATACCGTTGACGCTGGGAAACTCGTTCGGTAAGGTTAATTAAGTTGATGGAAAAAAATGTTAATTGAGAAAATTTAGTGTTAATTATTTACAGTATCGTGGAAGGAAAGAGAGAAAACGAGCAGGCAAAAAAATTGTTTCTGCAGAAAAAAAGGAGGACGACAGTACGATGGACAAAAGCTTATGGAACAAATCAGCGAAGGCGCTATTATCCGTGGGATTGGTTGCGAGCTTGTGGGTGCCTGGTTCGCAAACAACCGTTCAAGCAGCTGCACCAGCAAGCGAGCTTTTTATTTCGGAATATATTGAAGGCAGCAGCTTCAACAAAGCGATCGAAATTTACAACGGGACAGGTGCTTCCGTTGAATTGAGTCCTTATTCGCTCTCGCTGTATACGAATGGCAGCACATCCGTACAAAGTGAAATGGCGCTTTCCGGTACCGTTGCTAGCGGCGATACGGTAGTCATTTACCATGGCGGCGCAGATACGGTGATTCAAGGCAATGGCGATCTGCAAAACAATAATGTAGTTAATTTTAACGGGGACGATGCATTGGTGCTGGAAAAAGACGGTGCACCAATCGATTCGATTGGCCAAGTGGGTACGCGCATTGAAAATATGAAGGATGTCACGCTAGTCCGCAATTCGGATATCCAGTCTGGCGATAGCGTAGTGAATGACGCATTCGATCCTTCGGCTGAGTGGACCGCATATCCTGCAGATACATTTGAATACCTAGGAAGCCATACGATGGATGGGTATGGTGAAACGCCAGTTCCTTCTCCTGCCCCATCTGCATATTATGAATCAGCGGATGGTTTGCAAGGCGAGGCGTTAAAAGCGGAACTCCATGAAATCATTGATGGCCACCATGAACTCAGTTATTCACAAGTATGGGACGCATTGAAAATCACGGACGAAGACCCGAACAATTTGAATAACGTCCTCTTATTGTATAGCGGGGAGTCTCGTTCAAAAGCGTTGAACGGCGGCAATGTCGGCGACTGGAACCGCGAGCACGTATGGGCGAAGTCTCATGGCAGTTTCGGGACCGCGATGGGAGCGGGAACGGATATCCACCATTTGCGCCCGACCGATGTACAAGTGAACGGGCTGCGCGGCAACCTGGACTTTGATTATGGCGGCAGTGCAGTGAGCGGCTGTGATGGCTGCTTGCGCACTGCGAATTCCTGGGAGCCGCCGGATGAAGTGAAAGGCGATGTCGCCCGGATGCTGTTTTACATGGCCGTCCGCTATGAGTCGGATGACGGAGTGGACTTGGAACTGAATGACCTTGTGAATAATGGCTCAACGCCTTATCACGGCAAGATCTCCGTTTTGCTGGAATGGCATGAGCAAGATCCTGTCAGTACTTGGGAACAGCAGCGCAACGAAAAAATCGAGGACATCCAGGGCAACCGAAACCCGTTCATCGACTATCCAGAATGGGCTGAATCGATTTGGTAGGTAGTTGCTTATCCTTTATTTATTTTGGACAAAAAAACGACAGGGCTTATTTTTAATATAATACTGCTCATTAACTAGTTTATTGTATGACATCTTATCGGAAGGAAGGGAGGTTCAACTCCTTCCTTTTTTTGTTTTTATTATCCTTTCATGAATCCTTTTTTAGAAATGAAAATCAATCTTTTGTTCTGATCGATTTGAGAATATGGTAACCATCGGAATAACCGCCAGCATAGGGCTTCATCCAGCTTGGATATGTTATGGGGATGCTCGTGAAGATAAACATGGAAAGGTTAACGAACAGAGTGCCTGTGAAGAAGTTCTTGAGACCAAAATGGGTGGAATCGGTTATGACGAGATAAGAGAAAATCACCAACAATAAAGAAACGACAGGTCCCCCGGCAGAAAACATTATATTGCTGAAACGAGAGAGCTCATTCTCATTTTTGACAAAACAAAAACCTGAATGAGCCCAAATGATATGGAAATGTATGCGGCCGATTCGAAAGTTTTCGTTATTATTTTCGTTTGCTGGACCCAAGTAAACATAGGCATCTTTCTTGGTGGATAGGACTACTCCTAAAGCATGGCCAACTTCATGCAATAATACTGATAAAGGAATTGCTAATAAAAATATAAGCAAAAAAGAAATCATTTTGTCACCTCAAAGAATAGTTCCGTTTCAAATCAGGATTTTCCTTATAGAAAGAAATACTTTCAATAACAGAAAGGCATAGTATCCAACATCGCTTTTAAAGTATACTATATGAAAATTGAATTTTTAAACATATCTGTAAGTCCTTAGTGATGTGGGGGAATGTTTATGCATTACAATTTTAATGCTCCTTATCGTCACACAGAATGAAAGAAACCAATTGATTTTGTGATATATTTTGCGTTCGCTAATTCCATGCCCAGAAATTCACACATAATTGTGGCGTTCGTAAAACAGAGATGGACTGGAATTAGTTTCATTAAAGACTTCACATGTATAAGCTTGAAGATTTACTTTCGATAAAATGACTGAAAATACCGATTTTTGAAACTTTATGAAATTAGAAACGTATTATAGTGACAAAGGGATTAATGAGAGAACAGAAATGAAAGGGGAGGGTTTTATGCATTGGATGATGTGGATCTTCTGGGGATTCTTTGGGGCTTTGTTTATCGGTAGTTACGTTGTGGACAGATTGACCAAAAAGAAATACAGCTTAGATAAAAAAGCGAATACTGCAAACCAGGATTCTGCTGCCGCGGATGCGAGCCGGCAAGCAGGGCGCAATAACCATGAAAGCGGAATGTTTTAATTGAAAGACTGTCATTGTTATTTAATCGTGCAGGTGTAAGTTCCGGATGAGCGGGTACAGTATACAAAATGCACGACGAGGAGGAATTGCTGTATGGCTAGAAAAGGAACAGCTGGACGTACGCCTGAAAAACAAGTCGGGGCGCGTGAGTCTGCGATCGATAAAGCAATCAATAAAACAAAAGAAGCCTTGGACGGAGATAATGAAGCAACGGATTACAGCGAAGAAAAAGGCAGAGACCAAGAAGAAGATGCGAAAGAGTATTCGAAGCACGTCTCAAAAGAAGATGAACGCGATTTACCGGAACAACAGAAATGAAAAAATGGAGCTTGAGGAATTTCCTCAAGCTCCATTTTTTATTAGGACGGGTTGGTCGACCACAGGCCAGCGCTTTTGACGAAAACGCGCGGATGCAGTTTCAAGCTGGCGACGATCAAGTCGGCCAAATCTTCCGGATGCATGACGCGTTCAGCATCACCCGTAATCAGATTGGAATCGTGTGCAAGGTCGGTGACGACAGTGCTCGGCGTCATCGCTGTTACGCGGATATTATGTTTGCGTACTTCAAGTGCGAGCGATTCGGTCAAGCCCATGACTGCGAACTTCGAAGAACTGTAGGCACTCGTGACAGGTGCGCCTTTTTGTCCAGCAGTGGAAGAGATATTGATGATATCGCCTGAACTTTGTTCGATCATGCCTGGAAGAACGGCACGTGTTGCGTTGTAGACGCCCATCAAATTGACGTCGACGATATTTTTCCATTCCTCTGGCGACAATTCCAAAAAGCCGCCGAATTTTCCGATGCCTGCATTGTTAATGAGGATATCGATAGTGCCGAGTTCGTTTTTGAGTTTCTCGACCGCTTGTTCAATCGCAGCAAGATCCGTAACGTCGGCCGAGGCAGTTGCCACTTTGACATTCGCATCTTGCAGTTCGACGGATACTTTGTCGAGGTTTTCCTGGTTCAAGCCGATCAAGCCGACATTGACACCTTCATTAGCGAGAGCGATGGCTGTCGCACGGCCGATGCCGCGTCCTCCACCTGTAATGATCGCTGTTTTCCCTTTAATTGATTGCATCGTAACACTCCTTAAATTCGGGTACGCCAAAGCCGTCCCGTAACTAAATACTTTCCTATTATCTGTGATTTGATTCGGAAATGCATGTGAGGCGTCTTGGGTGTAAACAATAAAGACCAGCTTTCCCTAACTTGGAAAAGCTGGTCTTCGTTTTGGAACAATTATGTTCAGACGCCTGAACTTTTCAGGAAGCTTAGGAGTTCATTATTGAAACGCTCCGGCTCATCGGCATTGATGCCGTGTCCGCTGTCTTTGAATGGTACGAGTACAGAGTTCGGGATTTCCTTGTCCAGGATTTCGCCGAGTTCGTAAGGGCAGATCTGGTCTTTTTTGCCGTGGAAGATGGCTGTCGGAACCGTAATCGATGACAGCTCGCCGCGCAAGTCTTCGTCGCGCAGGGCAACGGCCGAGTTCAGTGTGGAATGCGCGCCGGCTTCAAGCGCCAGTGACTGGAACCAATCCAGGAATTGCGGTGAATGTTTCTGTTCGAAAAACAGGTCCGCAAATTCTGCAAGAAACGCCGGGCGGTCTTTTTCGATTTGTGCGATGATGTCGTCCACTTCTTCAGGCTTCATGCCGACATTGAAATCGTCACGCTGAGTGAAGATCGGGGCTGCAGCGCCCATCAATAGTAGCTTGGCGACATTGTCCTGACCGAATTTCGTCAAATAGCGGATCGCGATCGGGCCGCCCATCGAAAAGCCGGCGAGCACGAATTGCTCAAGGCGGAGCTCGTTGACGACCGCTTCAAGGTCTTTAGCCATTGTGTCGTAATCGTATCCTGACCATGGCTTATCGGATTTTCCGTAGCCGCGCATATCAACCCCGATATAACGGAAGCCGTTCTTCGCAAGAAGGCTCGTCTGGTATTCGAAAGATTTGTTGTTCAATGGCCAGCCGTGAAGAAATACCACCGGCTGTCCTGAACCGATATCTTCTACATGAATTTTCACGTTTTCCTCAACTTGAATATAATGCCCCACTTAAATTCCTCCTAAAATTGTAATTAACTACTCCCTTCTATTTCCTTTTTGAAAGTTTCTGTAAACTCAAAGTTGAAAAAATCTTTAATTAAAATATCTTAAGTTCAAAGGGGTGTGATTTCGACTAACTGCCTCGAGCACTTTTTCATCATCGCCAGGGGACGGTTCTTTTCATTCCAGCGAAATCAAATGAAACCGATCGGGCCGTTCTTCCGTATTCATACTATTCCGCCAACAACTTGGCCGGAAGGGTTAAGTGTTTGGCGCAAAGGGTAATCTGACAGGTAACAAGGCTTGTGCAATGGCCAAATAAATCGACTGAAGAGGAGAATGAATAATGGAAATCCTAAAACGTTTCAGAGACATCATGACGAGCAATATCCATGCGATGCTGGACAAGGCAGAAGATCCGGAAAAGATGATCGACCAGTATTTGCGCGATTTGAATAGCGACCTCGGCAAAGTGAAATCCGAGACGGCAGCGATCATGGCGGCGGAGAAACGCGAGCGCCGTGAGCTTGATGAAGTGAAAAAAGAGATGGATGATATGCAGCGCTACGCGGTAAAAGCGCTCGAAGCGGGCAATGAAGACGACGCCCGAAAATTCCTCCAACGCAAAGAGGAGCTGTCGGAACGGGTGGCGGATAAGGAGACGGCGGTCGAACTCGCGGCAACGAATACCCAGCAGATGCGCCAAATGCACGATAAGCTTGAGAGCGATATCGGCGAACTCGAATCGCGCCGCCAGGAACTGAAAGGCAAAGCGGCGGTCGCGAAGACACAACAGCGCATGAACGATTTCGCGTCCAGTGTCGGAGGGTCAGGCGAACGCATCTCGGCATTCGATGCGATGGAGAAGAAAATCAACCAGCAATTGGATGAATCGGCAGCGATGGCTGAACTCAACAAAAGCTCTGAGACGAGCATTAAAGATTTGGCGAAGAAATACGATGACGGCCCGAATGTCGACGAAGAGCTTGAATCATTGAAATCAGGCACCAATGTAGACGCTGAACTGGAAGCGCTGAAAAGCCAACTCGGAAAGAACGAGTAATGTCCGGCAACTGGACACGATCCTGAAGCACGAAGGGAGGAGACTCGTTTGGTCATCCATTATAAATGCCCGAATTGCGGGGCCGACATGGCGTTCGATAGCGACTCGGGCCATTTAAGCTGCCCAAGCTGCGGCCATGAAGAAAACATCGAGACCTTTCCGGAACAGAATATCGAACGGAAATTCGATGAAGGCGAAGCGAAAGAATACCATTGCGAAAACTGCGGGGCGATCATCCTGACAGAAGCCGAAACGACCGCGACCCACTGCAGCTTCTGCGGGGCGCCGGTCGTATTGGCAGACCGATTGACGGGAGATCTCGCCCCTGCCAAAGTCATTCCGTTTACCGTCAGCAAAGACGAGGCGGTCGCAGCGTTCAAGAAATGGACGCGCGGCGGGCGCTTGACCCCGCGCGGCTTTATGAGCGGCGACCGCATCAAGAAAATGACCGGCATGTATGTGCCGTTCTGGCTTTATGACATCGAAGGCGAAGCCCACATCCAGGCGATCGGCACGCAGGTACGGACCTATCAAAGCGGCGACACGATCTATACGGAAACGAATTTTTATGATGTATTCCGGGAAATCGATTTGAGCTATTTGAAAGTGCCGGCGGATGCTTCCGAAAAAATGGATGACGAGTTGATGGACAAGCTGGAGCCTTACGATTACAGCGAATTGAAGGATTTCCGCATGCCGTATTTGGCGGGCTATTTGGCCGAGAAATACGATTTCGATGACGAGCAATTGTTTTCCCGTGTGGAATCGAAAATCGTCCCGTATATCGACGCTTATATCAGCACGACGATTTCCGGCTATTCATCTGTCAGCTACACGAACAAGCAGATCGATGCGCAACAAAAGAAAGTCTATTACACCTTATTTCCGGTGTGGATGGTGTATTACGATTTCGACAATAAAGAGCACACATTCGCAATGAACGGCCAGACCGGAAAAGTGGTCGGCAAGCCGCCGATCAGCGCCGGCAAAGTCGCCCTGTGGTTCACGGGTATCGCCGCATCGAGTTTTGCTGTCATGAAAGCCATCGCCTTTGCGGTAGGAGGTGTGCTATGGTGAGGAATTTTTCAAGCAAACTGGCGTGGGTGCCGATATGCGTGTTGGTGCTTCTATTAATCAGCGGACTGTCCGTTTCAGCGCAGACCGATGAATTGATATACGATGAAGCAGGTTTGCTCAGTGACGGGGAAGAACAGGAACTGGAAGCGTTGGCGGAACAATATGGTGCGGAACAAAACGTGGACTTTCTGTTCCTTTCGACCGATAGTACGGAAGGGCAATCGATTGAAGGCTATATGGGTGATTTCTTCGATGCGCGCGCAGACAGCACCGGCCGTGAAGATGCGGTGCTCTTGACGATTGATATCGGGGGGCGCGAAGTGTATCTCGCCGGTTTCGGGACGGCCGAGCGGACGCTGGATTCGGAGCGCGTCGAGCTTGTGCTTGACCGTATTATGTCCGAAATGCAATCGGCCGACTACGGCGGGGCGTTCCGCGATACGGTTGTCACCTCCAGCGAATACATGGAATACCGCCCGGGCGTCAACCCGGAGAGCATTTTCCTGAAAACCTGGTTTCATTTAGCTATAGCGCTGCTGCTCGCAGGCATTATCGTCGGATCGATGCTCTATAACGCCGGCGGCAGGGTGACGACCACCCCAGGAACTTATGTCGACCGCGACCATACACGCGTGCGCAGCCAAGATGACCGCTTCCGCAACAAAACCGTAACGCGCACCAAGGTTCCGAAGAATAAGGATGGCGGCGGGTTCGGCGGAGGCGGCGGCATGACCGGAGGCGGGCGTTCATTCAGCGGCGGTGGCCGCAGCTTCTAGGCACTCGAACGAAGGAAGGAATGAAGAACATGGTATTTTTCGGCAATCAATTTTCGGATGTGGTGGAATGGGAAGAGTTCCGCGACGATATGATTTTTTGGAAATGGACGAATAAGGAAATCAAGAAAGGCAGCCGTTTGATCATCCGGCCAGGCCAGGATGCGATTTTCCTCAATAACGGAAAAGTGGAAGGGATTTTTGAAAAAGAAGGCGAGTACGATATCGTCTCTGAAATCGTGCCGTTCCTGTCGACCTTGAAAGGATTCCGTTTCGGCTTCAACAGTGGCATGCGGGTCGAAGTGCTGTTCGTCAACACGAAGGAATTCACTGTCAAATGGGGCACGAAAAGCCCGATCAATATTCCGGCACCTCAGCTTCCGGGGGGCATGCCGATCCGCGCGAACGGCACATTCCATTTCAAAGTGAACGACTACGTCAATTTGATCGATAAAGTCGCCGGAGTCAAAGACAGCTACCTCGTCGAAGACGTCCAGCTGCGCATTACGGCACGGCTCGACCAATTATTGATGAAATGGATTACCCGTGAAGGCAAGGACATGTTCAATTTGCAGTCGAATTCCCACGAAATCGGCAAGGGCATCCAAGATGATTTGAACATGGAGATCATGGACGACGGTATGAAAGTGACCGCCTTCCAAGTGATGAGCTTTAACTATCCGAAAGAAATCCAGGACATGATCAATAAAAGCGCTTCGCATGGCATGGTGGGGGACGTATCGAAATACCAGCAGATGTCCGTCGCCGATGCGATGGGCAAATCATCAGGCTCGAATACCGCATCGGACATGGCCGGCATGATGATGGGGATGAACATCGCCAAGGAAATGATGAACGACCAACAAGAATCATCAGGTGCGAGCAGCCAGACGGGCGGGCATCCAGCAGATGGTGGCGAAGGCCAAAAAGGACCGAACTTCTGCCCAAATTGCGGCGAGAAAGTAAGCGGCGCCAAGTTCTGCCCAAACTGCGGACAAAAACTGGTGGAATAATAAATATCAAAAGCCGTTCAAGTTTGACGTGAACGGCTTTTTTCCTATACTCATTCAGTTAGTTGCAGCCGCCAATTGGTTATAGGTCAAAAAAATAACGGAACCATCATATGAAAGGAGGGTATTTTATGAGTAAATTTCTTAAGATTGCAGGCCTTGCCGCTGTTGTCATCGTGCCGCTCTATATTATTGATAGACGCCGGTCCTATAAACGGATCGAGGAATATCGGGCAATTACTTTTACATCGGAATTCGGCAAGATGGCTTATGTGGACGAAGGGCAAGGGGAAGCTGTTTTAATAAGCCACGGTATTTTCGGCGGTTACGACCAGGGCATGGTTTCGCTCCGGGGCACGCTCGGCGAAGAATACCGCAAGATCTCCTTGTCCCGTTTCGGCTATCCCGGTTCCGAACTTCCAACCGAGCCGACACCGCAGAATCAAGCGAAAGTATTTACAGAATTGCTCGATAGGCTGAAAGTCGATAAAGTTTTCGTGCTGGCAACTTCCGCTGGAGGCGCAGCCGCGATATCTTTTGCGCTTGGCTTCCCAGACCGGATAAAAGGGCTAATCCTTGTTTCTTCAATTGTCCCTTTCCATAAAATAACGGAAGAACAAGCGAAGCGAGCAGGGCCGCCGCGTGCATTGCTCAGTGACTTTACGATATGGCTGTCTACAAAATTCATGCACCCGGTTTTCGTCAAGATGTTCGGATCAAAGGTTGATAAGGCTTTTTTCCAGACGATGCTCCCAATCAAGCCTCGGCGTGAAGGCATTGAAACTGACGCTGAGCTTACGAATCTCGACATGGACGTGCATTACGAAAACTATCCAGTAGAAGAAATCAAAGCTCCGGTTCTTGTGATTCACGCTAAAGACGACCCCATGACGCAGTTCACAAGCACCAAAAAATTCATCGCCCGCACGCATCCTGAGACCGTCATTTTTGAAAGCGGCGGCCATCTTATGTCCGGCCATCAAAAAGAAGGTGCGACGGCAATAAAGCAGTTTATAAGCAAACATCCATGAAACAAAAGTGATTCGTCACCCTTTTCGAAAAGCCTCCGTTTGAAGGTTTCGCATAGGGAAGGGGAATCGCTTTTTAGTTTTTAACCCGCAGCCCGGCGAAAAGCAGTTCCAGCCAGCCATCGATTTCACCAGACAAGTCAAAGTCGCCATCGAAAATTGCCCAGTCATAGAGCGTTCCACGCATGCTGCGGGATAGGAACATCGCGAGACGCTCAGGGGAGGAGGAGGATGTCAATTCCCCTTGTTCTTGTCCTTCGGAAATCAGTCGTTCGAGAATTGCGTAGAGTGGGCGCTCCGTATCGGACAGATAATTATCGACGGATGGGGTGAGTGCATAGGCATAGAGCGAACGGATGCCGTCCCGCCCCATTTCATCCCGCAAATATTCCATTTGGGCGATCGCGAGCTTCCGGATCTTCTGCTCTGCCGACAAACTTTCCGGCAGGCTTTCCAAGAAGGCGCTGTAAAATTGATCGATCTCCTTGAATTTTTCAAGGAAGATATCGTATTTAGACGTGAAATGACCATAGAAGGCCCCTTTGGAGGCTTCGCTTTTCCGGACGATTTCATCAACCGACACGCGGTCAAAACCCTTTTCGCTGAACAATGTCAGCGCCGTGCGGAGGATGCGTTTTTTTGTTTCGATCGCTTTTTCCTGTCTGCTCGTCATAATGGCCACCTTTCTTCTAGTTTAAGCATATAACACTAATGAGAGATATCGGTATAGTAAAAGAAAGTGATGAAGTCGTTTCAGGCGGACGCTTTCCGCGGGCATGGCTTGAGCCTCCTCGGTCGCTTCGCTTCCTGCGGGGTCTCAAGACTCATGTCGCTCCATCGCTACGCTCCGTCACTGCTCCCGCAGGAGTCGCCGCCTTCCACTTCTTTTCATCTGAACTATTCAATAGATATGGAGCAAAACAGCGCAGACTCCTTGGGGAGCAGAAACGGAGGTGGCTTTCCAACTTCGTTTCGACGAAGTGCTGAAATCCATTCGGGCAGTAAGCCCGAATTAGTTCAGCGCAAGCCCCCAGGAAGCGAATTAGCGAAGCGGAGCTAATTTATTTGCGACGCATTTACGCAGTAAATGTGGGAGCAGAGTCAATTCGTTTGCGATGCTCGATCGTAGAGAGAGTTGAGCAAAGCTTCTCAGCTGTTTTGCGGAATATCCGTCTACAGTAGAATCTCAAATAAAAAAGGTATCTGTAATGGAGTGTATTCTATCATTCGACTGAATTATTTGAAAACGATTGACAAAGCTCTGTTGGATTGAATAGACTATAGTCTATAGATTATAGACTGCGGTCTATGGAATTGACAAGATGAGAGAGGATGTTGATGATTTTGACAGCGGAACTGACATTGATCGATCTCTTAAATGCCCAATGCGAAAAACTCAGCGAGCAGCCATTCCTGGTTTTTGAAGACAATCAAGAAAAAGTGACGGAATACAGCTACGGCGAATTTTTGGAGCGGGTGGAAAAATTCAGCGGCGCGCTTTATGAGCGGGGCATACGCAAGGGCGATAAAGTGACGCTCCATTTGCCGAATTCCGCGGAATTCGTCGTGTGCTGGTTCGCGCTCGCAAAGCTCGGCGCAATCATGGTACCAACCAATATCTTGTCGGCTGGTGCGGAAATGGAGTATTTGATTGGCCATTCGGAATCGGTCATGCTCATCACGGAATCGGAATATATCGAGAAATTCAAAGCAATTCAAGGGAATCTCCCGAAGCTTCGACAGATTGTCCTTGCGCGAACGGACGTGGCGGGAGAATTTGAAAGCGTTAACAAAATGATCGAAGAGTTTTCAGGTGAAGTGCCGGAAGCGGGTATCCGCCCGGAAGACGTGGCGGCAATTTTGTACACCTCCGGAACGACATCGAAACCGAAAGGCTGCCTCATCACACATGCCAATTATATTTATACCGGACAGGCTGTGGCGGAGCATATCGGCTTTACGGACCAAGACCGTGCGCTTGTCGTCTTGCCAATGTTCCATGGCAACGGCCAATATTATATGATTATGCCGAGTTTGGTTGCAGGAGGCAGCGTCGCCATCACCGAACGATTCAGCGCGAGCCGCTACGGACGCCAAATCCAGCGTTTGGGTGCTACGCTGGGTTCCTTGTTCGCAGCGCCGATTCGCATGATCCTCGCACAGCCATACGATGAAGATGAGCGCAACAACAAGCTGCGTGCAGTCATTTTCGCCCAGTCGGTGACGGCTGAAGAGCTGAAGGTGTTTGAAGAGCGCTACAACACTTCGCTTTACCAGATCTATGGCATGACGGAAACGATTGCGCCGCCGTTGATGAATCCTTTACAAGGCGCTAAAGACAATACAGGCATCGGCAAACCGATCGCCGGCTCGCGCATCAAGCTGATTGATGAAGAAGGCAATGAAGTACCGGATGGGGAACCGGGAGAGATACTGCTTGAAGGCATTCCAGGCCAGACGATCATGAAAGGCTATTTCAACAATCCGGAAGCGACCAATCAAACTTTGCAGAACGGCTGGCTCCATACCGGAGACAAGGCGCGCAAATCGGAGAATGGGTTCTATTATTTCGTCGATCGCCAAAAAGATATGATCAAACGCGCCGGCGAAAATGTCGCGGCAAGCGAAGTGGAGAATGTCATCATGGAGCATCCGGCCGTTTATGAAGCGATCGTCATCGGGATCCCGGATGCGATGCATGACGAAGCATTGAAAGCATTCGTCATCCTGAAGCAAGGGCAAACGGCGACGGAACAGGAAGTGATCGACTACTGCAAAGGCCAGCTCGCGAAGTTCAAAGTGCCGTCAGCGATTGAGTTTGTTGAAGACTTCCCGCGTACATCCGTCGGCAAAATCCAAAAGCATAAATTGAAGGAAATCGAATTGAAGAAATTGCATGAATAGAAAGGAAGAAGGGTTAATGGAGTACGCATTGAATAATCAAGTAGCACTCATCACAGGAAGCGCACGCGGCATCGGCTTTGCCTGCGCTAAGTCACTCGCGAAACGAGGGGCTTCGATTGTCTTGACGGATATTCTGGATTGCGGCGAAGCGAAGGAGCAGCTTGAATCCGAGTTTCCAGGCATCCATGTTTTGGCACAGCAAGTTGACGTCCGTGACCGGGCGCAAGTCGAACAAACGATCAGCAAAACGGTAGAGGAATTCGGGCGCATCGACATTGTCGTCAATAACGCCGGCACCGTCTCGCGGCTCAGCTTGAAGGACATGGCCGATGACGATTGGAGCCGTGATATCGACACGAACTTGCGCGGCACGTTTTTGTTTACGCAAGCGGCCATCTATCCACATATGGTCAAGCAGGGAAGCGGGCGCATCATCAACATCAGCTCGATTTCCGGCATGATGGGCGGCGCCATTTCCTACGGCGAAGATGGCGAACGGCAAGGGCGTTCAGGCCCTGCTTACGCAGCGTCCAAGGGCGGCATCATCGCTTTTACGAAATGGGTTGCAAAAGAAGTGGGCGAGTTCGGCATCACGGTCAACAGCGTCGCGCCAGGACCGGTTGAGACCGCCATCACCAAAGGCGTCAATTATCCGCTTGAGCTTCAATCGATCAAGCGTCCCGGGCAGCCGGAAGATATCGGCGAAGCGGTCGCCTATTTGGCATCACCCGCTGCAAGTTATGTAACAGGCGAAGTATTGAAAGTATGCGGCGGGGCAGGAATCGGCGCATAAGAAAAGGTTCCAAGGGAATTGTCCCTTGGAACCTTTTTTATTACTTCGTGCTGGTAAATCCGCCGTCGATGCGGATGACGTCGCCGTTGATGTATTGTGCTTTTGATGTCAGCAGGAATGCCACGAGTTCTGCGACTTCGTCTGCAGTGCCGAGACGTTTTTGCGGAATGCCTTCTTCTGCGCTTTTTTTCATTTTCGGGTTGGCGTCAAAATAGGCTTTGACCATCGGTGTCTCGGTCGGGCCTGGCGCAACGGCATTGACGCGCAAGCCGTCTTTTGCGTATTCGGCGACGAGTGATTTCGTCATGCCGACGATGCCGTGCTTGGTCGCGGAATACGTGACGACCGTATCCTGGCCGATGACGCCGGCGCTCGATGCGGTATTGACGATTGACCCGCCGCCGTTTTTGACCATCACTTCGGCTACGTAGCGGAGGCCATAGAGCGCGCCGAGCATGTTGATGCCGACAATTTGTTCGATTTCTTCTATATCCGTATCGAGGAACTGCTTGCCGCTTCCGGAAATCCCGGCGTTATTGAAGAAATAATCGATTGAGCCGAAATGCTCGACCGTTTTATCCACATAGTTTTTGACTTCGTCTGCTTGGGAAACGTCCGCCTTGATGAAGATAGCTTCCGGCCCGAGTTCTTTCACTTTTTGGACGGTCTCGTTGCCGCTTTTTTCACTGATGTCGACGACTGCGATATTGATGCCTTCTTGTGCCAAGCGCAGTGCGGCCGATTGCCCGAGCCCGCTTCCGCCTCCTGTAATGATTGCTGTTTTTGCCATGTAGAATCTCCTCCTTGTGCTAATTGCTTCATTCCTTTGTTTACCCGCAACGAAGTACGGATAATCAGCACGGTTAGAGGAAGGCAGGGGCTTATTGCGCGATTGCGGCTTTGCGTTATTTCGACTCGTGCAGTTTCACCATCGCTAGGCGCTAGCGGGTGAATGAGCAGGCTTTCAGCAATCAGGACGATGATGAAATTTCGCGGCCAATTGGCGAGCCAATTGCTGAATAGCTTCCCTCAGAATCAATTGCTGCTAAGGGCCAAGTTGTTCAGGTCTTCGTAAATCTCCACGATTTCTGCCTGTTTCATGCGCACCAACCCGCTGGAAGAAGGGGCGACATATTCGATAATGCCCGGGATGATTGGCTCTTTCTGAAGGCCCCATTCGGCCGACTTCTTGCCGCTGAACTGGAGATAGACGCCTTTGCCGACAAAACAGACCGCTTTTGGCCGGTAGCGTTCAATTTTACGTTTCAATTGTTCGGCACCTTCTTTGTATTCTTCCTTTGTGATATCGGCCGCCGCTTTGGTCGGGCGGGGGACGATATTGGTCAAGCCATAGCCGAGCTCGAGCAAATCGTGGTTTTCCTCGGGGGCATATTTTCTTGGCGTCAGCCCGGATTCAAAGAGGATTTTCCAGAAGCGGTTGTTCGGATTGGCATAATGATAGCCGGTTTCACTTGAACGGATGCTCGGATTGAACCCGACGAACAGGATATCGAGATGGTCTGTTAAATGATCGGGGATGGGGGTGAGTTCCATGGTGATTCTCCTTTTGATTAGACGTTGATGATTTTCAGTCTATCGTTAAAGCTGAAAAAATGAAATTGCCAAAGCTCATGAGAAAACCCGAACCGCCTAATCCGGTCCGGGTGCTTTCTAATCGATTGTATGCTCGATTTGTGCTGGATAATTCATGCCCTCTGTCGGCGTTAACCAGACTTCAAGCGTATACGTCCCGGGTTCAAGGTTAGCTTCAGGAATCTGGAAGTCATATTGAAGCTCCTCGCCGCTGTTCAAGGTTTCTTCACCAAGCGCTTGAGTATACATGCTGACGGACGACAGGCGGAATACTTCGTTTCCTTCTTCATCGGTCAATGTAAAATCATAACGCTGCCCGCTTGTGAAGTTGAATACGACGGCTTCTTCGGTATCATTTCTTACAGTATAGCGGTAAGTTTCATTGTCGATTTCTTCTAACGTAGATGTCACTTCGTCTTCGATGACCTCATCACCTCCTGAATCCGGATCTTCCGGCAGACTATCACTTTCGGTGCCGCATGCGGCGAGCACCCCAACGGTCAATAAAAGAATCAGCCAAGCCATTGCGGACTTTTTCATCATCAGGTTGTCCCCCCTTGTTTATCTAAATAGTAGACCGCAACAGACAGAGAAAAGTTACAGCAGCGAGTGCATTTTGCTGGGCTCTGATCTGCGAGCTGTCCTATACTAGCACTATACCCTGAAGGAGGACTTTGTAATGCCTGGATTTTTCGATGATTTCCGCGAAGCGCTGACAGCGAAAATGAAATGCCTTGGAACGAGTTCGCTCGTGCTTGCCAAATACATGGCGATAGTGCTCATTCCTTTGTATATCATCTATTTGGCTATGAATTGACGCACCTCCCAGAGGCTCTAATAAGAGTCTTTTTTTATTTTCCAAATTCCGGCACATTGACTATGTTTTCAGAATATTATAATATTAAAGGACGACCGATTAGGCAGAAAGGGAGATTCATGAGCACACAAAGGAGGAATGGCAGATGAATATTACCACGTCTTTGACGATGAATGCGACGCGGCAGCCGAATTTACCGGCACTAAAGTTTGAAGGCAACTCCTATACGTACAAGGAATTGAACGAAGAAGTGAACCGGTTGGCGAACGGCTTAGTGCGGGAAGGGCTCGTTAAGGGTGAGAAAGTCGCCTTATTCATGAAGAACTCGGACGCCTATGCGATAGCATTTTTTGCGGTGCTGAAAGCGGGCGGCGTCGTGGTTCCGGTTAACTACAGGCTGAACGCCGAAGAAGCGGGCTATCTATTCGGGCAGTCGGATGCAGTGTATGTCTTCTGTGATAGCGAATTCGAAAAGCTCGTCTTAGAAGCGAAAGAGCTCGATGATTTGCTGCATCAAGTGATCGTCTACCCGAAAGCAAAGGAAGAAGCACATCTCAGTTGGAATGAAGTGCTTGATGACAACCGCTCGCAGCCGGAAGTCGAAATCTTACCGGAAGATGATGCAGAAATCCTCTATACGTCGGGAACGACCGGGCCGCCTAAAGGAGCGCTATTCGATCATCAGCGCATCGTCAATGTCAGTACGTCGTTTATTCTCGGGACTGGTGTGAACCACGATGACCGGTTACTTCACGCTGCGCCGTTTTTCCACCCATCCCAACTGAATTTATTCCTGGTGACCGGCGTCATGCTCGGCGTGCCGCATACCATTTTGCATGAATTTGAGAAGAAGGATGTGCTCGCGGCAATTGAACAGGACGGCTGCACTGTATTTTTTGGCATGCCGGATATGTACCATGCGCTTATGGAGACAGCTGAAAGTAGAAGCTATGGCTTGGGCTCTATCAGGAAATGCATGTATGGGACAGATCCGATGCCGAATGGACTAGTGGCACGTGCTATGGAATTTTTTGGCCATGAACAATTCTATAATTTGTGCTTCCTTACTGAAGGCGGCCCGGGTGGCGTCTATCTGCTTCCAAGTGAACACGCCCATAAAGAAGGAGCAGGCGGAAAATCGATGTACATGACCTATGTGCGTGTCGTCGATGAGGAAATGAACGACGTCGCACCCGGACAAGTCGGAGAATTCATCATGCGCGGCGAAACAATCATGAAATCGTATTATAATATGCCTGAAGAAACTGAAGAAGCGTTCCGCGACGGTTGGCTGTTGACCGGGGATTTGGCGACGATTGATGAAGACGGCTACATTACGCTTGTCGACCGTAAATCGGACCGCATCATCTCCGCGGGGAATAATATTTACTCGATTGAAATCGAGCAAGTGCTGAACCGCCACCCGCAAGTCGAGGAAGCGGCGACCGTCGGCATCCCGGAAGAGGAATGGGGCGAAATCGTCGGTGTCGTCATTGTACCTAAAGAGGGTTCGCCAATCGACGAAGCGGCGCTTTCCGAATATCTGCTTGAGCATTTGCCCCAACATAAAGCACCGAAAAAATTCAGGTTCGCGGACGAACTTCCGCGCAACGCCTCCGGGAAAATCTTGAAATATGAACTGCGTGAATTGCATATTAGCGAATACACGTGGTTCCGCCATACTTTCATCGAACGCTGAAAAATGGCGTCCCGAAGCACCGGGGCGCCATTTTCCTGTGTTATGATGGAACAGGATTTGAATAGAACACGGCAGGAGGATTTTTCACATGGACAATAATGATATTTTGATCCGGGTGCGCTACGCACTGGACTTGAAAAATAGCGACGTAAAAGAAATCTTCGCACTCGGCGGCGAAAAAGTGGATGCAGTCGATGTTCCACTCATTTTAACAAAAACCCCAGACGCGGATGATGAAGGGGCAGAGGCAAATATCCCATTGACGAACGATCAATTAGAACGCTTCTTGAACGGGCTGATCACCTTCAACCGCGGCCCGAAACCCGGCGACTCCGGCCCACCGGAAGTAAGCGGTGAGCACATCAACAACCTGGTATTGAAAAAACTACGCATCGCTCTAGAATTAACGAGCGAAGACTTGCTCGATTTATGGAAGCTCGCCGGGATCAACGTCTCCAAAGGCGAACTCGGCGCCTTTCTCCGGAAAGAAGGCCATAAAAACTACAAGGAACTGGGCGACCAGCTCATGCGCAATCTACTAAAAGGCATTACGCTCAATTATCGTCCATAACAAAAAGCTGCGGCCACCCAATTCGGGTGGGTAGTGACCCCTTAAAGTTAGAGTTTAGTTCATGCAGCTAATTGGCTGGCATGTGCTCGGTATTTCACCGGGCTCATGCCGGCCAATTTTTGTTTAATGCGTTCATTATTGTAGTAATCGATATAGCGTTCAATCCGCTGCTTTAACTCTTCATACGAAACCAACATTTCTCCGTAATACATCTCTTGCTTCAGGAGACCAAAGAAATTTTCCATGGCTGCATTGTCGGCACAGGTCCCTTTTCGGGACATGCTCTGGAAGATGCGTTGTTTTTTCAACGCTCTCACCCAGGCAAAGTGCTGGTAATGCCACCCTTGATCGGAATGGATGGTGGTCCGGTAAACCGCTTGTTCCTGAATCACTGGCAGGGCTTGGTTCAGCGATTCCATCACGAATTCCAGAGTCGGTCGTTTGGCCATACTGGCCCCAATGATTTCGCCGTTATACAGGTCCATCACCGGACTCAAATAAAGCTTTTCACTTCCTATACATTTGAACTCGGTGACGTCTGTCGTCAGTTTCTGCAGGGCATGCGGTGTGGAAAACCTGCGGTTCATCCGGTTTTTAGCGAGGGTGCCGACTTTCCCTTTATACGATCGATAGCGCGATTTCCGGATGAACTTCACGCATTTCAATCCCAAGTCTCGCATAAGACGCTGGACCTTCTTATGGTTGATGTCGTATCCCTGTGCTCGTAATTCCAGATGAATTCGCCGGTATCCGTAACGGCCTTGGTGCTTCTCAAAGAGCATCCGGATCACTGTTTTCCACTCCCGGTCCGGGTCTTCGCAATCGAATCGCTGGCGATGGTAATGGTAGGTCGCTTCTGGAAGATCGACGATTTTCAGCACATCCGTTAATCGGAATCCTTCTTCGTGGAGTTCGAACGCCAGCGCTGCTTGTGCTTTTCGAGGAAGGCATCCGGATTCTCCTGGAAAGCTTTTAACTTTTTTAAATACGCCACTTCCAAACGAAGGAGCTCATTCTCCCGTTCCAATTGCGCTTCCCGAGACAGGGGCTTTTCGTTCTTGATCGGTTTTGGTTTTTTTGACATGGAGGGCCGTCCTTTCGCTCGTGCTTCCAGGCCTTTTACCCCTTTCGCCAGAAATAGACGGGTCCAATTCACAATGAGTGAGGGATTGTTCATCTTAAAATGGATCGCTGTGTCTTGGAAAGAAGCACCTGTTTGTTTCATAAAGTGTAATACATCCACTTTGAATTGAACAGAATACACTTGTTTTGTCTGCTTCCTCCGCAATGCTTTTATGCCAAACTCTTGGTACGCCCGAACCCAGCGCCTAATCGGAGAGGGGTCTGGCAAGCCGTATTTGTGGGCTAAGCGTATATACCCCAGCTTTCCATCCGCGTATTCCTTCACTAACTGTAACTTGAACTCATCGCTATATTTCGCCATATAAA
>JBNJJS010000010.1:0-125872 GCA_051750505.1 Bacillota bacterium
GCTCTGCTCCGATCGCCCAAGGGCGACCATCGCAAAAGCCGTTCACGCGCCAAGGCGCTCGTGACGTCTTTCGTTGACGTTTTGCTGTTCAGTTTTCAAGGTTCATGTTGTGCGCCTTGTTATTGGCGACTTGATTACTATATCCTTTTCGAGTTGCGATGTCAATACTATTTCGAAATATTTTTATCGGCTCATTTTGAGGACATTTACAACTATAAACCGTGTGCTGTAAAAAATCAAGCACTTTTTCAAAAAAAGATTTTCTTGAGTTTTTTATAATCGGTTATGAAAAATAGGAGCCCAGCAATCACAATGCTACCACCAATAATTTGTGAGCTGCTAACTATTTCGTCAAGGATGAAATAAGCTAGTATTGCTGCGCCTACTGGTTCAAAGAGGATTGCGATTGAAATAACATTCGTGCTCACCCATTTCACAGCCCAATTAAATAAAGTGTGACCGAGTAGGTTTGGGATTAAAGCTAATAAGAGGAACCACATCCACTCTTCTCTAGGATACGGACCAAACGATTCTCCTTTAGCGATAATATAGAAAAATAGCGTTATTGTACTAAAACCATACACAATAAATGTATAAGTAACTAACGAGAGGCGTTTGCGGACATCCTGGCCAAACAATAAATATGCTGTAATTAGCGCGCAGGCAATCAACGCCAGTATATCTCCGAACAACGCACTGCCACTAACTTGAAAATCACCATAAGCGATAACAACACTTCCTGTTATTGCCACAAATCCTGACACTAATGTTTTTATGGAAAGCCTTTCCTTGAAAAAGAAATAAGTTCCAGCGAATGCAAAAAGAGGTTGAAGGGTCACCAAAACAGTCGAACTAGCTACCGAGGTATAGTTAAGCGATTCAAACCAGAGAATGAAATGAAAGGCCAAAAAAATTCCAGCGATCGCCGAGAATCCCCAATCTCTTCTATTAAGTTTCTTTATTTCGGGCAAATAGCTGTATAGAAAAACCGGTAACATTAATAGAATAGAAAATAACATCCTATAAAAAGCTGTGACTCCTGCATCAGCAGTTGTCATTTTTACGAAGATAGCAGACATAGCAACTGAGATAACTCCAATCAATATGGGTATATAAGGATGAATAGCTGGTTTTTCCATAAGGCACCTCTGCTGCATAAGATTTTTACATCACTTTTCAGTTTGCCATTTGCTGGCTCGAGATTCAACAGCAAAGTGAAACGGAGGTTTTGGTTTTGGAATTTTTCAGTGCACTAGAGATTTCCTCTTTCGAAACATTTTTAAAGTTGACGATTGCAGCTGTTTTGAGTTTAGTCATTGGATTAGAAAGAGAATTAAAAAGGAAACCTGTTGGGTTAAAAACAAGCATGGTCATCGCTACCTTCAGCTGCCTTTTGACCATCATTTCAATCGAATCGGCCTACATCGCTGAACCAAGCAGCCACGCTGGCGTAAATATCACCATGGATCCACTCCGACTGGCAGCCCAAATCGTTTCGGGAATCGGTTTCCTTGGTGCTGGCGTAATCTTAAAACGAGGGAATGATTCTATTTCGGGATTAACGACGGCGGCCATGATATGGGGGGCTGGAGGAATTGGAATTGCAGTAGCTGCTGGATTTTATATAGAAGCGATAGCTGCAGTTTTGCTTGTATTGACAGGGATCGAGGTTCTACCATTTCTGCTTTTCCGGTTTGGTCCAAAACGATTGCGTATGACAGAAGCAAAGTTGACAGTTTTCGTTTCTGATGACAAATCAATTAGCGAGGTTTTAGATGAATTGAAGCGCAGCGGCATGACCATTGAAGAGTTATCTATTCTGCATACGGAACAGGAGAATAAAGATATTTACCACAAACTTTCCATCCGCATGTCATATTTACAAGGGAAAGCAACAATTGATTTATACCGGGAAATTTCTTCTATCGATTGCGTACAATACGTGGATATTGAAATGATTAACTAAGGGAGGGATTATTTTGAAAGAGTTTTTTGGATTGTTAAAGGGAGGAAATAAACCCTCACTTTTCGCTGCGTTGATTAATACATTTATAGCAATTATGAAAGGTATCGCCTTCAGCTTTACTGGCAACGTCGCTATGTTCGCCGAAACGATGCACTCGATTGGAGATGCCGCTAACCAATATTTTGTTTTCATCGGCTCTGCGTTATCGAAAAAAGCTCCGACTAAGCGTTTTCCAAATGGTTTTGGCCGCCTATTGAATTTAGTTTTGCTTGCAGCAGTTCTAATAGTCGGGATCATGGCTTATGAAACCATTCGTGAGGGCTGGCATCAGATGACCAATCCGATTGAAGCAGAAGGCTTTATAATCAGTGTCATTGTATTATCAATCGCCATTTTACTTGAATTGTTCGTAATGTATAAAGCCGGAAAAGAAGTATTGCATGAAGCTGGCGTGAAAGGTGGCGCCCTTGCTCCCCTCACTACAAGTTTTGCACATTTAAACCGGGCTAAACCGGCGACGAAACTTGTCTTTTTGGAAGATTTAGTTGCTACAGCCGGGGGAATTCTAGCTTTAATTGCCGTTCTGATCGCCCATTATACTGGATTCCTGCAAATTGAAGGCGCGGCATCCATCGCCATCGGCTTTATGATGTTCTATGTCGTGACGAAAATCTTCCTGGATAATGCACGAGGTGTCATCGGAGAAACTGATGAACAGATGGTTAATCATATCGCACACCTCCTTTCTGAACGTCCTTCGGTAAAAGATATTCGTGAACTGGAAGTTGTTAAGGAAGGTGAATTTCTGCACGTTGAAACTTTAGTGGAAGTTGACCCTAATCTAACTGTTAAAGAAGCGGATGACTTGCAGAATCGTTTGGCTGAACTTATTTTGAGCCAGCCTAGCGTTGACGATGTGATCGTTTCACTCGACGCAGACGATGGTGAAAAACACTGGATACATGTCAGTAAACGCCCTGAGTCATTGAAAAAGCCCGAATAAAAAAATCCCGATGCATGATGCATCGGGATTTTTTATGTTATAGCGAAGCTTGCAGGATTTTCTCTACATCTTCACCGTTCAGTTTATTGAAGTTTCCGAATTCGCCATAAACGAGTGTTTTATCGACAATGTCCGAGAAGCGTGAATCATCGATGTCGTAATCTTTCAGGCTGCTTGGAGCCCCAATCGATGTCCAGAACTCGACAAGACGGTCGATTCCTTCGTGTGCGATTTCTTCTTCTGATTTGTTTGCTGGGTCGACGCTGAATACACGGACAGCCATCTGCGCGAATCGAGCTGGGTTGACCGGGACGTTATGGCGCATCCATTGAGGGAACAGAATCGCCAAGCCACCTGCATGTGGAATGTCGTAAATCGCAGAGACCGCATGCTCAATATTATGGGATGCCCAATCTCCATTATAGCCCATCTGAAGGAAGTTGTTGAGCCCCATAGTACCAGCGAACAGGATGGTTTCACGGTGTTCATAGCTTTCAAGGTCTTCCATGAGCTTCGGAGCTGTATCAATAACTGCACGCAGCACGCCTTCTATCATCTGGTCCTGTACCGGTGTGTTCGTTCCATTATGGTAATACTGTTCGAACATATGCGACATCATATCAACTACCCCGTAGACTGTATGGTTGCGCGGCACTGATTTCGTGTATGTTGGATCCAAAATAGAGAATTTAGGGAATGTCAGCGGGCTGCCCCATCCGTATTTTTCTTCTGTTTCTTCATTTGTGATAACAGAACCGGCATTCATTTCAGAGCCTGTTGCCGCCAATGTCAATACGGTGCCAAATGGCAACACCTCTTCAGGAGTTGCTTTGCGTGTGACAAAATCCCATGCATCGCCATCGTATTTCGCTCCGGCTGCGATGAGTTTCGTGCAATCGATAACAGAACCACCGCCGACAGCTAACAGCATGTCGATGTCTTCCTGTTTGCAGATTTCAATTCCTCGTTTTGCCGTTGAAAGGCGTGGGTTTGGCTCTACACCAGAAAGTTCATGGATTTCGACACCCATTTCATTCAATGTCGACATGACTTCATCGTATAGGCCGTTTTTCTTGATGCTGCCGCCACCGTAAACGACTAATACTTTTTTACCGTAATTTGGTATTTCTTTTTTCAAAGCTTCTAACTGCCCTTTACCGAAAATCAGTTTTACAGGGTTATAAAAAGAAAATGCGTTCATATAATCTCCTCCTCCGAAATGCGTTCAATTTTCATTATGAATTTCCGGTCCTTAAAAAGCAAAAATTTGAGCACAAGAAAACCGCCCGGCTAATGCCGAGCGGTTGGTTCTTATACCCATCCACGGAAGCGTGATGCCTCTGCAGTTCTTCTTGCACCGACCATATACGCTGCAAGGCGCATGTCGATGTTCCGGTTGGTGGCTACATTGTATACGTTCTCAAAAGCTTCCACCAATTTTTTCTCCAGCTTCTCGTCCACTTCTTCCTGCGTCCAATAATAACCTTGGTTATTCTGCACCCATTCAAAGTATGAAACTGTTACACCGCCGGAACTTGCAAGCACGTCAGGCACAAGCAAGATTCCGCGATCCGTTAAAATCTTCGTTGCTTCAGCCGTTGTCGGCCCGTTTGCAGCTTCCACTACAATTGAAGCTTTGATATCATGTGCATTTTCTTCTGTGATCTGGTTGGCGATCGCTGCCGGTACAAGGATATCGCAATCGATTTCGAACAATTCTTTATTGGTGATCGTATTGTCGAAAAGCGTTGTGACTGTCCCGAAGCTGTCGCGGCGGTCAAGAAGATAATCGATATCGAGTCCTGCTGGATCGTGTAGTGCACCGTAAGCATCTGAAATGCCTACTACTTTGGCTCCCGCATCGTGGAGGAACTTCGCCAAGAAGCTGCCGGCATTACCGAAGCCTTGGATGACGACGCGCACTCCTTTCATATCGAGGCCGCGTTTTTTCGCCGCTTCATTGATAACGATTGTGACGCCTTGTGCAGTTGCTTTGTCACGGCCTTGGGAGCCTCCGAGCACAATCGGCTTACCTGTAATGAATCCTGGTGAGTTGAATTCGTCAATCTTGCTGTATTCGTCGAACATCCAGGCCATGATCTGCGAGTTTGTGAATACATCCGGCGCAGGGATGTCCTTGTTCGGCCCGACAATCTGACTGATGGCGCGTACGTAGCCACGACTCAGCTTTTCGATTTCGTGCATTGACATTTCCCGCGGATCACAGATGATTCCGCCTTTACCGCCGCCGTATGGCAAATCCACGATGCCGCATTTCAATGTCATCCACATGGAAAGCGCAATAACCTCGTCGCGGTTCACATCAGGGTGGAAACGGACTCCACCCTTAGTAGGGCCGACAGCATCGTTATGTTGCGCACGGAACCCCGTGAACACTTTAGTCTTACCATCGTCCATCCGGATCGGGATACGCACTTCCAAGATCCGCATCGGTTCCTTTAGAAGTTCATACATCGAATCTTCATATCCGAGTTTATCCAATGCAATTTTAATGACATCTTGCGTTGACGTCAACAAGTTCAAGTTTTCAGCCATTGTTTTATTTCGCCTCTTTGTGTTTTTAGTAATTACTCGCATCTAGTGTAACATGGCAAACAGCCATTTGCCAGATGCATTGTTATTTTGTGAACACTTGGTGAATGCGTTCTAAAGCCCAGTCCAGCTCTTCTTTCGAAATAATGAGCGGTGGTGCAAAGCGGATGACCGTATCATGAGTTTCTTTGCACAATAAACCGAGTTCTTTCAGCTGCTCGCAGTATGGACGCGCTGCTTCAGTCAATTCCATTCCGATGAACAAACCGCGGCCGCGAACTTCTTTGATTACAGGATGGTCAAGTTTTTTCAATTCATCCATGAAATAAGTGCCAAGCTCCTGCGAGCGTTCCGTGAGGTTTTCATCTTGGATGACTTGCATGGAAGCAATGGATACGGCGCACGCTAACGGATTGCCCCCGAAAGTGGAGCCGTGTGAACCAGGATTGAATACGCCGAGCACTTCATTGTCTGCAACGACACAAGAAATCGGGAATACTCCGCCGCCAAGTGCTTTTCCGAGAATGTACATATCCGGATCTACATCTTCCCATTCGCAAGCGAACATTTTTCCGGTACGCGCAAGCCCGCACTGGATTTCGTCAGCGATGAACAAGACATTGTTTTCGCGGCAAAGTTCACGCGCTGCCTTCAGGAAGCCTTCTGGCGGCATGATGATACCTGCTTCACCTTGGATCGGCTCGATGAGGAATGCTGCAGTATTTGGCGTAATGGCATTTTTCAATGCTTCCAAATCACCGAATGGAACGATGTTGATGCCTGGAAGCATCGGGCCGAAGCCTCTGCGGTATTCAGGGTCTGATGAAAGTGAGACGGCTGTCATCGTACGGCCGTGGAAGTTGCCTTCGCATGCGATGATTTCTGCCTTGTTCTCTTCAACACCTTTAACGTCGTAAGCCCAGCGGCGGGCAGCTTTGATGGCTGTTTCCACAGCCTCCGCTCCCGTGTTCATCGGCAAGGCCATTTCTTTGCCTGAAATCTTGCAGATCATTTCGTACCATGGCGCTAATTGGTCGTTATGGAAAGCGCGCGACGTAAGAGTCACCCGGTCGGCTTGGTCTTTTAAAGCCTGAATGATTTTTGGATGGCGGTGGCCTTGGTTCACTGCAGAATATGCAGAGAGCATGTCCATGAATTTATTGCCTTCCGGATCCGTTACCCATACGCCTTCCGCTTTCGAGATGACGATCGGTAGTGGATGGTAGTTCTTTGCCCCGTACTGTTCTGTTTTTTCAATGATTGACTGTGTTTGTGTCATTCCAAATTCCTCCTTAAATTAAGGCGAGACCCGCTGAGCCCTTAAGACGATGAAGCACTTCACATAGATGTATGCGCTTAACGGTACCTTTTTTAAAAAAAGGCAGACACGGAGTCTGCCTTTTGTGCATCATTATACCATTAACCGAATAATTAAAACATCTCGGAAGTTGTTTGTGCTTGCATATGAAGAACCAAGTAGTCTGGTCCGCCTGCTTTTGAATCGGTACCGGACATATTGAATCCGCCGAATGACTGATAACCTACGATTGCGCCTGTGCAGCCGCGGTTAAAGTACAAGTTACCAACATGGAACTCGTCACGCGCATACTCGAGGTGTTCGCGGTTGTTGGTGATTACGCCACCAGTCAAGCCGTATTCTGTGTTGTTGGCGATGTCGATCGCTTCTTTGAAGTCTTTTGCTTTCATCAATCCGACAACCGGTCCGAAGATTTCTTCCTGCATAATGCGGGCTTTTGGATCCAAGTCAGCGAAAACCGTTGGGTTAACGAAGAATCCTGTTGAATCGTCGCCGTCTCCACCTGCAACTAGGCGGCCTTCACCTTTGCCGATTTCGATGTAATCCATGATTTTTTTGTATGAGTTTCCGTCGATGACAGGACCCATGAACTTCGACTGGTCAACTGTGTTGCCGATCGTCAATTCGTTTGTCAATTCCACAACACGCTCAAGTACTTCGTCGTATACATCTTCTACGATGACAGCACGTGATCCTGCAGAACATTTCTGGCCACTGAAGCCGAAAGCAGATTTAACGATGGATTGTGCAGCAAGCTCGAGGTCTGCATTGTTGTCAACAACCATTGTGTTCTTACCGCCCATTTCAGCGATCAAGCGCTTCATCCAGATTTGGCCTTCATTCACTTTGGAAGAACGTTCTGCGATGCGCAAGCCGACTTCTTTTGAACCTGTGAATGAAATGAAGCGAGTGTTCGGGTGGTCGACCAAATAATCGCCGACTTCAGATCCCGGTCCAGGAATATAGTTGACGACGCCTTTAGGCATGCCTGCTTCTTCCAATACTTCGATGAATTTATAAGCGACAACCGGAGTTGTTGAAGCTGGCTTCAAGAGCACCGTGTTGCCTGCTACCATAGCTGCAACTGTCGTACCTGCCATGATCGCGAATGCGAAGTTCCACGGAGAGATTACGACGCCGACGCCGAGTGGAATGTAGTCGTAGCGGTTGTATTCGCCAGGACGGCTTTCCATTGGCATACCGTCTTTTAGGCGCAGCATTTGACGGCCGTAGTATTCAAGGAAATCGATTGCTTCTGCAGTATCTGCATCAGCTTCATTCCATGGCTTACCTGCTTCTTTAGTCAAAAGTGCCGAGAATTCGTGCTTGCGGCGACGAATGATCGCAGCTGCTCTGAACAAGACATCTGCACGTACTTCAGGTTTCACTTTTTTCCACGTTTTGAATGCAGCGTCCGCTTCTTGCATGGCTTTTTCTGCGAGTTCTTTATTTGATTTGGAGACGCGCCCAACGATTTCTTCTTTATCCGCCGGATTGAATGAAACGATTTTGTCTTCAGTCGTTACGCGTTCTCCGCCGATAATTAGCGGGTAATCCTGGCCGAGGTATCCTTCAACCGTTTTCAGGCCTTCCAAGTATGCATTGCGATTCTCTTCGATCGAGAAATCTGTGAATGGTTCATGTTTGTAGGGAATCATTGGGAATCCTCCTTATAATTGAGCGAGCGCAAAAAAAATTTGCACTCTTAATCTGTTTCCACTTATAATAATGCAAAAGATTATTGCGTTTTTCAAGTATTTTAATCTAAAAAGTCAAAATAATTTTGAGGTGATGGCCATGAACGAGCAGCAAATAGACTTGGCCCCTTTCTATAAATTCGCTGGAGAGCACGTGGCTGTAGGGATACACGCCATCGACAGCAAAGGGAAAACCATTTTATACAATCGCAAGATGAGAGAAATTGAAGGCTTCGATTTTCAGGAATTAACTGACCGTTCATTGCTGGAGATGTTTCGTTTCGACCAAACGCAGAGCACCTTGCTGCAAGTACTGACGAGCGGCACTCCTATATTGAATATCAAACAGACATATTGGAATCGAAAAGGGCAGGAAATCACCACCATCAATGACAGTTATCCGGTCTTCGAAGGTGAGCAGCTGATCGGGGCGATTGAACTCGCGCGCGATGTGACGACTTTGGAGCGGATCATTTACCAACCATTGAAGAAATACGAGGAGCCAATAACGTTCGCCAGCTTGACTGCTGTATCGGCGAGCATGAAAAATATCATTGCACGGGCAGAAAAAGCTGCAGCCGCCAAGCTTCCGGTGTTATTGGTCGGCGAATCCGGCACCGGCAAAGAGCTGTTGGCAGAAGCGATCCATTCCGCCCACGCTTCCGAACTCCCGATGCATATTCTATATTGCCACGGCACCGATAGCCGGTTGATCGAAGAATTAGGCGAGGAAATCGAACGCATGCAGCACGGAACGATTTACTGTGAACGCATCGATCTATTGCCGCGCGCATTGCAATTGCAGCTACTTGAAGTGGTCGAGCGGCATGCTGCGGGCGATAGCTATTTTGTCGCGAGCGTCGGTGATGATCCGGTCGAACTGATCGCTTCTAACACGTTGGTGAAAGATTTGTATTATTTCTTCTCTGCAATGACCATCAAAGTGGAACCATTGCGCCACCGGAAAGAAGACATTTTGCCGTTTGTGGATGATTATTTCTCACGCCACCGGATGAAAGTCGGGTCGGTCGTCCGCTCATTATCAAATGATGTGGAAAAGTTATTCCTCAACTATGATTGGCCGGGGAATTTAAAAGAACTGGAACTGCTGCTCGATGAAATCACTTCACTGGTCACGACCCAAGAAACAGTGACCGCCGATATGCTGCCGCATCATTTCAAATTAAAAACGCAGGGCGGCTCTCTACAGCCAGAGGATTTCCTTGTCCGTGCTGATACAAACTTGCTGCCGCTTGAAGAGTATCTGCAGGAAGCGGAAATGTATTATTTGCAGAAAGCGATGGACCTATACGGCGGCAATGTAACAAAAGCGGCCAATGCGCTCGGTATGAGCAGGCAGAACCTTCAGTACCGCCTGCGTAAAATCAAAAAAAACGCACAATCGACGTAATGCCGATTGTGCGTTTTTCTATTGTCTTATTGGCCGGAACGTTTGATCCATTCCTGCATTTTGTCTTTCAATGAGTTGAAACCTTCTGAGTCGTTCTCATTCACATGTGATTGAAGAGATTGACGTGGTTTTTCGCTCTTTTGTGCTGCCGGCGGCTGTTCTTGCAATGCGCGGATCGACAAGCTGATTTTTTTCGACTTAGTATCGACGTCCAAAACTTTCACGTCTACTTCTTGTCCTACAGCCAAGTATTCGCTGACTTCTTTCACATAGCCATGTGTGATTTCTGAAATGTGGACAAGTCCTTGCGTTTGGTCGTCGAGTGCAACGAATGCACCGTATGGCTGGATTCCTGTTACTTTGCCGGAGACTTTATCTCCTGCTTGATACGTTTTTGTCATAGTTAACCGCTCCTAGTCTTTATCTAATTACTGTACACCTATTGGCATCTGTATATTATAGCACAGGTTGCATATAAGAGTAAAATCAGTAGTTGGAATACAACTCGAAGCGCCAGCCTTCCGGCGTTAAGTCCATCTGTAAGTACTCATACCATTGATCGGTTTCTTCTGTTTCGTAGAGAATCTCCAAACTGCCCTCCACTTCATTTTCGATATTCAAATCCGTTGCCGTAAACGACATGGCCTTCAAGTTGTCGAAACCAGCAGCTTGGTGGCTGCTGGCAAAATTGCGCCAGAATTCGACTTCCCTTTCCTCCGCCCCGTCGCCAAGCAATGTATTGGCGACTGCTGTGTTTTCTTCATCTACTGCGTGCAGCAAAGCGTAGGCGACGACGAGCGGCGAGGTATCTTTCGGCAATTTTTCTTTATCATCTAAAGATCGATAAGCCTCCATGCCCTTTTGCTGCAGCTCAGGGTCCGGGCCTTGTGAAGTTTCTTGCTGTTCGTATTGAACGAGCCAGATATGGTCTTGTTCAGTCACTAAAGCCGGCTGCAGCGGGTTGGATCGGTGGAATCCGTTATCCTGCTCTTCGTATGCCACCATCGGCTGGATCATCAGCTTCTTATAAATACGCTGTGTCGCTTCTTGCTGGATTTCAACCCATAACGCGTTTTCCGTCAATTCCGGAAGCGGCTCCCATTTAGAAGTATATTGTTCAAGGCTCGGTTTGAAGTCACTATCGGCCAAAAGATGATACATCACATCAGGATCTTCCAAACGATTTGCGTAAAAGTACAGCAAGTAGACGTCTAATGGCTGCACGCCGGCGAGTACATCGATGTCGTAGGATTTTTTGAAACGCGCATAAAGCTCCTTGACGCGATCGTAATCGAAATCAGCTAAGTCCACCAATTCAGACTCTAGCGGGAAATCGCCGTTTGGCAAGGTTGAACTCAACTCCCCTTGCTGTTCCATTTTCAGCATATCCAGGCTGTCGCCGTATTCCAGGTTTTCCAAAGAAGCGGATTTCCGCCAGCCGCTGTCCTCCATTTCATCGATCACAGGTAGCAGGATCGCCGCCAATGGGTCGTATGAAGCGAGCGTCTTCCAAAGCTTGCGGATTTCCGGTTTGACGGCACCGGCTGCGTAAAGTTCATTTTCTGACCCTTTTGTGATTTGCCAGAATGTCTGCTCGTACATCACTTCAAGTTCGGTTTTCAATGCACTTTCCGTAGGTTCGTCGATCAATAAGTAGAGCATCGTATCAAATGCGCCTATCAGATGGGCCGGTTCAACCAGCCAGCCTTGTTCATCGAAATAAGGATGGAACGTGAATAGCTGAAGATACATATGTGCGAATGGATGTGTCTGGAATTGAGGAAGACGCTGCAAAACCTCGATATCCTTCGTCAATAAATGCCTTCTGTCTGGATCTGCCAAACGAAAACGCAGCCCGTATTCAGGCCAGGCAGCGAGCAGTTGTTCCAGTTCAGCCGATGCCCCCTGCAATTCTTCTATTAATAGCTGCGGCTCGCCATAATGATCGGATGCAGCCGGTAATTGTTCTTCATTGTTTTTTAAAATGCCTTCCGCAAAGTTCTGCAGTTCATTTGTTTTCTCGAAATACAATTGCATAAAGCGGTCCATTTCTTCGACCGGCATATGGCCCGAGTTCGCCAAGGATTCGCCCATTCCTTTCGGCGTTTCGATCATCCAGATCAATTCTTCCATCTGTTGAATGAAAAGTTCCGCATCGTCTTCGTGCTGCTGCAGGTTGCTGCGGCTGAACAGTTCGTCTTTTTCTTGGTCAGCGTCAGCGACGTAGGCGAACTCTGCAAATTTCCCTTCTTCCAGGCCGAGGCGTTGTTTCGCATTTTCCCTTGTCTCCACATATTGCTGTTCCATTTCATCTGCCAATTCCTGCGTCAGCTGCCCTGCTGATGCTTCTGACTCAGATGGCAGACGGAGATTGTCGAAGAAAAAGGACGCGCCGACAACTCCGGCAAGCAAGGCAATCGATGCCGCGACCAGCCAGATGGCCGGCTTTTTCACTTTCGGCGCTTGCTCTTTCTGCGGTTCTGCAGCGCCTCCACTTTCTTCAATCGGCTCTTCCCGGTCGGGGAGCTTGATCCGCTTTGTGGATTTCTCCAGGAATTCCAGCCGCTGCACGAGTTCTTGCTGGTCCTTCACGGACAGCTTTTCTGCCAATTTATGCTTCGCGCTATGTGCTAATTCAAGTACTTCTTGCTCGCCTGTTTGAAGTGCCTGCGCCGTAAAAGTCAAATCATGGCTGTTCACTAAATAAAGTATAGTAATCATGCGCTCTTGGAGCGGAAGTGATTGCAGCGCCAAATGGCTTTCACGGTCTTCTTGGAAACCAATCAACGCCCCGTCATTATGAAGTTCCGTACGCTTCGCTAATTCAGATGCGGCCATACGGTGGAGCATTAATTCAACATCTTCATCGGGTCCCGGGAGCGCTGCACGCTCGCGCAAGCGGTTGAAAAAAGCGTTCGTGTCGCCTGCTGCCATACCGTTTTGATATGCAAATCGCCTGAGCCCCTCTGCCAGGTGAGCCATTTCCCTATCATCGCCTTGCTCTTTCGCGCTTTCCAGATTGCCGTTTCCATCCATTTCCCTATCAGCTCTCTTTCTTAGGAATTCCCTTTTATTTCTATTATACAAAAGAATTTCAATCCATTTTTAAATAATTCTATTTTTTTCAGAAGCGCTCGTGTAAAATAGTGAAATCTAATCGATTTAGGAGGAACCAATTATGAAAGCACGTGAACAATGGACGTCCAAGATCGGTTTCATACTCGCAGCAGCCGGCAGTGCCATCGGCCTCGGGGCGATCTGGAAGTTCCCATACGAAACCGGCGCGAATGGCGGCAGCGTTTTTATATTGCTGTTCATCTTGAGCACCGTCTTGATCGGCTTGCCGATTTTGCTTGCTGAATTTGTTATCGGGCGCCGCGGCCAGGCAGATGCCGTCACCGGACTCAAAAAACAAGCACCCGGAAAGCCGTGGTATTTGATCGGCTGGTCCGGATTTATTTTTTCTTTCTTGATTTTGTCTTTCTACAGTGTCGTGGGGGGCTGGGTGCTATCGTACCTCTTCCGAGCCGTCACATTGCAGCTTTCAGGGCTTGGAGATGAGAACTTCGCCAACCTTTTCGGCGGCATCATCAGCAATCCGTGGGAAGTGCTGATCGCACAGGCGGCATTTATGGCATTGACCGTTTGGATTGTCCAAGGGGGCATCAAGTCCGGCATTGAACGCGCCAGCAAGATCATGATGCCTGCATTGCTCGTTTTCTTTGTTATCTTGATGATCCGCTCCCTGACACTTGATGGGGCGATGGAAGGCGTGCGCTTCATGTTCGTGCCCGACTGGTCATTCTTCAATTTCGAAACGGCACTCGTCGCTCTCGGACAAGCCTTCTTTTCACTTAGCGTCGGAGTTGCAGGGATGATCACTTATTCATCCTATTTGAAGAAATCGGAGAATTTGACACGTTCTGCCGTTAGCGTCGTGTCATTGAACATCCTTATCTCCATAATGGCAGGATTGATCATCTTCCCGGCTGTTTTCGCATTGAACTATACTCCAGATCAAGGGCCAGGGCTTGTATTCATTATCCTTCCAGCCATTTTCGAACAGTTGTTCATGGGGCAATTCCTGATTATCATTTTCTTTGTCTTGTTGTTGTTCGCGACTTTGACATCATCGATTTCAATGTTGGAAATCACTGTCTCGATCGCCGTCAAAAACAAATACGACCGTCGCCGCCGTTTGGCATTTATCATCGGCTTGGCTATTTTCGTCGTCGGCATTCCGAGCGCTCTATCGTTCGGTGTCATGAGCGAGCCAATGTTCTTCGGTTATACGTTCTTTGACTTCGTGGATATCCTGACGAGCCGCATTGGCTTGCCGCTCGGTGCGTTGTTCATTTCCTTGTTTGCGGGATATGTCCTGACCAATAAAGATGCACACGATGAATTGACTCAGCAAAAGACGTGGGTCGAAGTATGGCGCGTGCTTGTCCGCTATGTTGCGCCGGCCGCTATCATCGTCGTCTTCATCAATGGGATCATCGATATCTTTAGTTGATTCCATTGTTCGAAAAATGCCACAACTCTTTATGTAAGAAAACACTCCCGCGTGGTATGATAGAGCTAGAAGGAAGTCTTTAAGAAAAGGAGTGTATGACTTTGAAAAAAGATTTGCACACCCAATTGAAAATGCTGCGGGAAGAACGCAATCTGTCGCTTGATGACTTGTCTTTAAAGACACGCATCGGCACAGCACGCCTCGAATCCTATGAAAGCGGCGAAGAAGTACCATCCGTCCAAACGATCCTTGTGCTATCGAATGCACTAGAAGTGCCTGCTTCCAACTTGCTTGACGGACTGGAAACACCAAAATAAAAAAGCTTCGGCAATTTGCCGGAGCTTTTTTATTTTCTCTTTTATTACAAAGATCCATCCTGTTTTCCAGTGCCGGGCAATAGCTAATAAATACAACTACTCATCCCGAAGAAAATCCACCTAATTCAACTAGGCGATCACTTCTGCCATTCTCCTTCACATCAATGTGCGCAGTTCTAGTATGGATCTTTATCCACTTTCCCGTTCATCACTTGAGCTGGCGATGAGATCTTTTTCACCTTTCATTCCGATGACATTAGCGTCTATAATATCATTGAAACCAAAAAGAAAAGAGGAGATTGCCTTGAGTTTGTTCGAACAAGTGCACGACCGCAGGAATACGCGCTCCGTGAAATGGGAGCGGATGGAGAAAGTCTACGGAATCAGCGATGCATCCGGCATTTTGCCAATGTGGGTCGCGGATATGGATTTCCCCGCCCCGCCTGCTGTGACGGACGCTTTGAGAGAGCGATTGGAGCATCCGATTTTCGGCTATTCATACATATGTGAAGAGTGCAAAACGGCAGCTGCGAATTGGCAGCAAAAGCGCCACGGCTTAACCATCGAAACCGACTGGATGCTGTTTCATCAAGGTGTCATCCCAGCAATGGCGAGCATCATAGATGTCTTTACGCGGGCCGGAGATAAAGTGCTGGTCACTCCTCCTGTCTACCCGCCATTTTTTTCTATCCCCAAAAATCTCGGGCGTGAAGTGGTGTATTCCGAATTGAAAGAGCAAGATGGCGATTATATGGTCGACTGGCCCGATTTTGAAGCAAAACTTCAAGGCGTCCGTTTGTTCATCTTGTGCAATCCACATAACCCAGGCGGCAAACTATGGACACCGGAAGAATTGAAGAAGATCATCCAACTATGCGCACGCCATGACGTCTTGATTCTATCGGATGAAATCCATAGCGACTTGATCCATTCCGGCGAAACCCATACACCGCTTCTATCTGTTGCAGACAGCGAGCGCGAGCGCATCTTCACGTGCATCGCACCGACTAAGACCTTCAATCTGGCCGGTATCCAAGCGGCAATGATTGTGGTATCCGACCTGCAAAAGCGCAAACTCCTGGAGCAGCATATGCAAGCGCATGGCACAGGATCTTTGAACGCATTCGCTCCTGTGGCCTGGAAAGCGGCTTATGAGCAAGGCGAACCTTGGCTTAATGAATTGCTTGAAGTGCTATCAAGCCATATCAATTATGCCGTTGACCGACTCGAACAGGAAGTGCCCGGATTAAAGATCCGAAAACCGCAATCGACCTATTTATTATGGATTGATTACCGTGCGCTTGGCCTTACTGAAGACGAAGTGATGGAACGACTGCTCGAAAAAGGGAAAGTGGCGCTTGAACCGGGCTCTAAATACGGTGAATCCGGCCGGGGTTTTCTGCGCATGAATATCGCATGCCCGAAACAAACACTAGAAGATGGCGTCAGCCGGGTCATCCGCGCACTTCATTGACTCTTCATCTACACAAAGGAAAAAAGCTATCGCAAGTGCGATAGCTTTTTTTTCAGAGTGTTGAAGAAGTCTATGATCCGCTATGAATTAAAAGGGGGTCACCTTTTCTACATTCTAAAATCAAAGTTCTATCTGAGTATTTGGAGAAGCGTTCGCTCGACTCCAGTGGGACTAGCGGGTTTGAGAGACCCCGCAGGCAATGAATGAGCGAAGCTTCGCTAAGCACATTCATTTGCGATGCTCGAACGCAGTGAGAGTTGAGCAACGTTTTTAGTGACGAGGAGGCTCGATTCCCGCCCCACGGAAAGCGAGCGATAAGCTTCGGAAAATACGATTTCCTGAGTTTCTAGACAGCCTGGAAAAAAGCTATCGCAAGTGCGATAGCTTTTTTTATTACTCAATGATATCGATCGATTCGATGACGATATCTTCAAGCGGTTTGTTCTGTTCGTTCTTTTCGACAGAGGCGATTTTATCGACGATATCCATACCTTCATCGACTTGGCCGAAAACGGTATGGTCACCGTCGAGCCATGGCGTTCCGCCCATCTCTTTATAGGCAGCAGTGATTTCCTCTGGATAATCGGAGGCACTGCCTTCCTTTATTTCTTTTGCCTGGACAATAAAGAACTGACTGCCATTCGTTCCCGGTCCGGCATTAGCCATCGACAAGGCACCGCGTAAATTGAACAGCTTATCGCTGAATTCGTCTTCGAACGGCTCGCCGTAAATGCTTTCGCCTCCGCCCCCTGTGCCGGTTGGATCACCGGTCTGCAACATGAAGTCCTCAATGACGCGGTGGAAAATGACGCCATCATAATAACCGGATTCGGCATGGCCGAGGAAATTCTCCACCGCTTTTGGTGCGATTTCCGGGAATAGCCGGATGCGGATTGTGCCCTCCGATGTGTTCATATCGACAAGAGTTTCTTCCGTTATGCCTTTTTCAAGCTGCGGATAGCCTTGTACTTCTGTTGAAGAAGATTCAGCCCCGCTTGTGTCTCCCTGTTCTTCCGAAGTCCCGCAAGCGGCCAGCACAACTGCAGAGACCAACAGCATTACTAGCCATAAACTTTTTTTCATTTCCATTCACCCCGCTTTATTCTAGCATAGAATTATTCAGAATACAGTGGTAATTTATTCTGCTTTTTTCGGGTAACGAACTATTATATAATATAGGAAGAGTTTTGGTTTTCAGAAAGAAGGGGTTCCAACTGGACACTCAAAAAAGAAACTTCTATATCATCATGTTCACCAACTTCCTGGTCGCCGGCAGCACGACAATGATCATGCCGTTTTTGTCGCTCTATATCGAATCACTCGGCAATTTTTCGGATGAATATGTCCAACGCTGGTCAGGGCTGGTCTTCGGCGTCACGTTCGTGGCCGCTCTTTTCATGTCGCCGGTATGGGGGCGCATCGCTGATAAATACGGATTCAAGCCTATATTGATCATCAACGGCTTCGGAATCGCCGTCAGCATCTTTTTGATGGGCACAGCCGATTCAGTGATGGGATTATTCATGATCCGTTTATTCATGGGAATCGTCACCGGATTCATCCCGACCTCCCTCGCTTTCGTCAGTTCCCAGACTTCAAAGGAGACAGCCGGGAAAACGCTTGGTACGCTTCAGATGGGCAGTGTATCAGGCACATTGTTCGGTCCGGTGCTCGGCGGTTTGATGGCCGATGCATTCGGCTTCACTTACACATTTCTTATCACCGCATCGATTATCGGTGTCGCCGCCTTATTCGTGGTCTTCGGCCTAAAGGAAATCCGCAAGCCGAAACGCAAAGATGCTCATGTTTATGCCCGCAGCACGGTCATCCACGGCATCTTGCACCACCGCCTATTGCTTAACGTCATGATCATTACAGCTTTAATCCAAATCGGCAATTTCAGCATCCAGCCATTATTGTCTTTGTATGTGGCGGAATTGACGGAAGGCACCGCACAAGTCGCCTTTCTCGCAGGCGTGACGTTCAGCGCGACAGGCGTCGGCAACTTATTGTTTGCAAGGCTTTGGGGCCGTCTCGGAGATTCGGTAGGTTATGAAAAGATTCTCGGTTTGCTTCTGCTGCTTGCTTTCCTGTTCATCATCCCGCAGGCTTTCGTCACCGAGCTATGGCAGCTCATCGTTCTGCGGCTATTCTTTGGTGTAGCGGTCGGCGGCATGATCCCGACCACGACGGCATTGATGCGCCGCGAAGCGCCGATCGATATCCAAGGCGAAGTGATGGGCTATAATACGAGCTTCCGCTTTCTCGGCAATATCGTCGGACCGATGTTCGGCGGCATTGTCAGCGGCTTTATCGGGATTTCTTCGGTCTTTATCGTCACTGGGACATTATTCGTCCTCGCCTTCGCTTTCCTATGGTATACAAAAAAACAGCCGGCTCAGGATTTCGAAGATGTGCTATTGGAGCAGGAGTTGAAACATTCTTAAATTACATCCGCAAAAGAACCTGCGAGAGAAGAATCCTTCCTTCAGCAGGTTCTTTTTTTGCGCTTTTTTAAATTCGCAATACTCAGACTTCCGAGTTTCTTCCTATTACAAAATACAAGAAATCTTCCCGCTCCTTGCAATCATCGCAAGGGTGTGCGGTGCAAATCCGCTCTGAATGCGTTATACTTTTTAATTAGAAACTCATCATGTAATGCTTTGGAAGGAGGATTCATTTGTCTCTCGTATTTCTGATTTTCATACCGATCCTTGCAGCGATTTTTATTCCGCTGTTATTTAAACGACTCGGTCAGATCCATACAGGCTGGTTCGTCTTACTCGTACCCGTTGCCTTGTTCTTGTTTTACCTGACTCGACTTCCCTCAGTTATGGAAGGCGGCACTTATGTATCTGAACTTTCTTGGATCCCTTCCCTCGATATCGCTTTCGTAGCGTACCTCGATGGATTGAGTTTATTGTTCTCCCTGCTGATCACCGGGATCGGCGCATTGGTTGTGCTTTACTCCGTATTCTATTTGGATAAGCACCGCGAACAATTACATAATTTCTACGTCTATCTTTTGATCTTCATGAGCGCCATGCTTGGCGTCGTGCAATCGGATCATTTGATCACGTTGTACTTGTTCTGGGAATTGACTTCAATATCATCTTTCCTATTGATCGCCTATTGGTATACGCGTGATCGCTCCCGTTTTGGCGCTTTGAAATCGATGATGATCACCGTCTTTGGCGGGTTGATGATGCTCGGGGGCTTTGTGTTGCTCAGCATCATGGGCGGCACGTATTCGATCCGCGAATTGATCGCGCAGGCACCGGAACTCGCACAGCATGATTTCTTCATCTGGGCACTGGTTCTCGTTCTGCTCGGGGCCTTTACGAAATCTGCCCAATTCCCATTCTATATCTGGTTGCCGGATGCTATGGAAGCACCGACGCCTGTCAGTGCATACCTCCACTCCGCAACGATGGTTAAAGCAGGTATTTACTTGGTCGCCCGTTTGACTCCAGTATTTGCGATCTCTGAAGTTTGGATGTGGCTCGTCGCCGGTGTCGGGTTGTTCACGATGGTATGGGCTTCGTTCTTCGCTTTAAAACAGCGGGACTTGAAAGGGATTCTGGCATTTTCGACCGTTTCCCAGCTTGGCCTCATCATGTCACTGCTCGGCGTCGCCGCTGCAGCGTATCACGTGGAAGGTGCTGCTGAAACTTACCTGAAATATGCGGCGTTTGCGGCCATCTTCCATTTGATCAATCATGCAACCTTTAAAGGAAGTCTCTTTATGGTCGCCGGAATCATCGATCACGAAACCGGTACGCGCGACATACGAAAACTGGGTGGCTTGATGAGTTTAATGCCAATCAGCTTTACAGTCGCGTTAATCGGCTCATTATCGATGGCCGGCATGCCGCCATTCAACGGCTTTCTCAGTAAGGAAATGTTCTTGACTGCGATGTTGTCGCTGCAGGAATTCAATTTATTCTCTATGGATGTTTGGTGGATTCTGTTCCCAATCATCGCTTGGATCGGTTCGGTTTTCACTTTCATCTACAGCTTGTACTTCGTATTCCATACGTTCACAGGCAAACACCAACCGGACCTGCTGCCGAAAAAAGCACACGAAGCACCGATCGGAATGCTCATTTCACCGGTCTTCCTTGCGGCTCTGGTCGTATTGATTTTCTTCATTCCGAACATCATCGGCGATTGGCTCGTCAAACCTGCTGTTGCTGCGATACAGCCATTCCTGTATGATTCACCGCAAAGCGTCGATATTACCGTTTCGGCCTGGCACGGCTTTAACACAGAGCTGTTCATGACGCTCGGTATTTTCGCAATCGGTGGTTTGATGTTCTGGACACTGCACAGATGGCAGCACCTTTATGACCTTTATCCGGATCCAGTTTCATTGAATAGACTTTACGATGAAATGATGGTGCTGAGCGAAAGTGGTGTCAGCCGCTTCTCGAAAATGTACATGACCGGCTTTATCCGGACATATCTAGTTTACATGTTCAGTTTTTTGATTTTCATCGTCTTGTTGACTTTGTTCATGACCGATGCCTTCATGGTGAATTTCGATAACCTGGCTCCAGTCGGAGTTTATGAAATCGTCATTCTGCTCGCCATGCTAGGTGCGACAACAACGATTCTCTTTTCGAAATCTCGCCTGACCGCTATCGTCGCATTAGGTGCAGTCGGCTACGCCATTGCTTTGCTGTTTGTCATCTTCCGGGCACCTGACTTGGCGCTGACCCAGCTAGTCATTGAAACCATTTCCGTAGCACTGTTCTTGTTGGCATTCTATCACTTGCCGCAAATCAGCCGTAAGGAAGAGCGCATGAATTTCCGATTCGGCAATGCAATTGTCGCTTTCGGCGTCGGCCTCACGATGACACTGGTCGCCTTGTCGGCACATTCCCAAAAAGCGATTCCTTCTATTTCCGAGTTCTATAAAGAAACGGTCTATACAGAAGCGGCTGGAGGCAATATCGTCAACGTTATCTTAGTCGACTATCGTGGGTTTGATACTTTGTTTGAAATTGCGGTATTGGCCATTGCCGGTATTGGAATCATCACAATGATCCGCCTGCGATTGTCGAAAAAGGAGGACCAGCATGAGAACAAATGATGTGATGCTACAGACAGCCACAAAAGTGGTAACTTTCATCATCTTGATGTTTGCTGTCCATATTTTCTTCGCCGGCCATTACACTCCCGGCGGTGGATTTGTCGGCGGGCTTTTGACGACGAGTGCGATTGTCTTGCTCATGTTGGCGTTTGACATCCCGACCGTCAAAAAAGTATTGCCGATCAATTACGTAGTGCTGACAGCTGTAGGCTTATTGATTGCAGTGGCCACGGCCAGCGCTTCTATCATCTTTGATGTCCCATTCTTTACCCACGCCTATGATTATTACGATTTGCCATTGTTCGGCGAAACTTCACTGCATTCAGCGTTGTTATTTGATATAGGTGTTTATTTGGTTGTTGTAGGTGTAACGATGACCATTATTCAAACGATTGGAGAGGATGAATAATGGAAATAATTATGTCTGTTGTCGTCGGCTTGTTGTTTATGGCAGCAGTATACCTAATCCTGTCAAAAAGCTTGATCCGCATCATCATCGGTACGGGGCTATTGAGCCACGCCGCCCACCTATTGCTCTTGACGATGGGCGGGCTTGGCGGTACCGCACCGCCAGTCGTAGCAGACGGCGTCACTGTAAATGATTATGCAGACCCACTTCCACAAGCATTGATCTTGACCGCAATCGTTATCGCTTTTGCGGTTACATCATTTTTCCTGGTACTCGCCTATCGCGCTTATCAGGAGCTTGGAACGGATAATATGGAGCAATTGAGAGGTACTGAAGATTATGAGTAACTTGTTATTGTTCCCGATCGTCATTCCGTTAATCTTTGCCACGGTATTAATGCTATTCCCGAAAAAAATATACTTACAGCGTTTAATTTCCATCATCGCTGTCGTACTGACGTTCATTTCCGGTTTGTTCCTGCTCGCGAAAGTTTCAGCAGATGGCGTGCAGGCGGTTACGCTCGGCAGCTGGCCTGCACCGTTCGGCATTTCAATGGTGTCGGATATGCTATCTGTCATGTTGGTTTTAAGTTCAACACTCATCACCCTATTCGTGTTGTTCTATAGCATCCCGACAATCGGGGTCCGGCGTGAGCGGTCGTTTTACTATCCGGCTGTATTGTTCTTGATGATCGGCGTAAACGGCGCCTTCACCACAGGCGATATTTTCAACTTGTTCGTCTTCGTTGAAGTTCTCTTGATGGCGTCGTATGCTTTGATTGTCCACGGCGGAGAAAAAGCCCAAATGCGTGAATCGATCAAATACGTGCTGGTTAATATCATCTCTTCTGCGCTATTTGTAGTAGCGGTGGCGTATTTGTATTCTGTTACCGGGACATTGAACATGGCCGATTTGGCAGTCAAGATTCCTGAAATCGAGGCTGTCGGAATTCTGACGGTCATCGCTATCTTATTCCTTGTCGTGTTCGGGTTTAAAGCGGCGATTTTCCCGCTTTATTTCTGGCTGCCAGGTTCCTACTTTTCTCCTCCGGGCGCGGTGTTGGCGCTGTTTGGCGCATTGCTGACAAAAGTCGGCATCTACGCCATCATGCGTACGTACACCTTGTTTTTCACAATGAATGTCGGCTTTACGCACGAAGTTCTGGCGATCATCGCCATCCTAACAATTCTGGCAGGTTGCGTCGGGGCACTTGCGTATTTCGATGTCAAAAAGATCATCATCTACAATATCATCATCGCTGTAGGGGTCGTGCTGTTCGGTGTTTCACAAATGAATGTTGCGGGCATCGAAGGCGCCATCTTCTACTTGATCCATGATATGCTCATCAAAGCGGCACTGTTTCTGCTTGTAGGCATTTTGACAATCATTTACGGAACGAGTAATTTACGCAAAATGGGCGGCTTGATGAAGAGCTATCCGGTTCTTGGCTGGGTATTCCTTATCGCTGCCTTCGGACTTGCGGGCATTCCCCCTCTTAGCGGGTTCCCAGGTAAATTATTGATTGTCCAAGGCGGCTTTGAAGGTGCGCATTTCTGGGGCAGTATCATCATTTTAGCTACAAGCCTGCTCGTGCTTCTCAGCGTAATGCGTATATTCATCTACGCTTTCTGGGGAGAACCTAAGAAAATCCTTCCTGTCGAGAAGTCACGCTATTATGCAATGTTCGTTCCAACAGTCATTTTAGTCGCCTTGACCATTGTGCTTGGCGCCGGTGCGGAACTCTTCATGCCGTTCATTGAGGACGCGGGTGAAGTGCTGCTGAATCCATCGCTGTATTATGAAGCGGTATTAAAGGAGTAGGTCCATATGTCATTACAAGTTCTATTGAATTTTTTCCTGGCGCTTGTCTGGATGTTCATGACAGTGTCATTTACTCCTTCCGGATTCGCCATCGGCTTTTTGGTCGGGCTCGGCGTCATCACACTAATGAGGCGCTTTTTCTCAAAGCGTCTATACATTTTGCGCGTCTGGGCGTTATTTTCCCTCTTCCTGTTATTTCTTCGGGAACTATTCCTGTCGAGTGTACAGGTTCTTGCCATCGTTATCCGTCCGAATATGGATATCAAACCGGCCATTTTTGAAATGGAAACCGAGTTGAATAACGATTGGCAAATCACGTTGCTTTCAGCTTTGATTACGTTAACTCCCGGGACGCTCGTCATCGGTATTTCGGAAGATCAAAAGCGCCTTTATATCCATGCGTTGGATTTCACCAATATCGATGATGCCGTTTCTTCTATTAAAAATACATTCGAACGGGCAATTCTGGAGGTGAGCCGGTCATGATGGCATTTTACTGGGTTTCCTTGTTTATTGTCAGTATATCTTTTGCCGGACTACTTTTCCGGCTTGTGAAGGGCCCTACTGTTGCAGACCGCGTCGTCGCGTTGGATGCAATCGGTGTCACCTTGGTTTCAATCGTAGCTCTCTTGTCATTGATTATTGAGACGGAGTTTTTCTTGGAAGTCATTCTTCTGATGAGTATTCTGTCGTTTATCGGCACCGCTGCCTTTGCCAAATTCCTGGAGAGAGGAGAGATTTTCGATCGAGATCCTCGTTGATATCCTAATAATCGTTTTAATAAGCGTTGGCGTGCTCTTCAGCGCTGTTACCGCCCTTGGGCTTATCAGGCTGCCCGACGTCTATACACGCACGCACGCAGCCTCTAAGAGTTCGACGCTCGGCGTATTATCAGTCCTACTCGGAACATTTGTCCACTTTTGGTTCAATGAAGGCATATTCAATACACAAATGGTCATTGCTATCGCCTTTCTTTTTATAACCCAACCTGTAGCCGGTCATTTAATTGGCCGGGCATCTTATATGTCAGGTATAAAAGTTGCAGATGAAACGGTTCGCGATGATATGGGGCCTGCAATAGAAAGACGCAAATCCAAAAATAAAGAAGAACTTGAAAACGACTAAAAAAGCAGCAGCCGATATGGCTGCTGCTTTTTTAGTCGTTTTTGCCCAGTTTCTCTATAAAGAGAGCAAGCGTCCTTACCATAGCGCCTGTTCCCCCGGAAGGACCTAAATCATGGGCTGCATCTGCATGGGAAGTGCCTGCGATATCAAGATGGATCCATGGCGTATCGCCGACAAACTCGCCGACAAAACCGCCGCCGAAAATCATGTGGCCGTCGCGTCCTGGTGAATTGTTCAAGTCAGCAACATCACTTTTCCGCAAACGCTTTTTATCGTTCTCTGTAAGCGGTAATTGCCATACAAACTCACCGGTTGTCTTTGAAACGTCCAATAGTTTTCCATAAAATGCTTGATCGTTAGTCAACGCGCCTGTTTTGTCTTTCCCGAGTGCGACAATGACGCCTCCGGTTAATGTCGCGATATCTACCAGCTCAACTGCTCCAAGCTGCTTGGCGTATGTGACGGCATCTGCCAGCACTAACCGCCCTTCCGCATCGGTGTTAAGTACCTCAATTGTCTTTCCGCTCATCGATGTGATGACATCATCAGGTTTAAATGCAGTGCCTGATACCATATTATCTGTCGCCGCAATGACTGCCAGTACGTTTTTATCCGGTCTCATCTCACCGACTATACGCATGGCGCCAAGAACTGCCGCAGCTCCGCCCATATCGCCTTTCATGCCGACAATGCCGTCTTTCGGCTTAAGAGAGTAGCCTCCTGTATCGAAGGTAATCCCTTTTCCAACGAGCGCAAGCGGTGATTCGAAGTCCTCCGTTGCTTTGTATTTCAAGACGATGAGACGCGGCTCTTCTACAGAACCTTGGTTCACCGCTAGCAGCGCACCCATGCCAAGCTCTTCGATTTCGCTGCGACCTAGAATTTCCGTCTCAAAGCCGTAAGCCTCTCCAAGTTCCCGTGCATACTCAGCCATTGCAGACGCCGTCAGGATATTCGCTGGCATATTGACGAGTGTTCTCGCTTCATTTACCGCCTCCGCATGGACCGTACCGACAAACGCCTCTTGACGGATTGCATCGGCAGGTTGCTCAGTTAAAAAGCTGAGCGATTCGAGGCGATGATCCACTTCATTTGAATCGGTTTTATAATCGGCAAACCGGTAGGCGCCCATTTGTATTCCTTCAGCAGCTGTATGGGCAACTTGATTGCTTGTTACATGATCATTTTCAAAGGAAGCGGTGTAAATTGCTGCATGGCGGATTTTTTCCTTCACCAAATGTTTTCCCACTACGCCGAATGACCGGCGCAAATCTTCTTCCGTCACTTTCTTACGGTCTCCAATTCCGACAAATAACACACGGGGGATATCCCCTGTTAAAGTTGGATAAACATTCAAAGTCTGCGGATCGAATGATAAGCCCCCTTTAATCCAGTCTGCGAGCCGTCCATCAAAACGCTTTTCTAACTCTTTCCAGCCTTCCGCATTTTCCGGGTGCCGGCTCAAGCCTACAATTAAGATTTCTGCCTGATTCGTTTCCGTTGAATTCGTTACGTTGATTTCCATGCGATTCCTCCTTTATGCTACTTATTCAGTGTATCATTCCTCCGGGGTCCGGAATAGATAGACGATAAGCTTGATCTGCAAAGCATATGGTATACTTTCCTTACCGACTTTATATTGAAAGGATTGCTCGCCGAATGGAACTCTTATCCAATACACCATTAATGATTGCCCTATTTGCGATCCTCTTCGCCCAGTTTGTAAAAATTCCGATACAATATGCTGTCACGCGGGAGTTGAATTGGGGACTCTTTACCTCTACAGGCGGAATGCCGAGTTCGCACTCTGCTGCTGTGACTTCGCTCACGACGGCCGTAGCCTACGAAGCCGGCATTTCCTCCACTGTCTTCGCCGTATCTGCTCTTTTTGCGGTTATTACAATGTATGATGCGACAGGCGTCCGGTTTCAGGCGGGCCAACAGGCATTGACAATTAACAAATTACGTCAGGACTTAAATTTATTTATGGAAGAGACGCGCAAATGGCCAACGAAGAAAGAGGAAGAAAAGATCGAGGAATTAAAAACGCTGCTCGGCCATAAGCCTAGCGAAGTGTTTATGGGCGCATTGACAGGTGTGGCCCTTTCAGTTATTTTCTATAGCATGCTGTAAACACACAAAAAAAGCCGGCCCGCAAATGCGGATCGGCTTTTCTGTGTGGGATCAAAACATTTGATATCCCATCTTACGCAATATTTTCATGACGATTCCTGAAGTGACTGCACCAAGGAATCCGGCCGTCAGTACTGCGATATCGCTGCCCGTCAACGAACGGATTGTCTCTCCGAGCATCGAAAAGGACTCGCCTGGGGCCGTGAAATAATCAAACACCCCGACATCGTCAATGACGAGCAGAATGACAACCGGATAAACAACCGCCATCAGCCAAGTCATGCGCAGCAGCATATTCAGCAAAAAGCCGATGCCGAAAAACATAACATAAAAAAGCAAAATGGAAATGATCAATTGGACAATGGTAAATGAACTGTTCATGGACTCTAACCTCCGATATTCCTTTCCTCAGTTTACCCGAAAGATAAGGCCCTTTCAACGTGCACGGCCAGTATTCATGACTTTGTCACAGACCGCTTTCAAGAATAAAAAAAGCAGCCGGGGAGGCTGCCTTCTTATATCCATTATTTATTTTTCCCTGATCCGGAACAGCAGGAGCACGTTTCAGAACCGCCCAATCGTAATTGGAAATAACCTTGGCCCGCGCAGTACGGACAATGGTTAGCAGTTGTTCTTTTCTTGAAGACTGTCATTCGAAACACCTCCTCTGTTGTTTTTAATATTCTGATAATTAGTAATATATCACGTATCGCTTGAGCCTGCAAATGAAAAAAAGCTTTTGTAAACGGATACAAAAGCTTTTTACTCTTCTTTTCTCTATTATTCGCTATTTTTCTTACTTTATCGAAATAGTCTGTTAATTATATCATTCTTTTTTTTTGCTCCCAAGCCTTTAATTCTATATTTCTTACAGGGAGGAGATAAATGGGCACTGAACTCTTGTGTGAATTATTGGCGTCTGAAGAATAATTTGTAGTCGGTATAACCGAAGATATGGCCAGGGTCGACATCTTCGATTGGCTCAAAGCCTTCTTCGACTACGTAAGCAGCCATTTCGTGAAGCATGACCGATGCTTCCTCGTCTTTCGCAAGCTCGTGTGGAGAACGCCAGGCTGCTTCATACAGCTCTTCTTGCTGCGCAATAAGCATTTGCCCTTCTTTCAAAGGGTGCAGCAGGAAAACCGCCATATTGTCGCTGACCCTGCCTTTAATGACCCCTGAGCGAAACCCGATCATGCCTAGCAGTACACAATCGATTCCGGTTTCTTCTTTCACTTCCCTTAAAGCAGCTTGGTCTACCGTTTCATCTTTTTCAACAAAACCTGCCGGCAGCGACCATTTGCCGTGGAGACCCCCGTAGCGCTTTTTTACGACGAGCCATTGCTGTTTCTTATTTACCACAAGCCCTGCTGCCCCCAGCCAAACATCCCCCCGTTTGCTTTTAGACATCCAAACACCCTCCTGTCTTCATATGAAAAAGCCCCCCGCACCGGGAGGCTCATTTTTACCAGACTTTAAGTTTACCTTTTTTCACAACGAGACCAGCTCCGCCGATCATATATAATGCACGGTTATCGATCATTTTCTTCATGAACGATGCGCGCTTTCCTGTCACTTTTTTACCGAAGACGACACCAATGGCATCTTCATCGCCAAGCGAGCAGACAGTACCTTTCAGATCAGGAACGAATTCTTCTGTCGAACCTTCCCCAACAAGAGCTTTGATGTTCTTCGCAATACGTTCCCCTTGCTGCATCGCAATTTGGGCAGTCGGAGGATACGGGCGGTTTGTTTCTTCGTTGATCATCAATGCACAATCGCCGACGATGAAGACATCGGAATAACCAGGTGCACGCATGTCTTTCTCAACTTTAACACGGGCACGCATGCTCTCGATTGATGTTTCCTCAATCAAACGGTTGCCGCGGACACCAGCTGCCCAGACGACCGTACCCGCATGGATGAATTCAAACTCATCATCGTTCTTCTTGATTTTCACGCCTTCAGGAGTCGCTTCCACAACCGGCGTTCCGATTGAGAATTCGATTCCTTTCGCTTGCAAATAGCCGACTGCATAGTCTACCAATTCCGGATCGAATCCTGGCAAGACCATCGGTGCAGCTTCTACACACATAACACGCACTTTTTCACGCGGCACATCGAATTCCTTGCAGAGTTCCGGTACACGGTTTGCAAGTTCGCCTAGGAATTCGATTCCTGTGAATCCAGCTCCACCAACAATAATCGTCAGGCGGCTATCATCTTTCACTTCTTCAGTGGACCATGTCGCAAACTGGAATTCAATGTGCTCTCGGATATAACGTGCCGCTTTTACGTTAGCGATCGATAGAGCGTATTTATCCAACCCTTCGATACCGAAAGTTTCCCCTTCAAATCCTAGTCCGATGACAAGATAGTCATATGTGAACTCACCGTTGTCAGTTGATACTTTCTTGCTGTCGACGTCGATGCCTTCGACTGTCGCTTGGACAAAATTCACTTTGCCTGAGTCGATGACGTCTGAAATATCGTAACGTACTTGTTCTGGAAGCATAGTGCCCGCTGCAGCTTCATGGAGCCAAGTGCTTTCGTAATGATATTCGTTTTTGTTGATGAGCGTAATGTCCGCAGCGTCTGTCCCAAATTCTTTTTGCAGATTCACTATAGTAGTCAAGCCACCATAGCCTGCACCTAATACTAATATTGACGGTCTTTTCAACACAATCGCAACCACCTTCAAGTCATTTTATGTACCGGAAAGAAATGAACACATTCCAGTAAACACCTACCCTCTATATTAGCCCTTTTGCAAATGCTTTTCAACAGTTGAATGCCCTTACACAAGATGCGCGACAAAAGCGAAAATTGAAAAAACCCGCTTTTATGACAAAGCGGGTTTTTTATCAGCAATTTTCAGGAGTGCCTGCTTTTTTAGCGGTACGGAAACTTGTACCACAGCCGCAGGAAGCAATCGCATTCGGGTTGTCTATCGTAAAGCCGCCGCCCATCAACGACTGTTTATAATCAACGATCGTTCCTTTTAAGATCGGGGCATCTTCTTTATTGATCAAAATACGGATGCCGTGCTGTTCGTATTGATCGTCAGTTTCTGCCGCTTCCGGCTCGAACCCCATGCCATATGTCAGGCCACTGCAACCGCCGCCTTTTACAGCCACGCGGAGATAGGAACCTTCTTCTTCATTATGGCGCATCATTTCCTTCACTTGGAAAGAAGCGGCTTCTGTAATTTCTACAACTTGTGTCATCTACGTTCACCCTTTCTTATCCATTCTTCATTCGTCTATTTGCATGCAGAAAAAGGGACCTTAAAGGCCCCTGGACATTAAAAGACTTGTTCCACTTCCACGATCCCAGGAACTTCTTCCACTAGTGCGCGCTCAATGCCCGCTTTTAGCGTGATAGTTGAACTCGGGCAGCTGCCGCAAGCACCTAACAGGCGCAGCTTCACGATGCCGTCCTCTATATCGACCAGTTCACAGTCCCCTCCGTCGCGCAAAAGGAATGGTCGCAATTTATCTAAGACTTCCATTACTTGATCTTCCATCATAGCTTCAGTCATTTCTATCGACTCCTTTCATTACAATCATTATAATGTGATTAAGCATAAAAAGCCAATAATGAATTTCCAGGAGGCCATTATCCATGACAAAAATCCCGAATATCGAAGTTTACGGAACCGACCAGATCTGCGCCAGCTGTGTAAATGCCCCATCGTCCAAAGATACGTATGAATGGCTCGAGGCTGCCATCTCGAGAAAATACAAAGGCCAACCATTTTCAATAAGCTATATCGATATTGAGAAACCACTGCAAGATGCCAAGCAGCAAGAATATGCGGAGCGCATTTTGGAAGATGAATTTTTCTACCCACTCGTGCTGATCGAAGGCGAAGTGGTCGGTGAAGGCTATATCCAATTGAAGCCCGTCTACCGCGAGCTCGAGAAACATGGCTTTGCCGCTGCTGAATAAATAAAAAAGCGCTCCGGGGAGCGCTTTTTTCTCATTACCCATTGTGCCATTTGTACATCCACAAAACGCCCGATTTCATCAAACGCGCAATGCGCCCAGTTACGGTGCGGTCCGCCAAATAGGCAAACCCTTGCTTTTTCCCGAGCGAGCCGAGGAAGCCTTTGAGCTTAATCTCCGGCATCGTTTCAGGCAATTCCTCACCTTTCCATTTCGTCCGAAGCACTTTGACGATCTGTTCGGCTTGTTCTTCCGCAAGTTGTGCAGAAGGCGCCATCGGAAGTGCTGCACAATCGCCGACGACATAAACATTCTCATCGTTCGGCAATTGATGGTATTGATTGATGACAATTCGACCGCTGCTGTCGCTATCCAGATTCAAGTCGCGCACCGGTTTGACCGGCTGGATGCCTGCAGTCCAGACGACAGCATCGACAGGAATTGTATCTTCATGGTTATAGAGAAGGTTCGGCTCGACTTTTGTGATATTCGAATTGGAAACAACATCGACGTTATTGTTATCGAACCATTTTTTGACGAAATTACTGAGGCGTTCAGGAAAGTCGCGCAAAATCCTTGGGCTGCGGTCGAACAGCTTAATCTGCAGATCGCTGCGGCTTTCACGCAACTCACTCGCGAGTTCAATGCCGCTTAGGCCTGCACCGACGACGCCGACTGTTGCACCGGACTTCAAACCAAGAAGCGCTTCATAGGTTTTTCGTGAATTGCCGATGGTCTGGATGCTGTACGTAAATTCATCTGCTCCAGGCACGCCGTGGTATTTGTCAATGCAACCAAGGCCGATGATCAATTCATCATAAGGAATTCGTTGGCCATCTTCTAGGAAGATACATTTCTCCTCCAAACCGATTTCCTGGATTTCTCCATTGACGATCTTCAAACGTTCATGTTCCGGGAATGGAACGCGTACATCCTGATCTGATTCGGTGCCTGCTGCTAATGCATAAAATTCAGTTTTCATACTGTGGAAAGGTGTACGGTCAATCAAAATAATTTCCATGTCCTGGGGGAAGTTGTTCGGAAGGAGTCTCAATAAGACCCGCATATTGCCGTACCCGCCTCCAAGTAAGACTAATTTTTTCATAAAATTCTCCTTTAGCCCGTCATTCTGCTCGTGATTCCAAATATGAGTATAGCTGATTGTGATAACTTTCACAATCATTTCGGGACAAAATCAATTAATTGACGATTGCCCCGAAACGCGGTAGGATTTGCTAGTAGTGAGGTGAGCTGGAATGAACCCGATTATTGAATTTTGCATGAGTAATCTCGCCAATGGTTCGGAAGAATCTTTTGCAAAATTAGAGCAGGATCCGAACCTGGATGTGCTTGAGTACGGTTGTTTGAGTTACTGCAGCCAATGCGCCGAATCCCTTTTTGCACTCGTCAACGGCGAGATAGTGGAAGCGGAGACCCCTGAAGAGCTGACTAAAAAAATATACGAGTTTATAGAAGAAAATCCGTTATTTTAGGCCGCCTATTGGACGGCTTTTTTTAATGTTCCCAAAAACCAAGATTTTCAAGCACGTATGTTGCTGGAAGATCTTTTTCAAGAACAGCGTCCATCGGAGTCACGCCAGTATTGACGTGTACGGTGTCGATCCCGAACCGGATGCCCGCTTGAATATCGGTATCATAATTGTCCCCGATCATCACCATATCTTCTTTTTCGAATCCCCATTCATGTTGAATTGCTTCCAGCATATGGATTTCCGGTTTGCCGATGTAAACCGGGTCGACATCTGTAGCTTGTGCGACAAGTGTTGTAAAGGCACCGTTACCCGGCAAAAATCCTTCTTCCGATGGAAAAGCCACGTCCCGATTAGTCGATAAAAATACCGCTCCGCGTTGGATTTCCAGACAGGCACGCGATAATTTCTCATAATTGATTTGCGGGTCGAGGCCCATCAAGACGATATCCGCCTGTTTATCCACACAGTCGATCCCCTGATCATCCAGGGCTTCCTGCAAGCCTTTGGAACCGACAAAATAGACGCTCCGGCCTGGGTACCAGCGGCGGATGTATTTTGCGGCCGCAACAGCTGAAGACATGATACGTGCCTTGTCTGCTTGGACACCGACTTTTTCAAGTTTTCCATGCAATTGGCTAAGCGTCATCGAAGCATTATTCGTAATATAAAAAGCTTCGATACCGTCTTCCTGCAAACGCTCTACGAAGCGCGCAGCTTCTGTGACAGGTGCATTCCCGCGATAAACTGTCCCATCCAAGTCTAAGCAGTATGCCTTATAGCGCTTAATTTTGTTCATTACCGTTCTCCGGAATGAACGCTGAAACAGGGCCAAGCTCATATTCGAGATAATGGCCGACTTTTGGGCCGAACTGCTTTAACGCAGTCAAATGAGCATCCATTACCCGCTTGATTTCTTCGTGGTCGACCTCTATAAAGTCACGTACCAGCATTTTACGCAGACCGACAACTTCTTTTAAAGGTTGATCCATTTCTCTGGTGATGACTTTTTCATCTACTAAAATATCGATGATGTCTTCGTAACTCCCTGGGTCACGCATGATGAAACCATCAATCATGGAATTGCCTACATCGATTATAGCCTCGATCGCTCCCAATGAAAGGCGCTCAAGTGCCAATCGGTCTTTCAGCGAATCCCATTCCCCGTTTTCTTCATATAGCTCTATAAGCGCATCCATATAAGTGATGGCTTTCTTGATTTTTCCACGGTCGATAAAATACATAATGAGTCCCTCCATTTTACTTTAGCTGTATATTCTTTTTTCTTTTCATCCCGCTCCAACAGTCGATCGGCCCGGTAGAATATCGGTCGCACAGCCCTTGCCGCACAAAGCAGCGACTATCGTCAATGATCCATTTCGGACCAATAGGAATTGAAGTCTCCACCGATCGCAGTTTTCTTTATCATATCATATACACACGAAAAAACCCCGGGCAGCTTAATCCGCCTCAGGGAGTTCCGTTTCTTTCTGTATTTCAGCTTCCGGCGCTTTTCCGATTTTCTTTAACACAAAATAAGAACATCCGAAATTGCAGTATTCATATAAATAATCTTGAAGCGTACTGATTTTCGTATCATAGCTCGCCTTGCTGTTGCTATCTTCGAAAAAACCCTTCAATCGAAGCTGTCCATAACCCCAGTCACCTAAGATATAATCGTATTTGGCCAGAATATCGCTGTACCTGTTCTGGAACGCTTCTTCCTGGAACGCCTCACGATGATCCTCGATCACCTCATAGTTCCATTTTTCTATCGTGATCAATATCCTCACCATCCATACCTAGTAATGACGCCAGCACCGGAATCAAGCCGCTTGTTTCGCATTCCTTTTGTAGCGTACTTCTGCAAATTCATCCTGACTCAAATGTATCACACCAAGCCCCTCTGAACAAGCTGCGCTATCGATCGCTGTAGAAAACAAAAAACCTCCGGCTGTCAGTCAGCCGGAGGTTTTCAATTACTATCCTAAGTCTTCTTGCGCCTTAGCTTTATTCGCTTTGCTTGATCTGACAGCGTGGAAAATACTCGCTGCCAATCCTCCCCAGAGGAGGATCATACCGATAATCATGACGACAATAGCACTAACTGACATGTCGATCCCTCCTTATTTTTTATCTTTCACTGGGTGTTCGGAATGCTCGTCGTAATAGCGGTAGTTTTTATGCCATTTGCCGAGCGAGAATAATATTCCGAAGAGCAAGGCGCCCCCAGCGACTGCGACGCCGCCAAATAACGTGAACATATTGGAATAGCCTTCATAGTTCCCGGTCTCTGTGTCGAATTGCTGCAATATGTTCAAGCGCAGCAAGCCGAACATCATGTAACCAAGGACAATCGGGGTGATGATGCCTAGGCTGAATTTCCACCATCCGCCGAGATGGATATCGGAAATTTCGTTAGCATGGTTCTGCAAATCACCTGTTTTGCGCAATATCCAGACGACCATGATAACTTCCACAAGACCGACTGCCGCTACGCCGAATTGGTTGATGTAATAATCGGCGATATCCAGGAAGAACAAACCGCCTTGCGTTGCGAAAAGGATAGAGATCAGTGCAGCAAGCCCGCCGCCGAACGCTACCGCTTTGCGTCTTGAAATCCCGAACTTCTCAGTAAACCCTGCAACATAAGTTTCAGTGATGGACATGAGAGAGGTAAGTCCCGCAAGTGTCAGAGACAGGAAGAACAAGAAGCCGAAGAGACCGTTCATTCCTGGGAATTCATTGATGATCGCAGGGAACACGACGAACGCAAGCCCTACACCTGCAGAAGCAACATCCGCCACAGCGACGCCGGATTGCGAAGCCATGAAACCGAGTACCGCAAATACCCCTATACCAGCCAACAACTCAAAGCTTGAGTTCGCAAATCCGGTAATAAAAGCATTATTGGTGATATCGGATTTTTTCGGAAGATAGCTTGAATAGGTGATCATAATCGCAAAGGCGATCGATAAACTGAAGAATATATGCCCATATGCTGCAACCCAGACGGTTGGATCCATAATAGCATCAAAATTCGGCCTGAAGAATGCCTCCAATCCGAGTGTTGCACCATCAAGAGTCACTGCACGGATGACGATGACCAGGAAAATGATGACCAATGTCGGAATGAAAATACGGTTCGCCATTTCGATGCCCCGCTTGACTCCGGCCAATAAGATACCTAATGTGATGATCCAGACAACCACCAACGGAATGAAAATGCCCCAGACGATTCCCCCTGTCTCACCTGGCGATACCGTCAGCTGAAGGAAATCATTGAACAGGAAAGCCTCTGTATCCTCCCCCCAAGCCAGGTTGAATGAGAACAATGTATAGCGCATAGCCCAAGCGATGATGACTGCATAATATACCGATATGACGAATGAAACAAATATCGCCCACCATCCGAGCCATTCGGCTTTTTTGCCGCTCATTCTAAAGAATGAAAGTGGAGCGGATCCACGGTAACGATGGCCGATTGTAAACTCCAATATAAGAATCGGAATTCCGGCTGTTAAAAGAGCAAACAAATAAGGTATAAAAAATGCGCCCCCACCATTTTCATATGCTACATACGGGAATCGCCAAATATTCCCTAACCCTACTGCTGAACCGACCGCCGCCATAATAAAACCGGCTCTTGTTCCCCATGTAGAACGTTCCATTTCTCTTCCCCCTTTTGTTGTAAACTTCCATTTTTTTAACAGAAAAATAGGAAGTTTGTTTATATTCAGATTATTTTGGAATCTAAATTTAGTATAACTAGCACATTGTTTAAAGTAAAGATAATTTCTGAAAATTTTTCAAAAAAACTATTATAACAATAATAAAAAGACGGAGGTTAAGTACCCCCGTCTTCTAAAACTTAGTTATGACCATGTTTCTCCATTAAAGTTGTGCGTTTCGACCAGAAAATGAATAGTATTGCCAATACAATAGCTACCGCTCCAAGAGCTAATGGCAACGAGCCGGTTACGCCTATGACGATATACCCTATCGCTGCGATTGCGGCCGAGGTCAGCGCGTACGGCAATTGTGTCACGACATGGTCCATGTGATTGCTTCCAGCGCCTGTAGAAGACAGAATGGTCGTGTCTGAAATCGGAGAACAGTGATCCCCGAAAACTGCACCTGCCAAGACCGCCGATAAAGAAGCCAGTAATAACTCAGGTTCAGCTTGAATCATGATTGTGCCGGCAATCGGCAGCAAGATCCCGAAAGACCCCCATGAAGTCCCGGTGGAAAACGCCATGACGCCAGCCAGCAAGAACAGCAGGACAGGCAGGATGCTAGTCGGAACATTGCCGCTTGCGACGGCATCGGCAAGGTAGGTCCCTGTTTCCAATGCGCCGATTAGATATGTTAGCGACCAGGCAAAAATCAGGATAAAGACCGCCCCCGACATCGACTGGATCCCCGCCCAGATCCCTCTGGCGATCCAATGCGCTTCTGCCGCTTCATTGCGCTCGATTTGCAGCGCATACAAAATGATTGCCGCAAGCGCACCGATGATTCCTCCGGTGATCAAGGAAAGCGGAACATCCGTATTTTCAAAAATAAGCCAGATGTCAAAAATTCCCCCCGCATTTACATAACCAGTCCACATCATGGCGGCAATAGTCCCTACAATCAATAACAGGATCGGCAACAATAAATCTCGGACACGCCCATGTGAGTGGCTCGGAAAATCTTCTTTCATCTCCCCGGGAATCACTTTTTCCGGATTGAACAGCTGGCCTTCTGTAATCGCCAGGCGTTCATGCTTTTTCATTTCCCCGAAATCCACGTCACGGATAGCGACGAAGAATACGATTGCAAGTGCCGCGATGACATAGAAGTTCATCGGAGCCATCCATAGGAATGCTTCCAATGCTGAATACTCAAGGAAATTCTGGCCAGCCAGAATCGTCCCGATGATGCCGATGATTGCGGCGCCCCAGCTGGAGACCGGTGAAACGACACAGATCGGCGCAGCAGTGGAATCGATGAAATACGCGAGCTTCGCACGAGATACTTTATAGCGGTCAGTAATCGGGCGCGCGACTTGACCGACCGTCAAAGCATTGAAGTAATCATCAATGAAAATCAGGATACCGAGAAAAACCGTGACCAACTTTGCTCCTCTGCGTGTTTTGACACGTGCAGACGCCCAATCGGCGAATGCATGGCTGCCTCCCGACAAGCTGACGAAGGCCGTAATCACACCGAGCAATAGCAAGAATAAAATGATGAAGACGTTATAGGCATTAAAGCCGCCATCCCAAAAGATCACCGCAAACGAAGTGAACAATTCGTTTAACGCTTCAAGCGGCGCAAACGACGTCAAGATAAGTGCAGCTGCAACGATGCCGACACCTAGCGACAAAAGTACGCGCCTTGTCAAAAGCACCATAGCGATCGCAATGATCGGCGGCAGCAACGAAAATATTGTATTTTCCATAATTAGATTTCCTCCTTTTCGTTTTGATGGTAAGGCTAGACAAAAAAGCCGGCCTATCCAATGGATAAACCGGCTTCCTACAATTCGTCTGTGTGCTCAAGCATCAAACAACCCTGTAGCTCTCCATCCGCAGCATGCTGCAAATGACAGTGGCATTCCTGTTTGAAATGCCCCCAATCGCCGTCCCTTGACCCGGAAACGGAAATTTCGGCAAGCTCCCCTTTCGAATGTGGTCTACGCGGTCAAACTCGCACATTCTACTGATGAAGGCTGCAGCCTCTACCCATCGATATCTAATTCATAAAAAGCATAGCCCAAAAAACTGGTGAAATCAACTAATAGTCCATTCGGAATGTTTCTACTATTTTATAGTTTTCGCACGGAGATAATCACTAAATACGTCACGCAGAAATTCGGGCATGAAATAGCTTTTCGGCGCCCGCTTCAACGCAGGGAAAAAATAGCCGAATGTGAACAGGTCGAGAGTCGCCAGCCGATAGATGCGATCGGGATCGGCAGGTTTGCCGCCGACCATCAATTGATGATCGTGCATCTCCATTCCGCTATGGATCATCCGTCCGAATACCGCTCCCCTAAAGCCCATACCTTTGAGTTCAAGCTGCGGCCAATCCTCGTTCAAGGACTGTAAGTAAATTTCTTTCAGCTCAGCACCACTGAGATCGATGACGCAAGGGTTGATCGGGTGGGGCAGCATGCGGTGAAAATCATAGCGCGTCATCTCCCCCGCCGGCATATCCTCCATGAAAATCCCTGCATTGAAAAGTCCGCAATCCGCAGATGCAAACGAAACCAAGGCGTCGCCGAACAGCTCTGCCATAGGAGAGGGCTTGAACCATTCCGCTTTTAAATGAGATTCATTATGGAAAACAGTTTCAGCCATCTGCCGCTTGCCGATGCCGACCAAGTGCTCATTGAACCCTTCATCAGCTTCGGGCAAGTGATCGGTCTCGATCACTTCGGCCGTCATCCTGCGTGTGGCGAGATCGATTTCAATATGGCCGATATAATAGCCGAACTTGCCGGCTGCACCGAGCAATACCCCATCAATTTCTTTGCCTTGATGGAACAGATGGTGTGTATGGGCCCCTAAAATAATATCGAGTTCCGGACATTCCGCCGCCAACAACTCATCCTCCCTGATGCCAAGGTGGGACATGCAAACAATGAAATCGACAGAGTCCCGAATTTTGGCGGCTTCCCGCTTGATCGCTTCCCTGCCACTTGTTACCTGCCAGCCAAGCCGGCGGTAAAAAGGTGTAAATTCAGCAGTAGCTGCAATCAAGCCGATTTTGGCGCCTTCTTTAGTTTTAATAATATGGCTCGGGCTTGCCCATTCAGGCTGGTTTCCCTCAAGGTCCAATAAATTCGCGATAATTACAGAAAAATCGGCTTGGACGTATAACTCATCCAACTCCGCTTTTGACAATGTAATTCCCTCGTTGTTGCCAATTGTCACAGCGTCATATCCCGCCTCATTGAGCAGTTGGACATTGCCCTTGCCGGCAGTTCCTTCTGTAAAAGGATGGGAACGGTCCGCATGGTCTCCGATGTCGAGCACAAGGCACGCGTCCCCAGCTTCCTCATGCCAGCGCCTGCGCTCCGTCAGCAAGGATTTGATGCGGGGCCAATGCGTGAAATGGCTATGGAGATCGTTCGTATGATAAATATGGATGATTTCACTCATGTCAAACACCTCATTATGAACTGAAAATCCCTTCGTAAATCGAGCGGAGCCCGAATAATAATAATGCGAGACGCAGCACTACGACCAGCGTTTCCGATTTGATGCTGCGATTAAGTCTCGCGCCTATCTTCGCTCCGATATAGGCTGCTGGAACAACTGCTAGCGTGTAGATCCATGGAACGTTGCCAAGTGAGATATGGGTTATGGAATTGACGATAGCCGATAAAAAGACCATAAGCATAGAAGTCCCCACCGCCACATGAGGTGGAAATAAAAACAACAGGATCATTGCGGGCACCAGTATCGAGCCTCCACCGATGCCAAATAGCCCTGATGCGAACCCGATGAAAAAGGTCAATGCGAGTGCAAACCAGACCGGATAGCCGTAGACGAACTCTTTATCGGCTTTACGATCATAAAAGCTTTGCTTTTTGCCATTTTCCACAAACCAACTGACAGCCTTCAAACGGTCTCTCAACAGCAGGAGAAGAGATAGGAACACCAGCAGCAAACCGAAGTATAATTGAAAAGACGGCACGTCCAACGTACGGTTGACCAAAGCCCCTAGAACCGTTCCGGGTGCGCTTCCGAGAAAGAAAATAAAGCCGCTCCGGTAATCGACTGTCCCTACTTTCATATATGCAATGGTCGAGGATAAGCCGGTGAAAATCATCATAATTACTGACAAGCCTACAATCTTTTGGGGCGACAGATCCGGAAAAAAACTAACTGACGAACCGAGGAATAGCAGTGCCGGAACTAAAATGACGCCCCCGCCAAGGCCGATGAGCGCGCCGACAATTCCAGAGGCCAAACCGACCGCTGCGAATATAAGAAATATCATCAAAACCCGCCTTCGAACAGATCAAGCTGCTTTGGCGACAGGCCATCAAAGCGCAAGCCGTTCATTTCTTGAAATTCTTTCGCATCGCCCGCCGCATGACCGCCTGAATTATTATTGAAAATGACGTAAACGTGTTCCGCTTGTTGTTCCAGATGCTTCACTGCCCGGCTGATTTCTTCCAATTCCTGGCGGTTGTAATCGTATAAATACCGCACTTCCCGCCATTTTTCGGCGTTACCGGGATTCAGCCAACCATGGACGTTGCGTCCGTGCAAACGCAGCAGCACTTTATCTTTGCGGCTTGATTCCGGAACAAGCGGGATCGATCCGTCCCCTGCCTGTGGCTCATCGCAGACTGAATGGATCAAGCCTTGGTCGCGGAGGAATTCCAGCGTCTTTTCTTTCATGCCGTCTGCATACCATGATTGATGGCGGAATTCGATCGCCAAGTCGAATTCCTTGAGCTCTTCGATGATGGCCCTGATTTCCTCGACATTGTCCTTCTGGCAATCAAACCAAGGGGGGAACTGCAAGAGCACCATAGCCAGTTTACCTGCCTGTTTAAGCGGCCTGATCGACAATCTATAGGCCTCGAACATTTCCTCACGGCTATCGAACGGATTTTCACCACGCTGATGACCGGTCATGCCTTGATAGGCTTTTACGACGAATTGGAAATTATCCGGTGTTTCACGGATCCATTTGCTGATATTGCGCTCAGGCTGAACTGCATAAAACGAAGAGTCCAGCTCCACTATAGGAAAATGAGCACTGTAATCGACCAATTTATCTTTTTGTTTCGACCCGGGGCTATAGACATCCGGATGATCGCCCCAGCCCGTCAATCCAACATAAATCATCGCCCTGCCTCCATTTTCGTTATTATTTTATGATAGCATAGAAAAAAACAGGCGTCCTTTTTGAGATTCGCTTGAAAAGCTCCACATCCGCTTGATTTTTTCGTTTCCTGCATTTTAGCGCATTTCATCATAGGCTATAAATCGAGGAGGAATTTGGAAATGAAAAAGCCATGGAATACAGATGCACTTATCGTCCGCTTCGAAACCCATCGCAACAAAGAGTCGGCTGCGGTGATGGCCGCCTATATGAAAAACAAGTTCCCATTTTTAGGAATCAAAAAACCTCTCCGCACTGTTTTGATGAAAGAACAGCTCTCCCACTACCTGGTCCCTGAGAAAGAGCAATTGAAACTCGCCATCCAAACTCTGTATGCGCTGCCCGAACGCGAATACCATTACGCTGCCATTGAATTGCTCGACAAAGCGAAAGTCCATTTAACTCCAGAAGACTTGCCGTTCTTGCGCGAACTGATCGAATCCAACTCGTGGTGGGACAGTGTCGATGCCATCTCCACGAGACTAGCGGGACATATCGTTTTGCTCGACCGGAAAACAACTGCTCCCATGATGTGTCAGTGGTCGCAAACAGCAAATATATGGACCAATCGGGCAGCCATTCTGCACCAATTGAAATTCAAGCAGCAAACCGATACAGAAATGCTCAGTTGCATCATCTTACACCATGCAGAATCCCCTGAATTCTTCATCCAGAAATCAATCGGCTGGGCATTGCGCGAATACGCAAAAACTGACGCCAACTGGGTCCAGAATTTCGTTTCGGCACACACGCTTCAGCCGCTGAGCAGGCGGGAAGCTTTAAAGCACATGAAAAAATAAGCTTTGGCACCCTTTTGGGTTTGCCAAAGCTTATTTTAAATCAGGCTTCAGGCTTCTAGAATAATCCTCCGAGCCCTCCACCACCGATTTTGGATTTTGCGAGATCCATCAATTCGTTCTTTTCATTTTCATCAATCTTGCCATCCGCATACGCCTGCTTGACTTGGGTGACTATTTCTTTCGCCTCTCCCATGTCTGCATTCTTGATTTTTTCTTTCAGTGCGTCGAAAACTTGACTCATAAGAAAGATCCCTCCTTGAATTGTCTCTTCCTGAACCTTATACCCTTTAAAGAAACAACAAAACGATATGACTTTGATTCATGCGAAACTACTATCAATTGAAACCGGAAAAAATACATAAAAAACCCTTGGCATGAACGGTGTCATACCAAGGGTCGTTTGCTTTTAACCGATTGAACCTTCCATCTCGAACTTGATCAGACGGTTCATTTCTACTGCGTACTCCATCGGCAATTCTTTTGTGAATGGCTCGATAAAGCCCATGACGATCATTTCCGTGGCTTCCTGTTCGGAAACGCCGCGGCTCATCAGATAGAACAATTGCTCTTCGGATACTTTCGAAACTTTCGCTTCGTGCTCCAAAGAAACATTATCGTTCAAAATTTCGTTGTAAGGGATCGTATCTGAAGTGGACTGGTTGTCCATGATCAGCGTATCGCATTCAATGTTGGAACGCGCTCCGTCGGCTTTGCGGCCGAAGCGTACGATACCGCGGTAGGAAACCTTCCCGCCTTGTTTCGAAATGGACTTCGAAACGATTGAAGATGATGTATTCGGCGCCAAGTGAATCATTTTCGCCCCTGCATCCTGATGCTGGCCTTTACCGGCAATCGCGATTGACAAAGTCATGCCGCGAGCGCCTTCTCCGCGAAGGTAAACAGCAGGATATTTCATCGTCACTTTAGAACCGATGTTGCCGTCGATCCATTCCATCGTCCCGTTGGCGTCAACGAATGCACGCTTAGTAACAAGGTTGAACACGTTGTTCGCCCAGTTTTGGATGGTCGTGTAACGGCAATATGCGTTTTCTTTGACGATAATTTCAACAACCGCCGAGTGAAGCGAGTTCGTCGTATAAACCGGTGCTGTACAGCCTTCAACGTAATGAACGCTTGCGCCTTCATCGACGATGATCAATGTACGCTCGAACTGCCCCATGTTTTCCGAGTTGATACGGAAATAGGCTTGCAGCGGAGATTCCACTTTGATGCCTGGCGGTACATAGATGAATGATCCACCTGACCATACTGCCGTATTAAGTGCAGCGAATTTGTTGTCGGCCGCAGGGATAACAGACTGCCAATGTTCCTTGAACAAATCTTCATTTTCATTCAAAGCAGCGCCTGTATCTTTAAAGACGATCCCCATGTCTTCGAGTTCGGATTTCATGTTGTGGTAAACAACTTCCGACTCATACTGGGCCGATACGCCTGCCAAGTATTTTTGCTCGGCTTCAGGAATCCCCAGTTTATCAAACGTACGCTTGATTTCTTCAGGAACTTCATCCCATGAAGTTTGGCTTGCTTCTGATGGTTTTACGTAATACGTAATTTCATCAAAATCAAGTGAGCTTAAATCTCCGCCCCATTGTGGCATCGGCATGGAGTAGAACAATTTGAGAGCTTTCAAGCGGGATTCAAGCATCCACTCAGGCTCTTCTTTAATTTTCGAGATTTCTCTGACAATGTCTTCCGTCAGACCGCGTTTAGATCTGAAGATGGAGACGTCCTTGTCGTGGAACCCATATTTATAATCTCCGATTTCCGGCATTTTTTTCGCCATCGTCGTTCCTCCGTTCTTTGTTACGATTTTTCTTCGTTGTGCACACCTTTTTCCATGGCTTTCCATGCGAGCGTCGCGCATTTGATGCGCGCCGGGAATTTCGAGACACCTTGCAGCGCTTCAATATCCCCAAGGTCCACTGAATCGTCGTATTCTTTGCCAAGCATCATATCCGAAAAGATCCCGGACATCTTCAATGCAGTATCTACGTCTTTTCCTTTGACGGCTTGCGTCATCATAGAGGCGGAAGCCATGGAAATCGAACAGCCTTCACCGTCGAATTTCGCGTCTTTCACTATGCCATCCTCGACTTGCAGCGTCAGAAGGATCCGGTCGCCGCACGTCGGGTTGTTCATTTCGATATTGACGCTGTCCTCTTCGATCGTGCCTTTATTGCGTGGTGTTTTATAATGATCCATGATCACTTGTCGATACAATTGATCCAAATTATTAAAAGACATCGCTAAAATACTCCTTTGCAGAACGCAAACCTTCCACCAGACGGTCGATATCCGACTCATCATTATAAAGATAGAAGCTCGCGCGTGCTGTCGCTGTCACGTTAAGCCATTTCATCAACGGCTGAGCGCAATGATGGCCTGCGCGGACAGCGATGCCGCTCATATCGAGCACTGTTGCCACGTCATGGGGATGAACTTCCTTCATATTGAAGGTGACGATGCCTGCCCGTTTCGCAGGATCTGTCGGGCCATAAATATCAAGCCCTTCAATCGCGCCCATCTTATCCATGGCAATGGCAGCCATGTGATGTTCATGTTTTTCGATTTCGTCCAAACCGATTTCCTGCAGAAAGTCGATCGCTGCTGCGAGTCCGACAGCTCCGGCAATAATCGGTGTGCCGCCTTCAAATTTCCAGGGAAGCTCTTTCCATGTCGAATCATACAAGCCGACAAAGTCGATCATCTCGCCGCCAAACTCGACCGGCTCCATCGCTTCAAGCAATTTCTTTTTGCCGTAAAGTACTCCGATGCCTGTCGGGCCGACCATTTTATGGCCGGAGAATGCGAAGAAATCGCAATCCAAATCCTGGACATCAATCTTCAAGTGAGGCGCAGCTTGCGCACCGTCCACCATCATGACCGCACCGTGTTGATGTGCAATTTTTGCAACTTCCTTCACGGGGTTCATCGTGCCGAGTACATTCGAGACGTAAACCATCGACACGATTTTCGTACGGTCGGTGATGGCTGCACGTACGTTTTCAAGTGAGATGGTGCCGTCTTCTTCAAGCTCGATGTATTTCAAGACAGCGCCACGTTCTTTTGCCAACTGCTGCCACGGAATGATGTTGGAGTGATGCTCCATATACGTAATGACGATTTCATCGCCTTCCTCTACATTAGCACGCCCATAACTTTGTGCGACCAGATTGATCGCTGTTGTCGTGCCGCGCAGGAAGACAATTTCCTCAGTAGCATTCGCATTGATGAATTGCTGTACTTTCTCGCGTGCGCCTTCGTATTTTTCCGTTGCCCGGTTGCCAAGCGTATGGACGCCCCGGTGGACATTGGAATTATCGGACTCGTAATACTCTTTCAGCGCTTCGATGACTTGTACAGGTTTTTGGGAAGTAGCGGCACTGTCTAAATAGATGAGTGGATTTCCGTTGACTTCCTGATTGAGTATCGGGAAATAGCTTTTAATCTCTGGATTCATTAGCGGACTTTCCTTTCGATAACCTCCGTCAATTGCTTTTTAACGCCTTCGATTGGCAACACGTTAACTACCGGTGCCAGGAAGCCGTGAATTACAAGACGTTCAGCTTCTTGTTTTGTGATACCGCGGCTCATCAAATAATACAATTGAAGCGGATCGACACGGCCAACTGAAGCTGCGTGCCCAGCCGTTACATCGTCTTCATCGATCAACAGGATCGGGTTGGCATCGCCTCGTGCATTCGGGCTCAACATAAGAACACGCGATTCCTGCTCTGCGTTGGATTTCGTCGCGCCATGCTCGATTTTTCCGATGCCATTGAAAATGGATGATGCGGAATCTTTCATGACGCCATGCTTCAAGATCTGGCCATCGGAGTTTTTGCCCCAGTGGATGACTTGCGTCGTGAAGTTCTGCTTTTGCGATCCTCTGCCAACAACTACCGTTTTAGTATCGCCGACAGAATTGTCGCCGATCAGGAATGTTGTATTATCGGAGATTGTATCGCTATCGCTCATAAGTCCAAGCGCCCATTCGATGCGGGCATCGCGTTGTGCTACGCCCCGGCGGTTCACGTATGTCGTGAAGCCTTCTGCAAGAACATCTACCGCGCCGTAAGTGACAGAAGCGTTATCTTCCGCAAACACTTCGGAAACGATGTTCGCTTGGCCTTTTGCTTTCGGCACTGTGGAAATATAGTTTTCAACATATGTTACGGAACTGCTCTTATCCGCTACGATCAATGCATGGTTGAATAATGAAGCTTCCTCATTGTCATGCAGGAAGACGGCTTGGACAGGCTCTTCGATCACAACGTTTTTTGGAACGTAAAGGAAAATCCCTCCGTTTAAGAGCGCTGCGTGGAGAGCAGTCAATTTGTGTTCTTCCGCCTTGACCGCTTCTGTCATGAAATATTTAGCGACCAATTCGCTATGTTCGCGGATAGCTGTTTGGATGTCCGTCAAGATGACGCCTTGTTTTTTCAAGTTTTCATCTAAAGAAATGAAAGCCGGCGTATTGTTATGCTGGATATAAAGATTTTTCTGTCCAAGGTCAACGATGGACTTCACTTGTTCAGGCAACTCTTCTAATGAAGTGTAAGTAGAGCTTTCTACTGTATGCACCGGGAAATCAGTGAAGTTCCAGTTGGTGATTTTTGTTTTATCAGGTTTTGGCAGCGCCAATTGTTCTGCAGCCGCCAGTGCCTGTACGCGCAAATTCGTAAACTCTTCTGGTTCTGAGTGGGAAGCCGAGAAGGAGCGTACATCCTGCTCGGTCATTGTTAGTGTTGTTTCAACCGTCACGTTAGTCTCTCCTTCCAATTATGCTTCTTGTCCGACAGTCTCGTCTTCGATGCCGAGTTCTGCCTTGATCCAGTCGTAGCCTTCCGCTTCGAGTTTGTGCGCAAGTTCAGGTCCGCCTGATTTCACTACGCGGCCTTGCATCATCACATGGACTTTATCCGGAGTGATGTAGTTCAACAGACGTTGGTAGTGAGTGATGATCAAGCAGCCGAAGTTTTCGCCCTTCATCTGGTTGATGCCGTCTGATACGACTTTCAATGCGTCGATATCAAGACCGGAGTCAATCTCATCCAATACAGCAATCGTCGGTTTGATCATCATCATCTGAAGGATTTCGTTGCGTTTCTTCTCGCCGCCGGAGAATCCTTCGTTCAGGTAACGCTGCGCCATGTCCTGGTCCATGCTCAATGTTTCCATTTTGCTGTCGAGTTCGCGGATGAACTTCATCAAGGAAACTTCATTGCCTTCTTCACGGCGTGCGTTCATAGCAGAGCGCATGAAGTCAGCATTCGTTACACCTGAGATTTCGCTTGGGTATTGCATAGCCAGGAAGAGTCCTGCGCGTGCACGCTCATCAACTTCCATAGCCAATACATCTTCGCCGTCCAATTCGATAGTACCCTGTGTTACTTCATATTTTGGATGCCCCATGATAGCTGACGCCAAGGTTGATTTCCCTGTTCCGTTCGGCCCCATGATGGCATGGATTTCGCTCGTATTAATTGTTAAGGTTACACCTTTTAAAATCTCTTTTCCTTCGATTTCAACGTGTAGATCTTTAATGACCAAAGTTGACATGTAAATACCTCCATAGTGTTTTAATAGAATGCCTTGCACTCTTAATTAGTATCATTCTAATCTTAACTTATATCTACCTCAGTAGCAAATGTTAAAATCGGCAAGAACTATCGAGCAAGAACCATTTTGAAATCCGTATTTCTTGCAGTTATACGCTGTTTTTCCGGAAAGGTACTGATTTCCTGCATTTTCAATAAAGTCAGGCTAAATGAGAATTTATTTCAATAAACGACTTGCAAGAAGCCGGATTGCTATTGAAAACCATAGAAAAGCCGGACAGAGCAATAAGTCTCTGTCCGGCCGCTTCATTGGCATTTATTAAAGTTACATGTCTTTTACTACTCGCGGTGCGCTTGGCGCTCGATCTGTGCCGCGACCGACTGGCCTTGGCGATAATCCAGCTCCCGGCGCTGTTCAACTTCAAGGATTTTTTGCGGGTCATTTTGGTATTCGTTCAGGCCGTACCCGTGTACGTCTCTGAATGCCTGTTCCATTTTTTCCGTCTTTTCAATACCTTGAGAATCGATAATAAACCATCCCTTTCGAGTTTTCGTATTTTACTTTTACAAGTATACCCGACTCTCCAGTAATTAAACAAGATAAATAATCTAATTTATCTGAAAATAGACCTATCGTCATAGTTATTGGGAATATATAGAAAAAGCTGCCCGTTACACGGACAGCTCAAGCAAATTATTGGCTTACTTCATTATAAAGATTGGATGCAATTAGGCCGTTTTCTTCCAATACTTCATTGAAAGCAGCGTCCGCTTCGGCAAATTTATCGGCAGCTGCTTGAAAATCGGGCGCGTCTGTCCCGAGTTCTTCGATTTTCATCTCGTAAGATGCAGCGATCGAAGCCAATGCCCCATCGATTTCTTCTTGATGACCGCTTAGCGACTCCGGCACTTCGATCGATTCCACCGCTTGCATCGCTTGTTCAGCAGATGTCGCAGCTGCTTCTTTCATTTCCGTGAGTTCAGCACCGCTTGGAAGAGCCTCTTCGGATTGGGCGATTTCAAACTCGTTCAATTGTGCGTCTTCTTTATTTATTTCTTTGGAAACGGACAAATAAAATTGCATCAATTGGCTTTTGATGCTTTCTTTGCCGGATTCCATTGTGGCAGATCCAGAAGTTGTTTCGACTGTATCAGTGGATTGTTCGGTTCCGCATGCCGCAAGCATTAGGGCAGCAGATAGGCCGAGAATCGTTATTTTTTTCATGTTCGTGCCTCCTGATTTTCATATCCAGGATATAATAGCACAGCCCGGCCTATTCGCCTAGATAACAAAAAATAGCCGGAATTCATTGAATTCCGGCATAATTCATGCTTTTTCAGATGGAGTAAATCGGTCGACGATATTCGTTAAAGCTCCGTCGCCTGTTACGTTCGCTGCAGTTCCGAAACTATCTTGTGCCATATACAAAGCAATCATGAGCGCAACCATCGTCGCATCGAAGCCAAGCATCACTTCGAGCAAGCCAATGGCAGCCATTACCGCACCGCCGGGTACACCAGGAGCAGCAATCATCGTCACACCGAGCATCAGGATGAACGGGAAGAAGCTCCCGAATGATGGCGACTGCCCAGTCAACAGCATTACGCCGATTGCACAGGTGACGAGAGTGATGGTGCTCCCGGATAAGTGGATCGTAGCAAAAAGCGGAACCGTGAAATCGGCTACACGTTCTTTTACACCCGTTTTTCTGGCCTGGCGCAATGTCACTGGAATAGTTGCCGCGGAGGACTGTGTCCCAAGTGCAGTGAAATAAGCAGGAAGCATTATTCGAATCATTGCGAATGGATTTTTCTTTTTCAAGAGGCCAGCCGAAGTATATTGGCCGGTAATCATCACCCAATGCAGGACGATAATAAGAATGAACACCACTGCAAAGAGCGAAAGAATCTCCATTACCGCCCCGCCATAGGCCATGTTCGCGAAAATTCCGAAGATGTGGAATGGCAATAGTGGAATTATGATGACTGAAATAACTTTTTCGATGATCTCTTGGAACTCTTCAAAAAACGACGCCATCGTGCGGCTTCCGGTAGAAGCCATCCCGATGCCGAGAAGGAACGCCAGAATCAAGGCACTCATCACACCGAATAATTGAGGGATCTCCAATTCGATGAAACTCGAAGCAAGGGAGTTTGCCGGGTCATCCAAATTATTCAGCGACCCTCCGCGCATTAAATTCGGCAATATTGTCGAAGCCACGAAAAATGCCAGAACCCCCGCTGTAATAGTGGAAAGATAGGCTACTGATGTAGCAAGACCAAGTAATTTCCCAGAACCCTTGCCGAGTTTTGCGATACCCGGAGCGATAAAACCTAGAATGATCAATGGAACGATAAAATTCAAGAACCCGCCGAAAATTCCTGTGAATGTGGCAAATATACGGACGAGCCATTCTGGAGCTACCGAACCGATAAGAACGCCGAGCACAATGGCGAGCACAATCCGCGGCAGCAAGCCGAATTTAAACTTCATGATGTTGTCCTCCCTGTGTAAACAGTTGTTTTTTCTTTATTATGTGAAATTACCATAGTTTTCGAAAATCTAATAGCTTTTTCGTTAAACACGTAATATTTTTATTATTCCGAAAGAATAAAGAGAATAGATGTTTTCGGATTGCACACCGTTCTGTTTGCAACGCAAGGTGATAATTTATCCGCATTAAACAACGAAAAAAGCCAATGCTCTCCATATGGAGGGCATTGGCTTTGGATTTTTTACTCTTCGACTGGAATGACAGCGCCGTCCCACTCTTCAAGGATGAAATCTTGGATTTCTTGTGAAGTCAATACATCGACAAGTGCTTGGATGTCTTCATTCTCTTCATCTCCAGATTGCACGACGATCAAGTTGGCATAAGGGGAATCCGAACCTTCAAGTGCGATGGAGTCTTCCATCGGCTTCAACCCTGCATCGATAGCGTAGTTGGCGTTGATGAAGACAGCATCGCCTTCACTAGCTTCGTACATCTGGACGAGAAGTGCCGGCTCGTATTCTGTTTCGAACTGGATGTTCTTCTCGTTTTCGACGATGTCACTGACTTCAGCTGTCGTTTTTTCGACATTTTCATCCAGCTTGATCAATCCCTCTGCTTCAAGAATTGACAGCATACGGCCATGTTCAGCGACTGAATTGCTCATTAGGATTGTTCCATCCTGAGGAATCTCATCTAGAGAAGCAATATCTTTGGAGTAAATACCCATCGGCTCGATGTGGACCGCACCCGCATTTGCAAAGTCATATCCATGATCCGCGATTTGCGCTTCCAAATAAGGAATGTGCTGATAATAGTTGGCATCCAAATCTCCTGATTCCAAGTCTTGGTTAGGAAGGATGTAGTCTTGGTACGTTTCGATCTCAAGCTCGATTCCCTGTTCTGCAAGAATCGGTTTTGCCTGTTCAAGGATTTCACCGTGCGGCACGTTGGAAGCGCCGACCGTCAATGTGCTTGTTTCGCCTTCTGAACCGCCATTGCTGCTTTCTTCAGCGCCGCAAGCGGATAATGCCAATACTGCTGCAAATGAACCGAATACTAATTTTTTCATTACAAAATTCCCCTTTTCTTCTATTGAATGTAGTTTTATTAAATACTGGGCAATGATTGCCCATTTTCAATTGAAATAAATTGCGCTGAAGATGGTTTAGCGCTTATCAGCTTTGCCTGTTAAATAATCACCGACAAACTGGACTGCAAAGACGATGACCAAAATCAAGATCGTCGAGACGAGTGTTACGTCTTCACGGCTTCTTTGGAACCCATCCAAGAAGGCGAGTGTCCCGAGCCCTCCTGCGCCGATGATTCCCGCCATGGCGGTATAGCCGACCAAGGCGATAGCGGTTACCGTGATTCCGGAAATCAAAGCGGGTTTCGATTCAGGCAGCAGGACTTTGCGGATGATGGTCCACGTCGTCGCCCCCATCGAGCGAGCAGCTTCGATGACGCCTTTATCGATTTCTTTCAAGGCGATCAGCACCATGCGGGCATAGAAAGGAGCTGCCCCGATGATCAATGCCGGGAGTGCAGCGTTCGGCCCCCGGATGCTGCCGATCAAATATTTCGTGAATGGGATAAGCAAAATGATCAAGATGATGAAAGGAATCGATCGGAATATATTGACGAACGCCCCTGACAGCCAATTGACTAATTTATTGGCCCATAATTGGTTTGGTGCAGTCAAAAACAGAATAACGCCTAGCACGAGCCCAATGATGAACGTGAACAGCGTGGACACTGCCGTCATGTAAATCGTTTCAAGCGTCGCTTCCCACATTTTCGGCCAATCAACGTTCGGGAACAAAGTCTCAAGCATCGCCCATCACCTCCGTCTGTACATCATGCGCACCGAGGAAAGCTAGCGCCTTTGCGATTTCATCTGCGGCACCCTTCAATTGAAGAATGAGCGTGCCGTATGCCCCGCGCTGGGTGTGGGAGATGTTGCCGTGGACGATATTGACTTCCACGGCGTGCTCACGGATCAGCTGCGTGAGAATCGGCTGCTCCGCCTGGTCTCCGACAAAGATCAACTTGACCAATTGCCCTTCTGGATATTGCTCGCGCAAATGGCGGACCGTCTCTGCGGAATCTTCCGTCTCTGTCACTTGTGCGACAAAGCGTTTCGTGATGTTTTCCTTCGGATGTTGGAAGACATGCAGCACTTCGCCGAGTTCGACAACGCGCCCGCCTTCCATGACCGCCACGCGGTGGCAGATTTTCCGGATGACGTGCATTTCATGTGTGATCAAAACAATCGTCAAGCCGAGCCGCTTATTGATATCAACCAATAAATCCAAAATCGCATCGGTCGTTTGCGGATCGAGTGCCGATGTCGCTTCATCGCACAGAAGCACTTCCGGGTCATTGGCTAACGCACGGGCGATGCCGACGCGTTGCTTCTGCCCTCCGGAAAGCTGGGCTGGATAGGCAGTTTCACGCCCTTCCAGGCCGACTAGTTCAATCAGCTCTGCAGAACGCTTGCGCCGCTCCTCTTTCCCCACTCCAGCAATCTCGAGCGGAAATTCAATGTTCTCGCGGACAGTGCGCGACCACAGCAAATTGAAATGCTGGAAGATCATGCTGACTTTCTGGCGGGCTTTCCGAAGTTTCGGCCCTGAAATCGCCGTGATGTTCTGTCCATTGATTTCCACGGAACCCTCGCTCGGTTTTTCCAAGCCGTTCAACAATCGGATCAATGTACTTTTTCCCGCTCCACTATAGCCGATGATGCCGAAAATTTCCCCGGCCGGCACAGTCAGATCGACATTGTCGACAGCCGTTAAACGGGCTTTGCCAGTATCGAATATTTTAGTTAATCCTTTTAACTCAATCATGATTGGGCACTCTCCTAAATCTTTTGCTAATGAAAAAGCCTTTCTGCTCAGATAAGCAGAAAGGCACATGTTTTGACACAATAAACCGTTCTCTCATCTTTCAAAGTTTATACTTTGAGTGACTTGGCACCATTTCATTTTCATGACGGTTGCCGGGCTTCATCGGGCACTTCCCTCCACCTCTCTTAATAAGAGTTACGCTATTAAGTTAATTTCAGAAACTAAATTTATCATGGCCGGCTGTATTCGTCAACTATTTTTAATTTCCCATATAAATACGGTACTGAATGAAACGCATATATCTTGTCTGTCACTTTGCCATCCTGTGTAATAAGCAGGCAAGGAACGCTTTCAATTTCGTAAAGTTCCGCAACTTCCTGTACATAATTCAAATTCGCCTTGCCGATTTCAAGATCCGGCAGAAGTTCCTTGACGACTCCGAGCATTTTGCTGGCGACCTGGCATGTGCCACACATCGGTGCATACAAATAGTAAGCCGCTACAGGTTGTGTATTTTTGATTTTGAGCCATTCTTTATTTGTCCATTCGTTCATAACAGTCATTCCTCGCTACTGGATTAAAGACCCGCACACCTGCGGCGATGAGCACATCGACCAGTTTACGGAGCGGTGTAGCCGCAACTTCCTTATAACTCCGGTCAATATGGAAATGGCGCGCTTCCGGAAATTCACGCTTGATGAGCTTGCGCAGTTTATCGCCGGAACTGTCCGCATCGACCAGGATGATGATATCCTGCCCTTCGAACGGCAACAGCATTTCCTCGAGTCTTGTAGCACTTACTGTACCATTTGTGCAGAGAATCGTCACGGGTTCTGCAATCAATGGCGCAATCCGGGTCTTATCGGTGATCCCTTCAACCACTATCACTTTATCCATACGTCTCCCCCCAGGAAACAAAATATGAAAAAAAAGCGCCAAAAAAAGGCGCTTCCAGAACTTACTCGTTTGTCATTTCTTTGTATTCGTCAGCTGACATCAATTCGTTGACGTCTTCTTCAGAAGGGGCTTCCACAACGACCATCCACGCTTTTTCATAAGGGGATTCGTTGACGAATTCCGGGCTGTCTTCAAGCTCGGAATTGACTTCGACGATTTTTCCGCTGATCGGTGCATACAATTCAGATACCGTTTTAACGGATTCAACGCTGCCGAACGGCTCGTCTTTTTTCAATTCGTCGCCGACTTGCGGAAGCTCGACAAAAACGATGTCTCCAAGTTCATCTTGCGCGAAATGAGTAATGCCGATGCGTGCCTTGCCGTCTTCGACTTTGACCCATTCATGTTCTTTAGAATAGCGAAGCTCTTGTGGTGTGCTCATCCAAACCCCTCCAAATATGTAATAGACTCAATTTCAGTTTGCCACAACCAAGGATGAAAAACAAGATGACAAACTTGTCAACTCCATGTATTTGCGTATGCTTCTTCCTTGAAACCGAGTGTCGCCTGAGATCCATCCCAAGCGAGCGGGCGTTTGATGAGCATGCCGTCTGATGCAAGCAACTCATATTGCTCATCTGCAGGCATCTCCGGCAGCTTTTCCTTCAATTCGAGCTCGCGGTATTTCTTGCCGCTCGTATTGAAGAACTTCTTCAATTCGATGCCGCTCGCTTCGTGGATTTCTTTCAGCTGCGCCGCGGACGGCGGGTTTTGTGAGATATCGATATAGTCGAACTCCGCGCCATTCGCCTCAAGCCATTTCTTGCCTTTTTGGCAGGTCGAACATTTCGGGTAAGCATAATACTGGATCATCAAATCTCCTCCTGTCTTGTAAATCAAGCATATCAAAATGCCCCGGGGCAGTCGACTCGCGAGCGATTGGTATTTATTCAAATAAATAACGGGAAGTCGTATTTTCCGAAGCTTATCGCTCGCTTTCCGTGGGCGGGAATCGAGCCTCCTCAGCCGCTATCTCGGCTTGCGGGGTCTCTCAAACCCGCTTTTCCCGCAGGAGTCGAGCGAACGCTTCTCCAAATACTGAGATAAGCCATTGACTTTTGAATGTAGAAAAGGTGATTTCCATTTTAACTAATAGTGGATTTTGACGACTTCAACACTCTGAAAACAGGAAGGTCCCATTAGTCTCCATAAAAAATAACCAGAAAAAGAGGAAATCTTTGGCCAGCTATTTAAGCTGTAGAATACTTTTTCACACAATGTGGCTGATGGAATTACAGGTGACGAATAAATGAGCGAGGTTGAACTGCTTTGATTTTATTTGCAGAGCATCTGTCTTGCAGCTGCTGAAGAACGAAGTTACGCGATGTCCTCGCATTGCTACGCACTATAGTGTCATCTGCATGACGCCCCCTATGGACCCAAAAGCGTCTGCTGCCACGGGCATCTGCTAATTCTTTTTGATGTAATAAAGGACTGCCCCAAAAGGTCATATTCATGACCTTTTGGGACAGCCCCCTTCTGTGTAGTCGATTACACGACGTATTTTTCTACACTGATCAATTTTTCGGATGCTTCGCGTTTTTTCGCGATCAAGTTGTACGGCGTTGAACGCGTCAATTTGCGGAGTGCGGACAGCATCATGCGCTGGTTGTCGCCATCGATTGCTGCGATCAAAGTTTCTTTCGCATCTTTCTCGATTTCCTCCAAAGCTTCCTGGCAGAAGATCTGCGTATAGAGAAGTTTCTGCTTCGCTTTTTCTTCGCCGCTTGCTGCGATCGCTTTTTCTGTGCGCAAGACGACGGATTCCATCGCGAAGACATTGCTGACGATATCCGCGATGTTCACGAGCACTTCCTGTTCCGCTTCCAGTTTCTTGCCGTAAGTCTGTGCGGCAAGGCCTGCAGCGAGGATGGCGATTTTCTTGGCGTTTTTCACCAATGCTTTTTCCTGGGCCAAGGCTTCCGTTCCGACTTCCTCAGGCATCATCATCAAAAGCTCTTCCTGCAATGCTTGTGCATGCTCAAGAAGCGGCAATTCGCCTTTCATTGCTTTACGGAGCAATGTGCCCGGCACGAGCAGGCGGTTGATTTCGTTCGTTCCTTCAAAGATACGGTTGATGCGGGAATCGCGGTAGATGCGCTCGATTTCATATTCCTGCATAAAGCCGTAGCCGCCGTGCAACTGGACGCCTTCATCAACGATATAATCCAAAGTTTCTGTTCCGAAGAATTTATTCAATGAACATTCGATGGCAAATTCGGCGATGGAATCCGCGACCAATTTACCGTCTGCCTGCTGCTCATCCGTGAAGCCGCTCATGCGGTCTTCGAACAAGCCGACTGTACGGTAAACCGAACTTTCAACAGCATACAATTTTGATGCCATTGTCGCCAATTTCTCTTTTGTCAGGTTAAAGGAAGAGATCGGTGTCTTGAATTGCTGGCGCTGGTTCGTGTAAGGAATCGTCAATTCCATTGCGCGCTTGGATGCGCCGATTGTGCCGACGCCCAGTTTATAGCGCCCGATGTTCAGGATATTGAAGGCGATGATGTGGCCGCGCCCTGCTTCACCAAGAAGGTTTTCCACAGGGACTTCCGCATCTTCCAAGATCAATGTACGCGTTGAAGACGATTTGATGCCCATTTTCTTTTCTTCCGGTCCAACCGATACGCCCCCGAAGTCGCGCTCGACGATAAATGCCGAGAACTGTTCGCCGTCGATTTTTGCATAGACAACAAAGACATCAGCAAATCCTGCGTTCGTGATCCATTGCTTTTCGCCGTTCAAGACGTAATGCGTTCCCGCTTCGTTCAGTTTTGCGACTGTTTTCGCGCCCAAAGCATCCGATCCGGAGCTCGGCTCAGTCAATGCGTAAGCTGCAATTTTTTCGCCTGTTGCAAGAACCGGCAAGTATTTCTTTTTCTGCTCTTCGTTACCGAATAGAACGATCGGCAGCGATCCGATACCGACATGTGCGCCGTGCGTGATGGAGAAGCCGCCCGCTTTGGACATTTTCTCAGCAATCAAAGCCGATGCGATTTTGTCGAGCCCGAGCCCGTCGTATTGTTCCGGGACGTCTGCACCGAGAAGCCCGAGTTCGCCCGCTTTTTTCAAGAGCTTAACCGAATGCTCGAATTCATGGTTTTCCAGGTTCTCGACTAAAGGCATAACTTCCATGTTGACGTAATCCTCTGTCGTTTTGGCGATCATCTTATGCTCTTCCGTGAAATCCTCCGGCGTGAACACACGTGATAGGTCTGCATCTTCGATCAAGAAGCTTCCGCCTTTGATCAATGTTTTTTCTTGTTCCATTTTCCATTCCTCCCGATTTATCGTTTTATTGAATCCCCTGTTAATCGTATCCCCTAAAGTTCTCTTTACAGCATTTCGAAGACTCCGGCTGCGCCCATTCCGCCGCCGATGCACATCGTGACGACGCCGAATTGTTTGTTTTGGCGCTTCAATTCACTGAGCATGCGCAAAGTCAAAATCGAACCTGTTGCACCGAGCGGATGGCCGAGTGCGATGGCGCCGCCGTTCAAATTTATCTTGTCCATGTCCAAGCCAAGCTCGCGGATGACGCCGAGCGACTGGGAGGCGAATGCTTCATTCAGTTCCCATACGTCGATATCGTCTTTCGTCAGCCCAGCAAGTTTCAAGGCTTTCGGAATCGCGACGACCGGTCCGATGCCCATGACTTCGGGCGGAACGCCGCCAGTTGCGAATGAACGGAATTTCGCAATCGGCTTGAGGCCTAGCGCTTCCGCTTTTTCACGGTCCATGACGAGCACTGAACCTGCTCCGTCAGAGGTCTGCGAAGAGTTCCCCGCTGTCACCGTGCCGCGTGCCGAGAATGCTGCGCGCAGCTTATTGAGTGTTTGGATCGATGTGCCGTGGCGCACCCCTTCATCCATTTCAAACATGAATGATTTTTCCTGATATTTATTCTGGCTATCTACGAAACGCTGGATCACTTCGACTGGCACGATTTCATCGACGAAATGTCCTTTTTCGATTGCTCTAGCCGCATTTTCATGGGAACGGACCGCAAATGCATCCTGGTCTTCGCGGCTGACGCCGTATTGCGTCGCCACTTGTTCCGCTGTATGGCCCATGCTCATGTAATATTGCGGGGCGATTTCGGCGATTTTTGCGTTCGGCCGCAGCACATTGCCCATCATCGGTACCATGCTCATCGATTCGACGCCGCCGGCAACGATCGCTTCGGCGTGGCCGACCATGATTCGTTCAGCGGCATAAGCGATCGATTGCAAGCCTGATGAACAAAAGCGGTTGACGGTAACTGCCGGCGTCGTATCCGGAAGCCCTGCAAGCGCACCGATATTGCGGGCGATGTTCATGCCTTGCTCTGCTTCAGGCATGGCGCAGCCCATGATCAAATCATCAATGGGGCCGTCATATCCAGCCCTCTTCAATGTTTCCCGTACGACGAGCGCCCCGAAATCATCGGGTCTCACTGTAGCCAGGGAACCTTTTTTCGCTTTTCCGACCGGAGTTCTCGCTCCGGCCACAATTACTGCTTCGCGCATATCATTTCCTCCTCTATATAATCGGCGATCAATTGCGTAATGGTTTACCTTTGACGAGCATATGCTGCATGCGCTGCTGTGATTTCGGTTCAGCGACCAGGCTCAGGAATGCTTCACGTTCTAGATCGAGCAAATACTGCTCATCGACTTTCGAACCGTATGGCAGCTTTCCGCCTGATAATACATAAGCCAGTTTTTTGGCGATTTTCATATCGTGTTCACTGATATAGCCCGACAACAACATGCCTTCTGCACCAAGCAGCATCGCCGCATAGCCCGCTTCCCCTGCGACCGGCACTTTTTCTCTTCTCGGCGCCTGGTAGCCATTATCATAGAGCGACAACGCCAATTGCTTCGCATCATAGATCAAGTGGTCGCTATTGACACTGATGCCGTCGACGAAATTCAGGAAATTGTTTTCGCGTGCTTCATCTGCGGATGTCGATACTTTCGCCGTTGCAATCGATTCGAAGACTCCTGCCGCCAAATTGACGTAGTCTGCCGTCACGTGATTCGGCAAGCCTTTCAATTGCTTCATATATAGTTCCTTGTTTCCGCCGCCGCCCGGAATGAGCCCGACGCCTGCTTCCACCAATCCCATATACGTTTCCATGGATGCCTGTACACGTGCTGCCGGCAGGATAACTTCCGCCCCGCCGCCGAGTGTCATGCCGAATGGTGCTGCAACGACTGGCTTCGAGCTGTATTTCAATTTCAGCATGGCGTTTTGGAAGGTGCGGATCGTCAAATCCAGTTCAAAGATATTGTCGTCTTGTGCTTCCATCAAAATCATGCCGAGGTTGGCGCCAACGCAGAAGTTCTTGCCTTGGTTGCCGATGACGAGCCCTTTGTAGTTTTTCTCGACTTCGTCGACCGAGAAATTGATCATCTGCATGATATCGAGCCCGATCGCGTTCGAACGTGAATGGAATTCGAGCAATGCGATGCCGTCTCCAAGATCGATCAAGCTTGCGCCGGAATTCGATTTGATGACGCCGTGCTTTTTCTTGTAACGCTTCAAATCAATCACTTTTTCATTGACCGGAACGGGCTGGTAATCCGAACCGTCGAAATAATACAGATCTCCGTTCTCTTCTTTATAGAAGGAATCGAACCCTTTTTCCACTAGCGCTTGTGCAAATGCCGGCACTTCTAAGCCTTGTGCGGCCATTTTTTCTGTTGACTGCTTGACGCCGATTGCATCCCATACTTCAAACGGCCCCTGTTCCCAGCCGAAGCCCCATTTCATGGCATTGTCGATTGCGACGATGTCGTCTGCAATCTCGCCGTGAAGCTCTGCGGAATAAATAAGCGTCGGAGCCAGTATGCTCCACAGCAATTCGCCTGTGCGGTCGTCTGCGTAAACAAGTGTCTTCATTTTCGCGGACAAGCCTTTTTGCTGTTTGGCCATTTCCTGTGAAGGCGTTTTCAATTTTTGCGATGGGCGGTATTCCATCGTTTCAGGGTCGAGCTCGAGGATTTCTTTGTCTTTCTTCTGGAAGAAGCCTTGTTTCGCTTTTGCCCCGATCCAGCCATTTTCGACCATCTTCTTCATGAATTCAGGCGTTTTGAACACTTGCTGTTCTTCGCCTTCCGTCTGATCGTAGACGTTTTTCGCCACGTGCATGAAGGTGTCGAGCCCGACTACGTCAAGTGTGCGGAATGTCGCGGATTTCGGGCGGCCGATCAGCGGTCCGGTGACGGAATCCACTTCTCCTACCGAATAGCCGCGATTTTGCATTTCACGTACTGTGACGAGCAAACCGTATGTGCCGATGCGGTTGGCAATGAAGTTCGGCGTATCTTTTGCCAGGACGACGCCTTTACCTAAGCGGTCTTCACCGAATTGCTGCATGAATTCAACGACTTCCGGCGCTGTCGCATCTGCAGGGATGACTTCAAGCAGTTTCAAATAGCGCGGCGGGTTGAAGAAGTGGGTTCCGAGGAAATGTTTCTGGAAATCTTCAGAACGCCCTTCTGCCATTGCGTTGATGCTAATGCCCGATGTATTGGATGAAATGATGGTGCCAGGTTTTCTGACCGCATCAATCTTTTCGTATAGTGATTTTTTAATGTCTAAGTTTTCAACGATGACTTCGATAATCCAATCCACTTCGGATAGTTTATCGAGATCATCCTCCAAGTTGCCTGGAGTGATCAGCTGCAAATTCTTTTTCGCTGTCAGTGGTGCCGGTTTTTGCTTTAATAGTTTTTGAGTTGCTGTTGTGGCGATACGGTTGCGCACTGCTTTGTCTTCAAGTGTCAGCCCTTTCGCTTGTTCTTCTTTCGTTGCTTCTTTCGGGACAATGTCGAGCAGCATGACCGGGATTCCGATATTGGCTAGATGAGCTGCGATTCCTGAACCCATGACGCCTGATCCGAGCACGGCCGCTTTTTTGATTTTGTATGACACGAGCAAACCCTCCTATTTTTGAATGAACACTCATTCATTTTCTGGGTAAAAAAAAGAAATACTTTCCTTCTCGTTCTTAGTGTAAATTATTTTTCCTATTTTCGCAATATTTAATCGGAAGATTTTTCTGGCGCTTTTATTCAAGCGCTTGGAGAGAAGGCAAAAAAAGGGTAAGATGATGAAGACTATTAAAGGAGGCAATTTTATGAAATCCCTAAAAACAACTGAACAATTCAACGATACTATCCAAAACGGTGAACCGGTCATCGTGAAATTCCAAGCTGGCTGGTGCCCTGATTGCACCCGTATGGATATGTTCATCGATCCGATCATCGAACAATATAATGACTACCAGTGGTTCGATGTAAATCGCGATGAACTGCCGGAAATCGCCGAGCAATATGAAGTGATGGGAATTCCGAGCCTGCTCATTTTCAAAGACGGTGTGAAAAAAGCGCATCTCCACAGTGCTAATGCTAAAACTCCCGCTTCTGTCATTCACTTTCTCGAAGAACAAAACGCATAACATCCGCAAGCCCCCAAAACTTTTCGATAGCATATAAAGCAGAGGTGTCCAAATGGATCCACAACAGGAAATCAAAGAATTAAAAGAACTGGTCTCGCATTACCAGGATGTCATCCATAATATGTCGGCGCCGATCATCCCGTCGATCGTGCCGAATACGATTCTTGCGCCGATTGCCGGCTATATCTTCCGCGACCGCTTTGAAACGATCCGGACAAAAGTACTCGAATACGCCGCTGAACACCGAGATACGGAGAAAGTCATCTTTGACTTCACGGGCGTCACGATACAGGATGTGCAATCGTTCGATTTCAATGAACTTGCATTGGAATTGACGCAATTGAACAGTGCGCTGAAACTGATGGGGCTGCGTGGCATTTATGTCGGCTTCAACCCCCGCTTTGTCCGTGAGATCGTCCATGCCGGCATCCAGGTCGATTTGGAAGTATACACGACATTCCGCAGCGCGTTGCAGACTTTGCTCGATGAACGAGAAGCCAAGCTGCGCTGAAACGTCTATGAGGAGAATGCGATATGAAAGTACTGCTTCCTTTTCAAGCGATGAACCAATACGCAGAGCAAGTGCCTCCCGCCTATCGCGCTTCCGCGTGCGGGCCTGTCACTGCTGCTTCCATCCTTCGCTATCACGAGGGCATGGCGCCAGGAATTGGGCCGCTCTATAAAAAGCTCGGAACGACCGCAATCGGCTTGAGCGCTTTTTGCCTCGTGCGCCGCCTGCAAAAGCTCGTGGGGCCGAGATATGAAGTCCGGCGGGTGCGTTCAATTGAGCGGATCAAACAAGAACTCGACGCTGGCCATCCGCTCGCCTTGAAGTTCGATCGCTATTTTTCTTTGCGCTGGCGCAAGAAAACCACTTTCGCCTATCATTGGGTTCCGCTCATCGGCTACGAAGCAACCGAGGATGATTTGCTGCTGTTCATTCATGACAACGGACAAAAAAACCGCCCGAGCAAGCTGCGGGCGGTGTCGTTCCGGGAAAACCGGGACATATTGAGTTTTATCCGGATTTCTCCGGCTGAAAAGATTAGATGAAGGATTTCTCCAATAGCCTTGCGAGCAGCCGGAACTCCCGCTCATCACACATCCTCACCAAATCAGAAGAATAATTCGGCACTGCGATTTCCTCGAGTGCCACATCGAGCTGGAGGTCATCTTTGATGACCGCCAGCTTTTTCGATAGCGCGAGCATGTCCTGATGCTCTTCGATTTTCTTTTTCTGGGCTGGCTTCAGTTCCTCGATATGTCCAAGGACGCCTTCGACCGTCCCGTAGCGTTGGATCAATTGGAGAGCCGTCTTCGGGCCGATGCCTTTGACGCCCGGATAGCCGTCGCTCGGGTCACCCATGAATGCTTTCACATCCGCGAACTGTCCCGGCATGATGCCATATTCTTCCCCGAAACGCGCATCGGTATAGAGATCATAGATATGGAAGCCTTTTTTCATGAAGGCGATCTTGACCGACGGGTTCAATAGCTGAAGCATGTCCTTGTCCCCGGTGATAATCGTATAATCCGCCTCTTCCGGCCATTTCTTCGTAAACGAGCCGATAAAATCATCCGCTTCGATGCCCTTTTCGCCGTAATTTTTCCAGCCGAGCAACTCGGACACTTCACGCGCCTGGTCGAATTGATGCAACATATCCTCAGGTGGCGCCGGCCGGTTCGCTTTATAGCCGTCGAACAAGTCCGTGCGGAACGTATGCGCCCCCATGTCCCAGCATACAGCGATATGCGTCGGCTTCATCAAGGATTTAGCGGTGAGTACGTGGCGCGCAAATCCTTGTACGCCGTTTGTCGCAAGCCCGCTTTCTGTGCGGAAAAACTGCCCGACACCTGCTGTTGCAAAATACGAACGGAACAATACCGCCATCCCGTCCACAAGCATAATATGTGGTTTCTCCAAAAAATACTCCTCCATTCAACACGATTTCCATTATCCATTATACGCGACTTTCCATAGAAAAAGGGTGCCGGACTTTCGGCACCCTTTTCGTTCTGTGTTTTCCGAAGCTACTTGCTTGCTTTCCGTGGGGCGGGAATCGAGCCTCCTCAACCGCTTCGCGGCCTGCGGGGTCTCTCAAACCCGCTGGTCCCACAGGAGTCAAGCAAACGCTTCTCCAAACACTTTGAAAGTTCACTGAATTTTTTATACAGGATAAGCGTTTGCTCACTTTTACATATAGAGAGCTATCCTCTAGTTCAGCATCTTTTCATAGCTTATCGTTTGCGCTTGATCGCTTTATATTCAAGGTTCAAGGCTTTGTAGAACGACGCCATCATCAATAGCATGATGAACGAGAACGGGAAGGCGGCAATGATCAAAGCCGTCTGCAATGAACCGAGCCCTCCTGCAAAGAGCAAGATGACTGCGATGGTAGATTGTGCAATCCCCCATGTGAACTTCACCGCGTTCGCAGGATGCAAAGAACCGTTAGAAGTCTGCATACCGAGTACGAATGTCGCCGAATCGGCAGATGTGATGAAGAAAGTTGAAATGAGCAATACTGCAACGATCGATAAGATCATGCCAAGCGGCAATTCGTTGAACACCGCAAACAATGTTTCTTCTGTCAAAAGCCCTGTCAAATCGACACCGCTGCTTTGGACATCGATTGCCGTCGAACCGAAAGCCGAGAACCAGATGAAACTGATGAACGTCGGAATGAGCAAGACGCCAAACAGGAACTCCCGGATGGTCCGGCCTTTTGATACACGGGCGATGAAAATCCCGACAAATGGAGACCAAGAAATCCACCAAGCCCAGTAGAAGATGGTCCAGCCATCAATCCATGAACGGTTCTCTCCATCAACGGGGGCTGCACGGAAACTCATGCGCACCAAGTTCTGGAAATAACTGCCGAGTGAATCAGTGAACATATTGAAAATCAATAAAGTCGGCCCAAGAACGATGACCATGATAAGCAATATTATTGCAAGCACCATATTCGTATTGGATAAATATTTGATTCCTTTGCTGATGCCCGACCACGACGAAATCATGAACAGCACTGTCACGACAGCAATGATGATGATTTGCGTAATCAAGCTATCCCCTGGAATGCCGTCAAACAAATAAGCTAGACCGCCATTGATTTGGATAGCACCGAAACCGAGCGTAGTTGCAACACCGACCGCAGTTGCAAATACTGCGATGACATCGACAAGTACACCCCATGGCCCTTTCATACGGTCGCCGAATAACGGGCGGAGCGTAGAGGAAATAAGGCCTGGCTCTCCTTTACGGAATTGGAAATATGCCAATGACAAAGCGACTACTGCATAAATTGACCATGCATGGATGCCCCAGTGGAAAAATGTATATCGCATGGATTCCCGGAACGCTTCCTGAGATCCCGGCTCTGCTGTCGCCGGGTCAATCGCGAAATGCGAAAGCGGCTCTGCCGCACCCCAGAATACGAGCCCGATACCCATGCCCGCTGAAAACAGCATCGCAATCCAAGTCACGAATGAGTATTCCGGCTTGTCTGTATCTTTCCCTAAACGAATTTGCCCCATCGGACTAACAAGGAAGTACAGGCAAAATAAAACCATTACGGAAACGATCAATAAGTAATACCAACCGAACGAAGTAGTCAGGAATGATTCCATATTGCCGGTAACTTCCGCAAAGTGTTCTGGAGCAAGCGCACCGTAGCCAACTGCCAAAGCAATTAGAAAGATCGCAATCCAAAACACGTTTGTTACTTTCTTCATATAGTCTCCTCCTTTTAATTTCTTCACAAGATATTACGCTACGGAAGATTTGAGCGCTTGTCAACTGTCTGAATTATGTATCAACTAAAGCGCTTAGGTTCAATATCAAATACCCATAGCCCTGCGCAATGAAACAATGGAAAATAAGACCAACTGCTCACGAAAATCGTTTGAATCTGCTCGGATGTCTTTAGGTTCCATTTCATCAATTCTTTTCTTTCCTTTTCAAGCAATTCAAGCCTATCCAATCAGCCAGAACGCTTCTTGGCATAGGATTCAACAGTATGCAAACATCGGTTGTTTAGAAAAGCCGTTGGTGCGGGTAAGGAAAGTAAGATGTCTTTATTTCAGGACATTTTCGCCATCATTTAAAACAGAACTGGAGCTGAATAGATATGACACAGAAAAATACCGCAATCATTACAGGAGCAAGCAGTGGTATCGGTCAAGCTACTGCAAAGGAACTGGCAGCAAGAGGCTACCACGTCATGCTCGCTGCACGGCGCGAAGAACGTCTGGTGGAACTGAAAAAGGAAATTGAAGCTGAAGGCGGAAGCGCAGATTATAAAGTGACCGACGTCACTTCAGCCGACGAAATGAAATCACTGGCACAAGCGGCATTAGAGAAAACCGGGAAAATTGACATACTGGTCAACAATGCCGGGCTCATGCCTTTGTCCTTTATGAATAAGCTGAAAATCGATGAATGGGACAAGATGGTCGATGTTAACATTAAAGGGGTCCTTTACGGCATCGCGGCTGTGCTTCCAATCATGGAAGAGCAGAAATCCGGCCATATCCTGAATGTTTCCTCTGTTGCAGGGCATCAAGTTATGAAAGGCAGCGCCGTATACAGCGGCACGAAATACGCCGTACGCGCCATTTCAGACGGGCTGCGCCAAGAGATCGACCCATCTCATGAAATCCGCGTGACTATCGTATCGCCGGGTGCGGTCGCAACCGAATTGACGAATACCATCACTGATGATGATGTACTCGACAGTTTCAAGAGCATGTCCGAGTCCATGGAACCGCTGCAGGCAGAAGATATCGCTAATGCCATCGGCTACGCAGTGGAACAGCCATCGCACGTCGATGTCAACGAAATCTTGATCCGCCCAAGACAACAGCCTTAAGAAAAAGAATGGAGACGATCTAAATGAAAACCGATTTTTCCAAGATTTATATAAACGGCGAATGGACTTCAGGGTCCAGCGATAGCCAAATGAAAAACACCAATCCGTTCACCGGTGAAGAACTTGTCACCACACAAGCAGCCGATAAGAACGATTTGGACGCCGCTTACAAAGCGGCAGAAACCGCCCAACTTGAGTGGGCGAAGGAATTGCCGCAAGCGAAACAAGCGGTCATGGAAAAAGCCATCGAAGTAATGAAGGAAAATAAAGAATTGATCATCGACTGGCTCATCAAGGAAGCCGGCAGTACGAAGATCAAGGCGACGGTCGAATTCGGCGCCTCGATGAACATCCTGAAAGAAGCGGCGACTTTCCCGTTCCGCATGGAAGGAAAAATCATGCCTTCCCAACAGCCGGGCAAAGAAAACCGGGTCTACCGCAACCCTATCGGCGTGATTGGCATCATCAGCCCGTGGAACTTCCCGTTCCATTTGGCGATCCGCTCCATCGCACCGGCACTCGCCACTGGCAATGCCGTCGTCATCAAACCGGCAACGGATACCCCAGTGACAGGCGGACTACTATTCGCGAGCATTTTCGAAGCAGCTGGGCTGCCTAAAGGCTTGTTGAACGTTGTCGTCGGCAGAGGTTCTGAAATCGGCGATGACATCGTCACCCACCCAACGCCGCGCCTTATTTCATTCACCGGCTCGACGCCTGTCGGCAAACATATCGGCGAACTCGCTGGTGGCGCATTGAAGAAAACCGCCTTGGAACTTGGCGGCAATAATAATTTCATCGTGCTTGAAGATGCTGATGTCGACCAGGCAGTCGAGTCTGCCCTATTCGGCAAATTCTATCATCAAGGCCAGATTTGTATGTCGATTAACCGTATTTTCGTCCATAAGGACATCTACGACAAATTTGCCGAGCAGTTCATTGAACGCGCCGGCAACTTGAAATACGGCAACCCTGCAGAAGAAGATACGCAAATCGGACCGCTGATCAATCGCGACCAGGTCGACCGTATCTTAAAAGACATCGACGCCACGGTCGAACAAGGCGCCAAGATCCGCCTCGGCGGAAAAGCGGACGGCAATATGCTTGAACCGACGGTCTTGACGGGCGTCACTAATGATATGCCGCTTGCGGAAAACGAAATCTTCGGCCCTGTCGCGATCCTCATTCCTTTCGATAGCGATGAAGAAGTGGTTGAACAAGCCAATAAATACCCGTTCGGATTGAGCGGAGCCGTACATTCAGCGAATATCGAACACGGCACGAACATCGCCCACCAAATCGAAACAGGCATGATCCACGTCAACGACCAATCGGTCAACGACGAAGCGCATATGCCATTCGGCGGCGAAAAAGACTCCGGCCTCGGCCGCTTTAACGGCGAATGGGTGCTCGAGGAATTCACTACCTTGAAATGGCTGTCCGTACAACATCAGCGCAGACAGTACGGGGCTTTTGTGGATAATACGAAGAAATAAAATGCGAAACGGGCAGCTCCTATAGTGGGAGCTGCCCGTTTTTTGTGAAAAAACTATTTAATTAGTACTCAGCACAATTAATCATTATATTAAAAGAGTATTAATACGGACACATTCTCACATATCAAGCGGTACTCTTGGCCCTCAAATCAGCACTTTACAGCACAAAAAACGCCAAAATCCTATCAAAGGATTTTGGCGTTTCTTTAACTCCATAAAATTCTATGGAGACGGCGGGAGTCGAACCCGCGTCCAGAGACTCCGTTACTTGAGCATCTACGCGTGTAGCTTATCTATTGGAGTTTCGCCGCTCAATCTGCCGACAAGCAGGCGTCATGAGGGCTAGTTCGAGAATCTCTTGCAGTCAGCTCAAACGGCACTGACTGCCGTATCCCACTAAAAGTGAGCTCTATGCAGCCACATGGGCGATGGTTACATAAAGCAGATCCGAGCTTACGCTGCGAATGCTAGGTTGTTGTTAGTTTTGCCAGTTGTTATAAGTTACGTTGATGACGGAGCCGATCCTCCGACGCGCAACCCAAGCTCGAACCATCCCTGTCGAATCCGTAACGTCCCCTCATTAAAAGAGAACACGGAAGTGGTTTAGCTTCGGTGTACTGTTACCAGTATAGGACAAAACAGGTCAGAGTTCAAGTTTAACGGCTTCTCTCTTTGAGCGCGCGGTCGATTGCCCGCTTCGCATCTTTCTTCTTCAAGTCTTCGCGCTTGTCGTATTTCTTCTTCCCTTTACCGACGCCGAGCAGCACTTTGGCATATCCGTCCTTCAAATACATCTTGAGCGGGATGATTGCCGCTCCTTCGACTTTCGATTTGCCGACAAGTTCGTTGATCTGCTTTTTATGGAGCAAGAGCTTGCGCGAGCGCAGCGGGTCGTGGTTAAACTGGTTGCCTTGTTCATACGGCGAGATGTGCATATTGGAAATCCAGGCTTCCCCGTTCCGGATGCGGACGAATGCATCTTTGATCTGCACTTTGCCGCTTCTGGCGGATTTGATCTCCGTACCGAGCAGGACAATCCCCGCTTCGATCGTTTCTTCAATCGCGAAATCGAATCCCGCTTTTTTATTCTGGGCAATTACTTTGCCTTCTCCTTTGGCCATTTCTGTTCACCTCAAACTGTTGGAAAAAGCGGCACGCGGCCGCTTTTTTTATTTCTTCTTGTTACGGCCTTGCTGTTTGGCAGGGCCTTCATAAAACTTTTTCTTGTTTTTCGGCTTGCGGTTTGCCCCGCCTTCGCCACGCTTTTTGCCGTCTCTCGGCTTATCGCCATTACGGCCGCTGCGGATCACTTTCGGGGTTTCTTTGCGCGAACTGCGGCGCGTATTTTGCGTCATGCCGACGATTTCAAAGTCGATGGATGACTCTTCCGGTTTGACACCGATAACCCGGACTTTGACTTCGTCACCGATGCGGAACTGGCGTTTTGTTCGTTCGCCGATCATCATCATCTGACGGTCATCAAACTGATAATAATCATCCGTCAAGTTGGACACGTGGACCAAACCTTCAATGGTATTCGGCAGCTCGACAAACATGCCGAAGTTCGTCACAGATGACACGATGCCGTCGAATTCTTCTCCGACTTTATCTGCCATATACTGCGTTTTCTTCAGTGCATCCGTATCGCGCTCCGCTTCCACTGCACGTCTTTCGCGGTCGGATGTGTGAGTTGCGATATCATCCATTTCCGCTTCCCAATGACGGATTGTCTTTTGCGACAAGTCTTTTTCGATCAAATACGTGCGGATCAAACGATGGATGATCAAATCCGGATAGCGGCGGATCGGCGACGTGAAATGCGTATAGAATTCCGTCGACAAGCCGAAATGGCCAAGGCTATTTGAAGAATATTTCGCCTGTTGCATCGAGCGCAACATCATCGTCGAAACAACAGGTTCTTCAGGCTTGCCTGCGATAGATTCGATGATTTCCTGCAAAGCCTTCGGAGAAACTTCATCCCCTGAACCTTTAACGGTAATACCGAAATTCGTGATGAATTCGAAAAAGCGCTGCAATTTTTCCGTTTTCGGCTCTTCGTGAATGCGGTATAGGGACGGCACATCCATGCGATGGAAATGTTCCGCGACGGTTTCGTTCGCAGCGAGCATGAATTCTTCGATCAAACGCTCAGCAACTGTGCGCTCACGAACAACGATATCAATCGGGTAACCTTCATCGTCCACAATTACTTTGGACTCTTTAAAGTCAAAATCGATCGCTCCGCGTGTCATCCGGCGCTGATGCAAGACAGATGAAAGTTCTTTCATCAATTCGAACATCGGAACCAGTTCAGCATATTGTTCTTTCAATTCCTGATTGTCTTTTTCAAGAATTTCATATACGTCGGTATAGGTCATGCGTGCCGTTGTGTTGATGACGCTCTGGAAAATATCGTGGGACAACACTTCCCCTTTGTCGTTGAAAATCATTTCACAAGACAAAGTCAAACGGTCGACTTGCGGGTTGAGCGAGCAGATACCGTTCGACAAGCGGTGCGGAATCATCGGAATGACACGGTCCGTCAAGTAAATACTGGTCGCCCGGTCATAAGCTTCACGGTCTATGGCAGAACCTTCCGTCACATAATGGCTTACGTCTGCAATATGGACGCCGAGTTTGTATGTGCCATCTTCAAACTTCTTGACTTGAATAGCATCATCCAAATCTTTCGCATCCGCCCCATCGATCGTCACAATCTGCTCATCGCGCAAATCACGGCGGTCATTCAGGTCTTCAGGATCGATTTGGTCCGGCACAGCATTTGCCTGGTCCAGCACATCCTGCGGGAATTCCACTTCGATTCCGTATTTATGGATAATCGACAAAATATCGACGCCTGGGTCGTTTTTGTGCCCGAGCACTTGTGTGACCATGCCCGTTGCGGACAAACGCCCTTCCGGCCAGCCGGTGATTTCGACGACGACTTTATGGCCGTCGACGGCACCGAGTGTATCGTCTTTAGCAATAAAGATATCCATATTCATCTTCTTGTCATCCGTGACGACAAAGCCGAAGCCTTTATTCGCCTGGAACGTGCCGACGACTTTAGTTGTGCCGCGTTCCAAGATGCGGATGACGGTACCTTCGCGGCGGTCTCCTGATGACCCTTCCGAAACGCGGATCATGACTGTATCGCCGTTTACCGCCCCGTTCACTTCATTCGGAGGGATAAAGACATCGTCGAGGCCCGCTTCTTCGGGCGCAAAAAAGCCGAAGCCTTTGGCGTGGCCGATGAATTTGCCGCGCATCAAGTTCATGCGGTCCGGCACACCGTAGCGATTCGAACGCGAACGCACCAATTCGCCTTTTTCCTCGAGCTTGACGAGGGTCTTCACCAATTCCTTAAATTCGTCGGCGTCTTCAAAGCCGAACTGTTCTTCAATTTCTGTAACCGTTAATGGCTTGTATGCTTCTTCGCGCATAAAGGCCAATAAACGCTGATCCAATGACTGTTCATTCTTGCCCAATCCTAACTCCTCCTTTTGAGACCGTCTCACACGCTCCAGTCGAGCGATTCGAGAAACTCGTATATATCTTCATGCAATTGCTTTTTCTCCTGATCCAGCGTAATGACGTGGCCCGATTTCTCGTACCATTTGATGCGCTTGTCAGTCGACTCCGCTTCGTCGTGAATGATGTTCGCAGACTCTGTATTGATGACTTTGTCCAATGAACCTTGCACGACGAAAAGCGGTGCATAGACATGATCGACGTTGTTCCGTACTTCACCGATCAACTCACGCAACTCTGCGAGTGTGTCCATCGGCTTTTCCTCGAACTTCTTCATCTCTTCTTCGATAAGCTTATCATCTTTTCCTTCATAATTCTTGTATTCGCGGGCATACTGTAAAACGCCCTGGTACATCAGGTCAGTAGACTTCATATGCATCGGCGCGCACATCGTCACGATGCCCTTTATAGGCTTTGTATACCCCAGTTTCAAACTGAATACGCCGCCGAGCGACAAGCCGGCCACCGCAATCTCTTTATATCCTTTGTCGACTAGTGTTTGATACGCTTCTTCTACATCTTTCCACCAATCGGCTGGCCCCGTTTCGACAAGCTTTTCCGGTGCGACACCGTGTCCAGCGTAATGCGGCGCGATGCTCGTATAGCCTTTCGTTTCCAAAAATCGCCCTAGCATCCGGACGTCTGCGGAATTGCCGGTAAACCCGTGCAATAACAGAACCGCACGCGGCCCTTGCTCAAAGAAGAATGGTTTTGGTTGTGAAATGCGCATTAACTTTCCCTCCAACTAAATTTACTTACTATATTATATATATATTCATGAGCCCTATTTCCATAAAAGAAAACGCCTAACCACTAAATGGTCAGGCGATGTGCTCTACATTATACTTTCGTTACGGCGATAGCCAGAATAAAGAATAAGGCAGCAAGGACGATCGTCACCCGGTGAAGGACAAGATCCAACCCACGGGCTTTTTGCTTGCCGAAAAGTTGCTCTGCTCCACCGGAGATGGCTCCTGAAAGGCCTGCACTTTTCCCTGATTGCAATAGAACGACAACAATCAAAGCGATCGAGACGATAAGAAGTAATGTCATTAACAATGTATGCATAAATACCACCTCCTGAAAAGAACCTTCACAACAAACTCTAGTTTACCAAAAATTGAAACCTCTAGCAATAGAGCCCCTAAAAAATACAAATGATTAAGACCATTTCATCTTTTTCTGTTCATTCTTTTTAGAATTTGTTGATGAGGAGCATTTGCTTTTCTAGTACAGAGTAGAACAAGATTTCATTTAGACGTCACTCCGCAAAATCGCTACGAAAAGCTTTGCTCAACTCTCGCTGCACTCGAGCATCGCAAGTGAATAGCCTCAGTTTCTCTTCGCCTATTCACTTCCTGCGGGACCAAAGCGTCCCCTGGAACGCAGCCTCTATCTTCCTCGCACATTCTAACAGAAAAGCTGCCGGAAAAAATCTCCGGCAGCTTCCCCTCACCTATTCGCTATTATTTCTTCAAGTTATAGAAAGTTTTAACGCCCAAGTATTTCGCTGTGTCGTGCAATTGGTCTTCGATGCGAAGCAATTGGTTGTATTTCGCTACGCGGTCCGTACGTGACGGAGCCCCTGTTTTGATTTGTCCAGCATTTGTCGCGACTGCGATGTCTGCGATCGTCACATCTTCCGACTCGCCTGAACGGTGGGAGATGACCGCTGTGTAGCCTGCGCGCTTCGCCATTTCGATCGCATCGAAAGTTTCTGTCAATGTACCGATTTGGTTTACTTTGATGAGGATCGAGTTGCCGATGCCTTGCTCGATACCTTGCGCCAATTTCTTCGTGTTCGTAACGAACAAGTCATCGCCGACCAGCTGTACTTTATCGCCGATACGGTCTGTCAATAGCTTAAAGCCATCCCAATCGTTCTCGTCCAATCCGTCTTCAATGGAAACGATCGGATATTTATTCGCCAACTCTTCATACCAGTCGACCATTTCAGCAGAAGTTTTGACCGTGTTGTCGCCAGCCAATGTGTAGACGCCTTTTTCTTTGTCGTAGATTTCAGAAGCAGCTACGTCCATTGCGAGCAAGACGTCTTCACCTGGCTTGAAGCCGGCTTTCTCGATCGCGATCATGATCGTCTCAAGCGCTTCTTCGTTCGATCCAAGGTTCGGTGCGAAACCGCCTTCGTCGCCTACAGATGTGTTATAGCCTTTATCTTTCAGTACAGATTTCAAGTTGTGGAAGATTTCTGCACCCATGCGAAGGGCATGGCGGAAAGACTCAGCGCCTACCGGCATAACCATGAATTCCTGGATGTCGACATTGTTATCCGCATGCTCGCCGCCGTTTAGGATATTCATCATCGGCACCGGCAATTGCTTGGCGTTGAATCCGCCGAGGTATTGGTAAAGCGGAAGGTCCAAATAGTTCGCCGCTGCATGGGCAGCTGCCATGGAGACGCCAAGAATCGCGTTTGCGCCGAGACGGCCTTTGTTTTCAGTTCCGTCAAGTTCGATCAATGCTTGGTCGATGGATACTTGATCAAGTACTGAATAGTTTTCTTCCAACTCGTCAGCGATTTCATTATTTACGTGATCCACCGCTTTTTGGACGCCTTTTCCAAGGTAACGGCTCTTATCGCCATCGCGAAGTTCAACCGCTTCGTGTTCTCCAGTAGATGCGCCAGAAGGCACGATTGCGCGGCCGAATGCCCCGCTTTCTGTGAATACTTCTACTTCAACAGTCGGGTTCCCTCTAGAATCGAGTACTTCGCGTGCTTGTACATGTGTAATAATTGGCAATGTCAACAGCTCCCTTTTCAAATGGTTTGTTCAATTTGTATAAATGTAAAATGTTTTAATACAATGGCTTTCCAGTCATCTCTTCAGGCTGCTCAACATCCAGCAGCTTGAGGATGGTTGGTGCGAGATCCGCGAGAATTCCGCCGCTCCGCAGCACTTCACCGTGCTTCGTCAAGATGACCGGCACACGGTTAGTCGTATGCGCAGTCATCGGCAAGCCGTCTTCTGTCAGCACTTCGTCCGCATTTCCGTGATCCGCTGTGATGAGCGCTGATCCGCCTTGGCGGTGGAGCGCTTCAACAATACGGCCTAGGCATTCGTCAACGACTTCGACCGCCTTGATCGTCGGTTCGAGCATGCCGCTATGGCCGACCATGTCGGGGTTCGCGAAGTTTAAAATGATCGCATCGTGTGCGCCTGCGTCGATTTGTTCGACGAGGCGGTCGGTCACTTCATAGGCGCTCATTTCAGGTTGCAGGTCATAGGTCGCCACTTTCGGGGACGACACGAGAATACGGTCTTCCCCTGGGAAAACTTCTTCTCGCCCGCCGCTCATGAAAAAGGTGACGTGCGGGTATTTTTCCGTTTCGGCAATGCGCAATTGCGTCATGCCGTTCGCAGATAATACTTCCCCGATGGTATTCACCAAATTGACGTTGCCGTAAGCAATCATGGTCTTCAATTCTTCACTGTAGGTAGTGAAACTGATAAACGCCAGATCTTTCGGATGATGGATGCTTAGCGGGAAATGAGCGAAATCAGGACGTGTCAACACAGTCGTCAATTGGATGGCCCGGTCCGGACGGAAATTAAAGAAGATGACGGAATCGCCCGATTCGATGACAGCAGGCGCTTCCCCTTCTTTCATGACCGTAAACGGCAGGACAAATTCATCGACAATTCCTTCCGCATACGACGCTTCCACGCCGGCCGCAGCTGAACTTGCGCTTGGCCCGATTCCGTCGACTATTGCCCGGTAAGCAAGTTCAACGCGTTCCCAACGTTTGTCGCGGTCCATCGCATAATAACGTCCGCTGATGGAAGCAAAACGACCAATGCCGATTTGCTGCATTTGTTTTTCAGTTTCTTCTATATAATGGAGCGCGGTTTTCGGCCCGACATCGCGGCCGTCCAAAAATCCGTGTACATAGACTTCGCTCAAGCCTTGCTGTTTCGCGAGGCGCAATAAAGCGAACAGGTGCTCATAATGGCTATGGACGCCGCCATCACTGAGCAAACCCATGACATGCAAGGATTTGCCGTTTTCTTTGGCGTTCAAGACAGCATCTAGAAATGCGGCATTTTCAAAGAAATCGCCGTCTTTGATCGATTTATGGATGCGTGTCAAGTTTTGGTAAACAATGCGGCCTGCACCGATATTCAAATGGCCGACTTCGGAATTGCCCATTTGCCCATCCGGCAAACCGACTGCTTCACCCGAAGCAGTCAGCAATTCATGGGGATATTCATTCCAAAGTCTGTCGAAATTCGGCTTATGCGCTTGTGCAACTGCATTTCCAGCGGTTTCTTCGCGGCAGCCGAAACCATCAAGGATGATCAAGGCAGCCGGATTGGCCGTTTTACGCATTTGAACCCGCCTCCAACAGCTTGACGAACGATTCCGTTTCCAAGCTCGCGCCGCCGACTAAAGCGCCGTCGATATGCTCCATCGAGAGCAATTCCTGGATATTGGCAGGTTTCACGCTTCCGCCGTATTGGATGCGTACTTTTTCAGCCGCTTCATCGCTGTAAAGTGAAGCGATTTTCTTGCGGACGATGCCGCAAGCTTCGTTGGCATCTTCAGCTGTCGCTGTTTTGCCTGTTCCGATTGCCCAGATTGGCTCATAGGCAATAACTAGCTCAGCGATTTGTGCATCGGTCAAGCCCTCTACCGCTTTCTCGACTTGCGCTTCCACGATGCTTTCCATTTGGCCCGCTTCACGCTGCTCGTCGGTTTCGCCGACACAGAGGATCGGCGTCAATTGATGTGAAAATGCCGATTTCACTTTTGCATTGACTGTTTCGTCGGTTTCGTTGAAATACTGGCGACGCTCGGAATGCCCGATTATGACATAGTCGACACCGATATCCGCCAATTGTACAGGGCTGATTTCGCCAGTGAATGCGCCTTCGCCTTTTTCATGCATCGTCTGTGCGCCAATTTTCAACGCACTGCTTTCCGCAGAGCTTACTAACTGGGATAGAAATAGAGCCGGTGCACAAATAACTGCATCGAGCTTATCCGCATCCGGCACTAGGCCATTGACCTGTTCTACAAACTCTTTTGCTTGCGATGCTGTTTTATACATTTTCCAGTTTCCTGCAATGATCGGTTTTCTCACAAAAACACTCCCTTTATTTATCGGTTAATGCGGTGACGCCCGGCAAATCTTTGCCTTCCATAAATTCCAAGGAAGCGCCGCCGCCTGTCGAAATATGGTCCATTTTATCTGCAACATGGAATTTCTCGACTGCTGCTGCGGAATCGCCGCCGCCGATGACTGTATAGCCTGGCGTTTCTGCCATCGCTTGAGCGACGGATTTCGTGCCGTTTGCAAAAGCTTCCATTTCGAAGACGCCCATCGGCCCGTTCCAGATAATGAGTTTCGACTGATTGATGACATCGGCATACAATTTAGCTGTTTCCGGCCCGATATCCAACCCCATCCAATCGGACGGAATTTCTTCGATTTTCACCGTTTTAGTCTCTGCGTCTTTCGAGAACTCGTTCGCGACTGTCGCATCGACTGGCAAATAAAACTTCACGCCTTTTTCCTGCGCTTTATCGATAAACGATTTGGCAAGGTCGAGTTTGTCTTCTTCGACAAGTGAATTGCCGATTTCATGGCCGAGCGCCTTGATGAAGGTATACGACAGCCCGCCGCCGATGATCAAGTTATCGACTTTATCGAGCAAGTGGTCGATGACGCCGATTTTATCTTTTACTTTCGCGCCGCCGATGATGGCGGTAAACGGGCGGTCCGGTTCTGATAAAGCTTTGCCGAGAACGTCCAGCTCTTTTTCGAGCAATAGGCCTGATACTGCCGGCAAATGTTCGGCGATCCCTGCAGTGGAAGCATGCGCTCTATGCGCAGCGCCGAATGCATCATTGACGAAAACGTCTGCTAGAGCCGCAAACTGTTTTGCGAGTTCCGGATCGTTCTTTTCTTCGCCCGCATGGAAACGGACATTTTCAAGCAACAGAATTCCGCCTGGTTCAAGAGCAGCGATTTCCTGCTCCACTGTTTCCCCAACGGATTCCTCTAGGCATTTCACGTCGCTGCCGAGCAATTCGGACAGCCGTGCACCTGCAGCAGCAAGTCTCATGTCTTCATTGACTTGGCCTTTCGGGCGCCCGAGATGGCTTGCCAAGATCACTTTTGCGCCTTGTTCGACCAAATACTCGATCGTCGGCATCGCCGCACGGATGCGAGTGTCGTCGGTCACTTTCCCGTTACTCATCGGTACGTTGAAATCGACACGGCAAAATACGCGTTTCCCTTTCAAATCCAAGTCTTTCATGGTCATTTTCTGCAGCATGAAAATACCTCCTAATTATATTCAAAAAAATAAGGGGTGGGGTAAATTCCCCACCCCTTTTACCCTCTTTATTATAGAGGTTCATTGGTAATTAAGCTATGATTTTCAGCTTACAGCCCTTTTTTGTACATGTGTACAGCCAAGTCTACACAGCGTGCAGAGTAGCCGGATTCGTTGTCGTACCAAGCAAGAACTTTAACCATGTTTCCGCCTAGAGCCATTGTAGATTGAGCATCTACTGTAGCGGAAGCTGTGTTGCCGTTATAGTCGCGTGATACAAGCGGAAGTTCGCTGTATTCCAAATAGCCTTTCAGCTCGTTTTCAGTCGCTTCTTTAAGTGCTTGGTTCACTTCTTCAACAGACGCATCCGTTTCAAGTTCAGCAACAAGGTCGATCAATGAAACGTTCGGTGTTGGAACGCGGATCGCCATGCCATCGATTTTGCCTTCAAGTTCAGGCAATACTTTTGCAACGGATTTCGCTGCGCCAGTTGTAGTCGGGATCATCGACTCAGCTGCTGCACGCGCACGGCGGTAGTCAGAGTGAGGCGCATCAAGCAATGCTTGGTCGTTCGTGTAAGAGTGGATCGTTGTCATCATGGCTTTCTTGATGCCGAATTTTTCGTTCAACACTTTAGAGATGCCGGACAAGCCGTTTGTTGTGCAAGATGCATTTGAAACGACGTGATGCTCTTGTGGGTTGTAAGTTTCTTCGTTAACGCCCATAACCAGCATTTTCATGCCGTTTTTGCCAGGAGCTGAAAGGATGACTTTTTTAGCGCCAGCTTCGATGTGCTTAGAAGCTTTTTCTTCAGTTGTGAAGATTCCTGTCGATTCCAAAACGATGTCGATTTGGTGCTCTTTCCAAGGCAATTGCGCTGGGTCTTTTTCAGCGAATACTTTGATTTCCTTGCCGTCGACGAAGATTGAATTGCCTTCTGCTGTAACTTCAGCGTCCAATGTTCCGTGCACTGAATCGTATTTCAATAGATGTGCCAGCATAGCTGCATCTGTTAGGTCGTTGACTGCTACTACTTCCACTTCACTGTTTTGCATTGCTTCACGGAATACTACGCGGCCGATGCGGCCAAAACCATTGATTGCCATTTTTAAAGTCATTTATAATTCCTCCAATTTTGTTGTTGGGTTGAGTATCGCTCTTGCTGCACCTTCATCCGTAACTAGGATGGTACGATCCGGCGCCGCCTGGAAATAAGATTCGATCGCACGCGCTTTTGTTCTTCCTCCGGCAACCGCCATGATACTAGGTGCTCTTTGGACTTGCTCTAATTGAATCCCCGCTGTCGGGATGCGGTAAACTATTTTTCCGGATTTGTCGAAATAATAACCAAAGGCTTCGCTGACCGCTCCGCCTGATTTGATCTTTTCGACTTCTTTCACAGAAGAGCGTCGCCTGATGGCCATCTCTTCTGCATCACCGATTCCGTGAATGACCAAATCCGTCTGATCGTAAAGCTCCATCATTTCTTTGATGACCGGTTCCTTCATCATCATTTCGAGCGCTTCCGCACTCAAATGCTCAGGCAGATAAAGCGTGCGGACAGCTCCGCCTGTTTTTTCGGCAAAGGATGAAGCGATGGTGTTCGCCTGGTGAAGCATTTCTTCACCGAGGCCGCCTCGTGCAGCAACGAATTGCATGGCGGGATTTACCTTCACCGCACGAATTTCAGCAGCGACCGCTGCCATCGTACTGCCCCCAGTCACCGCAATCGTCTGATAGCTTTCAAACATATCTTCTACCAGCCTTGCAGCCTGTCGGCCTATAGCAGCTTTGACAGAAGATAGCCGATCGCTGTCTCCTGGAAGGACAACCGCTTGTTTAATTCCGAGTCTCTTTTCGAGTTCGGCTTCCAAAACGGCAGCCCCTGATAATTCCTTCACCAGCTCTTGAAGCTGTCCAATAACTTGAACACCAAGGTCTGTCAAAACCATCCCGCTCTTGCTCATTTTAATTAGGGCCTGATCACGCAACAAATCGGTTTCTTTGCGAATTTCCCTTTCGGCTGCGCCTGTCAATTCGCTGAGTGTACGCCTTCCCACAGGCTGTTCGGTTTGAATCAGCTCGAGGACGCTATAGCGCTTTTTCAGCAAGCTTGTCAGTTCAGGCAATAAATGCACTTGCGCTTGCAGAATTGGATCCATCGCTCCACTCCTTTGTTGGACGCTTTTTGTCCCACTTGATATATTTCTGTCCCACTGATTACAGTGTAGCCGAGCAGCTGAATTTATGCAAATAAAAAGAAGCGTTAAATAATTAACGCTTCCAAAAGTTCACCGTAGCCGAAATTCCCGTAGAGCAGCACGTTTTCTTTTTGCGTGAGCACCGGGATCATCAGCATATATTGTTCGTGCAATTGTTCATTTTCTTCGATATTAACTTCCTTAAACTCAAATGGGTAATCTTCCTGCAACAACAGGAGTGCGGCCTTTGCTTCATCGCAAAGCCCGCAGTTCGGGCGCGTATAAAGTGTATACATTTACATCCTCCTTAAAAGCCTCGGCCAGCTCCACCGCCGCCGGAAGAACCTCCGCCGCCTCCGCGGAAGCCTCCGCCGCCGCCACTGCCGCCGAATCCTCCACCGAAGCTGCCAGGCCCGAAAAAGCCGCCGCGCCTTGAACTTCTGCCTCTTCCACGTTTGCCGCCTTTGCCGCCTCCTGTAAATAAGAACAGCAAGGCCAGAACGATGAGGAAGGTAATGATAGGCTGCATGAGGCCGCCCCCGCCCTCATCCGACGTCACTTCGTTGAGCGGCTGCGGGCTGACAGCTTCTCCATCCCAGCCGTATTCTATCGCCACTTCCTGATACAAAGCTTGATAAGTATTCAGCACCGCTTGATCAGGCCTGTCCTCACGCAAATATGGCACGGCATAATCATCGAGTATCCGCCCGACTTTGCCATCTGGCAAAGCACCTTCAAGCCCGTAGCCGATCTCGATGTAAATTTCACGATCGGTCATCGACAGCACAACCATCACACCATTATTTTCTTCAGCTGATCCTACCCCATAATGGCGCAATGCTTCATTTGCATAACTTTCAATCGGCTCACCTTCAAGTGAATCAACCACCATAACGGCAATCTGTGCAGTCGTTGCATCTTCAAGACCTGCACCGAGCTGTTTGATCTCAGCTTCCTGTTCTTCACTCAGGACATCAGCGATATCCTGAATGTAAATATCATCGGTCAGTTCCGGAAATTCCACTGCCTGGACAGCGCCGGCAATAAGCAGCAAAAGCACCAATAAAACCGGAACTTTTTTCATCATTCTTCGTCAGTCCCGAAATCCACATCCGGCGCATCTTCCGCCCCAGCATCAGCTTCGAAATATTCCTTCTCGTCAAATCCGAAAATACCGGCGATCATATTGCCCGGAAAACTTCTGACTTCACGGTTGAACTCGGTCACTGAAGCATTATAATCCTGCCTTGCTACAGCTATACGATTTTCCGTCCCCGCCAATTCGTCGGATAATTGCTGGAAATTCTCACTCGAGCGGATTTCCGGATAATTCTCGACGACGACGAGCAGACGGCTCAGTGCTCCACTCAATTCGGCATCGGCTTGCGCTTGTTCTTCGACAGAACCAGCAGAAGCCATGCTTGCACGCGCCTCGGTGACGCTGTCAATGACAGCCTGTTCTTGATCGGCGAACCCTTTCACCGTCTCTACCAAGTTCGGAATCAAATCGAGTCTGCGCTGCAATTGATTTTCCAGTTGAGCATAGGACTGATTGACATCTTCTTCTAATTGAACGAAGTTATTATAGCTTGAACTGAACACAGTGATGGCAATCACAATTAACCCGATCAGCAAAAGCAATGGAATAAGTATTTTTTTCATTTCTCCGTCTCCTTTTCTTGTACTATAATATTTTCTGTCTTCCCTGAATTCCCGACTTTTGAAACCGCCTGCTGTGTATTCTACGTGCTTGCCGCCAAAAAGATTCAATAAAAAACCGCACAGTCTTTAACAGACTGTGCGGTTTTTTCATTTTTACACCCTCGGAGGGAATCGAACCCCCATCTCAAGAACCGGAATCTTACGTGTTATCCTTTACACTACGAGGGCAAATATTGTTGGCGACTTTTCTATTATACAAAAGCTTTCCGCTTATTTCAAGCGGCTATTTTCAATTCGTTAGATTTGACCTTCATTGACCATGATGTGTATGATGAATGTACGGCTGAACGGCGTTTCAGCAGCACTCACATTTACCCGAAGGAGGAAATTATTTATGAATTTAATCCCTACAGTAATCGAACAAACGAGCAGAGGCGAACGTGCATATGATATTTACTCCCGCTTATTGAAAGACCGCGTCATTATGCTTGGCAGCGGAATCGATGACAATGTCGCCAACTCTATCGTGGCTCAATTATTATTCCTTGAAGCGGAAGATCCGGAAAAAGATATTTCGATTTACATCAACAGCCCAGGCGGAAGCATTACCGCGGGTATGGCGATTTATGATGTAATGCAATTCATCAAACCTGACGTTCAAACAGTGTGCATCGGTATGGCAGCTTCAATGGGTGCTTTCCTGTTGGCAGCCGGTACAAAAGGCAAACGCTATGCATTGCCAAACGCTGAAGTCATGATCCACCAACCACTCGGCGGAGCCCAAGGTCAAGCAACTGAAATCGAAATCGCAGCGAAACGCATCTTGTTCTTGCGTGAAAAACTCAACCAGATTCTTTCTGAGCGTACAGGCCAGTCGCTTGATGTGATTTCACGCGATACAGACCGCGATAATTTCATGACCGCTGACCGCGCGTTGGAGTATGGTTTGATCGATCAAATCATCACACGCAGCAAATTGCCGGAAAATCACGAAAAAGAAGATTAAGTTATATTAAAAGAGCTGCCCGCCGTGCACATGCACGGCGGGCAGCTCTTTTTTTGATGCAGCAAGATTCCTTGGCTTACGCTTCTTTGTCGATCAATTGTGCCAGCGCTTCCACAGCCGCTTCATCATCTGCTCCGTCCGCAGAAATCGTTACGTTCGTGCCTTTGCTGACAGCAAGGCTCATTATCCCCATGATGCTTTTAGCGTTGACTTTCTTATCGCCTTTTTCCAAATAAACATCCGAGCTGTAGCGATTAGCTTCTTGAACGAATAATGCCGCCTGCCTCGCTTGTAATCCTGTTTTCAATTGCACTTCCACTTGTTTTTCTACCATGCATATCCTCCTCCGAAAACTTGACTCTCACGCAATCTATAGAAAAGAGCAGCCGGATTACCGGCTGATCGTTTCGCCTTTTCTCAACGACTCGGCAATCTCATCGATTTTCCGAAGCCTGTGGTTGACGCCTGACTTGCTCACTTTTCCTGTTGACACCATCTCGCCCAGTTCCTTCAGTGTGACATCCTGGTACTCCACACGCAAGCGGGCTATTTCTTTCAGGCGGTCCGGCAATTGATCGATTCCGATTACTTGATCGATAAAGCGGATATTTTCGATCTGCCGCAACGCCGCATCGATCGTCTTATTCAAATTTGCCGTTTCGCAATTGACTAGGCGATTGACGCTATTGCGCATATCGCGTAGGATGCGGACATCTTCGAACTTCAAAAGCGCCGAATGGGCGCCTGTCAAACTAAGGAAATCAGAAATTTTTTCAGCTTCTTTTAAATATGTTACGAAACCTTTTTTCCGTTCGATCATTTTACTGTTCAACTGGAAATGGTTCATCAAGTTGACCAATGCCTCAGCATGGTCCTTGTAGGAGGAGTAGATCTCCAAATGGTAAGAAGAAGTTTCCGGATTATTGACGGACCCTCCCGCTAAAAATGCGCCACGCAAATATGAGCGCTTGCAACATGTCGATTCGATCAGTTCCGGCGATATGTCTTGTTGAAACTGGAAACCTTCCGATAAAATCAACAAATCTTCGAGCATCAGCTTCGAACCTTCCCGCAAGCGGCAAATATATACATTGTTCTTTTTCAAGCGCATCTTTTTCCGTACCAGCAATTCGACTGGATAAGCTTTATAGAAACGTTTCAACAATGTATAGATTCTTCGGGCAATGGCGGCGTTTTCCGTCTGTATATCCAAACTCAACTGGCGATTGGAAAACGACAGTGTTCCGTTCATCCGGATCATCGCTGACAGTTCGGCTTTGCCGCAACAGTCATCCACTTCGATCTGAGTCATTTCTTTTTTTGTTTCTGATGCAAAAGACAACCTATGCCCCCCTTTCAAGCTCTATGAATAACGCCGCTGCGATTCACTTTGCTCTTCGCTGCTGACGTATTCAAAGAGCCATTTCGCCACTTTCATCGGTTCGTGCCGGACGGCTTCCCCGAAAATATTGGCAATATCATGGCGATATACTTCAAAACCTAGCTTGCTCAACCGTTCTTCATCGTATTCCACCGGCCAAGATTTTTCTCTTTTATATCTTTCCGCCACTCCTTGCGGCATTTGGACTTTATCGATAAGAATCGCATCGAGAAAGTCCTCACCGACATGATCGTAAAGAGCTTTCACATGATCCGAAGCAGTATAGCCATAAGTTTCCCCTGCTTGAGTCATAAGGTTGCAAATATATATTTTCCTCGCCGTTGCTTGAAGCAACGCTTTTTTGATGTCTTTCACGAGCAGGTTGGGCAAAATGCTCGTGTAAAGCGAGCCTGGCCCGATGACGATAACGTCCGCTGAATGGATTGCCTGAATGGTGTCAGGCAAAGTCTTGACGTCAGCCGGCTCAAGGAATACCCGCTTGATCGGCTGCAGGTAAGTCGGGATTTTCGATTCCCCTTTAATGATCGTGCCGTCTTCAAGCTCAGCGTTCAAAGTCACTAACTGATTGGCGGCAGGCAGAACCGTTCCGTTGACGTTCAAAACACGGCTCATTTCCCGCACTGCGTGAGAAAAATCACCTGTCAAATCCGTTAACGCAGCTAGCATTAAGTTGCCGAGTGAATGCCCTTCCAAATCGAGTGAATGCTTGAAACGGTATTGGAACATTTCTGCTACAAGCGGTTCTGCATCCGATAATGCCGCAATGACATTGCGGATATCGCCAGGCGGCGGGATGTCCAAGTCGTTGCGCAAACGCCCAGAACTGCCACCATCGTCTGCCACAGTGACGATCGCCGTCAAATCGAGCGGAAAAGTTTTTAAGCCCCTCAGCAAAGTGGACAGACCCGTTCCGCCCCCGATGATTACGACTCGTTTTTGCTGGAGACTTTTTTCCATAGGCTCAACCCTTTCTGATTTTTACATCTCTATGTGTGATACTGACTTTATTGTTCTTCGACAAATACTTACCGAAATATTCAGCAAGTGTCACGGACCTGTGCTGACCGCCCGTACAGCCGAAAGCGATGACCAATTGGGCTTTGCCTTCTTGCTTGTACTGGGGAATCATAAAGTCGAACAAATCTTCAAGCTTGCCGACAAGCGTCTGTGTCTCCTGCCACTTCAAAACATAGTCGTAAACCGGCTGATCCAAGCCGGATTGTGGATTCAGTTCTTCGATATAATAAGGGTTCGGCAAGAAGCGCACATCGAAGACGAGGTCAGCATCGATCGGCATTCCGTGCTTAAAGCCGAACGACATCAAATTGACTGTAAAGACATTGCTCGTTTTCGAGGCGAAATCCGCTCTGATTTTTTCCTTTAGCTGACGCGGGCTCATTTCTGACGTGTTATACATATAGTGTGCCCGTCCTTGCAGGTCTTTCAACATATCCCGCTCTTTTTTGATGCCTCCAAGAACCAGTCCGCCAGGCGATAGCGGATGGGAACGCCGCGTTTCTTTATAGCGGCTGACAAGCGTCTGGTTTTCTGCATCAAGAAACAGAATGGTGATCGCTACTTCCGGTTCTTTCGACAAATCATCAATGGCATCGACTAAGCTATCGAAAAAGTCGCCGCCTCTTAAATCCATGACAGCGGCAACGCGCTTCATCGACTTGCCCGAATCCCTCATCAATTTGATGAACGTCGGAAGTAGCGCTGGAGGTAAATTATCAATTGTGAAAAAACCGAGGTCTTCAAAGCTTTGGATAGCTACTGTCTTTCCTGCACCGGACATGCCGGTGATGATGATCAATTCGGTTTCTTCGATGTGTTTATCCATGTTGGCGGTTCACCTCTTCGGTCGATGATTGGATATTCTCTTCGAGCAGTTCAAACTCTGGCGTATAGTAGAAGGTGCCATATTGGACACCTTCCTGGTAAGCCGCGAACAATAGGTTGGTCCGGTCGCCTTCCGCCATCGGAAGCGTGTGTAGGCTTTCAACCGGATGCCACTCCAATATCCCTTCGCGTGTTTCGACATACGGCGTCCCGTGAAGCTTAGACGCGCGGAATGTAAAGAGCATCCACTCATCCACCGTCTTCCCGTCTTCCTGGATCATCATCGTATAGACACCTTTTAAATGCACACCCGCAGGTTCTGCACCTGTTTCTTCACGGAATTCGCGGATCGCCGCTTCGTAAATCGATTCACCACTTTCCATCTTGCCGCCGGGAGCTACATACCAATCCCTGCGCGGCTTTTTCATCAGTAATACTTTGCCATTCTCTATTAGCATTAAATTCGCGATTCGCTGCACATTTGCCACTCCGCATCTAATATAAACTATTTTCATTATACATCTATCCTGGCGTGTCATGCAAAAGAATCCAAAAAAAGAGGCCACTCCCCGGGGCAATCCGGAAAGCAGCCTGTCAAAAAACCTATATAAAAAGGGGGTTGATTTACTATTCCTACTTTACCTCTTTTGCATGACAAAGCGATTACAAAGCGATTAAGAAAGCGTTAAGCTTGCGCTTTAGATCCGATTTTCTCTGCAAGCTCTTCCACATAATGCTGGACGCTTTGTGCGGCGATGCTGCCGTCGCCTGTCGCAGTAACGACTTGACGCAAAGTCTTGTCGCGCACATCTCCTGCCGCGAAGATTCCCGGCACTGATGTTTCCATCTCAGCATTCGTTTCAATATAACCAAGGTCATTCAAGATGCCAAGTGATTCAAACGGTTTCGTCAACGGCAGCATTCCGATGTAGATGAATACGCCATCCGCTTCGAATTCCCGCTCGGTATCGTCTTTTGTCGATACCAATGTGACGCTGCCGACTTTGCCGTCTTTGTCGTGGATCTCTTTTACTGTATGGCTCCAAATAAAGTCGATCTTGTCGTTCGCGAATGCGCGATCCTGGAGGATTTTCTGTGCACGCAATTCATCTCTGCGGTGGACGATCGTCACTTTATCCGCGAAGCGCGTCAAGTAGACCCCTTCTTCAACTGCAGAGTCTCCGCCGCCGACGACGACCAATTCTTTGCCTTTGAAGAATGCGCCGTCGCACACTGCGCAATAGCTGACGCCGCGTCCGCCAAGTTCGCTTTCGCCTGGGATGCCCATTTTCTTGTACTCGGCTCCAGTCGTCAAAATGATTGCGCGGGCTTTGTATTCTTTCGAACCGGCTTTAACGGTTTTGAATTCGTCCCCGTCAATGATTTCAGTTACGTCGCCATATGCATACTCGGCTCCGAATTTTTTCGCATGTTCGAACATTTTGGTGGATAGGTCAGGACCGAGAATATGGTCGAATCCCGGATAGTTTTCGATTTCTTCGGTGTTCGCCATCTGGCCGCCTGGGATTCCACGCTCAAGCATGAGCGTCGAAAGATTGGCTCGGGATGTGTAGACCGCTGCTGTCATGCCAGCCGGCCCTGCACCGATAATTAATACATCATAAATATTAGTCGTTTCTGTCATCATAGGCCCTCCTCATTATCACTAGCTAAATCGTAAAGCAATAAACTGCCGCCTTCAACTTTTATGCCTAGCTGTCGAAATTCGGCAAAAACCCGCTTAATTCATCGACATATTTGGACATCGTTGCGGCAGAAGTGCCGAATTTCGCGGCGACGGCTTTTTTTGTCGTTTCCCGTTTTTCCGCCGATTCAACCATATAGCTGACGGCAGCGGCAAGTGCTGCCGGGTTGCGGAACGCATAATCGCCATCAAAAGCCTGTTCGGCCAGAAGGAACCATAATTGGAAGATGCCATCATTTTCGCGGTCGACCATCCCTTTTTGGTAATACAAGCGCTCAGCCGTTTCCATCGCGCGCAAAAAAGCTTTTTCTTCTTTGACCGATTCCCGGAATGGGTGGCCAAGCGCATAGCCGAGCATATAGGTTTCCAAAACGGAAGGCTGTTCTGATTTCAGCCAATTCGGATGGGAAATGATTTCTTGCTTGTGGGAAGATTTTCCGAGCAGGAACAAGCCGTATATGCGCTCGCTTAAATGAGGATGATCGAGTTTGTGGATCAAGAAATCCCGATCATGCTCTAGTGCATCTGCATGCGGCATTACAGCTTGTTCGCCCCAAGGTTCGTAGCCTTCTTTTGCCGGATCCATGCGTTTCAATTGCTCCCAGGCATGCTTGGCGGTTTCTTCATGCCCTGAATGGTATGCAGCATGCGAGAGCCAGAAATAAAACGCCGGATCTCCGTCAAACCCGCGTTTTTGAAGGCTTTTCAGCCAGCGGTACGCCTCCTTGTACTTGCCGACCAATGCAAATGTGGCACCTAATTTATAACGGTGCTCGAACACATACGGCTGGATCTTTTTCAGCAAGCCGAGGATATCTTCCAATTCATCATTTTTCTCATAATAATGAAATACCGCCAAATTGCATAAAGCATGCAGATTGCCGGTGTTTCTGCGGAGCACTTCGTGAAGCAGCGATTTCGCCATTTCCGTTTCACCGATGTAGAAATATGCAAGCGCCAAATTATTATAAGCACCCCAAAAATCCGGTTTTTCCTCGATGACTTCTTCCAATAACTCAATCGCTTCCGGAAATTTCCCTTGCTCCATCAAACGGCGCGCTTTTTCCTGCAGATAATAATACTCGCTGTTCTGGGCCGCGCCTTCATCATCGAAAAGCTGCCAATCTTCCTGCTCCGCAAAGTCGATGATTTCCATCGCCTCCGCCGCGTAACTGCCGCGCGTATCACGCTCCAAATAATCTTTCGCGTATTTCCGGGCATCAAAAAACAAGCCCAGATGTGCATGTACTTCAGCCAGAAAGAACATAATATTCGGCTCTTCCGGGTCCAGCTCATGCGCAGTCCGAAGCTCATCCATCGCCAGCTCAAATTCTTCACGCTCCATCAATACCACACCATAGTGCATAAGGATCAATGGATCGTTCGGTTTTAATTCCTTGGCGCGCTGCAAATATTTATACGCTTTATTATATTGTTCACGCTGCAATTCCTTGAGCGCTTTCTGATAGTAAAATTCCCCTGTCGGAATGAACGATACGACATTGCCGCGGTTTTCCTGTTTGTTTTTCTCCAAAATATGCCTCCGTAACAGGAAAAGGAACGATCGAAATCGTTCCTAACCCTAAATGTGCTGTTATTATAGCATATTTCCCTATTATTTACTTGTCCTTTTTCATAGCGTGACGCTCTTCAAGCACGGCGGTCACTTCGCTGAAATCAAGCTTTTGCTCCTGCAATAATACGAGCAAATGATAGAGAAGATCCGCGCTCTCCATCGCGAGTTCACGTGCATCTCGGTTTTTCGCGGCGATGATGACTTCTGCCGCTTCCTCCCCGACTTTCTTGCAAATCTTATCGACCCCTTCTTCGAATAAATAGGTCGTATAAGCGCCCTCAGGCATGTCCACTTCACGCTGCTTGATCAAAGCGCTCAGCTGGCCGAGCATGTCAGCACTTGCGTTAGAACGCTCGCCAGCCAATGTTTTATAGAAACAGCTTGTCTCTCCTGTATGGCAAGCCGGGCCGTTCGGAATCACTTCATAAATCAAGGAATCCCCATCGCAATCGACCTGCACCGACTGGACGCGCTGCGTGTTGCCACTTGTTGCGCCTTTATTCCACAGCTCATTCCGGCTTCTCGAAAAGAGCCAGGTTTCTTTTGTTTCAATCGTCCGCTTCAGCGCTTCTTCATTGGCATAGGCCAAAGTTAACACCTGTTTTGTGGATGCATCCTGCAAAATGACGGGCACTAACCCGTTTTCATCAAATTTCACGCTTGTCACCGGACATTCACTCCTTCTCCCTGCAGATACTGTTTCACTTCTCTGACGCTCGTTTCTTTATAATGGAAAATCGATGCAGCAAGAGCCGCATCAGCATCCGCTTGTTCGAACACTTCCTTGAAATGCTCACGGTTTCCTGCGCCGCCGCTTGCAATGACAGGCACTTCAACAGCATCGCGCACCGCTTTTGTCAGTGCGACGTCGAATCCGTCTTTCTGGCCATCGCTGTCCATGCTGGTCAAAAGCAATTCCCCAGCACCTAGAGCAACCGCTTTTTTCGCCCATTCGATGGCATCCCATTCGGTCCGGTTGCGGCCTCCATGCGTGTAAACGTCCCAGCTATCGCCGTTCCTTTTCGCATCGATGGCCACGACGATACATTGCGAACCGAAAAAGTCGGCCCCTTCTTTAATCAATTCCGGCCGGTCAAGTGCCGCCGTATTTAAAGATACTTTATCAGCGCCTGCCCGCAACATCCGTTTCATATCATCGAGTGTGCGGATGCCGCCGCCTACCGTAAATGGAATCGACAGTTCGGTCGCCACAATGCGCACTACTTCGACCATTGTCTCTTTGCCTTCATGTGATGCTGAAATATCCAAAAAGACCAGCTCATCTGCGCCTTGCTCGTCATAGAATTTCGCGAGTTCCACCGGGTCCCCTGCATCCCGAAGTTCAACAAAACTCACACCTTTGACGACGCGCCCTTCCTTAACATCGAGGCACGGTATGATGCGTTTTGTCAGCATGACAGCGCCTCCTCGAGCGTGAAGCGGTTTTCATATAAAGCTTTTCCGATGATCAATCCGGCTATCGGGCTATCGGCAGCCGCTTGCTTGACTTTTTTTACGTCATCAAGCGTCCCGATGCCGCCAGACACGATGACTTGCGAAGTGTCGTCGTCGACGAGCTTACGGTTTGCGCCGATATTCGGGCCGGCAAGCGTGCCATCAGTCGAAATATCGGTATAGATGAAATGCTTCGCTCCTTTTGAAGCAAAATATGCAGCCACTTCCGAAGCCGGCTTGACCGAAGTTTCGATCCAACCTTCCGTCGCCGCCATCCCATCTTTTGCATCGATACCGATGACGATTTGCTCCGGACCGAATTCTTCAATGAATGCCACGACAAGCTCGGGTTCACGCACTGCCAAACTCCCGATGATAACTCGGGAAACACCGTTCGACAAATAATGGTCAATATCTTCACGGCTGCGGATCCCTCCACCTACTTGGATATTCGCTGGAAGTTTAGCTGCCTCTATAACCACCTGGTCGTTGATTCGGCTGCCGTCTTTTGCTCCGTCCAAATCGACCATATGGATCCATTTGGCTCCGGCTTCCACGAAGCTTTTCGCCATTTCAACAGGTGAATCCGCATAGACCGTCTCCTGTCCGTAATCTCCTTGGAACAACCGAACACATTTGCCGCCTCTCAAGTCGATTGCCGGATAAATTTGAAACTCATTCATGAAGATTCCCCCTGACATTTAAAATCCATTGCTCTAATAGGTGATGACCGAATACACCTGATTTTTCCGGGTGGAATTGCATGCCTGCAATCAATCCATCCCCAACAACGCCTGGCACTTCTTGTCCGCCATATTCGGCAGTCGCCCATACTTGTGAATCGGCTGTATCGGCCGCTAGAAAGGAGTGGACAAAATAGACATGCGTATCTTCAAGAACATTTTCCAGCCAGTAGGGCTTATCAGCAAACCGGAGGCGGTTCCAGCCCATATGCGGGATGCGGTAATCACCTTTAGGGAAACGCCGGATATGGCCTTTCAGTAAGCCGAGCCCTTTTTCAGGCCGCACTTCATCACTGCTTTCATATAATAATTGCATTCCTAGACAAATTCCGAGTAAGGGGATATTGCGATCTGGAAGCGAACGGATGAACTGTGCCAAACCTTTTTCTTCCAACCGCTTCATGGCATCCGGAAAAGCGCCGACCCCCGGGAGCAATATCGCATCTGCCTCTTCAAGAACTTCCACATCATCTGAAGTGATGACGGTGCACTCAAGTTTTTTCAACGCTTGCTCGACACTGAATAAATTGCCCATACCGTAATCGATAATGCCGACGATCATGTTAATAGCCCCTTTGTCGACGGGACGCCTTCGACGCGCGGGTCAATCATCGTTGCCTCATCAAGCGCACGGGCAAGCGCTTTGAAGACTGCTTCAATAATATGATGCGTGTTTTTTCCGTAATGAACGATGACGTGGACGTTCATGCGAGATTCTAAAGCGAACTTCCACAGGAATTCATGGACTAGCTCTGTATCGAAAGTGCCTACCTTGGCGTTCGGGATGTCCCCCCGGAATTCCAGGTGAGGGCGATTCGAGCAATCGATGACGACTTGGGCCAGCGCATCATCCATCGGCACAAAAGCATTGCCGTAGCGGCGCAAACCTTTTTTATCGCCTAATGCTTCGAGCACCGCTTGACCGAGGACGATGCCGATGTCTTCTGTCGTGTGGTGGTCATCGATATGCGTATCGCCATTGGCTTGGATGCGGCCGTCGAACTGGCCGTGCTTGATAAACAGATCAAGCATATGGTCCATAAATGGAACGCCTGTATTAATATCTGCCTGGCCTTTCCCATCGAGCGAAAAGCTGACAGCGATTTCTGTTTCAGTGGTTCTACGTGTAATGTCCGATTTCCTCATGATTGACTCTCCTTTTTCCAAGCGCGCGATTCGACTGCGCGGGCGTGTGCTTCGAGGCCTTCCAGCCTTGCGAGACGTGCTATTTTTTCTTGATTGCTGTGCCATGCCTGTTCACTATAATGGACGATGCTCGTCCGTTTGACAAAATCATAGACTGACAGCGCACTCGAAAAACGGGCGGTGCTATTGGTCGGCAGCACATGATTCGTACCGGCAAAATAATCCCCGACCGGTTCTGAAGAATAACGGCCGATAAAAATCGCGCCTGCGTGGCGGATTTCCTCTGATAGTTGTTCTGCATCACTCGTCATGATCTCCAAGTGCTCCGGAGCCAATTGATTTGCCGCTCTGATCAATTCATCACGGCTACCGGCAAGATAAATCGCGCCGTGGTCCCGGATGGACGCCGCAGCAATCGCTTCACGCGGCAAAGTTGCCAATTGTTTTGCCACTTGTGAGTTCACTGCTTCTGCCAGTTTTCGGCTTTCAGTCAAAAGAACAGCGCTTGCAAGCGGATCGTGTTCCGCTTGAGACAATAAATCCGCCGCCACTTCATCCGCATAAGCCGTATCATCTGCAATAATGGCGATTTCGCTCGGTCCTGCGATCATATCGATTGCAACGTCCCCGTTTACTTCGCGCTTTGCGAGTGCCACGAAGATATTGCCGGGCCCGGTGATTTTATCGACCGGATCGATCGACTCAGTGCCGTATGCCAGCGCAGCGACGGCTTGTGCGCCGCCTGACTTATAAAGTTCCTTAATGCCTAGAATATGTGCAGCTGCAAGTACCCCATCCGATATCTTCCCTTCAGCATCGGGAGGCGATATGACTACAATCCGTTCGACTCCCGCCACTTGTGCTGGAATAACATTCATCAGCACCGACGAAGGGTAGGCTGCCGTGCCCCCTGGAACATACAGCCCGGCAGATTCAATCGCCGTGACGCGCTGTGCGACATAAGAGCCGTCTGCGCGCTCGTGCCGGTAGCCTTGCTGTTGTTGCCCTTCATGGTAGCTGCGGATATTTTGCGCTGCTTCTTGAAGGTCGGCGAGCAGCTGCGGATCAAACCGCTCAACTGCTTGCTGAATTTCTTCTGCCGTCACCCTCAAAGAGGACAGGTCTGCATCGTCCCATTTTTTTGCGTAACGGAAAAGGGCAGCATCCCCTTCTTTTCTCACCGCATCAATGATTTCTTTTACCGCTTGCAATTGCTGCTCTGTGCCATCGACTAATTGGCGCCGGATCGACAGCTCGTCAGTCAGTCGCTGAATATTCATCGTGACACCTGCTCCCGTAGCTTCTCGACAAGTTCCGTAATGCGCTGTTGCTTCAAGCGGTAGCTCACCGGATTGGCGATAAGGCGCGAAGTGATATCCGCGATTTTTTCATATTCTACGAGTCCGTTGTCTTTCAGGGTACGTCCGGTCGAAACGATGTCGACGATGCGGTCGGACAAGCCGATCAGCGGCGCCAATTCGATTGAGCCGTTCAGTTCAATGATTTCGACTTGTTCACCTTTGCTGCGGTAATAATGGGAAGCGACTGCCGGATATTTTGTAGCGATGCGCGGTGTCACTTCATCCATTTCCGTATTCGGCAGCCCTGCTGTAGCGATATAACAAGCGCTGATGCCAAGATCCAACAATTCGTGTACATTGCGATCATGTTCGAGCAGGACATCTTTTCCTGCAATGCCGATATCCGCCACACCGTGCTCAACATAAGTCGGTACATCCATCGGCTTCGCGAGAATAAAACGGAACTTTTCATTCGGCGCTTCGACAATCAGCTTGCGTGAGTCGTCAAGCTCTTTAGGCAAATCATAGCCAGCTCCGACCAACAGTTCATAAGCTTCTTCAAAAATCCTGCCTTTAGGCATAGCAATCGTCAATTCATCCATTTGTAAGTTCCTCCCCTCTGATGACCTCTGTAAACAATGCACTGAATGCATCAAGTGCTTTAACTGCCGGTGCATACTGTAATGTCACGCGTTTTCCTGACAATCTTATTTCTTTCGCTTTATCGAATGCGCTCTGCTCACTTTGCTCATCGAATAATATCAATGTATGCTGTTGCTGAGGCTCTTCTGCAGAGACAGCTTCCAACAGCCTGTCAACCCGCAAACCGAAACCGGTCGCCCCTACATGCAGGCCGAACTGCTCCATCAACCCATCATAGCGTCCCCCGCTGCCGAGTGGAAATCCACTGCCGGCACCGTAGAATTCGAACACCAATCCGGTGTAATATGTCATGTGGCTGCTGAATGATATATCGAACGTCATCGCATCCCCGAGGCCATTCCGTTCAAGCAGTTCCTCTAAACGCTGCATATCCCGGTAGAGCTCCTGTTGTTCTTCGTTTTCTTCATTAATCCACGTCTTCCAGTCGGCTACTGCCGTTGCCTGCATCAATCTCCGGAATGATGATTGTTTACTTTCCGGAATCGACAGCTCTTTTGCCAGTTGTTCAAATCCAACTCCATTTTTGGCAACAAATAATTCGCGGACTTTTTCGCTTTGTTCGGCGTTTAATCCGAAATCAGCTAATATGAGTTCGAGAAGCCTTGTGTGGCCGATGACGATGCGGGCTGAGCCGATCCCCAAATCCTGCAGAATGTCCCAAGCCAAGCCGATGACTTCAGCATCCGCGTATAAGGAGCCATCCCCAATCAACTCGACGCCCATCTGTTCGAATTCTGCCGGGCGTCCGCCCTCGCGTTTTTGGGCTCGGAAGACATTTGAATAATAGCCGAGACGGATCGGCATTTTTTCCCGCAACAGCTTGGATGCCGCCACACGGGCAATCGGTGACGTCATGTCCGGCCGCAACACGAGCGTTTTGCCTTGGCTGTCGAGAAGCTTGAACAAAGCGTCATCGGAGATAGCGGAGATCTTCCCGATCGTTTCGTAATATTCCAAGGTCGGCGTCTGCAGCAATTCATAGCCTGCCCGCTCAATCAATTCGGTTCCTTGTTTTCTTAATTTCGCTTTTTGTTTTGCTATTAGAGGGAAATCGTCACGCATGCCTAATGGTTTTTCAAACATTTCAATGGTCATCGTTGAACACTTCCTATTATCTTTTATTTCACTTTAGTTCGCTAGAGTGATGAATCAGTAAAGTGATTCTTATTTTAGCGCAAGCTTCTTTCAGCCGTCAAGCGGAGCGAATATAAAAAATCCTGAAAGCATAGAGCTTTCAGGATTTTGCTTGTCGATCGGCCATTTCTTCAGCTGTGTAGATAATCTTCATCGGATTTCCGCCGACAAAGGCTCCAGCCGGTACATCTTTATGGACGAGCGTGGCAGCGGAGACGATGGCACCGTCCCCAATCTTGATGCCGGGCAAAATCGTACTGTTTGCTCCGATCATGACACGGTCGCCGATAGAGACGTCCCCGAGCCGATATTCCTCAATCAAATATTCGTGTGCAAGGATTGTCGTATTATAGCCGATGACGCTATTTTCCCCGACTTGGATGCGTTCTGGAAACATGACGTCAGGCATGACCATCAATGCAAAGGACGAATGCTTGCCGATTTTCATGCCGAGAAACTGGCGGTAAAGCCAGTTTTTCATCGGCAAAAAAGGTGTATAGCGAGCCGTCTGGATGACCAGGAAATTTTTTGTGACCTTCCAGAATGGCACGGTTTTATAGATATGCCAAAGCGAATTTGCCCCTTCAACAGGATATCGCTCGGTGCGTCTCATTTCACGCCAGCTTTCGTCAATTCCAATAAGTCTGAAATATGATTGAGCATGAAGTCAGGCTCAAAGCTCGCCAAGAATTCTTCTCCTTTGGCAGCCCAAGCAACACCTGCTGTCCGTACGCCAGCATTTTTCCCACCTTCGATATCATGGGAATTATCCCCGATCATCAATGCCCCGTGTTGTTCGGCATCCAGCAAACGCAGCGCTAATTCAAGCGGCTCTGGATGCGGCTTCGGATTTTGCACATGATCCAATGCGACCAAAGCATCGAACACATCATGGACCCCCATAAGCTTCAAGCCATGGAGAATCGTTTCTTCACGCTTCGTCGAAACGATCGCCATTTTCAACCCGCCTGATTTCAGCGTCCGCAAAGTTTCCGCCACACCGTCATATTCCTCCACCAATTCATCGTGAAGCGTCCGGTTCAACCGTCGATATTGATTGCTCAGTTCATCGACGCGTTCAGGTGCGATGACCGAAAAAGTTTGCTCGAGTGACGGCCCGATAAAGTGCAGCACATCTTCCCGTCCATATTGCCCCGGAAAATGCTCGCCAAGTACTGATAAGAATGTTTGCACGATCAATTCGTTCGTATCAAGTAAAGTTCCATCAAAATCGAACAATAAAGTCGTTATATCTCTGTTCATGTAGAAACCACTTCCTTCCGATTATCTTCAGCCCGCCGCCATAGATATGAAATGAATATCGTCAGGACGAGCGCTGTAATGACCCGGATCAACAACAGCGGCCAAATCGGTATGCCAAGCGGGATAAAAATGAGTGTATCCTCGACAATCGCATGGCACGCTACCAGGAAAATAAAAGCGAGCGTTGCATCTTTGCGGCTGACCCCGTCTTCTTGCACAGCCTGGATCATCACACCTGCTCCCATCGCCAAACCAAAAATGAGACCCGAGGCAAGTGTGAGCGAGGTGTTTTTCTCCACACCGAGCAGTCGCGTAAGAGGGCCCATCATGCCCGCGATTTTCTGCAGATAATTCCGGTCTTTCAATATTTGGATCATCAGCATGAGCGGAATGACGATCATTGCCAACTGCAACACACCGAAACTCGCTTTTTCCAAACCGAGCAATAAGATACCAGGCCACGTTTCCGGCGCTGCAGCGACTTCCGGCGCAAAACCGTATTGCGCGATCTCACCGCCGCCAGTCCATAGCAGATTGATCAGGATCCCGGACATGGCTGCAAGTCCGAAACGCACGACCAAAACGACCCATAATCGGACGCCGACTTTCAATGCTACCGCCGTTTCGATAAAGATGTTATGAGAAAAGGATAACATGACTGCCAGGATAAAGACTTCTTTCACGGTCAGTTCGAGGGATAAAATCCCCGCTATCCCCGCATACAGGTTCAACGCATTGCCGAGCACGAGCGGTACCGCCGCTTCTCCGCTTAAGCCGAATATCCCCATAACCGGTGCGATCAGCTCGATGATAAATGGCAGTACCGGCGTGAATTGCAGCATTGTGATGAGCAAGGTGATCGGGAAAATGATTTTCCCGAGCGACCACGTAGTCTTTAATCCGGCCTTTAAGCCATTTTTCAAAGTCGACATTCAATCTCTTCTTTCCTTATTATTTATCCAAGTAATGCGGCGGGTTCTTCAATGCGACACGCCGATAAATGATGAAAGCAAGCCCAATGATGACGGCGATAACCGACACCAATTGTGCAGCACGCAATTCTCCAATTACATACAGGCTATCGGTACGCATGCCTTCAATGAAGAAACGGCCGACCGAATACCAGATCATGTAGAAGAAGAACATTTCGCCGCGCACCAAATTGACTTTTCTAAGCAACAGTAAAATAATGATCCCTACCAAGCTCCACATCGATTCATAGAGGAAGGTCGGATGGTAATAAGCGCCATCTATGTACATGTGATTAATAATCCAATCCGGGATGAACAAATTCTCAAGGAATGCACGCGACACTTCTCCGCCATGCGCTTCCTGATTGATGAAATTGCCCCAGCGGCCGATTGCCTGGCCAATCAAAATGCTCGGCGCCAGAATATCAGCGACTTTCAAAAATGGTGTGTTGCGGCGCTTCGTGAAAATATACGCCACGATGACCGAAGCGATCAACGCACCGTGTATCGCGATGCCCCCATTCCAAATAGCGATGATCTGTGCCGGTTGATCCCGATAATTTTCCCATTCGAACATCACATAATAAATACGCGCGCCGACGATAGCGAGCGGAACAGCCCAAATCAATAAGTCTGTCAGGTAATCCGGATGCAGGCCGCGTTTGACCATTTCCTTTTGCCCGACTAAAAATGCAATGACGATGCCGGTCGCGATGATGACGCCATACCAGCGGACGTCGATTGGCCCGAGTGAAAATGCCACCGGGTCAATCGATGCTAAAATTGAATACATAAAGTGCACCTTCCCATTCCTTAATTTGTATCTTGTGCGATAACATCATCAAGCCGCTTGGAAAATTCCTCAGCAGCATTGACTCCCATCCGTTTCAGGCGATAGTTCATCGCAGCCACTTCAATGATGACGGAAAGGTTGCGTCCCGGACGTACCGGAATAGTCAATTTAGTTAATTCCGTATCGATGATTTTCATCGTTTCCTCCTCGAGTCCGAGGCGGTCATAGGTTTTATCAGGATCCCAAAGCTCCAGGTCAATGACTAACGAGATACGCTTAAAATTACGCACTGCGCTCGCTCCGAACAAAGTCATGATATCGATGATGCCGACGCCCCGGATTTCGAGCAAGTACTCGATCAGTTTCGGGGGATGCCCGACAAGCGTATTTTCTCCTTCTTGATGAATTTCCACACAATCATCTGCGACGAGCCGATGTCCTTTTTTGACTAATTCCAACGCAGTTTCACTTTTCCCGACGCCGCTTTTTCCTGTAAGCAATACCCCGATCCCGTAAATATCGACAAGTACACCGTGTACAGCTGTCGTAGGGGCAAGCTGACTTTCCAGAAAGTTGGTCAGCAAGCTTGAGAAGCGCGTGGTCGTCATTTTTGTACTGAGCACCGGCACGTGTTTTTCCGAAGAAGCGATTACCAATTCCTTCGGCACTTCGACATCATGCGAGACGATAATGGCAGGTGTATCATCCGTGCACAGTTTCATCATCCGATCAAGCCGCTCTTCAGGTTTCAACATCGCGAAAAAAGAGAGTTCCGTTTTGCCCAGCAACTGCATCCTGTTGGCTGGATAATGGGTGAAATATCCCGCCATTTCCAGGCCCGGTCTTGAAATATCACTGATGGCGATGTGGCGCCCGATGCCTTCCTGGCCGCTGATCAGCTTCAAGCCGAACATATCCATCACTTGTTTCACTGTTACTTGTCCCATAGTTTTCCCTCATTCCCCCGGCTGCGCAAATTGAAGTTTCCAGAAATCTCCTTCTTATGCGAGCGGTTTGTTTTTATTTTAACATGGAAAAAAAGAAATTGAAGAATTTCGTCCCCTTTCCGCCTCTTTCCTTCTATATAAGAAGTGAAAGGAGGAATGTTCTTATGAAGATAGTTATTGATGCAGGACACGGTCCAGGAACGATCGGCAAGCGGACGCCCGATGGCAGGATGCGCGAGTTCCATTTTAATGCCTCTGTCGCAGAAGAGGTGAAAAAGCGGCTGGTGGCAGAGGGCTATACGGTCTTATTCAGCCACCAGAAAGACCGGGATGTCCCCTTGAAAGAAAGGACCCTTTTCGCCAACCGGTCCGGCGCCGAACTGTTGGTGTCGATCCATGCGAATGCAGCAGGACATGGCTATAATCCTGCACAAGGAATCGAAAGCTTCATTTATCCGACCGCACCTGCCCGCACGCGCAAATTCGGCCAGCTGCTACAACAAGCGCTCATTTCATCGACACAGCGGAAAGACCGGGGGGTGAAAACCGCCGATTTCGCCATGCTGCGTGATACCGTGATGCCTGCAGTATTGGTCGAATGCGGATTTATGACGCATAGGCAAGAAGCGGCATTGCTGCAAAGCGCCGAGTACCGGACACGCTGCGCCAGAGCTATAAGCTTTGCAATCACCTGTATGGAAGTTTAACGTAAAAAAGCCCAATGGAGAAATTCTCCATTGGGCTTTTTTATGCGTACTGGCTATTCGATTGTCAAATAACGGACAAGTATAGAACCTGTTTTTGTTTCGCCATAAACGAGCAATGGCCCACTCGCAGATTCTACATCTCCACTCTTCGAGAAGTGCATCTTCTTCTGCATAAATTGCCCTTGTTCGTGGCTGCTATCGATATCCGGCAGCATGACATCCATTCGGCCAAGGTTTGATGAAACTTCGCCTCTTACTGCCAAATGCTGCGGAATATAGATCTCCACATTGCCTGCCAAGGTTTTCGCTTCAAGTTTTTTCGCCTCTTTACTGCGCGTTGTCGCCACAACGTTGCCGTTTAAAGACTTCGCATCGATGTCCTCGATATCCCCGTCCACATAAATCCGGCCGTTCAATGTTTCCGCTTCTACTTCGCGGCCTTTCACTTCCATCATTTGAATCGGGCCATTGGCCGTTTCCAGCTCCGCTTCTTCGAATTGAATCGTTTTCAAATCGATTTTGCCGTTCGCTGTTTTGACCTTGATCAAAGCCGAATCAAGACGCTTCATCGTAAAACCGCCGTTGAATAGGCGGACAACAATTTGCTCGTAAGCAGCTGCTGGTACATAGAGCACCACATTCACTTGAGTTGTTTTCATATCGCTGATGATGCGCAGCTTCCGGTCATCTGCAATAAACACGAACTTCTCCAGGAAGTCCTGTTTTGCCTGTTCCGGCGATTCTGCGCGGAACGCTTTGACACTGCATTCTGCACGAATCGAGCCATCTTGTGATGGGAAAACTTCCAATTGCCCGTTGGCGATATCGGCAATGATCGTATGAAGTTCTGCACTTTCCTCGGTAAAGCTGTGTTCAAAACGGACGGCTTCCCCGAATGGAGAATCGAATTCCATCGTCTTCAGCTTATCGGCAGAAGTTTGCATGAAATGCATCATCCGGTCCCCAAGCTCATTGAAATCTTTGGACATGTTCTTGGAGAAATCTTTCGAAAAGTCTTTAGAGAACTTTTTGAACACGTCTTCCGGACGGAAAAATCCTCGCTTGCCGCGTGATCCGCGATACGTCTCCCGGCCGAAGTCTCTTGAACCGGTTGTTTCTCCACTGTCGATCGCCTTTAAAAGTTCGACTGCTTCACGAGCCGAAATTGTGCCGTTTTCAACCATGTCCAAAATGCGTTCTTTTTCACTTTGCATATCGATTGGCCTCCTCTTCGGATTTCTGCCTTCGCAGAAATTCCTGTTCTACTTTAATGATACGTTTGGATCGAAGGAAAGTTTCACTTTGCTTTTCTTTTCTTAGCGCTTGCCTTGCCGACCAGTTCTTTCATGCGCGCGCTATCCCGCTCGAGAATCGGCTTCAAATACATGCCGGTATAGGATCCTTCGACTTTAGCGATATCTTCCGGCGTGCCAGTGGCCAAGATCGTGCCGCCTTTGTCTCCGCCTTCCGGGCCGAGGTCAATCAAGTAATCGGCCGTTTTGATGACATCGAGATTGTGCTCGATCGTCAACACGGTATCGCCATTGTCCACTAGCCTTTGCAGCACTTTCAATAAGCGTGAAATATCATCGGCGTGGAGCCCGGTCGTCGGTTCATCCAGAATATAGAACGACTTGCCGTTGGAGCGTTTATGCAACTCTGAAGCCAATTTAACACGCTGCGCTTCGCCACCGGACAGCGTAGTCGCCGGCTGTCCGAGCGTCACATAGCCGAGCCCGACATCGACGATGGTTTTTAATTTACGGTTGATTTTCGGGATGTTCTCGAAGAATCCATAAGCATCTTCGACCGTCATTTCCAACACGTCTGCAATGTTTTTATCTTTATATTTTACTTCCAGCGTTTCGCGGTTATAGCGCTTGCCGTGGCAGATTTCACACGGCACGTAGACATCCGGAAGGAAATGCATTTCGATTTTGATGATGCCGTCGCCGCGGCAGGCTTCACAGCGTCCGCCTTTGACGTTGAAGCTAAAGCGCCCTTTTTTATAGCCGCGCACTTTCGCTTCATTGGTCGTCGCGTAAACATCCCGGATATCATCGAAAACGCCTGTGTAGGTCGCCGGGTTGGAACGCGGTGTGCGCCCGATCGGTGACTGGTCAATATCGATGACTTTTTCCAGTTCGTCGATGCCTTCCACCGATTTGTGCTGGCCTGGCTTGACCCGCGCACGGTTTAGTTTATGGGCCAATGATTTGTAGAGGATCTCATTGATCAAGGTACTTTTCCCAGAACCCGAAACTCCGGTGACTGCCGTGAACAAACCGATTGGAATGTCGACATCGACATTTTTCAAGTTATTCGCGGAGGCTCCGCGGATTGAAATCTTCCGTTCGTTCGGCTGTCTGCGTTCAGCTGGCAACGGAATGAACTTCTTGCCGCTCAAATACTGGCCGGTCAACGATTTCTTGTTTTTCATCACTTTTTCGGGCGTCCCGGCAGCGATGATTTCACCGCCATGTACGCCGGCTCCGGGCCCGACATCGATCAGGTAATCCGCTGCCATCATCGTATCTTCGTCATGTTCGACGACGATGAGCGTATTGCCGATATCGCGCATATTTTTCAATGTGCTAATCAATCGGTCATTGTCGCGTTGATGAAGGCCGATTGAAGGTTCATCGAGAATATAAAGAACGCCTGTCAGCCGTGACCCGATTTGCGTTGCAAGGCGGATGCGCTGTGCTTCGCCGCCTGACAATGTACCCGATGCGCGGTTCAATGTCAGATAATCAAGCCCTACATTGATCAAGAAACCGACACGCTCTTGAATTTCGCGGAGGATCATAGTAGCGATCTGGCGGTCTTTCTCCGAAAGCGTCAAGCTGTCGAAAAACGCTTGCGCTTCCGTAATCGAATATTCAACGACTTGCCCGATGTGGAGATCATTGACTTTGACTGCCAATGACTCCGGTTTCAACCGGTAGCCTGAACATGTCGGGCATGGTTGCTGACCCATGAATTTCTCCATCATGTCCCGAATATAATCGGAACTGGTTTCCCGGTAGCGCCGGTCGACATTCGCGAGCACGCCTTCGAAGAAAATATGGCTGTCGCGGATTTTGCCGTAATCATTTTCATAACGGAAACGGATTTTTTCATTATCGGAACCATGCAGGATGATGTTCACCTGGTCTTCAGGCAATTCTTTCATCGGCACGTCCATCTCAATTCCAAAATGGCTGCATACCGCCTGCAGCAATTGCGGATAGTATTGCGAACTCGTCGGGCGCCACGGGGCAATGGCATGATCCGCGAGGCTGACATCCCAATCCGGTATGACCAGTTCAGGATCGACTTCCAGTTTCATCCCAAGCCCGTCGCACTCAGGGCAGGCCCCGAATGGCGAGTTGAAGGAAAACATGCGCGGTTCCAATTCACCGATGGAAAATCCGCAAATTGGGCAAGCATGATGTTCGCTGAACAGCAATTCCTCTTCGTCCATGACATCCACCAGCACGCGCCCTTCCCCGAGACGCAAGGCAGACTCCAGCGAGTCGCTTAAGCGCGGGGCAATTCCGTCTTTCATGATGACGCGGTCAATGACCACTTCAATGGAATGCTTTTTGTTTTTATCGAGCGAAATATTGTCATCCAAATCGATGAGCTCGCCATTGACGCGAACCCGTACATATCCTTGTTTCTTAACATCTTCCAACAGTTTCACATGCGTCCCTTTGCGTCCTGATACGAGCGGCGCCAGCACTTGCATGCGCGTCCGTTCCGGATATTCAACTAAGCGGTCGACCATCTGTTCGACCGTCTGCGATGAAATCTCAATGCCATGGTTCGGGCAGATCGGCTTGCCGATCCGCGCGTACATGAGCCGGATATAATCGTAGATTTCCGTCACGGTCGCTACGGTCGATCTCGGGTTTTTGCTTGTCGTCTTCTGGTCGATCGAAATCGCCGGCGACAAACCTTCAATCAAATCGACGTCCGGTTTGTCCATTTGGCCGAGAAATTGCCGTGCATAAGACGACAAAGATTCGACGTAACGGCGCTGGCCTTCCGCATAGATCGTATCGAACGCCAAGGATGATTTCCCAGAACCCGATAAACCGGTCATGACGACGAGCTTATCGCGGGGAATCGTGACGTCGATGTTTTTTAAGTTATGGGCACGCGCGCCTTGTATGCGTATCTCTTGGTTTTTCAAGTCCTATCATCCTTCCGCTTTCAATTCCAACACTGTATCACGCAGTTCTGCGGCACGCTCGAAATCGAGCGCTTTCGCCGCTTCTTTCATTTCCTTCTCAAGCAATGTGACGAGCTTCATGCGGTCTTCTTTTTTGAGTTTCTTGCCTTCGACCGCTTTGCTGACATACTCTTCCGCTTCTTCCGCCGCTTCTGTTGCACGGATGACGTCGCGGATCTTTTTCTTTATGGTTACCGGCGTAATGCCGTGTTCTTCATTATAAGCCGCCTGGATGGTGCGGCGTCGGGTTGTCTCATCGATCGCTTTCTGCATCGAATCCGTGATCCGGTCCGCATACATGATGACGTGGCCGTTCTCGTTCCGGGCAGCACGCCCCATCGTCTGGATCAAGGAACGTTCCGAACGCAAGAAGCCTTCTTTGTCGGCGTCGAGGATGGTCACCAATGAAACTTCGGGAATATCGAGACCTTCACGCAGCAAGTTGATGCCAACTAGCACATCGTATACGCCCATCCGCAATTCGCGGATGATCTCGATGCGCTCGAGCGTCTTGATCTCGGAATGCAGGTAATTGACTTTGACGCCCGCTTCTTTCAGGTAGTTCGTCAAGTCCTCCGACATCTTCTTCGTCAAGGTCGTGACCAATACGCGTTCCCCGCGCTCTTTACGCTTCTGGATTTCATCCATAAGATCATCGATTTGCCCTTCGATCGGCCTGATTTCGATTTCCGGGTCAAGCAAACCGGTCGGACGGATGATCTGCTCCACCATTTCCGGCGTGTGTTCGAGCTCATAAGGGCCCGGCGTTGCCGAAACAAACACTGCCTGGTCGATATGCTCTTCGAACTCATCGAATGTCAGCGGGCGGTTATCCATGGCGGACGGCAAACGGAAGCCATGGTCGACGAGCACTTTTTTGCGCGCTTGGTCACCATTGAACATGCCACGTACTTGCGGCAAAGTGACGTGGCTTTCGTCGACAACCAGCAGGAAATCGTCCGGGAAGTAATCAATCAATGTATAAGGTTGTGCGCCTGCCGGACGCAGCGTCAAATGGCGCGAATAGTTTTCGATGCCTGAGCAGAAGCCCATCTCGCGCATCATTTCCAAATCGTAGCGGGTGCGCTGTTCAAGGCGCTGCGCTTCGAGCAATTTATCTTCCGCACGCATTTCCTTCAGGCGTTCTTCCAATTCCGCTTCGATATTTTCAATGGCTCTGACCATCTTATCTTCCCGCGTAACAAAGTGGGACGCCGGGAAGATGGCGACGTGTTCCCGGTCGCCGATGATTTCCCCTGTCAACGCATCGACTTCACGGATACGGTCGATTTCATCACCGAAAAACTCCACACGCAAGCAGCGCTCATCGCGCGAAGCCGGGAAGATTTCGACCACATCGCCGCGGACGCGGAATGTACCGCGGATGAAATTGATGTCATTGCGTTCATATTGCACGTCGACCAGTTTGCGCAGCAGCTGGTTGCGTTCGATTTCCATCCCTTTGCGCAGCGAGACGACGAGCTCCCGGTATTCTTTCGGGGAACCGAGGCCGTAGATGCAGGAAACGGAGGCGATGACGATGACATCGTCGCGCTCGAACAAGGAACTGGTCGCTGAGTGGCGCAATTTGTCGATTTCATCATTGATGCTCGCATCTTTTTCTATGAATGTATCCGACTGCGGCACGTATGCCTCAGGCTGATAATAATCGTAATAGCTGACGAAATACTCTACAGCGTTATCAGGAAAGAACTCCTTGAACTCACTGTAGAGCTGGCCTGCCAATGTCTTGTTATGGGCCATGACCAATGTCGGTTTTTTCACTTGCTGAATGACATTCGACATCGTATAGGTTTTCCCCGTACCCGTCGCACCGAGCAAGGTCTGGAACCTTTTGCCGTCGATGATGCCTTGGGTTAATTGGGCGATGGCTTCCGGTTGGTCGCCCGCCGGTTCATAAGGAGCTTGCAGGTTAAATTCCTTTTTCATGGATATGTCCTCCCGTATTTTCACTACTTCTACTTTAACATATGCCCTAAAATTACCCTAACAAAAAGCGAACGTATGTTTTTTTCATCTATATTCCTCATAATGTGCTGTTTCATGGAATGGTTTTAAGTTCCGATGAAGTTTGGCATCGGCGTTTCCAAGCACAAAAAAACCGCCCGGAGGAGCTCCGGACGGTTTTTTTATTCTTCTTCCCGCTTCAGCTCTTGCAGCTGCGCAGTATATGTGTCGAAAGATTTGCGGTCGTTATGATCCAGGGCTTCGTCGATAAGTGCCAGCAATTGCGTTTCCTGCTGTTCGCGGTGAACATGCTTCAAGAACAGATCCAGGTAGATCTCATTCAGCAGCTTTTCCGCTTCCGTGATCTTTTTCGTTTGAGCCATCGCTTTCATGAAGTCAGCATAAGAATAATAGTTTTCCATTCTTCTTCACCCCGAATGCTTTTCATTAGTATACACGAAAGCGCAAGAAAGAAGCAAGAGTTTTTTGAAAATTACAACGAGATAGAAAAAATAATTTTTTCAAAAAATAATTATTGTGTATTTTCCATTTTTTATTATAATGAGGTATGTAAAGTAAATTTAGGGGGTAAATATACATGGGTAAGAAGAATCAATATCCTGCTTCATATACAATTTGCAGCAATACATACGCGTTGCTCCCGTATATGGACGGCCATCGGCTCTTGACAAGGGTCATCGAAGACCGCAGTGAATTCCTGGTAGAGGAATCGGTCTATAAAATCGTGTCGAAATCGTGCTCTTTCTATCGCGGCTCCCTCGCCAGTGCCACACTCTATGCGCAGAAGGCAATCGGCGTGAAGCACAAGCCTCCGATCATCATCGGCGAATACTATGGCAATCCGTTGATTTTCTTTCCTACCCATTCTCCAAAAAACAAGGACTCTGTCTGGTTCAATTTTGACGCCATCGACTTGATTGCTGCGGATGACAACGGGCGCGGCAGTTTGGTATCACTCAGCAATGGCGTTGTCGTCCCTGCGGACATCTCCCCCATCGCGCTTCGGAACCAGCACTCATTCACCGGCTCTTTGCGCCGCTATTTCAAAAAAGCGCAACGCGCCCATAACCACCGGATGAATTATGTGACAAAACGGGCTTTCCCGCCGCGCAGTCAACAGCCGCTTGATTAAAGCGCCTTAGCGGCAGTGGCTAGATAAAACCTCAATAAATCCTCAACGGCATTTTTCATACGGATATTCAAATAGCGACGGTGATCTTCGTAGCCTCCATGGCAAAAAATATATTCCGAGAAATTGTCGTCCCTAACACCCCGTCTCATTTTCATGCCTTTTGCCCTCATCAGTTCGACCGTTTCGGACAAATCGCCCCTCACCTGTTCGATCGCTTTGTCCAGCAATTCTATATAAGGGGCTTTCAACTTGAAAGGACTTTTCCTGATCCACTCGCGGTCCCGCTCCAGGATGAGGAGGACCATCGGCAAATGCACACGCTTCTCAAACACGATTATTTCCGCCCTTGTAATCAGGGGCATCTCCTCACCCCCCCTCGCCTAATAGGAACAAGTGTTCTTATTTTCATTTTAACGGGAGATCTTGAAATTGCAATAGCCCTCAGTTAAAAAAACCTTTTTAACTGCGCGGAAAGAGCTTCCAAGCTTTTTCCGCTAAAACGAAAAAATCGCCATATGAGTATGCAGGTATTGAAACTTGCATTTCATAAGGCGATTTTTTTTAGAAAAGTAGCTATTAGTATACTTATTTACCTGATGGCGCGGAATGCCCATAGGGAGCCGACGAAAAAGACCGAGGAGACCCATAGGAAGGGTTCGTGCCAGAACCAGACAGATAATGAAATACCGGAAAACGATAATAGCGCGAAGATGCCTGCGAACATTCGGCTCTGCAGATTACGCTGATGCTCCCGTTCCCTGCCTTCTTTGTTTTCCAGGTAATGGCGTATGCGTTCGGGTTCATCAAGGAAATTGATGAGCTTTTTCGGGAAGGCTCTCGCCGGTCCGGTCGAATTGAGGATCCAGCGGAATACATCCTCCTTGCCGAAAATCCCTTTTCCTTCCCGCTTGGTCGAGGCCCATTCGAGAACACGCGGACGCGCAAGAGCGAAGAGGTCGACTTTAGGATCGAGCACATGCAAGACACCGACGAAAATCGATGTCGCGCGGCCGAAGAAAGCGAATTCCGCAGGAAGCTGCACTGGCTGCGTCCGGACGATGTCCTGCATATCTTTCAGCAACCGTTCGACGACGAAACTGTCCATCTGCATCAATTCATTCGACTCATAGGCGGCCACAAGCCGCTCCACCGCATCCGCCAAAAGATTGCGGTCTGCATGGGGGAGCAAGAATCGTAGATCTTCCAAGCCATCGAGCACTTGTTCATAATTTTTGAACAGGATGCCTTCCGCGATGAGCAGGATCGCTTGCGAATCGCGCTCGGAAATGGTGCCTATCATCCCGAAATCGATGAGTACGATGGTCCCGTCCGGCTTCAATAGGATATTGCCGCCGTGCGGATCGGCATGAAACTGCCCACCGTACAGCACTTGTTCCAAAAATAGGATGAACAGCCGCTCGGAGATCTCATGGCGATCGAGCCCATGCTCTTCGATAAAGCTGATATCGGTGATGCGCGCTCCTTCAATCCATTCCATGACCAGTACTCGCCGTGTCGTATACTCATCAAAGTAGAGCGGTATATGGACACCTGACATTTCAGAAAATCTGTCCGCAAAAGCCCGGCCGTTTTGCAACTCACGGACAAAGTTCAATTCGGCTCCGATCGTTTCGGTCATTTCAACGTATAACTGGTCGAAGTCGACTTGCTTGGTAAACGATGTGAATTTTTTCGCCAGCCATATGATAATGCGCATGGCCTGGAAATCGGCGCGGATGATGCGGTCTGTGCCCGGACGCTGCACTTTGACAGCGACTTCTGCACCATTTTTCAAGCGTCCTTTAAACACTTCCCCGATCGACGCGGAAGCGATCGCCTCTTCCGATAATTCGTCCAAATAATTAGTATGCTCGACGTTCCATTCCTGTTCCAGCACCTCGATGATGTCCTTCCGCGGTACTGAAGGCACGCGGTCGGTCAAACCTTCGAGTTCCGCCAAAAAACTGGGCGGCATGATATCTGCACGTGTCGACAGGAATTGGCCCAATTTAATCATCAAGCCGCCGAGCTTGAGCGCCAGTTCCTTATATTCTTTTGCTTGCCGGGTTACGAGCTCGTTCCAACGCTGCTCGACAACAGGCGTCCATTTGCCCCGATTCCGCTTTTGGAAAAGCATTGATTGAAAATAAAAACGAAGCGCCATGGATACGATGCGATAAATCCGGATATATGTAACCTGGTTCATGAATGAGCTCCCCCCTGTTGTTTTCATTATAGAGTTTGGTGACAGATTAGTCCAAAAAGTGGTATGTTTTTAACGGATGGATTATCAAAGGGGGATGGATATGGAAACAATTCATTATGAACAAAAAGGAAATTTGGCATTCATCACATTGAACCGGCCGGATGCGATGAATGCGTTCAATTACGATATTCTTGCTGAACTTGGCCAAGTGGCAGAAGCGATCCGCATAAATCCGGATATCCGGGTCGTCGTCTTCACCGGCGCCGGCGACAAGGCTTTCAGTGTCGGGGCCGACTTGAAGGAACGCAAGACCTTGACGCAAGACCAGGTCAAGCGCAATATCTACAAGATCGGCGAAGTGTTCACGACCATCGAAAACTTGCCGCAGCCGACGATTGCCATGATCAATGGCTACGCGTTCGGCGGCGGGATGGAGCTCGCCTTGGCATGTGATTTCCGCATCGCGGCGGACGATACATTGCTCGGGTTGACCGAAACGAGCCTCGCGATCATTCCGGGCGCCGGCGGCACACAGCGCCTGCCGAGATTGATCGGCGAAGCGAAAGCGATGGAGTTGATCTTGACTGCGCGCCGCTTGAAATCTTCGGAGGCGCTTGATTACGGCCTCGTCACCCGTATCGCTGCGGCCGAAGACTTGGCGCAAGTGACTGGCGAATTTGCGGATTCGATCTTGGCGAATGGGCCGATCGCGTTGCAGCAGGCCAAATTCGCCATCAAAAACGGCATGAACGCCGATATGCAGACAGGGCTTCAAATCGAACGGAAAGCATACGAAATCACCATCCCGACAGAAGACCGCGTCGAGGCGCTGCTCGCGTTCGGCGAGAAACGCAAACCGGAATTCAAAGGGCGTTAACAAAAGAGAAAGCCAGGCGGAGAATTTTCTCGGCCTGGCTTTTTAATGTTTTAGAGACGCCCCATCCATCCGACAATTTCCTGCAATCTTGCAAAACGCAAATTCGGTTTGCCGGTGCGCGACAAATTATGGTCGGCTTCCGGAAAACGCACGAACTCAGCTTCCTTGTGCATGCTTTTTAAAGTGATGAATAATTGCTCCGCTTGCTCGATCGGGCAGCGGTGGTCGTTTTCCGAATGCAGGATGAGCAGCGGCGTGGTGATGTCCTCCGCATATTTCAGCGGGGAATGTTCCCATAGCTTTTCTATATTGTCCATTGCAGCTCCGTGCTGCCATTCGCTGAAATAATAGCCGATGTCTGAAACGCCGAAAAAGGAAATCCAATTGCAGATCGAACGCTGTGTCACAGCCGCTTTAAAGCGCCCGTCATGCGAAACGATCCAGTTGGTCATGAATCCGCCGTAGCTGCCGCCGGTCACGCCAAGACGCTCCGTATCCACCCATTCATTTTCTCCGAGAACATTATCGAGTGCCCCCATAATATCGCGGTAGTCCCCGCCGCCGTAGTCTCCGCGTACCGCGTCGACAAAGCGCTGCCCGTAGCCGTGGCTGCCGCGTGGATTGACGTACATGACGCCGTAGCCGCTTGCTGCGAGCAATTGCATTTCATGGACAAAAGTATTGGCGTACATCGCATGCGGCCCGCCGTGGATATTGACGACGAGCGGATATGTTCCGCCCTGTTCGAATCCACGGGGTTTCATGAGCCAGCCATGTACTTCAAAGCCGTCTTCCGTTGTATGCGAGACAGTTTTAGGTGCAATCAATTCCGTTTGTTCGAGATAACTCGAATTACAGGAAGTGAGTGCTTCGCGCTCTCCTGTCGAAATGGCGAGTTTATAGAGTTCGCCGGGAGATACCGGATTGCTGATCGCGGCAAGCGCAAAGCTGCCATCTCGTGCGACGTCGTAGCCGTAGACATGCTCATCTTCCGGAGAAGCTGGATACACCGCACCGTCAAGAGAAGCGAAATACAGCCGCACATCGCCATCTGTAGATACTTGGAAGTATAGATGGTCATCTTTTGTCCACACGACAGCTGGTGCCTGCGCCCCTTGCTGATGGTCTGCAACCACATAATCGCCGACCGGGGCATCGATGCCTTCTGTCAGGCATTGCACCGTTTGATTCGACGTATCGTATACATACAGTTCAGCTTGTGTCGCATTTTCGTAGGCGCGCGAATGGCCGACAAACGCCACTCGTGCATCATCGAAGGAAAATGCAGCCCCTCCGTAATATCCATCTTCTTCTATAATGGTTGTTTCTTCCCCCATTTCGAGGTCGCGTAAGAACAATGATTGCCGGAAAACGAAGTCTGTATCTTCTGCTTTTGCGGATCCATAAACCAATTTCGACCCGTCGTGGGAAATGGCTTCCAAGCCGAAATGATACGGACCTTCCGTCAACTGCTCCACGTTCCCGGATTCCAGGTCCACGAATCCGATTTGGCGGTGATAGTCCTGCTTGACCAGCCCGTTGCCGTCCATTTTGTATTTCATGGCCTTTGTACGATAGGGTTCAGGATTTTTCTTGTCATCCTTTTCTTCCGGTTCTTGATCAGTGAAGGTTTTGCCGTCCTGCGCCAGTGCATTGATCCAGATTTTCTTATTGCAAGGCGACCAGCGGAAACTGCTTACCCCTTTTTCGAAATCCGTTAAAGCGCGCGCTTCCCCGCCGTCTGCCGACAGGACGTACAATTGGTTCTTGTCGTTACGGTCGGATAAAAACGCGATGTGGCGGCCATCTGCTGACCAAGCCGGTTGGCTATTGCGGTTTTTTCCGTAAGTCCAAGGCACCGACTCGCCGGTTTCCAGCGAGATATGGTGCACATGCGAATGGTATGTATTTTCTTCTTCGTCCATCTTTGTTTGGACAAATAGCGCGCGTTTCCCGTCAGGTGAAATCTTCGGGTCGGTCACGGACACTAATTTGAGTAAATCTTCTATTTCAACAGCTTTTTTCGACACAAACTCAGCCCCCTGGATAACTATTTCGTTTATCGTAGTAGTTGCCCTTTCACTATATAGATAATTGTCTGTCTTTTCAATCGACGGTCTTTGAAAATTCGGACCGCCCACTTTAGCGGATATATAAATAAAACCGCCTCCCGGCAAACCCGGAAAGCGGTGCATCGTTATTTTTTCACTGCCTGGTCTTTCAACGAGCGGCGCAGGATCTTGCCCGTCGTATTTTTCGGCAGTTCATCAAGAATCTCCATATGGCGAGGCACCTTGTATTTCGCTAAATGCTCAGCGCAATAATCTTTCAGCTCCTCAACGGAAACAGAGTCATCCTTCAAGACGACGTAAGCGTTGACCGACTCGCCGAAATCAGCGTCCGGCAAGCCGACAACTGCCGCTTCGACAATCGCCGGGTGGGCGAACAACACTTCCTCGACTTCGCGCGGATACACATTATAGCCACCGACGATGATCATGTCTTTTTTGCGGTCGACGATATAAAAATAACCTTCTTCATCGACTTTCGCCAAATCACCCGTATAAAGCCAGCCATCTTGGATCGCCGCTTGGGTTTCTTCCGGCATTTTGTAATAGCCTTTCATGACGTTCGGTCCGCGGACAATCAATTCGCCCACTTCCCCGACAGGCACTTCCTCGCCGAGTTCATTGACGACTTTGTTCTCGACATTGATGATCGACGTGCCGATCGATCCGGCTTTACGTTCGCGGTCGATTGGGTTGAAACATGTGACAGGCGATGCTTCGGACAAACCGTAGCCTTCGGAGATCCGCACATTGAATTTGTCTTCGAAATTATGCAGCAACGCGACAGGCATCGCAGACCCGCCGGAAATAGCCAAGCGCACGGAAGCGAAATCGGCCGGGTCTACATCCGGCAGTTGGTACATAAAGTTGAACATTGTCGGAACGCCTGCAAAGACCGTTGCTTTTGACGCTTTCGTCGCGGCGAACACATCTTGAGGCGTGAAGCGCGGAACGAGGACGATGGTCGCGCCTTGCATCAATGGCGCATTGACGACGACCGTCAATGCGAACACATGGAACACCGGAAGCGTCGCCACAACGCGGTCGTCCGGAGTGATCTGGAGATACTCAGCGACATCCCGCGCATTGGAATAGAGATTGCCGTGCGTCAGCATCGCGCCCTTCGGCTTGCCGGTCGTCCCGGATGTATAAAGGATGACAGCGTTATCATCTTCCGCAATATCAACAGTCCCATCAAAAGCTTGGGAAGTAGCGAGTAGCTGCGTGAATGAACGGACTTTCCCTTTGACCGCATCCGGCAGCTGCGCCATTTTATCACCAGTCGAAGGATCCGTCTCGCAAATGACATAAGTCTCCACCGCCGGCAATGCTTGATGGGCTTTTTCCACAAGCGGCAATAGGGCATCAAGCGCCACGACAACTTTCGCATCGCTATTGTTGACTATGTAAGCGATTTCATCCGGGCTATAGATCGGGTTGATCGGAACCGCAGTTGCACCGATGCGCATTGTAGCATATAGCGAAATGAGAAAGTGCGGTGTGTTGCTCAATAGAAATGCGACGTGGTCCCCTTTTTCCACGCCGAGCTCTTGCAATGCACCCGCGAATTTTGAAACGGATTGATCAAATTCGCCGTAATTCGTCTCCTTGCCCATGAACGTATAAGCAATTCGGCCAGATTCCTGTAGTGCAATTTCGTGAACACGTTCTCCCAAATTCATTTACTATCCCTCTTTCCATTGAATGAATACTCATTCATATTTACTTTATTCATTATAAAATAAATCTTCAGACAATACAACTGCCCTCCAAAAATCCCCAGTAAAAAACCGCCGGATGGTCCAGCGGTTCCTGTAGATCAATAAGCTTTCAGATGTGCGATATAGCGCCAGCGAATCAAGAAGAAATAAAGTATCTGCATAAGCGTGAAACCTCCGAGCACAACCGCCATCTCAGACAGGATCGACAGCTCCGCAAACTCATCCCATACGACTTGAAGCGAAATGAACGCGAAAGCACTGTGAAGCAATGCAAGCGCCCAAGGCAGGAAAAACAGCGGCACGAGCTGGCGATTGACGATTTTGCCAAGTTCCCGTTCCGTCATCCCGAGACGCACCATCAACTGATATTGCCGGCGATCGCGCTCGAGCCCTGTATACAATTTGAAGTAGATGAAGCTTCCCGCCGCCAGCAGGAACACTGCCGCTACCATCAAGCCGATGAACAGCAGGAGTGCAAAAGAAGATTTGAACCAGCGGTATTCATACCCCGGGTTCTCGAAATAATAATTGATGCCCCCGAAGTTTCCGCTGACCATCGCTTCGCTTATCGGATAACGGATATTTTCCCCGATGGCCACCGTTTCCGTCCAATCAGGCACATGGAATGCATAATAGCGGAAATCCGATGCCCCTTCCGGAAAACCCATCAGCGGCTCATCAACTTCACGGAAATCTTCATTGTTCAGAACAATCGTATTGGCGTTTAAGGTATGGGCTGGGAATAGGATTTGCGGGTAGGTCCGATCGATTGTCAGTTCTATTCCGCTTTCTACCAGTTCCGTTTCTGTATAGCTGCTTTGCAGTTCGCGCAGCGACTCCTGCGAAAACGGCACGAACATCGCTTCACCGACTTGTAGCCTTGCAGCTTCATGGCCCAGTGCAACAGCAAGGCGGTTGAACTCGGTCAAAGACATAATATCGACGTCATTGCCGCTGGCGCTTGATGTCTGCCGCTTCACTTCCAGCGGTACGAGCGTATAAGCAAGCTGCTCCTGTTCGAGTTCACGCGACAATTGAGCCAGTTGCTGCTCTTCCTGAGCATTCCCTTCAAACGACACATAAATCAGCCCGAGCGGATTGCTTTGGCGGAACTCTGCTGTATAGGACGTAAAAGATGCGAGCGTTCCGACCGTCAGGAATGCGACTGTCGATACGATCGTCACGATAAAGAACATTTGCGCACTGTCTTTCAATTTGACTGCAGCTTCCGCAAGCGAAACGAGCCGCGTTTTATGCCAGTAAATACTGCGCCGCTTTTTATACAGTTGTAAAAAAGTATGGATCGAATGCGTAAAAAATAAATACGTACCGATCGTCGCAAGCGGCGGGACGATGAATACCATAATGTAAACCGTCCGGTCGGACACTGTTGCCGCAAGAAAATATGCAATCCCAAGAAGCGCCAAGCCGAATGCCGATAGAACAGGAGAATACGCCGCTTCCCTTTCAGTTTTCCAGAACCCCTCAAGCAAATCGACAATACGTTTTGTGCGGATAAAGGAAACGCTGATAATGGAGATGATGATGAATAGACTGGCGAATGCACCGATCGTCAGCACAAAAGGCTTCCAGGAAAAATACAGCGGAAGCTCCTCTAATTGCATGATTTCGCGTCCGATCATGAAAAAGAACTTGGTGAATGCAAAACCGAAAACTATGCCCGCAGCCGTGGATAAACCACCGAGGATCATCGTCTCAAAGAAGACTAGTTTATTGAGCTGTTTTTTGCTCATCCCTAGATGCATCAACACGCCGAACTCTTTCGTGCGTGCCTGCAAGAAAGCACTCAGTGAATAGAATAGAAAGAACAACGTGAAAATATACAGCACGATTTCCGCGATGAACATGCCGCGCACTGCCAGTACACGGAATCCTTCTTCTTCGAACAATGGATGGAAAATGAACATCGAATAAATGAAGAACACCATGACTGAAAAGACGCTGGCGAGCAGGAACGCCGCATAGCTCCGCAAATTCCTGAAAACGTTACGGAAGGCGAGTTGGCGAAAGGTCATTGACGGAGCCTCCCAATAGAGATAACACGTTAAGGATTTTTTGATAGAAAGTTTGCCGGCGGTCGTCCCCATATATTTCATTGAAGAATTCGCCGTCTTTGATGAACAGCACCCGGTCGCAATAGCTGGCTGCAATCGGGTCATGTGTCACCATGATGATGGTCGTGCCTTCTTCTCGGCTCAGGCCGCTCAGCAGTTCCAGCACATCCCTCGATGCTTTCGAATCGAGGTTGCCTGTCGGCTCATCAGCTAAAATCAATGTGGGGTGATGGATGAGCGCGCGTCCGATGGCTGTGCGCTGCGCTTCCCCACCCGAAATTTCATTCGGTTTCTTATGGAGAAACGGCTGCAAATGCAAACGCTCTGCCAATTGGTGCACCCGCTTTTCCATTTCTTTCACCGGCATGCCATCGAGCGTAAGCGGCAACACAAGATTTTCTTCCACTGTCAGCATCTGAAGCAGATTAAAATCCTGGAATACAAACCCGAGCTGGCGCCTCCGAAAAAGCGGCAGCTCTTCTTTATCCAAAAGATGGGGATTGATGCCGTTGATCAGGATGGTCCCCGAGGTGAGTGAATCAATCGTTGAAATCAAGTTCAACAACGTTGTCTTTCCGCTTCCGGAAGGCCCCATCACCGCAAGGAACTCCCCTTTTTCCACTTCGAAGCTCAATTGATTGAGAGCGCGGTGCGTCACTTTCCCTTCATAAACTTTCGTCACTTCATCGATTTTCACTACTGTCATGTTGATCCTCCTACACTCCGTTCCTGATAAGGAAAGACGATCGATACGGTCGTCCCGTCACCTGGCGATGAAGTGATTTTCAGTTCGTGGCCGAGCCGTTTGCATACTTCCTGTGCCAAATAAAGCCCCATCCCAGTCGACTCTCCGCTCAAGCGCCCATTTTCTCCGGTGAAGAATGCTTTCGTAACACGCGGCAAGTCCGACGGCGGAATACCGATGCCCTCGTCCTGCACGGACAGTGTGATGGTGCCTTCATAGCAGCTCGCTCTGAGATAGATTTTTTTGTTTTCCTCGAACGTGTATTTCACCGCATTGGTCAATAACTGGCCGATGATGAACTTCATCCATTTCCGGTCCGTCGCTACCTGATAATGCTCTTCAATATCGATTTCCGGATAGACGCGCCGTGAGATGAACAAACGTTTGTTTTCCGTGACCATTTCTGTGACCATCCCGCGGAGAGAGGCTTGTTCAATTTGCATATCCTGCTCGAACGTATCGAGCCGCGCATTCATCAATACTGTATCAAGACCTGCACGCAATCGGTCAACTTCTTCGCGGATGCTCGCTTTGTCGAGTTCTTCCGGTTCTTGCAATAACAGATGCATCACCGACAGCGGCGTCTTCATTTGGTGCACCCATTGATTGATGAATTGCAGATGGCGGGTTTGCGCAGCATAAAGCGATTGCACCTCGTATTGATATAGTTGATACAGTTTCTGCATATACAACTCGGTCTGTACAGTTTCAGGCGAGCGGCCTTCCCGCTGCAGTGCGTGTTCCATATTCGGCGGATCGCTGAGCAGACGCTCATAATAGCGGTAGCGCATCGCAAAACGGACTCCCAGAAAACTGCCCAATAGCAGCAAACTGATGATGAACGAATAAATGGCGGTCTCCACGTTGCGGAACCCATCCAGCCAGTAAAGCACCAGTATAAACCCGACGAGCAAAAGCTGGAACACGATAAACGCGGCATGTTCACGAAGAAATAATCGCAGCATCATTGTTCCTCCTTGCCGAGTATGAGCCGGTAGCCTGCTCCGCGTACCGTTTCGATGAAACTTTGGATGCCGTAATCGGTCAATTTCTTGCGCACGCGCGCCATATTGACATTCAACGTGTTTTCATCGACAAAAGCCTGGTCATCCCATAATTCTTCGAGTAATTGCTCGCGGGTCACCACTTTTGGATATGCTGAAATCAACAACTCCAAAATCGTGCTTTCCTTTTTCTGAAGCGGAATCTCCGTCTCTCGGCAATGCAGCTCAAGCCGTTCCATATATAAGACGAGCCGCCCTGCACGCACAGTGCGCTCTTCCTGCTTTGGAGCATACTCCCCGTATGCCCTTCTTAGATGGCTCCTTATTTTTGCAAGGACGATTTCATAATGGAAAGGTTTCGTAATGAAGTCGTCTCCACCGTTTTCGAGAGCGAATACCTGATCCATTTCGCCAGAGCGCGCGGAAATGAAAAGAATCGGGCAAGTTGTCCGCTGCCTCAATTGCCGGCACCAGTAATATCCATCATAAGAAGGCAAATTGATGTCCAATAGGATCAAATGGGGGTCGAAGGCTTCGGACTCTTCCACTATCCGGTCAAAATCCGTCGCTGTTCCCACTTGGTAATGGTATTTACGCAATGTATCCGACAGGAGCGAAGCAATTTTCGCATCGTCTTCCACGATGAATATACGCTGTTCTCCCATTCTTCTCCCCCCTTCCGTTTCTTTCTATTCTAACAAAAGAGCCTGCTCGAAAGCAGGCTCGGCAAAAAATCTTAATAAATCAATTTGAGGAAATCTTCTGTCGTGATCCCGCCGAGCAGTTTCGGGATGTCGATTCCTTCGATTGCCTCAGCAAGCGCAGCTCGTTCGTACTTAACGCCGGAAATCGCCTGTTCGATTTCCGAGACATCGCCGACACCGAAAAAGTCGCCGTAAATATTCGCCTCCTGCACGATGCCTTTTTCAACTTGCAGGCGGACATCGATTCCGCCTACAGGGAATCGATGGGAATGCTTAATGTTGAACCTCGGTGATTTCCCGTAATTCCACTCCCAATTGGCGTAGCGTTCTTTCGATAACTCATGGATATTGTCCCAGTCTTCATCGGTGAGTTCCCAGAAACGGACATTTTCTTCACCGTCGAAAATCGAATGCAGCACGGCTTCACGGAATTGTTCGACTGACATTTCCAGGTCAAGGAATTCCGAAATATTCGCTACGCGGCTGCGGATCGATTTGATGCCTTTCGATTCGATCTTTTCTTTATTGACCTTCAAAGCCGACACGACTTCATCCATTTTCGTATCGAATAACAGCGTGCCATGGCTGAACATGCGTCCTCTTGTCGCGAACTGGGCGTTACCGGAAATCTTGCGCCCTTCAGCGAGAAGGTCATTGCGCCCTGAAAGCTCAGCGTTGACGCCCATGTCCTGCAAGGCTTTGACGACCGGTTCCGTGAACTTGCGGAAATCGCGGAAGCTATTGCCGTCGTCTTTCGTGATGAAGCTGAAGTTCAAATTTCCGTGGTCATGATAGACGGCTCCGCCGCCTGAAAGCCGGCGGACGACGTGGATGCCGTTCGAATCGACGTAATCGGTATTGATTTCCTCCGCCGTGTTCTGGTTTTTTCCGATGATGATGGACGGTTCATTGATATAGAACAGTAGAAACGGATTTTGGTCGACATCCATCGTTTTCAACAAATATTCCTCGATGGCCAGGTTGATGCGGGGATCTGTGATGCCTTTATTATCTACGAAATACATGATCTCTCTCCTTTTTTACTATTGGCTACTTCTATTTTAACGGAATTTTTAAAAATAATCACGGTTCAGGGTTGACGGATGCTAACTGTTATAATACACTGTGTTTATCACTTACAGTACTATAACAAAAAGGAGCTGGTAGAAATGATTGAAAACGTAGTTGAATTTTTCAAGAACTTGCCACCGAAACAATGTGCCACTTGCGGAGAGAAAATCGAAGAGCAGCATGAATGTTACGGCAATCATTGCCAGACCTGCAACGAACTCTAAACAAACGAAACGGCCGGAGAATTACTCCGGCCGTTTTTTTCTGCATGTCTTTTCAGCTGTTATGCAACACAACCGCAGCCCAATGATTGGTGCTCCTCTAAAATCAATGCCCCATCTTCTCCATTGCATCCGAGTCATCACTGTCATCCGGAATAATCGATTCAGGATCCGGGTCGCCTACGGTCAACTCCATTTTCGGCATGACATGCATGCGGCGGGCTGTCGTATGGGCTTGGATAAAATATAAACCTTCTTCTTCAAAAATCCGGCTATGTTCATAAATGCCGTCTTCTGTATGGCTGCCTTCAAGCATCTCGCTGTCTTCGCGCGCTCCTGACTGCCATACTTCAAAAACGACTTCATCTGCATCTTCGACTGCTTCTGAACCTTGTGTGACCGTTGCAGATAACATCACTTCTTCGCCTAGTTCGGCAGAATCTTTCGTATTGAATTCGACTTTAACTTCTTGCACCATTTCGCCGGCACCCGTCGAGGAATCTTCTTCAGCGCACGCTGCCAACAGTAGAGTGAGCAGTAGAAGGCCTATCCATTTCTTCATATCTTTTTCTTCCTTTCCGCGCTGAACACCGCTTGTGCCGCTTGCTTTCCTTGGCGTACGCAAAGCGGCAAACCGAATCCTGCGTATGACCCGCCAGCCAACTGAACACCAGGAAAGTGTCGGCTTATTTCGTTGCGTGCTGTACTGACACGCTTTTCATGGCCAACCAAATATTGGGGCATCGCGTCTTTCCATCTTGACACGACCGTAGTTTCCGGTGCGTCAGTGAGACCGAGCCATTTTTTTAAATCCTCCATCACCAATTCACCGATTTCCGCATCCGGCAGCTCCACAATCGCTTCGTCTCCGACACGGCCGACAAAAGAACGAACCATGATACGGTTTTCCGGAATGAGCGACGGCCATTTTTTATGGCTGATCGAACAAGCTGCAATCGAGGAGTCATTATTCCTCGCAACTGTGAAGCCCGTGCCGCCGCGACCGGGCCATTTTGTCTGTTCCGGGAATATCATCGTCACGGTCGCAATCGATGTCTGAGGAATGGCAGCAAGGCTTTGAGCAATCCCATAGGGCTCGAACAATGCGGCCGCCTGTCGATGGGGAATCGCCAGGATGATCTGATCCGCCACAAGCAATTCGCCGCTGCTCAGGTCGAGCTGTATCAGTTGCTGTTCCAGGCTGGAAATTTTTTCAGCTTTCACACCTTTGACGATTCGGCACGCAAGCCTTTTTTCGATGGCGTTGACAAGCGTCTCAAGGCCACCTTCAAATGTCTCGAATAACCCGGTGTGCCCATTGAATTTCCGCTGTTTGGCGTAAGGCTGTTGTTTCAGGCTGCGAATCAAACTACCATGGGCCTTTTGCGCTTCCGGAAAAGCGGAAGCGATGCTTAAACGGTCGATGTCTCCTGAGTAAACGCCAGAAAACATCGGCTCGATCATATTTTCTACAAATTCACTGCCAAAACGCCGCCGCAGATAACTGCCGAGCGGCGTTTCGTTTGTTCTATTGGTGTCCGGCAACAGCAAATCCGCCATCGCGCGCAGTTTGCCTCCCACAGAGCAGCTTTCCGCTGCCCATAAAGTTTTCAAATTTATCGGGACGCCCATGACTGTGCCTTTAGGCAAAGGATGCAGCTCTCCGTTTGCCGCAATATGGACTTCTCCCGGAGCGCTCGCCACAAGATTAGAAATGATTCCGAGATCTTCTGCAAGCTCACGGATTTCCCGGTCTTTTCTTGAAACAAAGGCATCAGGCCCCCGTTCAATAATAAATCCATTTTTGATATTCGTGTGTATCTTTCCACCGAGACGATGGGCGGATTCGATGAGGGTGAGATCAAGCGGCTGATTTCTTTCAGCCGCTAGCTTCTGCACATAAAATGCAGCGGATAATCCTGTTATTCCGCCTCCGACAATGGCCACTTTCAACTTCGCTTGATCCACAATCACTCACCGCCTCCGGATTGATTAGTTTTCTTTCAACTTGTTCAAGACGACATTGGCCATGCCATCGATGAACAATGGATCCACATTCGGCATTTCCGGACGACGGTATGTTGCGCCGATTTCATCGCAGACGATTTTGCATTCGTAGTCGTTGTCATACAACACTTCCAAATGATCCGTAATAAAGCCGACCGGCGTATAAACGAAGGAGTTATAGCCTTTTTCTTTATGCAAGTCGTGTGTCAAATCCTGGACGTCCGGCCCGATCCACGGTTCCGGGGTTTGCCCGGCACTTTGCCAGCCGATTTCGTAGTTTTCGACACCTGCCGCTTCGGCGATCAAGTCAGCCGTTTCTTTCAATTGGTCCGGGTATGGGTCGCCGTTTGCGATGATTTTTTCCGGCAAGGAGTGTGCAGAAACGATCAAGCAAGCTTTCGCGCGTTCTTCTTCCGACATTTCAGCAAACGCCGCGCTCACTTTCTCGCTCCAGAACTGGATGAACTTCGGCTCTGTGTACCAGCTTTCCACGGAAGTCAGCTTGATCCCGTGTTTGTCAGCTGTTTCTTTTGCCCGGCCGTTGTAGGATTTGACGGAGAAGGTCGAGAAATGCGGCGCGAGAACGATCGAAATCGCTTCTTCAATGCCGTCTTTCTTCATTTCCTCAACGCCGTCTTCCACGAATGGCTCGATATGCTTCAGGCCAAGGTACATTTTGAACTCGATGTCGTCTTGCAATTCGTTTAGACGGTCACATAGCTTATTCGCCTGTTCTTCTGTAATTCTTGCCAGCGGAGAAATGCCGCCGATCGCTTTATAGCGGTCTTTCAAATCTTGCAAGGCTTCTTCGCTCGGTTTACGGCCGCGGCGGATATGTGTGTAGTAACGCTCGATATCATCTTCAGAATAAGGCGTGCCATACGCCATCACCAATAATCCCATTGTCTTTTTCATCCAAATCACCTCATCAAAGTTTTGTTAGTTCTGGTTTGCTTTATATGCTGAACTGTATTCATGAATGAATGCAGTCAAACGCTTCAATGTGTCCGGCTGTACTTCCGGGAAGACACCGTGGCCTAGGTTGAAGACGTAGCCATCGTTTTGCATGCCCATATCTAAAATCTTTTTCGTGCGCTCTTCGATAACGGACCAATCTGCGAGCAAGTAAGATGGATCGAAATTGCCCATCAATGCTTTAGTCAAGCCTTTTTCACGTGCTTCTGAAATCGGCAGGCGCCAGTCGAGCCCGACCACATCTACAGGCAGGTCATGCCATTCTTTCGCTAAATGGCTTGCCCCTACACCGAAAATCGTCATCGGCACGCCTTCTTTGCCGATTTCAGTGAAAATGCGGTCCATAACCGGCTTGATGAAAATGCGGTAATCTTCCACGTTCAAGGCACCGACCCATGAATCGAAAATCTGGATCGCTTTTGCGCCAGCGCGGATTTGTGCTTTTACATACGGAATGATTGTATCAGCCAGCTTGTCCATGAGCGCAAACCACATTTCCGGCTGGGATACCATCATCGCCTTCGTTTTATTGTAGCTCTTGGACGGGCCGCCTTCGATCATATAGCTTGCCAAAGTGAACGGCGCACCGGCAAAGCCGATGAGCGGCACGTTCAGTTGCTCTTCCGTCAACAATTTGATGGTCTTCAATACATAATCAACATCCTGTTCAGGATTGATTTCCCCGAGACGCTCGATGTCCGCTTTTGTGCGGATCGGATTGCTGATGACCGGGCCGACGCCCGCCTTGATCTTGACGTCAACACCGATCGCCGGAAGCGGTGTCACAATGTCTTTGTACAGAATCGCGGCATCCACATTGTATTGATCAACGGGAAGCTTCGTGACATAAGCACAAAGTTCAGGCTGGTGCGTAATTTCCTCTAAAGAATATTTTTCTTTGATTTTCATGTATTCCGGCTGTGAACGGCCAGCCTGGCGCATATACCAAACCGGTACATGATCGGTCTTTTCTCCGCGCGCTGCGCGCAAATAAGTATCATTAAAAGTCATGAGTCAATTCATCCCTTCAGTCTTTGCCTATCTCGTATATCGGTCATTATCCGTCTATACTATAGATGCTCCGCCCCTTATTGTATAGAATCCGAAGACAAATGTCATAAATTAGACCCGAATGCCTTCACTGTTTTGACACCTTCTGTTTCAAGCACCGCCTTTTCGGGAAAAGTCAGGTAGCAATCTGAAATTCATTTCGATTATAGGAGGACTATTCAATGAATCTTTATATGACTACTGGAACATACGAATTCATGAAAAAAATGCGCGACAAACACCCCCAAGAAACGATGGTACTCATGCAAGGGGAAAATACGACCTTGCTGTTGCATGAAACGGAAGGCAAAAGCATCTTCCAAACGCCGCGTCGCTTTGAAGTCGTCGATGGCACAGGTGAATTCCGTGAAAAAGGTTTTTTCGTCATGAACAATATTCCCGTAGCTGATGAAGGACGCCCCGTCTTTGAACATCGCTTTAAAAACCGTGCCGGGGCAATTGAAAATGAACCTGGATACGTCGCTTTCCGCGTGTTGCGGCCGCTCGATTCCGATACTTATGTCGTTTTGACTGAATGGGAGTCTCCGGCGTTCTATGAGAAGTGGAAAGAATCCCAGGCTTTTGCCAAGGCGCATTCAGAGAAACCGCAGGAAGAGGTTGAAAAACCACGTGCAAATATCTTCTCGGGTTCTTCTTACGTAACCATGTATAAAGCGAAACCAGAGGAAGACGAATAGAAACCTCGGAAAGATCAGCCGTTATGGTGTATAATAGTAGAATTCCATTTTAGGAGGAAGTTATTTTGGTATTCATTTATTTCCTGCTGGCTGCAGCGGTTACCGTTTTCGCCGCCATCAAACTATCTCAATACGCTGATGTCATCAGTGAAAAATCAGCGATGGGCGGCATGATGGTAGGTACACTTCTACTTGCCGGCGCCACATCACTCCCCGAGATTTCCACAAGTTTTTCTGCAGCAGCTATTGGCAACGCCGATATTGCTGTCGGTAATATGATCGGCTCGAACTTATTCAATTTATTCATCCTCGCTGGTTTCGACTTGCTATTGAATAGAAAACGCATGTTGGAGCGGGCCTCGAAAGATCATACTTACTCTTCTCTGCTCGGCATCTTTTTGACCGTTCTATTGCTGTTGGCTTTGTGGCTGCGGACAGATGTCACCTTCTTGGGCATCGGACTTGATGCATTAGCGATCGGCATAGCTTATGTCATCGGTATGGTTGTAATCAATAAATTGCCCAACCTGGATACGATTGAATTGGACGAAGAACCGGTTGATGCTAAAGCGCCGAAAAATCCAAGTGCCCATTTATCGCCTAAGCACGCTGGCATCCGCTTTGTGATTTTCGCATTGATCATCATGGCAGCCGGCACCGCGCTTTCAATCACCGGGGATGAAATTGCGGTGGTGACAGGAATCGGCTCCAGTTTTGTCGGGAGCTTCTTGGTCGCTGCGGCTACTTCGTTGCCAGAGGCGATTTCGGTATTTGTCGCACTGCGCTTATCGAACGTCAATATGGCGGTCGGTGCAATACTTGGCAGCAATATTTTCAATATGGTCATATTGGCATTGTCCGATCCAATTTATCTCGAAGGATCGATTCTTGCTGAAGTCTCAGGCGCCAACGCGATTATAGCCACTGCTGTGCTAATTATGAGCGTGTTAATGATGTTCTCGCTCTTTAGAGGGAAAACTCGATCAACGCTTGTTTATAGCTTGCCGTCGATACTGGTTGTCGCGTTGTACTTCATCGCTTCCTACTTGAACTTCACTTACTGAGAAAAAGAACGGGCCTTGCCCGTT
>JBNJJS010000011.1:0-121500 GCA_051750505.1 Bacillota bacterium
ATAAAATTTCAATGATGCTGCATACACAAGTGTTATATGGAAAAAGTAATTCAATATATGTATGGTGACCCCTACGGGATTCGAACCCGTGTTACCGCCGTGAAAGGGCGGTGTCTTAACCGCTTGACCAAGGGGCCAATTAAATGGCTCCGAAGGTAGGACTCGAACCTACGACCATCGCATTAACAGTGCGGTGCTCTACCACTGAGCTACTTCGGAATAATATTTAAGTACTTGTCGACTTTTTCTATTATAAAGACCCTTAGTGGAATCGTCAATACTTTTTCTTCATCATTTCATATTTTAATTTTCTTCCTCCTTTCTTGTTCGGGTATCTACATGCTGGAATCTTTCAGGACAGGCCGAATCCTTTGTTCCCGGCATCGTCTCTATTGAAATTTCAACGACTAGAAATTCTATGCACCTGATTCAAACTAAGTCGCTATCATTTTCCCAGAAATCTTTCACCCTTCTCCTCACTCATCTTCTATATGAATATTACCCGCGCTTATATTTTTCCTCCACTCATTTTCGTATAAGCTGCACACTTAGACTACAGCAAAATAAAAGAGCCGCTCAATGAGCAGCTCTCTCTATAAATCTTTCCCTCTTTTTAATCGCAACTTCCCGCTGCAACGTCCGCATCTGTACTTCGCAGTATTCATTCGTATCTTTCTCTTGAATTCTATTCTGCAAGAGATGCATTCGTATAGATAAAAGCCCTGCGTCTTCCGCCGGTTCTCTGTCAGCAGGGAACAAAAACGTGGAGATCCTGTCTCTTCCAACAGCTTCCGGAAGTCTTTATCCCGATGTTTGTATCCCTTTCCTTCAAGATGAAGATGATAGTGACATAACTCATGCTTGATAATACCTTGCAGCTCATCGTAACCGAACTTCTCATACGAAGCCGGGTTGATTTCGATGTCGTGTGACCTCAGCAAGTATCGCCCGCCTGTCGTCCGGAGACGTTTGTTGAAAATACCTTGGTGGCGGAATGGCTTGCCGAAAACGTTGCGTGAAATCTCTGCAATCATCTTGGTCAATTCTTCGTTCGTCATGTTACCTCTCCTGGAGATCCGGCTGTTGTTCTTTCGGCGGCAACATCGTCAAGGCAATACGCCCCTTTTGCTTCTCGACTTGGTCTACCCATACTGTAACGATGTCGCCGACTGCTACGACATCAAGCGGGTGTTTTACAAATCCTTTTTTCAGCTTGGAAATGTGGACCAATCCGTCTTGTTTCACGCCGATGTCAACGAAGGCTCCGAAGTCGACTACATTGCGCACCGTTCCTTGCACTTCCATGCCTGGAGTTAAGTCTTCCATCTTTAAGACATCGCTCTTCAATAATGGTTGAGGGAACTCATCTCGCGGGTCGCGGAATGGTTTCTTCAATGCATCAACGATGTCCTTGAGCGTCACTTTGCCGATTTCCCACTCCCGGCTTAATGCCTCTATATCCAAACTTTCCAGCTTCGCGATAATTTCTGGGCGGCCGATCATCTTTTTGTCCGCATCGATCAACTTAAGGAGCCTCTCGGCAGTTTCATAACTTTCCGGATGAATGCCGGTAGCGTCGAGCGGATTCTTCCCTTCCGTTATGCGCAGGAAGCCGACAGCTTGCTCATAAGTCTTGGCGCCAAGGCGAGGGATTTTCTTCAATTGGACACGGGAAGTAAAGCGGCCGTTCTCATCACGCACTTTAATGATGTTCTCGGCGACGGTCTTGCTGAGTCCAGCGACGTATTGAAGGAGAGAAGCTGAAGCAGAGTTAACATTCACGCCGACTTGGTTGACTGCAGTCTCAACAACGAAGGTCAATTGGTCTGCCAGCTTTTTCTGCGAGACATCATGTTGATATTGTCCGACGCCTACTGCTTTCGGGTCGATCTTTACGAGTTCAGAAAGCGGATCTTGAAGGCGGCGGGCGATGGAAGCTGCACTGCGTTCTTCGACTTGCAAGTCCGGAAACTCTGCACGGGCTACATCGGAAGCCGAGTAAACACTCGCCCCTGCTTCGTTGACGATGACGTAAGATGCTTTTTTCGCAGTTTCGCCGAGGAAATCCGCAACGAATTGTTCGGTCTCACGTGATGCTGTGCCATTTCCGATCGCCATGATTTCAATAGGATAGGTGTCCGTTAGACGCTGTAAGGTTTTCTTCGCGCCTTTTTGATCGGATTTTGGCGGATGCGGATAAATGACCGCTACTTCCAATAATTTCCCTGTCGCATCTATCACTGCTAATTTACAGCCCGTACGGTACGCAGGATCAATGCCGAGCACCATTTTATCTTTCATAGGAGGCTGCAACAAAAGGTTGCGGAGGTTTTCCGAAAAGATGTGTATTGCCTGCGTTTCACCTTTTTCACTTAGTTCCGTACGGATTTCACGTTCAATGGACGGCTGGATCAAGCGTTTGTAGCTGTCTTCGATGGCCGCTTCCACTTCTTTCGCGGCAGCGCTTCCTGTTTTCATCCATTTATCTTTCATTAAACGGATGATTCGGTCTACTGGAGGTGTGACTGTTACTTTCAATACACCTTCTTTTTCGCCACGGTTAATGGCCAGAATACGGTGTGGAACAATTTTTTTAATAGCTTCACTGTATTCATAATACATTTGGAATACTTGTTTCTCGTCTTCATGGCCTTTTTTTGCAGCTGTTTCCAGCATGCCCGCCTCCCGAGTCATACGGCGCGCCTTTTCCCGGGTGTCAGGGTCGTCCGCAAACAGCTCAGCTAGAATATCCCTTGCCCCCGCGATGGCTTCCTCCGTTGTCTCGACACCTTTTTCAGCATTGATATAGCGACGAGCAACAATTTCCAGTTGTTCCTTACCCGGTTTCAATAGCCAATCAGCCAGTTCTTGTAAGCCTTTTTCTTTTGCGATAATCGCTTTTGTGCGGCGCTTTTGTTTATAAGGCCGGTACAAGTCTTCCACTCGCTGCAGAACGGTGGCTCCTTTAATGGCTTTTTCAAGCTCTGGGGTCAATTGTTCTTGTTCTTCAATAGAGCGTAGAACATCCGTTTTTCTTTGTTCCAAATTCTGGATATATGTATATCGATCTTCAACCGTTTTAATTTGGACTTCATCCAATGAACCGGTCGCTTCTTTTCGGTAACGGGCGATAAAAGGTACCGTGTTTCCGTCTTCAAGCAGCTCGATGACTTGCTTTGCCTGGTTGGTTTTTACCCCGGCTTCTTTTGCGATCAATGCGTGCAATTGCTGAGTATCCATATGATGCACTTCCTTTCTGCTTCTTTATTTTAACATGCTCCGTAATACACAGTGAAATAAGCCATTTTTGCCCTTAGTTATTTTCCCCATAAAAAAGAAGCCTCTCCTTAATGGAGAAGGCTCCCTGAAATAAGTGTTGCGTCATCGCCTGTTTGAATGGATGCAAGAATATCTTCATACAGTCGTCTAGGCGCTCCTGCTCTTCTCATCATCGCTTTCGGATTGCGTAAATCCACGCCATCCGAGTGAATCAGGAACAAGTCATTTTCCAAATACGTATAAAGCTGGGTTTTCAGCTTTTGCGGCCTTCCTGAAAGGTAGCCCATTACGGGTAGTGGATAAATCACTTCATCGGTTTCCCTGCGGTAAAGATAGAAACGGATATTGCCGACACAACTGTATTCAAGTGTCCTTTTCCTGAAATCCACTTTAAAAATAGCCACTGCTGCTCCGCGCTTCTGCAGCATTAGCCCATTAAAGCGGTTCATCAATTGATCGATCGTTTCATGATGGTATTCTTTCAGGATTTGCGGGATGACCTGAGACGATTCACGCGCTACAGGCCCACTTCCCAAACCATCGGCTACGGAGCAAATAAAGTAATCATCCGTCAATACAGTAAAATAACTGTCGCCGGATTCGTAATTCCCTTTTTTTGCTGCGTTGTAGGCATAGGCTTCCACATTTTCATGGCGAATTTCTTCCACTATGAAACCCCGCCGGCTGCCAAAATAGCTTCTTGAAGCTTTTTGATGGCTTTTCGTTGAAGGCGCGAAACATGCATCTGGGATATGCCCAGACGATCTCCCGCTTCCTTCTGGCTCAGCTGCTCTATGTAGGTGTATTGGATGATCTGCTTTTCCCGATCGGAAAGGACATTCATCGCTTCCGCCACGAGCATACGCTGATCCGCTTTTTCATATCCGTCATCTTCCTGGCCGACTACATCAAATAATGTAACCGTACTGCCGTCCGAATCCGCCTCGAGTGAATGGTCCATGGAAAGTGCTTGATAGCTTTTGCCCATCTCCATCGCTTCCAAAACGTCGTCTTCATCAACATCCAGATATTCAGCGATTTCCCAAACTTGCGGAGAACGCTGAAGTTCTGTCGTCAGCACTTCAACAGTCGCTTTGATACGTGGTCCCAGCTCTTTTATACGGCGTGGGACATGGATCGCCCATGTTTTGTCACGCAAAAAGCGCTTGATTTCGCCGATAATGGTCGGCACCGCGAAAGCTTCAAAGCTGCGGCCATAGGATGGGTCGTAGCGCCGAATCGCTCCAAGCAAGCCAAGCATGCCGACTTGTGCGATGTCTTCGTGGTAGGATTTCCCATTTGAATACTTGCGGGCAATCGATTCTACCAAACGACGATAATTGAGGACAAGGTTTGTTTGGGCTTCCTCATCCTCGTTTTTTTGATAAGCTTCAATCCATTCCAGTACCTGTTCTTTCGTTGGCTGATTAGGATGAGATTGTTTCGACATCCTCTTCCACCCGCTCTCCTTCAACATGCTTTGTCATAAAGACAGTGACGCCTTCCTGGTGATGCACTTTCACTTCATCCATAAGCGTTTCGATCAAATACAGGCCGAGACCCCCTTCGCGCAGGAACGCGCCTTCTTCTTGATCGTGATATGGACCTACTTTCGCTTTTGTTTCTTCGAAGTTGAAGCTTTGGCCGTGGTCGGCTACCATGATTTCAATTTTATCTTCGTACAATGCGCAACCGATGACCACTTCGCCTTCTTCGCCTTCTGAATAAGCGTGCTGGACTGCGTTTGTCACCGCTTCACTCGAAGCGATCTTCAAATCTTCAATATCATCAAATGAAAAACCGATACGGCTTGCAAGCCCAGAAATAGTCAGACGGGCCACGCCTACATATTGGGATTTCGCCGGAACGCGCATTTCTACATAATCAAAAGGACGCATGATTAGTTACCACCCTTTCCCACTGCTGCTTCGATATCCATAATATCGCCTAGGCCAGTGATATCGAAAAGGCGTTTCAAGCGGCTAGAAAGACCGGTCAATTTCAAGTGTCCGCCTTTTGCATTGATTGATTTATAGAAAGCTACAAAGACGCCCAGGCCTGTGCTGTCCATATAATCCACACCGGATAAATCCAGTTCGGCATTCAAGCCTTCCTGCTCCTGGTATGCTTCTAGTTTTTCGCGGAGTACCGGCGCAGTGTGCGCATCAATCTCTCCGTGAATATCGCCTTTTAATCTATTGTTATCTTCCGTCAAATTAACTTGAATATTCATCTCTATATGACACCCCGTTTTGTATGATTCAATCTGGCTGAAAAAAAGCCATTCTAAGCATTCTTACCCGTCAGCCAGCCTTTTTAAACATAAAATTAAACCTTCTTATAAATCACTAGCGTGAAATCATCCTGAAGTTCCGCATTTTGCATGCGTTCGAGTTCGTCGTAGACATGTTGCACGATTGTTTGGGCCGGCTCATCTTTCTTCTGTTCAATCAATTCATAGATGACATCCCGTTCGATAAAGCCTTCTTCTGTGCGGCCCTCGGTCACCCCGTCCGTCATCATGATGACCATATCACCTTTTTTCAAGTTGACATAATGTTCTTCATAAACGGCTGCCGGAGAAACACCGAGCAACAAGCCTTTCGCTTCCAATTCCCCGAATTCACCTGCATCCGCGCGGTAGAGAATCGCCGGCTCGTGACCGGCCGATCCGTAGGTGAGCTTAGCTGCACTGGCATCATAATTCGCGTAGAACATCGATACGAACATCGAATCATCGACGCTTTTTTCAACGATCCGGTTAATGACGCTGAGCACGTCTTTCGGCAAGGCATGAGAGCTGTTCAGGCTGTCCATGCCGAATTTGATCATGGACATGCAAAGAGCCGCCGGAAGGCCTTTGCCGATAACATCGGCAACTGCTACTCCGGCGTACCCGTCATGATCGCTGACAAAATAAATGTAATCCCCGTTCATCTTCTTGGCCGGAATCGACAACAAGCCGATGTCGAGCCCGTCAAGAGACGGTAATTTCGTCTTGAGCAAAGTTTCCTGGACATTTGCTGCTAAATCCATTTCCACTTTCAGCTCTTCCTGGCGCTTCAGCAAACTTTGGCGTTCCTGCAATGCCAAGCCATAATTGATCATCATCTCGATCAAAAAATCGAATGAATGCCAAACAACATCCGGGAGATCGCTGTAGAGCTCCCGGATGGCTGCTTTGTGCATGCTGATCACTTCTTCCGGGGAAATGTTCTCCAGAATGAGTTGCCTGCTGAAATTTTGGCCGACGTACAGATTTTGTTCCGTCTGCTTTTTTACGTATTCGTTCAGAATTTCCTGATACTGTGCTTCAATGTGTTGAGGCATTTAGCGTTCCCCCTAGCGGAGCCACTTCGTAGCCCGTATATCTGTCCCTTCGCCTTGGATCGTTTCGATCTTGAAATCGTCCATCAAGCGCTTGACACCCGGTAGGCCTGCACCCAATCCTCCTGATGTCGTAAAACCGTCTTCCATTACTTTTCTGACATCCGGGATTCCCGGACCGCTATCGGCGGCGATGATCAGGATTCCCTTCATGCCATTTTCAGTCAGCTGCTGGATTTCGATCCTGCCCTGACCGGCATATAAATAAATATTGCGCGCAAGCTCACTGATGGCGGTCGTGATCCGTGCTTGATCCACAGTGCCGAAACCAAGCTCTTTGGCGACGTTTCGCCCAAGTTGCCGAGCAGCCACAATATCCCATTCCGTTAAAATTTCCACTGAGGATTGGTCGCTCATCTTCAAGCCTCCAATTCCAGTTGAAGTTTCTCCAAGCCGTTCTCTAGGTCAAGTGCCGTCATAACGTCTTCAAGTCGAATTCCGAGCTCGATCAAAGTGATGGCAACCGCCGGCTGGATACCGGTAATAACCACTCTTGCCCCCATTAAGCTGGACATGCTGATGACATCCCCAAGCACTTTGGCAATGAATGAATCTATAAAGTCGATGGACGTCAAATCGATGACCACCCCACGTGCGCTCGTTTCATGCAATTTCGTCAACAGATCCTCCTGGAACTGCAGAGCTGTCTGATCGTCCAGTTCCCATTGGATCGAAACGATTAATGTATCTTTCAGTTTTAGAATTGGAATTCTCACATTCATACTTCTTCAACCTCCACAATTTTTCGGTTTGTCCAAGCCAGTGCTTGTTCCACGCCGCGCTGCAATGTACTCGTTGTCGTAAAGTCGTTCAAATTGATGCCGAGGGTTACAATCGTCTGGGCGATTTCCGGACGGATACCGACGAGCATGCATTTTGCTCCGACCAAGCGCACAGCATCCGCTGCTTGGATAATATGATGGGCAACCATCGTATCAACAACCGGAACACCGGTGATATCAAGCAGCACCACTTCCGCACGATGCCTTACAACACCATCCAGCAAGTTTTCCATAATCTGTTTTGCCCGCTCTGTATCAATTGTCCCGACGAGCGGCATGACAGAAACTTTATCGAATACCGGGATAAGCGAGGCGGAGAGTTCCTGCAACGCAATTTTCTGGAGGCTCACGGTCCGCTCCCATGTTTTGGAGTAAGTGTCGATTGTGCTGTTGCGAATCGGCGTTGCCCAATTTGCGAATTCGTGTATAAAAGCATCCATGTTGTCTTGATTGATGATGCCTTCATCTTTCATTCCTTCGTAGACGATTTCAGCGAAATGATCGATCGCTTTCGTCATGAACGTGATGGACCAGCCAAGGCGAACCACTTTTTCGGCAAAATCCTGCAACCGATCTTCATATGCCTGATGGCTTTCGAGCAAACTCGAAGTCATTAACCCCGCGAATTCATGGCTCGTCTGATTCACCATTTCTTCCGACATCAGCTGAAATGAACGTTCTTCCTTCTCATCTTTCATCAGCTGTTGCCAGTTTGAAATGATTTCAGTCACGTTTTCCTGTATATATGTAGCCATCTGCTTGTTCATCTTGTTTTAAAACCCTCCCGGCGACCCTTTTAGCCGTAATTTCATACTTGTCTATCCATTGTATCGGAAAACGAATCATTTCACATCTTTTTTGCTAAGGTGCATCGGCTGCGATGATTTTTATACGAAAACACCCCGAGAAAAGCCATCTCGGGGTATTTCCATGGAGTATGTATGCTAAAATTTTACAAGTCCGACACTGATTTCTAAGGCTTCGTCCACCTTTTCCATCAACGCATCGTCCAGCTGTGTAATCTTATCAGTCAAACGCGATTTATCAATCGTCCGCAATTGTTCAAGCAAAATAACGGAATCACGCTCAAAGCCATATTTCTTGGCATTGATTTCCACGTGGGTCGGCAATTTGGCTTTCTGGATCTGGGCGGTGATCGCCGCAATGATCACTGTCGGACTAAATCGGTTCCCGATATCATTTTGTATCACCAGAACCGGACGGGTCCCGCCTTGCTCAGACCCGACGACCGGTGATAATTCTGCGAAAAAAACATCCCCGCGTTTTACAATCAAGTTGTCACCCTCCGCTTACGAGTTGCACTGTCGTGTGCTCCGCTTCGTACTCAGCGTGCGAACATTCGCAGGCAATAGACAGATTGATCTGCGACATTTCTACGTAGCCCTTGATCATCGCTTCCCGAATATGATATGAATCGTAGACATTTTTTGTTACCCGTTGAGTCGATACATAGATGAATTCACCGTTTTCCTCAATGCGTTCATCCGAATGGACAGTCAACTCCGACATGAATTGCTTCGGCAACTTGACTACCACTTCTTTCGTCTTTGACTTCTCGTACACAGCCGACACCTCCGAAAATCCCGATCTCTGTCTAGTTTACCTTTTCATCTTACCATTGAATTGCTTTGCTGAAAAGGCGATCCGGTATTATTGGTGCCATTCACATAGATGCGCGGAACCCGCTTTGTCAAAATGCAAGGAATCTCATAGGGGATTGTGCCCAGCTTTTCGGCCCATTCATCGATCAAAACTTCACTTTCTCCCTGGCGCCCGATCAATTGTACAGGTTCTCCGACTGGAAGCTCTTCGTTCAAGCGGATCATGCATTGGTCCATACAGATGCGCCCGACAACCGGGGCCCGCTGACCACGGACCAATACTTCCTGCCCTTGCAAACCGCGCAGCATCCCATCCGCGTAGCCGATCGGAAGTGTCGCAATCCATTCCTCAGCTTCACTCCGGTAAGTAGCACCGTAACTGATAGTCGCACCAGGCTGAACTTTCTTCACATGCACGATTTCTGTTTCCAGGCTAAGTGCCGGTGCAAGTGCAATCGGCGAATGCTCCCCGACATAAGTCGACGGGGCAATGCCATAGAGTGAGATTCCGATTCGTACGGCATCGCATGCGACAGACGGATGCATAAGTGCCGCGGCGCTGTTCGACACATGGACCATGACTCCCTCAGGCAAAAGCTCCAAAACCGCATTCATGCGCTCCACTTGCTGCTCGAACATCGAAGGGTCCTGTTCGTCCGCCGCAGCAAAATGCGTGAAGATGCCTTCGAACGCAAATTTTTCTGAAGCCAGCTTGGCAAATGCCTCTGCCGCTTCTCCCGGTTGGATGCCAAGACGCCCCATTCCAGTGTCGACTTTCAAATGAACGCGAAGCGGCTGTCCTGGAATGGCCGTTTCCCCAGCCTGCACAATCCAGTCGAGCGACAGGGCGGTGACGGTGATATTTTCACGCTGTGCAACAGGCACAAAGACGCCTGGCACCGCCCCCATCACGAGGATATCCTGGCTGATTCCTGCACGGCGCAGTGCCAGCGCTTCATCCGGCGTGGCAACTGCGAGCATGCGAACTCCGCTTTCAATGGCGGTGCGGGCAATTTCCTCTGCCCCGTGGCCATAGCCATCCGCTTTGACGACCGCGATTACTTCAGAATCGCCAGCCCTTTGCTGGAAAGCTGCCAAATTTTCCCTAATCGCTTCCAAATTGATAATTGCCTTCGTCGGCCGATACATTTCCATGTTTAGACACATCCTGTTCATTCGGTTTGCAAAACAACTTGCGCAGCAGCAAATTCTTTTGAGTGGGTAATCGAGACGAACCCACATTCCGCATCGCGGAAAAACATCATGGGCTTGCCGTTTCCATCTTTTCTGATTTCCATGTCCGAAAAAGGGCATGATGCGCCTATTCCGGTGCCGCGAGCTTTGGCGAACGCTTCTTTTGCCGCAAAGCGCCCCGCCAAGAATTCGGTTTTGCGCTTATTCTTCAATAGAAGATACTCGGCAAGCTCCGATTCGGTCAGGACACGCTCACGAAATTTCGGCGATCTTTCGTCAAGCTTCCGGATTCTCTCCAGCTCGACGATATCAAGACCGATTCCTGTTATCATAAAGGTTTCTCCTTTCATTCGCAAATGGGTAACGGGTATAATAAAGCTATGAAATTGAGGTGACCTTATTGTTTATTAGAAGAGAAAGCTTTTCGCAATACTTAAGAATGTATCCGGTCGTATCGACTTTGATTGCATTGAATGTGTTCATTCATTTGCTGACATTTTTGCCGATGCTCGGCGAATACATTTATTTTTATGGCGTCGGGTCGAACTTCCACATCGCAAATGGCGAGTGGTGGCGGTTCGTAACTCCGATTTTCCTGCATGGCAATCTGATGCATTTGCTTTTTAACATGTTCTCCCTGTTCCTGTTCGGTCCGGAGCTTGAACGTTTGACCGGCAAGATGCGCTTTATCACGATTTATATGCTATCCGGTCTTTTCGCTTCCGCGGCCACTTACTTCCTGCAGCCGCCCGATTATTTACATGTCGGGGCAAGCGGTGCGATTTTCGGGATTTTCGGTGCGTTCGGCGCCCTCCTCTATTACGGTGGCCGGGCACTTCCGCAACTCAAACAAATTATACTCCCGATTATCGTAATAAGTATAGTCATGACTTTTGTGACGCCGAACATCAACGTCACCGCACACATCGCTGGATTGATTACCGGATTCCTCATCGGACTCAGCTATTTCCATCCGAAGCGAATCGTCAGCTGGCGTGCAAAAAAACGGCGCTGACCAAAAATAAACGAAAAAACCTCAACCGATTTCACTCGGTTGGGGTTTTTCGTTTTGTTCATTATCTATTGCTTGCCGCTGCCTGGACGGTTCGTACCATGCCAAAACATTTTCGGCATCTTCCCGCCCAAGGTTCGGCACAATCGCCGTGGCACCGAGCATGCCAGACTTGATTGTCGCATGCACCGACGCAACATCCCGGTGACGCTGGAAAATCGTCCGTGTCACTACCACCACTTGGATGCGTTTTTTCAACATATAGAAACGGTGAAGGCTAAGCCCGCGGAATTGCGCGGTCAATTGGCGGCCCGAGATGGCATATCCTGCTGAGCGGTGCTGCCAGAGCCCAATAGCTACAATGACCGGGATGACCGCCAGCGCCCATAATCCATAAGGGAAAAAGAAATAACCAAGAGCTGCAAAAGCAGGAATCAGCCACGCGATCGACAAGCGATAAAAGAACGGACGGCTTCTTTTCGGCAAGCGCGTCAGTTCAGGGGACCAGTCGAATTCGGGAAACAACTCTTCCAACACAGGCTTCATGGTCTTCAGTTTCACTAATGGAAAGAGGCGTATTTTTTCATCTTTGTCCGTCATAGTCCCACCGGCACTCTCCACGGTGACCGCTACATAACCAAACAATTGCCGCAGAGGGTTTTGTGTCATTTTAATGCCTTGCACACGGTTAAACGGAACGGATACTTTTTTCTTTTCCAATAAACCGCGTGTAATATAAATTCGTTCATCATCTGCGTGGATGGTGAATTGATAATAAGCGATAAGCGTCATCGCTACAGAAATGATCCAAGCTAGCAATAGCCCTACAAATACCGTCAGCGCTACCACTAAATAACCAAAACGCATGAAAAGCATTACTTCTTCATAAATTGCATCGTACGGAATGAGCTCCGCAAATTGGGACAGGAAAATGGCGACCCCTGAAATAACAACGCCGATCCCTCCTGAAGTCGTCGCAAGCACCAATAATTCCTTCAAGCTCATCCGGTAAAGTACGTGGGATTCAGCTTCTTCCAGGGGTTCTGGCGGTACAGGGGCCTGAGCTGGCCCATACAGCGGCGCAGAATCCGCCTCTACTGTACTTTCCACGCCATATCCTCGCTTCGCCAAATGCATTTCCTGCTCGATGCGCTCTGCATCCGCTCGGTAGATGGCAGTCAGCTCCGCCTCAGATTGCCCCATCTTCCCAGAGCCTGCCGTTTCCACTTTCACTTTGACGAGCCCGAGCGGACGGTGAAAAATCCCCTCCGTATAATTCAGGCTTTGGATCCGCTCAAACGGAATATAACGCTTCTTTTTAACGAACAGTCCGTATTCGATCCGCAATTCCCCATCTTCAAACCAATAGACAAAGCGCTTCCACTTGATGATGCCGGCGACCAGCATAAACAGCAACACGACTCCACCGATGATTAGCGGCAATAAACCTTGCCAACCTTGAGTGAACATGCCTGAAATGCCGTCTTCCCGAAACAGGTTCGCGCCGAAAATGATGATGAATGGCAAGATCAGCTCTTTTAATCCTTTGAAAAAGTTAATCAATGCAGAAACCGGATGCAGTTTGTAGCGAATTTCAGACATCGTCTTCCGCCACCCTTGCGAGCACTGAAATACGGGCACGCAGTTCATCAGCTTCGGCCGTAATCAGTGCTGGAATGGTATGGGTTGTCGCCGCTGTTGAAATGGAAATCTCCGACAAATCGTATTTCCGGAGAATCGGCCCTTGCTCTGTGTCGACATGCTGGACACGCACCATCGGCACGAGTGTACGCTTGACGATGAAGAGGCCGTGCTGCAACTCGATTTCCTGGTCGCGCACTTCGTAGCGCCAGCGCTCCCAACGGATTTTCGGGAATAAATAAATAAAAAGAAAACCAAACAACAACAGCACTCCGCCTGCCGCTGCATAAATCCAATCCGCCCACTCAAAGAAGTATGTAAGGACGCCTACTCCGGCTAATAACACCGCTACGACTGCCGTCTCGATCATGCCGTAAAGGCGCCAGACGGTCAGCCCTTTTCGTGAAATCCGGTTTTTTGGTTGATGGTTCATCGTGTCATCTCCAATCACAAGTTCTATGCATTCATCTATACGTTTCATGAACCGGAACGTTTCACTCCATTGTACCTTATTCACCCCAAACCACAAAAAAGACGGAGAATCGGCAGTTGCTGCCGATTCTCCGTCTTGAGGATTTAGTTATTAAGATTCGTGACGACGAGTGCGTCCTGGACGCCCTCCGCCTGAAGGACGGCTAGAGCTTGCAGAATCGCGTCGGCCTTTATAGCCGCCACCGCCTGATGGACGTCCACCAGCGCTGCCTTTGCCTTTGTAGCCACCGCCTGAAGAGCGGCCGCCTTTGCCTTTGTAACCTCCACCGCCGCGTGACGGCAATGGACGTTCTTCAGTAATTGAGACCGGAGCATCTTCCGGATCTTTCGTCAGCGTTTTGAGTGCTGCTGCAACCAAGTCAACCGCATCGTGTTTTTCCAACATTTCTGTTGCAAGTTCACGATAGCTGCCGAGGTTATTTTTCTCGGTCATCGTTTCCAATTGTTCCATTGCAACACGCTGAAGTCCGATCACCGCTTCATCAGCAGTTGGAGGAACTAGAGCTTGCATTTTCTTTTTCGTTGTTCTTTCAACAATTGACAGATAGCCCATCTCGCGTGGTGTCACGAGTGTGACCGCTACGCCTTTTTTACCTGCACGGCCAGTACGGCCGATGCGGTGGACATAGCTTTCTGGATCTTGTGGAATGTCGAAGTTGTAGACATGCGTAACGCCTGAAATATCCAGGCCGCGCGCTGCCACATCAGTTGCGACAAGAACGTCGATTTTGTTTGCTTTGAATTGCTTCAAGACAGACATACGCTTCGCTTGGCTAAGGTCGCCGTGAATTCCTTCAGCTAGGTAGCCGCGAAGGTTCAAAGCGTGCGCCAACTCATCAACGCGGCGCTTCGTGCGTCCGAAGACGATCGCAAGTTCCGGCTGTTGAACGTTCATCAAGCGGGAAAGGATGTCGAATTTCTCGCGCTCTACGGATTTCACGAAGAATTGCTCGATGTTCTCGACTGTCATTTCTTTCGACTTGATTTTAACGATTTCAGGTGTCTTCATGAATTTTTCTGCGATGCGGCGGATCGGGTCCGGCATAGTTGCAGAGAACAGAAGCGTCTGACGGGATTCAGGGACATTCGACATGATTGACTGAATGTCTTCGATGAAGCCCATGTTCAGCATTTCATCAGCTTCGTCCAATACGAGCGTGTTCACGTTTTCAAGCTTCAACGTGCGGCGGTTGATGTGGTCGATCAAGCGACCAGGTGTGCCGACGATGATTTGCGGACGGTTTTTCAAAGCGCGGATTTGACGGCCGATTTCTTGGCCCCCGAATACGGACAGGATGCGCACGTTTTTGTCTTTACCTAGGTTGTAAAGTTCTTCAGAAACTTGGATCGCCAATTCGCGTGTCGGTGCAATGACCAAACCTTGCACATTTCCGTCGCGAGTGTCGATTTTCTCGATCAACGGGATGCCGAAAGCGGTTGTTTTACCAGTACCTGTTTGTGCTTGCCCAATAATATCCTTGCCTTCCATTCCGAGGCGGATTGTGCCTTCTTGAATCGGTGTTGCTTCCTCGAAGCCCATGCGTCGTACGGATTTCAATGTTGTTTCGCTGATGTTTAAGTCTGTAAATTTAACCAAATTTTTTCAATCTCCTTTTGTCTTCATCTTATTTACAAATGGTACACATTTTAGATGAATTTATGACAAGGTCGAGCCTTTTAGTAGGAACTTTCACGTCGAAAATCATGCTCTGGAGTTTTAAGTCAGAGGGGATGTGTGAACAGGAAAAGCTCGGTCGTTGCCGAGCGGTCTGCACAGCGGGGGTTTTGTGCCCCAATAAGTAGAACAAACCGTTTATGCTCAAAAAAAACCTCTTCACGGAGGAAGAGTGTCTCAAAAATGTATCCATTGCTCTAAACAGAATAACATGCTTCACCTGGACATGCAATTGATATGCAAAGGTTCCAATTATCAGTTTACTAATCCAAGCGCATGAATTCCAATGCTTTCGGGAACCATTCAGCAGCATCGTCGCTATAGCAGATCAAATGCTTGCCGGTTTTTGAGTGGTAAAGGTGCTTTTCTTCCGATCCCAGCCGGTCATAAATATGTTGGGCTGCAGACGGCGGAACGACGCTGTCTTTTTCGCCTTGGACGATAAAAACCGGCAAATCGATCAGATGATAATAAGGCTCCACCGTTTTGACGACACGCAGAAATTCCACAGTCGAACGGATCGGAGTGTTGCGGAACTTATATTCATATAAATGGTAGAGCGCATTTTGGTTGATGCGCTTGCCCAACAGATCGCTTATCGCTTCCCGCACTTCTTCCCTTATCTGTACCGGGCTGATGTATTTCACCGCAGCACTCAGCAGAACCAGGCGATCGATTTTATAGCGCATCGATAAATAAAGCGCAATCAGGCCACCCATCGAAAACCCTACGATGATGACGCGGTCCACCTTCGCTTTTAATCGTTTAAGCGCCAGTTCCGCCTCCATCATCCACACTTCCGCACTTTGCATGCCGAGTTCGAGTTTTTCGCCATGCCCCGGCAATGTCGGAATTTCGATGACCCAGTCTGTCTGCTCAGCTAGATAATCGGCAAACGGCTCCACTTCGAACGGCCCGCCGGTAAAACCGTGGATGCACAAGACTCCAGTCTTCATTGGGCGATGAACGGCTCGATGACTTTTTCGAGCGCCATGCCGCGCGAACCTTTGACGAGAACCGCCGAGTCTTTGCCGACGTTTTTCTTCAACAGGTCGATAATCGGACCGTAATCGTCTTCGCTCCACAACAACTTCCCGTCATATGAAGAAACGAGCTTATCGTAAAGCCATTTCATGCGCGGGCCATATAAGCAGACCCCTGCGATTTCAGGGCCGATCGAATCCTTCAATTCTTCATGGAAGCGCTGTTCATCTTCACCAAGTTCAAGCATATCGCCGAGCACTGCCCACTTTTCTTCTTTCATTGTCGTTTCGCGGATAAAATTGAGCGCGGCTTTGACGGAAGTCGGTGCTGCATTATATGCATCGTTGATAAATACCGCGCCGTTTTCGGCAGGGATCAGCTGCATGCGCATATCGGTCAGCGCAGCGTTCTTCAGCGAACGGCGGATTTCTTCTTCTGTCAGCCCTGCTTCAAGAGCGATCAAAATCGCAGGCAGTGTGTTTTTCACTTGATGTTCACCGAGAACTGGAATGGAAAATGCGGCGTCCATGATGCCATTGACCAAAAAGCTGCTGCCATCTTCGGTCGCCTTGATATCATTCACGCTCAGCTCGTTATCCGGGCCGAAGCCGAACGATACTGCTTGTGTGAAGTCCTCGACAAACGGCAATAGCAGGGGCTCATCGCCGTCATAGAAAAGCTTGCCGTGCTGTTCGAGGCCAGCGACGATTTCGAACTTCGCCTCGGCGATGCCTTCCCTTGATCCAAGGTCCTGCATATGCGCTTCTCCAATATTGGTGATAACTGCGTAATCTGGGCGTGCCAGTTCAGAAAGAAACTGAATCTGCCCGAAGCCGCTCATGCCCATTTCGAGCACCACATATTTGGTATCTTCATCGAGCGACAGAATCGTCAGCGGCAACCCGAGTTCGTTGTTGAAATTGCCTTTTGTTTTCTGCACTTTATAGTACGGCTTCAAGACACTTGCGACCAAATCTTTCGTAGAAGTTTTTCCATTGGATCCGGTAATGCCGATCACCGTCGCCTTCAATTCATTGCGGTAGGCGCGCGCCATTTCCTGCAATGCCTTTTCGCAATCATCGACAAGCAATAACGGCAAATCGGACGGCGGATCCGGTTCGTCGCGCTGCCACAATGCGGCCGCAGCGCCAGCTTCGATTGCATAGCGGACGTATTTATGCCCATTGGCATTTTCACCGCGGAATGGAATGAACAAATCGCCCGGCTTCAGCGTCCGCGTATTGATCGACACGCCAGTCACTTCAATCCCTTTTAAATTCGTCTTGATGTCCAGCCAATCGGCTATCTGTTCAATCGTTTTTTTCATAGGTTCTCCCCACTCAATCCATTTTAAATTGCAATAATTGTTTTTCTTCAAAACGTTCAATAGCAAGTGCGATAAGTTTCTCGATCAGCTCGGGATACTCAAGGCCGGTATGCTGCCACAACAGCGGGAACATGCTGTACGGCGTAAAGCCTGGCAAAGTATTGACTTCATTGATGATGATCTCGTGGCCATCCGTCACGAAAAAGTCTGCGCGCACAAGCCCTGAACAATCGAGGATCTTGAACGCTTTTTTCGCGGATTCGACAAGTTCCGTGTAAACCGCTTCCGTCAGTTCCGCCGGGATGATCATTGCGGTATTGCCGTCTTTGTATTTTGCCTGGTAATCATAGAAAGCTTTCAATGGTTTGATCTCGCCTGCCACCGAGCATTCCGGCTCATCGTTGCCGAGCACGCCGACTTCGATTTCACGGCCGATGACGCCTTGTTCGATGACGATTTTACGGTCGAATTTAAGTGCTTCCTCAACCGCGGCAATCAGTTCTTCGCGCGATTCGGCTTTGCTGATGCCGACACTAGAGCCGAGGTTCGCCGGCTTGACGAATACTGGCCATGTTAGCTCCTGCTCGACTTTGTCCAACCACAGGTCCTGGCCGTTTTTCCAATCGCGGCGCAAGAAATAGACATAAGGCGTCTGATTCAGGCCTGCCTGTTCGAACAATTGCTTCATGACCACTTTGTCCATTCCCGCAGAAGAAGCAAGGACGCCGTTGCCGACATAAGGCAAGTTCATCACTTCGAGCAAACCTTGCACCGTGCCATCTTCTCCGTTCGGCCCGTGGAGCAGCGGAATGACGACATCAAGCTGTGAATCTTCTGAATCCGGCAAAAATCGAGAAATATCGTTTTTACGCTCTTCTTCCCCTGGCAATTGCAATTCTTCTATAGAAGAAACCGGCCCGGAAAGAGGTGCACCTTTGCGCCATTCACCTTCTTGTGTAATGTAGATCGGATAAACTTCGTATTTATTAAAATCAAGCGCTTTTGAAAATGCGCTGGCTGTTGTCAAAGACACTTCATGTTCAGCAGATTTCCCGCCGTATAAAAGCCCAATTCGTTTTTTCATCAAAGACCCTCATTTCGTTTTACATATTGCTTAGTTTATCACGAACCTAGTAAAGGGAAAATAAAAATGATACCCAGAATAAACCAGGTATCATCTCCAACCCTTCAATTTTCGGTCATACACAATTCGTCCCGATAGCGGCCTTCGGATTATTCCATCCAAATCATCCCAAAACTCGTCCATAAAATCAATTTCACCGACAGTCCGGACGTGGAGTTCAATGGTGTTTTTTGTTTTTTCAGGATCGGCAAGAGACAGTAGCACCCCTTCGCCCATATCCCTGCGGAGTTTGTAGAATTGTTCTTTCGGCAATTCCGGTATCAAGTCTTTTATCCTGCGACGGAAAAAATTCTGCCCGTTCGTTTCTTTTCGGATGATTTGTGTAAAGTGATTGGCGATGAGTTCCCCAAGCTTCTCCATCCGGCGGAAATAGATTTTCGTCATTTCCTTTTCTTCCCCCGCGAGATAAACATATTCATTTTGCAGCGATATGAAGAACGGGCTTTTCACCGGTTCTTTTTTATGCCCCAAGTAAAGAAGTTCCGCCTGCTCTTGCGCAGTGAGAGAATTCAATTGCTTTTCGCTGCGGAAATCGACCCAGCAAAATTCACTTCTCCGGTTTGACCTGGCGCGTTTCAATTGGCCATATTCTTCCCGTGTCGCAAAATCCAAGTGGGTGTGCATATTATAAGAAGCTTCTTCATATGGATGCTTCAAAAGCAACAGGTTCTCCGGCATATCGACTGCTTCGAGAAAATGTCCAAAGCCGAAGCCGCTGAAAAGCGCCATCCGATCCACTTCACTTACATAGATATATATATGCTGTATGTAAAAATCCGTCTTCAACGGTCTTTTCTCCATGTGCCCCACTCCATTCCCTCCTTCATTATAAGGCTTGAGTGCCCGATAGGAAACATTCCTGTTTCCAATTCGTCATTGCTTTTATCCCGCTGCGGCGGCCAATAGGATGAAGAAAACTTCAGCTGATCGAAGTTTCACTTTATCATGCGCACAAGTTTGGCGAATGCTGTATAATGATGGGCGTTATAGATTAAGAAAAGTATAGGTGAATTGATATGCAAACTAACAAGAGCTTTTCCGATCGTTTTGATTGGTCGCTCACCTTTATATTGTTCCTGTTTTTCATCGTCAGCTTGGTCGCGATCTCTTCTGCCCAGACTTCGGGGCAGTACTTGACCAACTTTGTTCCGCGGCAAGCACTTTTTTACATCGTGTCTGCCGGGATGATTGCCATATTGATGTATTTCGATACCGATCAGTACAAAAAAATGGCGTACTATTTATACGGCTTCGGAATCCTGTTGCTATTCATGTTGATGGTGGCGCCGGACGGACAAGGCCAAATCGCCCAGCCGATCAACGGGGCAAAAGCATGGTTCCACACACCATTCGTCAATCTCCAACCCGCGGAATTCATGAAAACATTCTATATTTTAGCGCTCGCTAAAATGATATCTTCGCACCATGAAAACAACTTGTTGAGTTCGATCAAAACCGATTTATTGCTGCTCAGTAAAATCGCTATTATGCTCGCTATACCGCTCGGCTTTATCCTGCTGCAGCCAGACCTCGGGACCGCACTCGTTTTCATTGCAATAACGCTTGCGATTATCGTCGTCTCAGGCATCTCCTGGAAAATCATCTTGCCTGGTTTTGGAGGGGTCGCTTTAATAGGTGTCACCTTATTATGGATGACGCTCAACATGCAGGAGCTTTTGGGGCGCTTCGGCTTGAAGCCATATATGTTCGAACGCATCTACACCTGGCTTGATCCTTATTCTTATGCAGAATCAGGCGGCTATAACCTGATTGCCGCATTGAACGCGATCGGTTCGGGCGAAGTGTTCGGGAAAGGCTATCAAGGCCGGCAAGTATATGTTCCCGAAAACCATACCGACTTCATTTTCACGGTCATCTCGGAAGATTTCGGCTTTATCGGAGCGAGTGCGGTCATCATTTTGTTCTTCATGCTCATCTACCATTTGACGAAAATCACCTTGCAGTTCAAAGATACGTTTAGCACCTATGTGTGCGCCGGCATTATCGCAATGATCACATTCCATGTATTCCAGAATATCGGCATGACCATTCAATTGCTGCCGATCACCGGGATCCCGCTGCCGTTCATCAGCTACGGAGGCAGTTCTTTGATCGGCAACATGCTCGCACTTGGCGTAGTCTTCAGCATGCGGTTCCATCATAAAAACTATATGTTCGACCGTTCGCGCCAAACGAATTAGCGAAGGGCAGCTAAGCATTCAGTTAAGAGGCTCGGCCGCAGAGAGATGCTAGCAAACCGGTCCTCGGTTCATTGGCACGGAAAGCAAAAAACTTCATTCGATCCATATAATAAAAAACTCCGGCGCATTGGGCGTCGGAGTTTTTTTATGAAGAATGGGATTGCGCTTGGGGCGGCTGCGGCAATGCCAATGTTTTGCTCAGCTCTACACGGGATTTTGTAATCGTCGCTTGGACACCAAGTTTCGCCAGGTTCGATACGATGTTGCGGATCTCTCCATTTTTCATCATCCATGATCACCTCTTCGGGGAATAATTATTGCTATTTGGACGTATGCAGATCTCGCTGTTCGGACTGTTGCGTTCGAAATAGTTGACTTTTCCTTATCTATGTATATAATACCATCATTTTCAGGTTTCAAACGTATCAATTTGATGACAAATGAAAATCCAGCGTTAACTTCTTGAAGTACATACCCCCTTTAGGTATACTGGAGGTGTAATCTCAGTACTTTCACAGCTTGTTCAAGAGAACGGGCAATTGGTTCTCGCCAATCGAAAACATGGAGGGGTTCTGGATGAGTGAAGTAATCGAAGAAGTGCCCGCCCCTGATGCTTGCAGAAAAAGCGATCATCCCCCTTCGGTGAAAAGGGATTTGACGAATCGCTTGAACCGGATCGAGGGACAGATACGCGGCATTAAAGGTATGGTAGACCGTGACGTATATTGTGATGACATCATCACCCAACTGGCAGCTACCCAATCCGCTTTAAACAGTGTGACGAAAGTGTTGCTTGATGGCCATTTGAAAGGCTGCGTAAAAAATCGCCTTGCAGAGGGCGATGAAGAAGTTCTGGATGAATTGCTCATCACTTTCCAAAAGCTGATGAGAAAATAATACCGACTAAGGAAGCGATCCGCTTTCCTTTACCAATAAGGAGGAATTTATCATGAAAGAACAAGTTCACTTGCAAGTAAGCGGCATGAGTTGCCAGCATTGTGTAAAGTCAGTAGAAGAAAGTGTCGGAGCATTAGCCGGCGTCGAAAAAGTTGATGTTTCACTTGACCAAGGCGCAGTGGATGTCACTTATGACAGCGCAAATGTCGACGTAGCGCAAATCGCGTCAGCAATCGAAGATCAAGGATATGACGTGGCGGCATTGAGCGAATAACTGCGGAAACGCAGTTATTTTTTTAAAAAGAACATACCCCTATACGGTATGAAGGTGGGATTATATATGGCAACTAAGCAAACGGAACTGCCGATTACCGGGATGACTTGTGCAGCTTGTGCAAATCGGGTGGAAAAAGGCTTGCAGAAGCTCCCCGGCGTATCGTCGGCTACAGTCAATTTCGCGACGGAAAAAGCGTCCGTTAATTTCGATGATGAACAATCCAAACTGAGCGATTTGCATCAAAAAGTCGAACAGCTCGGCTATGGCATCCAGCAGGAAGAGGTCGACTTTTCCATCCAAGGCATGACATGCGCAAACTGTTCTGCACGAATCGAAAAAGCGCTGAATCGGATGGACGGCGTCGAAAACGCGACGATCAATTTGGCGCTCGAAAGCGGACATGTCGTTTATAGTCCCGGCACCTTGACGCCCGAGGACTTTGTCCAAAAAATCCAATCGCTCGGCTACGACGCCGTGCTTGAGCAGGATCAGCAAGAAGCAATCGATTACAAAGAACAGGAAATCAAGAACAAGACCCGCCTGTTCTGGATTTCGGCGGCTTTCTCGCTGCCGCTTCTATGGACGATGTTCAGCCACTTCACGTTCACGTCCTGGATGTACGTTCCGGATTTCCTGATGAACCCGTTCGTCCAATGGGCTCTTGCGACACCAGTACAGTTCTGGGTCGGGGCGACATTCTATAAAGGTGCGTACTTCGCCTTGAAAAACAAAAGCGCCAATATGGACGTGCTAGTCGCGCTCGGTACATCGGCCGCTTACTTTTACAGCGTGTATCTCGTATTCGCCCACCTAGGTGCAGCCCACCATGTTGGCTTATATTTCGAAACGAGTGCAGTTTTGATTACCTTGATCGTCCTCGGGAAAGTATTTGAAGCCCGTGCGAAAGGCCGCTCCTCCGATGCCATTAAAAAACTGATGAAGTTGCAGCCTCAGCATGCACTCATCGAACGCGGTGGGGAATTCGTCAGCGTGCCGATTGCAGACGTCCGGGAAGGCGATGTCCTGTTGATCAAACCAGGCGCCTCCATCCCCGTCGATGCGGCTGTCGTATCCGGCAGTTCTGCTGTCGATGAATCGATGCTGACGGGCGAAAGTTTGCCTGTCGATAAAACTGCAGGCGATGCGGTTTATGCCGCAACAGTCAATGCCAACGGCTCCCTGAAAGTCCGCGCCGATAAAATCGGCAAAGATACCGTACTATCGAACATCATCCGCGTCGTCGAACAGGCGCAAGGCTCTAAAGCACCTATCCAACGGCTGGCTGACCAGATTTCGGGTGTTTTCGTGCCGATCGTTGTCGGAATTGCGATCGCGACATTTTTCGCCTGGTATTTCCTTGTTTCCCCAGGCAATTTCGGCGCAGCACTGACCAGCACAATCGCTGTCCTCGTCATCGCTTGCCCTTGTGCTCTCGGGCTTGCTACTCCGACTTCGATTATGGCTGGTTCCGGGCGCTCCGCTGAACAGGGCGTGTTGTTCAAAACGGCGGAATCGCTGGAAACGACGAAACATATCGATACGATCGTGCTCGATAAAACCGGCACCATCACAAACGGCCAGCCAATCGTAACAGATTTCATTGTGGCACCGGGCAATGACATCGAACTGGTGAAACGGCTCGTCGCCAGTGCCGAGAGTGAGTCCGAACACCCAGTTGCCCAAGCGATTGCAGATTTCGGGAATGCCTCGCTTCCTGTCAATCGTTTTGAAGCAGTTCCTGGACATGGCATTAAAGCGCAAGTAGATGGCCGCGACGTATGGGTCGGCAACCGCCGTTTACTTGAAGGCTTAGTGGTTGATGAGCAAGCTGCAGAACAATTGGAACAAGATGGCAAGACCGCAATGTTCATTGCAATCGACGGAAAGTATGCCGGCCTTGTTGCTGTTGCAGATACCATCAAAGATTCAGCTAAGGCCGCAGTCGAAGAAATGAAACGCATGGGCCTTCACGTCATCATGCTGACCGGTGACCAACAGCGCACCGCCGATGCCATCGCCAGACAAGTCGGTATTGATGAAGTGATCGCAGGCGTGCTGCCGGCGGAAAAGGCCGGTCATATCACCAAGCTTCAGGAGCAAGGCCGCAAAGTCGCCATGGCAGGCGACGGCTTGAATGATGCTCCCGCCCTCGCCACAGCCGATATCGGCATGGCTATGGGTACCGGCACGGCAATCGCCATGGAAGCTGCCGACATCACATTGATGCAAGGGGACCTGATGCGCGTTGCGGATGCCGTGCGCATGAGCCGCCTCACCGTCCGCAATATCAAGCAGAACCTATTCTGGGCACTCGCCTATAATTCCGTCGGCATTCCGATCGCCGCTGCCGGATTCCTGGCGCCTTGGCTTGCAGGTGCAGCGATGGCATTCAGTTCCGTTTCGGTCGTCATGAATGCGCTCCGCCTGCAGCGAGTAAAAATGAACGAGTAAAGAAATACTGCAGGAGCTCCCGGCACCAAGTGGTGCCGGGAGCTTTTTCATTGCCGTCTTTTTTCTGATGTCGTTGTTCTGCGTGGGAAACAAGAGTAAAATGAAACAATAGTCTTTGTAGAAAGCAGGAATTTCCTCATGAAGAAAACCATTCTTTTACTCATGTCCGTTCAATTTTTTGTTTATCTCGGTTTTGGCATAGTCATTCCTATACTCCCTGAAGTGGTCGTTCAGCAAGGATATGCGGACATCCATGTCGGCGGTTTGATTACAATATACGCGCTATCCTCTTTTTTCACCGCTCCATTGTGGGGTAAATTATCCGACCGTACCGGCCGAAAAAAATTGATCCTGGTCGGGCTCGCAGGATTTGCAGCAAGCTTCTTCCTGTTCTCGCTATTTCTCGATAGCCTTATACTGCTCTATATGTCCCGCATTGTCGGGGGGTTGTTCTCCGGCGCGCTTTACACAGCCGTAACCGGTTACGTTGCGGATATTACGACTGATGAAGAGCGCAATAAATATATGGGGCTTCTCGGCATGTCGATCGGCCTCGGTTTTATTTTCGGTCCGGCGATCGGCGGCTTGCTCGGCGCTGTTTCCCTGTCGCTGCCGTTTACCGCATCCGCTGTACTTGTCCTTTTGCTTATGGTTTACGCATCGGCCGTATTGAAAGAACCAGTCCGAAAAGGCGAGGCCGTCAAGCGCAAGCTGTTGCCTAAAGGTGCCAGCACGTTCTGGCAATATCGAATCCGTTATTTATTCTTATTTTCCTTTATGGTGACGTTCTTGCTCGCAGGCCTTGAATCGACGTTCCAATTGTTTCAGATCGACCAGATTCAAATCACTCCATTACAGCTCGGCTATCTGTTCATGGTCTCAGGCTTCGTCGATGCTGCGATACAAGGCGGAGTCGTCCGCCGTATAAAGAATGGAACCGAGACGCAGTGGATCATCGGGGCCCAGATTGTCACCGCAATCGGCTTGGTGTTATTGCCGTTTACAACGAGTTTAGTTTTTGCCGGGATGGCGCTCAGCATTTTCACTGCCGGAAACGCTTTGGCTAGAACAGCCCTCGTTTCCCTCACCTCCAAAGAAGCGGGCGGCAAGTATGGCACAGCAGCCGGCATGACGTATTCAATGGATAATCTAGGACGCATTATCGGGCCATTGTTCTTTACATGGCTACTCACTATTCAGTCGGGCTCCGTCTATTATTTATCCGGCGCGCTTGCGCTCCTCAGTATCATTTTGATTGTCCTTTTCAAAACTTCTCAAAAATCATTGCGCTATAGTGAAGCGGAAGCCGATCAGACACCGGCATAACAAATCCCCGGGCAGTAATCACCTGCCCGGGGATTTTTTCTTTTACAAATAAACGAATGAAAGCCATATGATATGCAAGCCTAATATACCGGCATACACGAAATTGGCTGCCAGGAGGAAATAATGCCATATGCGGGATTGCAAGCGCACAAGCGGCGTGAAGAGAAAAGCAGCGAGGCAAGCGGATAAAAAAAGCTTAATTACGAAAATTGTGATTGGCGGCAACGCGCTGAGGAGTGGATTTGCTTCTTCGATGGCTCCCGCAAGCAGCCCCCAATAAGTCAAAAAACCATCCGCTAAATTTAAGATGATCAATGTCCAAATCGGTTTTTTTAACGGCGTACTTGGTTGATCGGCCATTTAACGCACCTCTTCCTATTGTCTTTTTTTATTTTTTATGGATAAAAAAGGCATTCGATCAGATAGTCTGATTGAATGCCTAAAACCACTTAATATGGTGTTCCTCCATTTATATGAAGCACTTGGCCGGTGACATAGGATGAATCATCGGATGCTAAATATACATACCCGGGGGCCAGTTCATCGGGCTGCCCAGGCCGCCCGAGTGGCGTGCCGCTTCCGAATCCTTCAACATCTTCCGCAGAGAAGGAAGCCGGGATGAGCGGTGTCCAGATAGGGCCAGGTGCCACGCCGTTGACCCGGATTCCTTCTTTTGCGAGCGATCCCGACAATGCACGGGTGAATGCCAGAATCGCGCCTTTGGTCGAGGAATAATCGATTAAACTTGGCTCGCCGCGGAATGCGGTGATCGATGTCGTGTTGATGATTGATGCGCCAGGCTTCAAATGGTTCAGTGCGGCTTTTGTCAGATGGAACATGCTGAAGACATTGGTGCGGAAGGTTTTTTCCAACTGCTCCGCAGTAATGTCTCTCAGCGACTCTTGCACGTGCTGCTCAGCAGCATTATTGACCAATACGTCCAACTTGCCGAACGCCTCGACCACTTGTGTAATGACTTGTTTGCAAAATTCTTCGTCTCCGACATCTCCAGCAATGAGCAGACATTTACGGCCTTCTTTTTCGACAAGTCGTTTCGTTTCCTGGGCATCCTCGTGCTCGTCCAGATACGAAACCGCCACATCTGCCCCTTCTTTTGCAAAAGCGACGGCGATGGCTCGGCCGATTCCGCTGTCTCCTCCGGTTATGAGTGCTGCCTTGCCCGGCAAGCGATGGGAGGCACCGGCTAAATTGCCTTTGAAATCCGGGCGCGGGGCCATTTCATTTTCGAAGCCGGGCTGGCGGTCTTGATGCTGTGCCGGCACTTTCTCCACTTTGTCTTTCATCGTGAACCTCCACCTTTCTCAAGTTTCATGTCTTCTCCGCTTTTCCCCTTCCTTGTTCTCCTAAAACATGGAATCGCCTGGACGCAAAAAACAGCCGCCTTCTTTCTACAAGGCGGCTGTTCTTGATTCAGGAAAAAACTTTATGCAGCGGCTTTTCCGCAAGTTCCGGATAGGCTTCGCGGATGATCGCCGGGCGCATGCTATAGGCTGTCAAAACCAAGAGACACAGGCTGCAAGCCCATAAGACGTATTGCGCCGGCACCAGGTCGTAAAGCAAACCGAACAGCAAGTATCCGAGCGGCATCATGGCCATCGCCATCGATTCCAGGATCCCGAAAACGCGGCCGCGGTATTCTTCGTCGACGTCTTTTTGCATCATGACCCCGATCGGCGTATTGACAAAGACATTGGAGATGCCGAACGCCAGCATCAAGACGAGCAGGTAGATGACATTGCCCCAATAGGACAAGCCGGCGACTAGGGGCAGTGAGACCGCCGCTAGCAACAGCGACATGACGATGATGGCGCGTTTGGAAAATTGCAGCGGGAATTTAACTTCCTTGCGCACCGAGAAATAAATCGAGGCCAGCAGCATGCCGAGCGCTATCATCGCTTCGATAAATCCGAAATGCGTCGCTTGCACTTTTAATTGCTGGACGGCGATGAACGGCAAACCGATCATCAAGGCGGAGAAGAAGAAATTCAAGCCGACCGCCGTCGTGACGATGACGGTGATGACGCGGTTTTTCCGCAGGTAGGCGGCCCCTTCCTTCATACCTTGCCAAACGCCTTGCTTGCCTTCCGCAGCTTCCGTTTCGATGCGTCTTGTATAGAGGCGGAAGTTCATCGTCGCCTCGAGTGCCGCAGCGAGCGCATAGGCGATCACTTGAATGAGCAGGAATACGTTCATCGACACGAAACCGAACAGCATGCCGCCTATGACCGGCCCGCCGATTGTCGCGATGGCCAGTGCCGATTGGTTATAGCCCATCGCTTTTTGGATGCGGTCCGGGTCGATCAAATTGGCGATAGAGGACGAAAAGGCCACGCTTGTAAACATCGAACTAACGGAAATCAATGCGGTCGCTGTATAAATCGCCGCAATCGACAAACCGTTCGACAAACTGTAGAGCAATAGCCCGCCTACTGACAACACACTAGCTGATTGAGACAATAACACGACCGCTTTTTTCGGGTAATTGTCCGCGACATAACCGGCAAACGGCGCAAACAAAGTCCGGGGCAGGATACTGCAGATCAAGTTGATGGCGAAACTGGCGGCGGAACCGGTCAAGGCCAGGACGTAGAGGCTGATGCCGAATGCGTACACTGAACTGCCGAATGTGGAAATCAATTTACTGATGGTGAACGTATACAGATGGTACGTAGCCTGTTTGATTTTACCCGCTTCGTTCATGTTTATCGCTCCCTTTTCAAAAGTTTAATTAAATTAAACAAAATATATCACGCATTTATTCGCAATGCAATAGAAAGTTTAATATAATTAAACAAATAACCATCATTATTTTCTAGATAAGCGACATTGATAGCTGTACTCATTTACAATGGAAATAAAAATACTCTAAAGAACAGCACCAAGATGATACATTATAGAAAAAGCAGGTGAGTTTATGGCAACTTTGGGGGAACGCATCAAGCTATTACGAAAACAGCAAGGCCTGACTTTACAGGCGCTTGCAGGAGATGAGCTGTCAAAGGGCATGCTCAGTTTGATTGAGAACAATAAAGCGAATCCGTCAATGGAGAGCCTTTCCTATATTGCCGAGCGGCTCGGAATCGAGCGCAACGAATTGCTTCAGGAGATGGCGACCGCAGAGCTCCGGTCGCTGCTTGATGAAATTGAAGAAAAGCACCGGAACATCTCCGGGACAGGTGATGAGATCCTTTCAGGGTATGAAGAAATTGCAGAACGCATTCATCCTTATGTAGATAAATTGCCGTTTCGCTACGAGTCGGCACGGTTGCTTGAAATCTATAGCCGCTGCTGCTACCACACGAAACGCTATGACTGGAAACCGGCGTTCGACCGTGCGGAAGCGATTTATGAACAATTGCATTTGATTAATTCTGTCGCAGATCTTCATATGTTCCGTGCGCTGATGAAATTCACTGACCACCAATACGCAGAAGCTTTGGCATCATTGCAGGCTTCACGGAAAATCATCGAAGAGCAGACCGGCGTTCTGGATCCGCTGAAAAAATTGGACTTCGATTATTACGAATCGATCCTGTATTCCGCGACTGGCGATCAAAAGAACGCCCGTCGCTTGATGGAAGAAGCGATTGCATATTCCAGAGAGCGGCAGATTTTCTACCAGATCAACGCCCTATACCGGCTCGCCGGCTTTGAAGCGCTGCTCACAGGAGATTTGGAACGGAAAGATTATTACATCGGCAAACTTAAACTTTTCGCGGAATTTTCGGATGACCCGGAAATCATCGCCTATGCCAATGCCATCGAAATCCATTATTTGAATTCGTTCACCCACGAATATGAAAAAGCAGATCGGCTGCTCGAAGAAACGCGCATCATGCTCGATGAGGAAGATTATTATTTCCTGGAGAAAGGCAAAGCCTTATACGGCTTGAAACGCTATGCAGAAGCACTTGAATGTTTTAAAGAACATCGCTTGAATCCGTTCATACACCATCCATATGACCTATCGATGCATTATGAAAAAGAAGCTTATATGGCATTGATCTATGAACAAATGGGCGATCATGACCAAGCGAAAACCTATGCACAAAAAGCGAAAGAATTGATTGAACCGATGCCGGACCTTCCGTACAAGCAGTTTATCCTGGAAACGCACCGGAAAATTTTCAACAAGCCGGAATGACTATGAACAACTACTGCAAAACGGCAGGAAAGATAAGCTCCAACTACGTGAGAGCTTATCTTTGCGATGTAATGCAGAGCATTATTGAGCAGTTTTTTGTGCGATGTAATGCAGAGCATTATTAAGCAAAAGCATTCACGAGCAAACGCTCCTTCAACTATTGAGACAGGCTTTGATTCTTGAATGCAGAAAAGGCAGGAGACCCGGGTCTCCTGCCTTTTCTTATTTAATTTCTTCGAAAGCTTCCTCAATCGCATACTGGCTGATATCAAGGTCCGGCGTCTCCCCGGATGCGAGTTTCGCAAGCTGCATGCCGAGATACGGTCCCGCCGTAAGCCCTGATGCACCGAGTGCGTTGGCCGCGAAAAGCTGCGCTTGCCCCGGTACTTGGCCGATGAACGGCAAGGCGCTGAGTGTCGCCGGGCGGAACCCGGTGGCTGCGCCCGTGAATTCAGCTGCGGCAAGCCCTGGCGCGACGTCCAAAGTTTTCTCCAGGATATGAAAAATGCCGCCAGCGGTCAGTTTAGCGTCAAACCCGGCATTGTTCTCGTGGGTGGCACCCGCGACAATGCGCCCATCTTCAAACGGCACGATGTATTGGCCGAAAGGCACCATCGCAACCGGCCAGTTGCCTGTTCCCGTGTCCGCGGATTGCAAATGCAAAATCTGCGCTTTTTGCGGAACGACTTTCAATTGAAGCCCGAGCGGTTTGAACAAATCCGCCGCCCAAGCCCCGCCAGCAGAGATGATCCGGTCTGCAGCCAAATTCTCCCCCTTCACTTCCACGCCTGTCGCCTGCCCTGCTTCAATAAGCAGTTTAGCGTCACCTTGAATGACCGTCACTCCCAATCGTTTGGCAGAACGGATGAGCGCATCGCGGATGGCGCTGCCATCGACGCGCGCCGCCCCGCTCACATACAAAGAGCCGTAGCGATCGCCCGCATAAGGGAACCGGGCTTTTGTCTCTTCCGGGGTCAATCGTTCGAGTTCGCCCATCTCGGGAGATTCCGGCTGGCGTTCGCGCGCTTTTTGTTCCATCTTGTCGAGTTTCGATTCTTCGTGGATGCTGACGATGCCCACTTGCTTGTAGCCGGTCTCTTTCTCGCCAAGCGCTTCGAGTTCCTTGATGAGCACAGGGTAATAAGCGGCGCCGTTTGAAGCGAGACGGTACCAAGCCTGGTTGCGCCTTTGCGAGATCCACGGGCAGACGATGCCTGCTGCCGCGCCTGTCGCCTGGCCGCGGTCCGCCCGGTCAATCAATGTGACTCTGTTTCCTGCTTTGGCTGCGTAATACGCTGCGCTTGCCCCGACGATACCGGAGCCGATGATGATGATAGATTTCATTTTCTGCACCTTGCTTCCTTGACAATGTTCTTTCCATTCTACCGAATCGCGGCAGTAGACTCAAATTGTGCCGGGCTGGATTGGAAATCTTCATTTCGGGTAAAGCAATCATATGAAGAAAATCCAATGGACGAATCTTAAGGAGGAATCAATGTTTATGGAACGCAGCACTGAAACTGAGGCAATCATGCCGATGACATCGATCCGCAGCGGCTCGGGCATCGAAGTCGCTCCGGATACGTATTGCTACACGACGAAAATCTCCAATGTCTTCTTGATCGGAAACCCTTCCCTCAGCCCGCGCTGGGTGTTGGTGGACGCTGGCATGCCGCATTCAGCCGAAAAGATTTTAAAGGAAGCTGAAAAACGGTTTGGCCCAGACCAACAATTGCAGTCGATCTTGCTGACGCATGGCCATTTCGACCATGTCGGCGGGTTGATCGATATTCTCGAAAAGCACCCGGTCCCTGTCTATGCCCATCCTGAGGAATTCCCGTACTTGAGCGGAAAAGAAGATTATCCGGAGCCCGATTCCACTGTAGAAGGAGGAATGGTCGCGAAAATGTCCAAAACCTTCCCTGTGCATTCCATTGATATTTCCGAGCATTTAGTCGAACTTCCGGCAGACGGCAGCATCCCTGATTTGCCGAATTGGCGCTGGCTCCATACACCCGGCCATACAAAAGGCCATGTCTCGTTCTTCAAGGACGTTGGCCGCGTGCTGCTGGCAGGAGATGCATTTGTCACAGTCAAACAGGACTCACTTTATAAAGTGATGCGCCAGAAAAAACATATACACGGCCCCCCGGTCTACTTAACGACCGACTGGCGGGCTGCTTGGGAATCGGTGTGCAAACTGGCGGACCTGGAGCCTTCCATCGCTGCAACCGGTCACGGCAAGCCTATGAAAGGATCTACATTGGCTAAAGGGCTAGTAGAGCTGGCAGACCATTTCCCGGAAGTCGCCGTTCCAGCCTACGGCAAATTTGTCCATACGAAATGACCAATCGCAAAGAACGCCTTTATAGGTGTTCTTTTTTATTTTTGAGAAATTCAGATAAAAGTTTTGGAACTTTTCAGAAATCTAGTTTAGCTTTACCTGATTATGGGTATGTATAATATGGACTCCCGACTTTTTTAAGGGAGGGAATAATGAACGGAGATGAACGACAATGACCAAACAAGTGCTTTTTGTATCAGATCATGGCGATCCTTTGGCAAAGCTCGGTGGAAAGCAAGCTGGCGGCCAAAACAATTACGTCAAGCAACTGGCACTCGCTCTTGAAAACAGAGGGTGGCAGGTTGATGTTGTTACCCACTGGTGCGATGAACATGCCCCACAAGTTGAACATTTCGGCGAACGCTGCCGTGTGATTCGTGTAGAAGCGGGCTACAAAGGATTCGTTTCAAAAAATGAAATGTACTCCATGCTCCCGGCATTTTATGAAGAAATGAAGCGCCTATTGCCGTTATCGACTTATGATATCGTCCATACCCATTACTGGCTTTCAGGTTTGATCGGAAAAAAACTTAAAGAAGAGTTCGGGCTGCCTTATATCCATACATCCCACTCACTCGGATGGGCCAAAGAAGAAGCGACAGGCACACACGATGCCCGCCGCGAAAAAGCGGAAGAAACAGTACTTGCACATAGCGACCATATCCTGGCGACGACAAATACAGAAAAACAAGTAATCAAAGAAAACGTGTCCGCTGCTTCTCCCATCTCAGTAATCCCCATCGGAGTCGACGAGGCATTCCGTGTCCGCGGCAGCCGCCATCATATCCGGAAGAAATTCGGCTACGAAGACCCCCTCTTCGTTTTTGCAGGCCGTCTGGAAGCAACGAAAGGCATCTTCACTTTATTGAAAGCCTTTAAGCTTCTTGCAGAAAAAAGCGGCAGCCGCTACACGCCTGAACTGGTGATTGCCGGCGGAGAACCTGATGCTATCGATACTGAAACAGGCTTGCCGAAAGACCCGGAGCTGCGCAAAGCAGTGCGAGGCATTGAACAGCATGTCCGCTTTGTCGGCCCGAAAAACCAGGAACAATTGGCCTTGTTGTTCAACTCGGCTACAGCTACCATCGTCCCGAGTTTCTACGAATCATTCGGCATGGTCGCAGCTGAAGCGCAAGCTTGCGGCAGCCCTGTCATCGCCTCGAAAGTCGGCGGCTTGAAAAATGTAGTTGAAGACGGCGTCAGCGGGCTACTTGTCGAATCACAGAACGAAATCGATTTGGCGATTGCTATGGAAGTACTTTCCGTCAACTCTTTATTGGTTGAACGCCTTAGCCGCCAAGCAGTGCGCATCGCCCGCAAAGATTTCAACTGGGTCAGCATTTCGAAAAGAATAAATACATTGTATGAGGTGATTATCCGTGAACGGAGCAACACACTTGCTGGCGACCGACCTGGACGGAACCTTAGTCGGCGATAGAGCCGGTCTTCAGGAACTGTTGGACTTTTATGAAGAACAACCCTATGAAGTCGGCTTGATCTATATTACCGGCCGCCATCTAGCTTCAGCACGGAAGTTGATTGCGGATGAAGGGCTCCCGATCCCAAAAGCGCTCGTTACCGATGTTGGAACTGAAATTTACCTGGGAGCCGACTTTCAAAAAGATGAGAATTGGGCTGCACAGTTGATGAAAGATTGGGCACCGGAGCAGGTGGAAGCAATCGCTAGAAAAATCAATGGCCTGACAGCCCAGAAGCTGCCTGTGGAAAGCCGCCGGTCCTATCATGTCACCGACGTGGATGCCGTCGAGCAATTCCGCCGCATGCTAGAAGAAGAGTCGGTGCCCCATAAATTGATTTTCAGCGGAGGCAAGGATTTGGATATCCTGCCCCCGAACAGCGGAAAAGGCCAAGCGCTGCGCTACCTCCTTGAACGCCACAGCATTTCCGATGCTAAACTCTTGGTTGCCGGGGACTCCGGAAACGACCTGGAGATGCTGACGCTCGGCTTTCCTTCCGTCATCGTCGGAAACGCACAACCCGAACTTAAAACCCATGAAGAGCATTCGCTCATTTTCCGTGCAAATCGCCATTGTGCAGGCGGTATTTATGAAGCTTGGAATCATTTTCATGTAGACTGAACCCTTTGGAGAACGAGTTTCTTCCAAAGGGTTTTCTATTGCCTATACAGGTAATCATTTGTTTTTTTGGCTATTTCGTTTATATTTAGAAGGAAGACATTTTACGAATCATGTGGGTGAGCTCCTACATACGCACGTTTAAAATCCATAAAAAGGAGGACTGAAGATGAGCAAAGTCGCCAATCTGCAAAAAGAATCACTCGCGATGCTGAAACAAACAAGCCGTACCTTTTTCATTCCAATCAGCTTTTTGGATCCTGTCCTGAAGAAAACCGTCGGCTCCGCCTATTTGTGCATGCGCGCAATCGATGAAATCGAAGATCATCCCGAGCTTCCAGCTGAAGTGAAAGCGTCTCTTCTGCGCTCCATCCAACATATGCTCGAAACGGATATTGACGAAACGGAATACGCAGCTCTTGTCAGCCCATACGCGGATTATTTGCCGTCCGTGACGATGCGGCTTCCGGACTGGATCGAAGTATGTCCGCCTGAAATCCGCGGAAAAGTTCTTGAATCGACGGCCATCATGGCTGGCGGCATGGCTAAATGGGTCGAAAAAGACTGGGTCATCCATACGCGCGAAGACCTGGACGATTACACGTATTATGTCGCGGGGCTCGTCGGCGTCATGCTTTCCGATCTTTGGAGATGGCATGACGGCACGGAAACCGATACAGAACTTGCCATCGGATTCGGACGCGGTTTGCAAGCCGTCAATATGCTGCGTAATTACGATGAAGATTACGAACGCGGCGTCACTTTCGTCCCGGACGGCTGGACGCGCGACGATATGTTCAGCTACGCGCGCGAAAATCTGTCACAAGCCGACCAATACGTAAAATCCATCAAAAACAAACGCATCCTCATGTTCTGCAAAGTGCCGCTCGCACTTGCCCACAGCACTTTAAAAGCGCTTAAATCCGGCAAGGAAAAGATGAGCCGCCAGGAAGTGGAAGGCATTGTCGAACAATTGAAAGAAGAAGAACGTCTTAGTTAAAGAAACTGCACTCTCATCCGACGAGTGCAGTTTTTTTATAGTGAATGAAGAGAGCAGGAATTTACTTACATATATATAAATCATAGAGTAAATTATATCCTCACCTCTCTTCCTTTCTTTCAATAACAGAACTAGTCTATACTAAAGGCAATAGACAATTACCCAAAAAAGGAGAATGGCCATGACCGTCACTATCATCAGTGTCCTGACTGCTGCAATCTTCATCTTGAATATTTTCCTGGCAGCGGCGCTGGTTTTTTTGGAACGCCGTGATGCTTCCTCTACTTGGGCATGGCTATTGGTCTTGTTCTTCATTCCGATTGCCGGGTTCTTCATCTACTTGTTGCTTGGACGCAAATTGCGCAAAAAAAAGCTATTCAAATGGGAAGAAGGCCGTAAACGGATCGGGATTGAAAGCCTCATCGCCCATCAAATGAATGAAATCCATGATGGAACGTTCGCTTTCCAGGATGTCAGCACGAAAGATTACAGCAATCTGATTTATCTTCACCTGCGCAATAACGGAGCTCTACTGACACAAAACAATCATGTGAAAATCTTTAACGATGGCCGCGAAAAATTCGATGCTTTGATCCAGGATATCGAGCAGGCGCAGGATCATATCCACATTCAATATTATATCTTCCGCTTAGACCAGCTCGGTGAACGCATCATGAAAGCTTTGCTCGCCAAAGCTAAAGAAGGCGTAAAAGTGCGGTTGCTTTACGATGATATGGGATCCCGCAGCTTGAGCAAACGCCATTTCAAGGAGTTTTCAGCAGCGGGTGGAGAGGTGGAAACCTTCTTCCCATCCATCCTGCCAATCATCAATCCCCGCCTGAATTACAGGAACCATCGGAAAATTGTCGTCATCGATGGGAAAGTCGGCTATATCGGAGGTTTCAATGTCGGAGAAGAGTATCTCGGCCTGAACCGCCGTTTCGGCTATTGGCGCGATACCCATCTCCGTTTGGAAGGCAATGCCCTTTATCCGCTTCAGACGCGCTTTATCCTCGACTGGAACCAAGCTTCCGCGAGGCGTGATATCGAGTATGATGAAGCGTATTTCCCTGCCCAGCCGGAAACCGGGACGACTTCGATGCAGATCGTTTCGAGCGGCCCTGACGAAGAATGGGAGCAGATCAAAGATGGTTATTTAAAGCTGATTCATGTGGCACGTGAATACATTTATATTCAAACTCCGTACTTTATTCCTGATGCGAGCTTCTACGATGCCTTGCGCATTGCAGCATTATCTGGAATTGATGTTCGCATCATGATTCCGAATAAGCCCGACCACCCTTTTGTTTATTGGGCGACATTTTCGTACGTCGGGCAGATGCTACGGGCCGGGGCAAGGGTTTTCATCTACGATAACGGCTTTTTGCACACCAAAATGATTGTCGTTGACGACGAAGCCTCCACTGTCGGAACAGCGAACATCGATGTGCGGAGCTTCAAGTTGAATTTCGAGGTGAATGCGTTCATTTACGATGAAAAAGTGTCGATGGAGCTTGCGGATTTGTTCCGCCAGGATATGGAACTGTCGAGCGAGTTGACCTATGAAATGTATATGGCGAGAACCGGCATGATTAAGACGAAGGAATCGATTGCCCGCCTATTGGCGCCGATCCTTTAATAAACTTTGAAACGCTCTTTCCATATGGAAGGGCGTTTTTTCGTTTTGTGAAATGTATGTACTAAGGGTCTTCTTGCATCAACAATGAGAGAAAAAGTATATGGGAGAGATTACGCTTCAAGGGGACGCTTTCTGAGAGGGCCGGCTTCAGCTGCTTCCTTCGCTAGCGCTCAGTCCAGGGCACCTAGTTTCTTTGTGTTCGAGCATCGCAGGAAAACCGTTACTCCCACATCTGCATACAGATGCGTCGCAAATGAATGGACTCGGCTTCCCCTCGCCATCCATTCGCCCCTTTCCGCTTCATCTCTAGTTTTAGAGAGGAAATAAAACCCCTCACACATTGAAGTAAGTGTGGAAAATCTTAATCATCTTCGTAAATTCAAATTGAACAGCACACGGAACTTCTATGCAATTATCAAGTCCAGCTAAGCGTCACCAAGAGCGGGTGAAACCAACTAACAGTGACACTTCTTCGTACGGAACATCCAATGAAATTTAAAAGCTGAACCGCGCATAAGGGCGAGCCGACGCAATAAGACAAGTGCTCTTCTTGGCTTATTGCCAAAGGCCAGCCCAAAGCGGGAGGCGGCTATTCAAAGATGAAACAAACAACGGTCAGCACACCACGCTTACAAGTCCCACTAAGCTTCATCTACCAGCAGTTGAGACCCGATCTCCAGTCATGCGCACTGCAACAAAAAAACCGGCCGCTTCCCCTTGCAGGAAAACGGCCGGTTCTACTTATTCGTTTCTCATTTAAATTCCCAAGTATTCTTCCAAGGTGATGTTCTGGTTATAGATCGCGGTGGCAACTTCTTTTCCGACATAGCGGAAATGCCAGGATTCATGCATATATCCCGTAATCTGCTCTTTGCCTTCCGGGTAGCGCAAGATGAAGCCGTAGTTATGGGCATTTTCCTTCACCCATTTGCCTCCCGCCGTGTCGCCGAAGGAAGAGGATGCCCAGTGCTGCTCCTTGCCGGCTTCACCGATGTCAAAGGCAAGCCCTGTCTGGTGCTCGGAAAAGCCAGGGCGTGCGCTGTAGCGGTCGGCTGCTTGTTGGCCGTCTTTTGCGACATAGCCTTCGTACAATTGCTTTTGGCGGTCAAATCCGCGGTACGTGCTGAATGCGACCAATTGCAACCCGTCTTTTGCGGCTGCTTGGGCCATTGCATCAAAAGCGGCGCGGGCATCCGCGTTTTCACCTGGCGCATAACTCGCAGGCAGCGGGTGTTGTTTATTGGCCAGCAAGATTCCATTAATGATAGTCGGCTCTGCCGGCAATTGATCGATATCCGGATAGACTGTGGCGTCTTTCGGTGCAGGTGCCGGCGTTTCTTCTTTCGGCTGCTCTTCAGGTTGTTCTGTTTTCTCTTCAGTCGTTGCTGGCTCTTCTTCCACTGCCGGTTCCTCCTGTTCTGACGGGGCTTGCTGCTCTGTTTCTGCCGGTTGTTCTGTAAATGCCTGTGCTAATGCTTTCATGCTTTCTTCTGTATCCCAATTATGCATAGATAGCCAGACTGCGGCAATTGCTGCCCAGATTGCTGTCATTGCGATCACCATCCATTTTATATAAAATTTCTTATCGGCTTCGTTTTTCTTTTTTATGGGTTTCATTGGCTGGCCAACTTTCCTGTCAATTCCTTTTTCATTCTATCATTTTCTTTCCGGAAATTCCCCTTACACGAAAATATTTCGGTATACTTTAAACAGACTTCTGGAAAAGAGTGGAGATTTATTCATGCACAATCAAAAATGGCTTTCTTTGAATTTTTTTGCGTTTTTCTTTACGTGGGGCGTCTTCTTGCCTTATTGGACAGGGTGGCTGACGAATGAAAAAGGATTGAGTGTATCAGCCGCCAGTGTGATTATGGGAGCTGGCATGGTCGCGCGGTCCCTATCGACTTTGTTTTTCTTCCCGCTCCTGACACGGATTTTCTCACTTGGGCGTTTGATGCAGATTCTCGCCATCGCTTCGTTTGTCATGATGGCTTTCTATATTCCGGCCAATTCCTATACTTTGCTGTTCATCATCACTTTTGCCTTCAGCTTCATTTACCCGAATCTGCTGCCCGCGATGGAAAGCGGCGCGACGGTATTGATGCAGACCGACCGCATCCACTATGGCAAAAGCCGTTCCTATGGCTCTCTTGGCTACACCATCGCTTTATTGATTGTCGGTGCAGCTACCGCCGTGTGGCAGGAAAATGCGATTTTATGGATCATGCTTTTGGGGTTGTTGTTTATGGCGGTTACCCAATCGCTTGCTTCTCCGATGCCGCTCCAAACAAAGCCCGCCCCGAAACACGAACGAGGGCCGAGCGCTACGGCGGCATTACTGAAGTCAAAAGGGTTTCTGACGATTCTCGTCGTTTCCATACTCCTTCAAGGAGCTCATGCTGCTTATTATAATTACGGCTTTATCTATCTCCAAGACATCGGTGTCAATAGTTTCTATATTGGGCTGATCTTGAATGTAGCAGTGATTTTTGAAATCGTCTTTTTCGTCAAAGCCGATACATTATTCGATAAATGGTCGGTGTCGTCGATGTTCCTGCTCGCAGGCATCGGTTCGACATTGCGCTGGATTTTAATCTTCCTGTTCCCGTCGGTGTGGGTATTCATCTTGACGCAGACGCTTCACGCATTGTCTTTTGGCGTAGCGCATTTCGCCTTTATCCGCTATATTTTCAAAAAGCTCGATCCTGTACATATTCCCGCTGCCCAAGGCATGTACGCAGCGCTTGGCATGAGTTTGAGTGTCGCGCTTTTGACATTCGCCGGTGGTTACCTATATGAAATCGCCCCGGGCTATTCGTTCCTCGGGATGGCGGCGTCTTCGTTCCCAGCCGTTGTACTCGTGCTCTTGACACGCAAACGTTTTGCTTATTAAAAATATTTAAAAATAATGTTCCGACCCCCTTAACGGAATAAAATGCATCGAATAATTCGGCATAACTGTTAAGGGAGCTGGAAATTTTGAAAGAGATATCAAAGCATGACCTGCTGACCCTCATGAGTCAGTTGGACTTCCTTCTTGAAGAACGCAAAAAAGATAAATACCATCATACAGAAACAGCACAGGCTAATTAGCCCGTGCTGTTTTTCCTTTAGATGAAAATAGTTCCTAAAACGACGAAGAATAAAACGGCGAAAATAATCGCCATGCCTTTCATCCATTTCGCTTCGCGGTCCATCCCGCGTTCTTTCATTTGTCTATAACGGAACGTATTCGTCAAGACGAACAACAGCGTCATGAACAAAACGGCGATTTCCATGCTGCCCATAAACAAAAAGGCGATCGCAGCGATACTCAACAATAAAATCAATACACCTTGCAAAATTTTCGGGTTCATCCATATCTCTCCTGAAAAAGAAGCCGGCAGTTGTGCCGGCTTCTTTTGGTTATTTTTTCTTTTCGGCGGATTTTTTGTCTTCAACAGTTTCATTGTCTTCGACAGCTTCCGTCTCTTCAACCGATTCCAATGCTTTTTCCGGATGTTCCGAGTAGAATTTCCGGCCGATGAATGTCTGGATGATCAACAAGATCCCTCCGACTGCCCAGTAAACCGGCAATGCAGCCATCGACGTGAATGAAATGAACATGATCATGATCGGAGACAGGTAGATGAAGAATTTCATCTGCTTCTGCTGCTGTTCCGGCATCGTCCAAAGCGACACTTTCGCCTGGAAGAAGTACACTGCACCCGCGATCAAGGTCATGGCGATATCCGGCGTACCGAGGTTGAACCAGAGGAATTCATGAGAACGCACATCCGGTGAGTAAAGAATGGCGAAATACAAGCCCATGATGATCGGCATCTGGATTATGACCGGCAAGCAGCCCATATTGAGCGGATTGACGTCATGTTTCTTATAAAGCCCCATCATTTCCTGCTGGAGTTTCATTTGCTCCTCTTTATCTTTCGTTTCTTTCAAACGCTTCTGGATGTCTTCCATTTCCGGGCGCATCTTGTCCATCTTCACTTTCATGCCTTGCTGGCGTTTATAAGTGCGCAGCATGAATGGCATCAAGACGAGGCGGATGATGATCGTAATGACCACAATCGCCATTCCGTAGCTTCCCCCGAAGAGGTTACCTAAATAATCGAGCGAGAAATCAAATGGCGCTACAAAAATCGTGTAGAAAAATCCTTCTTTGTTTTCAACTGCTGAACAGCCGCTCAAGAAAGCGATCGTTGCCGCAAGCATGAGCAGTAATGTAAGTTTCTTTTTCACGTTTGTCACCTTCACCTTTTTGGACTACTAAGAAGTATAACGATATGGCCGCAAAAATTCAATGCACTGTCCGGGGACTGGCTGCTTTTTTCATTTCTTGTGACAAAAATTAGGCATAAGAAAAAGGAGAATTGCTTCTCCTCTACTTGGCATTCGGCAAGGTATAGCGGAAATACGGAATGTGCTGGCTGTCGCGGAATTGCTTCGGCGTCACCGACGTATATTTTTTGAAGATCCGCGTGAAATAGCTCTGGTTACAGAAATGGAACTGCTTGGAAATTTCCGAAATCCCTTTATTGGAATGGCGCAAATAATATTGCGATTCTTCCACGCGTCGCACGTTCAAGTATTCCACCAATGTAATCCCTGCATGTTCGCGGAAAATGCGCGACAGGTGGCTCGTTGAGATATTGAAGTGCTTGGCGATTTCCTCTACTGACAGGTCGCGCTCAACTTCGTCGTTGATGAAGATGACGACTTTATTGACGGTTTGATGGCCAAAGGAAGGCTGCTTGCGTTCAGAAATGATCGATGTGAAAAATTCGATCAACTCGTCAGCTACGTACATGAACTCCGAATCGTTCATATGCTTATCGACCAATTCGACACACGCCGCATTGAAGGCAAAAGCTTTTTTCGGCGGCACGCGCATTTCATACAATTTCCGTGCCATGACGGAAGAAAGGATGATGTAATAATTGCGCACTGTGCGGATAATGTCTTTCCCCGCATGAAGAGCCAGCATATCGATCAATTCACGCAAAGTTTCTTTCGCACGGTCTTTTTCCAAGTTGTGGATTTCGTGCATCAATTGAGTTTCCACTTCAAAAAAGCGTTCCAACCCTTCAAGTTGTGCGACGTTTTCAGTTTCGTTCATGAAAATTCTGGAAATAGTTTCCTGAATGGATGGCGTTTCGAGTATATTCATCTTCTCCCCGGCTTTCTATGTAAAAAATTTAACGAACTTATTCATTTAATGAACTGCTTGAATAAATAATAATAATACCGCTTTACAGATAAATTCACAAGTTTTTATGTAAAATGAGCTAATTTTTTTTACAAACATATGACATCGGTAACATATAAAACCAATTATACACATAACAGTACGTTTCAGCGACGAAAAAGTTCCATTTTCCAATGTTTTTACAAAAAAATCAAAACAGGCAATCAGCGATAGATGGCCTGTTTTATGGCGTACTTATATTTTATTAGGGTGGTCCATAAAGGATTAAAATCCTTTATTCGGTTTCTCCCGGAACGACCGCCCGGATATGGCGCGGCATGATTTCGATATCAAAAGGAGTCGTGCTGCCTTCATCCCCGTCGATATTGCAGGATAGCGGTTCGCTCGTCCGAATGGAGACCCGTGTCGTGTGGATGGCTTCCACCGATGGATCTTCCTCGAATTTGCCGCGTACCAATGCAGTCGCCATGCGCACGAATGCCGGCAGTGCGGCATTTTCGACAATATACAAATGGAGCAAGCCATCATCGGTCAATGCTTCCGGCGCCAGCTTTTCGAAGCCGCCTACCGAATTGGTCAATGCCACGAGGACGAGCTTGGCCTCCCCTTCCCAGGTGCCGTGGTCATGCTCGATCACGAATGTAGTGACTTCATCGGAAGTGACTGCTTTGACGCCTTCGACGAAATAAGCGAAAGCGCCGAGCTTCGTCTTCTGCTCCGGCTCCACTTCATAGGTCGATTCAGCGATTTCACCGATCGCCAGGATGTTCATGAAGTACTGATCGCCGACCTTTCCGATATCAACCCTTTTTTCACACCCGGTTTTCAAGCCTTCGATCGCTTCTTCCGGATCCAGTGAAATGCCAAGGGCACGGGCAAAATCATTGACCGTGCCGAGCGGGACCAACCCGAAGAGCGGTTCGTGTTCTTTTTCCGCCAGCCCCGATACCGCTTCGTTGATCGTCCCGTCCCCGCCCATCGCCACAACGAGGTCATAATGTTTTTCACAGGCTTCTTCGGCAAACTGCGTAGCGTCTCCCGGCCCTGTCGTTTCACGCGTATCGGCTTCGTAACCCATTTCAATTAATGTTTTTTCTGCAAAATCTTTGTAATCCGCTGCTTGTTCCTTCCCTGAGGAAGGGTTCCATATGAACATCGCTTTTTTCATCTTTTTTCCCTCCGGTGCTATAATAAGGTCATGTGTTTCAATACCCTATCGAGAGGGTCCTATAATCCACACTGACTTATTTATTTTATTTCGATTTCCTATTCTAAAAACATGTGCAGGCTGAAACAACTTGTTTACGACCCACGCGAGAAATGGCCGATCCGCCGAGTCCGGATACTACAAGAATTAATTTTTCAAAGGAAGTTGGGAATACTGTTGCGCTTTTTCATTTACCTTATCATCTTCTTCGCTTTCTTCGATTTGTTCGCCCAGCTGCCGATCATCAGCCCGTTTGCCGTGTCGCTTGGCGCGGGCCCATTTTTGGCAGGGCTGGCCGTCGGAATGTACTCGTTGTCGAACACGTTCGGCAATGTCATCTCGGGAATTTTTTCCGACCGCAAAGGGCCTTTCGTCATTTTGCTGGTCGGCCTGATGTCGACGAGTGCAGCATTATTCGTCTACGGCCTTGCGGAAGGCCCATACAGCCTTCTCGCAATCCGTTTCCTCCATGGTTTAGCCGCAGGTTTGACGGTTCCGGCTGCGTTCACGTATTTAGCGAACCGCACCGACCATAGCCGACGCGGCAAAAATGCAGCGATTTCCGGTGCGTTTGTCGGCCTGGCTGCCATCATCGGGCCCGCCTACGGAGCGATTTATACGAGCCGTGGCAGTGTTCCGGAAACGATGGCGTTGACTGGTACATTGATCGGTTTGCTAGCTATTTTGGCATTCTTTTTATTACGGACCCATCAAGTGAAAAAACAGGCTGGCAGTTCAAGCAAACGAGAAGCTTTCCAATGGAACTCGGGGCTTCGGCGATCTTTTTCGGGCGCGTTCTTCTTGATGTTCTCCCAAGGCGTGCTCGCTTACATGCTGCCGCTGAAAGTGGACGCACTCGGGTTTCCCACTCAGCTGAGCGGATTGTTGCTGAGCGTTTTCGGCTTAGCGGCTATCCTTGTATTCCTGCTGCCGATCAACCGGCTGTTCGACGCCGTACGCCCGATTGTCACTTTAATTATCGGCTTCAGCATTATGGGCGCTTCTTTGCTCGCCCTTGCCAATATTTCATCAGAAATGCTGTTATATGTGGCGATGTGTACGTATGGATTCGGTTTCGCGTTGCTGTTCCCTTCCATCAACTCGTTATTGATCGATGCCACGGATGTCGCTTCAAGAGGGCGTGCTTACGGATATTTTTACGCCTTTTTCTCTATCGGCGTCGTAGCCGGATCTGGAGTTACCGGGGCGCTGGCGCTCAGCGCAGACGGCGGTTTTCTGCTCAGCGGCTTGGTGCTGCTGTCGATTGCTTTGGCCAATTGGCTGACGCATAAAAGCCGATAATCTTCGGCAACGAGAAAGACCGCCCCGGCATTCGTGCCGGAGCGGCCTTTTTAGGTATTTAAAGTTTATCTGTATTCAAACGCGGCTCCGATGAAACCGAATCGGTATTCTCCGATTTCTCTTCGCTGTCGTCGTTTGAAGATAGTTTCGCGTCGTCTTTTTCTTCTTTCTTTTCCTTCTGTTCTTGTTCATTATAGTACTGGACAGTTGCTTGTGTACCGCCTTCAGAAGTCATCTTGTTTTCCTGCAGATCGGTCTTGTCCAAGCCCTCGCTCTTTTGGTCTTGTTGGTCTTGTTGGTTTTTGTTCTGGTCCAAGTTTTGGGATTCCATATACTCATTCACCTTCGCTTTCACGTCATTAAATGCAACCGTAGCTTTCTCGCGGTTTTCCGGTTTTTTGAAATATGCGTATGCACCGGCTGCCAGCCCTGCCAAAAGCAAGCCTCTGCCGCCACCTTTTTTCCTAGCCATTTGCAGCACTCCTTTTACTTTTCTTGTTATTCCATGTTTACCCTAATCGCTTAAAGCTAATCATGATTCATTCGGCTGTTTGCCCAGTAGATCGTTTCATATCGATGTGTGGGATGCCGTCTTCATCGTAGACACCCGAAATCGCTTCGAAACCGAACGAGCCATAGAAATCTTTCAAGTACACTTGCCCTTGCAATTGAATTTCGGGCTCTTCCCATTGTTCATCAATATAGCGGATAGAGCGCTCGAGGAGTTCTTTCGCCAATCCGCGGCCGCGCGCTTCTTTTCTGACGATGACGCGCCCGATGGATGGTGCGTCATATTTCTCTCCTGCCGGCACGAGCCTAGCATAGGCAAGCACCATCCCTTGTTCTTCATATACAATGTGGGTAGAAACTTCGTCCAAACCGTCCAACTCCGGATATGGACAATTCTGTTCTACTACAAATACTTCGACACGAAGCTTTAATATATTGTATAATGCTTGTGCTGTGAAGTCTTCAAATCGATAACTATTCCACGCCATAATCAACCGCCTCCTGTGATTTCATTATTCCACATCAATGGCTATTCAGGCTAGAGTTTGATATGATAGCAAAAATAATTCCAGAGGTGATCGCATGATTCGCACAGGTACACCGGCAGATATTGAATCTGTACGGGAAATCGCCCACATCAGCTGGAATGATACGTACGAAGGGATCATTCCATCTCCCATACAACAGAAGTTTTTGGAGCAATCCTATTCGACCCCGATGCTCGAAATGCGCATGGAACGGACAATTCTCCTGCTTGCCGAACAAGACGGGCAGGCAGTCGGTTTCGCCAATTTCACGAAAGTGGATGAAGACGGCGACGCCGAACTGATTGCCATGTACATGAAACCCGAGCACCAACGCTCAGGCCATGGCAGAAAACTGTTATCAGATGGCTTGTCGCGCTTGAAAGGCGGGCAACAATTATTCGTCTATGTTGAAAGCGAAAACCAAAAAGGCCGCAATTTCTATGAAGCGAACGGCTTTCTCTTGCTCGAAGAATTCGAGGAATTGTTCGAAGGGCATCCTCTTCAGACGGCAAAATATGTTTTCGACCTTTCAGGCGAAACGAAATAAGCGAATAGCAATGCAAAAACCCCCTCGATTTTCGTCGAGGGGGTTTTTCTGTGATTACAACGGGCGGTATGGTGTGTCGTCATCCCGTGTTGTTGCTTCGTTAGTCGTTACCGGCTCATTGCGCCCCATCAATTCATCTTCACGCATCGGCGGCTTGCGCACGAAGCACATGATAGCTGCAATGTAGAATAGAATGGAAGTCAGCGACAAGATCCCGGCAAAGATTCCGGCAATGATGAAGAAGATCCCGGCAGTATTAGCGGATTCGATCGACTTCAACTTAGTTATTGCCAAAACGGCAAACACTGTACTAACGGCAAGCAAGACGACCAATACCCAACCGATGACATCAAAGCTTTGAATAAATGCATTCATCGCGTCTACAGCCATCTCGGCTTCTTCTGGACTCGTCATCATTGGATCATTGCGCAGGTCCTGTTCCATCTGGTTATGCATTTCGCTTCCTTCGAAACCACTTAAGCTTGTAATCACGATGATAGCGAAAATAATGCCGAGCACATTAAAGATTGTACCGATGATGCCGAGCACTTTTTCACCTGTCCGATTAAGAGTTCCACGTTGTTCTGGCGTTTGATTCATAAATATCCTCCCATTCCAGTTCCGGAGCGGACGCATGCCCTGTGAGGCATGCGAGTTTAGTAAGACGCTCCTAAATTTTTAATGATGATTGCTTCTCCACATCATACATACGCTCTGCTATCGTTTTGGTTTCGCATTATTCCAATTCCCTTTAAAAACTTATTAAAACTAAATAAAACTTGTTTAACATTTGGTTAGCTGGGTATTTTAATACTATCAGCAAGTCAAATACATAAATTAAAAGGAGTTCTAAATAATGGAAAATAAACTAATTTTTAATCAAGCGGATTTCATGTACGGAGTAGGCGGCGCATCCATCCTTACAGCCATCGTTTTCTTCATGACAAGCCTGTAAGAAGGAGTGAGCCTATGAGTCCAACATTCATCAATACATAGAAAAGCAATCCATCCCAAAAGAGGAGGCGGATTGCTTTTTTTGCGTCTTATTATGCGATTTTACGGCTTAGGCTTTGACATCGTTGTATTCATCGGAACGCTCGAAGGCTTCCGCTACATACGAGCAAACCGGCTGCATCTTGAATTGGTTTTCACGGGCATAAGCTGCCGCATGGTCGACTAGTTCTTTGGCAAGCCCTTGATTGCGCAGGCTTTCTTCGACATAGGTATATTCCATGACCATCAAATCAGCCATTTGCGTCCACGTGATTTCAGCCTTCACTGTATCGCCGTCTGTTTCGCGAAAAGCGAATTCATCATGCCCAAGTTCTGTAAATTTCAATTCCATCGATCTAATTCCTCCTTATATTCCACTTTGTCTGTGCAAGCAAATTGAAACTTGTCCGGCAGTTAGCGATTGATCTTCAATGGCCGGAGAGAGTCTTCGATTTCCTTGCGCTTCGGCTCAAGGAATGGCGGCAAGGCCAGGCCTTCGCCGAGTTCGTCCGCGTTTTCATCTGTCGCAAAGCCAGGCTCATCTGTTGATAATTCAAACAAGATCCCGTTCGGCTCCCTGAAATAAATCGCTTTGAAATAATAGCGATCCACTTCGCCTGACGTTTGGAAACCATTGGCACGCAAATATTCGTTCCATTTATTATACTCTTCGTAAGTTTTTACACGGAATGCTACATGGTGGACACTTCCCCGCCCAGGACGCTCTGGCGGAAGGTCTGAGCGTTCCTCTAAGTGTATTTCGCCGCCAGGCCCGCCTTCACCTGTCGAGAATACGATAATTTCCGGCTGTCCCTCCACTTCCGGGGAATAAGCACCTGCCGAAGTGAATCCGAGAATTTCCGTTAACACCTTTGCAGTGCGCTCCGCTTTCCGGACTGTGAGACGGACCGGGCCGAGCCCGCGGATCGCAAACTCTTCCGGAACGCTCGCTTTTGTCCATGGCTCACCGAATGGGATGCCTTCCCCATTATCGACGACAAGCATCAGGCGCGAGCCTTCAAAGTCTTGGAATTCGACTGTTTCACGCCCGAAACGTGTCATCTTTTCCCCATGGGGCACACTGAATTCCTTGAAACGCTCCAGCCAGTAATCAAGCGCTGCCGTGGAGGGGATGCGGAAGCCGGTATTGCTGATGGACGTCACGCCAGGATAGGTCCTGCCTGCCATCGGGATATCGAAGTAGGTCATGTCGGTCCCGGGCGTACCTACTGCATCTGCGTAAAACAGATGATAGGATGATGGGTTATCTTGGTTGACGCTTTTTTTGACGAGGCGCATCCCAAGAATGCGCGTGAAGAAATCATGGTTTTTATCTGCGTTTGCTGTAATCGCTGAAACATGGTGAATGCCTGCAACTTGCATGAAAAGCACCCTTTCTTTATCTCGAATTCGAGATTGTTATAAACAGTTTAGCACTCCTGAGGCATTACCTGCAAGACAGCTGTTTCCAATTTCGCCAACAAGTATACTAAAGCAAAAAGCTGTCCCGGAAGTCATTTTCATGATTTCCGGGACAGCTTCTATATTCCATTGCGCTCCAGCAGCAAGCGGCTCTATCGATGGAAGGTCGGTTAGTTGAACCAGCCGCGCACTGTATTGGCTAAGTCACGGAAAAATTGTTTGACGCTTTCCCAAAATCCTTCGTCATTGACGATGGTGCCGATTTTGTCTTCAATCGTCTTGCTCAATTCTTCCAATTCAGTCGACCATTGCGAAAAATCGATGTCGAGCTGACGGATACGATCCATCAAATCGATCAGCAATTGGCGATCTTCCGGGCTCAATTCGATTTGAAGACGGTCTAATTGTTCTCCGACAATCCGTTCGACATCTTCACGGCTTGCCGGATCCTGCTCGGCGATCTGCTTTTTGATTTCCGTCAGCAATTCGCTGACTTTCTCTTGATCGACGCCGCCTTCGGATAATTCCGTCGCGACGGATAATTCGTCATTGGCGACATCCGTCCGTTCAGGGTCGAGTTGTTCGCCGTTCACTTCATAGGCTTTATAGATGCCGACAAGAGCAGAGTGCCCTGTTACCGCTTTCGGCGCCGCCACTTCCACGGTAGCATTCTCGATGCCGGCCGTCAGCATCGCATTGGCATACATTTCAGTCGTCACTTGGGTGATATTGTCCGGCGTGGCGATTTCAATGACCAGCCCTTCGCCTTCTTCAGTGCGGGTGATCTTGGCGGATGAGAACATGCGCGCACGCGCGTCACCGTCTGTAATGTATTTGACCAGATCTTGCCCAGTCACTTCGATTTCCTCTACTTCAGCTTCTCCTGCGACGTCCAGGCTTTCAGCGACTTGCGCTTTTTCGTCTGTAGACAAATCGCCTCCGTAGACGACGATCGGCAAGCCGAATTTCTCATTTATCCCGACATTCGCAGATGTTGTTCCGGCGAACGCCAACACGAAGGCCATCATCAATGTGGCAAGTATCATTGTTTTTTTCATGTTTTTTTGCCCCTTTCTTCAAATATTAGTACGCATTTGAGGCAGAAAGGTTCCTTAGCCGAGCAATTTTGTCCAGCCATCTTCCTGGACGATCCGGCGTTCTTTGTAAAGCCGCCCGAGTGCACGCTTGAATGCGGCTTTGCTCATGCCGAACATTTCCATGATTTCGTCCGGTGAAGATTTGTCCGTAAACGGCATTTGACCGCCTGCATTCTCCAAATAACGAAGGATTTCTTCTGCATCATCCGATAGACGTTCCTGTTTGCGTGGCAAAAGAGAGCCATTGAGCGTGCCGTCGTCTTTGACGTCGATGACGCGCACCGTTTTTTCTTCGCCGAGACGCGGTTCTGCTTCGCGCTCTGACTCATGTACGAACACACGGTAGTTCTCTGGCACCGACAGCATGAACGAACCGACTGGCAGCAAGCGGTAAGCGCGGGCCTTCAAATCTTTATTGTAGACTTCAGCAGGTGCCGGTTCGTACAGTTCCAGCACCTTTTCCTCCGTTGCCAAGCGACCGTATAAATCACCGTAGCGGTCCGTCCGCAGCGTCATGAAAATATGGTCGCCCTGCGCCGGCCATAATTCCTGCACCGGCGGCAAATCAGCCGGCAGGACGTAAACTTCTCGTGTCGTGCCGATATCGACGACTGCGCCTTCGCGCGGAGAAATTTTCAATACTTTCGCCCAGCCGTATTCACTCGGCAAAATATGCGGGATCATCGGTGTGGCCGAGATGCCACCTTGACGGTTGCGGTACAAGAAGACTTCAATCTCCTCACCGACCTCTTGCCCTTCTTCAATTTCCGATGCGTTCATCGTCACTTCATCCCCTGAGCCATCTGTTAAGATCCACTGGGACGTGGAACGGTCTTTAATGTGCAATAATGCTTTCAATCCTGGATGCAAAGCCATGCTGCATACCTCCTCTATTGGTTTAACTGTTTTTTTGCTCTTTGCTCAAACGCTTTAATTTTTCCACTACGTCTTTGTCTTCTTCGAGCAGTTGGACAAGATCTGCGATGCGGTCGATGGAATTCCAGCTTAAGTGATGTTCGATCCCTTCTACATCCCTGTAGATCTTGTCTTCATCCACGCCGATCAGCCGCAGGAATTGCTCGAGCAAATCATGGCGCTGAAGCAAACGCTTTCCGAGCTTCTGGCCCTTAGGCGTCAGCATCAGCCCACGGTAGCGTTCATAAATCAAATAGCCGTCCTTATCGAGTTTCTGCACCATCTTCGTCACGGACGACGGCAGCACCGATAGCGCCTCGGCGATATCCGAGACGCGCGCGTATCCTTTTTGCTCTATCAATGAATAAATGATTTCAATATGATCTTCCATACTTGGAGTAGGCAAATTCCGTTCCTCCCTCGCGTCGCTATGTTCAGTTTACTATACTGCCGCCTTGCGAACAACTGAGCGGAAGCGCTTATGGCCGGCATTACAAAGCGCCGAATAAAGGGAATCTTCCAACATTCCCAAAAAGGGCAGTGAAGTTTGCATAGGAGGTTTAGCGGTTTTTCGTGCAGGGTACTGATATATATATACCACAAAAGATATATGCAAACGAAGGGCAGGTGGAGGACATGGGACGTATTCTTTGGATTATTTTAGTAGTAATTCTTGCTGTATGGGTGATCGGATTTTTATTGGACGTAGCAGGCGGACTTATTCACATTCTTTTGATCATCGCGGCAATCGTATTGATCGTTAACTTAGTAACAGGCAGGAAGGGTGTTTAGATAAACACCGGACCCAAAACCCCCGGCAAAGCAGAGTAATCTGCTTTGCCGGGGGTTTTTTATGCCCTCACTTTCGCATAGACACACGTATCGCGGATTTTCCCGTCATGTCTCGACAGGCTGTCCTTGCGCAATATGCCTTCCAGTTCAAATCCGAGGCGCTCCGCTACAGCGCGGCTCCTGACATTATCGGGATCGCAGCGGATTTCCACTCGGTTCGCTTCCAACTCTTCGAACGCAAAGCGCGTGATGCGCTCTACCGCTTCCGTTACGTAACCTTTTCCTTCAAAGCGGCTGTCTACCCAGTAGCCGATTTCAAATTTGCGCACTTCCCAGTCGATGCGATGCAAGCCGCTCGAACCGATGAACTGCCCACTGTCCTTATCGAAGAAATGAAGCCGCAGATCTTTGCGCAGCTCGAAATCAGCTGCCGCTTCAATCAAATTCGCCGTCATCGCTGCAAGGTCCGGTTCTGTTTGGGCAAACGGCATCCAAGGGCGCAGTGCATCAAGCGAATGGCGCACCGCTTCATAACTGAGCAACGCATCCTCCTTTTTCGGCGCACGAATCAACAGCCGATCTGATTCGAATATTTCCGGAAACTCGAGCAATACCGGATTGAACGGCAGTTCAGCTGGCTTTTTCACATCATCGTCCCACATGACCGGAGTCGTAACGCCCGCTTCCCAATCTTCACGGGTCATGCCGTATGTCACCGCGTCGTAATAGCGGTTCTCTTTTGGGGAAAACCAAGCTTGGCGAAGATGGGCTTCCTTGACGAAACCGGTCCTTTCAAACGCTTTGCGCATCGCAAAATTATCATGGCGTGTATGTCCTTCAAGCCTGATTTTCTTCTCTGGCAGCGAAAAGACGAAGTCGGCGATCATGCGCAGCGCTTTCGGGCCGTAACCTTGGCCGCGGTAGGAATCAGCAATGCGCAAATCGAATAGCGGGATTTCATCCTGCAAGTCAAAAATCTTCACCAATCCAACCTGCTCACCTTCATCATTTTCGATCCAGAAGGTTTTGACTTGGTCCGATTTATAGCCGCCTTCTACGATCGTTTTTTCGATCAAGGCGCGCACCGGATGTTCATGGCCATGATAAGGCCAAGAGTTGGTCGTCATAAACTCGATCAATTTCTCGTGTTCTTCCATGGTCCATTCAGTTAACTTCACAGCAAAACCTCCAAACGCCCTTTACTTCTGGACTTTCACCAAACGCAATGCATTTAAAATGACCAATAGTGTCGCTCCCATATCCGCAAAGATTGCGATCCATAACGTGAGCCACCCTGGAATAATCAACAGCAGAGCCAAGATTTTCAGTGCCAGTGCAAAGATTATATTTTCCTTTATTATACGCAAAGTTTTTCGGCTTAGTCGAATGGTATATGGAAGTTTCTCCAAATCGTCCGCCATCAAGGCGATATCCGCCGTTTCAAGCGCTGCATCCGTGCCGGCTCCGCCCATGGCAATTCCGATATCGGACGCGGCAAGTGCCGGTGCATCGTTGATGCCATCGCCGACCATCGCGACACGGCCGTATTTTGACTGCAGCTCTTTAACGGCCGCTAATTTGTCTTCCGGCATCAAGCCGGCGCGGATATCGGTCACCCCGATTTCAGCAGCAATCGCTTTAGCTGTTGCGGGATGGTCCCCCGTCAGCATAATCGTCTGGTTGATGCCGATTTCTTTCAAGCGCTCGATGATGGCGGGGCTTTCTTCCCGGATGGAATCCGCGACGCCGATCACCCCGAATAGATGCTTGCCTGAAAATACCGCCATGGCGGATTTTCCATTTTCCTGCAAGCGAAGCGCAGCTTCCGGCACCCGGAACCCATGCTCCTCTGCCCAATTCAAGCTGCCGACACGGATGCGCGTACCGCCGATTTCAGCGTGCACGCCTTTGCCGGTCAACGACTTGAAACGCTCGGATGGGTATAGTTCGGGTGCTTGTTTCGTGATGGCGCGTGCGAGTGGGTGCTGGGATAACGCTTCAACTGAAGCCGCAAGCTTCACTACTTCCTCGCGCGTATAGCCCTCTTCAGGCAGAACATCCGTCAATTCTGGATATCCTTTCGTCAAGGTGCCGGTTTTGTCGAACGCAACGGCCTGGATGCGTCCTGTTTCTTCCAAGTGAATGCCGCCTTTAATGAGAACGCCTTGTCTTGCAGCATTGCCGATCGCCGTCACAATCGCAACGGGCGTGGATACGACAAGTGCGCACGGACACCCTACAACGAGTACCGCCAACCCTTGATATACCCATAATTCCCAATTGCCGGTCATGAATCCCGGAACGAGTGCGACCAAAAAAGCCACAACGATAATCGCAGGCGTATAATATTTCGCAAATCGGTCAACGAACTGTTGGGAAGGTGCTTTTTCTGCCTGTGCTTCTTCCACGAGGTGGATGATTTTCGCAATGGTCGTATCTTCCACCCGTTTTGTCACAGTCACTTCCAAGGCGCCTTCTTCGTTCATTGTACCGGCAAACACTTCATCCCCTGGCTGTTTCGTTGCCGGAATCGATTCGCCGGTGATGGCAGCCTGGTTAACAGCGGATTCGCCGCGCAACACCTGCCCATCCATCGCAATTTTCTGCCCAGGCTTAACAATCAAGACATCTCCGACTTTTATATCCTCTGTTTCCATTTCAATCAGTTCGCCATCCCGTTGGATCAATGCCCGCGCAGGAGCGAGATCCATCAGTGAACGGATCGATTGCCGCGCTTTGTTCATCGAGAACGACTCCAATGCTTCGCTGATCGCGAACAAGAACACGACAACCGCACCTTCCCGCCACTCTCCGATAATGACCGCCCCGATGATGGCGATGGTCATCAAGGTCTTCATATCGAACTCAAGCCGGCTAAGATTCTTCAAGCCTGTTGCGAACATCCGGTAGCCGCCGATTACCATAGATGCGCCGAACAAACCGATCGACCACGGATGCGCTTCGCCAAGTTGGAATGACACAATGATCCCTGCAATAAGGAAAACAAACGAAATTGCCGTTTCTATTGTTTGACGCCGCTTGTAAAACGGCACATGGGGAATGCGTTCTTTTTCAGGATAAACACGTATATGATCGAAGGCTCCCGCTTTTTCCAACTCTTCGATCGAAATATTGCCATCAACCCGCAATTTGGAAGCGCCGAAATTCAGCTCAACATGTTTCGCTTCCGGCAGATTGCGGATGTTCTGTTCGAACTTCGCCGCACAACTGGTGCACGATAGGTTTTCAAGACGATAAGTTTTACTCAACGGTAACACCTTCTTTCGCATGTTCATTCGCGATAGTGACAAGTTGCCGCACATGGTCATCCGACAGCGAATAATAAATCTGCTTGCCCTTGCGTTCGGATTTTGCCAGGTCCCGTTCGCGCAAATAACGCAAGTGGTGGGAAGCGGTCGCCGTTGAAGAACCAATCACCGCAGCGATGTCACAAACGCACATTTCAGGCTCGATGGTCAACGCATAGGCGATTTTCAACCGCGTCTCATCCGCAAGCGCTTTAAATAATGCTGCCACACCAACAAGATCGACCATATCTTGCTGCACCCGCTCAACAGATTCGGGATGGACTTTCGTAATTTCACACACTTCTTTCATACGGCTCCCACCTTTCATTCAAACCTTCATTTGATTGACTTCAGTATACGTCCATAACTTTTAACAGTCAAATGATTATTTGAATGTATTAATTAATACTTCCCACGATAAACCCCCGCGGGTATATGATATAATCGATTATATGAAAGCGATTACATCATAGGTCAGGGGGAAATGATTATGTACAAAAACCTTTTAGTAGCAATGGACGGGTCTGAACATTCCAAGCGTGCCGCTGAAGAAGCGATTAAACTCGTCAAGGAAACACCGGACGCTGAAGTGACGATCGTTTACGCGATCGATTACGATAAAGCCGAACAAGAAATCAGTAAAGGGCAGACCAATGAACAAGTAGCTGCAGCGAGAAAAGAATTTCTGGCACCGCTCGAAGCTTTGTTCCAAGAGGCGGGCGTCGCTTCAAAAACGGTCGTCCTGCACGGCACGCCAGGCCCCGTAATTGTTGAGCATGCCAATGAACATGACTATGATGCAGTTGTGCTCGGCAGCCGCGGCTTAAACCAAATCCAGGGATTGGTGCTTGGCAGCGTCAGCCATAAAGTAGCGAAACGTGTGAAAGCGCCCGTTCTAATCGTCAAATAGGAAACTCCTTAGTTGCCAGAAGCCCACTTATGGTATTAAAACTTCAGTCAGCCGCCCGGTTTCCCGCCGGGCGGCTTCTTGCTATAATGGCAGGAAAACAGAAATGGGGATTAAGATGCATAAAGGGAAACGCAATTCCATCGCCGACGTGACGGGCGTCACAGTCGGCCATGTCACAATCGATGAAAAGATCAATGAAAATGAAGCTGTCTGCACCGGCGTCACCGCGATCCTGCCGCATGCCGGCAATTGGTTTGAACAAAAAGTGCCTGCTGCATCTTTTGTATTGAATGGATTCGGCAAAACCGCCGGGCTTGTCCAGGTCGATGAACTCGGCGTGCTCGAATCCCCGATCATGTTGACCAATACTTTCAGCGTAGCCGCGGTCCTCCAGGGAACGATGGAATATATGCTTGCTGAAAATCCGGAAATCGGCGACTCCACCAGTTCTTTGAATCTGGTCGTCGGCGAATGCAACGATAGCTATTTGAATTCGATGCGGCGGATGGCCGTTGAACCTGCCCACGCCGATCAGGCGATTCGTTCAGCTTCTCCTGAATTTGCACAAGGGGCGGTCGGGGCGGGTAAAGGGATGATCTGCTACGGCGTCAAGGGCGGCATCGGCTCTTCTTCCCGCATTGCAGAACTCGAGGGGCAACGCTTCACTACGGGTGTCCTCACTTTGACGAATTTCGGCCGTAAAGAAGAAATCGCCATCGCCGGCTGGCAGACCGAAAAAGCGCCTGAAAAACGGCCGGATGGCTCTGTCATCATTGTCGTCGCAACAGACGCACCGCTCGATAGCCGCCAGCTAAAGCGGCTTGCGAAACGGGCTGCAATCGGACTCGGCCGCACCGGCACCCACGTACATAATGGTTCAGGCGATATCATCATCGCCTTCTCGACCGCGTATACAATTCCTCACGACCAACCTGGGCCGTTCACCGAAACGAAAGTTTTACGCGATAGCCACGAACTGATGGCCTTACTGTTCCAAGGCGTCATCGAAGCAACAGAAGAAGCGGTCTATCAATCCCTTTTCCACGCCGAAACGACTTCCGGGCGCATGGGCCGCGTCGTCGAAAAAGGCATTTTCCCATGAAGCCCAAACTAAAAAACCGTTCCGCTTATTCAGCGGAACGGTTTTTCTACGAAACAATCGAATAACCAAGGGCAAACAACAGCAATCCGGAAACCAGCGTGGCACAAATATAAAATACGCCTTGTTTCCAATTGCCGTCTTCAAAATCCTTTACGCTATCGAGCGCCATCGTCGAAAACGTCGTAAAAGCGCCGAGAAACCCGAAGATTCCTGAAGCTGCCGACACACCTGCCCCGATGCACACTCCAATGATCAGCGAACCGAGGCTATTGACAAACCAAGTCGCAAACTTCGGCTGCCGCCAACGGTTTTCCACCGCCAGATAACAAAGATAGCGGGCAATGGCCCCAAGAAAGCCGAATATAGCGATGCTGATCATTCGACCGCCCCCTTGCGCCCGGCGAACAACCCTACAGCCGCTGCCAAAATCGATGCGGACGTCATCCCGAGCGCAAAAACGATGCCTGCAAACAAAGAAGATTCGAGCAAGCGGAACCAATCCGCCGAAAAGGCGGAAAAACTCGTGAAGGAACCAATCAGCCCGGTCGAGGCGAACAGCCGTGTCCCCGCCGAACGATTCACCAACCGGGCGGCTGCGATGCCGATGACGAAACTGCCGATGATGTTCACCAACCACAAACCCAGCCCCGCTCCGGCGAATTGAAACACGGCAATGCGGAGAAGCGATCCTGCCATGCCGCCAAAGCCTACAGCCAATATGTTTTTCATAAAATCCCCCGAACATTTTTCTCCAGTATACCTTATTCAGCAATAAGCGTTAATGTCGCTCCCTCAACGTCTCCGTTTATGCTTGTTTCATGGAAATCGCCTTGCGCCCATTTATCGACCTGGTTATGGAAAAAGTCGGATTTCATATGGCCGCTGAGCCCCGGGCCGACAATATGGTAAGCTTTCGACAAATCCGAGAGGTCAGCCACAAAGCGCCACGAAGCCCCGTGATCGACATCTCCGTCATCGTTGAAAGCCGCTGCTTGAACTGTGATGTTGGAACCGCCTACCGGTACTTTATCCGGATTCAGAAAGTTTTCCAAAATCGGGGATGCTCCGGCGACCGGATGCGGGAAGGTCAATTGATGATAATCTCCCCATTCCCAATCTTCGGGATTACCGCCTTGCGCGGCTTCGATATCAGCAAGTGCGAAATCGAGTGAATCAGCCAGCCATTCACCCGTACCGCCGTATTCACGGACCCATGCACCTTCATCCCCACTGAAAGTTCGCCGCAATAAAGCGTCGGTAATATGATTTTTCCCCGATAGCATGTCATAGACATCTTCAGGAAACTGTTCTTCGAATAAAGTATCCGGCAATTGCCGCATCCATGTATGGAAAACAAAAGGCGCTGCCTCGCCGGCACTGTCCACTTGATCCCATTCACGAAGCAATTTGAACAGCTCTTCGTGTTCATCAGTCACTTCCGATACTTCCGCCATCATCCGTTCAAGGAATTCTGCTGCGTATAGATTTTTCTGATCCATCTGCAAGTCCATCATGTCTTCTGCCGTCAGCTTGTCCCCGCCCTCAAGCACTTCCGCGATGCGCTCATAGCGATATGGCTGCGCCCAGAAATCGGTGATATGGTACGGATAGCTATCATCTACCACCTGGTTATTGGCGGTCGCGATAAACCCGGATTGCGGATTGACCGAACGCGGCAATTCATCGAACGGCACATAGCCGTCCCAGCCATATTCAGCGGAGTCGCCCGGCACCGGCAATTGCCCGTCGCCTTGTTTGCGGATCGGGATGCGCCCGTTCGCCTTGTACGCAATGGTGCCGTCGGTCGATGCGAATACGAAATTCTGTGCAGGCGCCTGGAAATCCTCCAATGCCGTTTCGAACTGTTCCCAGTTCTCTGCTTTATTGAAGTTCAACACGGCCTGCAATTCGAGTGTCGGTTCAAGTGCTGTCCACTGCATGGAAAAGACAGCGGAAGGCTCTTCTTCTTCATATAAGACCGGCGATACGACCGGGCCATGGCGGGTGACGAGCACTTCGAAATCGACCGTCTCCCCGTCTTTTACTTGGATCGGTTCTTCCAGCACTTCCGCCTGTTCCCACTGGCCTTCATAACGGAACTGTGTCGGGTCATCAGGATTCGGCGTTTCGATATACAGATCCTGCACATCAGGCCCGACATTCGTCACACCCCATGCGATCTGTTCGTTATGCCCGAGGATGATTCCCGGAATGCCGGCGAAGATGACGCCGCTGACATTTTGTTCCGGAGACTCCAAATGCATCTGGTACCAGATCGACGGTGTGCTGAGCCCGAGATGCGGGTCATCCGCCAATAGCGGTTTCCCGCTTTCCGTTTTATCCCCTGACACAACCCAGTTATTGCTGCCGTTGAATTCCGGCGGTATTAAAGACGGATCGAAAGCGCCTGCGACCGACACCGGCTGTTGTTTATTCGCTGCCAAAATCGCAGGCGCATCTTCCGGATAACGGATGAACAGTTCGCGCGCTTTATCTTCCGGGAATTCATTCAAGGCCCAGTGCCTGACAGCGAGCGAATTCCAATGGCCGCCGAGATCATAAGCCATGAATTTGCCGATCGCCAAAGAATCGACTGGCGTCCACGGTTCGGGTTCATAGCCGAGCAGCGCGAATTCATAGCTGAGGCGTCCCTCTTCTTTTGCTTCTTCGATATAAGCGTTGACGCCTTCCGCATACCACTCGAGCACTTGCTTCGCCTCTTCCCCGTAGCCAGACCATGATTCTTCACCGGCACGGCGCAAACTGAAGGTGCGGAAATATTTATCTGTATCGACAGCTGCCTCCCCGATCACTTCAGCCAAGCGGCCGCTTGCTTGCCGCCTCGATAGATCCATTTGGAACAACCGGTCCTGTGCTTGCACATAGCCTTGCGCCCGGTAAAGGTCCGCATCGCTTTCTGCCTGGATATGCGGCACACCGATGTTATCCCGTATGACCGTCACTTCTTCCTCAAGCACCGGCACGGCCACTTCCCCTTCGATGATCGGCTTTGATTTCGATATGTAAGCGTTTGCAAAAATAAGCGCCACTGCTGCTAGCACAAGCAACGACCCAAAAGCGATCAACAGCCATTTCCCCCATTTTTTTCTCTTCATTGACGATTCCCCCCTTTTGGCTTTCCATTCGACTGATATGGCGGAAAATCCTTCTTCCCCACTAAAAAAGCTTGCCTCGGCGGCAAGCTTAATTAACGAAGTCTTCTTCACCAAGTACCAATTTCACTTTCGGCACTTGTTTCTTTTCAGTGAGGACATACAGCACGTCCCCTTTCCTGAGCCGTGTCGTCCCGGTCGGCATGACGAGCTTTCCGGAACGTATGATGGCACTGATCAAAGTCTGGTTCGGCAACCCGATCGTCTGCACCAATTGGCCAGCAAAAGGCGATCCCTCTGACAATTCGACCTCAAGCATTTCCGCATTGGCCCGGTCCATCGAGACCAATTCCAGGGAGTGGATGCGCCGTGGAACTGGTCGCCCGTTCAATCCGAGCTTTTCTGCAATCAATGGAATGGTCGAACCTTGGAGCAAGGCAGAAGTTAGGACAATGAACGAAACGATATTGAAAAACAGTATACTGTTTTCCACACCGGCAAGCATCGGGAATGTCGCCAGAACGATCGGAACCGCTCCGCGCAGCCCCGCCCAGGACATGAACAGTTTCTCTTTCAACTCATAGTCGAAGAATGCCGTACTGATGAAGACGGCAATCGGGCGTGCTACGAAAATCAGGACGAACGAGAGCACAAGCCCTTTCCAGATCAGCTCCCAATCGGCCAGTTGGCTCGGGAAGACGAGAAGACCAAGAATGATAAACATAAGGATCTGCATGAGCCAAGCGAATCCTTCATGGAAGCTTATGATTGAATAGCTATGCGTCAAATCACGCGTACCGATCACGAGTGCAGCCAAATAAACCGCCAGCAACCCGCTCCCACCGAGAACGGCAGTAAAGCTATAGATAAATATTGCAAAACCTGCCGCAAGAACCGCATAAAGGCCGGATGCATCGAGACGGATCCGATTGATGGTCCATGATGCAAAAAAGCCGAGCGCAAGGCCAAGAACTGTACCAAGCCCCATTTGAAGAAGGAAACTGCCGAGCATCGACCAAACAGAAGCATCCGGGATCATGATCAGCTGAACAAAAGCGATGGTCAAAAACATCGCCATCGGATCGTTTGTCCCTGACTCCGCTTCGAGCGTTGAAGAGATTCTGGATTTGATGTTTTGTCCTGCCAGAACCGAGAAGACCGCTGCAGCATCCGTAGAGCCGACAATCGACCCGAGCAACAGTGCTTGCAGCCACGTCAAATCAAACACATAGTATGCTGCAACCGCAACGATACCTGTCGTTATCAAGACGCCGAGTGTCGCCAAAGTAAGTGACGCGCCAAGCACAGGGCGAATATGCTTCCACTGGGTTTGCAAACCACCTTCGAAGAGAATGATGATGAGGGCGACGATTCCGACCATCTGTGCGATTTCTGCATTCGAGAAATAAATGAGTCCAGAAACGTCACTGCCTAAAAGCATGCCGAGGAACATAAACAAGACGAGCGAGGGGACGCCGGCACGAGCCGATACTTTCGTCATCAAGACTCCGGCTAAGAGGAAAATTCCGCCGAAAAGGATTACACCATCTACAGTAAAACCTTGTATACTGACCAGCCCCCCTCAAAATTACTTTGAATTCATTATACCATAATAATGGCTTCATCATAAAAAGCGACCCTCCTCATAAGGAGTGCCGCTTTTGTAATCAAGCCATATCTTCGCCGACGATTTTCACTTCGAGTTCCAAATCGATGCCGAATTTTTCGGAGACTGCTTTTTTCACCATTTCAATGGTTTGAATATAATCGTTTGCTGTTGCATTGTTTTTGTTCACGATAAAACCGGCGTGCTTTGTTGAAACTTCCGCACCGCCAAACCCTCTGCCCTGCAACCCGCTTTCCTGGATCAACTTACCGGCAAAATTGCCCGGCGGCCGTTTGAAGACACTTCCTGCAGACGGGAACTCAAGCGGTTGCTTGCTTTCCCGCTGGAAGGTCAATTCATCCATTTTCGCGTCGATGATACGCTGTTCGCCGATTTCAAGGGCGAACTCGGAAGCCAAGACGTAAAAGCCTTTTTTCGTGATGATGCTTTTCCGGTAGCCGAGTTCGAGCTCGTCTTTCGTCAAGACCAGCTTTTCCCCCTCTTTCGTCAAGACTGTCGCCTGGACGATGACGTCTTTGATTTCGCCGCCATATGCCCCGGCGTTCATCGCCATCGCGCCGCCGATCGAACCCGGGATGCCGCAGGCGAATTCCAATCCTGTCAGTTGCTGGTCTGCTGCAGTGCGCGATACTTTCTTAATGTCCGCGCCTCCTTGGGCAATGACCGTCGTTCCGTTGACCATGATGCCATCAAGCTTTTTGAACGTTAGCACGATCCCGCGGACTCCGCCGTCACGCACGACCATATTCGACCCATTTCCAAGCATCAATAAGGGGATATCATTTTCATAAGCATATTTTACAGTATAAGCCACTTCATCTTCAGTTGTCGGTGCTACAAATATATCGGCAGGCCCGCCCATTTTCGTCAATGTGTGCAAATGCAGCGGTTCATCCATTTTGACGTGATCTTCCGCCACAAAGCGGCGCAAATCCGTCAACCAAGTTTCTTTCATCATTCCAAGCAAATCCCTTCTAAACTTTTCGCTCTTAATAGTATCCATTTTTCATCATGTTTTGACAAGCGATATTGCTCTCTTAAGGACTATAGTCTCGAAGGAAATTTATCTTTAATTAAAACTATTTTAATTAAAACCTATTGACTTCGAGATATTGTGTGTTTATAGTAAAGCTAACACATACGAAATTGGAGGAATTACACATGAAAAGATGGACAGTAGACCAAGCGCATTCAGAAATCGGATTCTCTGTGAAACACATGATGATCTCAAAAGTGAAAGGCTCTTTCGCTTCATATGAAGCACAGGTGGAAGCAGATGAAAACAACCTTGAAAATGCATTGATCGATTTTAAAATCGACGTGGCAAGCATCGATACCAATAACGAAGACCGCGACAACCACTTGCGCTCAGCAGATTTCTTTGACGCTGAACAGCATCCGCACATTACATTCAATGCGACCGATATCCACAAAAAAGACGATGATGAATATGAGCTTGAAGGCGATTTGACGATCAAAGGCGTTACACGCCCGGCGAAATTCGAAGCGGAATACGGCGGCAAAGCTACCAACCCTTGGGGAGTTGAAGTCGTTGCATACAACGTCAACGGCAAAATCAACCGCAAAGATTTCGGTTTGACATGGAACCAGGCGCTTGAAACAGGCGGCGTGCTTGTCGGCGAAGACATCAAATTGAACTTGGAAATCCAAGCGAACCCAGCATAAGCATTAAAAAAGGAAGCAGCGGCGGCTGCTTCCTTTTTTGTGTTTTATATGCCGCCTTCCAATTTCTTCAGCGGTTTCACGGCAGGTCCTTCCAAAACTTCCCCGGTATGCGAGAAGCGCGAGCCGTGGCACGGGCAATCCCACGAGGTTTCGGCATCGTTCCATGCCACGTCACAGCCCATATGTGTACAGGTCGGTTTGACGAGATGCACTTGGCCGTACTCATCACGGTAGCCGCCCGCTTTTTTGCCGTCCACTTTGACAAGGCCGCCCTGCCCTTTTTCCAGGTCGTCGATTGTCTTGGAGGCTTTTTTCAGTTTGCCGCTGACCAGTTCTTTCGCCACCGATGCATTGTCTTTCAAGAAGCTTGCCGCATCGGCCGTTTTCACTTTCGGCCGCGTCGGATCGAATAGCGCAGCGTATGGGTTGTCGCGCCCGACGATTTGGTCGGTCAAGATCCGTCCGGCAATGGCACCGTTCGCCATGCCCCATTTATGGAACCCTGTCGCGACCAGGATATTTTCATACCCAGCGGTGATTGTTCCGACGTATGGAATCTTATCTAAAGTGGTCATATCCTGCGACGACCAGCGATACTGCACTTCTTCTGCAGCGAAGTAATCCTCGCCGAATTTCACCAGATTCTCGTAATGTTCCATCGTCTCGACAGAACTCTGTCCGGTTGGGTGGCCGTCTCCGCCTAGTAACAGGAGCTTCTCTCCGTCTTCTCCTTCTGTAAAACGGATTGAACGCGACGGGCTGTCTGCACTGATATACATGCCGTCGGGTATCTTTCCTTCTGTCCGGACTGCAATGGCATAGGAGCGGTTGACCGACAGCCTGGAGAAGTACATGCCGTCGAAATCATTGAACGGATAATGCGTCGCAACAACCACTTTGTCACAAGACAAATGAGACAAGTTTTCTGTTTGGATCACCGGGTCTTTTTTGCTCAATATCTTCACTGCGCGGCTTTGCTCGTGGATGTCCACACCCATTTTCTCCAGTTCTTTCACAAGGCCCGTCAAAAACTTCACGGGATGGAACTGTGCCTGATTGCGCATGACGAGTGCTTCCGTAACCGGAAATGGCAGTTTCGATTCTTCCTGTGCAAGACCGCCTTCGATGCCCAATTGTTGATACGCTTCCGCCTCTTTCTCCAATAGCTTGACTGTGGAATCTTTCGTCGAATAGATAAACGCATCCTGATGGGAAAAATCACATTCGATGTTCAGCTCTTGTGCCGTTTCTTCGATGAATTTTAATCCAGCCATATTGGCTTCGTAATATAGCCTGGCTTGTTTTTCCCCGGCCAGTTTGATCAGCGGTGCATAATACAGTCCGTGCTGCGCCGAGATTTTAGCGGTCGTATAGCCAGTGACGCCATCGATCAGTTTACCGGCATCGAGAAGCGTCACTTTCTTCCCTTCTTTTGCCAAAAGATAAGCGGTGATGACGCCGGCGATACCGGCCCCGACGACTGCGACCTCCGTCGACTTATTGCCTGTAAAAGCCGGATAATCCGGCAGTTCCTTATAGGCTCTCCAAAAAGACTCGTTCGATTCGGGAATGCGGCGGTGCTGTTCATTTTGAGACATGCTGCCCCTCCTTTATTGAATGTTTTGCTTATTGACTGTCTACCCCTATGTGGAAATTGCTAATCAACGAATGCACGAGGCTTGCCTCGGACATTCGTTTGCGAGGCTCGAGCAAAGCGAAAGTCGAGCAAATAAATGGGTAATGTAGCTGAGTCCATTTATTTGCGACGCATCTGCCCTGCAGATGTGGGAGCAAGCGAATGCACGAGGCTTGCCTCGGACATTCGTTTGCGAGGCTTGAGCAAAGCGAAAGTCGAGCAAATAAATGGGTAATGTAGCTGAGTCCATTTATTTGCGACGCATCTGCCCTGCAGATGTGGGAGCAAACTAACGAGGCTTGCCTCGGACATTCGTTTGCGAGGCTTGAGCAAAGCGAAAGTCGAGCAAATAAATGCACAGAGGGTAGCTGAGTCTAATCATCGGTGAGGCTGAGACACAAACAAATTTAAACAAAAAAAGACGGAAGCGCCGAAGCGTTTCCGTCTTTTCAGAGTGTTGAAGAAGTTTATGATCCGCTATGAATGAGAAATGGGATCACATTTTCTACATTCAACAATCAATGACCTATCTAAGTATTTGGAGAAGCGTTCGCTCGACTCCAGTGGATCAGCGAGACGACCGAGACCCCGCAAGGCGCACAGCGACTGAGGAGGCTTGGGCGCGAGCCCACGGAAAGCGAGCGATAAGCTTCGGAAAATACGACTTCTCACCTTTCTCAGCAAGCTGAAAAAAGACGGAAACGCCGAAGCGTTTCCGTCTTTTTCATTCATTATGCGTTTACTTTAGAAAGTGATCCTGCTGATTCTTTCACACGTTCCATGCCGTCTGCAATGATTTGCTCAGCGCGGTCAGGGTACATATTGTGGCCTTCAATGATGACTTCTTCGATATCCGTGATGCCGAAGAAATTCATGATGCCGCGGATATAGTTGACGCTCATTTCGCTAGGCGCCATTTCAGGAGTCGAATAGACGCCGCCACGTGCGTTCAGGATGATGACTTTCTTCTCCGGAACTAGGCCAACCGGGCCTTCTGCTGTATATTTGAATGTCATACCTGCACGATAGACATAGTCGATGAACGTCTGCAATGCTGCCGGAATCGTCATATTCCACAATGGGAAGGCGAAAACCACTACGTCTGCATCCATGAATGCATCCATCGCTTTGTTAGCAGCTGTCAAAATGCGCTGCTCCAATTCAGTCAATTCTTCAGCTTGTGCGGATTTTTGCATCGCATCGAAAAAGTCCTGGCCGAAATACGGCATATCTTCTGCGAATACATCAAAAGTGTTGACCTCTGCATCCGTCTTCAAGTTCTCCATGAATACTTCGTGCATTTTACTTGAAACACCCTCAGATGCTGGGCGGTTATTGGCTTTTACGACTAAAATATTTTCCACTTGTAAAAACTCCTTTATACTATCATTATTATTCTTTAATTCGAGACTTTTTAATTATAAGTAATTCGAGATACAAAGTCAACAAGCTTGCCTGGCTCATTCTCCTTCACAGGAATCCCCCGTGCAGAAGCTTGTTTTCGCTTTTCCGATCGGCTTCAATGCAGGCCGCATGCCTTCCTCTTCGCCGATTTGTTCAAGAGCTTCAATAAACGCTTTAAGCGGTTGAGCCCCAGAGATAGCGTATTTTCCGTTGACGACAAAAAATGGGACGCCTTGCACTCCGATTTGACGGGCTTCTTGGATATCCTGTTCGACTTCACTTTGGAATTGATCCGACTCCAACACGGCTGCCGCCTTCTCCCGGTCGAGCCCGGCTTTTTCCACAATCGACAACAAAGTTTCCGCATTGCTGATATTGTGCGCTTTTTCAAAATAATGATGCATCAACAACTCGGTCAATTGCTGCTCTCCACCTTGTGTCCCAGCCCATTTAACGAGCCGATGCGCAGAAAATGTATTCGCATGCACCATGTTTTCCACGTCGTAATGCAGGTCGAATTCTTTTGCGTGTTCAGCGACACTGATTGTCATCTGCTTTGCCTGCGCAGGGGTTTGTCCCATTTTTTCCGCTAGATGTTCGTAAGCCAATTTTCCGGAATCTACTGGCGCACTTGCATCCAGTTCATATGCTTTAAATGTAATATCTGTTTGGTTCGCATAGCCTGAGTGCTCAAGAGCTTTCTCCAGCGTACGCTTTCCTATATAACAGAATGGGCAAACGTAATCTGACCATACTTCAATTTTCATTAGTATCCACCTCGCCACTTACTATAGCAATGACACTGGTGCGTCACAATTTTTTTGCTTGAAAAAAATTCCCAGCATAAAAAAACTGACTCCCTGTAAGGGAATCAGCTTAAGGCTTCGGTGATGACCGGAACGATTTGTTTTTTTCTGGAGACGACACCCGGCAAAATCACCCGGTTGTTGACGACACTGGATTGGAAAGCAGATTCGATAATATCCGAACGGCGTCCGAGAACGATCGCTTCCGAATTATTGTTCAAGATGTCCGTCACTGCGAAGACGAAAAGGTCCAAGCCTTTTGTTGTGACCGAATTATTGATCAGCACTTCCAATTCATTCTGGCGATCCAGCACTTCCGATACATCAATGGCATTCACCTGCGCCACTTCAAATCGATGGTTGCCTGCTTCGAACTCTTTGGAGTCGAGTGAAATCAAGTCTTCTAAAGTTTTATTGCTTAAGTCTGCGCCAGCTTTCAACATCGCAAGACCGTATTCTTGGGAATCGACACCGGCAATTTCCGATAGTTCTTTTGCTGCCTGTACGTCCTGCTCTGTGCATGTAGGAGATTTAAACAACAAAGAATCGGAAATGATTGCAGAAAGCATCAAGCCGGCAATACCCGCTGGCACTTCAACTGCATGCTCTTTATATAGCTTCAATAAAATCGTCGCAGTGCATCCTACAGGTTCTGCACGGAAATAAAGAGGATCGGTCGTTTCGAAATTGGCGATGCGGTGATGGTCGATCACTTCAATCACCTGGACTTCATCAATATCATCGACGCTTTGTTGACGTTCGTTGTGGTCGACAAGGATCACTTGTTTCACTTCGTCTGAGGCGCGTCCCACCAAACGGGGAGTTTGGGCTTTGAATTGTTCGAGCGCGTAAAGCGTTTCATTGTTCGGTTCACCGAGACGAACGGCTTCGGCATCCATTCCGAGTTCTTTTTTCAGATGGGCATATGCAATCGCCGAACAGATTGAATCGGTATCCGGATTTTTATGACCTAGCACGAAAACTTTTGACATGAATAATGGCCTCCTGGCTTGTATAGTTTCTGAGATTATTCTATCACAAGTTGCCTCTGCTGAAAAAATCTGCGACCGAAAACCCAGTCAGAACCTGCATAACCCCATCTAAACACCGAAATGATTTTAGAATTATCAGTATTTTTTAATATTGGTATGTACTTTAGCATATTTGAATGGTATTATATGACTAACTAATCCTATTTTTTTGGAAGGAAGAGGTGCCTGTGACCACTTTATTGGAAAAGAAATACATTCCTCTATCTCATTATTTTCAAGCCGCTACAAATTCCAGCATCCGACTGACCTTCTCAGAGATCGAGCAAATCATGGGCCAGAACTTGCCCAATGCCGCATATTTGAACAAAAGCTGGTGGAAAAAGTCGAAGCCCCCCGCAAAACATTTTCACGCCTGGATGGATTCAGGCTACCGCGTGACAGAAGTTGAGCCGGATCGTTATGTCGTCTTCGAAAAAGCCGATGCCAAGAGCACAGCAGCAGACAAAGATGCCGAAGATAAAGACATCTTGCTTATACGCACCGCTGAGCACGGGGATGCCCGGTCGCTTGCACTGCTTCAGAAAACAGTTGAAGCCGAATCCGATTTCATGCTGTACGGCAAAGACGAACGATCTTTGTCTACGCAGCGCGTCCGCAAACAAATCATCGAGTGGAAGCAAAGCGGCCATTCAGCGATCATCATCGCCATCTTGAACGGTCAACACGTCGGCTATCTGATGGTCCTCGGCAACGAAGCGAAACGGGCTTCCCACCGAGCCGCACTGGTCCTCGGCCTTCTTAAGGAAGCCCAAGGCAAAGGAATCGCTAAAGCACTCCTCGAAAAAGCCGAGGACTGGGCGAAGCAAAAAGGCATCACCCGCCTCGAACTGACAGTCGTCGAAGCCAACGAGCGCGCCCGCAAGCTTTACGAAAAAGCCGGATTCGAAGCAGAAGGCACACGCCACCGCTCACTTGTCATAGAAGGCAAAGAGCATGACGAAATCTACTTAGCGAAGTTTTTGGACTAAGCAAACGAAACTTAAAAAGCGCCTGCCATTCATTTTCGAATGGCAGGCGCTTTTTCTTATCCATTAAATGGAGCTTTATTAATTCAGCACTGTCAACCACAGGTACAGGCCGGTCAATGTGATGAATAAGGTCGGGACGGTGAGGATGATGCCGACTTTGAAATAATAGCCCCAGCTGATTTCCACACCTTTGGTTTTCAGAACGTGAAGCCACAGAAGCGTTGCAAGCGAGCCGATCGGCGTGATTTTCGGGCCGAGGTCGGAACCGATGACATTGGCATAGATCAAAGCATCGCGCATGACACCGCTCGTGTTCGTCTCGGCAATGGCCAAGGCGTTGATCATAACAGTCGGCATATTGTTCATCCCGGAAGACAAGATCGCCGCGATAAAGCCCATGCCGATGGTCGCAGCATACAAGCCATGGCCTGCCGTCCACTCAATCGCCTGCGCGAGGACCGACGTCAAGCCGACGTTGCGCAAGCCGTAGACGACGACATACATGCCGATCGAGAAGAAGACGATCGCCCATGGCGCACCACGCAGGACCGTCATCGTTTCGACGTGTTTGCTGCTGCGCGCAATGGCCAGGAAGATGATCGCAATCGAACCGGCGATGAAAGATACCGGAATTTCGAGCGATTCGCTCATGAAATAACCGATCAGCAATACTGCGAGCACGACCCAGGACAAGCGGAACATGCGGATGTCTTTGATGGCCGATGCCGGATTCTTCAGCACACTTGGATCGAAGCGTCCCGGAATATCTTTTCTAAAGAATAAAAACAAGACGACCATACTGGCGATTATGCTGAACAGATTCGGCACGAACATATGGAGTGCATATTCCGTAAAACCGATGCCGAAAAAGTCAGCCGAGACGATATTGACCAAATTACTGATAACAAACGGCAGGGACGCGGTATCCGCAATAAACCCTGATGCCATGATAAACGGCAAAATCATCGTATCCCTGAACTTCAACGCCCGCACCATCGCAAGGACGATCGGCGTCAAGATCAGCGCCGCCCCGTCATTGGCGAACAATGCCGCCACGACTGCACCAAGCAATGTGACAAGTAAAAACATCCGCAATCCGCTGCCTTTCGAGAAACGCGCCATATGCAGCGCTGCCCATTCGAAAAAGCCGATTTCATCCAAGATGAGTGAAATGATGATCAATGCGACAAAGGTCAATGTCGCATTCCAGACAATCCCCGTTACGTCCCAGACGTCGCCGAAATCAACGACTCCGAACAACAGGGCGACAATGGCACCGGCGATAGCCGACCAGCCGATCGACAATCCTCGCGGCTGCCAAATGACAAACAGTAGTGTAATGAGAAAAATAATAATTGCTAACCAAACATCCATTTACGTTACATCTCCTTAATTGCAATTCACTTTCTTACCTTCTGCAATGAGCGATTCCACTGTCCGCTCAGGTTCCGGCAGCATCTCAAGCAATGAAGCCAACACATTTATCAGCGCATGGTCTTTATTCAACGACCAAATCGTCCAGCGCCCACGCTTTTCTTCACAGATCAGGCCCGCTTGCTTGAGTTTACGCATATGCTGGCTGATGGCCGGCTGCGTCATATTGAGCAACTCCGTGAATTCACAAATGCACAATGCCTCTTTCGATAAATATTTCAAAATGAGCATACGGGTTTCATCGCTTACCGCTTTCAAACTTTGTTCCATTTGCTTATAGTCCATATCAAGTCACCTCTTTTTGGCAATGGACTTATTATATAAGTGATTGCTTATGTATGCAAGAGGACATTTGTAAATGTTTCTTTAATTTTTAACACACAAAAACCGCTCCTGATATGGGAGCGGTTTTGATTTGCCTTTATTTGTTTTCGAGCAGCTTCAAGGACTCGCGGTTGAACGCGGGAATATCGTCCGGCTGGCGGCTTGTGACCAATTGGTCTTGGCAGACGACGACTTCTTTGTCGACGACTTTGGCTCCAGCGTACTCCATATCGACTTGAATCGATTTGAAGCCCGTTGCATCGCGCCCTTCCAAAGTTTTAGCCGTGATCAACAGCTGCGGCCCATGACAGATTGCGAAGACGGGTTTCTTGGAATCCATGAAGGCTTTCGTGAAGGTCACGAAGCGATCGTCTGCGCGCAATTGATCCGGCGAGAAACCGCCTGGCAATAGCAGCGCATCGAATTCATCCGGGTTCACTTCGTCGATGCCTTTGTCGATAGTGACAACGGCTTCACCTTGTTTGCCGGTCACTTTCTTGCCGGCTTCCTTTTCGATATTGATCAGTTCATGGCCTGCTTCATTAAAAGCTTTTGCCGGTTCTGTATACTCTACATCCTCGAACATATCTGTAATCAACGTTGCAATTTTTGCCACTTTCCTTCACTCCTTCTGTTTAAATACTCCCTATCAGTATTCCACGAATTGGAAAGCTTAAACATCCGGATTACGGGCGGAATTTCGAGACAAACGGATTTTCCGATTCCCAGAAGCGGTATGGATAATGGACCGCTTCCTGCGAATTCCCGATGCCGACACGCGGCCCTGTAGATACGGCGCGCACTGCATCCCCATCGGCGATATAGAGTGGACGCTCAGTAAAATGATGCCCATTATAGTCCATCGTGATGCCCATCGCTTTCGTCAGCTTGCCTGGGCCGCTCGTCCATTGCTTCATCGGCATATGCTGCCCTCTTCGCTCCGCCATGAAATCAATGCCTTCGACCGGCTCGACTGCACGGATAAGAATGGCGCGCGGCGTTTCCTGAGGGCCGCTGACAACATTCAAGAGCGTATGGGTGTGCATTTGATACGTATAAACAAGCCCGGACCTTCCGAACATCACTTCCGTGCGTTTGGTGCGGCGGTTGCCGAAACTGTGCGCAGCCCGGTCTTCCGCCCCCATATACGCTTCGGTCTCGACGATCCTGCCGGCAACAATTCCACCGGGCAGTTCGTGGACCAGTATCTTTCCTAATAAATCACGCGACAAATCAAGTGTCGGCGCTTCAAAAAAATTCGCATCCATCGGTTCGAACATGACAATCCCTCCTGACGGTATTATACCGAATGAGGGGCGGTCACTGCATCGATCAAGGGTTCGACGTCTTCAATGCGGCCTTCATGGAATGCCTGGACGATCGCGCTGCCGACAATAAAGCCGTCCACATCATCCCTCAGCATATCGACATGGCTTTCTTTCGAGATGCCGAATCCTGCATACACCGGTACAGGGCTCAACTCCCTCACTTTGCGCGTGAATGCACCGACTTCTTCCGCTAGCTCGTCGCGGGTTCCGGTAATGCCGGTCACAGTCACTGCGTAAACAAACCCTTCCGCGCCTTTCAGAATTTCTTCCAAACGGCTATCGATCGTCGTCAACGTGACGAGCTGAACGAGTACCAGTTCCTGCTGCTTTGCGAACGGCTCGATCAATTGGCGATGCTCGAACGGCAGATCCGGAATGATGAGCCCAGAAGCTCCCGCCTTTTTTGCTTCAACCGTAAAGCGTTCTGCTCCGAAGCGGAGAACCGGGTTCAAATACGTCATGATAATGAGCGGCACTTTCACTTCAAATTCAAAATCTTTCATCGCTGCAAGCACTTTTTCAAGTGTTACGCCTTCTGCAAGGGCCCGGTTGCCTGCTGCTTCAATCGTCGGTCCATCTGCGACCGGATCCGAGAAGGGAATGCCCACTTCTATGGCCGTCACGCCGCGCTCCTGCAAATGTTGGATTTGTTCTCCTAATTTATCGAGTCCCCCATCGCCTGCCATAATATAAGCCACAAAAGCCTTTTGGCCTGCTTGTTTCAGTTCTGCTAATCGTTTCATGACAATCCCTCCATTTTTTCAGCGTATGTTGCCATATCCTTGTCGCCACGGCCTGATACGCAAATGACGAGAATGTCTTCGGAACCCATTGCCTGTGCTTGCTTTTTGGCTTCCGCCACGGCATGGGCTGATTCCAATGCCGGGATGATTCCCTCTAAACGGGACATCTCGATGACCGAAGCAAGTGCTTCGTCATCCGTAATCGCTTCGTATACGACGCGCCCGATGTCTGAAAGGTGGGCATGCTCAGGCCCGATCCCCGGATAGTCGAGGCCGGCCGAAAGCGAATGCGCTTCCTGCACTTGACCCGCATCATCCTGCAATAATTTCATCATGGCGCCGTGGAGCACACCTTCCGACCCTTTTGTCAAAGTCGCAGCGTGGCGGTCGGTATCGACCCCATCTCCAGCTGCTTCGGCGCCGATCAGCCGTACGCTTTCATCATTAACAAACGGATGGAACATGCCGATGGCGTTGGAACCGCCTCCCACACAAGCGACGACGGCATCCGGAAGACGCCCTTCCTTATCAAGGATCTGCCGCTTCGTTTCCTTGCCGATGACACTTTGGAAATCGCGCACCATCGTCGGGAACGGGTGCGGTCCAAGCGCCGAGCCGATCAAATAATGTGTATCTTCGACATTGGTGACCCAGTAGCGCAGCGCTTCATTCACCGCGTCTTTCAACGTGCCGCTACCTTTCGAGACACTTTCCACGCGCGCTCCCAATAATTTCATGCGGAATACATTGAGCTGCTGGCGTTTGATGTCTTCTTCACCCATGAACACGACACAGTCCAAATCGAACAAGGCGCAAATGGTAGCGGTCGCCACGCCATGCTGGCCAGCTCCGGTTTCGGCGACGATTTTACGCTTGCCCATACGCTGTGCGAGCAGCGCTTGGCCGATGGCATTGTTCACCTTATGGGCGCCGGTATGGTTCAAATCTTCGCGCTTCAAATAAATTTTCGGCCCGCCCCACGCTTCGGTCATGCGCGCAGCAAAGGTCAACGGCTGTTCACGGCCGACATATTCACTTAAATAATGATGATATTCCTTTTGGAATTCAGGGTCGTTTTTGGCTTCTTCATAAGCCGCTTCCAACTCTTTGACTGCTTTCATCAAAGTTTCCGGGACGAACTGGCCGCCGTAGCGACCGAAAAATCCTACCGGGTCTATTGTCTTTTCTTTTGTTCTCTCCATCGAATCACCCTTTGCCTGTAGTATGAATTGCTGGATTTTCACTTCATCTTTTCGGCCATCCGTTTCTACGCCGCTCGACACATCAACCATGAAAGGAGCAGTTTGGCTGATAGCCGCTTGCACGTTGTCTCTATTCAATCCACCCGCTAAAATGAGGCGGCTATGATCCAAATTCACGTTTTCCAGGAGGCTCCAATCAAACACATGCCCGCTGCCTCCCCGGTAGTCAGTGCCTGGTGCATCGACCAATATATAATCCGCAATCGAGTTGTTCAATTTCTCTACATCGTCCGGTGTGCGGATCGAGAAGGCTTGAATGACCGGCACTTCGATGCGCTGGATCAATTCATCCGGTTCATCGCCGTGCAATTGCACCATCGTCAACGGCACCGTCTTGACGGCATTTTCGATTTCTTCGTATGAAGCGTTGACGAATACACCGATCCGCTGCACGCCATTATTTGCGAGACGCGATAACTCTTGCGCCCGTTCGACCGATACGCGCCGTTTGCTCGGGGCAAAGACAAATCCGATCGCATCCGCTTGTGATGCAGCTTTAACGTGTTGCTCTTCCATCAATCCACAGATTTTAACACGTGTCATTGCGCTGCCTCCTGTCCTGTTGCCTGGCGAATCCAACTTGCCGGATCTTCCGAACGCATCAACGCTTCCCCGACCAATACGCCTTGTGCGCCGAGTTCGTAAGCTTTGTGCGCATCCGCCGTATCGTTCATGCCACTCTCGCTGATCAGCACCGAACCGCTGCCAAATGTAAATTTCTCAGCCAATTCCGCCGTTCGTTCCAACGACACTTCAAAAGTTTTTAAATTGCGGTTATTGACGCCGATCAATTGCGCTCCGAGCGCGACGGCTTTTTCCAGCTCTCCTGCATCATGCACTTCCACGAGGATTTCCAAGCCGAGCGAATCCGCATAGCGGAATAATCGCTCGAGCTCCTCGTCTTTAAGCGCTGCGACGATCAATAGAATGAGCGTCGCTCCAGCCGCTTGCGCCCGTTCGATCTGGATTTCGCTGACCATGAAATCTTTGCACAACACCGGAACCGAAACCGCGCGCGCCACTTTCTTCAAATCTTCAATGGACCCTTTAAAATATTGCTCATCCGTCAATACGGAAATGGCAGCTGCGCCGGCCCCCTCATATTGCCGGGCCTGTTCAACGACATCCACTTCCATGCGGATGGCACCTTTTGACGGAGATGCGCGCTTGATTTCCGAAATGACTCCGCGGCTTTCCCGCAACGTGTCGATGAGTTTCGGTTTGTCTGGATATCGCTCGGTTTTGGGATAACTATTTTCATAGGCAGTGATTTCCTGCCGTTTGGTTTCCATGATTTTGTCCAATATGGTCATACGAGCACCCCCGATGCTAGGCGGTGCAATTCATACACACGCGCCGTTTCGCCTGAAATGATGGATTTCCTTGCCTGATGTACGCCTTCCGCAATGCTTGCGGCACGGCCGCTCACGTAAAGCACCGTTCCCGCATTCAGCGCTACCGTGTCCAAATATGCACTCGGCGTCCCGCCGATCACTTGCATGAAAATCTCCGCATTGCGCTTCGAATCGCCTCCGCGAATCGCCTCGATCGGCGCTGTTTCAAGCCCGACTTCGTGAGGATGGACTGTCATGCTGCGCTTGCCTTGTTCGTCAAAGACGATCAAATGGTTGGTTCCGGCAAGAGATAATTCATCCAGCCCGCCTGCCCCGTGGACAATCGCCCCGCGCTTTCTGCCGAGACGCATCAAGGCATCGGCCATCGGTTCCATCATGTCCGGACGGTAAACGCCGCTCATTTGGACCGTAATCGGCAAAGGATTCGCCAGCGGGCCGACCAAGTTGAAGATGGTCGGCGTGCCGATTTCCTTGCGCACTTCGCGCAAGCCACCGAGTGCCGGATGGATCGCCGGCGCGAACAAAAAGGCGATGCCTGTCTGTTCGACGAGTGCCGGCAGTTCCGTTACAGCCAATTGGGTGGATATCCCGATCTCTTCCAATAAATCAGAGCTGCCCGTTTTGCTGGAAACGCTTCGGTTGCCGTGCTTTGCGACGCTCATGCCGCAGCCAGCCAACGCGAAAGCCGTCAATGTGCTGATATTGAAGCTGAAGGATTTGTCGCCGCCTGTGCCGCAAACGTCCACCAGCTCGCCTGCCATTTCGGGAAGCTTCACTGCTTTCTCACGCATTGCCAGGACCATGCCGACCAATTCATCGGCCGTCTCGCCTTTTTCGTGCAATTCATTCAAGAAATTTTTCATCTGTTGCCGGCTCATGCGCCCTTCCAATAATTCCAATGCTTGCTGTTTCATTGTATGTTCATTCATATTCTCTGCTCTGCTCATCTCAATCTCTCCTCGTCTCGTTTTTAAATGCAAAAATCCCCGCAACCGGGGTCTATTCCGGTTGCGGGGACGGTTTTAACCGCGGTACCACCACGCATTAATGCATTTTGCACTCACTCAAACAGGCTTCTTAAGCCTTTCCCTTTAACGCAGGGATACGTCCGCCATACTCGCTTCCGCTTTCCGGCTGGCTCTCATAAGTCCATTCGCACAGCGCATCCAATCAGCTTTCACCACCCGCTGACTCTCTAAATAGAGGCCACTGCCTACTCGTCTCATTCCTCGATTTACACTCTTCTGTTCTCATCTCTTCTGACTCTTCTCTCGAATAGACTTGCCGCTACCAACAAGTTGTCCTTCATACTAAAAGGTTTTGTATATTCTGTCAAGTATCAAACTTCAAATTCGCCAAACGCATCTTCCAATCTAATCCACTTAGCGCACCTCACTTGTTCTCTTGCGCGATTCCCGACCAAGGAAAAAAGGATGCCGGTGGCGCTCATCCGCACTCAAGACCGGCGCCAGGCAGCAGTCATGGACTAGCGACAACTCATACCACTCTTGCCAGCTTTTCGTTTTGAAAAACGCGGAAACTTCCTCGTGCTGCGGGGTTTCCGGCGCATATCCTGACCATGCCTGCCATTCAGGCCGTCCTGCTAGTGTACAGAAATTCCGCCAAAACTTTTCTTCCAAGGCGCCGAGCGTCACGAAACGCCGGTCTTTCGTTTCATAAATGGCATAGCTGATGCGGCCGCCCCCGATTTCCGGAACGCCGTGATCCGACAAGCCCGCTTTCATGTAGGCATCGTGGTTCGGCAGAAACTCCGCCATCACTTCCGCAAGCGCGATATCCAAGTATGTCCCTTCGCCCGTCCGGAACTTCCGGATCAACGCAGCGAGTATCTGTTCACTCGCAAGCAAGCCTCCCGTATAATCCGCGAGTGTGTTGGTCGGATGCACAGGACGCCCGTTTCCGTCGCGGAGTTGATCCAAGGCACCCGAAAGCGCCAGGTAATTAAGGTCATGGCTGCCGAGATGCGCGAGCTCGCCCGCCTGCCCATAACCCGATAGCGAGCAGTAGACAATATCGGGCTTCAATTGTTTGAGGCTTCCATAATCCAACCCAAGTTTTTTCATGACCCCCGGACGGAAGGTTTCGATGATGGCATCGGCTGAACGCACGAGCTCAAGCATCTCATGCTTGCCGCTTTCGGATTTCAAATCTAGATGGATGATTTGTTTACCGGCATTATGAGCACCGTGCACAAGGCCACCGCCCATGCTGCGAGACGGGTCGCCAGCGGGAGGTTCGACTTTAATGACTTGTGCACCGAGTTCGGCGAGACGTTTTCCGGCAAAGGGCCCCGGCACATAATAAGTCACATCCAGGATGCGGACACCCGACAACACCTTTTCCATTCAGAGCCCCATCCGTTTGGCGATGATCGTTTTCATGATTTCGTTCGAGCCGGCATAAATCGCCGCAACCGGAATGTCGCGGTAGCGCCGGGCGATTTTGTATTCTTCCATATAACCGTAGCCGCCGTGCAATTGCATGCACTCGCCCGAGATTTTCTTCGCCGTATCCGTCAGCCAGTATTTTGCCATCGACACTTTCGAGACGATATCTTTTCCGGCCATATGCTCTTCGATTAAGGATTCCAGAAACGCTTTGCCGAGTTCGATTTCGGTCGCCATTTCCACCAGTTTGAATTGGGTGTTCTGGAATGCGCTGATCGGCTTGCCGAATGCTTTGCGGGATTTTACATAATCGATCGTCATCTCGAGCATGTCTTCCGATGCGATTTGCGCGGCAAGCGCCACGACGAGCCGTTCCTGCTGCAATTTTTCCATCAAGTATGTAAAGCCTTTGTTTTCTTCGCCGACCAGGGTGGCTATCGGGACTTTGCAATCCTCGAAATACAGTTCGGATGTATCCTGTGCATGGAGCCCGACTTTATCGAGCTTGCGCCCTTTCGTGAAACCCGGCGTCCCTTCTTCGACCATCAACAAGGAGATGCCTTTATGCTTCGGCTCCGCTTTCGGGTCGGTCTTCACGACAACGAGCACGTGCGTCGAATTGATGCCGTTGGTGATAAAGGTTTTCTGGCCGTTGACGATATAATGGTCGCCGTCCTTTACAGCCGTGGCGGAAATATTGGCAAGGTCGGACCCAGCACCTGGTTCCGTCATCGCGATCGCGGTGATGTACTCGCCGCTGATACAGCCCGGCAGCCAATCCTGTTTCTGCTGCTCTGTTCCATATGCTTCAATATAAGGGACGGTAATATCATTATGCAGCCCGACACCCGTCAAGCTCGCCCCCACTCGCTCCATTTCTTCACCGATAATGACGCCGTAGCGGAAATCAAGGCCAAGCCCGCCGTACTGCTCTTCTACTTGAGGGCATAAAAAGCCCATATCGCCGAGCTGTCTCCAGAACGACTTCGGGATCAGGCGGTCTTTTTCCCATTGCTCGTAATGCGGCACCGCTTCTTTTTCCAAAAACTTGCGTAAGGATTTGCGGAACATCGTATGCTCCTCTTCTTCAAAACGATATCTTGCCATTTCTCCCATCCCCCCTATACTTTATTTCGGCTGCATGCGGATCGCGCCGTCCAAGCGGATCACTTCCCCGTTCAATAGCGGGTTTTCGAAAATGCTTTTAACTAGCTTGGCGTATTCATCAGGACGCCCGAGACGCGCCGGAAACGGCACTGTGGCAGAAAGGGAAGCAATCGCGGATTCCGGCAGGCCGTCGAACATCGGCGTTTTCATGAGACCCGGCGCAATTGCCATGACGCGGATGCCGTCACGTGCGAATTCACGCGCGACCGGCAAGGTCATCGAGACGATTCCGCCTTTTGATGCGCTATAGGCCGCTTGCCCGATCTGCCCTTCAAATGCTGCGACGGATGCGGTTGAAATGATGACTCCGCGTTCCCCTTCCTCATTCGGCTCGTTTTGCTGCATCGCCGCTGCGACGGCGCGCAATACGTTGAAACTGCCGACCAAATTGACTTGGATGACTTTTTCGAAGCGCTCGAGTGCAAGCGGCTGCCCCTTCGACACGACTTTTCCGGGTGTGCCGATGCCTGCACAGTTGACTAGGAGATTGACGCTGCCGAGCTTATCGACCGCCTTCTTCACATTTTCTTCTACCTGCAATGCATCTGTCACATCCGTTTCGAAATAACTGACTTGCCCGTCGCTAAAATCACCCATCACCCCATGCGCACGCGCTTCATTCAAATCAAATATCACCGCGCGCCCGCCGTTTTCTGAGATATGGCGCACCGTCGCTTCACCAAGACCTGATGCACCGCCAGTGACGATGGCTTTCACTTTAGAAAAATCCATTTCATTCTCCCCTTTGACTGTGTCTTGGCCTATTCAAGTGAGCCGTTCGATAATCGTCGCGTTCGCCATGCCCATGCCTTCGCAAATCGCAAGCAGGCCGTAACGGCTGTCAGAGCGCTCCAGTTCATGGACAAGCGACACCAATAATTTCGTGCCGGTCGCACCTAGAGGATGCCCGAGTGCGATGGCGCCGCCGTTGACGTTGAGCTTATCCGGATCTCCCCCGATATCCGATAGCCACGCGAGCGGAACAGGCGCAAATGCTTCATTCACTTCATAGCGGTCTATGTTATCGATCGTCAGGCCCGCTTTTTCCAGCACTTTTTTCGTCGCGGCGATCGGCCCCGTCAGCATCAAAGTCGGATCCGATCCGACAACCGTGCGGGCGAGTATGCGCGCTTTCGGTTTCAATCCGAGTTCATCGGCTTTTTCACTCGACATCAATAGGACGGCGGATGCCCCGTCACTCATTTGGCTGGCGTTTCCTGCAGTGATGACGCCTTGTTCATCGAATGCAGGCTTTAATCCCGCGAGCACTTCTTCAGTCGTACCGGGCCTAGGCCCTTCGTCTTTCGTGACTTTCTGGAAATCGCCTTGTTCATCCGGGGCATCGACATGCACGATTTCCTTGTCGTAAAGGCCTGTATCGATAGCGTTTTGCGCACGTTCGTGGCTCTTTACTGCATAAGCATCCAATTGCTGGCGGCTGAATCCCCATTTTTCCGCTATGCGTTCTGCAGACAAGCCTTGATTGATGATTTCGTATTGATTGGTCAGTTTTGCACTCGGCTTCGCTCCTTGCATATTGGAGAACATCGGGACGCGCGTCATGCTTTCCACGCCGCCGGCAATGACGATGTCCATATCGCCGGAAAGAATCGCCTGCGCCCCGAAATGGACGGCTTGCTGGCTCGACCCGCATTGGCGGTCGATGGTGACGCCCGGCACATAATCCGGGAACCCGGCAATCAGCGCCGCCGTCCTGGCGATATTGCCGCCTTGTTCGCCTGATTGCGAGACACATCCGAGAATGACGTCTTCCACCATGCCTTTATCGACGTCCGCACGGTTCACCAATTCTTCCAGTACGACAGCTGCCAGTTCATCCGGGCGCATCTCCCCGAATTGCCCTTGGCGCCTGCCGACCGGTGACCGGACTCCTTCAACGATGACTACTTCTCTCATTTATGAATCACTCCTATTATTGAAATCGCTTTCATTAAACTGAATTGAATGACTATTCACTCACCTTCATTTATTGTACAAGAATCCATAACGGATTACTACATGAAAAAGCCGGCCCCTATATTTCAGGCAAATAAAAAACCTCCGCAGCTAAATGCTGCAGAGGTTTCCATCATTCTTCGATCAAGCCTTTTTCAATCAGGAATTCACGCGCTACTTCGTTGGGGATTTCCTGGTCCACATCAACACGCGAGTTCATCGCGAGCATCTCTTCTTCGGTGATCTGTCCGGCAAGCTCATTCAACAAATCCTCAAGCTCAGGGTATTCTTCAAGCGTTTCCATCCGGACGACCGGCACAGCATCGTATTTCGGGAAGAACGACTGGTCGTCTTCTGTCGTCTTCAGGTCGAACAAGTCGATGCGGCTGTCTGTAGTGAACGCCGGGATGACATCAACGTCACCGTTTTGGACAGCTTCATACATGATGGCCGGATCGAAGCTTTCGGTCGCTGCAAATTCGAATGGATAAGTGGTGACCATATCATCGTAACCGTCCCCCTGCCGCTCATAGAACGGGTGCGGCGCCCCGAAAGTCATGTCTTCCGATTGGGAGATTTCCGCAAGGTCTGAATAGGTTTCAGCATCGTAATCTTTGGAGTAGGCCAAGGTATAGCCATTTTCAAATCCGAGCGGTTCGAGCCATGTAGCACTCAACTCTTCTTCATATCCTGCCCGCACTTCCTCCAATACTTCCTCAGAAGACTGCCCTGGCGTCGACTCCCGCTTCAGGACATCTTTCAGGCCGGTCCCCGTGTATTCAACGTAAAGGTCGATATCGCCTTGCTCAAGTGCTGGCGTCAAGATCGACACTTCTCCGAGCCCTTCTTCGTATTCCACGCTATAATCCGAATTCGATTCAATGTATTGCCCGACGATATGCGGCAAGATATACTGCTCTGTCCACGGTTTCCCTCCGATGACAATCGGCTCTGAATCCCCACCGCCGCTGCAAGCGGCCAGCAAAGCAGATGTTCCGATCAACATTCCAACTGCTGTTTTTTTCATCAATAATTCCCCCTCTATAATGACTAAACCAAAACCGATCGTTTATGACATAGCCTTATTCCAATTTAGATTTTCAATCCTTTTGGCGTTGCGCGTTTTTCGATCGTTTTCAAAATAAAATCAAAACCGATAGCCAATAACGCGACCGGCAAGGCGCCAGCCAGTACCAACGAGTTGTTATAGGATTGCAGGCCGCGGTAGATGATATCGCCCAATCCACCCGCGCCAACAAATGTTGCAAGAGTCGCAATCCCGACTGTCAAGACGGTGGCCGTACGGATACCCGCCATAATGAATGGCAAAGCCAACGGCAATTCGATTTGGCGCAAAATTTGCGTTCTAGTCATGCCCATCCCACGGCCAGCTTCGATCGTTGAGCCGTCGACTCCGACGATGCCGGCATACGTGTTGCGTAAAATCGGCAGAAGAGCGTAGATAATGAGCGCGATTAAAGCAGTCGGCGACCCGATGCCAAGAATCGGCACGAGAAAGCCGAACAATGCGAGACTCGGAATCGTCTGGAATATTGCCGTAACCCCGATGATCGGCTCGGCGAAGCGGCGGTAGCGCGCAATTAGAATACCGGTCGGCAAGGCGATCGCGATGCCGATCGCCACTGCAATAAACGATAAATAGATATGTTCGAGAAAGGCGCTTTGGATCATATCCTGGCGACTGACGAGGGTATCGATAAAAGCCATCATACGAGCTCCTCCTTTTCCTCATGAAGCGCGGCTTTTAATAATTCGCGCTCACCGGCAAAGCCGACTACTTGGCCGTTTTCAATAACCGCAAGGCGCGGCTTCCCGCTGCTTTCCAATAATTGATGGGCTTCGCTAATCGTCGTATCGCCCTCTACCTGCTGAACTTCCCCTGTCCACTCAGTATCCAGCAAGAAGGTGAACTCCTTCAAGCGGCGATCCCTGAATGAACGCTTTTGGTTGATGCGTTCAGCACCGATGAAACTGTGGACAAATTCATTTGCAGGTTCATCGATCAATTGCTGTGGCGTGCCGATTTGTTCAATCTTCCCGTCCCGCATCACTACGATAGTGTCAGCGATTTTCAATGCTTCATCCATATCGTGCGTAACAAACACAATCGTTTTATGGATTTCCTGCTGCAAATGGCGCAGCTCATCCTGTAATTGTTCGCGACTGATCGGATCAAGCGCCGAAAACGGTTCATCCATCAAGACGATATTCGGATCGCCCGCAAGCGCACGGACCACGCCTACACGCTGCTGCTGCCCCCCGCTCAGCTCGAGCGGATAACGCTCCAGAAAGACGGCTGGGTCCAACCCGACCAACTGCAATAATTCTTTAGCACGCTGTTCTGTCTGTTCAGCCGGCCAATTCAGCAGTTTAGGGACGAGTGAGACATTCTCTTTAATGGTCATATGCGGAAACAAGCCGATCCGCTGGATGACGTAGCCGATGGACCGCCTCAGTTTCACTTCATCCATCCCCGTAATCGGCTCCTCGTCTATGTATATGGATCCGGCCGTCGGATTCTCGAGCTTGTTCACCATCTTCATCAAAGTGGTTTTGCCGCAGCCACTAGGGCCTATGATGGCGGTCAGCTGTCTCGTCGGCAAGACGAGTGAAATGTCTTTCAACGCTTCCGTGCCATCCGGAAATTGTTTCGTGACCTTGTCAAAGCGGATCATTCGCTTCTCCCCCTTTCGATTGGTCGTTTTTCTATACCCTTTCACACAGGGCTTTACTCCCGCATAGTTGTTTCAAATTTCAAGTGAATCGGATTAGCGATTTGTTCGTAACCAATTTCGCGGTAAATTTTATTCGATGATCCATTGCTTAAATCAGTATACAACATGGCAAAGTCATATTCTTCTAGAAGCTCTTCGGTCACTTCGGCAACCAAAGATCGGGCGTAGCCCTTTTTTCTCAGCTCTTTCGGTGTAAACACAAAAGAAACCGTAATGCCGTGTTTTGAAGGCCGGGCTTTTTTCATGCAGGAAACCACGCGGCCTTCATGCTCCCAAAGAAACACTTCTTTCCGATTGATGAAGTCCGCTATTTTTTCTTCGGCTTCTATTGTTGCCGGGGTGCCGATGCCGGTCTCTTCACTGAATAATACATACCAGCCGGCGAGCAGCACTGCGTCAAAGCGATTCGCCACACGCCAAGTGCCAGAACTCTTCAGGAGTTTTTTCTGCACCGCATCTATGCGATACAACCCTTGATCCATTGCGACATGAGCTTGTTCACCGGTCAAATCACTCCACACCTGGGCAAATCGCTGCGCTTCCACTTTATCGCCGATGATTCCCGGAACAGCAATTCCAGCTTCTAAAAACGCTTGTGCAACAAGTGCTTCAACGGACGATGATTTGCGCAAGACGATCAATTGCAGCGGGTGCGGCGGCGTCATTAAAGCGAGCGCAGCTACACCCTCCGCGTCGCGCGCCAGGCCGACGATAAACTCTTCATAGCGGCCTTCTTTGATTTGGCTAAGGACGCCGAGAAACAAACTATAAAGATCTTCACGATCCGATAACAGCGGCCATGCGATTTCAGCGAACACTTCGCTATTTTGATGCCATTCCCATTCCATAATGATTCCACTCTCTTTTCCATTAAATTCACTTCATTCACTATTAATTGGCCAAATCCGACTCATTTCCTCTTTTATTACAGAAAAGGAAAACGCGAACCTACTCGGCCCGCGTTTCCATTAATCCAATTCCAGTTGTTTTGTTTCGGTTCCAAGAAAGGCAACTGCTGCCGCACCGATTAAAATCGAGACACAGAAAATCGCAAATATGATATTGATTCCAAATCCAGCCGTCAACATCGAGCCGACCAGAAGCGGCCCCAGAATTCCACCGACACGGCCGAATGAAGCCGCCATTCCTGTACCAGTGGCACGGATGACCGTCGGGTATTGTTCCGGCGAGTAGGCGTAAAGCGCTCCCCACGCCCCAAGGTTGAAGAATGACAAGAACGCACCCGAAACCAAAAGCATGTCAATGGAATCTGCATTCCCGAACGCCAAAGCGGAACCGGCCGTTCCGATCAAATATGTCACCAAAACAAATTTTCGCCCTACGCGTTCAATGAGCCAAGCCGCCGAGAAATATCCCGGCAACTGTGCGAGCGTCATGATCAATACGTATTGGAAGCTTTGAATCAAAGGGAACCCTTTCATCACCATGACACTCGGCAACCAGAGGAACATCCCGTAATAGGAAAAGACGACTGTAAACCAGACAATCCACAGCATCATAGTCGGCCGCCTATATGCTTTCGACCAAACTTCCCGAATGTTCGTGGAAACTGACCGCAACACATTCTTTTTGGCCGTAAACTGCGGTGAATCCGGCAAGTTGAGGCGCAGGTAAAGCGCATAGAACGCCGGCAATGCCGTCAGCAGCAAAGCTACCCGCCAACCGTATGCGGGGATGATGAAGTACGAAATGATTGCCGCCACTAACCAACCGGCCGCCCAGAAACTTTCCAGTAAGACGACGACCCTTCCGCGGTCTTTTGCCGGGACACTTTCGGAGACTAAAGTAGCTGCAACCGGCAATTCCCCGCCAAGCCCCATGCCGACGAAGAACCGCAGTATCAAGAAAGCTGCAAGTGTAGTCGTAAATGCAGATACGCCGCTTGCCAGAGAAAAGAGCAATAAAGTGATAATGAAGATTTTCTTTCGGCCGACCCGGTCCGCGTAAATACCGAAGACGAACGCACCGACTGCCATTCCGATGGAGTTGACGGCGCCGATCCAGCCCATTTCCTGGGAAGTGAGGCCCCAATCTTCATGTAAAGCCGCGATAATAAAAGCTAAAATCCCGACATCCATGGCATCAAACAACCAGCCAAGGCCTGCCACTCCTAAAAGCTTTCTTTGTGAAATAGACTTAGTGTTCTTTTCTGTCGTAGTTGCCATTATCTTTCCCCTTGTCTTGACACTTGTCCTATATTTTTCATACCTCAACTATACAGTTATGCACATAGAGTGACAAGAGATGGCGGGAAAGCTTTCCAAATTAACTGCCCGAATTGTTTGAAGAGGCGATTACGACGCTCATACCGATCATCATCGCTGCCTGTTGCGCTTGCATGAGCATTTCCACCGAAGCTGCAAACATCGCCGCCTCACTTTCACGGAGCTCCGCTGACTCCGCCATGACCAATTGCACAGCAGATGGAAGAACCCACTGCCCGTACCATCGGAATAGTTTTGATGCCTCCAGGGCACGCACCATGTCGACGATGGCTTTCAGCGCTGCCCCGTCCGCTCTCGCGATAGCTAGAAATCCCAGAAGCGGGTAATGCGCTGTCCGGATTTTGACCTTTTCCCCTTTTAAAAGATTCCGTATGGCGACGACCCGCCCTGCCACTTCCGGCTGAAACGAAGGAGAATCGAAAGTCATCACCTGGCTGAGCCACTGCAAATGGTTGCCCATTGAAAATCCTTGTGGACGCAATTCGTTATAGTAGCGATTCATCGTTTGCGCCCGCTCTTCCACATCCCCCTTCCGTCTTCCGAGCAGCACAGCGTACGGAATATCTTCGCTCGACGTCAGGAACGGATGGTGGGTTTTCATCGAGTCATATAACGCCCTCACACGGTTTGCTTCATCCGGATTCTCCATCATCAAACCTCCGAGATACGTATATGAGCTTTTCCAGAATTTCATTTCATTAAGAGCACCCTGGTTAGTATTCAAGCGGTCCAGCCCTTTTTCTACCGGCTCATCCTCCAGCACGAGATAAGCGGCGACAATATGGTGGAGCTGCGCCCGCAAAGGCGACATGAACCCTTCTTTATTTCTTATGATCTGCGACGCTTCATCATGAACTCCTGCATCGAACGAGCGTCCACGGCTTAAATAAATCATTGTGACAGCGAGCGACACTTGCTTGTCCGTCGCCCAGCCGAGCGCTTTCGAGACTTGCTCATAAGTTTCTTCGATTTTCTTTACTTCCATAGAAAAACGCCTCCTTAACCGTTTGTACGGTTAAGGAGGCGCGAGGTTTCAAGTTACGCAAGGAGGACGAGGCTGAGGGCCATGACCGCCATCCCGGCAACTAATCCGTAAATCGATAAATGGGCTTCGTCATAGCGCTTCGCCGCCGGCAACAACTCATCCAGCGAAATGAACACCATGATTCCCGCGACACCCGCGAAGATGATCCCAAACAATGTGTCGCTCAGGAAAGGCATCAAAAACAGCCAAGCCGCAATAGCGCCGATCGGTTCGGATATCCCTGAGAGAAAACTGTATTGGAATGCTTTCTTGCGGCTGCCGGTTGCGTAGTAGATCGGTACAGATACGGCGATGCCTTCCGGAATATTGTGGATCGCGACTGCAATCGCAATGGCGATACCGAGCGCCGGATCCTGGATTGCTGACATGAATGTCGCGATGCCTTCAGGGAAATTGTGGATTGCAATGGCCAAAGCCGTGAAAATCCCCATCTTCCGGAGCCTGGCGTATTCATCGTTGGTCGGCCCAGCGTCCATATCTTCAACAGTGCGCACTTCGTGAGGATTCCCCATCTGCGGCAGTATACGGTCGAGCACTGCCATGAAGATCATCCCGCCGAAAAAGCCGGCAAGCGTCAGCCAATATCCCGCTGTCTCTCCTTGGGCAGCTGTCAGTGAATCTTTTGCTTTAAAGAAAATCTCGATCATTGAGACATAAATCATGACCCCTGCCGAGAAACCGAGTGACACGGACAGGAACTTCGTATTGGTGCGCGAAGCGAAAAATGCGATCAAACTGCCGATCCCGGTTGCAAGCCCCGCAAAAAGCGTTAAGCCAAGTGCGAATAAAACCGTACTGTCCATAAAGCCAACTTCCTTCCATTTCTAATGAATAAGGCTATTCTACGCCAAAAGTTTCCCCTATGCAACTTTTTTTAACGCGGAAAGATTTCCCATTATTCTTGCACATCATAAGCGCAGCAATTGGCTGAGTTTTTCCCAGTCTGACTCCTTATACTCTCGGACAGCAGGATTATAAAAGACACTTGCCGGATGGAAGGTCGGAAAGATGTGGTAACTCTCCTCCGTTTCCAGAAATGATCGGCTCTCTTCATCCCAATAAAGAATCGGCGTTTCCAATAAAGTTCCGTGCAATTGCATAATTTTAGCATTACGGCCGATGAGACGCTGCAAACCGACATTTCCGAGTGTCACGATCAAAGGCGGGTTCACCGCACGGATCTCTTCATCCAATATCGGTGCGTGGGCAATAATTTCTTTCTTGGTCGGCGCCCGGTTGTATTTTCGCTTCACTATTTCGCCGTCCCGTTTACGCTTCTCACCCCATTTATACGGACGGCTTCTGACAGCACTTGTAATGTAGACGTCTTCCCGCGCCAAGCCGACACTCTCGAGTGACGCCATCAATTCTTTTCCCGCTCGCCCGGTAAATGGGATGCCAGTCTCAACTTCACTTTCTCCCGGAGCTTCCCCCACTAACATTAAAGCCGGTTTTTCCGGGCCGCTTCCCCAAACAAAGCCTTCGACAGGATAACCTTCTATGCGTTGCTTTCCCCATTCAGCCAACTCTTCTGGAATTCTATACATTGTCATCACCTTTTCTTTTTAAAATTAAAAAAAATCAAAATCACCCTAATTACAGCTATTTGCAATCGCTTTCACGTAAGGAAACCTAACACGAATTAAAAATAATGCTTGCATTGTCAGAAAATATTGATTAATATGTTAACAAACCTAACAGGGAATCCATGTTAGAAAACCTAACACAAGGAGGAAGAAGCATGAAAAAGATTGAGACTATCATTCGCCCTTCGGTTTTTGCAGACGTCCGGCAAGCATTGGCACTCGAAGGAATCGATGGCCTGACCGTAACCGAAATAGCAGGTATTGGAAAACAGGAAGGACGCATCGGCTTGTTCCGTGGGAATGCCTACCGTATGGAATTTTCCCCTAAGTTGAAATTGGAAATGGTCGTCGAAGATGAGAAAGTCGAAGACATCATCCAAGCACTCCTCGACTATGCCTCCACCGGCGAGGTCGGCGACGGAAAGATTTTCATCCTGCCGGTAGAAGAAGCTATTCGCATCAGAACAAAAGAACGCGGCACTGTCGCGATTGGATAAGGGGAGATTATTATGGAAGCTGTACAAAGTTCAGTCGATATGTTGTGGGTCATGCTCGGTGCGATGCTCGTCTTTTTCATGCACGCCGGGTTTGCCATGGTGGAAACCGGATTTACCCGTTCTAAAAATACCCTTAATATTTTAATGAAAAACATGATCACCATCTCGCTCGGATCCATTCTTTATTTCATTGTCGGCTATGCACTGATGTTCGGGCCTTCTTCTTTCGGCTTGATCGGCACTGAAGGGTTTGCGTTATCAGGAGTCTCTGATATCGGATTCTTCGTATTCCAGGCAGTTTTCGCCGCAACGTGCGCCACGATCATCTCGGGTGCTGTCGCAGAACGCATGCACCTGACCGCCTATATCCTGTTGACTGTAGCCATGACAGCCATCATCTATCCGATTGTCGGCCACTGGGTATGGGGAGGCGGATGGCTATCTGAAATCGGCTTTATCGACTTCGCTGGTTCCACCGTCGTCCACTTGACCGGAGCTGTGGCTGCATTTGTCGCAGCCTGGAAAATCGGCCCACGCCTTGGGAAATACTCCGGTAAAACCGTCAATACAATCCCAGGCCACAGTTTGCCGCTCGGCGCACTCGGCGTCTTTATCCTATGGCTTGGCTGGTTCGGCTTTAACGGCGGCAGCACGCTCGCAGCAGACCCTGCACTCGTCCCGCCTGTCATCGCCAATACTTTGCTCGCCGCATCCGCCGGTGTTTTGGCGACTGCGCTCTACACCCGCTTCCGCTACGGACGCATCGATGGTACTTTGACGATGAACGGGGCACTCGCGGGACTTGTCGGCATCACCGCCGGAGCAGCAAATGTTTCATTCCTCGGCGCAATCTTGATCGGTCTGGCTGCCGGGATCATCATGACTGAAGCTGTTCATTTATTGGATACGAAAATCCGCGTGGACGATCCAGTCGGGGCTGTATCGGTTCACGGAATCGCCGGGATTTGGGGAACTCTCGCGATCGGATTCTTCGATGTCAATGGTGGATTGCTTTACGGCGGAGGAGCAGAAATCCTCGGCATCCAAGCAGTCGGCGTACTGGCCGTCATCGTTTGGGCATCATTGACCACTGGCGCCGTCCTTCTATTGATCAGCATTGTAACGCCACTGCGTGTGACTGCTGAAGAAGAAGAAAGCGGTTTGGATTTTGCAGAACACGGCTCGCAGGCTTATTCGATGCAAGATGTGCTGCGTGGCTCATCCGGCAGAGCGGATAATTTTGCAGACCGCTTGAACCAATTAGGCGACGAACGGCCAGCGTCCGGAAAAGCATTATAGAGAAAAGGACAAATGGGGGTTCCAATAGAAAAAACGAACGGAGAATTTTCCTTCTCCGTTCGTTTTTTATTTTCCCCATTTTATCGTTCCCGGAACTCTTCATCATCTTCCACGTGGACATATATGCGTTTACGGAATTGCCGTTCTCTCATTTCGTACCATATAGCCACCAGGACAAACCAAGTATAACCGAGGAACAAGCCTGCCAAAACGTCCGATATATAATGTTCGTTACCCGCAACGCGCGATAAGGCCACCAAAATCGACAGTACGATAGCCGTTCCCCAGATCATCAGGCGCCCCTTTTTCGATACGCCTTCTCCAAGAAAATACGCAAGCGTGAACAAGTACAATAAGCCGACCATCGCATGGTTGGACGGAAAACTGTATGACATGAGTTCTTGGGGAAAATCAGGCCTTGGCCGTTCAAACCATTCTTTCAGCAAATGATTCAGCACATTCCCAACACCGACCGCCAGGAAGACGAATAGCATCCCTCTGTAGTTTCTCCGAAAAACCCATAGAAATACGAGCAGCAAAAAGCTGATGATGAAAATCACCCATTGATCTCCAAAAAAGGACATAGCATCAAGCCAAGCGATCCCCCCAAACAGGGAAGCAGCTCTTTCATCCAGTTCCCGCACCGGTTCCTGCTGATAATAATACAAAATACCGAAAAATCCGAGCAGTGTAGCCATTGCCAACGGATAAAAAATTCGCTTCATAACCGCACCTTCTTCCTCTCCACTATAGATCGATAGGCCGTTTTGAAAAGCCTTCCTACAAATCAACAACCCGAAAGAACAAAAACCTGCATGAAGTAAACTTCAACACAGGTTCTCTATTTCCCTTGTTTATACGCTCAAGAAGTCCTGTTCCTCAGGAATTAAAATAAACGCAAATCCGGCAATTATTCATTTGTTGGATCGGAATGTCCATATCGTAAATTTCCTTCAATGCCTCCGATTGGATGATTTCCTCGGTCGGCCCGTCTTTGACGACCCGGCCGTTCTTCAACGCCACGATGCGGTCGGAATAGACCGAGGCGAAATTGATGTCGTGAAGGACGATGATGACCGTTTTGCCGAGCTCATCGACCAAGCGGCGCAAAATCTTCATGATCTGTACGGAATGCTTCATATCCAAATTATTGAGCGGCTCATCCAATAAGACATAATCGGTGTCCTGGGCGATGACCATGGCGATGAAGGCACGCTGGCGCTGGCCGCCGGACAATTCATCTAAATACGAATCCTCCATATCCCCAAGGTCCATGTATTCGATCGCCTGGTCGACCATCTGCTCATCTTCTGCGTTCAAGCGGCCCTTGGAATACGGGAAGCGGCCAAATGACACCAATTCGCGGATCGTCAAGCGCACATTCATGAAATTCGATTGCTTCAAAATGGAAACACGTTTTGAGAATTCATTGGACTTCATCTGCTTCGTATTGGTCTTATCGATCAACACTTCCCCGGTATCTGCATCCAGCAGCCGGCTGACCATCGACAAGAGCGTCGATTTTCCCGCTCCGTTCGGCCCGATAAACGAGGTGATTTGCCCTCTCCGAATATCGACCGATACATTTTCCACGACTTGTTTCTTTCCATATAACTTCGTCAGTTCACGGACTTGGATCATTTAGACCGACTCTCCTTTAATAGCAAATAGATGAAATAGACGCCGCCTACGAAATTGATGATGACGCTGAGCGTCGTGTTGAACGTAAAGACGTGTTCGACGACCCATTGCCCACCGACCAGCGCCACGATGCTGATGATGCTCGCGCCGGCAATGACGACCGTATGTTTATAGGATTTGAAGAATTGGTACGACAAATTGGCAACGATCAAGCCGAAGAACGTAATCGGGCCGACCAGCGCAGTGGCAATGGCGATCAACACCGCAGAAAGTACAAGCATCTTCTTGACGAGTGCATCGTATCCGACACCGAGATTCACCGCGGTATCGCGCCCCAAAGACAGCACGTCGAGCGATGCATTATGGCGCCAAGCCAAGCCGATCAAGACGACAATGAACAATAGCGAGATCCAGACCAAATCGGCATTGACGTTATTGAAGCTCGCGAACATCCGGTCCTGGACGATCTGGAACTCATTCGGGTCGATCAGCACCTGCAGGAAAGTCGACACACTGCCGAAAAACGTACCCAGAATGATGCCGATCAATAATAAGAAGTAAATCGGCTGGTTGTCTTTCTTGAACAGTAATTTATAGAACAATAAGGCGAAGATGACCATGACAGCAATCGACAGTAAGAAGTTCACTTGCTTGTTGATGATGGTGATATGCCCCGAACCCAAGAAGAAAATCAAGACAGTCTGCAGGAGCATATATAGCGAATCCAAACCCATGATGCTCGGCGTCAAAATGCGGTTATGGGTGATTGTCTGGAATACCACAGTCGCATAAGCGATCGCCACACCCGTCAACACCATCGCAAAGACTTTCACACCTCTTCTCGGCAGCGCATAATCGAAGCTGCCATTCAAATTATCGAATAAATACAAACCACATGCCGCCGCGGCAAGCGCAATCAAAATCCATAGTTTATGTACATCACGCATATGCCTTCCTCCTAAACAGCATGATCAGGAAGATAAAGCTTCCGATAACGCCCACCATCAAACTGATCGTGATCTCGTACGGATAAATCAAGACACGCCCGAGGATGTCACAGATCAATAGGAAGATGGCGCCGAGCATCGCGGTATGCGGCAAGGTTTTCTGGAGATGGTCCCCTTTGAAGATCGAGACGATATTCGGGATGATCAAGCCGAGGAACGGGATCATGCCGACGGTCAAGACGACGGTTGCCGTAATGAGCGCGACCAAGGTCAAGCCGATGTTGACGACGCTGCGGTATTTCAGCCCCAAGTTTTTCGAGAAATCCTCACCCATGCCTGCGACCGTAAAGCGGTTGGCGTACATATAGGCGATGATGAAGACCGGTACACTTATGTAAAGAAGTTCATAGCTGCCTTTCATGACCATCGAAAAATCGCCCTGCAGCCAAGCCGACATGTTCTGGATGACGTCGGCCCGGTAGGCGAAAAATGTCGTAATCGACGACAGGATATTGCCGAACATCAAGCCAATGAGCGGAATGAAGATGGCATCCTTGAATTTGATGCGGTTGAGAATTTGCATGAACAAGAAGGTGCCGGCGAGTGCGAAGAAGAATGCCACCGCCATTTTCTCGATCATCGAGGCGTTCGCAAACAACAGCATCGAAACAAGGATCCCGAGGCGTGTCGCATCGAGCGTCCCGGCAGTCGTCGGCGAGACAAATTTATTGCGGCTCAACTGTTGCATGATGAGCCCCGCCATGCTCATGCCCGCTCCCGCAAGCAAAATAGCGACTAGTCGCGGAAAACGGCTGACGAGGAAAATCTGCGTTTCTTCCGATTGGAAATCGAGGAGGTCAAGCGGGCTGATACTGCTTACTCCAACAAATAGGGAGATAAAAGATAAAATGATCAATATGGGTATTAAAATACGTTTTTTCATGTAATGCCGCTCCCTATCTACTGCTATTGCTAATTGAGAATGATAATGATTATCAACGATTAACTGTTTTTTAGTATAGCAGTATAAAAAATGGAGTCAAGGGATAATTGAGAACTCTTTTCATTAAGAACGCGAGGTATTGAAATGTTCATTTGTTTTTCAAATTTGGTGACCGACTTTTTGCATCTCTTGTTGAGTCGCTTCTTGAGTTGAGGATCAGGATGTGGCGAGCGGTTTGGCGTCGCTTGCGGAGTAGCCGCCCTGCTTTGGGTCGGCCTTTCACAATGAGCCAAGAAGAACACTTGTCTCATTGTTTCGGCTCACCCTTGGCGCCCGGCGGCTGCTAGATTTCATTGATGGAAGTTAGTTTAGGCTGGACTGCTTCTTTACCGGTTGCCGGCTAGTGGGGGAATCGCTTCTTGGATTGGGGTTAGATTGTGTCGAGGTATTGGGCGTGGCTTGTGGAGTCGCCGCCCTGCTTTGGGTTGGCCTTTCACAATGAGCCAAGAAGAACGCTTGTCTCATTGTTTCGGCTCACCCTTGGCGCTGGGCGACTGGGTGATTTCATTGATGGAAGTTTGTTTAGGCTGGACTGCTTCTTTACTGGTTGCCGGCTATTGGGGAATCGCTTCTTGGATTGGGAATTTGGATGTGCAAACTGTTAGTTTGGTCGGGCGTGGCTTGTGGAGTCGCCGCTTTGCACGGGATCATTTCAACACAAAAAAGCAGAGGGAAATTCCCTCTGCTCGCTGTGTTCATTTATCAAAATTCGAGTTCCTGTGCTTGTTCCAATACTTCCGGTGGAATTTCGATCGGTTCGATGGCATTGTAGTCGCTGTAGTCCACTTGCATCTGCGATTCGATCGCCATCATTTCGCCCCGCACGTCGACATCGAGTTCCATATCAACTTCCATGCGGTCGGCTAAATAGGTTTCCTTATCCAGCGTGATGACGTAATTCACAGCGTGTACTTCCAGGTCTTCCGGAGATAGAGGGGCTTCGATTTCCATCTGGCCCAGCGTTTTCTCCAATTGTTCATCCGTCAGTTCCTGGAACTCTTCTCCGGAGGCATCGAGCGTCAGGATGTAGGCTTCATCCGTTTCCTCCAGTACGAAATCCTCTTCGAAATCACCGAGTTCATCCAGTTGGCGGGCCGGGTCAGCCGATTGCTGTCCTGCGATCGACTTCATGTTGTCGTGCATCTCCTCCGGCATCTTCAGCCACATATCGACGGACGTCTCGTGCATATATAAACCCTCTTCCGTCATATACATTTCCGTAAGCATCGGATCGGTGTTATCGATATCATCCGATACAATGCTGGTCTCACCTGCCTGATGAAATGCCAGGGGCTCGTAAGTCATCTCCATGTCAGAATCCACCGTCATGTCGATCTCCATGCCATCCGGCTGCATCTTCATCTGTTGCTCGGTGTTCGACTGGGCGCGCAAGCTGTCCACTTGCTGCGAAGCCTCTACCGCTTCTGCATAAACTTCCGAAGCGCTCTTCGTTTCTTCCGGAGCTTCTTGTGCAGGATTCTCGTTCTCTTCTTCAGTCGTCGGTGCTTGCGCATCGCTGCATGCGCCAAGACCGATAACAGCGGCGCCCGTTCCTATGACTGCCACCCATTTTCTCATGGCGTTCACTCTCCTTATAAAGACTTGTCGTCCATTATACAGCATTCTGCCTTTACTCACAGTTTACCCAATTTACAGCCGGTTAATTGCGGTTCAGCGAGAATGGCGGATTTGCTGAAATAAAAAAAGCCGGGGAAGTTCCCCGGCTGTTCTTGTTTTCGTCTATTTGCATATAGCTTAATTATTTTCCGATGACGAATTGTTCGTAGCGATCATAATCCGCACGGCTCAATTCCACAGTGACCAGCGTGCCTTCCTCGCCGTATTCAGTTTCTTTGATACTGGCATGGTCATTCAAATACGCCACAACGTCCCCACGCCCGAACGGAATTTCCATCCGGCACATGACGTGGTTCGCGAACAGCCGGTCACTTATGCTTTCGACCAGTTCATCGAGTCCCGCCCCTTCTTTTGCCGATATCCAGACAGCATCGGCGCTCTTTCTCGGATACACGACGCCAGCCAGGTCTGATTTATTATAGACATATAAAGTCGGGACGTTCTCCACGCCCACATCCTGCAGCGTCGCGTCGGTCACTTCCATCATGTAATCATGCTCATTGTTCGAAACATCGACAACGTGAAGCAGCAGATCCGCATTGCGCGCTTCTTCGAGTGTCGAGCGGAATGCTTTGACCAGATGGTGAGGCAAGCGGCTGACAAATCCGACGGTATCGGATAGCAAAAACGTCTTATTGTCTTCCAGGCGGATTTGGCGGATGGAGGTATCCAAAGTCGCGAACAGCATGTCTTTCTCAAAAACCTGCTTGTCCGCGTCCTGCCCCGTCTTCGAGAGCAAACTGTTCATGACCGTCGACTTACCTGCATTGGTATACCCGACGAGCGATACGACCGGCATACCCTTTTTCAAACGCTGCTTGCGCTGCGTTGTACGCTGTTCTTTCACTTGGTCGAGTTCCCGTCTCAGCTTGGTGATCTGGTCCTCGATTTTCCGGCGGTCAAGTTCAAGCTTGGTCTCCCCGGCACCGCGGTTGGCAAGCCCGCCGCTGCTGGCACCGCCTTGGCGGCCAAGCGAGGCACGCAGTCCTACCAGGCGCGGCAGCATGTATTGCAATTGCGCCAATTCCACTTGCACTTGCGCTTCGCGTGTGCGGGCGCGCCTCGAGAAGATATCCAGGATGAGCATCGTCCGGTCGATCACTTTGCATTCCAATTCTTCTTCAAGGTTGCGAATCTGGGATGGGGACAGCTCGTCATTGAAAATGATCAAGTTGGCATCCGCTTCTTCGTACAAAACTTTCGCTTCATCGACTTTTCCCGTGCCGATATAATGGGCAGGATTGACGCGATCCAAGTTCTGATGCAGTTCACCTACCACTTCGACGCCCAGCGCTTCCGCCAGATTGCGCAATTCTTCCATACTGTATTCAAAATGGGTATCTTTTTGCAATTGGACGCCCACGATAATCGCTTTTTCAATCAATTGTTCCATCCTGTTGCCTCCTTCGGCAGAATCTCGGTTCCGCCCGGTCCCTTATGTCTTCATCAGTTCGAAGTTTCCCTCTATCCTACCACAGTACCACGCCCGCCCCTATCCGAAACGCGGCGCCAGGTAGCTTCCTTGCTCAAAAACGATTTCCTGTCTGGCTGATTCGAAACGCACTTCACGCAGCCGCTCTTTTCCTTTGCCCTTCTCAAACATAAGACGGCAATTTTCCAGGGCAAGGGATCCTCCAAATAAGTTTTTCCATTCCGCTTCCCTTCGCGCTGGGTCTTCCACTGAAAAGACGAGAACGTCCAATCGCAATTTTTCATTGAGATCCGTGATGGCGCCTTTTCGTTTCAAGCCGGCAAAGCGCGCCTCATCCGGCTCTTCCCACTCAATAAAGAACGGCAACGGCAATGACGAAGAGATCGGCTGGTCGATAAAAAGCAGCCGCCAACGGATGATTTCACCTGTTCCAGTCATCCGTTCGGCGTCCATCGGGCCGATCGTCTTGTACCCACGCCCTTCGATTTGTTTCGATAATTGGTCCAGGTCATCAGAACGCAGGCAGATCGTACCGAAGCCTCGCTCGTCGTGGCGCAACTGTTGGATAAGCGGATGTTCGGAAGCTTCTGCTACATTCCCATCTTCGACCGTAAGCCACTCGATATAATAATCCGGCCCGTACATGAGGGCGTTTTGCGTTCCCCAGTTTTTATGGCTCCCTCCAGTTACAGCATGGAATCCTGCATCATTCCAGTAGTTGCTGCTTGCTTCCGGGCTCGTACAAGTGAAATGGACGATATGGTCTAATTTCATCTATGAATTCCTCCTTTTCCTGCTCGCTTATTGGCTTTTCTCTACTACTATAATAACTCTTGGTCCTAATGATTTGCTGTGTATATGGTCACTTTTCCTCTATCTATTCTGATTTTTCCGGGAAATAGGTGGTTTTTAGGCATCATTTTCGATACGCTAGGGTATAGGAAAAGATAATCACCATATTTCAAAGGAGGTCATCATGGATAAAAAATTACTGAAAAATCCAGTATTTATTGTATCAACAACTGTGATTTTACTGTTGGTTCTTGCCGGGGCATTTATGCCGATCCGTTTCGGCGAAGTTGCCGGCACTTTATTTAACTTCACTACACTGAACTTCGGTTGGTTCTACTTACTCGCTGTCTTCATCATTACCCTTTTCCTAATCATCATCGCCATTAGTAAATATGGCAGCATCCGGCTCGGAGCCGACTCCGATCGCCCGGAATTCCCGTTCTTCACTTGGATCGGCATGCTATTCTCAGCTGGTTTTGGCGCAGGTCTTGTATTCTGGGGCGTCGCTGAACCGATGAGCCACTTCTTTACGACACCCTTCGGAGCTGAAGGGCAAACTGAGGAAGCCGCACGCGTTGCGATGGGCTACGCTTTCTTTCATTGGGGCGTCAGCCAATGGTCTGTCTTCGCCATCGTAGGTTTGGTCATCGGCTTCCTTCAGTTCCGGCGTAAAAAGCCAGGTCTTGTTTCGACTGCACTCGAACCGGTCTTAGGTTCGAAGCCGATCATCAAGCATACGATTGATTCATTGGCAGTTATTGCAACAGTCATGGGCATCGCGACTTCACTCGGTCTCGGGGTCTTGCAGATGAACGGCGGCTTGAACGCTGTGTTTGGCATCGAGAACGCCTTCCCGATTCAATTGGCGATTATCGGCGTCATGTTCGCCGCCTATACCTTATCTTCTTCTACAGGCCTTCATAAAGGAATTGCCTATTTAAGTAACTTGAACTTAGGCTTGGCACTTGTATTGATGGTATTCGTTTTCTTCGCCGGACCGACCGTCTTCATCATGGAGACGTTCACTCTTGCACTCGGCGATTACATTTCTAATTTCGTTCAGTACAGCTTACGCATGGAACCTTACACCGGAGGAGAATGGGTCCTCGGATGGACCATCTTCTACTGGGCTTGGTCGACTGCCTGGTCGCCATTTGTCGGTGCCTTCGTTGCGCGGGTTTCGCGCGGCCGTACAATCCGCGAATTCGTTTTCGGCGTGTTGGTCATTCCGCCAGCGATTGCTTGTGTATGGATTGCTGTATTCGGCGGCACTGCTTTATGGTACGACTTGAATCGCCAAGCTGGAATTGCAGAAGCGGTTAATAACGATTTGACTTCCGCCTTATTCCAAACTTTTGATGTTCTGCCGCTATCGACAATCATGTCCGTGTTGGCGATTTTGCTGATCTTCACATTCCTTGTGACATCAGCTGACTCCGCTACGTATATCTTAGCGACAATGACAAGTTTCGGCAGCTTGAATCCTCCGACTTTGTTTAAAGTCATTTGGGGCGTCTTGATGTCTGCCATCGCAGCAGTTCTCCTATATGCAGGTGGACTTAGTGCCTTGCAGACCGCCTCGCTCACCTCGGCCTTGCCGTTTACCGTCCTGTTGTTATTGATGGTTTACTCGTTTACGAAGCTGATTCGGGGTGAAACACCTCCGATCCGCAAATCGGAGCTACGCCGTTTCAGACGCTTGGAACGTGAAGCAAGAAAACAACAAAATAAATAGCCCTGGTAAAACAAACTGCCCTGAACAGTCACGGATCATGACTGTTCAGGGCAGTTTTCTTATAAACGAGCGTTTAAAGTGCCCAAGGTAAAATTTCAAGAACACGGAATCAGGCTATCACCGCAATGTTACTCCATCCTAGTTCCGAATTATATAATCAGAAAATTGCGATCACTTGTATTCATTTTTCATTAAACCAGTTATAATGCAGATAAACAGGAATGCATGTTCCCATCGATATTCTTAACAGTAACTTTCTACATAAAAAAATGGAAAGGAGTTTTTCAAGTGTCTGTCAATGTCTATATGATTTTTAATGGGGATTGCCAGGAAGCCGTGGAATATTATGCAGAAGTGTTTGACACAGAGCCCTCTGAAATCTCACGCTTCGGGGACATGCCGGTTGAACCGGGGCAGGAAATACCAGATAAGATGAAAAATAAGGTCATGCATGCGAGCTTGGATATCCACGGAAGCACGGTGATGTTTTCTGATGCCATGTCCGATTCGCCAGTTCCTTTCGGAAAAAATATCAACGTAACCGTAATATCGAGTGATCTGGAAAAAATGACAAAAGAATTCAACCATCTTGGGCAGGACGGAAAAGTTCAAATGGAAATGCAAGAAACGTTTTGGAGTTCCGGCTACGGGATACTCGAGGACAAATATGGTATTGAATGGATGTTCAGCCATGATGATGGCAGAGAATGAATGCAAAAAGTAAACTGTGCATGCATGATCACGGATGAATTGATTTTTCCGCTAAAAGAAATAGGCTATCCTCATAAATGAGAGGATAGCCTATTGTCATTAATTATCTTTGTCTTCTTGAATCAAACGCACTGTTTCATCGAATTCCGCTTCGATTTCAGCGTTCGGCTTGTAGGTAATCAAGCTGACAGCCCATGTGGTCAACCAGCTAAGGATAAAGCCAGGAATGATTTCATAGACGCTGCCGATGAAGTTCGTCAACTCAGTAGCTCCTGCATCTTCAGGTACAGTACCTACTAGGTCCCAGATGATGACGGTGATAGCACCGACGATCATACCGGCGAGCGCACCTTTAGAAGTGAGCTTGCGCCAGAACAGGGAAAGCAAGATGATCGGCCCGAATGCGGCACCGAATCCAGCCCATGCATAAGCGACCAAGCCAAGAATCGTGTTGTTCTGCTCCCACGCTAGGGAGGCAGCGATAACGGCGATGACAGCTACGGCAAGACGGCCGAGCATGACATACCCTTTAGCGCTTGATTCTTTCTTGAAGGCGATTTTGTACAAGTCTTCGATCAATGCCGACGAACTGACGAGCAATTGAGAAGAAATCGTACTCATGACTGCAGCCAGAACCGCAGCCAGAACGAAACCTGCAATTAGTGGGTGGAACAATACTTGACTCATGTCCAAGAATACTGCTTCCGGGTCAACCAATGTTGCTTGCGGGTTTTGCTGGAAATACGCAATCCCGACCAATGCAGTACCAGTGGCACCCAGTAGGCTCAAGATCATCCAACCCATGCCGATGCGGCGGGCAGTACGAACTTCCCCTAAAGTTTTAATGGCCATAAAGCGGACAATGATATGCGGTTGGCCGAAGTATCCAAGCCCCCACGCTGCGGCAGAAATAACACCGATCGTGGATGCGCCCGATACTAAGCTCAACATGTTCGGGTCGACTTCCCGTATGCTCGCTGCAGTTTCTCCCAATCCGCCGGTAACAAAAATCCCGACAATCGGTACTGCAAGAAGCGACAGGAACATCATAATCCCTTGCACAAAGTCCGTGTAACTGACGGCCAGGAAGCCGCCGAATAAAGTATAAGCAACAACTACCACAGAGCCTATTATAAGGCCAAGATGATAATCCATTCCGAAAGAACTCTGGAAAAATAGTCCGGAAGCTACCATACCGGATGAAACGTAGAATGTGAAGAAAATCAAAATAATAATACCAGCAACAATTCGCAAAAGGCGCGAACGGTCTTTCAAACGATTTTCTAAGAAGCTTGGAATGGTGATGGAATCACTGGTGACAAATGAGTAGATTCGCAGACGTGGCGCAACAAAGAACCAGTTGAGAAAGGCCCCTACGGTCAATCCGATGGCGATCCAGACTTCCACCAGACCTCCGAGGTAAATAGCCCCCGGCAACCCGAGCAGGAGCCATCCGGACATATCAGATGCCCCAGCGCTGAGAGCGGCGACCGATGGGCCGAGTCCCCTTCCTCCGAGCATGTAATCGGATAAGTCGGCTGTCTTCTTATACGCATACCAGCCAATGAATAGCATAGCCGCAAGATAAATAATCAGGGCTATGATTTGATAAGTAGTATCTGTCATGACATCTCCTCCTTATTAAACACTTTAACATATTGAGCTTATATGAAAAGGGGAACTTTGCGTTTTATTTCCTATTTAAATGGGGATAGAGAGGCAAGGAGGCGATAAATATGCCATGGAATAAGAATGATTATCCGGATTCTTTCAAAAACTTGGATGAAGACGTCCGCAACAAAGCCATTGAAATCGCAAATGCGCTTTTGAGGGACGGTTATGAAGAGAGCCGTGCAATTCCTATCGCACTCGATCAGGCACGGGAGACCATCCAAGGCGACCGCGAATCTCCAATTTATGAAATCCGCAAGCATTCAGAAGGCTGGCAGTTGAAGAAAAAGGACAGCAAAAAAGCCATCCTTATCGAAGAAACAAAGGATGACTTGATGGGTGAAGCGAAGCGTTACGTCAACCGGAATAATGGCGAGCTCCACATTTATGCAGAAGACGATTCGCTTCAGGAAAAGCTATACGATTAAAATGACAGGACAGGAGAGTTGATGCTTTCCTGTCCTGTCGATTTCCACGTTCAACCTTTTTCACGGTAACGCGCGATGGCTTCGATACGGTTGCTCGCTTCCAATTTATCGAGAATCGTAGAAATGTAATTTCGCACAGTACCGGTCGTAATAAAGAGTTCTTTGGCGATTTCTTTCGTACTGCGCCCTTCGGTTATCAATTCCATCACTTGCCGCTCGCGCTCTGTCAGCGGATTGCTATCTGCATAGGCAAGGTCCACAAGCTCCGGCGCATAAATCCTCCGCCCATCCATGATGGTGCGTATCGAGGTCCCCAGTTCTTCACTCGGGCTGTCTTTCAGCAAATAGCCGCTGACGCCCGCTTTTCTCGCTCGTTCGAAATAACCTGAGCGCGCAAAAGTGGTCAAAATGATTGTTTTGCATGGATGGTCTTTCAAGGCTTCCGCCGCATCCAATCCGCTCTTGATCGGCATTTCGATATCCATGATGCAGACGTCCGGGTTCAATTCCTGCACCAATCGGACCGCCTCCTCACCGTTCGGCGCCATGCCGACCACTTCCATATCATCCTCCAGATCCAGTAATGACCCGAGCGCACCGAGCATCATGCGCTGGTCTTCCGCCAGTACAATTCGAATCATGAATTTCTCTCCTTCACATTTTGATAAAGAATAACATTCGGCACTCGGATATTCAATGTCGTACCATCCATCACTTCGATATCAACTTGCCCATTAACGAATTCGAGACGCTCCCGCATGCCGGCGAGGCCGTTTCCTTGAACGAGCGGGTTGCCCTCGGGGAATCCAACACCGTCATCTTGTACTTGCACGAGAATTTCGTTTGGCGTCTGCTTGATGAGTACCGTGCAGCGCGATGCTGCGCTATGTTTGACGATATTGGTTACCGCTTCTTTCATGCACATGCTGAGGACATGCTCCATTAAAAGCGGTGTATTGTCGAGCTTTGCGCTGCCGTAAAAAACAAAGTCGATATCAGCTGCCCTTAAAATCTGTTGGACGCGCAGCAATTCGTCTTCGAGTTTCGTCCCGCGCATATCCGTCACGAGTTCCCGGACTTCTTTCAAGGCGGTCCGGGCAGTTTGGCGGACATCCTGAATTTCCGCGGCCGCTCTCTCAGGGTCTTTACTTAATAGTTTCCCCGCCAAATCACTTTTCAAGCCGATCAGCGATAATTTCTGGCCGAGTGTGTCATGAAGATCGCGTGCAATCCGCTCACGCTCTTCGATCAGCACAAGCTGGGAAATCCTTTTATTGGCATCTTCAAGTGCCCCTTCCAATTTCTCGCGTTTGTGCCGGTTGTACGTATTGAACGGCAACAGGATTACGCCGAGCACACTTAAGATAATGAAAGGCAATTGCGTGATATACAATTCGAACTCTACGAGCATGCCGTAAATGATTGCGGCGATGGTAGTGCCGATATGCAAGCCGTAAATGATGAAAAAGCCGACTTTGCTACGGATATTACCGATAAAGAAGGCAAGGAAAATCGCAAGATAAACATATCCGAAAAGGAAGATCATGGCGATGTTGATGGCCAGCTCAACACTCACCCACAGGTAGACAAGAAAAGATTTCGAACTGAAGGACAGTCGGTATGCGATAAAAAATGCTCCAAGCAATAAAATACCTGCTGTAATTTCAGTGGGAGACGAAGAACGGAAAATGAAAAAGAACGGCAAGATGCAAAATATCGTCCATGCATAAATGCTTAGCCATGTGTTGCGGGGAAAAATTTGATACCAGTTTTGCATAACTGCCTCCTAAGGTTTCTTTGCTCTCTATCATACCAAAGCTTTAGGCCAAAGAGAAAAGTCATACTTGAATTATTAGGCTTTAATAGATGTAGGTACTCTTGGGGTCCACTCTCAAAACACAAAAAAATGCCCCCGCCTCCATTTATTGCGGGGCGGGAGCAGCTTATCTCTATTGTTGTGCTGTCGGGGAGTTCCCAAGCAAATGCTTAATGGCGCCGAACGTCACAAAAGTCTTGTTTTCTTCGTCATACACTTTATAGCGTAAGGATTTCAAGCTTGTCTTCAAATTGATGGTGGTCGCTTTATGAAGAGGCGGCGTTGAAACATGCGCTTTTTCCAAATTGTAGTTCGGAACACGCGGGCTTAAATGGTGGACATGGTGGAAACCGATATTCCCGGTAACCCATTGCAGAACTTTCGGCAATTCATAATACGAGCTGCCTTCTACTGCTGCTTTCACGTAATCCCAATCACTTTCATCCTCGAAATACGCATCTTCAAACGTATGCTGGATGTAGAACAACCAAATGCCCAGCGCACCTGCTGTGAACATGATCGTACCTTGGATAAGCAGGAATGCCTGCCAACCGATTGCCAAAATCATGACGGTGTAAAGGACTACCAATGAGATATTGATCAGATAGGTATTGTTGCGTTCTTTCTTGCGTGCGTCTTTGCGGTTGAAACGGCTTGAAATCAACACAAGGAATAACGGCCCTAAGCCGAACATGACGAGAGGGTTGCGATACATGCGGTACTTAAAGCGTTCCCATTTGGAAGCTTCCACATATTCGTTGATTGTCATAACCCAAATATCGCCGACTCCCCGCTTGTCGAGATTGCCGCTGGAAGCGTGATGGATTGCGTGCTCGCGTTTCCATTTTTCGTAAGCGAAAAGCGTTAACACACCGGTAATCGTTCCGACGACTGCGTTCGCTTTTTTGTTTTTAAAGAACGATCCGTGCGTGCAATCGTGGAAAATGATGAACATGCGGACCACAAAGCCGGCAGCGATAATCGAAATCCCCACTGTCAGCCAGACCGAAACACTAAGTGCTTGATAAGCTAAAAACCATAGGATTAAAAATGGGGGGATTGTATTGGCCATTTGTTGAATGCTTGCTTTTACGTCAGCTTTTTCGAAAGGGGCGACAAATTTACGTAATTGCGCTGTCTTTTCTTTGCTCATGTCTTGTCTTCCTCCTATTAATGGGGCCGTGCCCATTCATGTACTTGTTATTTATCATATTACGCCCCTTCCTCTTTCTTCATAAGACATAAACGTCTGTTTCTTACTATGACAACTGTCATGGTTTCTTCAATTTCCATAACTTTCTAAAATCAAGCAAAACGTGTATACTAAGTTATACACAGAATAATCTGAATAGAGGTGAGAACTTATGACAGGACTGGTAGCTGTCATCATGGTCTTTTCAATCCCCCTCGTCGCCATCTGGACGGACTATTTGACCAAAAAGAAAAAAATGCACCAGCGAGCATTAGAAACAGAATTGGAACTCGAAAAATTGAAGCATGACAATTACGTAATCGAAACGCAGAAACTTCGCTTGGAACTAGAACAGATGAAGCTCGAGGATGCATTGAAGAACCAATCGCTCATAGCAGAACCACAAAAAGACGCGTCTGCATAGAGGCGTCTTTTTTCAGAGTGTTGAAGAAGTCTGATAATCTACTACGAATTAACATGGAATTGTTTTTTCTACATTCAAAAATCAATGATTTATCTAAGTATTTGGAGAAGCGTTTGCTCGACTCCAGTGGATCAGCGAGACGACCGAGACCCCGCAAGGCGCGAAGTGACTGAGGAGGCTTGGGCGCGAGCCCACGGAAAGCGAGCGATAAGCTTCGGAAAATACAACTTCTAACCTTTCTCGACAAGCTACAAAAAGACGCGTCTGCATAGACGCGTCTTTTTTATTTGCTGGTTTGCTGCAGCCAGGAAAGCTCAGACAAAAACCTCTTCCTCTATTTTCTTCAATTCATAAAAATAGCTGCGTCGTTCCATTAATTCCGCATAACTGCCTTTTTCAATCAGGCGGCCATTTTCCAGCACCAGAATTTGATCCATATCTTCAAGTCCCGACAAATCGTGGCTGATGATGACGAATGTATCCTGGGGGTGACGGTTGAACAACTCGCTGTAGATGGATTGGGCCGTTACGCCGTCGACCGATGAAAACGGTTCGTCCAGCAGCCATAGCCGTTCTCCTTTCAAGAGCGCACGGGCCATCGCGAGACGCTGCTTTTCACCGCCTGATAAATTGCGGCCCTTTTCGTAAACCGGCGCAGACAGCTCCAAATGCCCTAACCGTACGAGTTCGAGTGCTTCACGCAATTGTTCTGCGTCTGCCTGTTCATTCGCAATGCGCAAATTGCTCTCGATCGTCCCCGAAAAGAAATGGTTCTCCTGAAGCACAATATTCATGCGCTCCCATACGTTTTCCGGGCGCATGCCGCTAAGCGCTTCATTTCCGAAATGGATTTCGCCATCTTCGGGCACTGCCACTTTCAACAATAGCTGTAATAAGGTCGACTTGCCTGAGCCGCTCGGGCCGACAATCGCTGTTTTGGATCCTTGCGGCAACTGGAAACTGACTTCATCGAGCGACAAGCGAGCGTCATTCGAATAGCGGTAGGCCAGGCGGTCCACCCGGATATCCACCGGCCCTTCCGGCATCGCCCCTGTACTGTTGTCAGGTTCTTCGTTCACGACTTCTTCGAGCCTGCGCGCAGCGATCCGGCTTTCTTCAAAATACGCCGGAAGGGCCGCCAGCGGGCCGACATTCTCAAATGCCCCGAGCGATACCATAACAAGCATCGCCAAATACAAACCGGATAATTCCCCGATGGACACAAAATAAGCGCCGGTCGCCAAAACGAAAAACGAAGCCAGGAAAGCCACGAGCGCATTCACTGACTGAACGCGGTTTTCCTCAAGCCCCTCGTTTTGCTGGGCCTGTTCATAACGGTTTGCTGCATCCTGCAGTTCCGCACTTTTTCGATCGAGCGCCAAATGGATTTTCAAATCCTTGAATCCGTAGAGAAATTCTGCTGATGCTGCCGCAAACTCTCCGCGCGTTTCCCCTGTCGCATGCGTTTTCTTCCGTCTCCGAAGAGCGAAGAACGCGGGCAGTATGACGACCACGAAAATCGCGCCCCCCAAGACGACTAAGGCCATAGGCAGCGAATAAAACGAAGTGAAGAACACCGTGGCCACCAAGACCATGCCGACGACAATCGGCGGATACAATACGCGCAGCAGGAAGTTCTGCAAACTTTCCACGTCGCCAACGATGCGAGACAGTAGATCACCGCTCTGATGGCGCTGGAAAATTCCCGGTGCGAGCGGTGCCAGCCGCTCAAAAAAACTGCCGCGCAAATGGCCGAGCATCGTAAACGTCGCGCGGTGTGAAAACAGTCGTTCCGCGTAGCGGGTAATGGCGGCTGCAAAGCCGAATAATTTGAGCGACGCTGCCATAACGACCAAGGTCGTCATTTGTGCAGTCAAAGCCGCCTTTGAAATCAAGTAGCCGCTTGCCCCAAGAAGCGCAACGCCGGCAAGCCCCGCCAGAAAGCCGAACACTACGGCAAGGGCAACGTCGCGCTTTTCCTTTAGCGTCAGCCAGAAAACCGTCTTTAATTCACCCATGCCTGTTTGCCTCCTTGCTGCGCTTCAATCATGGACCGGTAAGGGCTGAAATTGTCCATCAGCTCTTCATGCGTGCCGATGGCTTCCACCCTCCCTGAGTCCAAGACGATAATGCGTGATGCGTTCCGGATCGTGTGCAGACGGTGTGCAATCGTGATGACGGTAGCTTCTTTTGATAACTCTTCGATTGCCCTTTGCAGCACTTGCTCTGTATGAAGGTCGAGCCCTGCTGTCGGTTCATCAAAAAACAATAACGACGGCTTCTTGAGAAACGCACGCGCTAAAACGAGCCGCTGTTTTTCGCCGCCGGACAATCCGCGCCCCGCTTCACCGATCACCGTGTCGAATCCTTCAGGGAGCGATTCGACCAATTCCAGGATGCCCGCTTTCTGTGCCGCCGCAACCAGTTCTTGTTGCGCCACAGCGCGGTTCGCCCCGAGTTCGATATTTTCTTTAATAGTCCCTGCAAATAAATAAGGGTCTTGCGTAATATAGCTCAATTGCCCGAACCATTCATCTTCGCTCACTTGTTGTTGCGGGAGGCCGTTGATCAGCAAACGCCCGCTCGTGGCCGGCAATAATCCTGCCATCATATTCATCAAGGTGCTTTTTCCGGAGCCGCTCGCCCCGACCAGCGCTGTAGACGTTCCCGCTTCCAGCTTGAAACTTGCCGGTTCGAGTTGAAATCCTTCTCCGTACTGGAAGCTCAGTTGCTCCAGAGCCAAATCAATCGGCGCATCGACTGGGGATTCGCCCCATTCAACCGGTTGATGGCTTTTCGCCAATTCTTCCGACAACAGCTCAGCAGAAGCTGCACTGCCCCGCGCTGTGTGAAAAGCGCTGCCGAATTCTTTTAACAGATTAAAGAAATCCGGAACGAGCAGCATGACGAGGAAAGCCGGGAAAAACGTGATGCTGTCGAAGACGACAAGGCGCAAACCGATTTCGAGCGCCACGATCCCGATGCTTAGCATGGAAATGTATTCGAGCGTCAAAGAAGACAGGAAAGCCGATTTCAAGACATCCATCGTCGAATCACGGAACTTCAAGCTATTGTCCCGAATGGTATCGCTTTGCCGCTTTGCCTGGCCGAATAAACGCAAAGTCGTCAAACCTTGCAGCACATCGAGAAAAGCGCCTGAAAATCCAGCCAATTGCTCGACTTTTTCATCAGCCTTCTGTTTCGTTCTTTTGCCGACAATCGCCATGAACAGCGGGATGAACGGCGCCGTGATCAAGATGATCAGCCCGGTCGTCCAGTTCAGGTAAAAAATCACCCCGAGGAGCATCAGCGGGATTGTATAACTTTGGATCATCTGCGGAATATATTTACTGAAATAACCGTCGGTGTCATCGACTGCTTCGAGCAGCAACCCGACCTTCCGTCCTGACTGGCCGGCAATCGACCCCTGCAGCGGATTTTCCTTATACGAAGCGATCAATTCGCGGCGCAAACCGCGTCTCGCTTCCACAGACAGCGTGATGCCGAGCCGGCCGATCGCATAACTTGCGCCAGCCCGCAGCAAAATGACCGCCAGCAACGCAGCCAATAAAGGCAGCACGTCTTCAAAAGAGGCGGATTTCAGAAAAACTGAATCAGCTACCCATACAAAAAACAAAGCCTGCCCGATCATCGCAAGCCCCTTTGCCAATGAGGCTAGAAACAACAACCGTATGCGATTGTTCTGGCTGTAGGCCATTTGTTTCAAACTTCCCATTCCCATCGCCCTTTCTTTCACTTACCCCTATTATAAAGGAGCAGCAGGGAGATTCCTTTGGGGACGCACGCCCTGAGCGCCATTTCCCGGGAAATTGTTACAGAACGGTTCACATTTTCATAAAGAAAAGCCACGCAGCAAGGCTGCATGGCTGAGATAGCGGATTATAGGTTTTTATGCGGCGGCATGCCCGAAGTTGAAAAAATGATTGCCTCCAGCCATAGCGCGTCGTCTTGTATTCTCTTCTTTAACGGGATGTCCGGACATTCCTGGTACTCTTCCGTCAACTTTTCTATTTCGCATTCGAAAATTTTTCGTTCCTCTTTCGTAATCATGTCATACACATCACCTTTCGACATCGACGCGAGGATTGTTCACACGTGATCCATTACCTAACACTGTACCCTATATCACCAAAATTACTCTTCTTTTTTTATAATTGACATCATTTTTTTATTCAAACAATTAATAAAAGGGCTGAATACATGACCAGTCCTATTACAAAAGAACCTAAACTACTTTCCCGCTCCTCCGGAAGCTCCTCTTTCAAAACGTTCAAGATGATCCCCCCGGCAATCAATGCCATCAGAAACGCAATGATCAATTCATGGACCGCGGTCAACCAGCCGATTCCCCAACCGACCGCAATCGCTGCAGCGAGAAGCCACCTTCCATAACGATCGTACTCGCCTTTATGGGCTTCCCTGAGTCCTTTGTCGTTGGTGATGAAATGGACTCCGAGCGCCACAAAAAATAAGGCCATACCACTTGCCCCATCAAATTCTTCCCTTATCATCAAATAACCAATGACTCCATTATACAAAGCGAAAGAAGCAATATGGACTCCAAAGACGCCTGTCGAGGATTTCCCTTCTCCTGTCTTTCGCTTTGAACTTCTCACTAATTGCTCCATAACGTAAAAAATCACAAGACCTGCCATAGCCGCTAAATAAATATGGCTCTCCAGAAAGCGTTCCCCGGACCCTCCGAATTCTGCGTGTACCTCTTCTTGAAATTCACCCAGCTCCGGCAATAAGTGCAAAAATACATAGGCCACTGAAATACCGCCTACTATGGACAAAAAGCGGCTGCGCGGAACAGTCCTCAAAAAATGCATGTTTTTGGAATATAGATGAATAAGTATAAATCCTATGACAAATAATAAACTAAGCCATTCCAAAATACCCCTCCTCCAACAAAAAAGCAGACAGGCGCATTCGCCCATCTGCCAGCTTCCGCCTTTTTGGCACGCTATTTTCTTTTACCCATTCAAACCTTTCTTAACCCACCCAGCAACTTGTACAGTCCGTTCAGCCTGGTGCGCCACGGCGTCTTGCACGTCTTCCACCATATTATTGTCCTGGTCGACAGTGACACTCGTGCCGTAAGGGTTGCCGCCTGCCTTGAAGAGTGCTTGATCGGTATAGCCTGGAGCCGCGATGATCGCACCCCAATGATGCATCGTCGTATAGACAGACAACACGGTCGCTTCCTGCCCGCCGTGTGGGTTTTGTGCAGAGGACATCGCACTGACGACTTTGTTCGCCAGCTTCCCTTGCGCCCATAATCCGCCAGTCGTATCAAAGAATTGCTGTACTTGTGAAGATACATGGCCAAAGCGCGTTGGCACGCTGAAAATAATGGCGTCTGCCCATTCAAGCAAATCGTTATCCGCTTCCGGAACGTCCTTAGTCGCCTCGTAATGCTCTTTCCATGCTGGATTCGACTCAATCGCTGCCATTGGGGCATTTTCTTTCACTTTTGCCACTTTCACTTTCGCCCCCGCTTGTTTCGCGGCAGTTTCGGCCCATTGCGCCATCTGATAATTGGTTCCCGTTGAGCTGTAATAAATGATTGCTAGATTTACATCTGTCATTCCATAACCTCTCCTTTATCATTCCATTTTCTGGCTTCAGCAATAATATCCTACATTCAAGATAACTTCTTTTACTTGTGTGCCCTTATTTAAGAAAACTTAAACTTTGCTATTCTGAAGAACGAAAGTAAACTCCTGTTTTTTCGGGTATATCCAGTAAAATCGAAAAAACAGGCGAATGGATTTCTTCGCCTGATTTCCTTTTGTATATTAGGCTTTCTCAGCGATTGCTTCAGACATTTCGCGGAGCTTGAACTTCTGGATCTTCCCGGAAGCGGTCATCGGATATTCTTCGATGAATTCGATATAGCGCGGGATTTTATGATGCGCGATTTTTCCTTTGCAATACGCGCGCAGTCCATCTGCATCAAGCGCCTCGCCGTCTTTGGGAACGACCCAGGCCATCAATTCCTCCCCGTATTTCGGATCCGGCACGCCGACGACCTGGACGTCTTGGACGGACGGATGCTGATAGAGGAATTCCTCGATTTCACGCGGGTAGATATTCTCCCCGCCCCGGATGACCATGTCCTTGATGCGGCCCGTGATCGAGATGTAGCCGTCTTCGTCTTCTACCGCGATGTCGCCAGTGTGCAGCCACCCTTCGGAATCGATCGCTTCTTTTGTCGCTTCTTCGTTTTTGTAATAGCCTTTCATGATTAAATATCCACGCGTGCACAGTTCGCCTGGCATCCCTTTCACGACTCGGTCGCCGGTCGCCGGGTCGATGATTTTCACTTCGACATCGTCATGCGGTTTGCCGACAGTTGCGACGCGCTTTTCGATGGCGTCGTCTTTGCCGGTTTGGGTGATCACCGGGGATGATTCGGTTTGCCCGTAAGCGATGGTGATTTCACTTGCCCCCATATCACTGATGACTTTCTTCATCACTTCGATCGGGCACGTCGATCCGGCCATGATGCCGGTGCGTAAAGTGGACGTATCAAACGTATCGAATTCCGGATGGTTGAGCTCTGCAATGAACATTGTCGGCACGCCGTGAAGCGCGGTGCATTTCTCATCCTGTACCATCTGCAAGACGCGTTTCGGTTCGAATTGCTCGGCTATGACCATCGTCGTGCCATGCGTCACCGCCGCAAGCGTCCCGAGTACGCAGCCGAAACAATGGAAAAACGGCACCGGGATGCACAAGCGGTCGTGTTCATCCAAATTCATCATATCGCCGACCAGGCGCCCGTTATTGACGACGTTGCGGTGCGTCAGCATGACCCCTTTCGGGAAGCCGGTCGTCCCGGATGTGTATTGGATGTTGATGACTTCATCCGGATCCATCGAACGGAAACGCTGCTCAAGCTCGTCATCCGATACTCTTTCAGCGAATGCTTCAAATTCACTCCATGTATAGATGCCTGGATGGCTATTTTCGCTCATGACGATGACGCGCTTCAGATGCGGCAGTTTAGGAGAGTCGAGCTGCCCTTTTTCTGCATGTTTCAGTTCTGGGCATACTTGATTCAACACTTCGATATAATCCGTCCCCTTGAATTCTTCCCCCAGAATCAAAGTCGTGGAATCCGACTGCTTCAGCAGATACTCCAATTCACTCGCTTGGTAGCTGGTGTTGACAGTGACCAACACGCCGCCCATCTTGCCGGTCGCGAACTGGCTCAATAGCCATTCGCGTTTATTGTCGGACCAGATAGCGATGTGCTCGCCTTTTTCGATGCCGAGCCCCATGAAAGCTTTTGCCAGTGTATCGGTCTCTTGGTCAAACTCGGCATATGTTTTGCGGATTCCTCTCTCCGGATAGACATACGCTTCTGTCTGCGGAAACTTTCTCGCCTGCTCCCGTACAATTTCCCCTATTGTTTGATCGAGAATCGCCATTTTCCTGCCCCCTAGTTGAAAACGTTTTCATCTACCCTATTATCGCAAAATTCCAAATAAAAGGAAAGCTCCTTTTACAGCCCGTGAAGTCGCCCTAGACGGCGAGCCATGCTAAAATGAGGCTATCATAAAGACGGAAGGGATTTTCCATGGAACTCCAAACTATGCACGCACAACTTGCCGAAAAACTGCAAAGCAATGCCCTCGTCACCGCCACGATCAGCCAGCCGCGCCATAAGTCGAACGATTTGAAACGCATCAAATTGAAGCCGGTCGAATTGAAAGAAGGCTATCGCATCCAATTCGAATATCAATATGAACAGATCTTGAAACACCAAAACCTGACAATCGAACAGGCAGTCACCGAACTTGAACAATTATTCACCGATTTCCGCCAAGGCCAGTTCCAGTTCACCGATGAAAAAGTCCAGATCCAATTGACCAAGAAATTCAAAGTGAGCTATAAATCCGAAGCTGACGTACGCGTGGCTCCCGATTTATCCCATAACCGGAAGAAAGACTATTTGCTCCAAGACGGGATTGCCTATCCGTTTCTCGTGCGTCTTGGCGTCCAGGCGCCGGACGGCAAAGTCAAAAAACAGAAATACGATAAATTCCGCCAGATCAACCGCTTTATCGAATTCATCGATGATGCACTCGAGCATTTGCCGAAAGACCGCCCGATCCGCATACTCGATTTCGGTTCAGGCAAATCCTATCTGACCTTCGCGTTGTATCATTATCTGCGCATCGAAAAAGGCCTCGACTTGCGTGTCACCGGTCTTGACCTGAAAAAAAGCGTCATCGAGGAATGCCAGAACATCGCCCGCGACCTCGACTACCGGCAGCTGGAATTCCTCGTCGGCGATATCAACGATTACGACCAAGATACAGCAGTCGATATGGTCGTTACGCTTCACGCATGCGACGTGGCAACGGATATGGCGCTTGCACGCGCGGTCAAGTGGAACGCCGGAGTCATCTTGAGCGTGCCGTGCTGCCAGCATGAACTGAACAGCCAAATCCAATCGTCGCCGCTCGATGTCATGCTCCAGCACGGCTTGATCAAAGAGCGCTTCAGCGCACTCGCGACCGATTCGATCCGCGCGGAACTGCTTTCTTTGGTCGGCTATGAAACCCAATTGATGGAATTCATCGATATGGAACATACACCGAAAAACATCCTGATCCGCGCTTACCGCACGAATAAAAAGCCGGCAGCCGGGCAACTGGAACGGTACCGGGAATTTACCAAGCTATTAAACGCCAAGCCATTCTTAGAAAACGAATTAAAGGAGCTTCTATGAAACGAAAAAATCTTGTAAACGGCATGATCCTTGCCTTTTCCGTTATTCTTATCCGTTTTATCGATGTCCGGGTCTACGATATGCCACTCATATTGACTTTGGCATTGTTGATGGTGTTGATCTACGGTGGCATCCGCCTTGTCGAACGCTTCCCGGCACTTGATGAACCCGTCAGCAAACGGACATCGCTGATCACCAACACCTTGGTCATCGTCACCATCTTCCTGGCATTCTTCGTGCTCGGGCTTTAGATTTTGATATTTGCGTAAGGAATCAATGCCTGGCATTGGTTCCTTTTTTCATTGGTGTTTAGTGAGGCTTAGCTTGTAAAAATGTTTCTGAGGTTGATTTGAGCTTTATCTAATAGTCGCCGCCCTGCTTTGGGTTGGCCTTTGGCAATAAGCCAGGAAGAACCCCTGTCTTATTGCGTCGGCTCACCCCTTCACGCTTGGCGGCTGAGAGATTTCTTTGATTCGGGTTCGTTTAGTCAGATCTGCTTCTTTAATGAGTTGCCGGCTAGCGGGGGAATCGCTTCCTGGGATGCAGCACCTGACATATTATAGCTTGAGTCGAAAATCTTGTTGATGGAACAGAAATAATCAGACTCTCTGCATCAAAGATGATTTAAACTGCAAAACATGAAGCATTTCTACATTTTCTGTAGAGTGAACAGGAAAAAATTCCTTCCCTCTAAAACTAGAGACGAAGTGGAAGGGGGCTGACGCCTGTGGGACCGCGCGGGCTGGCGAGACAAACGTGCCGCGCTTTTGGGCACGTCGGCTCAACACCCGCCCCACGGCAAGCAGCCCCCTGCAACGAAGTCGAAAAGCGGAAGCTTTTCAAATCTCTTCTTTCTATCTAACAGTTCTTGTCGCATCAGCTGCATGACTCGCATCCTGCGAGCCTCAAGCAGCCCCCTGGAACGCAGTCGAAAAACGGAAGCTTTTCCGCTCCCCTCTTTGTACTTCATTCTTTCTACATCAACCAGTTGCCCCGAACCTTGTTCTATCACGCAGTTATTATTGCCAACTATTTTTCACACAAAAAGCCGCTTCTTTTTCAAGAAGCGGCTTTCCCTTATTCAAGGCGTATTGTCATTCGGCTTTTCTTGTGCTTGTTCTTTGATGACGGATTCAATATAAACCTTCACTGGCTCCAGCGTCAGTTCCAGGTGGCTGGTCTCCAGGTGCTTCGCCAAATAATCGAGCTGATGGTCTTCCACTGCATCCGATTGCAAGTTCAGCACATCATTGATATAGAGCATCCCTTCATTCGTCGCCATCGGGGAGTCGACGCCGTCCTCATTTCTTTCCTCGACTGTCTCCATGCCGTGGATCAAACCTTGTCCTTTCAGCTCATCCATCGCCTTTTTGTAACGCTCTTCACCGATACCTTCCGACAAAGTGCGGTCAAGCTTTTGGACCTCTTCCAATGTGGCACCTTTATAGTACTGGGCATAATACGCCATGAGCACTTGTTCTTTGTCCTGCAATTCATTCATAAGGCAAAACCCTCCATAATATTCTTTGTTAATTAGTTTATTCCCTTTTAAACGATAATTAAGCCTGCCCGATTTCCAGAAAACTGAAACTTTCCGTCTAATGAATCGTTAGTACTGAAGGAAGCAAAATGGAAAGAAGGTGGCTCATATGAGCAATGAAAAAATTGTAGAGATTCGCAAGCTCTCAAAGACGATCGGCAAAAAGCAGATCATCAAAAATTTGAACTTGGATCTCCATAAAGGGGAAATCACGGGATTCCTCGGGCCGAATGGGGCGGGCAAAACGACAACGATCCGGATGATGGTCGGGTTGATGAAGCCGACACAAGGCGATATCCTGATCGGCGGCAAATCGATCCGCCACGATTTCGAGGAAAGCATAGAAAAAGTCGGCGTCATCGTCGAAAATCCAGAAATGTACAAGTACATGTCCGGCTACAAGAACCTGGTGCATTTTGCGCGCATGCATAAGGGCGTGACAAAAGCCCGCATCGACGAAGTGATCCAGCAAGTCGGGATGCAGAACCGCATCAAGGAAAAGGTCGGTTCGTATTCACTCGGCATGCGCCAACGACTCGGGCTTGCACAGGCACTCCTCAACAATCCGGAGTTTTTGATTTTGGATGAGCCGACAAACGGGCTGGACCCTGCAGGCATCCGCGAATTCCGTATGTATTTACGCAAAGTGGCACGTGAAAACGATGTCGCTATCTTTGTCTCCAGCCATCTATTGTCGGAAATCGAATTATTGTGCGACCGGATCGCCATCATACAGAACGGTGAGCTGATCGACATAAAAAATGTCAACGAACACCAGAAGTCCCGCTATTACATAGAAGCAAAGCCTGCTGAACAGGCGAAGCAAGTGCTTGAAGAAATCGGATTTTCCGTGCATCCGCATGAAAACGGCTATTTGATCGACACAGAACCTGAACATATTCCGGGTGCCATCAAGCTGCTCATTGCCGCAGGCGTTGATTTGTATGCAGTCCAACCGCACCGCACAACTTTAGAAGATCAATTCCTAGAAATGACTGGAGGCGGCGAAATTGCTCAAGCTCATACAAAATGAATGGATGAAATTATGGAGTAAAAAAGCGACATGGGTCATGGCCGGCCTGCTCATCGTCCTGTTGTTCGCCAGTGCCGGCATCACCAAGTGGATCGATTCCACTTCGCCCGCACCGGAAGCCGACTGGCAGGAAATGACCACGATGGACATGATGATGAACCAAGACCAATTGCAAAACCCGGATATTGGTGAAGCACAGAAGGAATATTACGAACAGCAAGTAGCCATTGCAGAATATCGCCTGGCGAATGATGTGGCTCCTTTTGAAACCGAGAGCCTGCAGCAGCAAGTGCTTGATGGACATTTGATGCTGTCGCTAGTCACATTGTTTACGGTCATTGTCGGCGCAGGGATTGTGGCCTCTGAATTTTCCCAAGGGACGATCAAAATGCTGCTGACGCGGCCAGTTAGCAGATGGAAAATACTCACTTCCAAATATATTACAACGATGCTATTCGCTTTATTATTCGCTGTAATCACCATCGCTTCCATCGCGCTTTCGAGCTTAATATTCTTCGGAATCGGCGATGGCACATTCCTCGTGTGGAACGGGTCGGAAGTCGTTGAAGGATCGTACTGGGCAGAAGCATTGAAACTTTCCGCACTCAGCCTGGCGAGCACATGGATGATCGGCACATTCGCATTTATGCTCGGAACGGTTTTCCGCTCGAGTTCGCTTGCGATCGGCGTTTCGATTTTCCTGATGTTCGTCGGCGTGCAAGTCGTCTTTCTGTTGCAGCGCTTTGAAATCGTTAAGTACTATCTGTTCACACATACGGATTTAACTCAATTCTATACTGGCTTCATGCCGGTCCCAGACATTACGATGACGATGTCGCTCATTGTTTTGGCTGTTTATTTCCTGGTTTTCATGGTGATCAGTTATTGGACATTCTCGAAGCGTGATGTGACAGCTTAATAAAAATGGCCCTTGAACGATAAGTTCAAGGGCCATTTTCCATTTAATAAGAGATGCCGACACGGCTTTTCAGGAAGTCATCCGATTCCAATTGCTCGTACGCGAACAGCGCAGTATCTCCTGCCGTAATTTCTTTGCCGTCTTCAGGCAAGTAATTTTCTTCAAAGCGGAAATAGCCTTTTGGTTCCCCGTCCGGCAAATAGGTCGGACAAACGATTGTCCAGTCCAAATTGCTTTGTTCCAATGATTTATAGGCTTTTTCATGCTCTTCCGCAGCAAACGTCAGCTGCCTTTTGGAATCTCCACCTTGATAACGGAGCAATCCGGGGCTTAAGCGGCTATTCAAAATACCGGCTGTCCCGATTGTGATAATGCGCTGTACGCCCTCCGCTTCCATCGCTTTGATGATAAGCGGCGTAGCGTCCGATAAAGTGGTCGTGCGATCGGTTCCAATTGCACTGATAACAGCATCCGCCCCGTCTATCGTCCGGCGGATGTCATCTTCATTGCGGACATTCCCGACAATGATGTCGAGTTTCGGGTGGGGTTCCAAGTCCGGCGTCCTGACGAGCACCTTCACGTCATGTCCATCCCGAAGCGCCATTTTGGCAATATATCTTCCGACTCTTCCCGTTGCTCCAAATAACGCGATCCTCATCGCTTATCATCCTCCTCTTAATTGCAGCTGCAGTATCATAAAACCATTATTTGAACGAGTAGCCTCGCTTCGCCAACACTTCCTTGATTTCGGGGCGATGCGGTTTCTTCAGGAATTTCGCCATTTGTTCGCTCCATGTTGCCATCTTTTGATTACTCGTACGTCCTGCATAGTACTCCGTAATCGTGTCGTCATATGCCGGCAGCAACTCAGCATATTTTGCTTCATCGTAATTGTTTTCATGGAGTATAGCTTCCACGGGAAGGCGCGGCTTCACTTCATTCGCCTCGTCCGGCACGCCTACAGTCAAGCCGTAGACCGGAAAGACGCCTTTTGGCAACCCGACAAGTTCGCTGATCTCTTCCATATTGTTGCGGACTCCGCCGATATAGCAAATGCCATAGCCTTTTGATTCTGCGGCAAGCGCTAAGTTCTGCGCGAGCAGCCCGACATCTGTTACAGCGACCAATAGGTTCTCTGCTTGATCGAAGACGATTTCTTCCCCTTGCATTCGAACGGCATGTCCGAGACGGTTATAATCCGCGCACATGAGGAATACTGCGCCCGCCCCTTCCATCTGCTTCGGATTCTTCGATAGTTCACCGAGGCGTTTGCGCTTGTCCTCATCCGTCACCCAGACGATTGAATACGCTTGCACGAAATGGGAAGTTGCAGCATACTGGGCCGCTTCGATTAATTCACTGACTTGCTCCCGCGTTAGCTGCTGGTCTTTATAACTGCGGACCGATGCATGTGATTTCATTAACTCTATGACCATTATGTATCCCTCCAGAGAATCTGTTTCTCCTATCGTACCAAAAACTCCTGCCGGATACTTGCTTCAGGTTTTTTGCTACAATCAATTTACGAGGTGAAACTATTTGAAATCATTCCGCACCATCTTTTCATTGCTGTTCCTCTTCATATTGGGGGCTTTTCTCTTTATATGGATTGAACGGGAAATAGAGGCCCGTAAAGAACGTGCAGAACGCCCGCTTCCCACCGCCTTACATCCAATTGTCGAAACGAAACGCGATCAGCTGATAGCCAGAGCCGAGGACATCGGCATCGATATCGTCATCACCGACGGTTTCCGCTCCATTGAAGAGCAGGACCGCATCCATGCACAAGGCCGCTCTGATAGCGGCAATGTCGTCACCTATGCACAAGGCGGTGAATCCTACCACAATTACGGCTTGGCGATAGACTATGCGTTGCGCCTGCCTGACGGTTCGGTCGTTTGGGACATTCGCCGCGACGATAATGGAAATGGCCGGCCCGATTGGTTTGAAGTCGCCGACATCGGCAAAGAGCTCGGATTCGAATGGGGTGGAGATTGGACCCGCTTCAAAGATTACCCTCATCTTCAGATGGACTTCGGCTTATCGATCCAGCAGCTGCAGGATGGTTACCGGCCGGAAGATGTCGTCGCCGATTAAGCGGCATAAAGCGCCCAAACCCATCCTGTTACGCTTAAACGTGCAACTTCAAAAGAGCACGACTAAAGAACCGCAATTAGGGTAATGTCATTATATAGAGATAGAAACATGAAACAACTCTTCAGTATCTTATTTCTGGATTTCAGAAATGGAAAGAGGTCGCCTGTGAAACAATACGCCATTGTCATTCCGGCTTACAAACCGGAAAAGCCATGCAAACTTACAATCGAAGAAGCAATCGCAGCGGGCTTCTCCCGGGTGATTGTCGTCAACGACGGCAGTGGGCCGGAGTATGAGGGCTTTTTTGACGAGCTTGAAAAGATCTCTGAAGTGACTTTATTGCACCACGCTGTCAACCAAGGGAAAGGACGTGCACTGAAAACCGTTTTTCATCACATCCTAAACCAAAAGTTACCGATTGAAGCCATTATAACCGCGGACGCCGATGGCCAGCACCTGGTGTCGGATATGGTGAAAATCGCTGACGAACTTGAGGCTTCCCCTAACCACGTCGTGCTCGGAGCCAGGGATTTCACACAGCCCGACATACCTTTCCGAAGCCGCTTCGGAAATCGGTTTACGCGCCTTTTGTTCCGCTTGTCGACGGGGGCAGTATTGACCGACACACAGACCGGCCTTCGCGGAATCCCTGTGAAGTTTTTGCCGCGGCTATTAGATGTGCTCGGAGAACGCTTCGAATATGAAATGAATATGCTCGCAGCGCTGAAAAAAAATTACATACCGGTATCGGAAGTGATGATCGAAACCGTTTATGTGGATGATAATAAATCGTCTCATTTCCATCCGCTCCGCGATTCGTTTCACATTTACAAAGTCTTTTTATTCTACGGGGTTTCAGGCGCTGCTTCTTTCGGCCTCGACATCGCGTTGTTCTGGATTTTTGTGCAACTTTTGCGCGACGAGTCGCCGGAAGCATTCATCATCATTGCAACAGTTGCGGCCCGCATCCTATCGTCCCTCTTCAACTATTACATCAACCGGAACAAAGTCTTTAAACAAGGATCCAAGCAATCCTTGCTGCGCTATTATATATTAGCTGCCTTTATCATGGGCGCCTCCGCTGCATCCGTCCATTTATTGTATGCGGAATGGCTTGGACGGGGGGAAGTCATTTTAAAGGTAGTCGTCGATACCGTGCTGTTCATCTTCGGATTTGTCGTCCAGCGTTCGTGGGTTTTCCGGAAAGAATAAAGATCCAACCATTAAAAAGAGCGTCAGCCTC
>JBNJJS010000012.1:0-94738 GCA_051750505.1 Bacillota bacterium
CTCGAGGCTAACGCTCTTTTTTTTAATGCTCCGGACGTTTCGTTTCCACCGGATCCGTACGCCAAACTTCTCCGTCTTTATAAGTCATGCCTTCAGGATAACGCAAGTCCATGACTTCTTCCTGCGTCTCTTTTGTCGGCGCTTTTGTCGCCAAGGATACGACAATGATCGCTATGATTGCAGCTGTAGCACCGAATACGCCGGCTCCCGTATCGATAATGCCGAGAATTGTGAAGCCTCCGTATTTAGCGGCAAAAATATACGTCAATGTAACACCTAGCCCCACCAGCATCCCTGCGATAACCCCTGGTCCATTTGCCCGTTTCCACCAGACTCCGAGAATAAGAGCCGGGAAGAAGGTGCCCGATGCGAGCGCGAACGCCCACGCAACGATTTGTGTAATCGCGCCCGGAGGATTCAACGCCACGATACCCGCTGCAACTGTCGCCACGATGATGGATAAACGTCCAACGAAAAGGCGCTGGCGCTCAGTCGCTTCCGGATTGATTGAGCGATAATAAATATCCTGTGACAGGGCAGCGGAAATCGCGATCATCAAGCCACCTGCTGTCGATAGGGCGGCTGCCATTGCGCCCGCTGCCATCAAACCGATAACGAAAATGCCCAAGTTGGCAATTTCAGGTGTCGCCATAACGACAATATCATTGCTGATGACGAGTTCTTCCCATTGCAGAATTCCATCTCCATTCGTATCTGCGACTGATAATGACCCCGTGTTAACCCACGATGTCGTCCATGCCGGAAGATCCGCAATCGACGACCCAGCCACCTGAGTCATCAAAATAAACCGTGAAAACGCTGCGTATGCAGGAGCGGACAAGTAAAGCAAGCCGATGAAAAGCAATGCCCATGCCCCGCTCCAACGGGCGGCTTTCATTGTCGATACCGTATAGAAGCGGACGATAACGTGAGGCAGTCCTGCCGTCCCTGCCATCAAGGTGAACATAAGCGCCAAGAATTGCCATTTAGTTCCTTCTGTAAATGGAACGACATATTCTGAAACCCCTAATTGCGCATCAAGTTGCTGAAGCTCCCCGACAATCTGCCCGTAAGACATCCACGGAACCGGATTGTTCGTCAGCTGCAAGGACATGAAAATAACGGGGATCAAGTAAGCGGTGATCAAAACCAGATATTGCGCCACTTGCGTCCAAGTAATCCCCTTCATACCGCCAAGTGCCGAATAGAATGCGATCAAGACTACCCCGATGATTGTGCCCACAGCTGTATGTACTTCGAGTAGCCTTCCGATTACGACACCAGACCCTGAGAGCTGGCCGATGGAATACGTAAAACTGATGATGATGGTCGCTACCGCGGCAATCAATCGTGCCGTGCTGCTGCTGTAACGGTCACCGATAAATTCCGGCACCGTGTAACGCCCCGATTTCCGGAGCTGCGGCGCGAGTAAAAAGGTCAATAGCAAATATCCGCCGGTCCAGCCCATAATATAGGCCAACCCGTCATACCCGAGCAGCATGACGGTTCCGGCCAGTCCGATGAAGGAAGCGGCGCTCATCCAGTCGGCGCCGATTGCCATCCCGTTAAAGACCGCCGGCACATTTCGGCCGGCTACATAGAAATCGGAAGTTTGTCTGGCCATATTGTAGACGGCGATGCCGATATACAACCCGAAGGTCCCCAGGATCATTAAAAGTGATACGAGAAATTGTGAATCCACTGCTTCTCCCCCTTTGTAAGTACAGGAACTTTGTATGGTCTTTCACTCATGCACCGTATGCTAGTCTTTCTGGTCCTGATCCAGACCAAACTTCTTATCGATGCGGTCATTGATGATTGCATTTACAAACAGTAAAATAATAAAGATCAAAATCGCTCCTTGCGCCCCCATGAAGTAATGGAAAGGCATCCCGTTAAAGCTGAATTCCGACAATTCTTCTGCAAAGAACACCACAACGAATGATGCTGTAAATCCAATCAATAGATAGATGGTGATTAATATGGTGCGGATCCGAAAATAGGAATCCGCCTCTTTTTTATCAATCTTCCTCAAATTTCCCACCCCTTTATCGGTTTTGAAATCGAGTCGCTGTTATGTCTTCACCCCCTTAGTTGGAAGATAAAACGGACTGTATCCGTAAACGGCAGCGGCACCATGATGACTTTGATGAGCATGAATGCAAATACCGAAACAACAGGAACGAAGAAATACACGATTTTCCGTTTTTTCAGTCCAGCGACCACTGACAATATGGTGATAAGGCTCAACGAAAGAACCCAGATCATCTACTCACTCCTTTTTTTGAAAACGCTAACAACAATTCATACAGTCGACCTACATTGTACTGTGAGACAGCCTTCCTCCTTCCTTTCCATTTTAAGGATAATAATTGTTTTCATTTTTCATTATTCTAAAATTTCTGTTAATTGTCAATGCATTATTATGATGAAACACAAATAAAGTTCTTTGAACGGCAATATGGAGAAGTATTGGAAATGGATTTTCCGCCACCCGTTCTTCTCTCCATGAAAAAGGGGTTTGCATTCACGGTATGAATGCAAACCCCTAAACTTTTCACTTCAATTGGCTCCTGCGTTTCACTAAAATTTCCCACTGAAGATACCAGCACCGCTGAAAAGCGAAGGCCTGTTCTTCAATCGAAAGCTTTCATCAAATTGCCCATTTCGACCGCTGATACAGCTGCTTCATAGCCTTTGTTTCCGGCTTTCGTGCCAGCGCGTTCAATCGCCTGCTCGATCGTCTCCGTCGTCAACACGCCGAAAATGACCGGAACGCCTGTCGACATGCCCGCTTGCGCAATTCCTTTAGCCGCTTCGCTGCAGACGTAATCATAATGAGTCGTCGCCCCGCGGATGACGGTGCCAAGAGCGATGACCGCGTCGTACTTTTTCGTTTCCGCCATTTTCTTCGAAACAATCGGCAATTCAAATGCCCCAGGCACCCAAGCTGTGTCGATGTTTTCTTTATTCACGCCATGTCGCACTAGGCCATCTATCGCACCGTCCAACAAACGCGATGTGATAAAGTCGTTGAATCTTCCCGTAACAATACCTATCTTTAAATCTGAGCCGATTAAATTCGCTTCGTATACTGTTTCCATTATGAACACTCCTTAGTCGATGATATGATGCATCCGTTGTTTTTTTGTCGCCATATATTGTGAATTGTCTTGCGTCGGCGGGATGATCAGCGCGAGCCGCTCTTCCACTTCAATGCCGTATTCGACCAACGCATCGGTCTTCGCAGGGTTATTGGTCAGTAGTCTCACACGAGATACTCCCAAGTCTTTCAACATCATCGCGCATAAGGTGTAGTCGCGCATTTCTGCCGGGAAGCCGAGCTGTTCGTTCGCTTCGACTGTATCCAAGCCCTGTTCTTGAAGTTCATATGCTTTCAGTTTGTTCAACAAGCCGATGCCGCGGCCTTCCTGACGCATGTACAGGACGATCCCTGCGCCCGCCTGTTCGATCAGCTCGAGTGATTTAGAAAGCTGGGCACCGCAATCGCACCGCCGGGAGTGGAAAATATCGCCGGTCAAGCATTCAGAATGGATGCGGACAATCGGCGCCTCTTCATTCTCCGGATTCCCTTTAACGATGGCGACGTGCTCTTCAGTATCCAGCCGGTTCGAATAGCCGATCATCTTGAATTCGCCGAAATCGGTCGGCATATGGACAGACGATTCGCGTTTAATGAGCGGATCCTTTTCTGCCCGGTACGCATATAAATCTTCGATTGTGATGAGCTTTATATCGAACTCGGCAGCCATCTTTTCCAAGTCCGGCATGCGGGACATCGAGCCATCGGGGTTCATGATTTCACAAATGACCGCTGCAGGCTCACTCCCGCTTAGCCTTGCCAAATCAACCGATGCTTCCGTATGGCCTTGCCGCTGAAAAACGCCGCCCGCTTTTGCGACGAGCGGGAATATGTGCCCTGGACGCTTGAAATCTTGCGGCACCGCCTTGGCATTAAGCATCTGCAGAATCGTATCTGAACGTTCGAATGCACTGATGCCCGTCTTCGTATCTTTATGGTCGATGCTGACAGTAAACGCCGTTTCATGATGGTCGGTATTGTTGCTGACCATTTGATCAAGCTTCAAGCGCAACGCGATGTCCGGAGAGACCGGTGTGCAAATAAGGCCCTTGCCGTATGTCGCCATAAAATTGATGTTTTCCGGCGTCGCGTGTTCCGCGAGACAAACGAAATCGCCTTCATTTTCTCTTGATTCATCATCCACCAAAATAATGAGTTTTCCTGACTGCAAATCCTTTACTGCTTCTTCGATTGTGTTTAGCATCGGTTTGCTCCTTTAAAATCCGTGACGCCGTAAATAATCAGCGTTCATCGGTTGTTTGGGCGCATGTTCCATAAAACGCTGTACGTATTTTCCGAACATGTCGGTTTCTAGATTGACCGAATCGCCTACTTTTTTTCCGCCTAAAGTCGTTTCACCGGCTGTATGCGGAATCAATGAAACCGTTAAATGGTTTTCACCGAGTTCAAAAATGGTTAAGCTGATGCCATCGATTGCCACTGACCCTTTTACAATAGATTGGGCAATGAGCTCAGCCGGTGCTGCAATATCGATGTACAGCGCATTTTCCTGGGGCCGTTTGCGCAGGATCTTTCCGACACCGTCGACATGACCGGCGACAAGATGGCCGCCGAAACGGCCATTTGCCGCCATCGCCCGCTCCAAATTGACTGCGCTCGACGTGCCTAATGAGGAAAGTGTCGTGCCGTTGTAGGTTTCTGGCATGACGTCCACCGTAAAGCGGTCGCTCGATAAAGAAGTGACCGTCAGGCAGACTCCTTCGACTGCGATGCTGTCGCCTATTTTTGTCTCCTCAAGCACCGTTTTTGCGCGAATAATCATTTCCATACTGGACGTGCTGCGTTTAACGCCCGCAAGCTGCCCTTTTTCTTCAATAATGCCTGTAAACATCTCTGTCACTCCTTCAAAGTGGAAGTGATTTTCAAATCGTTGCCAATCCGTTCCACATTTTGCGTCTCCAGCTGGATGCCATATTCTGCTGAAGCTGTCTGAAGCCCTCCGAATACTGAAACGGTGCCTTCATCACCTAGAATGACCGGTGCAATGTAAGTGGCAATTTCATCCACTTGTCTGCTATTCAAAAAAGCGGTATTGATTTTCTGTCCACCTTCCACCAAGACAGATAAAACTTTGCGCTCAGCAAGCAATTTCAACGCCGACATAATTTCAACGCGGGGTTCGTCCAGTTGAAGAATTGTGACATGAGCCGGAAAGTGGATAGCACGATTTTCAATATCGGCATTCGAGCCGGTGATGATCCAAGTAGGGGCATCAGGAACTTGGATGATGTGGCTTTCTTGCGGAATGCGCAAATCATGATCTAATACGACGCGAATCGGCTGCTTTAGAGAATCAGCGGCCCGATTGGTCAAGCGGGGGTTGTCCAGTGCCACGGTTTGAGCGCCGACTAAAATGGCGTCATGCAAAACGCGAAGTTTGTGGACATCCTGCTGTACGGCAGGACCTGTGATTTTCTCCGAGCGGCCGCCGCGCGTAGCAATTTTTCCATCTAATGTAATGGCGTGCTTTAATGTAACGAATGGCCGGTTTTTACGGATAAAGGTGAAAAACATACGGTTCAGCTCGAGTGCTTCAGCTTCACAGACGCCAATCTCCACCTTGATTCCAGCGGCTTCCAGCTTCTTGATACCCTGACCTGAAACCCGCGGGTTCGGATCCAGCACCGCAACGACGACACGGCGAATGCCAGCGTGGATAATTGCGTCTGCACATGGCCCTGTCCGGCCGTAATGGCTGCACGGCTCAAGCGTCACGTACAAATCAGCGCCTTGCGCTTCGCTGCCCGCCATATTCAGTGCATGGATTTCTGCATGCGCTTCTCCCGCTTTCAGATGCGCTCCCATGCCGATAATGCGGCCGTTTTTGACTATTACCGAACCGACAAGCGGATTAGGCGATGTTTGCCCTTCTGCTGTTTTCGCCAAATCAAGTGCTTGTTTCATGAATTGCTGATCGTCCACTAGATCACCTCTTTTAAAAATAAAAAACCCATTGACTAGTCAATGGGTTAGAAGACAATTGGAAATAAAACTATAGCAAATACTATAATTTCCGTGTTCTTCCTTCTCCCATCCAGACTTTAACTGTCGGCTTTGGACTTGCACCAAATCCTGCCCCGAAAGGCTCACGGGCTTCGGATTGCTCCGTTACCGTCGATTGGGAATTTCACCCGACCCCGAAGGAATACTATTCATTTAGCCATCCACAGTATGCAAAAAAGGCCCCTTTCGATTTAGAAGGGGGCCTTGGAAATGCATATCAAATAAACCTCAGCGATTGCTGAAAGGCTGCTTGACGGTTCTTCTCCCATCCAGACTTTAACTGTCGGCTTTGGACTCGCACCAAATCCTGCCCCGAAAGGCTCACGGGCTTCGGATTGCTCCGTTACCGTCGATTGGGAATTTCACCCGACCCCGAAGAACGCTATGAATGATTACTTGTAAGTTTAGCGCAAGGTTTTGGGGCTGTCCAGAAAAGAATCCCGCTTATGTCCACTCTACGAAATTCTTCATGTTCTTCACCACATCGGCCCGCGTTCATCGGTCAGTTCGATGAAAAAAGGATAGATGCCCAAGATGAAAAGAAACGACAGTGCGAATAATGCGAGAGAAACGAACGGGTCGATGCCAAAAGCGACCGAAATAAACATAATAAAAGGCGCCGCAAAGACAAACAAACTTGTCCGTTTGCGTGCTTCTGTTGTTAAAAATTGTTCTTTTCGACAAGCAGGGCACTTCAAACTGTCTCCGAGCGTAAATAATCGGCATACTGTTTGTCCCCATGTCCATGTAACACCACAATTTTGGCACTTTGGCATCATACTCATCCTTCCTACCAGATACCTATACATACGAATAAATGCAGAAGAAGTTCCCGAAACTGAGCCATTAATATGAAATTCATCCCCTGTTTCTAGCTTCGGTCGACAAAAGCATATACTGAATCTTTCTGTTCTTCCGTCAACACCATAAGATGCAAGTTAGAGCATCCTCTCATTCCATCATTGCATCAGATCTTTTTTGAAGAGCCCTCCGCTCGCAGTGCTTCACCCATGAGGAGTGCAAAGGATAACAGCATGGAACGGCTCAACCGGCAAGCTCAGAGGGATTATGTAATCTATTGCTCCTCTTGTTTGAACTATACGCCCTTCAAAAAAGGGAGCTGCCAAGAGCTCATGACCCATGACTTTTTGGCAGCCCCTTAATTTCCATTACAAATATTCTTTTTCGATATCTTTTGAGCTGCGCACCGTGTCGATCGGCCGCACCGTGCTTTCGATCTGTTCACGCTTGGCTTCCAAAAATGGCGGCAGCGACAATTTCTCACCAAGCGTTTCATATGGCTCATCGCCCATAAAGCCCGGGCCGTCGGTTGCCCATTCGAATAATAGTCCAGGCGCGACGCGCGCATAAAGCGACTCGAAGAAGAAACGGTCGACATAGCCGGAAGTGGAGAATCCAACCTGCTGCATATGGTCAATCCATTCATTCAACGCATCCCGGTCTGCGACGCGGAAAGCTGCATGGTGAACCGTGCCGAATCCTTGTCTTCCAGCCGGCATAAGCGAATTATGCTCGACGATCACTTGCGCACCGTTTCCGCCTGCACCCATTTCGAATAAATGCAGTGAGCCTTCTTGGGCGATTTCGCGCATATGCATCGCCTTTTCCAGCACTTCCTTCAAATAACTGAATTCCGCAATCCGGATATGGATCGGCCCAAGCCCCGTGATGGCAAATTCGAGCGGGACCGGCCCATCTTGCCAAGGTGTTCCGGCGTCGACGCCCTTATTATTTTCATCCGACACAAGCATGTACTGCTGCTCATCGAAATCCGAGAACGACAAAGTCTTGACGCCGAACTGCTCGCTTATGGCACTGTGCTGCACTTCATATTTATCGAAACGCTTCTCCCAATAGCTGAGCGCTTCGTCTGTCGGCACGCGGAAAGCCGTCTTATAAATTTCATTGGTGCCGTGGGTCCCTTTTGGAATTCCCGGGAAATCGAAAAATGTCATATCCGTCCCAGCAGATCCTTTATCATCAGCGAAAAACAAGTGATAGGTTTGGATATCATCCTGATTCACTGTCTTTTTCACTAAACGCATGCCCAAAACATACGTGAAAAACTCATAGTTCTTTTCGGCGCTGCTCGTGATCGCCGTTACGTGGTGGATTCCTCTTAATTCATTCATGCATACCGCTCCTTCTTATCAATTTTCCGGTTTTCAGCCCCATCGCTATCTTGTGCTTCATAGCCTACTTTCTTGAGCATCTCAATCAATCCGGCTACTTCCTCTTCGGCAAGTCCAGCAAACACCTTGTTCATCTCTAGCTCGTGCTTAGGGAAAATCCGCTTCATCAATTCCTCGCCACTTGGTGTCAGGAGCGCATAAGTGACGCGGCGGTCTTCTTTGCATGCTTCCCGTTCGACGTACCCTTTTTGTTCCAATTTATCGACGACATACGTGATGCTGCTGCTCGCGATCAACACTCTTTTGCCGATAGCCTGGATCGGCTGCCGTCCTTGGTGATACAGCAATTCGAGCACCGAGAACTCGGTCGCATTCAATCCGTATCCTGCCACGTCGCGTTTGATGGCATCATGCACGGCATCAGCGGCGCGAATCAACACAGTCACAGCTTTTAAATTCTGGTTGGAGAATTCCATTTGATTCACCCCTTTATTTCGAATTAAAATATCTTTAATTAAAAGTAATTATAACAAGCCGGAACTTATGGGTCAAGAAATCGCATTCCTGCTCCACATAACGACAGCCCCTTTTCGCATTTCGCAAAAAGGAGCTGTTGTGGATTTCACAATTTAAAAGTGCCGGTACTATAGGCCAGCAATTCATCTTGGTCACTTAGCACCCGCCCAGTCAGAATCGCGGTACTGTTCGTCTGGTGCAGCATTTCAGCGCGGAAGGTTGCAGTGCCTTCCGCCAAGCTTTTGATGAAGCGGACCTCCATTTGGATTGTCGATACCGCATCACTTCCAAGCGATCTGGAGGCAAGGCCCATGACGATGTCGAGACCCGACATAATCGCTCCGCCGTGCAGCATGTTCTGCATATTGTCGTTTTCGGGTTTTCTCGCCAAGCGCAGTGACGCTTTACCGTATTCTACCCGGTCGATTTCAAAACCGAGCATCTGGAAATAACGGCCGTTCTCGAATTGCTCGATCAATTGCGTATATTGCTGTACCTTTTGCACGTAATCTCCCCCAGTTGACTATTCTTCCATTATTATAACATTCATTTTCCAGGCAAATGCACTGGCAGGATTTCCCCAATTGGCAACGAATATGTAAAGACTACCTTAAAGGAGGTTTTTGGATGGCAGCCGATTTCGATGTACTCCCTGGCGCTGAGCCGTTTATTGCAGAGGGAGGAAAAACAGGGATTCTCGTTTCCCATGGCTTTACCGGCACGACGCAAAGCATGCGGCCCCTTGCCGAAGCGTTCCATAAAGCAGGGTATAGTGTGTACGCCCCGCGCTTGAAAGGCCACGGCACCCATTACGAAGATATGGAGCAGACTACTTATCAAGACTGGATCGCTTCCGTCGAAGAAGCCTACGCGTGGCTGAGTGAGCGCTGCGATACGATCTTCATGGCCGGCTTGTCGATGGGCGGCACGCTTGCGCTTTATATGGCAGCGAACCACCCCGAGATCCGTGCGATTTCCTTAATAAATGCCGCAGTGGAAGTCCCATCCATGGAGGGCGTCAAAGATTTGCATGACGTGCGTTTTTTGGACGCCATCGGATCGGACATTAAAAAGCCCGGCATCACGGAACTCGCTTATGAAAAAACACCGGTCGCCTCCGTGAAGGAAATCCTGAACTTTATGGAATTGGCCCATAAAAGCTTGAACGCCATCCATTGCCCGGCGCTCATCCTGTTCTCAGCGGAAGATCACGTCGTACCTCCAAACAATGCGCAAATCATTTACGATCATCTCTCATCTGAAGACAAAAACATCATCGAACTTACCGACAGCTATCACGTGGCGACACTCGACAATGACCAGCAACGGATCATCGACGAAACGCTTGATTTTTTCCGTAAATTCGAATGACTCGAGAACAGCTTCTATATAAATAGAAAAAAGGACAAGACTCGGAAACTTTGCGTCTTGTCCTTTTTTCTATTTGTTCACTTTCGATACGAGCAGGCCATCGCCGATCGGCATCAGAATCGATTCCAGCTGCGGATGATGTGCAGCGATTTTGTTGAATTGTTTCATCGTTTCCGTATGCTGCTTTTGCGGAATATCGGGATTTGCTACACTGCCACCAGCCAACACATTATCCGCAACAATCAGCGCTCCGTCTTCTGCCAGTTCCACACACGCCGTCAAATAGTTTTCGTAGTTTTCCTTGTCCGCATCGATAAAAAAGAAATCGAAGTGCCTGCCTTCGGTTATCAATCCGGCAAGGCTATCGAGCGCGGGGCCTGTCACATAGTTCACTTGTCCGCTGAATCCGGCTTTTACCAGATTTTCTTCAGCGAGTGCGGCATAGTCTTCCTCCAATTCCAGCGAGGTCAACTGCCCACGCTTGCCGAATCCTCTCGCCAGGCAAATACCGCTGTAACCGCCAAGCGCACCGATTTCCAATACCTTTTCCGCTTTCGACATCGACACGAGCATCGTCAGCATTCTTCCGGATGCCGGCGATACCGAAATCGGGCGCATGCCTTTTTCTTCAATCGATTCCAGCACCTCTTCCAACACTCCATCTTGCTCTACAAACACCTCGTCGATGTAGTTATTGATTCGTTTCATGTTATCCGCTCCTTTGCTTGATCGAAAAAAGCTCCGGCAAGGCCGAAGCTTTCGTCATTAAAACGCGGAGTCGATTGCTGTCACCATTTCACTGACTGACTGCAATCCGCCGCCTGATAGGTACCAGAAATCCGGATCCAAGTAGACAATCTTATCGTTTTGGTAAGCATTGGTTTTTTGGACCAATTCATTTTCCAACGAATCACTTGCGCTTGCATCATTTCCGACCGCTGCATTGCGGTCAACCACGAACATCATGTCTGGGTTCGTATCCAAAATGTATTCGTAAGTAATGCTTTGTCCGTGAGTAGAAGCTTCAATGCCTTCATCCGCTTGCTTGACGCCGAAAACATCATGGATGATGCCAAAACGCGAAGCTGCTCCATATGCACTTACTTTGCCTTCGTTCGCCAAGACGATCAAGCCTTTTTCTTCAGCAGCTGCTGTTTTTTCTTGAATGCCTTCAATTTGCTCGTTGATCGCTGCAAGTTCTTCTTCTACTTGAGCTTCCTCACCGAAAATCTCACCGACCGTTTCCATATTCGCCGTAAATGAATTCATGTAATCAGTTGTGTCGACGCCCAGGTGGATCGTCGGGGCTATATCGCTGAACTCGCCATACATTTCGGCTTGGCGGCCGGAAATGATGATCAAGTCTGGATCCATCGCATGGATTGCTTCAAAATCAGCTTCCTTCAATGTTCCTACATTCTCATAAGCTTCCACATCTTCGAATTTCTCCAAGTATGAAGGCACGTTTCCTTGGGGAACGCCCGCAATGGACTCGATGCCTAATTTATCCAGTGTATCTAAAATACCGAAGTCGAAAACGACTACTTTCTCTGGATTTTTCACTACTTCCGTTTCACCAAGTTCATGCGTTACCGTCATTGTTTCCGCTTCTTCTGTCTCTGCATTTGCTGTTTGGCTGTCCGTCGCCTCTTCTTCTGTTCCACAAGCTGCTAGAACCGCGAACATCATGAGAATCAAACTTGCTGCTAACCATTTTTTCATTTTTTCCGTCTCCTCTTCTCCTGAAATAATTGGATCATCATCCAATTTGAATTATGTAATTGCTGTACTTACCTGAGTTTTTCCTAGACGAATTCTAATGAATCATCCCTCTCTTTTATCGAGTGATACTGATAATCATTATCACTTGAACACATTTATTAGTATAGCAGAATAAAAACTACTTTCAAGGACTAAATGAGAATTATTTTCAATTGTTTTTGTTGGCTGATTGCAGTTTGTTTTCTATAATTAATATCAATTGGAAACAGAACGTGTGGAGTGTGGGAACCGAATGAAACAAATGGCGATGGCGGGATTGATAGCATTCATATTGTGGAACAGTATATTTACTTCAGGAGTACAAGCGGAAAAATCAGCTGTTCGGGCAACGTGGCTTTGGGATGCCACAAGCTTGCGGGATGACCTGCAAGGAACGATCGCTTTCCTCGAACAAAAAAATATCAATAAAGTCTACGTGCAAATCGACCGCTCCCTCTCCATAGGAGTTTATGCAAGCTTTATTGAAGCCGCCCGGATTGCCGGAATGGAGGTGTATGCACTCGATGGTGCGCCTGATTGGGTAGCGCCGGGAGGTTCAGCGCCGCTCGTGGAGCTTATGGATTGGCTTGCGCGCTTCCAGCGGCAACATCCTCCTTCCCGGCGATTCTCAGGCATTCACCTCGATATCGAACCGTATCTTTACAGCAATTGGAGCACGCAGCGGGCAGTGGCCATTGAGAGCTATCAAAAGTTGCTTGTGCAGGCCAAACAATCCGCCCATTCCATGCAGCTTCCGGTAGAAGCGGACTTGCCGTTTTGGTTTGATGAAATTCCTTATGATAATCGCTATGGCAAAGGCAACTTGGCCGAATGGGCGATTATCCACACCGACAGCATCACTTTGATGGCTTATAGGGATTCCGCTCAAGCGATTACCGAAATCGTCAAAACCGAAATCGCTTACGGAGCGCAATATAAAAAACCTGTCGTCATCGGCGTTGAAACGATGAAAAGCACGGAGGGTGCTTATGTGTCCTTTTATGAAGAAGGCGAAGCGTTTATGAATATGCATTTGCAGATGGTTTCTGCATTTTATGCCCCGTTCGATGGATACGGCGGTTTGGCCATCCACCACGTCGGCAGCTGGAAAACGCTGCGTCCTTAGGATGAACCTCAAAAAAAGTGAATATAAGCAAAAAAAAGACCTGTATCAGGTCTTTTTTTTCACTCCACATTTTCGAAGGTTTCCTGCAAAATATAATACGACTCTTTCAGCCTTTCTTCTGATAACGGCATTCCCCAGGCGTCCCATGAATAGGCTTTGCTGTCGGCCAAGCCCATCGATTCCGGTTCGCCGTCGCCGTCCAGCACTGCTGCCGCCTTGATGCCATCTATCGTCATGCTCGCTTCAATGCCATCTTCCTGCAAATCGCCCGTGAATTCTTTTTTCGCCGGATCTCTGGAATTCAACAGCATCCAAGGAATGCGGATTTCCAGAATCCCGGTTTCTTCCGAATAATAATAATCGTTCAATGAATCGTATTCCGCATGCTCCGGATCGGCCATGCCAAAGCGCAGTTCGCCCGTCTCATAGGATTCGAACGGGTAGACTTCACCTGTATCCGGCCGGGTGATTTCCTTGTTCAGCGCCAGGCGCATCGGGTGGAAATTGTTCTCGATATCCGGCTCTTGCGGAATCATTTGCAGCCGCTCGTAGTAATCGTAATAGAAGGTGTCGTAATCACCGGCTACTTCGAGCATGCCTTGTTTTCCGTCGATCGACAAGCGGAAGTCAGCGAGAAACTGTTCTTCGATTTCGATTCCTTCATTCTCCCTCACGCTGAAGTACAGGTGGAAGCTGTCTTCTTCCCACCACTCCGCTTGTGGATCGAATTGCACTTTCGCATATACGTAGCGCTCATCCGAATCCATCGACAAGGAGCGCAGCGAGCCGTCCTGTTTTTCATGCAGCACGGAGTCCTCCTGCCAATCGTCTTCACCGTCCACTTTCACTTTATGGCGGTCAAAACTCAACAAGCCGAATTGCTGTTCATTCGTTTGGGCATTGGACCAGAACGGCCGCTCATCGGGATTGTCGTAATCCATCGTATTCCATGTCCGTTTGAACCATTCATCCTGCCAGGTGAAGACCAATCCGCCGAGCAATCCTTCTTCCAGGATATCCTCATACAAGCGGCTGACGATATCTCCTTGCTCACTCTCGGAAATAAAGCCTTGGTTCCAGCCGAACGGGTTTTTATGGGTCATGCCGCGCGAAGCCGGAATGCCGAACTCGGCGATGAGCAGCGGCATGTCATGCGATTCGTTCAAATCCCGCAAGTAGCCTGCGTAGTTATTGCGCTCGCCCCGGTGGTCGATAAACTCTGTGTAGTTTTCCTCCAAATTGAGGAAGTCCGGATAATACGGATAGACGTGATAAGAAGCGAACATGCCGACTTCTTCGAGCGCGCCTTTCGTACGGATGTGGTTCGGGTCAACTGTCGCCATGTCTTCCTGGTCGCTCGGCTCCGCCGGCTGATCGATATTGTCGGTCGTCACCCAGTTCGTAAAGCTCAAAGGACGCATGCTGTCATAGGTCTCGACTTCGTATTCCGAAAGCACGTCGAACTGCTGGGCAAGCCAGTGCTCCATTGGATTGGCATCTTCCGTCTCGATAAAGGTGCCGCTATATTCCCCGAGATCCGGGTATTTCTTGTCCATCTCGGCGACGGTATGCGGGTACCACTCGATGCCGATCATCCAGCCGATGACATAATCGGAAATGTCCGATTTGTAATTGCCGAACGCGTGCCCCGGCTCTTGCTCAACTTGCGCATCGCCATGGACAGCATCGACCACTTTTTTCATTTCCTGCTGAAAGCGCTCCGTGATTTCCGGCGTGAATGCGTCCAAAGTTTCTTCCAAAGGCCCTTCATCGATCCACACACCGTGATACAAATACAAAGGTGTATCGGCCGTTTCATTGTACTTGGCAAATGCATCGTAAAAAGCCGGCGGATGAAGCGTATAGACGCGCAGCGCGTTGGCATTCATTTCCCCGATCGCTTTGAACCAGCGGTCATACTCCTGGCGTGTAATCGCCGCTTCCCCCGGGAATGTGCCGGGTTTGGCCATCCCCATATTGACGCCTTTGACGGTGAAGTCTGTCCACTCGCCATTTTCGAACACCTCGTATTGCTCCCCGGCTATGCGCGCGGGATAAGAGATGCCGTCTTTTTCAGCGGCAGTGGATGCCTGTTCAACCGGCGCCGTTTCTTTTTCTGCCGTGTCGGCAAGTATCGATTGCATCATCGGCACATAAGTTTTCCAATAAAAATGATCGGGCCCGGCAAATGCTTCCAAGGACAATAAGGACCGCATTTTTGCCAACCCGCTATATTGATGAAACCTTGGCACCTCTTCCATATCGACAAAATCACCGGCAAAATAATACACGTCGGCCTCGCTCACGGTGCTGTGCATGACCGCTGGAAAGCTGGCGGGAATGCCATGTTCGGACAATTTATCCTGTCCCGCATCCGCCAAACTCCACTCGTATTCTGCCAGCACTTCCGCTTGCTGCGCTTCGTTGATATCAAACCAATAATCGAATGAAGGGCTCTCCGCGAGATCGAATGCCGCTTTTCCCGCATCCGTAAACTTCACATGCAGGCCGCCTTCTTCAATATCCCCTTGCTGTTCAGACAATACGACGATTTGCCCGCTTGCGTCATCGACGAGAACAAAGCCGCCCGCCTCATACTGCCAGTCCATGCCGTCGCGTTCGTAGTTTGCGACGATCCAGTCCGGCACTTCTCCGCCCGCCGTCAACTCCGGAAAGTAACGGCCAGTCCAACCGCTCCAGTCAATGCCAAGGAACTCTTCCAGATCCGCACTGACTGCCCGATCGGTCGGAGATGCGAACGTATTGAACTCCACCACCAAATCGCTGCCCTCATCAAGCACTTGCTGTTTTATCGCTTGCCATTCGGCCATCTCTAAACCGCCGTATAGGAGCTCTGATCTCTCGTCATCGTCTTCCGACCAAGAAAGGTCATCTTTATATACCCCATATGTATCAGCTAAATAAATCAAGTCGGTTTCTGTTTCGAACTCCGTTATCTCCCGAATTTCAAAATCTTTTTGTGCTTCATTCGGAACGAAGCCCAAATAATCCGTTGCTTCTTCGTATTCAGTTTCATCTTGTTTTACATAGCGATTATGATTTAATACCCATGTCAGCCCTTTATGTTCGCGGTAGTTTTCAGCCGGAACTGTTTTATCGATAATGGCGACTTCGAGCAACTGCTCCTCATGATTCCACCAAATAGCAAACGGCAACAATATAATCAATAACGCAGTAAATACAGCGAAGAGTGTTTTTTTCATTTACTTCCCTTCTCCCCTAAAAAAATCCAATTTATCACTATTATATATAGAGAGATTATTTATTACTATAAAAAACCTTTTAATTAATTTTTTCCATTTAGCGTATCAACTGGTTCAAGGCAGACAAAAAAAGATGTCCAAACTCAGTCTTTCGAGTCCGGACATCTTTTACTTAATGGATTTCAAGTTTGGCAGTTCGCCTTAGTCGACTTCCAATACCGTTTCAGCAATATTGACTGCATGATCGCCAACACGCTCCAGGTTGCTGACCATGTCGGTGAAGATGATACCGGCAGTACCTGTGCATTCACGATTATTGACACGCAAGATATGTTTTTTCCGCAGCACGCGTTCCATGCGATCGATTTCGCTTTCTTTCATAGCGACTTCTTTCGCCCCGTCAATATCATCCATTTCCAGTGCCTGGATGGCTTGGCGTAAAGTGGACAAAGTCAGACTGAACATTTCTTCGATATCGGTGATGGCATCTCCTGAGAACGAAACTTTGTTTTCCCGCTGATAATCGACCAATTCCATAATATTCTCCATATGGTCACCTACGCGTTCAAGATCACGAATCGTATTAAGCAGCACACTATGTGTTTTGGAATCGTTTGGCGTTAAGGAATGCGTCGAAATTTTGGTCATGTATTCTGAAATGCTCTCGTCTAAACTATTGATGGCACTTTCATATTGGATGACCATGTCCCGGTGCTTGTCTTTTTTCGTATTGAAATACGCAATGACTTCTTCTAAGCCTCCGCCGGCCAGCTCTGCCATGCGCAATACTTCCTTTTTCGCCTGGCCGATTGCAATGGAAGGCGATTGTTCGATAAATCGGTCATCCAAATGCTCTGGCCTATGGGCAATGGCTTTGTCATCGCCTGGGATGGCCTTGATGACAATCCAGGCGAGCACTGCTACAAACGGCAATTGAAGCGCCGCATTGGAGATGTTGAATATACCATGTGCAAAAGCAATCGTCATTTCCGGATTCAAATTGAGTCCAGCTTGGACGTATTCAATGAGCGCTGTAAATGGCACAAGCAGCAGCAAGACGACCACTGTACCGACGACATTGAAAATGACATGCACTAAGGCGGCGCGCTTTGCTGTCACAGACGCGCCGATTGCTGCCAGCACAGCTGTAATGGTCGTCCCGATATTATCCCCGAACAACACCGGCAGAGCCGCATCCAAACTCATCGACCCTTGCGCAAACAAAGTCTGCAGCAGTCCGATTGCCGCTGAAGAGCTTTGGACCGCAACCGTGAAAATCGTTCCGATCAAAACACCCAATAGAGGATTATTACTCATGCTGATCGTCAGTTCCTGGAAAAGCGCTGCTTCACGAAGTGGATACAGGCCGTCTCCCATCAGATTCAAACCGAGGAACAACGCACCGAACCCAAATATTGCCCGGCCGTAGTTTTTCACACGTTCATTATGGAAGAAAAACAACAGCAAAGTTCCTAATGCGATAATTGGAAATGCATATTCGGAAATCTTAATTCCGATAATGAATGCAGTAGCTGTCGTCCCGATGTTCGCGCCGATGATGACGCCGATTGCTTGGCGCAGCGTCATGAATCCAGCGTTGACCAAACCGATCGTCAAGACCGTCGTCCCGGTACTCGTCTGAAGCAAGATCGTTACAAAAATCCCCGCGAGCATCCCTTTGATCGGATTTGTCGTAAAGCGGTCCAATAGATTCCGGAGCCCATCACCAGCAATTTTTTGCAGGTTATCCCCCAAGGTCTTAATGCCGAACAGGAAAATCCCCAATCCGCCTATAAATAAAAACGCTAATTGTTGAACATCCATTTCATTTCCTCCTAAATCGTATGTATGGGTGTTTCAATTATCTCCCGCACTCAACTCTGCGTCCCTTGCTCTCCAACTCCGCAATATAATGGGCTTGATCAGGCAGCAGGCGCAAAATGCTGAATACCATTTCAGCTATTTCCCCGTCACGCTTCAATGAATAAAATACCCATTGCCCTTGGCGGTTTTCTTCCACTAAACCAACATCTTTCAACTTCCGCATATGCTGGCTCACAGCAGGCTGGCTAATCCCTAAGATTTCAACAAATTCACAGCCGCAAAGATCATTTTCTTCCAATAACTTGATCATGGTCAACCGGGTTTTATCGCCCAGCAGTTTCAATGCAGAGCTTGCCTTCTCTAAACCGATTCCACTTTCTTCCACAGTCATTTTATCCACCTCGACCACTATATTTCATGTTTTGGCACAGCGAGATAAACTTATCACTATAGGCTTATGTCTTCAAGAAAAAATGCACTCTCCAATGTTTTAGGAGCTGGATGTTCTACAACTTTTTGTCACAATTTCTATAAAGGAGGAAAAATTCAATCAGCAAAGCGGAAGATCACATCAAAAAGCCAGCCCCTCATACGTGAAGGACTGGCTTTCGTTCATTCATATCAGTGGTTCGGCAATTTTGCATTCGAGCTTTTGAAGATCGCCAATTGGTCGATCAGTTTCTGGCTTCCGGCATCCAAGCCGGTCACTTCCACTTCATTGGCGTTCTCGCGGAATTTCAGCACGACCCGGTCGATGGCACCGACTCCGGAATCGTCCCAAATATGGGCATCCGTGAAGTCGATGATCACTTTCTCGCCTTCGATATCAAAATCGAATTTCTCCAGGAAATCTTCAACCGAGGCGAAGAACAATTGGCCTTCGACGCGGTATTGCGTCGCATCGAGCAGACGCTTCTCCACTTTGATCTTGGAAATCTTCGAGACGAAGAAAATCGCGCTTAGTAAGACACCCGCCAGTACACCGATCGATAAATCGTGCGTATAGACGACGATGGCGACTGTCGCGACCATAACGATGGAATCGGTTTTCGGTGCCTTTTTCAAGTAGGTGAACGAAGCCCAGTCGAATGTCCCGATCGATACCATGATCATGATGCCAACAAGCACCGGCATCGGGATCTGCACAACGACATTTCCGAGAACGATGATCAAGAACATCAGGAACGTACCGGCAACGAGTGCCGACAATCGGCCGCGGCCGCCCGATTTGACATTGATGACCGATTGCCCGATCATCGCGCAGCCTGCCATTCCGCCGAAGAAACCGGTGACGAAGTTGGCAATTCCTTGCCCTCTGGCTTCTTTGTTCTTATCGCTCGTCGTATCGGTCATGTCGTCGACAATATTCGCCGTCAGGAGCGATTCAAGCAAGCCGACAATCGCAAGCGCAAGGGAATACGGGAAGATGATCGACAATGTTTCCAAGTTGAATGGCACATCCGGCAACAAGAAGCTCGGGAGCGTCTGGCTGATCGTGCCAAGCTCGCCAACTGTGCGTAATTCAAAACCTGAATAGATAGCCACTGCCGTCAACACGACCAGCGCGATAAGCGGCGCCGGGATGGCTTTGAAAAAACGGGGCACAATGTAGATGATGGCAAGCGTAATCGCCACAAACACATAGGTCATCGTATTGATGCCAATAAAATGCGGCACTTGCGCCATGAAAATCAAGATGGCAAGGGCATTGACGAAGCCGATCATGACTGCGCGCGGGATGAATTTCATCACTTTTGCGACTTTAAAGACGCCGAACAGGATCTGGATGACCCCTGTCAAAATCGTCGCAGCGAGCAAATATTCCAGTCCGTGGTCACGGACAAGCGGCACCATCAATAGCGCCATCGCGCCAGTAGCGGCCGAAATCATGCCGGGACGCCCGCCGACGAAAGCGATGATAACTGCGATGCTGAAGGAAGCATATAAACCGACCATCGGATCGACCCCCGCAATAATCGAGAAGGCAATGGCTTCCGGGATGAGCGCAATGGCTACGAGAATCCCCGACAATATATCGCCGCGGATATTCCCGAACCATTGGGTTTTTAAATTTTGTTTCACATGGTCGTACTCCTCTATTCATTATTTGAAAGTTTCTTCATGTCCTGGAAACCTGAATTTTTCACAATGAAAATAGTTTAGCATCGACGCTCCATAAATGGAACCTTTTTGGTCCCTTTTTCACAAAAAAATTATGGTATAATGAAAACCAATTTGTACAGCGAGGAGTTTTTTACGTGCGAATCGGTTACGCAAGAGCAATAGCAGAAGATATGGATGGCCAAAAGCAGCGCGCCCTCTTTGAAAATTTCGGGTGCGATGCCATTTATACTGAATCCCATAATTCCCCCAAGCAACGGACCAAATTGAAAACTATGCTAGAAGGCTTAGAGCCGGGAGACCGCATCATTGTGATGAAATTGCATGTACTTGCGGATTCCACACGGCAATTGGTTGATCTAGTGCAAATGCTAGAAGAAAAAGAAGCTTTCCTGCATGCTGTGCAAGAAGGTATTGATACGCAAAAAGGCAAAGCATTTTCGTTCCTGGAAATCGCGAAATCCATCGCTGAATTCCAAAGTGACTCCATCAGCGCGAAGACGAAAGCCGGATTAACGGAAGCGAAACAAAAAGGCATGCATGCCGGCAGACCACGGAAACCCGATGCGAATGTTAAAAAAGCGATCGAGATGTATAAAAGCAAATCGTATAGCCTTGCTGAGATCAAAGAACAAACCGGCATCAGCAAATCGACCTTGTATCGTTATTTGGAGAATTGAAAAAAGAGCGCCCGAGCGCTCTTTTTTTATTGTTCAGTTTTCAAGTCTTCTTTTACAGGCGGTTTCGCGAGTATTGACGCAAGAATCGCTAAAGCCGGTATGATCATGAGAAAACTTAAGGCCTCGTCATATCCGCCAAGAAAGTCATAGAACAATCCGAACGGCAATGGCCCAAGCGCGGATCCGATGACCATAATCGCCATCGCAATTCCACTGATGCTGCCGATATACTGCCGTCCGTAGTAATTCGGCCAGACGATGCTTAATGTGACGCGCTCAATCCCCGACACGATACCCCATACGATGCCGAATAAAATCGCCAAGGAAAGGACAGTCGCTTGTTGAAGCAGCAAAATGAAAATGATTTCGCCAGCGAACAACGCGACGAGCATCCAGCGCACCTCGATTTTATCCAGTAAATACCCGGCCAGGAATGTTACCGGAAAACCGACGATTGCCATCAAACTAAGCACGGTTGCGGCCGCTTCTGGTGTCAGCGATTGCTGGGAAAAAATCGAAACCAGATGGAAAGTGATGCCTGTATTCACCAAGGCGGGCGTCGCGACACAAAATAACAGCAGCCAAAAAGCGCGTGTTTTCTGCGCTTCCTTAACAGTCCAGCTAATATCTGCCGATAAGCTCTTGTCCTCGCCTCCGCCTTCAGGTATCACTTCCCCATCAGGGCGCAAACCAATTTCTTCCGGCCTATTCCGGATCAGCAAAAAAGCGAGTGGAGTGAAAATCACCAGCACAAACGCGCCAAGCAAGAACCACGCAATGCGCCATGTGAATGTCTCAATCAACCATACGTTGAGCAGCGGAAAGACTGCGGATCCCACCATCGCACCTAGCGCCGCCAAACTCAGCGCACGCCCTCTTTTGGCGATGAACCACTGGGGCACCAAAGATTTCGGCGTCAGCGACATCGAGCCTTGCCCAAGCAAACGAATCAAAAAGAATCCGATGAATAGCATGAGTGTATTGACGATCAATCCATTAAACAAGCAGGCGAGCCCGAGCAAAATTGAGATGATGACCGCCATCTTCCTTGCCCCCTGGCTATCGAACAGCCGTCCAACCATGAAGATCAGAAATCCGGCAAGCAAGGTAGCGGCCGAATAAATTCCCGACACTGTAGAACGGCTCCAACCAAACTCCTCAATATAATAATCGATGAAAATGGCGTTTGAAAACGTTTGTCCGGGTCCCGAAAAGAAATACGATAGCGCAGATATTCCGACAATGACCCAGCCATAATAAAATGGCGTATGTAGTGGTGCAGTTTTCCCCACGTTCTTTCCCCTTTTCTTTCAGTTACTTCCTACAGCAAAAGGGCTCCACTGAGGGAGCCCTTTTTTATTTCACGATCAATACAGGACAGTTTGCACGCTTGACCACTTTATGGCTGACGCTTCCTAGCACCATTTCCTGCAAAGAGTTCAAGCCCCGGCTGCCGATGACCAGGATGTCAAATGATTCTTTATTAGCGAATTCGACAATTGTGGGGCCCGGGGTGCCGTGCAGGATTTCGACACGGTATTTGATTCCAGCTGATGCAATAGCCTCTTCAACAGGCTGCAATTTCTTGCGGCGCTGGAAGTCGAGCTCAGCTGAACTGCCGCTATGCAGCACTTCATTTTTAGCGTTATCGTGATCCGCTACAAAAACGATGGTAATCTGTGAATCATCAGATCCTTTTGCTATTTTCACGGCTTCTTTAGCTGCGCGGACGGAATGGTCGGAGCCATCCACAGCGAGTAGGATTTTCTTATACACTTCTCAACACTCCCTTTTAATGAGTCGGTAATTTTGCGTGATCGCTCTTAAAAATTGCCAATTGGTCGATTAGCTTCTGGCTCCCCGTATCGAGGCCGACACCAGAATCATCCCAGATGTGTGCGTCTGTGAAATCAATGACTATACCTTTATCTTCCACGCTAAAATCGAATTTGTCCAGGAAATCATCAACAGAGGCAAAGAATAATTGTCCTTGCACTTGATAATGAGTTGCTTCGAGCAATTTCTTTTCCACTTTGATTTTTGAAATTTTTGCTACGAAGAAAATGGCACTCAAGTCGACGCCGGCGATAGTTATTGCAAAAGGACACTGACAAAATGAACGACGAGAGTTTCTCTGAATCATATGAAGAAGCCTCTAAAAGCTTGGCGACACGGGAAAGTACAGGAAATTCAATAAAGAAGCTTTTCAAGCAGATAAAAAGGCCGATTCCTGTTTTGGAATCGGCCTTTTATCCTCCTCTTGGAGAATTCCGCTATGCCTGGTCATATTTCATTTCCCTTTTTACACACTGCAATTCCGATCGGATAATGGATGTTATCTCGTTTCGGTTCAATCAATACGCCTCGTTGGTAATAGAAGCTTTTTTCTTCGTACTTGTTGAACAGCCCATGAAATTCCTTCCAGTTCAACTCCTGAACGTGGAAAGGAGATCTGCATGGCACTCCACGCCCTTTACCGAAAGGCGTGGAAAGAATTAGCATGCCGCCGGGATTAAGCATTTCGAAAAGAGATTGCAAAAACAGTTTTTCGTCCTGCAAATGTTCCACAGTTTCAAACGAAATGATGGCATCGAACATGCCTAACTTTTGGGGAAGCAACGGATGCAGAACGTCGGCTTGCACATAGCGCACTTTCGGATGGTAGTATTTGTATTTCGCATAATTAATCGCTTCAATGTCCAAGTCAACTGCAAGCAATTCATCTATTTCGTGCTTTTTGGCTTTCGCCAGTATTTGCGCGCCATACCCCACTCCGGTAGCAATATCGAGCACACGGCCTTGTGTATAATTGATTGCAAATTGATAACGGGCAATATGCTCCAATAACAGGCCATTCATCGGATTCATCTCTTCTGGAATAACCCGTTCACCTGTATATTTCAGAAACTCTCCCCCTCTCATCGTTTACTGCTGGCTTTAGTTTACCAAAGAAACTTTGTTCTATGTAACAAGCCTTCCCGCGAGCTAATTTCCGTACATACAAAAAACCTGCACATCCCAAAAGATGTGCAGGCGATTTACGTCTATTCTCTTGTATTTTTTTGCTTAGGCCGTTTCACTGCCGTTTCCTTATCGCGAACATTAGTGAGCCACGCCCGGTCCTGGTCCATCATTTTCTTCGCTGAGTAAATCATCAGGAAAGTAATGAAAATGATCGGTAAGCCCATAAGGCCCGATACCACCTCAAGCGGTGCCAAGCCGCCGATGCGCATAAGCACCAGTGAGATGACCGTAATGATACCGGCAACGAGGATACGCAAGATTTTCGGCGGTTCATTTTTACTCATATCAAGTGTACTTGTATATGCAGCAATCGTATATGTCGTCGAATCGAGCGTTGTCGTCAGGAAGATGAGTGCCACAATGATGAAAATGACAATAGCTAGTCCGCCAAGCGGCAAAGTCGCAAGGACTTCAGGAATGACGGCCATGCGATTTTCTTGCACCATTTCCAATATCGGCAGTTCACCTGTCAGATAGCGGTGCACCCCGAGTCCGCCGAGAACTCCTGTCGCAATCCACGACAAAAGCGTCGGTGCCAATAGATAAGTCATGATCATCTCACGAATAGTGCGCCCTCTTGAAATGCGAGCCGCAAAAACCGAGTGGAGCATCGCCCACGTCGCACTATAGGCAAACCAGAACACCGTGTTGCTTTGCACATGCGATGCCGCACCTTGGTAAACCGAATCCGTATTGAGAGAAAAACTTAAGTAATTAGTAAATAACGATGCGACACTGTCCGAGAAATAATTCAGGATGAAGACGCCAGGCCCAGCCAGCAGAATAAAGAGCGTAAAGGCGCCAGCCAAGTAAATATTGAATGTACTGAGCCGTTTAATGCCTTTCTCTACACCGAGGTAAGCACTGACAGAAAACAGCGCAACCCAGACGATTGTAACGATTAACGTCAAGCCGAACGTTACGTTAATGTTCAAAAGCGCCGAAACGTTGTAGGTGATGATCGGTGCACCCAAGCCAAGCGTTACGGCAGCACCGGTCATTATACTGAGCAAGAACAAAATGTCGAGCAGACGCCCTGCCCAGCCGTCCGTCAGTTTATCGCCGAACACCGGCCGCGCCGCTTCGGACATGCGCATCATCGGCTTTTTTTTAACGTGTAGCGTATATGCCATCGCCGGTGCAATCATGACGAAGATTGCAAAGACTTGAAAGCCCCACAAAAACATACTATAAGCGTTGCCCATTAAAATCGATTCAGGCGACCCCGCTTCCATGCCTGCGGGCGGATTATTCGCCACCGACGTCCATTGCAGCATGCCGGTGCGCATAATCGTCGACCCGAGCCCCATTGCAATTAAAATGGAGGCATATTCAAACAAAGTCAACCGCGGTTTTTCAGTCGGATCGCCGAGGACAATATCACCGTATTTGGAATAAGAAAAATACAATGCTGCCCCTACGAGCACAATGCCATACCATAAATAACCCCAGCTGAACACTTCGACAATTGTCGTAAAAATACTATTCAGCATTTCCAACGAACGGCTTTCATAAAGCGCGAGCGGAATGCTGATTGCGATGATGATGATCAATGCCGGAAGAAAAATCCGGTAATCGATCAGGCCTTTCTTTTTCATCGAATCCCCCTCAATAATTTAATCCCTTTCTTTCCTTCCCTTTGGCATCCTTGTTATAACCACAAAAAAAGAAAAAACTACAAAGAAGTGTAGTTTTTTCATAAAAGAGCGGAAAAATATCAAAATCCCTACTATGCGCCCAGTATAACGAAATGGCCCTCAGCACACAAGAAAAGCAAGCCTTCTCCTGGTATTTTTTCAATCGTGGCCATGAGCCCATGAAATTCGCGGGTCGATTTGGCGCGTCATTCTGACCATGACCGGCTGGAAACCCATCCGTGGCCAGAAATAGGAAGCCATTTGATTGGGTGTATGCCAATCCGCAAAAATGTAATCATAGCCTTCTTTCTTCAATTCACTGAAACAATGGTTAGCAAGAGCCTGCCCGATTCCTCGCCCACGAAGATCCGGATTGGTCGAGGCGGCAGACAGTTCAACGCAGTTTTCAGGAGTCACTAAGCTGAGTGGATCTTCCTTGCGGAAATATACGTGGAAACCGGCTGCTTGTTCACCTTGGTCTGCGAGCCATAAATACGCTTCCTGGTCTTCTGTCAGCGCTACGTAGCTTTTCTGGACATTTTCCATCGTCTCTCTTGTAATCGGATGCCAAGACGGCGCAGCCGCTTGGTGGATGCTGTTCCACACCGCCATTTTTTTCAAGAGCGGCGCATCCGCTTTCGTGCCGCGCCGAAATTCAAGTTCCGGAAGCGCGCCATTTTTCGGTTCGTAATCATCCAGCGACAGGATAGCGTATTTCTGCTCGAAGGCGAATCCTTGATCCAACCATTGCTCGAACACCATTTCATCTCCAAGCGGCGCCATCAACACATGGTGAAAATAGCCATGCTTAACCCATTCCGCTCCTGCATCTGCATATAACAGGCGCAACAAGCGCGGATGTTCATGTTCGCTGATGGCGATCGATTCATAATCCATCCACACATAGCGGCCGCGATGCGCTTCTTCCTTGAATTCATAGATTAGATATCCAATGACATCAATGCCACGGACAGCAACAACTCCACTGACATAAGGGCGCTCGAGCAATTTACGGATAACGATTTCAGTTTCATCGATTTCCTCGAATTCATTCGGCAAATACGGAAAAATCTTCCGCTCCCGTTCTTGGCGCTTCGAAAGCAATACAGACATTTGCCGGATATGCTTTTCTTCTACACTGATGATCTGGATCACATTCCATCACTCCCCTGTATGAAGTTTCACTTCAAGCATCGCGTACTGGCCGTTGCGCACGATATCCCCTAGCTCCACTGGCAGCGGTTCGACAAAGATCGGACCGTCCACCAACGTGGTATGGAATTCCCCTTCTTCTCCGCAGGCATCGATGCCGAGTGCCTCCAGCTCTTCGATCAGCTCGTGGGTAAAGACACGCCCGAGAAACTCCTCCCCAACACGAGCAGTATCCACCACTGTAATGACGGCCTTGAATTCTTCATCGACCAGTTCTTGCAGCAACGAACGACGGGCTTCTTTCCATAGCGGATGTAAGACATCAAGCCCTGCCTTTTCGCTGACTTTTTCAACCCAATCGAGATGGTCCTGCAGATCGATATCCCCGTAAACGCCCATTTCGATGCCTTGTTCTTTGAAATTCTTCAATTGGTGGATGAATTCCTCTTCATATCCCGACCAGTCTGCTTGTCCGACCACTAAAGGCAAGCCCATCCGTTCCGCTTGCGCTTCAAGAATCTGCTTTTTCAGCCCATGGGATTTCGAGCGCTCACCGTCTTCTTCAAACATGGTAAATAACGCGATCGGCACATGCCCTTGCTGCACTGCCCTGAAAAATGCCAAAGCGGAGTCTTTACCTCCGCTCCATGATGTAATAAATGGTTTTTGCATGCTGCACCTCTTCTGTAATTTCTTGTGTCTTACTATTAATAATCTTGATGAAAGAGTAGAAGGCGGCGAAGGGCAAAGATGTGCTCCCGCATCGCTGCGCTACTGCGTCGCAAACGAATCGTGCTTGGCACGATTCGCTTCCTGCGGGAGCAGTGACGGCGCATAGCGACGGAGCGACATGAGTCTTGCCCTGGCAGCTGGCAGCGCGACGTCCCGTCACGCCAGCTGCATGACCCACATCCTGTGGGCCCGAAAGCGTCCGCCTGGAGCGATTTCATCACTCTCGTTCCCTCTACTTCTATTTCCTGCCGCCAAACTCCTTGTTCCATAAAAAAACAGCCGGGAAAATCCCGGCTGCTTGCATTATTTTCCTACCATATTCTCCGGGCGCACCCATTCGTCGAATTGCTCCGCCGTTAAATGGCCGCTCTTGACTGCTGATTCTTTCAGCGTCGTGCCATCGTTATGCGCTTGTTTGGCAATCGCTGCCGCTTTTTCGTAACCGATATGCGGGTTGAGCGAAGTGACAAGCATCAAGGAATTTTTCACGTGGTTTTCGATAACATCCAAATTCGCTTCGATGCCGATCGCACAGTTATCGTTGAAGGAAATCAATGAATCTGTCAACAAGCGGACCGATTGCAGGAAGTTATACGCAATGACCGGCTTGAAGACGTTCAACTCGAAGTTCCCTTGGCTCGCCGCGAATCCGATCGCTGCATCGTTGCCCATGACCTGGGCTGATACCATTGTCAATGCTTCGCTTTGCGTCGGGTTGACTTTCCCTGGCATGATCGAGCTGCCCGGCTCATTTGCCGGAATCGTGATTTCACCGATACCGCTGCGCGGTCCGCTTGCGAGCCAGCGTACGTCGTTAGCGATCTTCATTGCATCCGCCGCAAGAGCTTTGACCGCACCGTGCACATAGACCATTTCATCGTGGCTTGTCAGCGCATGGAATTTGTTTTCCGCTGAAGTGAATTCCGTGCCGACCGCTTCTGCGATGAATTCCGCAACATAGCCGCCGAATTTCGGGTCTGCGTTGATGCCCGTGCCGACCGCTGTTCCGCCGATCGCAAGTTCACGCATATGCTCGACGCTTTCTTTGATCATGCGCTCGCTTTTCTCCAACATATGGCGCCAGCCACTGATTTCCTGGCCCAATGTGAGTGGTGTCGCATCTTGCAAGTGCGTGCGCCCGATTTTGATGACCTCGTCGAATTTCTTCGCTTTTTCATCCAAAGTCGCTTTCAACTTCTGGACTGCCGGCACCAATTGCTCGTTGACGGCAAGAACGCCGGCTACGTGCATTGCCGTCGGGTATGTATCGTTCGAGCTTTGGGACATATTGACGTCATCGTTCGGGTGAAGTTTTTCATCCGAGCCTTGTTCAGCCAAAATCTCGTTTCCACGGCGTGCCAATACTTCGTTCATGTTCATATTGGACTGCGTGCCGCTTCCTGTCTGCCAAACGACAAGCGGGAAATGGTCGTTCCATTTGCCTGCGATCACTTCGTTCGCAGCCGTTTCGATCGCGCGCATTTTCGCGTCGGACATCTTGCCGAGCTTATGGTTCGCTTTGGCTGTCGCTTTCTTCAATTGAGCGAATGCCATGACCACTTCATGGGGCATACGTTCTGTTCCGATGGCAAAGTTCTGGACGCTGCGCTGTGTTTGCGCGCCCCACATTTTGTCAGCTTCAACTTGAATTTCACCGATCGTGTCTTTTTCTGTACGATACTGCATTCCATTCACTCCAATTCTTATTCTTTAAATAGCTTCTCTTCTATTAAACACATTCCCTCCGGAAAAAGCGACCCTCCCCGCTAAAATTCCCCGGTTTTGCTTGAGAAGAACGCTTCGATTATCGCTTCATCCGAATGCGGAATATACTCCCCTTTGATGATTTGTGCGCCGTTGATGCAGCCGCTCGAAAGCAGAATGATGTCTTCCGGCCCACTTTCTTCGAGCGCTTTTTCCACCGCCAGTTTACGTGTCGGTGCCTTCAGCACTTTTTGGCGGTACGGGACACTGAAGCCTTTGATCACTTCCGAAACGACATCTTCCGGATCGTTGTAACCCGGATGGTCGACTGTGACGACCAGGACATCAGCTTTGCCTTCAGACGCCTTCGCCATTTTAGGCATTTTCGCGAAATCCCGAATGCCTATGCCCGCAATGAGCGCAATCAACCGACGATGCGGCAATTTCCGTGCTTCCGTCAACACCGCATCGATCGCGACCGGCGTATGGGCATAATCGAGAATGATGGTCCGCTCTTCAGGTCCTCTGATCACTTGGAAGCGCCCTTCCACTTGCGGCATGTTAGGCAAGACGGCAATAATACGATCGAGCGCATGGCCTGCGTGCAATGCCGTTCCTATTGCCGCTGTTAAATTCGCGGCATTATAATCACCGTATAGCGGAGCTTCAATAATCCGGATATCGCCTCTATAATTCAACTCAAAGCGCATGCCTTGTGCAGAGGCACTGTAATCCCCCCAAACGAGGTCGGCACCGCTCGACGCGTTTTGGCTATAGCTCAATATAGGATAATCAGCTACAGCTAAAATGCCTTCACTCAATCCAGGGTCATCTAGATTGACGACTGCCGCTTTCGCGCGCTCGAACAATTTCAGTTTGGACTCCCGATAATGTTCAAAGGTTTTATGGTATTCGAGATGTTCTTCCGATAAATTCGTATGGATCGCTACATCGAAAACAATTCCTTCGACCCGCTGCTGGTCAAGCGCCGTGGAAGACACTTCCATTGCAACTGCCTCTGTATCCGCATCCACTAGCATGGAGAAAATCTGGTGAATGTCCGAAGCGATCGGTGTTGTCGGCGTGCTTTTCTCGAAGGGCACTTTCCCTTCAGCCGTTTCGACGCCGGTCGTGCCGATAAATCCGCAAGGCGTGCCCAGCAGATTGAATAAATTCCGTACGTATGTAGCAGTTGTAGTCTTGCCGTTCGTTCCGGTAACGCCGATTTTAAACAACTCGTGCTGCGGCGAGCCGAAGAAGAAATCGGCGGTATGCGCGAGTGCATTCCGCACATCCGCAACGAGCACGAAGCTGATAGCCGGGTTGCGCTCTGCTTGCTGGGAAAGAATTTCTTCATTAGAGCCGATGATTGCCAGAGCGCCATTTTCAATAGCAGGCTTTATGTATAAATGGCCGTCGGTATTCTCCCCGATGACGCAGAAGAATGCAGACCCATCCCGTGCGGCTTCAGAATTATAAACAATCGACTGGATTTCCGCCGACTCCGGGCCAAACGATTTTATTATGCGCACTCCGGGAATTTGTGCAAATTGCAGCTTCATATCGTAACTCCTCTTGAAGATAAATTTATGTGAATTTCTGATAATTTTACAGGAAAGCGCTTTATTGTTCCACACTCCAAGACGCTTTTTAAAAAAATTATCCATCAACTAAGAGGTTTGGCGAATTGTAGTGCATGAAAGCCTTTGACCATCTGAAAGCCGATCCCAACATATCCTTCGTTTAATAGTTCTTTTTGTTTTTGTAAATCGTCGATTCGGACCGTCACATGATTGCCGTAATCTGTATGGGGGTGCTCCAAATCTTTCACGAGGATATAACGCTCCAGCCCCTCGTATTTTGTTTTCATGGCGGCGATGTGCATGTGCTGAGTGAACTTATCCTTCAAACTAGGAATATTCATCGGAGCCACTGTACACGCCACATAGCGGAATTTTTTCTCCAGCTTTCCCAGTTCTTTCATAACCACTTCAGCCAATTTTTGCTGAAGGCGGTTTCCACGATAATCTGGAATCACCGCTGAAATTTCCTGATAGATCACATCGCCCAGTTCATGTTCCGCGAGCCCGATGTCACGGCCCAAGTGCTCGTCATCGATCTCAGGGACGAGCAAAGCGCGGAAAGCAACGAGCTCTTCTTCCACAAAAGCCCCTACAATAAGGCCATGATTGTTCAAGATAAATAAAAATTCTTCTGTCGATAATGGCTGCAAGGTATTTTTTTCTGACAGCGAATCGAGTACCTTTTTCTGGACTCGTTCGATTTCCTCCAAATCATCCAGGTACAGGCGTTTCATATCCATTGGCACCTGTTTGTGCAACCGCACATTGGTCAGTGTACCTTCATATAGACGGTCTTTCAAAGCCCATTCCCCCCATCCTTTTCGTACTTATAGGATAACATGTTCCATATCCATCGTCTTTAAGTTTTTTCAATTGACTGTAAAATTAAAACTATTTACCGGCTTGCATTAAAAAAGCGTCGATTTCTGGTTGAGTACGGAGAATATACGCCTGTTTTTCAGGATACTCCATAATAAATTCTTTTATTAAATGGTGCTGCGATTTTTGCCGTCCGCGATAAGTTGTCACAATGAATTTCAAGAATTCGTAATCCAGTTTCTCCGGGCATCCCGGCGCCACATCCGGCCTGGCCTGTTTGCGGTATTGGATGCGCCTTTTCACAACACGCCATAAACAGCGCCAAAGCGGAAGCTGCAGCTGGATAAGTGCATCGCAAGCCGCCAAGCGGATATCGACTGTGCTATTATAGTTACCTTCGATGATCCAGCGAGGCTCATTCGCCAGTTCCTGTTGCTTTCGCTGAAATTCTTTTTCCTCTGTTTCGACCCACCCCGGCTGCCAATAATACACATCCAAATGATGCACCGGCAACTTCATCGCTTCTCCTAAACGCCTTGCAAACGTTGATTTTCCGGCTCCCGCTGACACACCGATTACCATGATCCGTTGCATCGATTCCCCTCCTATACCTCTTCATTTAACTATAACGAATGGCAATAAAAAGAACCAACCGAACTTAACCCTTGCATTCTAAGTTGGACCGTGCTATTCTAAGGAAGAATTATTTTTGTTCGATGGCTTTTCACTAAGTATCAGATTTACATCTGAAGGATTTGAGCAAGGATAGTAATACAATGTATGCAATAGCATACGAGGAGGAAACACACATGGAACAAGGTAAAGTAAAATGGTTTAACTCAGAAAAAGGATTCGGCTTCATCGAGCGCGAAGGCGGAGACGACGTATTCGTACACTTCTCAGCTATCCAAAGCGAAGGATTCAAAACTCTTGACGAAGGTCAAGAAGTTACTTTTGACATCGAGCAAGGCCAACGCGGTCTTCAAGCTACTAACGTATCAAAAGCTTAATCTACCTTTAAACTTTCAATGGACTCTTCTTCGGAAGAGTCCATTTTTTGTTGTCTAAAAATATGCGCATGCAATGGAGCAAGTTCTTTAGATGGGGATAGCAAGGATTTGCATTCCAAAATGTTCCGGCGTATTGATTTAAGCGTTGCTTTAGTATCCGCCGCCCTGCTTTGGGTTGGCCTCTTGCAATAAGCCAATGAATTGGCGAAAGAAAGTTGAGCCGATTCATTTGCGACGCATCTGCTTGCAATATTTTTTGCGATGCATTTGCTTGCAAATGTGAGAGCAGATGTGGGAGCAAGGGGTTCGACCTGATGCTTGAATAAAACTTTTGTCTTATTGCGTCGGCTCACCCTTAGCGCTGGGCGGCTGAGAGATTTCATTGGATGATGCTAGTTTAAATAGCTTTCTTTTTGTATTAAGTTGCCGGCTAGCGGGGAAATCGCTTCCTGAGACGAGGCATCTGATCATGAAATGCTTGTGCAAAGAATTATTGTTGGTAGATTAGAATTGAAAATTTTATATTCAAAGAGATGTGAGCTATCAAGGGTTAAGCTCTTTCACATTTTATATTGTATGGTCGAAGAAATTATCCCCCATTCTAAAACTAGAGACGGAGTGGAAGGGGGGCTGACGCCTGTGGGACCGCGCCGGCTGGCGAGACAAACGTGCCGCGCTTTTGGCACGTTGGCTCAACACCCGCCCCCGGGCAGCTGAAAGCGCGACGTCCTGTCGCATCAGCTGCATGACTCGCATCCTGCGAGCCCTACGGAAAGCGTGCCCTACCACGCAGTCGAATAGCATAAGCTTTCTCCACTCACTTCCCTCCCGTATTTCATCGGTACAAAGAAAAAAGCTGCCCAATGGCAGCTTTTTTTAATTCATGATGAAATACAATTGGAAGACCAGGAAAATGATTGCGACCAACAGGAGCGTTCCGACCAATACACTCATGGCCAGTTTTTTTCCGTCCATCCTCTCACCCTCTCAGTTTTTTCTCGCGTTCAATTACTCTCACTATATCATATGCACCGCTGCTTGCATTCGATAACACTGACACTATCGTCTTCTGTTGCGGATAATAACTGCTATGGAAACTGACACCAGGATCGTAGCCTTTCACATGATACTTGACCGGGAGTCCATCACTTTTTTCGATCCACACGCCATAACCGTAAGCACCATCGCCATTGATAGCGTGGCCAGTAAGGAGAAGCTCCCGCATCTCTTCAGACAATAAGGTTCCGTCCAAAAGCCGCGCCCAAAATTTCGCCATATCCCCTGCACTGGCAAACGCCCCGCCATCCGCGCCTCCCCGCACTGGAATCGCATATTGATTTGTGCGCCATGAATCCCCTTCATCGATGTAACCGAATGCAGTATTCTTCGGCAATCGGTCCAGCCGGAAATAGCCGGACTCGCTCATTTCCGCTTTCCTTAAAACTTCCCTCTCGACGTAATCGGCGAACTCTTCGCCAGTCAGCTGCTCGATGATCAGCCCAAGCGCAATATAGCCGGCATTGTTATAGCGGAAACGCTCACCCGGCGCTTCGACTGGCGGCAGTTCCCGGAACATCGGCACAAAATCAGCGGGCGTCTCCATCCGGTACATCGGAGTGCTCTGCCAGAGCTGTTCGAAATCATCCATCATTTCTTCATCGAAATAATCAGGGATCCCGGATGTGTGGCACAGCAATTGATGAACCGTGGCATCAAAATTCGGGAAGGTTTTCGGTAAAAGTTCTGACAGTTTCGCCGAAAGCTCAAGCTTTTCTTGCTCCACCAATTGCAAAACTCCCACCGCGGTGAAGATTTTGCTGCCGGAAGCGATGCCGAAACGACTGTCTACTCCAATCGGCCGCTCATCCGCACGATTAGCGAACCCTTTGGCCAGCGCCCAGCTTTCCTTGCCCACCATATGAGCAACGCCTGAGAACGCCAATGATTCCATTTGGCCGGAAATGGGATTGTCCGCTTCCTTTTCACCTAAGCGGCCCTCTTCGTCGATTTCAATCATCCGACCGTCCACCAACTCAATCGCAAGCGGATGGGTCTCACTTTTCACCTTTGAAAAGAACCATGTCCGTTTTGGCGGAACCAGCACGAGAAAATGCGGATCTTTTCCGAGGAAGTTCAGTGCTGACGGATCGATTCCTTTATTGCCGCGAACCGGGATATCCATCGCTTCCAACCCTTCACCGACTTCTTTGACATGCGGGGTCGTAATGCCGACTTCGCTGATATCGAGCAGGGAATCGATGGTAAAATCATCCATGATGTCGACATGGCGACGGCCGATGAATTCCACGATGTTACCGGCCGGATCCTGGAAATAGAACGCATCCGAATTGAAATTCGCATAATAGATTTCATCCATGCCTTCCTGCCGGTTCAACTCCACCCGCGCGCGAGCCCAGAACTTTGCCAGCGTGAACTGATTACCCGGTATATTAATGGCATAATGATAAAAAGCAGCTTTATCTGAGGCACGAAACTCCAACACGGAAGTTCCAATGGCTAGCGCAAAGCTCGTTTCGTCTTCTTCGACGATCCGGAAGCCAAGCTGGTATTCATAGAATCCTTTCATTTCATCCAAACGATTTGTATACAACGTCACTTTCTTGAACATGTCCTCACCTCTTCCTTCAGCATACCGAAAATGATCAGAATTTTCCTCTATTTCGTTGTGCATGGAGTCGCAACCGAATAATTAAAGACGGAAAAAGCGAATGCAGCATATGCATTCGCTTTTTATAAATGGCAATCGAGCCGGATCATGTCCAAGCACCGCATGCCGTTTTCAAAAATCGGTTCTTCATAATGACGCTGAAAGAACCCGCGGTCGATTGATTTCATGCGGAAACCGCATTTTTGGTACAAGGCCAATTGCGCCAAACTTGAATTTCCGGTGCCGATTTCGACGCTCCGGAAGTCTAGCTTCCTAGCCTCTTCAAGTGCCGCGTGAACCAAAATCTTCCCTAAGCCTTTTCCGCGCTGTGCCTCAGCGAGCGCGATGTTCTTGATTTCAACCGTTTCAGCATCAAGCGCAAGCAAAACAAAAACTCCAATTAGCTCTTTTTGCAGTTCGGCAATAAAACAGCGGCCCTCGAGGCAATACTCGCGGACCAGCTGTTCAGATGGATCCGCTTCAAGCAATAGCTCGATCGGTAACTTCTCTCCTGCTTTCAGCTGGCGGATTTCCATTATTTTCGCTCTCTGAATCCTTGATCGAGCAAATAATCTTCTGCATCGTCGAAAGTGCCGAAGCTTTCTTCCAGGTTCTTGCCGGTGTACACATTCCAAAAGGGCTCTTCATATACAAGGTCGAGCTTTTCGCCCTCTTTATTCGTCCACCGCTTGTCGTATGGAGGTTCTGCTTCTTGCGACAAATAATCGATCGAGTCAGCGACGATGCTGCGCAATTGCTTCTCCGAATAATCACGGATGTTTACCAAACCTCGATTATCCGCTTCATAATGCGGCAAATCGCCGACAAATACAAAGCCGTTGCCGTTTGGATGAAGATGATAGACGACAATCTTCTTATCGTAGAGGCTTTCTTCAAAATGGAAGTTGACGCGTTTCATCGAGACTTCTTTGCGTGTCAGTTCCGGAAATTTTTCAATCACTTCAAGTTTTTGTTCAAATGTCAGCACTACTGGACATCCCCATTTCTTCTTTTGATTTTCTGTCTCCATTATAGCACGCTTCCCGAGTGCGTCCCCGTTTGCGAAATAATAGAAAAAGGACTGCCTATACGGCAGCCCCTCAATTTATTTCTTCTTTTTCAATGTGAATGGCCACCAAGCGCCTGCGGCAAATGACACCGTAATAGCCGGCACGAGGAGCGGCAAAACGATCAAGCCGTAAAGCAGCAATCCGGTGATGACGATTGCGGCAATCTGCATCAAGCTCAATACACCGGACGGAAGCATAGCACCGAATGTACCTGCAAGCAGTATGGCCGCAGTGATGATGACCGTCCCCATTTTCGCCATCGAACGGTGCATTGCCAGCGAGAAATCTGCAGCTGTCAATGCCTCTTCCCGGTATCGGTCGAGCAGGAAAATCGAGTAATCGATGCCGAGTGAGACGAGCATGACGAAACCGAAGAATGGCACAGCCCACGTGATGCCATCATAGCCCAGCGCCTCGACGAAAATCAGTTCCGTAATGGCGATTGAGCTATAATACGTCAATAGGAGAGATCCGATCATAAACAGTGGCATAATGAACGAGCGCAGCAACACTGCAAGAACGACGAACAAACTAACCAACATAATGCTGACTGTCCGCGTAAAGTCGCTTGCTGAAATATCGTTCAAATCGCTATTGATGCTCGGAACGCCGCCAAATGCGATTTCGATATCTTCAAGCGGCGTGCCGTTAACGCTTCTTGCTGCCGCTTCTTTCAAATCCGTGACGATATCGATGGCTTCAGGGGAATACGGATCTTCTTCCAGCACGACTTCCATGAGCATGCCTTCCCCCTCGGCAAATGCGAACTGATCGAGCAGCGGCTCGAATTCCTCTTCTTCAAGCGTCCCTTCAGGAAGGTATATGCCAGTACCGCGCACCGCTTCACTGTCGCTGATGCCTCGAAGTGTTTCGGAAACCTCTGTTAAGCCGTCATTGATTTCTGTCAGGCCTTCAGCTGATGCCCCGACTCCTTGGGACAATTCACCGAGTCCACCCGCTAGTTCATCGTATTGAGCTGCCCCATCGTCCAACCCTTGTTCGATGTCGGCAAGGCCGGCATTCACTTGGCTCAGGGCACCGACCGTTTGTTCAATATTGCCGGACTGCTGGAGACCGCCTGAAATTTGTTCAAGCTGACCGTTCACTTGTGCGAGCCCTGCAGCTGCCTCACGAAGTCCAGCGCCTCCTGCCTGTTCACTGATCGACTCCAAGTTCGTTTCGATCTCCGTCAGGCCGGACTGAACTTCTGCAATGCCTTCATTTGCTTCTTCGACCCCTTCTGCAATAAGGCCAAGCTGATGGTCAACGAAGAATTCATCGATGACAGAACCGGTCGGCCGCGTGATGGCACGCACCATATCGACGCCTTCCACTTTCTCCATGTCCTGTGCGAGTGCATCGACATACGGAATGGTTTCCGCTGCCGTTAACTCGTGGTCTGCTTTGATGACGACTTGCACGGGCATCGTATTCCCTGCTCCGAATGCTTCTTCGATCGCATTGATGCCTTTGACCGATTCGTAATCCGAACTGATTTCATCTACCGTGTTGAAGGACAGGTCGTTATTGTACGAGAACAGCAAAGGAACGGTGATGGCTGCCACCAATAGCATCGACCAGAGCGGCCGGTTAACGGACAATTTCCCGATCCAAATCCATAGTTTGCTGTCTTTATGGGAAGCCGATTTTTTGCTCGGCCAAAATAATTTGTCTTTCAATACTGCCATGAAAAATGGCATGACTGTAAAGAGCACGACGAGCAGGACAGCTATGCCGACTGCGACGGCGACGGCCGATTTAAAAATCGGAAACTCCGCAAAACCGATTGCCGCAAATGCGATAAAACCGGAGAACCCGCTGATGAATAAGGTTTTCCCCGCTGTGCGGTATGTGTTCAGAATCGCTTCTTGCACTGTCTTTCCTTCTGTTAACTCTTCTTTATAGCGGCTCAATAATAATATGCAGTAATCGGTCCCCAATCCGAACAGAATCGCTACCAGGAAAATCTGCGTATAATTCGATACCGGAAATCCGAACCAATCGATAAAGAACGCCACAAGCGACTGGCTGAGCAAATAACTGAGGCCAACCGCCACAAGCGGGATGACTGGCGTGACGAACGACCGGAATACCGCCAGCAGCAAACCGAAAATCAAAATCACCGTAATGATTTCCGTTTTCTTCAGGCCTTCCTGTGCACTTGTGTTGACGTCTTGATTAATGATTGCTTCCCCAGTCAAATAAACTGTTAAATCCTCCGGTACAACCGTTTGCCGGATTTCATCTGCGAGCGCCACCGCTTCCTCATCCGTCCCTTCAATCGATACCGGAAGCAAGACGGTCTGGCGATCTTCTGCAATCAACTGTTCTTCCAGTTCTGCACTTTCAAACGGGTCTAACACTGTCGTCACCGGATCGCCAAGCGCTTCGATTGCCGTTCTTACATCTGCAATCTGCTGTTCGCTGGCATCATCCAACTCCGAATCAAGTTCAATCACTAAGGATATCGTCTGTCCTGAAACATCCGCTGAATCCAGCATGGTGGCGGCGCGCTGTGAATCCGCTTGTTCGGACAACTGGAACGAACCCGCTTCTTCCGCCTGCTCCGTTAAGTTTGGGGCCGCCATAAACAAAATGGCCGTTAAAATAACAAGGCCGATGGTGATCGGCCATTTCAATTTCAATATCGTCTGCATGGTCACACTCCATCCGTTTTCATGATTGCACTCAGTTTCCTGAAAATCGATAAGAATTGGTCGATTTCCTCATCATCGACTTGCTCAGACATGATTTTTTCCAGATACTCCGCCAGTATTCTATCGGACTCTTCCAGAACATCATGGCCTGCATCCGTCAATTCAAGAAGCTTTTCGCGACGATCTGCGGTTTGCACCACTTGAATCAGTTCTTTTTGCAAAAGTTTTTTTGTGCGGTTCGACACTGCACTTTTATGTACGCCTTGCAATATGGCAAGTCTTGCCGATGTGATCTGCTTTTCCTTACTGATCAGCTTCAATGACTGCATCTGTTCAGGGGAAAACTCTTCCCACAATGGGTTGTCGACAGAACGGATGACACGTTCCGTGCCATAGAACAACACTTCCTGAAACAATTCTACTGCTTCTTTAATGCGCATATCCATAAATGGTTTACCCCCTCAACTAACAGTAATAGTTTAGGGGGTAAACCATTTTCCGTCAAGCAATTCACCATGAAAAAAACCCGCAACCAGAGTTGCGGGTTTTAAAGCTTGTTGAGAAATTTAAGAAGATGTATTTTCCGAAGCTTATCGCACGACTCCGCGGATGGGGATCTAGGCTTGGAAACCCATGTGCTCGACTCTTCCAATGGTCGAGCATCGCAGAAAACCCGCTTGCTCAACTTTCGTCTCGCTCAAGCATCACAGAAAAAGATTTGCTCAACTTTCGCTTCGCTCAAGCATCACAGAAAAAGATTTGCTCAACTTTCGCTTCGCTCAAGCATCACAGAAAAAAATTTGCTCAACTTTCGCTTCGCTCAAGTATCACAGAAAAAGATTTGCTCAAGCATCACAGAAAAAGATTTGCTCCCACATCTGCACGGCAGATGCGTCGCAAATGAATGCGCTCAGCTAAGCTTCGCTCATTCACTGGCTGCGGTTTTCAACTTACACTTCTCTTGTAGCTGTCGAGCGGATCTCTTGGCGCCTTGCATAAATATTGGTGACAATCGTCTTCACTACCGCATAGAAAGGGATTGCCAAGATGATGCCCCAAATGCCTGCAATGTTTCCGGCTGCGAGAATTAGCGTAATGACAGTCAGCGGATGAACATCGAGTGCGTTCCCCATGACGTTCGGGGTGATGAAATTACTCTCGATCTGCTGGGCGATCAACATGATGATAGCTACATACACTGCCATAATCGGATCTTGTACCAAGGCGATGATGATCGCCGGCACAACAGCGATATACGGCCCGAGGAACGGGATGACGTTCGTGGCCATGCCAATCAATGCCAACAACAATGCGTATTCAAGGCCGATGATCAAATAGCCGATCAAGAGCATAATACCGACCAAAAAGCTGACGAACAACTGGCCTTGTATATATGCTTGCAAAGTATTGTCGATTTCTTTCATCGTTTTGATGATCCATAACTTCCGCTGCCCACTGAAAAATCCAGAGATGAATGGCACGAATTTTCGGTGGTCAATCAATAAGTAAATCAAGAAGAACGGCACGAGGATCAATGAGAACAGCCCCGAGATAAATCCTGTGATGAATGCAACGATCCATCCACCGACGTCGCCGATCCGGTCGCCGATTTGACCGCTCATATCATTGATCTGCTCTTCTAACGAATCCGGCAAACGGTCACGCTGTGCAAGAAGGTACTGCGTGTAATCCTCTACATCATTGATAATGCTTGGTGCATTATCGACAAGCGAGTTGACCTGTTTCGTCACCATCGGCCCCACCATCGCAAATAAAAGATAAAAGACCAAAACAATCAACAGAACAATGATTAGAATTCCGGACCATTTCGGAAATTTACGTTTCTCCAAAAAATACAGCAGTGGACGCGTTAAGTAAAACAGCACACCACCGAGAAGCAGTGGCACGAAAATCGTTCGCGCAATAATGAACAGCGGATCGAAAATCCCTTGGACTTCGATGAATAAACGAATGATGATCAATGTCAGGATAATTCCGACGCCCGCTTGGAACCATAACTTATTTGTCACTCACTTCACTTCCTTTCTTTCTTTCACATGTATACCCAGTTTATCATGATTATATGGTATTATATGTTTTTATTAAATACGAACTTTCTTGTTCGACGCGCGTCCCATCAATAGAAGAATAAGCGAACCATAAGAATTTGGAGGATTTATACATATGGAACAATTATGGCTAACGATTAAATTTTTGCTTCTTGGACTATTCCAAGGGCTCACCGAACCAATTCCGATTTCTTCGAGCGGACATTTGCTGATTGCACAATATTTTCTCGATGTCGAAATTGAAGGAAGCACCTCTACCTTTGCACTTCTTGTAAATACTGCTTCATTACTTGCAGTTTTGATCATTTATCGGGAGGATATTAAGCGATTGGTGATCAATGGCTTGAAATTCTTCAAAGAAAAAACGCCGGAAACACGGCGGGATTTCATGTTCGTCGTTTATTTGGTCGTTGCGACCATTCCTGCGGGCATCATTGGCGTCTTGTTCCAGGATACTATTGACGCCCATCTGTCGACTGTTGTAACCGTCGGTGTGACGCTCGTTGTCACCGGTATCGCTTTATGGCTGATCCGCAATATGCGCGGACAGCGGAAAGACGGCAATATGACGATGAAAGATGCATTGATTATCGGCGGAGCCCAGGCAGTCGCCTTGATCCCCGGAATCAGCCGGAGCGGTGCAACGATTGTTGCCGCCATGGCGAGAGGCATCAACCAGGAAACGGCTTTGCGTTTTTCTTTCCTGTTGTTCATTCCGATCAGTTTGGGCGGGGCAGTTCTCAGCATCACCGATATCATCAATGATGATAATTTATCGACGATGGCCGTTCCATATATTATGGCGTTCATCGGCTCACTAGTCGCTTCGTATTTCTCGCTGAAATGGTTTATGAACATCATGGCTAAAGGCCAGCTGAAGTATTTCGCGATCTACTGCTTTATCGTCGGGCCACTCGTCGTGCTCGCCTGGTTCTTGTTGAACTAAGCAAAAAAACCCTGTATTGCTTTTGCGCAATACAGGGGTTTTTTATCGGTTAAAGAAGTTTGCCGTAAAATAAGGCTGCTTGTCTGAGTTGAATGCAACGCCGACGCCGAGATAGCCGAAATCAGGCTTGACGATGTTCTCACGGTGGCCCATCGAATTCATCAGCCCCTCGTGGGCAAAGACAGCACTGTATTGTCCATATGCCAAGTTCTCCCCGGCCACAAAAAATGCGATGCCGTCCTCTTTCATGCGGTCAAAAGGCGATTGGCCGTCCAAGTTCGTATGGCTGAAATAACGCTCATCCGCCATATCCTGGCTATGGCCTCGCGCTGTATCCCTAGTATCTCCATCCCACTTCAAAAGCGGGAGCTGACGCTGGATTCTCGCTGAATTGGTCAATTCATACAATAGGAATTCATAGCCTTCCTTCACCTCAGGATCAGGCTCTGCATAAATTTCTCCACGCTGCTCTTCCAGATCTTTAGCGATGACCTGGACCGCTGTAACCGTATCTTCCTCATGGACATCATAAAAGACCGTCGTATAGGAATCCCCAGTCTCGAAAAGATCGTACTCATCACGGGAATCTAGGATGTACTGCACGCGCCCTTTTTGCAAGCTTGTCAGTGGTGTCCCGAACAATTCGCGCACTTCCGCTTTTGTTGAATCCATCGAGAACCCTTCCGTGGAAGAGACAAGATCCTGGTTGGTGAACATGCCGTTGACCTCATCTTTTTCATTGTATGAAAGCAACACGTAATTCTGGTAATCCTGGTGATAGCTGTGCCAATCGGTGCCATATTCGTTCTCCATCAAGCGCAGCGGCAGCCCGACTTTTTCCTGGGATGCTTCTTTGCTCATGCCAAGTGTGACATTATGGACCGCCACCATCGAATCCGTGTCGGCAAGTTCAGGTTTTGCGACCGCTTCCGGAAGTGCGGCTGAGCTTTCTGTTACCATTGCCTGCAATTGATGGCTGATCCGCGTCGTGAAGTGTTTGGCTTCATCGAGCGCTCTGGAAACATCCGTGTCAGCTGTAACATTTCCGATCACTTCATCAACGGAGTCCAAAAAGCTGAGGTCGATGTATTTTTCAACCGGTGCTTCCCACATCGGACGGGTAAAAAACAACAAGACTATGAGCATCAGGAGGCCAAACAATTTCCGCACACGCATCACCTCTTTCTCTTCATTTCAGTTTAATCGCAAAAGAGGAATCGGGGAAGTAAAAAGCATTTCTTATCCGGTTTCAAAGATAAATATTAAAAACGGACAGGAAAAGGGGTTCTTTTCACTGTCCGTTTTGCAACTCTCTATAAATCCCCCACCTTCAACCAGCAGAAAGACCGGCAGAAAGATTGAAGGCTTTCATTAAGCTTTTACGTTATGTTCGCTCGTAATATCTGTTTTTTTCGGCGAACTGAACCAAAGCGTAAACAATAGGCCAACCGCAAACGTAATCAGGCTTGTCACTAAGGTTATCGCATCAGCACCAAACCCTGGGAATACGACAAACAACGACCCTAAAATCAACCCGATAATCGCAGCGTAAGTCACATACGTAAAATGCTCGAGCAAATAGCTGATTGCTTTACTGCTGACAATGAATCCAACCATGACCCCAGCACCGATTGCCATCACAATCGGCAAGTTCAATGTGGATAAAGCATTGATCGCCGTCGAATAAACGCCGATCAACAGCAGGATGAACGAGCCGCTGATTCCAGGCAATAGCATCGCCATACTGGCGATCCAACCCGAGAAAAACAGCAAGAAGAACGTCGGCATGCTCAGTTCTGTAATCGGTGCTATATTATCATCTGTCTGGATAAACGCCATGGATGCAAGCGCAGCTCCGATAACTAGCAAAATGACTACATGTCGTGCTGTAAAATTCTTTTTCACTTCCGCTTGCTTCATGATATACGGCAAGACCCCAAGGATCAGCCCCATAAAGAAAAACTGCGTTGCTTCGTAATGGTTATACAGCAGAAATTCGATAAAGCGGCTGAACAATAATAAGGTGATGACGATCCCCATGCCTAGAGGCACGAGAAAGCCGAGCTGCTTTTTCCATTCCCGGCTGAAAAAGCCGCTGATCGATTCAAGCAGGCGGTCATAGATGCCAAGGATAAATGCAATCGTCCCTCCACTGACCCCCGGAATCAAATCGCTGATGCCCATCAAAATACCGCGGTATATATTTTTCCATTCCATTCGTTCAATCTCCTCGTTTCAAAATCACTTTCACCAGTATAGCACGCAAAAATAAGAAATTCGAGTTGCATCATCCCACGTTAACGGATCAGTTCCTGCGCTTCTCTCATCATGGAAGAGACGATTTCCGCCGCCCCTTCTTCCTGCGTCATACTTCTCGTCGCCTGCCCTGCCCATAACGACATGAATTCCGGATTGCCGGCTTTTGCCGCTGCTCCCCGTATTTCTTTCGTTACTGTATTTTGGGACGGAAAAGGCAACGGTTTGGTTCCCGATGATTCGAATTGTTCAATGAAACAATTTTTAATGCCGCGGGCAGGGCGTCCCGAGAAACTTTTCGTCACGACGGTGCTTTCTTCATCACTTTCGAAGATCGCTTGCTTATACGCCGTGTGCGCACCCGACTCCTTCGCCGCGACAAACCGCGTCCCGACCTGCACGGCTTGTGCACCAAGTGCGAGCGCCGCCACTAGCCCTCGCCCGTCTGCAATTCCGCCCGCCGCGATTACCGGCACATCCACCGCATCTGCGACTTGAGGAAGCAACGCCATCAAGCCGACTTGAGCGCCCATCGGATGGCGGTCAAATGAAAAGCTGCCGCGGTGCCCTCCCGCTTCGCTGCCTTGTGCAACGATGGCGTCGGCTCCTTTGCCTTGCGCTTCTATCGCTTCGCCGACAGTGGTCGCCATCGTTATGATTCTAACGCCTTGCGCTTTGGCGGCAGCCATGTGAGCAGGCGCCAGAGAGCCGAATGCCGTGCTGATGATTGTTACGTTCATTTCAAGGCACATGCGGAATAGCTCTTCCCCGTGATCTGGAGAGCGGTATTCAGCGCTTTGCTCTTCAAACGCAAGTTCTTCGTAGATCGGCTGCAACGTTTGTTTCACTTCATCAATGCGCGAGAAATCATCTTTCGGCACGGGCGCGAACAAATTGACGGCAAAAGGCTTGTTTGTCCGTTTGCGTATCTCTGCAATATCTGCCCGCAGCTTGTCAGGCGTCAAATAGGCAGCGCCGAGTGTCCCCAAGCCGCCTGCCCCGGAAACTTCCGCCACCAGTTCAGCGGTGGTCGGGCCGCCTGCCATTCCTGCCTGGATGATCGGATACTCGATCCCGAGCAAGCGGCAAATGTCTGTATTCAATGAAATCATGGTTTCCCCTCCCGTTTGTATGCTTACTTATAAGTATCCCAGTCTTTGGGATTTCTTCAACCGGGAACCTTTTTCGAACGGTTTGCGTTCTTAATACCAGTATCTAAGAGAAGGCGGGATTGAATCATGAAAGGTTTCCTTTCGTTACTTGGCATCACTTTGATTGCCGCATTTTGCGGATTGATCCTTCTGGGCTTTTACAATGAACCTTTTGAAGACTGGCAAGACCAAGAGCGGCTTCAAGCTTATACTGAAACCAGAGATAATATAATGCCTGAACAAGCGAGGGGCATCCAACAGGCTGTAGCCCCTGGGCGTTCCACACAAACTCTACTATATGCGGATGCCTCCGCTTCGTGCCCGGCACCTTAATACAAAAATCCCCGAAGCGCCAAAGCGTTCCGGGGATTTTCTTATGCAGTTAAAATGCGGATGCGGTTGCCGGACGGGTCAGCTGTTTCCAGCACCGCACCATCCATGTGAACCCCAGCGCCGTATGCTTGCAGGCGGTCGTGCATGGCATGTTGCGCTTGTTCATCTGCGACACGGATGACATAATGCGCGAGACCTGCTGCCTGATCCGGTAAGGCCGGAATGCCTGTGCCGTTCCAGATGTTCAATCCGATATGATGATGATAATTTCCGTCCGAGACGAATAGCGCTTGATTGCCGAGGTTCGCGACCTGGCTGAAGCCGATCGCACCGATATAGAAATCGCGCGCTGCCTGGAGATCCGATACATGGAGATGGATATGCCCAAGCACAGTTCCCGCCGGCATGCCACTCCATTTCTCGCCATTTGATGCTTGCGCAACTTCCTGTACATCGAGCAGGTCGACCGTCATATGAACTTGGTCTCCACGCCATTCCCATTCCCCGGGTTCGCGGTCGCGGTAGATTTCAATGCCGTTCCCTTCAGGATCCGATAAGTACAAGGCTTCGCTCACACGATGATCGGAAGAACCGATCGGAATCCGCTGCTCATGAAGATGGAGCAGTATTTTACCGAGTTCTTTCCGGTCTGGCAATAGCACCGCGAAATGATACAATCCGGCAAAACGGCCTGCTTTCACCTTGAATTCCGGAGCGTGTTGAAGAGTCAGTATCTCTTCCCCGCCCACACCGAGAATTGTTTCATTATCATTTTCTTCAATCGTTTCAAAGCCTAACACCTCTGTGTAGAAACGGCTCATTCCCTTCATATCCAACACTTTCAATGTTAGGCTTTCGACATAATGTATGGGCTTTTGATGAAAAGTCATTATAGTTCCTCCTTCCACTTACTATTTGTAACTAATTTTATTTTAATAACCTAGTTACGTCAAGTCATCTGTTTTTTAATTCTTATATGGATATGCTATTATGAAGAAAAAGGAGCGGTGAACATGAAAAGCCAGGAAATTTGCCCACGGTTTGAAGCAGCTATTTCCTTATTGGGACAGCGTTGGACAGGCCTGATCATCCATCAATTGATGGACGAGCCCAAGCGCTTTGGCCAACTGACTGAAGAAATCGGTATCAGCGGCCGCCTCCTGTCTGAACGACTGAAAACTTTGGAGGGAGACGGTTTGGTCGAACGCACCGTCCACCCCGAGACCCCTGTGCGGATCGAATATTCATTGACTGAAAAAGGTGCTTCGCTGCAGCCGGTCATGAAGGAAATCGAGCGCTGGTCACAAAATTGGATAGAACCTGCAGAGACAGCGGAAAGCACTTCATGAAGCATAGTGAAGGAGATTTTCCGCTATCTTTTCGCCTAATATTATAGACAGAATATTCTAATATCTGTTAAGGTAAAGGTATAAAAGGTGGAGGAGGGGGCAGACGTATGTCGATGTATTCCAATATGACCTATGAGAATGATACGCGAAAAATTGACAAAGCGTTGAAAAAGTACGAAGAGAAAAAGAATGCCGCATTAGTGTTGCTTGCAGAAATCGATATGCTGAACAAGATGGAGGACGTGGAAGATACCATCCTGTGGAAGCAGAAGTCGATGAAAGAAAAGCTCATTGCAGCAGAGCGGCAACGGCGGGACGTCGAAGAAATGCTGATCAATTATATCGGCAAATATGATGACCGTGATCTGCATCGCTACACCGAACTTCTCGAAGAATTAAAAAAAGACAAACCGAAATGACAAAGACAGGACTGAAATCAGTCCTGTCTTTGTTTTTCTTTGCTTTTGTTGTCGATCGACCGGAGAATATCGCCAGTCCAGCCTTTTTGTTTGAAATACAAATACAATAAGAACGTAGATATTGATATTACAAAAATGGCTGCCACGTAACCTAGCCCCCACTCAAGTTCAGGCATGACTTTGAAGTTCATCCCCCACAAAGCACCCCATGCCATCACCGGCGTGAACAATGTCGTAAGGACCGTCAGCGTTTTGACGATCTCATTGCCACGATAATTGGCGACGACATTTTCCATATCCACCATATTATTGATCTCATCTTCATAGGATTCGACGAGCATAACACAGCGGTCAATGCGACGGGATGTCCGCTGGTATTCCCGATGATCGCATACACTCTTCCCGAAAGTCTCTTCGACCGCCATGCTGATTTCCTGGAACCCCATGATCAAATGCTTCCATAACAATATTTCATGCCGCACTTCCTCGATGCTTTCCAAAGTTTTGCGGTTGTTATGTTCTTTGATATTCCACAACAATTGATGGAGGCGCTCTTCAAAGCCGTCAATTTTGTGCAAAACCGAACCGACCATTCCCCCGAGCAGGATCATCATCACTTCGATCGGTGTATCAGCACTTTCCATCTGCTGGATCATCAAATGCCTTGGCATATCCAAGTCTTCTTCGAAATCGAGTGTACTGGTCACCAACAATTCGGGTGACAAATAGAAGTGAAAGACGTCCTGGGCGTCCCTGGCATGTCGGCTTTGCTTATAAATCAATGAGCCCCATAAGACTTCTTTCCCTATTTGGGAAGTATCTGCATGAAGAATATTGACGGTTAATTTTTTCGATTGATCGATCCATTGCTGCAGCTTCGGATTATCTGTGAGCAATTGGCGGAAATCCGCCGCTTCCATCGCATTTTCTTCTTGCCAAACTGCATTCGCAAATTGATGTCGCGGCATATGTCTCCCCCCTTTTCTCCCTGATATATAGGCTTCGAAACCTTTCTCATATAGACTACACAAAAAATGCCGCTCTATTGCAAGCGGCAGGTCGGTTTACTCGTCTTCGCTTTCATTCGGTGTCCGGTCCCTATATTTTTCGTTGGAGTTTTCTTCGTATTCCAACTCCCTGTCCGGCATCGGATCCATTTCTTTGTTCGGTGGCTGATGGCGTCCCGGTTCTACATCCGGCAGCAATTTCTCGCCTTCTTTGTGCTTCCGTTCCTTATCCATGCAATCGCCCTCCCGAAATCTTTATTCCTTCTTCTTTACCCCCGCCTCATTTTTTAAATCCTGTTGCACTCAAGCTGCAACAAGAGATTTGAAAAGCTCCAAATCATCCGGATATGCGAGTTCCAATCCCTCTATTTCTTCGATGGATTTCCAGGCGATGTCCTCGATCAAGAAATCATCTTTCGGGATGACCAACTCTCCGCCTGTCACTTCGACCCGGAAATAATGCAGATCAAATGACACGGCAGCATCTTCATAATTGCCGTCCCGCGTCTTCAAGACCTCCCCAGCTTTGACCGAAAGCCCCGTCACTTCCTCGAATTCACGCTCACAGCATTGTTCAAGCGTTTCGCCCGCTTCCAGGCCGCTTGCAGGAACCGACCATTTGCTGTCTTCTTCCGGTGCTTTCATGAGCACCAATAAAACTTCGTTCCGCTCATTTACACAGACGCCGGCAGCGCCTTTCCAATTCGCCATTTCCATCAAATCTCTCCCATCGCTTTTTTCTCGATTTCCAGGACCATCGCTTGTTTTCCTATTATGTATTGCTCGATGTCCAAAGGGTATTGTTTCGCTAACTCCATCTTCAGTTCACCATATGCTGAGGCAATGCGAGGATTCGCCTTCAAGAAATCCCGGAATGCCAGATGGCGAGAAATCTCAGGATTGCCTAGTTCATAACAATGGACATGATGCGTGCGTTCATTGCCGCCGCGTTCAAAATAACGCCTCCCCGGCAGCCCATTTTCGCCTTTTGCTTGATAGCCGAGCTTTCGGAAATCCTGCTCAAAGCAGTCTATGGCCTCTATACCGTAAACGACCACGAGCAAATCAATCACCGGCTTGGCAGCAAGTCCTGGCACTGCGGTACTGCCGATATGCTGCACATCCAGGCATTCGGAACTGAGTATTTCACGGATTTCTGTTGCTGCGTTTTCAAATGCAGCATGCCATCCTGCATTATAAGCCGTTACGATCACTTGGCGCATTCCCTTCCACCTCCGATGCAATCAAAAAAATCACCTTTTCCGAATGGCAGCCCTCCGACTCCCATTGTACAAGAAAAGGTGATTCAGCAAATGGATTTTCCTCCGTCCGTTCAATTTGAAAAATGATTTCAAAAAAGGGTGTTGGAGAAACTTGTCCTATTTTTTGGCTGCGTGCTGCTCCAGAACGAGCCGATGCGTGACATCCGGCAAGCCGACGTCACCCGAGAAGCCGTTAGCCCGGTAGAAAGCATCCGCTGAAGCGGAATCCGTCCGCACTACAAGCTCACTGTATTGCCCTTTGGCAAAATCGATGATGGCTTGAAGTAATTTCGTCCCAAGTCCTTCTCTTCTACAAGCATCCGCAATATAAAAACGCCGCAGCCTGCCTATTCCTTCTTTGGTGGAATATGGATCCCGGTTAAGGCCACCAATCGCGACCAGTTTGCCACGGGGGTCAAACACGCCATACAGCACTTCTCCTTGCTGATCGAATCGGTTGCTTCCATCTTCATATTGATCGATAAGACGCCTTAGAAACCTGTAACCTTCTGACTCGCTTTCTTCCACGAGATCTGCGGCATTCACTTCACGTAAATCTTCAATTTCTCTAATTTCCAATGGCATACTCAAGTCCTCCTTTTATTGTAGGCAAGATAAGAAAAGGGACTGTCCAAAAAAGTCGCTAAGAACTTTTGGTCAGTCCCTTTTTTCTTTCCGTCATACTGTCGTATCCTCCATGCGCTCATTTCGCGCTTCCATTTTCTTCACGATATAAATACTCGCTTCATATAAGCCCACCATCGGCACTAAAACCAATAACTGACTCAGAAAATCCGGGGGTGTAATCAGCGCAGAAACTATCGCCAGCCCCAGGTATGACCACTTCCGCACTTTTTTCATAGAGACGGATGTCAGTACGCCGATTGTTGATAAGAACAATGCCAAAATAGGCATTTCGAACAACAAGCCCAGCGGAATCGTTGTCATGATCAGGAAATGGATGTATTCATTCGCCGAAATCATCACATCGAAATTCGCTGCCCCTATGCCGATCAAAAACTGGTAGCTTAATGGGTTGACGATAAAATACCCGAAAGCAACGCCGATCAAAAATAAAATAAGCATGACAGGCGAATACAAGCCAAGAAATCGGGCTTCGGTTTCTTCGAGTCCCGGTTTGACGAATTGCCATAGAAAGTGGATTAGAAACGGCAGCGATAAGCCGAGCGCCATAGTAGCAGAAATTGAAGTATAGAATTTTACGACTTCGAGCGGTCCGAGGATAATGAGTTCATTGCCTTTGACCACATAAGGAAACCAGAAATTCAGTGTCGCGAAGACGAGCAGAAGGAAGAAGACGAATACAAAAGCACTTTTGATCAATTGCTTTCGCAAGTCCCCCAAATGATCGACCAAGGTTTCCACTCTTTCTTCCGGCTCACTCGGGGGCTTCTGGCCTCCTCCTGGATCTTTCGGCCCTCCACCGGTTCCTTGTCCCGTTTCGGAGTCCACTTTCTGCTTGTCTTGAGCAGCCGGGTCTTCGCTTGCCTTTTTTTTATGCAAGGGACTGATCAGTTTGCGTTCTCCGTACGGATCCATTTAACCACCTTCACATGCTTTCTGTCTTCTTCGTTTCTTTCACTTCTTTTTTGTCTTTTTCATCCTCGTCGTCATCGTCCATCAGCCCTTTTGTTGAACGTTTGAATTCGGCGAAGGTCTTGCCTACCGCTCCTCCGATTTCCGGAAGTTTTTTCGGCCCGAAGATAATCAGCACGATGACCAAAATGATGATCAGGCCAGGTACACCGATAGAAGCTATTCCACCCATATCTTTTCCTCCTCACAATTTAAGCTAAAGATCCGCCTTCTTGACTGTATCTTATGACGCCTTCTGCACAACGATATGCAAGCGCACCAACCGTGCCAGTCGGGTTGTATCCGCCATTGTGGGCGAAGTTTCCAGCCCCTACGACAAACAGGTTTTCCATATCCCAATGCTGAAGATAATTATTGACCACACTTGTCGCAGGGTCTGCACCCATGATAGTGCCGCCGGTATTATGCGTCGTTTGATATGGAACGATGTCATAATCGGAGATCGGCGCTCTGCCGACGACCGTCTTCGCTCCCATCTCCTGCATGATTTCAGTTGTTCTTTCTGTAATGTATTGATGCAGTGCCCGGTCCTGATCCGTGAAATTATATGTTAGCTGCAAGAGCGGCAATCCATAAGCGTCTTTATACGTTCCATCCAACGTCATGTAATTATCCCGGTGTGGGATTGAAGCCCCTTGACCGCCGATCGAAAGGGTACGCGTATAGTTTTCAATAGATGCTTTTTTGAAATCCGCTCCCCATGCAGGCGTATCTGGCGGAACCGGGTTGGAAGCAATCGCACGCGATCCGGTCTGTGTCATGGAAATGCTCGCTCCATGAATGAAATCCAAGTCGCCATGATCAAAAGCATCCCCATTGAAATCGTCAATGCTCATGCCGAGCGCTCCGGCCCCCATAAAGACGTTCATTTGTTCATCAAAGAAACCGGATGCGCCTGGAAGGATCTGGTATGCATAGTTTTTACCTAGCGTCCCGTTCCCTGTTTCCGGATCATACATTTCCCCGATTTCAGAAACCATCAGCAACTTGGCATTGTTCAGTACATAACTCGTTAAAACGACGACTTCTGCCGGTTGGATGAACTCTTCAAAGGTGACTGTATCGATATACCGTACCCCGGTAACCCGGTCGCCTTCCTTCAATACTTCCACAACATTAGCTTTAAAGCGTATGTCGTAGTTTCCGGTTTCAAGCGCGGCCGGAACGACTGTAATTTCAGGCGAAGTTTTCGCTCCGTATTCACAACCGAACCTTTCACAGAAGCCGCAATATTGGCAGGCAGCAATATTTTGGCCATCTGGATTTTCATACGCTTCCGAGAGGTTTGCAGAAGGCATCATGAACGGCGTATATCCCAAATTGCTGGTCGCCGTCTCGAACTTCGCAAGCAGCGGCGTCTTCTTCATCGGCGGAGTTGGGTATTCAGCAGAACGCGTGCCCCAGAACGGGTTCTTGTCCTCTCCGGAAATGCCTGCAGTTTTTTCGAATTTGTCGAAATAAGGCTCCAGCTCATCATACGTAATGCCCCAGTCTTGCATGGTATATTCCGGCGGCAATTTATTGGCGCCATATTTTGCGTCAGTCATTGTTTTGATTTCAAAATCGTACGGTAGAAACCTCCAGTTTTGTCCATTCCAGTGGGTACCTGCGCCGCCGAGCCCTTCACCCAGCAAAAAGGAGCCCAATTGCCGCATCGGCAACGCCCGTTGGTTGCGGGCGTTGCGGAATGTAATGGTTTCTTTCGATAAATCCTGCATCAGCTCGTACCGTATCGCGTAGCGGTATTCATCATGAACCATCGAGAAATCTGCTGTCGAACGCTCCTGGCCCCGTTCGAGCCCGACAACCTTCAAGCCTTCTTTAGCGCATTCAGCTGCAATGATGCCCCCCGTCCAGCCGACTCCAACTGTAACAACGTCCACTTTATCAAGCGTAGTGACCATAAATATTCCCCCTTTGAATTAGTTCAGCATATCTCCCACCGACTGCGGATCCAGCTGCACGAAGTCTTCGCTTTCAATTTCATTGATATAGGCAGGGCGGTGGCCAGGAAATCCTTTCATGCGCCATGCTTCCATATTGACGTTGCCCCCATAAATCGGATCGGCATATGCACCGTTTAGGGTAGCTTGGCGGAGAAGACGGAAAAAGAATTGAGCATCAGCCCCTTGCATTTCCACTTCATCATCTTGAAAAGCCGTCAAAATCTCATCCATCTGTTCGCCTTCGAGATCGACAAAATTGGCATCGAAGCGGCTTTGCGCTTCTTGCTGCATGCGCTGCAGCCCTTGCCTGAACAACTCATTGCGTTTCAAGCGGCTTTGATAACCTTGAGTCGCTTCGCCCAACTGAAAAGGCGGCTGCATATATTCCTTGGAGTTTTCTCCGTAGCTGCCGGCAAGTTGATGGTCGATAAAGAAAGGGACGCCCAGGCCGATTGCTCCAGGACCAAGATCGTCTTCCGGGAAAATACGTTCCGTCGCCTGTTCAAGTACTGCAAATTCGGTTTGGTTCTTGAAGAATTGCAAGCCGCGTACAGCTTCAGCCGTTTCACCGCCGCCACCTTGACCAGCTTCACCGCCGCTCGGAGCTGCCGTATCTTGACGGGTATTCGCTCCAATCACTCCTCCAATAATTCCTCCACCGACGAGAGCGCCTGCCGCAATTCCTGACGTCTTCAGAAAATCGCGTCTGGAAACATTCTTTTTTTCTGCCATCTCTTGCGCCTCCTTTAATTGTATAAATATTATGAATACTCTGTAACTATACCCTACATTATAATCTTCTTAACAATTAATTCAATGTTTTTCCGATTATTTTCTAAAAATTCGGGTAAGCAAATAAAAAAAGCTCTTGCATGATTGCAAGAACCCATAAAAAAAGGCCGAGGGAATGGTCACCTCGGCTTTGTAGCTTAAAAAATATTAGTCTAGAACTTTGATTTTCACGTTTTTGCGTCCCCAGTTCAAAGCTTCGCCTTGAGTCGGGATGAAGACGTCGATTTTGTTGCCTTTGATTGCTCCGCCAGTATCACCAGCGATTGCTGTACCGTATCCTTCAACCCAAACCTTTGAACCGAGTGGGATGACAGAAGGGTCAACTGCGATGACTTTTTGGTTCGGGTTCGAACGCAAGTCGATTCCTGTACGCGTGATTCCTGAGCAGCCTGTGCAATAAGCTGTATAAGCCGTTGCGGATACTGTCATTTCTTTACCTGATTGCGTAGAAGCTGCTGCTGGTTTAGCTGCTGCTGGTGCGCTTGCAGGTGTTGGTGCTGCTTGAGTTGATTTCGGTGCTTCTTTTGCTGGCGCTTTTGCTGCTGGTGCTTTTGTTGCTGGAGCTGCTGCTTTCGCTGCTGCACCTTTTACTGCAAACTCTTGTCCAGGGAAGATTGTATGACCGGAAATATTGTTCCAGCTCATCAATTGATCCAATGAGATTCCGTGGGCAGATGCAATTTTGAATAATGTGTCGCCGCTTTTAACTGTATAGGTAGATGATGATGAATTCGATGTTTTCTTAGCTGACTGTTCTTTTCCTTCAATAGAAAGCGTTTCGTTCGGGAAGATAAGATCAGATGATAGGTCGTTCCAGTTTTTTAGGTTTTGAACAGAAACGTTCTTTTCTTGTGAAATTCCCCAAAGAGTGTCACCTGACTCGACTGTATACGATGAATTAGCGCTTGCTTGTGATGCCGCGCCTACACTTAATGCTGCGATTGCCGTTAGTGTAACGATTTGCTTTTTCATAATTGAAATTCCTCCTTTTCACTAACACAAGACACAGCTTAACATCTCCGCATTTCAAGAACATGACAGGACGACAGATAAAACTTAACAATTACATTACGACATTCTTTTAAATATGACAGGCTGTAATAATTCAGAACATTCCATCTTCTCATCAAGCGAGAAGCTTTTTTTCTGCCTATCCCCCCTTTTTTTCTTCCAGTAATAACGATAGGATGGATTAGCCTCCCCTCACTGGGGAATAAAAGAATACAACAGCATCCAACGACGGAAAAACTGCTCTTGTTTAGGAGGAACTCATTTGAAAAGTGTCACTATAGTCTTTGGGATTTCTGTTACGATCTGTCTGGCTCTAGTCGGATGGGGCTTTTTTGCACCTGAAGGCTTCCAAACACAGACGGGCGCACTCACTTCGTGGATTTCTTCCACATTCGGCTGGTATTATCTGGCCTCTGTTTTTGTCGTTCTCATTTTTTGTCTTTATCTGATTTTCTCCCGCTTTGCTGACATCAAGCTCGGAAAAGCCGGGGACGAACCGGAGTTCAGTCTGCCATCCTGGTTTGCAATGCTATTTTCGGCAGGTATGGGCATGGGGCTTGTGTTTTGGACAACAGCAGAACCGATTTCCCACGCCTTCATCAGCGCGCCCCGTTCAGAACTTGGATCTGACGAAGCGATTAAGGAAGCGATGCAATTTTCATTCTTCCATTGGGGTATTCATGCCTGGGCCATCTACGGACTTGTCGCATTGTCGCTTGCTTACGCAAAATTCCATAATGGGGCGCCCGGTTTAATCAGCGCAACACTCATTCCCTTGTTCGGCAGGAAACGCATGTCCAGCTGGCCCGGAAAATTGATTGATACGCTCGCCGTATTCGCTACCGTCATTGGCGTCGCATCCACACTCGGCTTTGGATCAGCGCAATTGAATGAAGGAGTGTCTTTTCTCTTCGGCACACCAAATACATTTGCGTTTCAATTATTGATCCTCGCGGTGGCCACTCTTTTATTCATCATCTCAGCCTGGTCAGGCATCGGGCGGGGCATTAAATACTTAAGTAATATCAACATGGTTCTCGCATTCATCTTACTCGGCATTTTACTCATTGTAGGGCCGACCCTTTACATCCTTAATATGTTCGCGGATTCATTGGGCGGATATTTCGCAAATTTCCTGTCCATGAGTTTCAACTTAGAGCCACTCAATACAGACCGCCGCGCATGGGTCGACGGTTGGACAGTCTTTTACTGGGCATGGTGGGTGTCATGGGCGCCGTTCGTCGGCATTTTTATCGCCCGTATTTCACGCGGCCGAACCGTCCGTGAGTTCATGCTCGGCGTGCTTGTCGTCCCTTCTCTCGTGTGCTTTATCTTCTTCTCGGTATTCGGCGTTTCCGCTTTGGATTTAGAACAGAACGGCATCGCCCAAATTTCCGAATACAGCTTGGAGACCGCGACGTTCGGCGTGCTCCAGCATTATCCACTCGGCACCTTAATGTCCATCCTAACGTTATTCGTAGTCGCCATTTTCTTCATCACTTCCGCGGATTCCGCGACATTCGTCCTCGGCATGCAGACGACTGGCGGGCTATTGAACCCGCCGAACATGGTGAAGATCACTTGGGGATTAATCCAGTCAGCGGTCGCTGCGATTGTCATCTATAGCGGCGGCACGCAAGGTTTGCAAAATTCTTTGATTATTGCCGCCTTGCCATTTTCAGTTATCGTCTTGCTGATGGGGGCCGCTTTCCTAAAGGCAGCCAGTCAAGATCCGGTGGTTATCAAAAAGAAAAAACAAGTTTTATGATAATAAACAAAATGCTCGGCAAGCTGAATCAGCTTGCCGAGCATTTTTTCGTTCTTTATCCCGCTTCAGGGCCTGTAAGAGTCCCTCTCCTAAAAGCGGCAGATCAACAGCACTTAAAAGTCTGATGGGGCCAATTAAGATCCAGGGAGGAAAGCTCTCCAGATTGAAGTTTCTTTTTACTTAAATACACTCGTGCTATGCAAAGGCTGTACTCTGGATTTCGGATCCAAGTAAGATTTTGCATTATTGATGGCGGTCGGTGCTTCACCGAAGCCGACAGCGATCAATTTCACTTTTCCTTCGTAAGTGGCGATGTCGCCAGCCGCATAGATGCCGGGTACGTTCGTTTCCATTTTGGAGTTGACGATGACCGAGTTCTTCTCCATCTCGAGGCCCCATTCCTTGATCGGACCGAGAGATGTAATATTGCCGTAGTTGACGACGACGTGGTCGACTTCTAGGCGCTCTTCGTTGCCTTCTTTGTCTTCCAGCACTAGTTCACGGATTTCGCCGTTCTCGCCGACAAGTTCCTTGACGTTGAAAGGCTTTTTCACTTCCACCGTCGACTGCATCATCGTATCGATATTCGCTTCGTGCGCCGTCATTTTCTCGCGCCGGTGGCTCAAGGTCACTTGCGAAGCCACGTTCTCAAGCATCATCGCCCAGTCAACCGCAGAGTCGCCTCCGCCGAGGACTACGACTTTTTTATCGCTGAACAAAGTCAAATCTTTCACACCGTAATGCAAAGTCTTGCCTTCGAATTGTTCAGCGCCATCGACTGCCAATTTGCGCGGGTGGAAAGCCCCGACGCCAGCCGTCAAAAGAATCGCTTTCGAGTAATGCGTGCCTTTGTCCGTCGTGATGACAAAATGCTCGCCTTCACGTTCGACAGATGCCACGGTCTCTTCCAGGCAAATCTCAGGATCGCCGTATTTGGCTTGCTCGACCAAATTATCCACCAAGTCTTTTGCCAGCACTTTCGGGAAGCCGCCGATGTCATAAATGAATTTATCCGGATACAATTCCATCAATTGCCCGCCAAGCTGCGGTAGGCTGTCTAGCACTTTCACTTTCATTTTGCGCATGCCGCCGTAAAACGATGCGAACAAGCCGGTCGGACCGCCGCCGATGATTGTAATATCGAAGATTTCACGTTCTTCCATTTCCAACACTCCTAATCTAATCAATATATCCATCCTACCATATCTATACGGGGGTTCCGCCATTGGACTTATGGCGGAAATCCGAAACAAGCATTTCCATCCCCCCTATTCTATCGTAAACTGAAACAAGGAACCAAATGGAAAGGATGAGGAATATGGATCTTGGGTTAAAAGAAAAAGTAGTCGTCGTTACCGCCTCTAGCAAAGGACTCGGCAAAGCATCAGCCTTGGAATTTGCAAAAGAAGGCGCCATCGTCATCATATCGAGCCGCCGTCAAGAAGCCGTTGAAGCTACTGCTGCAGAAATGCGCACAGAAAGCGGCAATGAAAAAATTCACGCCTATGCTTGCGACATGTCGAAAGCTGGAGATATTACACAATTGTTCCAACAAGTCTCTGACAAGTTCGGACGCATCGATGTCCTTGTCAACAATACCGGCGGGCCGAAAGCAGGCGGATTCGATAGCATGAGCGATGAAGATTGGTACGCAGCATTCGACCAGAATCTATTAAGCTATATCCGTACATGCCGGGAAGTCCTTCCTTATATGAAAAAACAACAATTCGGACGCATCGTTAATATTTCCTCTTCTTCCACGAAGGAAGTGATCGATGGACTTATTTTATCGAATACGATGCGCGCCGGCATGGTCGGCTTCGCTAAAACACTGGCACGTGAGGTCGCTGGAGATAATATCATGGTCAATACAGTCGGTCCCGGCAAAATCTCAACCGATCGTGTCGCCGAATTGAACCAAGCAGCTGCCGACAGACAGGGCCTGTCTCCTGAAGAAGTGATGAAAAATACTGAAGCCCAAATCCCTCGAGGCCGCTTAGGGGAGCCGGCAGAATTCGCCCGCACTGTGGCCTTTTTAGCTTCTTCAGCAAACTCTTATGTAACCGGTCAATCCATTGTGGTAGACGGCGGATTCCTGAAAGCGCTATAAGCCCCTTATCAGTAGGCAGTGAAGCCAAAAGCCGATATACTAATGGATGAACCAATTGAAAAGGAGATGTTGTACATGGCGAAAAAAGGCCACATCCACATGGAAAATGGCGAAGTAATCGAATTCGACCTTTTCCCGAACGAAGCACCGAACACAGTTGCAAACTTTGAGGATCTTGCAAACTCAGGATTCTATAACGGCGTTGTTTTCCACCGCGTCATCCCAGGTTTCGTTTCCCAAGGCGGCGACCCGACCGGCACAGGCATGGGCGGCAGCGGCAAGACAATCAAATGCGAAACAGAAGGCAACCCGCACAAGCACCAAGCAGGCAGCCTTTCTATGGCACATGCCGGCAAAGACACTGGTTCTAGCCAGTTCTTTATCGTCCATGATTCACAGCCGCATCTTGACGGCGTCCACACAGTATTCGGCCAAGTAACAAAAGGCCTTGAAACTGCAAAAGCAATGAAAAACGGCGACAAAATGGAGAAAGTCCACGTCTTTGACGCTGAATAATCCAGTATAAAAAACGTGCCCCTGCGGCACGTTTTTTTATTTCGCTGGAATTTGAAGTCTGATAATACAATGCTAGCGTCGAGATTGCATTTCACAAGATCGATGGATTTTTGTATATATATTTTACGTTATAAGACTGCGCTTCAGGCGGACGCTTGCCTAGGGGCGGGAATCGAGCCTCCTCGTCGCGCCAAAACACGCTCCTGCGGGGTCTCTCAAACCCGCTGATCCCTCAGGCGTCGCCGCCTTCCGCTTCGTCTCTATATTTAGAGTGGAAAATAGCTTTTTCAGTTCACTCAACTTAGAACGTGTAAGCATGGCAGATTTGATAGCTTACGTCATATTGATCAAAGAATATATTGTCATCAGTTTTAATTTTAATCCACCAAGCCGAACATCAAACTTCATATTTTCAGTAAATCATTGTCAGAGGCAACATCCAGGGAAGCGATTCCCCCGCTAGCCGGCAACATCTACAGAAGCAGATCAATTTAAACAGTCCCATACAACGAAATTTCTAAGCCGCCGAGCGTCAATATGAAGCTCAACTAGAAAGCCGAAACACTTCCGCAAGCAAACCCTCGCTTTCTTCATCTACACTCAATCCGAGAAGCGATTCCCCCACTAGCCGGCAACTACATATAGAAGCAGCTCGATTTAATCAAGCAATAAACAATGAAATCTCCAAGCCACCGAGCGCCAAGGGTGAGCCGACGCAATAAGACAGATGCTCTTTCTGGCTTATTGCAAGAGGCCAACCCAAAGCACGGCGGCGATTGCCAATACGAAGCTCAACTCAATCCTCAGGAATAGTTCCGCTCGAAAACCCTCGCTGTCTAATTCCAGCTTTCCAGCCAAACAAAAAAAGCGCGCCCATTAGGCACGCTTTCCACTCATCTTTACAACACTTTACTCAAGAACGCTTTCGTCCGTTCGTGCTGTGGATTGCCGAACAATTCCTTCGGCACGTTTTCTTCGACGATATAGCCGCCGTCGATAAACAGCACGCGGTCGCCCATTTCCGCCGCAAAGCCCATCTCGTGGGTCACGACGACCATGGTCATCCCTTCTCTTGCCAGTTGTTTCATAACATCCAGCACGTCCCCGACCATTTCGGGGTCGAGTGCTGAAGTCGGCTCATCGAACAGCATGATTTTCGGGTCCATCGCAAGCGCACGCGCAATCGCGACACGCTGCTTCTGCCCCCCGGACAATTCACCGGGGTAAGCTTTTGCCTTTTCGCGCAAACCGACTTTATCCAGCAATTCGTAAGCCTTCTTCTCGGCTGCCTTCTGATCGCCTTTTTTCAATTTAATCGGCGCCAGCGTCACATTTTGCAGCACCGTTTTATGGGGGAACAGATTGAACTGTTGGAATACCATCCCCACATCCTGGCGCACTTTGTTGATATCGACTTTAGGGTCGGTGATGTCCGTTCCTTCAATATAAACATGGCCTCCACTGATATCTTCAAGACGGTTCAAACAACGGAGAAACGTGCTTTTCCCGGAACCTGAAGGACCGATGACGCAAATGACTTCCTTCTCTTCAACGACCGTGCTCATATCTTTGATAACTTCCAAATTCCCGAATGATTTTTTGAGGTTTTCCACTCTGATCATGCTCATCGCAATACAAACTTCCTTTCTACAAAGCTCGCCAGCATGGAGAGCAAGTAAATGACGACAAAGTAAATGATGCCAAGGATCAAGTAGACGTTAAACGCATCGAATGTGGCACTTGCCTGAATGCGTCCTTCCTGCGTCAAATCCGCGACCCCGATAACCGAGAGCAGCGAGGTATCTTTCAAAGAAATGATTGCCTGGTTCGTGATAGTCGGAAGCATGCGGCGGAATGCCTGGGGCAAGATGATGTGGCGCATGGTCTGTGTCGAATTGAGCCCGAGCGACCGCGCCGCTTCCGTCTGCCCTTTGTCGATCGACTGGATTCCTGCCCGGATGATTTCCGAGAAGTATGCACCCGCATTGATCGCGACTGTCACGATTCCGGCAGTCGTGTTGTCGAGCGAGAAGAAGCCGAGCGAGTTCAAACCGAAATAAATGAAGAACAATTGCACGATAAACGGCGTCCCCCGGATTGCATCAACGAAGATTTTGGCGATCCAGTTCAAGATTTTGAACGGCGCCAAACGCAGCAAAGCGACAACCAGCCCGATCAAGAAGCCGATGACGATGGCAATGCCGAAAATATATAACGTAACTTGCAAGCCTTCCATTAAGTATGGAAAAGCGTTGATGATTGTCTGCACCCTTAGTTCCCCCTTGCATAAAAAAATGCAGCGCGCGAATGCGCGCTACATGATTTTATTCTGCGATGTATTTGTTTAAGATTTCGTCATATTCGCCGCTGTCGCGCAATTCCTGCAGCCCTGCATTGATTTGTTCAAGCAATTCCGCATTCTCGCCTTTCAAAACAGCGATGCCGTATTGGTCACCCGTCAAGCGGTCGCCGACAGTTTTCAAAGCCAATTCGCTTTCTGCGATGGCATAAGCGATGACAGGATAATCTTCAAGAAGTACATCGGCATTGCCGTTTGATACTTCCTGGAACATCGATGGGCTGTCTTCGAACTGGGAAATTTCATATCCGTACTCATCTTCGTTGTCGCGGGCGAATTGAGCGCCTGTCGTGCCGCTCTTCACTGCGACAGTTTTGCCTTCTAGATCTTCGAGTGATGTGATGTCGTTATTGTCTTCTGCTACAACTAAGGAAAGGCCAGCATCAAAGTAAGGGTCAGAGAAATCCACGATTTCTTTGCGCTCATCCGTAATACTCATGCCTGCAATCGCAACATCCAATTGCCCAGCCTGAAGCGCCGGTATGATGCCCCCGAAATCCATTGGGTTGAATTCGATTTCAAAGCCTTGGTTTTCAGCAATGGCGTTGATCAAATCGATATCGATCCCTGTATATTCGCCATCTTCTTCAAATTCGAAAGGCGGGTATGTCGTATCAATTCCGACACGGTATGCTTCCCCTTCTGCACCGCCGCCTTCTCCCTCCCCGCTTTCTTCATCTGATCCGCCGCATGCAGCAAGCACTGTGAGAACGGCCAGCAATAATGCCAATAAGGTCCATTTCTTCATTAGTAAACATCCCCTCTGTCTTTAATGGTCAATCTACTGATTAATATATCATAATATTCTCAATTCATGAACCTTTCGTTTGAAACTAAGTTTGAAAGATGGATATTATTTATGCCTAAATGACTAGTCATTTATTAATCGATCGCTTTTTGTGGAGGCGGTAAAACAGACGCATATTATGAACTAAGGTTTTGAGGACTGCATAAGTTGGAATCGCAATCAAAATACCGATAAACCCGTAAAGGGAACCTGCCACCATCAACAATAGAATAATCGTCAGCGGATGCACATGGAGACGGTTGCCCATTACATTCGGTGTGACGAGATTGCCTTCGAGCTGTTGGACGACTAGCAATACAAGAACAACTTTAAATGCCATGAACAAACCATCGTCGAGCAGGGCGACAAAAATCGCAGGGATAATTCCGATAAGCGGGCCGAGAAATGGCACGACTACAAGGAACATGGCAAAGACAGCAAGCGACAAAGCATACTCAAGGCCGATGATTAAATACCCTATATACATCAAGACACCTATTACTCCCGCCACGATTGCTTGTCCTACCACAAAAGTGGATAAGGTTTCATCCAAATCTTCCATCAATTTCTTTCCTTCAGGTTTATGCTCATCTGGAAGGCGTTTTACAGAATAAGGAATAAATTTATCATCATCTTTCAGCAAGAAAAATAGAATAAAAGGCACCACTATCAACACGATTGCCGCATTGATCAGCATACTGAGTATATTGATTACATTTTCAAATAAATTACTCGATAAACTTTCAGCGTAGCTATAGATGCGGTCGCTGATTTCTTGTCCTGAGATTCCCCCAAACTCAAATCCTTCAAGAAGATTATTTGATTCTGAACTCATTTCTTCCACTTTCTCAGGGGCTAGATCTGCCAGGCTTTCCCCTTGTTCGATCAAAGTCGGGCCAAAAAAATAGACAAGACTTGCCAATGCCGCCGCAATCACTGTGAAAACAATTCCTATGCCCGCTACTTTAGGCATTCGGCGCGCGAGAAACCGGACCAAGGGACGAAGCAAATAATATAAAACACCAGCGATAACAATCGGTGCAAAAAGTGTAGCAATGACAACGCTGATCGGCTCCCAGATATAGTCCAGCTTGCTGAGTACGTATAACGTAAGTGCGAGTAATAATATACCCACTGTATATTCAAAAAACGGCTTTCGAATCCACATTTTTTTCACTCCTCCCAAATTTGATCATTCATAAAATGACGGACGAAGAAAAAGCGAAGGCAGGTTTCTTCTGCCTTCGCTCGCATACATGATTTACTTATCCTCTTCAAGCTCGCGCAATTCTTTCTGGGTTTGTGGGAAAGCATTCGCTTGCCATTCTTCACGATAGGCTGAATCCAATTGTGTAAGGCCTTGTTCGCTAGAATCTTCGATGGCGTAGACGCTTTCGCGCTCATCGATTGCTTTGCTGTTGTGCATATCGATATCTTCTTCTACACGAACAGTGTTTTTCTCTTGATACGCTTTGTAGACAAAAATTCCTGCAGCTGCTGCAAGTGCGCTGCCTACTACAGTATTCACCGTTGATTTCTTCATCAGAATCCCTCCAAAATTAATGCGTCTTTCTTTCATTTCTTTTCTGTATACCCTATTAAATCGATTTTAAATAGGAAATAGGAAAGTTTTTTCACCTTCTCGCTTTAAGCATCTCCAGCGCCTGTTCTTCCGCCGGAATACGGACAAATAACAACAACAACGCATTGGCGACTGTAAAGGCCAATGCAGTTCTCCATGCACCAAAAATCATGGGAAGCGCAAAAATTTCAACTGCGACCACCATATAATTAGGATGAGGCAAAAAACGATATGGTCCCCGCACTATTTTCTCAGCGCCTGGCAAGACGATAATCTTTGTGTTCCAATAAGGCCCTAAAGATTTTAGCGACCACACCCTAACAATTTGGGCTATTATAAATAACGACAAAAAGAGAGGCCAAACAACTCCAAATGTTCCCCCTAGCTGTTGCACTTCAATAAGAAGTGCTACAAAGAATGAAACATGAAGCAAAACAATCCATTTATAATGGCCGGCACCAAACTCCAGGGCCCCTCTTTGTTTCATGCTTTTCTCGTTCCTTCGGGCATAGAAGAGTTCCAAAATCCGTTGTAAGATAATAAGAAGCAAGAGTATATAGAAAAAAGCCATCATTCTGCGACCACCCATTCAAGCCATAGCATTTCTGAACTGAATCCCGGCCCAAGAGCAGTAAGCAATGCTTCTTCTCCCGGCTGCATCGATTTTTCCATGAACTCTTTCAAAACATAGAGCACTGTCGGTGAAGACGTATTGCCATACTCAGACAGCACTCTGCGCGAAACAGCTGTTTGCGAGGAAGGCAGCGCCAATGACTTTTCATATGCGGTCAAGACTTTTTTACCTCCCGGGTGCGCAATGAAATGCCGGATATCTGTTTGCGACTTCCCGAGCATCCCCAAAAATTCGGTGACGCTCGGCTTAAGCCATTCTTCGATAATTCCAGGGATGCTTCGTGAAAACACGACATGCAATCCTGCGTTTTGTATGTCCCACCCCATTACATCTTCTGATTGCGGCATAAGCTGGGACCGGTTTGCATGAATTTTAAAACCGTTTCCTAAAGCAGCATTGTCTCCCGTCACAAGTACACAGGCAGAACCGTCCGCAAAAAGGGAGGTGCCAATTAAATTGCTTTTGGATTTATCTCCCCTAACGAATGTCAGGCTGCATAATTCTAAACAAAGCACCAAGACCTTTGCATCCGGGTAAGCCCGGCAATAATCATCCGCCCTGCTCAGTCCGGCTGCTCCGCCCGCACATCCCAGCCCCCAAATCGGCAAACGTTTGATATTCCCCGGCATACCCAATTCATTCATGATTCGGGCATCGATTGTCGGGGTCGAGAGGCCAGAACTGGAAATAAAGATGATCGCCTCAATTTCAGTCGCTTCAACACCGGACTGTTCCAGGCATTTCCTCACCGCTTGGCTGCCCATCCGCACCGCTTCTTTAATGTAAAGCCTGTTTTTTTCTTCAAGCGTCCTGTCTTGTTCAAACCATTGCAAGGGGGCTGCAAAATAACGGCTTTCTATCTGCCCGTTATTGAATACTCTGAGCAATCTTTCGATATCTTCATAATCATTGCCGAATAAATTTCGGACTACGCCGACGAGATCGCTCTGGTTAACACGGTATGGAGCATTTTCAGTTACAACAGTTTGAATGAACGACATAACCACTTCTCCTTCCATTTAAAAAAACTACTCCTCTTGTCGAATGGCGGTTTATGTCCTTAATCAGAGTAACGCTCTGCCAGTTTAAGCAGCTTTCGCATCTTTTCCCCGACGCCGGAAGCAGATGCCGGATTCTGCCCCGTGATTAAGCGCCCCGACTCGATGACGCATGCTTCGAGCGGAAGCTGGGCGATTTGGACGAGTGCGCCCCGCTCTTTCATTTCATGCTGCAAGGAAAACGGGATATCTTTATAAAGGCCGAGCAGTTTTTCTTCCAGATCCGAAAAACCGGTGGCGAGATGCCCCGATAACAAGGGGCTGCCATCGGATAGGCGGACATTCAATAAGCCGCTCGGGCCGTGGCAGACGGCTGATACAATGCCGCCTTTTTCATAAATGCTCGCCGTCATCTGTTGTAATTCCTTATTGTCCGGGAAATCCCACATCGTTCCGTGCCCTCCGGTAAAGTAAATGCCGGCATATTCGTCGGCTCTCACTTCTCTGGGTATTAACGGCCTGTCCAATTGCTGCTGAATCTTTTTGTCTAAGTAATAATGCCGCGTCCGGCCATTGATCACTGCTGCCGGAAGGCTTCTCGGATCGATCGGCACCTTTTCAGCTCTTGTGCTGATGATATCGACTTCGAAATCATCCTTCACTTCATGATAGAAATCCGTCAATTCCCGCAGCCACAAGCCAGTCTTTTTGCCGCGATGTCCTAAATCTTTATGATTTGTCACGATAACGGCTATCTTCTTCATTATATTTTCCTCCTCTTCCATTCATTCACGTCCCTTTATATTCCCTATCGCCTAGAAATTACTCCCAGCCATGGAGATAAGATGCGCCTGATTTCCTTACAGAAAAAAAGATCCGCATGGCTGCGGATCTTTCAGGTTTCCAATAGGCGCGTCAAGCTGTCGCGAAACTTGTCATTATCAGTTTGCTGGCGTTTTTTCGGCCCTTTCATGCGGCCCCCGCTTTGGCGGATCTTTTTGGCGACATGGCGGCCGTGCAGCAATTGTTCAATATTGCCTTCATCATAGACCCGCCCGTTCTGGTCGATCGGAACACCGCGCTTCGCGAGAACCATCGCGGCAAGCCCATAATCCTGCGTGACGACGATGTCGCCCGGTTGCACACGATTCACCAAAACAAAATCGACCGCATCCGCGCCCTTCGATACCGTCAACGTCTCCGCTCCTTCGCGGTGCATTTCATGGGACGTATCGCAAATGAGCAGCACCGGCCAACTGAAACGCTTGGCCAGTTCAAGCGTCAAATCTACAACCGGACAGCCATCTGCATCAATAAGTATTTTTGCCATCGGCTTCCTCCCTCACCAGTTCATCGACCAGTTTTTCAGCGGCTCTCCTGTATAGGTTGCTTTTATGGACGAGCGAGGCAATGAACAGCACTTTTGAAAGTTCTTCGTCCTCTTCGCTTTGCGTATTGGCGACGGCCTCTGCCTGCCGCTCAAGCTCTTCTTTGAATGCTGTATGGTTGTCCTGCTGAAGCGCTAAATACGTTTCGTAAAATGCAGATAAATCCAATTCCCGCGCTTGCGCTTTTTCATTCACTTTCTCCAGCACTTTTTTTACATCGTTGATGGACAGCGTGCTTTTCATCTGGTAAATCAAGCTGATGAGCATAATGTGGTCGGGCGTGTATTTTTTATGCTGCACCGGATAGAATAATTTTCCTTTGGCATAATTATTGATCATCGTTTTCGTCAATATTTTATCTTCCGGATACCTTTTTGTATCGTGGAAGGCCGTCTCGAATAACTGAATGACTTGATCCACGTACAGGTCGATTTTCGGGATATCGTTTGTGCGGATTTGGCTGTCGAGAGCCAATTGGCTAATAAGCCGATCGATGCTTTCCATTCGCTTCACCTCAACTTCTGTTTCTTCATTTTACCCTATGATGGAAAAGCCGACAAACTTGACCTGTAATATCAATGCATATATCATTATAAGTAGTTTCAATAACTACGTATCAGGAGGTAAAGATCCATGACTGCATTTATCCGAGAGCCTTTCAATGCTTTGTCCCATTTGGCCGGAGCCCTTTTGTCCTTTACCGCTTTGCTCGCCATGGCTATCAAAGCCGCCTATTCGCAAGCACCCGCGGCACATATTACAGCGGTTGTCATTTTCGGCATCAGCTTGATCCTGCTTTACACGGCTTCGACGGTTTATCATTCCGTAAAAGCACGCCCTGGGGTCATCGCCTTTTTCCGCAAACTGGATCATTCCATGATTTTCTTGCTGATTGCCGGTTCCTATGCGCCGTTTTGTTTGATCGCGCTTGAAGGTACGCTCGGCTGGTCGATTTTTGCTGTCGTCGCCGTTCTTGGAATCAGCGGCATCCTCTTCAAGATGATCTGGTTCCATTCGCCCCGCTGGCTGTCGACCGCCATCTATATCTTGATGGGCTGGATCATCATCTTCGCAGTCGGCCCGCTCGCCTCCAGCCTGCCTGCTGCCGGATTATGGCTGCTCGTTGCCGGTGGTCTTCTATATACGGTCGGCGGCGTCATCTATTGGCTCAAGCCCGACTTCCTGTCTTCACGTTACCTGGGATTCCACGAGATTTTCCATATTTTCATCTTGCTCGGAAGCACATGCCACTTCCTGGCCGTCTACTTATATGTGCTATAAAGCAAAAAGAGCCGCTCTCAAAGAGAACGGCTCTTTTTTTTTAATTTTCGAGTGCGTCGAGTGCCTGCATCAAGTTGGCGTAGACTTTGATGTTTTTGAAGTCGATGCCGAGCGTGACGGCAGTTTGTGCGATTTCAGGGCGGATGCCGGACAACACCGATTCAACGCCGATGATTCTTAGCGAGTCCATCAACTGGAACAATTGATGGGCGACCATCGTATCGACGATCGGCACCGCTGAGAGGTCGATGTAAAGCGTCGTCAATTGCTGCTTGGCGCTTTCTTCGAGAGCCGTCTCCAAAATCACTTTGGCACGGTATGTATCGATCCCGCCGACTAAAGGCAAAATGCCGACCCCTTTGCGTATCGGGATGACCGGGCTGCTCAACTCGTCGATCACTTCCTGCTGGCTCGCTAGTATACGTTGATGCGCTTCATGATGATGCCGGGCAAAGCTTTCGATGATGAAGTCGAATGTGTCATTCAGCATTTCACTCCAACGCAATGCATCTTGGCTGCTCGCCTTATCAACTTCAGCGAAGAACTTGCGTACATAAGTCCAATAGATTTTGCGCAATTGCCCGAGATGTTCCATTACTTCATAGAGTGGGACCGATTGCTGGGCGCGTTCTTTCGCGATTGTCGATGACCAGTCTTCGACATAAGCTAGCGATTCCTCCTGATTATGCACAAAAATTGCAGTGACCGCCTCGATAAATCCAGACGATTCTTTTCTCAGCTTCTCCACGGTATCTGCCGATGCGTTCGGAGAGTATACGGTATTCGAATGATTGCCGCGCGTGGCGAGCCATTCGTCCACCATGGAACTTTTATTCTGCAGAATAAAGTCATGTAGCTCTTTGCTAATTTCTCCCATAATGTATGCCGCTCCTTTTTCTAACTTGTCCCTTTTATCTTATAAGATAGGGCAATCGAAAAGCAAATTTACCTTCTCCGGATGCAAGCCTCAGGTTTAAAGTGATAAGATGGAGCCAAGGGAAGGAGACTGAATAATGGCACCATTCAAATCAAACAAGCAGGAATACGCAGAACGCCTTTACGGGGCGTATGAAAACCGCCAAGCTTTCGGGAAAGAACAGATTCCCGAATCGCTCAGCCCGCGCCTGGCCTACGAGGTGCAGCATGTAGTGACAGCGAAAAAAGCACAGAACGGCGAACCGCTTGCGGGCTATAAAATCAGCTTGACGAGCCCTGAAACGCAGCAATTGTTCAGTTCCGAAAAGCCTCTGTACGGCGCATTGACCGCTCCTGCAATTGCCGGAAATACCATTGAACTATCTTCCATGCTTTCACCATTGATCGAAATCGAATTGATCTTCCTGATCCAGGAAGATATCAACGCTTCCGATTCAACAACGGCAATCCTTGAAAAAACATTGGTGGCACCGGGCATCGAAGTTCCAGACTCGCGATTCACCGAATGGTTCCCGAACATCACACTCGGGCAAGTCATCGCAGACAGCGCCGTCGCAGGCCGTATTATTGTCGGAAAACCTGCGGAGAGCCGTGCTTATGAACAACTCGATCAAGTCCGCGGCGAACTGTTCCTAGACGGTGAGCCGATTGCTTCGGGAAGCTCTTCCGAAGTGCTGGGTCATCCGGTCAATGCCATCAAATGGCTGGCGGCAGAACTCGAGGAACACGGCTTGAAGCTCGAACGCGGCCTGACCGTCTCATCCGGCACATTCATCTTGCCGAAGCCGCTCGAAAAAGGCCGTTACGAAGCCAAGTACGAAGGAATCGGCACTGTCGAACTGACCGTCTATTAAAAAATCCCCGCCTGCTTTTGCAGGCGGGAATTTTTATGTTCAAGCAAGATGGAAAACTCGCGGTTAAAGCAAGAAGCCATTCTTTTTCGCGTCGAACATAAGCTCTTCGCGGAATTTCGGATGGGCGATGCTGATCAGGCGTTTCGCCCGCTCAGCGATAGACACGCCGTGCAAGCGTGCGATGCCGTATTCCGTGACGATATTATCGACATCATTCTTGCCTGTCGTAACGACCGATTGCGGAGCCAAGTTCAGCTTGATACGGGATAAGCTTTCACTTTTAGCAGTCGATGCCATGCAGATATAACCTTTGCCATTCTCAGCGAAGCGTACGCCCCTCGCAAAATCGACTTGGCCGCCGCTCGATGAATAATATTTTCCACCGACTGTTTCAGAAGCGCATTGGCCGTATAAATCGACTTCTGTCGTCGCATTGATCGACACGATATTCTTCTCTTTGGCGATTTCCCGTGGATCGTTGACGACACTTACCGGAAGCATCTCCACTGCCGGGTTGCCATCGAGGAAATCGTACAAATTCTTCGACCCGTAGGCGAAAGTCGCGACGACCTTGCCAGGGTTCGTATATTTCCGAGTGCCGTCGATTGCTCCCGAATTGACCAGATCCGCTACGCCGTCCGGCAGCATTTCCGTATGGATGCCTAGATGACGGTGGTCTTTCAGCATGCTGATGACCGCATTCGGTACGGACCCGATGCCGATTTGAAGCGTATCGCCATCTTCGATATCGCCGATGATCGAGGAGGCGATCTGAATGTCCATATCGCTGATTTCACCAACTTGCTCTTCTGCAAGCGGCGCGTGATGTTCCACGTAGCCTGCAATTTGGCTGATATGGATTTGGTTGCGGCCAAATGTACGCGGCATATGTTCGTTCACTTCCAAAATGAACGGTACTTTGCCGACGAATTCAGCTACGTAATCAGCTTGCGTACCGAAAGTAAAATACCCGTGCTCGTCCATCGGGGAAGCGACCGTCATGATCATCGACATCTTCGTCGTTTTTTGCAGCAAGCGCGGCATTTCATGGAAATTATTCGGCACGAGGTCCATTTTCGCTTGTTGATACACTTTACGGGTAGCGCCGCTCAGAAAATAAGATACATGGCGGAGCTGATCGAGTTCACCGCGTATATAGCTGCGATCACGCAAAGCAAGCATTTGATGGATCTTGACACCATCCAGCGCATCGGCATGTTCTTCCAGAATATCAAGCAGCCGGATCGGCTCTCCATTGGCAATCGGCACGATGATATCCGCCTGCTCTTCGATCAAATCGACCACTTGCTTCGGGCTAAGTTGTTTGGACATCTGCATTCACTCCTGATTTCTAATGTTCTTTCCACTTTATCATAGAATTTGCGCTTGATTGAGTTGCCAAACTTTCACCGCTATTCTGCCTTTTCAGTTAAAAGAGCCGCCGCAGAATCATTATCTGTTCTGCGGCGGCCCCTTGACTATCCATTGCTGCGCTTTTTCACTGCGAAGCTCGCGATGATACCGGCAATGCCAAATGCGGCCATGACTCCCCATAAAATAAGCAATACGATTGAACCTATGCCGGTGTCGCCATCCATGACAGCCGAGAGCTGTAAGAAAAAGAACCCGAGGCTGAAAAGTGCAATCAGTCCGAAATAAATCATTCTGGCTTTGAAACTGAACTTCTTCATCGTCAAAACCCCTTTGCCGATCTGCTTGCCTTCTAAAACACTCTTTTCGAAAGAAAGCTTTGCTCTTATCATTCACGTTCCGGCCATTTTGTAAACGTTTCGCGTCATTTCAATTGAAAACGGGTCCGGCTGATGCCTTCTTTCGTCTTTTCCACTTCCAAAATCGCCGGAATGGCAGCTTTCAATTCCTGCACATGGGAAATGACACCGATCATCCGGCCTGACTTCTGCAAGTCCACTAAAGTCTCGATCGCCTTGTTCAAAGATTCCTCATCAAGCGAGCCGAACCCTTCATCGATGAACATCGTTTCGATCGATACGTTACCTTCAAAACTTTGGATAACATCGGCCATCCCGAGCGCTAGGCATAGGGAGGCATTGAATTTCTCGCCGCCGGACATCGTTTTGACGTCGCGCGCCTGTCCGGTATAGGCATCGTACACGTCCAGGCCGAGACCGCTTTGTTTCCCGCGCGCTTCCTGACGGTCGCTTCTCGTCAAATGGAATTGCCCGTTCGATAAATGCTTGAGCCGCTCATTGGCCGCTTCTAAAATCTGCTCCAAATATTCGATCTGCAAATAGCGTTCAAACGACAGCTTTAAATCGTTCTGGCCGCGGATCGTATCGTAGAGGTCGACGATGCGCGCGAATTCGGCTTCTGCAGCTGCTTCTTTTGCAGACGCATCGGAAACTTCATCAAAGAACGCTTGGGCTTTTTTCTTATATTCTTTAGACGTATTCAATTCAGAAAGCGCCCGTTCGTAATCGGCCTTCAATTCGGCAAGCGCTTGTTCCGCATCCGACACGTCAACACGGCCACGGCCGGCGAGCGCGCTTTCGAGCTCCGCCGTTTGCCGCTCTGTCGTGTGACGGTCTTGCTTGTATTGTTCAATTTGCGTTTTCAATTCTTCGTAGCGGGATGCTTCCAGTTTGGCCTCTTGATAAGCTTCCTTCGTAGCGAAAGCGGATTTCACGAGCGCTTCCTCGAAACGGCTTTCGGCATGGGCGCGCTTTTCTTCCAGTTCTTGCACGGACTGCTTGCTATGCCGAAGCGACACCGCCGCCTCCGACACTTGGCGCTCTGCTTTTTGCAGGGCATCCTGCGCTTTTTGCCAAGCCGCTTCCAAGCGGTCTTTCGTTTCCTGCGCTTTTGCGGTCTCTGTCCGAAGCGATCCAAGATCACGGAGCGCTTCCGGAATCAAGGTCAGCTTGCTTTCCAAAACCGCTTGTGCCGATTCATGCGCGGAGCGTTTTTCGTGCGCGCTGTGCTGGGCTTCCGCCTGCTGTTTCTTCAATCTTGATAACTGGTCTTCCATCTCCACGAATGTCACTTTACGCTTGCGCAGCTGCTCCTTATCGGACTGCAATTGCTCGAGCTCTCCAGTTAATGAATGCTGTTCAGCCCGTATCGTCTCCAATTGCGCTGGCGCTTGTTCAGCAGCAATCGACATGCCGTCCAGTTCCTCGCGCTTCACTGCCGCCTGCTCACGGGCCGCGGCTTCTTCCGCTTCCGTTTTGCGGAATTTTTGCTCGCTTTGTGCCAACACTTGCTTGGCCTGTTCCATCGCTTCCTGGTTCACTGCTGCAGAACTGCCTGGCTGTTTTGCAGGATGGTCCAAGCTTCCGCAAACGGGGCACGCTTCCCCGTCGTGCAGATTCGATGCGAGCAGCGCCGCCTGGTTGGCGAACCAATCATGTTCCATCGATTGATAGGCTTTTTGCGCTTGTTCAAACTTCGCCTGATCTCCCGCTGATTGCTCGGCCAAACCCATGAGCTTTTGCTCCAAGCGAAGATATTCCGCCAAGACGCGCTGTTGTTCCGCCAACCGGTTCTGGCGGTCCCGCTTATCGTCGAAATGCTCCAGTCTTTCTTCCAGTTGTTGAATGAATGATTTCGTTTGCGTCAGCTGTTGCTCGGCGCTTGCTGCTTGTTCATCCGTTCTTTGTAATGCCGTTCTGGCGTGAATGGCTGCTTTCTCCAATTGCTGGACAGCTGTACGCTGCTGTTCAAGTTCCTTTACGCCTGCTTCCATATCATGCAAACGGATCAGCGCTTGCTGTGCGGCCTGACGCTGTTCATGGCGGTTTTCTTCTTCGCCCTTCACTTGCTGCGCCTGCTGCTTCATTTCTTCGGCTTTCTGTTCAGCCGTCTCGGCACGAAGCAATTCTTCGCGTTTTTGGCGTTCATTGGCTACAAGATCCAGCACCTGCTCTTCCAAGCCGGTGATCATGCCCGCTTGATCAGCTGCTATGACTTGTTGCTCCCATTCTTTGACCTTCGGAAGTTGTTGTTCGAGTTCCTGCAAATGGCGCTTTTTCGCTTCTAATTCGTCGAAGCGCCCATTCCACCCTTTTGCTTCGTGGAACTCGGCCATTTTTTTATTGTGGAAATCATAGGATTGCTGATAGCGCTCCTGCAGGCCGATGCTTTCCGATTCATAATGGCTGATTTCCCCTTCAAGCCCTGCGAGCAATTGGCTGCGCTGGAAATCGCCTTGTGCGAATACTTCAAAAAGAGCCGATTCACGCTGCGGCAAGGAACCCGCAATCGCCTGCACTTGCTCTTTGTAAAGCATCTGCTGCGCTTTAAACCGCTCCTGCGCTTCGTCTTTTTTCTGCTTGAGCCGCTCGGCAACCAAGCGGTACGGTTCGGTGCGGAAAATCTTCCGTAAAATCGCTTCCTTATTATCCGTTTCAGACGTCAATAGCTTGCGGAATTCCCCTTGCGGCAGCATGACGATCTGGTTGAACTGGGAAAAAGTCAGCCCGAGGATTTCTTCGATGCGGCGATTGAGCTCCGAGACGATTTGCCGCTCGACACAAGGCTTTTCGCCCGCATCGGTCATTTCGAAAAATTCATAGCGTTCACCGGTTGCGCTTTTATTGCCTTTTTTCACATGGCTCATCTGACGCAGGATGCGGTAAGTGGTGCCATGCACTTCAAAGGTCAATTCTGCCGAAGTATGGACCGAATCCTTGGCGAAATCGCTGCGCAGGTTTTTCGGTTCGCTGCGGTCCGAGCCGCTTGCCGAACCGTAGAGCGCGAAACAAATGCCGTCGAAAATGCTCGTTTTACCAGCACCGGTGCTGCCGGAAATGACAAATAAACGATTGCCTTCCAAGTCTTCAAAATTAATTTCTTCACTGTCACGGTATGGGCCGAATGCCGTCAGTTTTAATTTGACCGGTTTCATGACTTCACCTCTTCACGTTCAGAATCTGACTGCAGGAATTCCTGCAACACTTCGCCGAACAGTTCAGCCGTTTCCGCAGACGGTGCATCGCCTTTTACTTCTTCATAGAAAGCGTTGAATAATTGCATCGGGTCCATCTTCCGGCGGTTGCCGATGGTCGATTCGCCGGCTTCTTTCGCGAAGGTTTTGCGCTGCACATGCATCGCGTTCGGATACACCGAGCGCACTTTTTCCATCGGATACAAAACGGGCGTCTCATCGAGCAAGGTAACAAAGACATAATCGTCGCTTCTCCCATGCTCCATAATTTCCGCGATGGTCCCTTCCACTGAACGCATATCGCGCTTCGCTGTGAATAAGCGCTTGTCGACTGTGACAGATCCATCTGCAGCTAACTCAACCACATGGAACCCTTTTTGATGATGCTCTTCCGATATCGAATATTTCAATGGCGACCCTGAATAGCGGATTGTTTCATTCAATACATAATGCGCTTTATGCAAATGGCCGAGCGCTGTGTAATGGAACGGCTGGAAATGCTGCGCGCTGACGTGTTCTGCCCCGCCGATCGCAAGCGGCCGTTCGGAATCGCTCGTATTGTCTTCCTGTTCTCCGCGAGGCGTCACGAACGCATGGCCGACGAACACATGGCGCGCCGACGGATCCATTTCCGCGGAAATGCGTCCGGTCATCGCTTTCATCGCATCGTCATGGGTTTTGATATCCGGATCTTCAAATACATGGCGCACCATCGATGGATCCGTGTACGGCACTAAATGAAAATGAACTTCGCCCGCTTCATCGCTCAAAACGACAGGATCGAATTCAGGCCGGATCGGGCCCGCGATATGGAGGCCGTTGCTTTTCAATGCGCGGCTCCCGAAATCAAGCCTTCCCGGGCTATCGTGGTTGCCTGCCACGGCAATAACCGGCACTTTCATGTCCAGCACGATTTTTGCGAGCAGATCATCCAGCAAACGCACCGCTTCTGTCGGCGGCACGGCACGGTCATATAAATCCCCCGCAATAATTAGTGCATCGGGACGCTCCTGTTCGATTGCTTTGATCAATTGATCCAGCACAAATCGCTGGTCTTCTGTCATATGTACGCCCTGCACCAATTTTCCGAGATGCCAGTCAGCGGTATGGATGAATTTCATGAAAAGATCCCCTTTCTTCTATATAAAAGAATATACGTTCGTTCCATTATACACGATTCATTTCACTTGTTTCATTCCCCTGCCCGGTATATAATGAGAACAAACGTTCTTATCTGAGGAGGGTTATCATGAAAGCGCAACTTCTGAAAGCATTCAAATACCGGCAATTGATCGACATGATGTATATGGCAAACGACGGCACCATCAGCAAACGACGCGTCAAAATCCTGAAAGTCAGCGGTGATTCGTTTCAGGCTTATTGCTTTTTGCGCCGCGAGAAGCGCCACTTCAAAATCAGCCACGTGCTTTCATGCATGCCCGTCCGAACGAGAGAACGCCAAATTGTCTGAATCCTTTTCCGACTCTTCCTGCTTTATGCTACACTAAGAGGAAATGGAAAATGGAGGATGAGACTCATGAGATTAACCGTTTACCTTGCAGGCGAAATTCACAGTTCTTGGCGCGAAGAAATCAAAAAGAAATCCTTGGCGCTCAATCTGCCGGTCGATTTCGTCGGGCCGATGGAAGACCACGACCGCTCCGACAATATCGGCGAAGAGATCCTCGGCGAACAGCCGAACGCCATCTTCAAGGACGCCGCCGCATCCAGCTTCAATAATTTGCGCACGAGCGTGTTGATGGAAAAATCGGACCTTGTCATCGCCTTGTTCGGCGAGCAGTACAAGCAGTGGAATACCGCGATGGACGCAAGCGCCGCTTTGGCAAACCATAAGCCGCTCATCGTCATCCGCCCTGAAAAACTGCACCACCCGCTAAAAGAGCTGTCCCAAAAAGCGAACGCCACTGTCGAAACCTGCGACCAGGCGATCAAAGCTTTGTCTTATATTTTCGAATAACAAAAAGTGCATCGGCTCAGGCCGTTGCATTTTTTTGTTGGCGGATTTGTTCCTGTAATCCGCTGCCGACTTGTGGGGGAGTCACTTCCTGGCACAGTATCGCCGTAGACAGCGAGGGTTTGGGTGTGTAAATATTACTGAAATTGGCTTGCGCTTTATCTTGGCAATAGCCGCCTTGCTTTGGGTTGGCCTCTTGCAATAAGCCAGAAAGAGCACCTGTCTTATTGCGTCGGCTCACCCTTGGCGCCGGCCGGCTTGGAAATTTCATTGTGTGCAGACTGTTTAAGCGGATCTGCTTTTCTAATCAGTTGCCGGCTTGTGGGGGAATCGCTTCCCGAGACGAGGCGTCTTGTTATGTGATGCTCCAATCAGAAAGCATGATGTTTTTAATAGATGGAGACTCATGATACTTCATTCTTTGACCTGGTTGAAGCAAGCTGCAGAATATGATGCACTTCCACACTTTCTGCTGTGTGAGCTGAAGAAATGATTTTCCACCTTAAAGCTCGGAGACGAAGCGAAAGGGGCCGACGCCTGGGGGACCGCGCGGGACTGGCGAAACCTATGCGGCTTGCCGCAAGGGTTCGACGCCCGCCCCCCGGCAAGCGTGCCCCTGCAGCGTAGTCTTACACCTAAAACGTTTGGACATCCAGAACTGCCTCAATTGGAATTTATTATACTCTCTACCACTTCACATACTTGATTCCACACAAAAACCCGCCGGAGAAAATTCTCAGCGGGTTTTGTGATGTTGATTTTATTCCATTATTGGTACCAAGAACCGACTACCGGGTAATCGTACGGCTCGTTGTTCAAGGCTTTGATGATCGCGATAATCGGCACGATAATTCCGATTGCGCCGAACAACAGCAAGAGCGGGAATCCGATCAAGATGACAGTCAGCAAGCTTGAAACAAAAATCAGCGCACCTATGACCAATTGGAACAACAAGGCTTGAATCGATAATTTCTTCAATTCATGGTCGTTCGTGACGAACATGGCGACGAAAAAGACGATCACCGGGACAAGGAACGGAGCAAAAAACGCACTGGCGTGGACGAGTATTTTCAACCCGGTTTTCTCCATTAAAATGACCTCCAGTCAAATTACTTTCTTATCCTTATATACGGCCGATAATCAAAAAAGTTTCATTTTTTATTCAGAAGCACGTAAAATCACTTTTCCGAACTGCTTGCCTTCCGCCAAATAATCAAATGCTTCTTGCGCCTCGTCCAAAGAGAAGACGCGATCGACTGCAGGATGTGTCCCGTGCTCTTCGATATGCTGGATCATCTCACGCAATTCCTCGCGGCTGCCCATCGTCGAGCCGAACAATTGATATTGCCCGTAGAAAAAGCTGCGCAAATTGAAATCGACATTATCCGCGGTGGTCGCACCGAAAATGACAATGCGCCCGCCTTTTTTCAATACCTCGAGCGAACGGTTGAACGTAGCACCGCCGACGCTGTCGATGACGAGGTCGATCGTCTGGCCTTCCAGTTCCTTGACCCAATCGCTGTCAGTCGGAATGGCGATGTCCGCTCCGATTTCTTTCGCCTGGGCAAGTTTCTCTTCACTTCTTGACGTGACGATAACCGTCGCCCCTGCATTTTTCGCAAATTGAATCAAAAACGTCGCAACTCCGCTGCCTGCACCTGGGATGAACAAAGTATCGCCTTTTTTCACTTGCCCTTTCGTGAACAAGGCACGATAGCCGGTCATCGCAGGGAGCGCGAGCCCACCTGCTTCTTCCCATGACAGATGTGCCGGCTTTTTCTCCAGCTGCTCTGCGGAAATGGCAATTTTTTCAGCGAAAGTGCCGTGGTCCGGCATGCCAAGAATATCGAATCCTGCCGGCGGGGCGTCGCTGTTCGTTTCCCAACGGAGTGCCGGATTGATGATTACTTCATCTCCAACAGAAAAACTTGTGACGCCTTCACCGAGCGATTCGACAATACCTGCCCCGTCCGATCCGACGATAAGCGCTTCCGGATTATCACCATAGCGCTTCAAAAGGCCGAGGTCGCGGCGGTTGATTCCCGCATCGCGGATTTTCACGACAACTTCTCCTGCTTGTGCTTGCGGTTCTGGCATGTCTTTTAATTTATATTGGCCTGCTTCCATTACAAATGCTTTCAAACTGCGTCACCCTCCTGAAAATGTTGGCTGAATTGTTCAAGCTGCTGCTTGCTGATGATGTCCTGCGAAAACAGCGGAATATACAATAGCTGCTGTTTCGGGAATGTCTCTTTGATCATGTCCATATACTTGGTTTCGTGCTTTTTGCGTTCCTGGAAAAATGCGCCTTCCACTTTTTCCGGGAGCACTTTATTGATGATCAAGGTCTTCACGTGGAGATGGTATTTATCCAATAACTCCAATGCTTTCTTCGTCTCCAAAATCGGCAGGCGCTCCGGATTCAAGACGAAAACGAAACCGGTTTGCTTAGCGTCCAATAAAATATCGCGCGCTTTCGAGAAGCGTTCCTGGCGCTCGCGCAAGACATCGTAGATCGGGTCTTCACGGGGTTCGCCGTCATTCAACAGCGCTGTATAATTCTCATTGGTTTTGCGGCGCTTATCGAGCAAACCTTCAATCCATACGCCCATCAGCTCCGGCAGCGATAACAGCCGGATCGTGTGACCGGTAGGCGCCGTATCGAACACCAGCTTATCGAAATGCTGGCGCTCCTCGAGGATGATGTGGATCAGTTTGTCAAAAAGCGCCGCCTCGTCCGCACCGGGAGAGGCTTTCGCCGTATCAAGCTGGCGGTTCACTTCTTCCATCATGCTCGTATGGACCGTTCCGCGGATATTGTTCTTGACGCCTTTGATGTAATTTTCCGTCTCGATTTCAGGGTCGATTTCAAGCGCGTATAAATTGTCGGCGATTTCTTTCGTGCGGCCGCCGATTTGTTCGTTGAAGATGTCCCCGACATTATGCGCGGGGTCTGTGGAGACCAGCAAAGTCTTATGCCCAGCTTTTGCGGATTGCCAGGCGATGGCTGCAGCGGATGTCGATTTACCGACACCGCCTTTGCCCCCGACAAAAATGATGCTTTTCGATAACACGTCCATGACATTCCCTCGTTTCGTTAAAAGTCAGCAGCAACGGATTCCAGACAGCGGGGATTTTTCCATGCCCATGCGTAAATGCCAGTCGTGAAATTCCTCGATCATGTACGGATAAAGCTCGAGCGTGTAGTAATAGACCGGATTCGGGATGCCGAGCATTTCCGAATACAGCATCAACAGGAATAAATCGTCTTCACTGCGGAGCTCCCGGGCGATTTCCGTGCGGTGCGGATGTTCCAGGACAGCCTCATACCAGTCGATTAGTTTTTTCAGTTTGTCGCTGATCGGCATAACGGCACCTCTTTCTGAAAAAATACAAGGGATCACATGAATATGATCCCTTGGCATTTTCTCCTATTAATGATGAACGGCCCTTTGGATGAACGCGCAATAATGGCGTACGTCTTTGTTGCTATTATTTCAAATCTTCGTCTGAAAATCCAGGATTTGATTTGCTCATGAGCGCCTGTACAGCAGTCAAGATGATCCAAATCGTAAAGACGAAGATAATCGCACCGAAGACGAACAGCAGCGTATTCGGCTGATCGTTATACCATGCCCATTGCAGGAACACTTGCTGGAACATCGCCCATAATGTCATGAACATCAAGAACGCCATCGGGATGATAGTGATCATATAATTTCGGCCGAGCTTTCGCAGCCAAATTGAGATCAATAGTAAACTGATTCCCGCGAGCAGCTGGTTGGATGTACCGAACAGCGGCCACAACAAGTAACCGCCTGAACCGAAACCGTTCGGGCCTTCCGGCAAGATGACGAGCGCTGTGCTGGAAAGAACGGCGATCGATGTCGCGACATGCTTTTTCTCTAGCTGCGGCACTTTGTATTCAACGCCCAGCTCTGAAATGATATAGCGCATGAGGCGAACGGACGTATCCAAAGTTGTTGCTGCGAAGGAGACGACGATGATCGACACGATCGTCGATGCGACAGATCCCGGAATCATTAATCCAGAAGCAAGAACAGTAGCACCTTCGATGAAGTTGCCGAGACCTCCGCCGCTTGCTTCAGCAAAGCTGCTGTAAGATGCGCTAAATTCATCGCGATTCGGGAATAGCGTAACAACCGCGATGATCGAAATGAGTGCAAGCACCCCTTCACCGACAGCTCCTAGGTAACCGACAAAACGTGCGTCAGTTTCTTTATCAAGCTGTTTTGAAGATGTACCCGATGAAACGAGTCCGTGGAAACCGGAAATCGCGCCACAGGCGATGGTGATGAAGAGCAATGGGAACCAAGAGACATCTGCACCCGGGTTAGTTGCCGGTGCCGTGATTTCAGGGTTCGTGAACAATAGCCCAAGATACAAAATCGCTAGGCCGACAATCAACTGGTGGGAGTTGATGAAATCACGCGGCTGGAGTAGTTTCCAAACCGGCAAAGTCGATGCGATGTACACGTAAACCATCAATACGACAATCCAGATAAAGAAAGCGCTCGAGATAGCGCCAAGCCCGAATATGCCGGCTCCTTCTTCTCCGCCCATATAACGCACAAGGTCAATTTGCAGGAATTCCACTTGACTGGAAATAACCGCTGTCCCGTACATGATTGCAAGCGCTATCAAAGATGGGATAAGCATCTTCATGTTGCGCTTGTAAGCAGCATAGCCGATCCAAATCGCGAGCGGAATCTGGATAAATACCGGAATGACACTTGCCGGATAAGAAATGAACAAGTTCGCAATAACCCATGCGAACACTGCGTTGACCATTAGAACCAAAATCAAGATGATGAATAAGAATAGGACCTTTCCGCGCTGGCCGATGAGGCGATGCGCGAGCGTCCCGACCGATTGGCCTTTGTTGCGGACCGATAGTGCGAGTGTACCGAAATCATGGACACCGGCTGCAAAGACGGTACCGAAAACGACCCACAATACAGCCGGAAGCCAGCCCCAGTAAACGGCGATAGCCGGCCCAAGAATCGGCGCAGCCCCTGCGACCGATGTAAAGTGGTGTCCCCAAAGGACGAATTTATTGGTCGGAACGAAGTCGACGCCATCTTTAAAACGATGAGCCGGCGTAACGTAATTCGGATCTAACTTGAAAATCCTCTCTGCTATGTACTTGGAATAAAACCGGTATCCTAGAACGAATATAAATAGTCCCATAGCAGCTAAAGCGATTGCATTCACATTTACCAACTCCTTTTTCCCTTATCTGAAATTTCTGCATTGCTTGTTTAATCATAGAGGAGGATTTTAATATTGTAAATGTTCTGTTTTTTTATTTTTGCACATCTCTATTTGCTTCATACAATTTCAACTTCGTATAAACCGTTTCAAGCACCGGAACAGAGACATTCGCTTGCTGCGCTTTGCCTATAAGATGCCCTTGCAGATGATCGGCTTCAATTCCTTGTTCCTTCTCCATATCCCGCTGCATCGATGACTTCATGTTTTCATCCATGCTATTCACTTTATCGAGCTGGATGGCTGCTATCCCTTTTTTGATCGGAGCATTAATCGCTGCCATCACCGCCTCGAGTTCTTCGAGCAGCGACCGGATAGCTGCCTGGCCAGACGGGAGCTCGCGTATTGGGCCGATCGGAGATTCCATAAGCGACGTAATGCCGGACATTGCGGTGATGAACATATACTTATGCCACATGTCCTGGTCGATATCTTCACTCAAGACAAACTCCGCTTTTGTCCCGTCGAAATGTGATTTAAGCTTCTCGATGCGCGCTGTCCGCTCGCCGTTCCGTTCCCCGTAAACCAATTGATGGATTGGGCTCGTCTGGACGATCGATCCGTCCTCGCCGATTGTCGTCTCAATAAAGCATAAGCCGCCGATCACCGCGTCTTCCCCGAATGCAGAGACGAGTTGTTCGACATGCGCGATGCCGTTCAGCAGCGGCAAGATCATCGTCTCCTCATCGACAAACGGCCGGAGATCTTCAATAGCTTGTTCAAGCTGATAAGCTTTCGTTGACAAGAGAACGATATCGAATGGCTCAGCTTGCATCGTTTTCGTCAGAAGAGCCGGCTGGAGATGGAGATCTCCGTGCCGGCTATTGACGCGCAAGCCTTCCTCTTCGATCTTTTTCTTGCGCCCTTCCCTGACCAGGAATGTCACATCTTCGCCTTTTTCCAGCAAGCGCGCACCGAAATAACCTCCGATGCCGCCTGCCCCTACCATCAGCATTTTCATTCTGACACATCCTTTTTTGTTTGTTTATAAATCCAGCATTCATCCTTTTTTGTCCGTTCGCACCTTCCATCCGCGCGCAGGTACTCGAGATGCGCCAAAGTCTCACCGACGGCAAAGCGCATTTCATGGACTGTCAGCGGCCGATTGAACAACCGTTCCCGCACTTCAAAGATCGTCATTGGCCGTTTCAGCATTTGCCAAGTCGCCTCCAAGCGCTCTTTGTGATGGGCGAGCAATTCCTCAATGCGCCGGTTTGCTCCTCTAAACGGCGCACCGTGTGAGGGAATGACCCAGTCAGCATCCAATTCCCGGATTTTCCGCAAAGAATCCATATACGTTAGAAGTGGATTCGGATCTCCGTGGAACCAGTAGGAAATGTTCGGCGTGATGCGCGGCAAAATATGATCCGCCGACAGCAGCACCCTTTTTTCCGGTTGATAAAAACACACCATGCCATCTGAATGGCCTGGAACAAATAACACTTCGTAATCAAAGCGACCGATGCGGACCTTTTCACCTTCTTCGAAGTAATGGTCCACTTCGGGGAGCGGGAAAATGAGCGGCTGAAAAGCTTTTGTATTGTCTGCCATTTCTTGCGCGGCTTCTTCAGGGATGCCGGCTGCCTTATAATAGCCGGGCAAGGCTTTTAAAAATTCATCATCCCAGGATTTCACTCCCGCTTCGGCATCAATTTTGCTCATCGACAGCTGTGCACCTGTTTTTTGCTGCAAGCTGCCAGCATAGCCGAAATGATCGGGATGATAATGAGTCAGCAAGATCTGCGTTACGTTTTTATCGCCGATTTCACGTTCCCACAGCTCTCTCGTTACGTCATTGTTCAACCCGGTGTCGATAATCGTCCAACCGTCTTCACCTTCCGCCAAAAAACAATTAACGTGGTTCAGGCGAAACGGCAATGGATGCCTGATGAGCTTCAAACCCAATTTGTCCAGGACCGCTTCGGATTGAGTCTCCTTGAGAGCATCGGTCATGGCCTCAATACCAGCTTGCCGATTGTTTTTCTCCCTTGCAGCAATTCATGCACATCACCTGCTTGTTCGAGCGGATAAGTGCCGCCGATCGTCAATTTCAACTGGCCATCGTTCATATATCCGAGCAATTCCTGGAAACTTCTTTGGAACAACTCGGGCTTGCGCATAATCTGCGGCAGGAAAAAGCCGATGACCGATTGATTGCGTTTCATCAATTGTCCTGGCGCAAAGGTGGCTTGTTCACCACTCGCTGCCCCGAAAATGACCAAGCGGCCAAATGGTGCCAATGTTTTCAACGTATCGTTAAAGACACTGCCGCCGACCATTTCGAGTGCGACATCCACGCCTTGGCCTTCCGTGATTTCTTTGATACGCTCCACCCAGCCGTCTTCGCTGTAATTCACTAAATGAGTGGCTCCCATCTTCTGCGCATGGAACAGCTTTTCTTCCGTACTGGCTGTCGCGATAATTTTGCCGGCCCCAAAAATTTTGGCTAGCTGCACCGCGATTGAACCGACACCTCCGGCAGCGGCATGGATCAAAACTGTTTCCCCTGGTTCAAGGCGTCCCATCGTTTTAAGTATGTGATATGCACTTAAGCCTTGAAGCGGCAAAGCGACTGCTTCTTCAAAACTGACGCCTTTTGGCACGGGCGTCAAAATCTGTTCCGGGATCGCCGCATATTCTGCGTATCCTGATGACTCGATCAGCGCGACGACACGATCGCCTGATTGAAAACGTGTGACGCTTGCCCCCGTTTCGACGACCACACCCGCCACTTCCGAGCCAGGTATATAAGGCAATTCAGTCGGCACAACGTATTTTCCTTCCCGCCTTGCTGTATCTGCGTAATTGACACCGACCGCCTTCACTTCAACGAGCACTTCATGACTCTTAGGTTTTGGCCGCTCTGCATCTGTATAATGAAGCACTTCCGGTCCACCGTATTGCTCAAACTTCACTACTTTCATTTCTTTTCCCCCTCAACTAGTATATTGGCCAGCTTCATAAATTGTTTCCGCTAAGCGGCGCTTCGCCGTGGTCGTGCCACTGCGCTGTAAACGGCTCAACTCCGCTGTCACTGCAGCGGTAAAGCGCGCAAGTTCTTCCCCTTCAGCGATGCCTTGAATCATTTTACGCGCCAACATTTCCACTTCCAACAATGCATCGTCTATGAACACTTGAGCCATCTCCACTTTATGGGCTGCCGCTTGCTCGCTTTGCTCGAGTGCCTGATGGGTCCGTGCGACCACCGATTCGGCTGCATAAAGCGCAATCGCAATATCCGCCAGCTTCAATAGCGTCTCCTGTTCATTGCCGATAGCGGCGCCATGGGCTTTTGCCGCGAGCCCGAGACCGCTAAGGAATATGCGCCGGATTGCCTGTACCGCTTCCGTTTCCCGGGCAAGTGTTCCTATATATGGAATTTCCGGTGTCTGCATTTCCTCGAAAGCTTGATTTGCCGCAGCTTCCAGATCAAATCTTCCTTTCCCTGCCGCTTTCAATATATTTCCTGGGATGAGCAACCGGTTCACTTCATTTGTGCCTTCGAATATGCGGTTGATCCGCGAATCCCGGTATACTTGCTCGATTTTGTATTCCTTAATATAGCCATAGCCGCCGAACAATTGCAGGCTCTCATCCGCAACAAAATCCAATGTCTCTGAACCGTAAACTTTGCAGACCGCACATTCGGTCGCGTATTCCATCATCCGCTTCGCGATCAATTCATGGTCCTGTGATTCGTATAAACCACCGAGCGCTTCTTCTAAATAACCCGCTGTCCGGTATTGCAGCGATTCCAGCGCGAAAATCCGCAGCGCCATCACCGCCACTTTCTCTTTTGTCGCCGTAAATTCCGAAATGGCGCGGTTGAATTGTTTGCGTTCCTGAGTGTAGCTGAGTGCCAGCGACAAACTGAATTTTGCTGCGCCCATGCAGGCCGACCCCAAATTGAAACGCCCGAGATTCAAGACATTGAGCGCGATGACATGGCCCTTGCCGACTTCACCGAGTAAGTTTTCCACCGGCACTTCACAATCCTCGAAAATGACCGGGCGCGTCGATGATCCCTTGATGCCCATTTTCTGCTCTTCCGGCCCGAGCGATAAGCCAGGATGGTCTTTCTCGACGATGAATGCCGTGAACGCTTTGCCGTCGACTTTGGCATAAGTGATGAACGTATCTGAAAATGCAGCGTTGGTGATGTACATCTTCGTGCCGTTCAATATATAATGCGTGCCGCTTTTATTCAATACAGCTGTCGTTTGCGCAGACAAGGCATCGGACCCGGCTCCTGGTTCCGTCAGGCAGTAGGCCCCAATAAACTCTCCGCTTGCCAGTTTAGGTAGATAATATTCCTTTTGTTGTGGCGTTCCGAAATAAGTGATCGGCAAAGTGGCGATGCATGTATGGTTCGAATGTGCGACCCCGTATCCACCGGACGGGCCGAGCGATTCCCCGACCAAGCCTTTGCTTATTTTGTCGAGCCCAAGCCCCCCGTACGCTTCCGGGATGCTATGTGCGAGGAGGCCGAGTTCCCCGGCTTTTTGAAAAAGTTCTTGAACGAATTCGAAGTCCTGGTTTTCTAAACGCTCGTTATTCGGACGTACCTCCTTTTCCAGAAATTGCTTGGCTGTTTTGGCAATCATTTTATGTTCGTCGGTAAACTGTTCAGGCGTAAAAACTTGCCCTGCACTTTTCACAAGAAAATCCGCACCCCGGTATACATTCGCTTCCGCTTTCATCGTATCAATCTCCTTTTTCATTTATGCGTTTTGTCCAACATTCACTGGTGTTTGTTTTCGCCCGCGCCTTACATCGCATGCATGCCGCCGTCAACCATCACCACATCGCCTGTCACATAATCCGACGCTTTCGCCGCCAGGAATAAAGCAGCGCCTTTTAAGTCTTCATCTGTTCCGAAGCGCTTCAACGGCGTTCTCGCAAGCAACCCTTCCTCGCCATGTTTCATCACGTCTTTCGACATTTTGGTCGGGAAGAAGCCGGGCGCGATGGCGTTGACGTTGATATTATGGCGCCCCCATTTCGCCGCCAAGTCTTTCGTAAAGGTAATGACTGCCCCTTTGCTTGTGTTATAGCCGATGGCATCCATCAGATTCGGATCGATGCCCCCGAGTCCTGCGACTGAGGCGATGTTGATGATTTTGCCGGAATTTTGGGGAATCATCACTTCACCAACCGCCTGACTCATGAGGAACGTCCCCGTGACATTCACAGCCATCACTTTCTCCCACGCTTCAAGCGGCATTTCGGAAACAGGAGCTCCCCATGAGGCACCCGAATTGTTCACAAGAATATCAATCGTCCCGAACGCCTCGACTGTCTTCTCAACGACGCCCTTGACGTCTTTTGGATTAGTGACGTCGCACGCAAGCGCCAAAGTTTTCACGCCCTTCGATTCAAGTTGCTTGGCGATTTCCTGGCATGCTTCCACTTTCCGCGAGCACAGCACTACATTGGCGCCGGCTTCTGCAAACCCTTCCGCGATTTGAGCACCTAGACCCCTGCCGCCTCCTGTCACGATTGCCGTCTTGCCTTTTAAATTGAATAATTCCATTACATCCATTGTTAGTTCCCCCTCCATTTAAATACCAACTAGTCGGTATGTTCAGAATACTTAAACTTTATGTTACCGTTTTCATTCCGAATATGCAATCTCAGCGACGCTCAAAAAAAACCGAACCCTGATTTCCAGAAGGGCTCGGTTGAATGGCTGTTTCACCTATTGATTTCGGGAGCACCCAGCAATGGCGCGAGTCGCGAAAGGTCGATATTGCCTCCCGAAATCACTGCGACGATTTTTTGATTTGCTGTCCCTGCTTTCCCTGCCATTACCGCAGCTGCTGCGACGGCACCGGACGGCTCGACTAATTGCTTCGTCCGCACAGCGATATCGCGCATTGCTTGAATGATTTCATCTTCCTCTACCAAGACCAATCCATCGATCAGCTCGCGCACGATTGGAAATGTCAGATCGCCTGGCTGTGAAGTCCGCAAACCGTCCGCGATTGTGTCGGTCGGACCGATCGATGTGATTTCGCCGTTCTCTAGAGACAGCGCAGTATCATTTGCCAGCATCGGCTCCGCTCCGATCACCAGGACATCCGGCCGCTTGGCTTTTACCGCTGCCAAAATTCCAGAGATCAACCCGCCGCCCCCGACCGGAACGACAATCATCTCGACATCAGGCATTTGCTCGAGAATTTCAAGGCCGGCCGTTCCTTGTCCAGCAATCACATCAACATGGTCATATGGGGGGATGTAAACGCCCCCTTGTTCATTCGCCAGCGACTTTGCTCTAGGAATTCGTTCCGCTGAAGTCGTGCCGCAATATTCCACGTACCCGCCGTATGCTTCGATTGCAGCAACTTTCGCCCCGCTCGCATCGGTCGGCACGACGATGATCGAGGATATGCCAAGCTGCGCTGCCACGTAAGCGACCGCTTGTCCATGGTTGCCTGAGGATGCCGCAGTCACCAGCTTCGCTCCACCCGCTACAGCATTCGTCACAGCATTCGTTGCCCCGCGGATCTTAAAGGAACCCGTTTTCTGTAAATGCTCTGCCTTGAAGAAAATTTTCCGCCCCCACTTTTCCTGCAGTGATTGCGAACTCAGGATCGGTGTTTCATGGATCTGGCCTCGAATACGGCTTCTTGCCCGCTCGACATCTTCCAGCTTCACCAATAGCCTCACTCCTTTTTCCGTAAAGCTTAACACAATGTGAAACCTCATTCAGTGTCAATTTCAATCTCCACCGATAAAAGGAGGCCATGGACTAGGAACTTCATTTTCTGGGGCAATTCTTTATGATTCCCCTATGGTCGACTCGACCCAACCCGACGCAACTGAGGGACGCAGCGAAGACGCAGCGTCTTCACTCCACAATTAAGTAAAATACGTTAAACTGGAAACATTGATTCACGAAAAGGAGGAGACGATATGCTCAAACGCTTAGTCGTCACCGGCTATAAACCACATGAACTCGGCATCTTCGATGATAAACACGAAGGGGTCCGCTTTATCAAAAAAGCGCTCGAAACCCGACTCCGTGTTTTAATCGACGAAGGACTTGAATGGGTGATTCTGAGCGGGCAGCTCGGCGTCGAAACTTGGGCAGCCGAAGTGGTAATCGATTTGCAGGAGGAATTTCCGCAACTGCATTTCGCTATCCTCACCCCGTTCGAGGACCAGGAAAAAAACTGGAACGAAGCCAAACAGGAGAAATATGAATTCTTGCTATCACAAGCCGACTTCCATCGAAGCTTAACGAACAAACCGTACGAAGCGCCTTGGCAATTTATCGAGAAGAATAAATTCTTCTTACGAAATTCCGATGGCATCCTTCTCATCTATGACGAAGAAACTGAAGGTTCGCCGAAGTTCATCAAACAGGAAGCGGAACGCTACGCCGAGAAGAACGATTACGAAATCCTTCTCATCTCCGCTGATGACCTCCGCATCGTTGCCGAAGAAGAACAGCAAAACGAATGGGACGGCTGGTGAACCGATCCCCCGAACAACTTGTTCGGGGTATTTTTTAATGGCTTCTTTGCACAAGATGCAAAACATCCAATTCTTACCATTTAATATATAGATATAATACTCCTCATGATATTAATAAAGCATTTGACTATTTATCCTCAATCCTATAACCTTAATAGCTATGTTAAAAAAATATCATAGGGGGAAACATGAACAAAGCAACTAGAGTTTTTTATATTGCATTCGCACTGGTCATTCTGACTGTCGGTTTTGGTGTTATCGCCCCAGAAACCTTTGAACAAGGTACCGGCACAATTCGCACTTACATCACCACCGCCTTCGGCTGGTATTACCTTACGATTATGGCGCTTCTTCTGATCCTCGTCATAGTCATTATCGTTAGCCCTTACGGCAAGATCCGCCTCGGCCGTGATTCGGACCGCCCGGAATTCTCCACCTTCACGTGGATTTCCATGTTATTTTCAGCGGGTATGGGCATCGGGCTCGTCTTCTACGGGGCTGCTGAGCCACTGTCGCATTTTGCGATTCAGCCAGCCACTGCGGAAATAGGGTCGGACGCAGCCTTTAAGGAAGCCTTGCAGCGTACTTATTATCATTGGGGCATCCATATATGGACGATGTACGGCATGGTTGCATTGTCACTTGCTTTCTTCCAATTCCGCAAAGGCGAACCGGCACTCATTTCTTCTACACTGAAACCATTGTTCGGTGACAGAATGAACGGGCCGCTCGGTACATTGGTTGATGTTATGGCCGTGTTCGCAACCGTATTCGGCGTCGCCACCTCACTCGGATTTGGGGCTGCTCAAATCAACGGCGGAATTTCCTATCTTTTCGGAGCACCTCAAGAAGACTGGGTGCAGATTGTCATCATCGGCGTAGTTACATTACTTTTCATCATATCCGCTTGGTCAGGACTTAACAAAGGAATCAAATATCTTTCGAATACGAATATGGTGCTAGCTATCACTTTGCTTGTGCTTGTGCTTGTACTCGGGCCGACTCTTTTGATTTTGAATATCTATACAGAAACATTCGGTGCTTATGTTCAGAATCTGATCGGCTTAAGCTTCGAATCCGCTCCCCTTGATGCCGAAAACCGGAGTTGGCTGGATGGTTGGACCATCTTCTACTGGGCATGGTGGATTGCATGGGCACCATTCGTCAGCATGTTCATCGCCCGCGTATCCAAAGGCCGTACGATTCGCGAGTTCTTGATTGGTGTGGTGTTGGCTCCGACTATCTTTGGATCGTTCTGGTTCGGAACTTTCGGGACGACCGCTATCAATATGCAAAAAAGCGGCATCGATTTGACTACATTTTCGACTGAACAAACTTTGTTTGCGGCATTCAGCAATTTACCGCTCGGCATGATCATGTCGATTATCGCGATTTTGCTCGTCAGCACCTTCTTCATCACATCTGCCGATTCTGCGACATTCGTTCTCGGCATGCAATCGACCAATGGCTCATTGCTCCCAAGCAACCAAATTAAAATTCTCTGGGGAATTGCCCAGTCGCTGGTCGCTGCTATTTTGTTGTGGGTCGGAGGATTGACAGCAGTACAGAATACGATCATCATTGCCGCTCTGCCGTTTTCATTTGTCATGATCTTAATGGTCATTGCGCTGTTCAAAGCATTGGACACAGAGCATCAGCGGATGCAGCGCAAAAAATAAATTCTTTCCCGCCGTGAGCAAACGGCGGGTTTTTCTTTAGCTTACCGGCGCATCGACAGGGTATGGATAGACAACGACTCTCTGGAGGTGCTTATATTGGAAGAAGAAACAAAGAAGATCATCCAGGATTCACTGGACGCATTACATGAAAATGAAGGATTTTTGCCTGAGTTAATCGATGAGGGACGGACGCAAGCCTTCAATTCATTAAGCGCGATTTTATCGACTCCGAACAATATCCATAAATCGTTTTTGCGCGTGCCGCGTGAAGATGGCACGATCGAACGGATTCCTGCCTATCGTGTACAGCACAACGATAGCTTAGGTCCGTATAAAGGCGGCATCCGCTTTTATGAAGGGGTCAACGAAGAAGAAGTCGTCAATCTAGCCTTTTTGATGACCTTGAAAAACGCCCTCCACCAAGTGCCTTTCGGCGGCGGGAAAGGCGGTATCGTCATCAACCCGCGAAATTTCAGCGAGAAGGAACTCAATGTCGTTTCGCGTAAATACGTCCGTTATTTCGCAGAAGTCATCGGCCCTGATAAGGATATACCTGCACCGGACATGGGGTCGGGCGAGCGCGAGATGGACTGGATGATGGCTGAATACAAAAAGATCCACCACGGCCAGCCTTACCTCGGCAGCTTTACCGGAAAAAGTGTCGTAAACGGCGGTTCGCTCGGGCGCCGCGAAGCGACCGGAAAAGGAGTCTATTTCACATTTCGCTACTTGGTCCATGATTATGCCCTTGCCAATAAACAACATTTGGAAAGTTCAGGGAATCCGTTCGCCCAAACCGCATTGGCTCATGCTGAGCGTCCGCTTAAGATGGCGGTCCAAGGATTCGGCAATGTCGGTTCTGTAGCTGCACTTGAAGCCTATCAATGCCGCTCTTTGAACAATCAAGTCATTGCTGTCAGCGACCGTAATGTCACTCTTTATAATGAAGATGGGTTGGATATCCCAAGTCTCATCGCCTTTACGGGGACAAACCGTGGAGACTTGCCGAAAGACCCGGAAGAACTTAGCCGTGCAGGTGTATCAGCGGAAATACTCGGGCGTGATGAATTGTTGACTCTGCCGGCCGATGTATTGTTTTTGGCGGCATTAGAAGACCAGATCCGCAAAGACAATATGGAAAACATTAAAGCCAAAATCATCGTAGAAGGCGCAAACGCCCCGACGACTCGCGATGCGGATGCTTATTTAAGCGATAAAGGCGTCATCATCATCCCAGATATTTTGGCCAATGCCGGCGGTGTTATCGTCTCTTATCTCGAATGGCTGCAAGGCCGCGAGACCCAGTATCACGAAGAAGCGGAAGTGTTCCGTTTACTATTGGAAAAGATGCAGGAAACAATGGATACAATTCTTCCTCAATACTTCGGCGACCCTTTCCCACTGCGCGAAAATTGCTTTATCCACGCCGTCCAGCGCCTATCGACCGTGCTGTACAAACAAGGCAAGCTCTATTAAGAAAAGACAGCCCGCCTCCATTCGGCGGGCTGTCTTTTCAAGTTGTCCAGAACCTTCAGAACCCATTTTTCCCGCAGCTTGTCAGCCGACTCCGCAGCAAGAGAATCAAGCCACCTCATTCACTTCGAAATCCTTGTGTGTTAATTCTCACAGTGCTCCCATATCTGCGTGGCAGATGCGTCGAAAATGAATGCGCTCAGCGATGCTTTGCTGGAAAACCTGTGCTCCACTTTCGCTTCGCTCAAGTATCGCAGAAAATGAATGCGCTCAGCGATGCTTCGCGCATTCATTTTCTGCTTCTCGTTTTTCATAGGAATAACGGTATGCGGACCGGCGGAAGTGCAGAATCGGATCGTCCGAACAGGCGATTCCCTCTGTGAGGACTGTTGGATCGTAAAGCGCTTTTTGTGCATCATCATCGGCCTTTTCAATTGTCAGCCGCCCGAGATAGATGCGCTTCCGTTCTTTCGGCCAATCGCGTGTCGGGTCATCTGTCGGGTCGCTTTCTTCACCGAGAATGGCATAAAGCTTGAAATGCACTGGCCCCTTCCCCGTACGTTCAGCTAATTCGTTCTCGTAATAACCGAACGGCACATCTTTCATATCCTTTAAGGACAGTTTATGCTCTCCAGCCTCCGGTTCAAAAACATATTTGACAGCTTGTCTCGCGCTGCCTTTCTCGAAATAGAAAGCATGAATGGAATGGTAGACGCCTGTAGCGAAACTTTCCGGCACCGTCATTTTTCGCAGGCTTGAAAACATCGCCCTAACTTCAGGAAAATCCGTCAATATATCTGCCAGTTCCGCCAGTTTAGGGCGGCCTCGTTGGAATGACCTAGACACTTCAAGCATTTCCATAAAACGCTCGGGCGAATTGGTAAAGAAAACCGGGGATGTAACCGATACGATATTTGTCACTTTTTCCGGGCTGATTTTGAATTGGACCGCCATCCCTTTGACCGGCGACATCGCATCTGTCCAAGTAGGATCCGGTGAAAAGTGTGAAAATCGTACGAGTACCGGGACGATACCTTTTTGGAAATGAATGGCATCCGTCAACCTCTCCGCTTGCCCACTCCCTTCAAACATCCCTTTGAATCCAATCCCTCTTGCATGCGCACGCCGGCATCCTTTATGCTCGCCAAAAACTTCTTCAATTTGGCCGACTGCAAGTTTTTCCATTTCGTTCGCCTCCATGCCATCTCCCCCTTTCTCTTTTCGTACCCTAAATGCATATAATTGAAAAGAACGGGAATAGCCCTTAGTAGAATGATTTACAAAAGGAGGAAGTTGGATGGATTTTCATCACCAAGATAACCGCATCGCATTGCTCGACGGCTCAGAAGAACTCGGTTTCGTCAGCTACGTGGAAAATGGCGACATATTGACAGTTGACCATACCGAAGTTGCTCCAGAGCTTAGCGGACAAGGCATGGGCAAGAAGCTAGTCGGCAAATTGGTCGAACACGCACGGAATGATGGGAAATCTCTAGACCCGCAATGCCCGTATGCCAAAAAAGTGATTGAACGAACAGAAGAATTTCAGGACGTCCTGGCGAAATAAAAATATAAAAAGGCAGCCC
>JBNJJS010000013.1:0-92220 GCA_051750505.1 Bacillota bacterium
AAAAACACCCCAAAAGTTAGATTTGAACTCTAACTTTTGGGGTGCACTACCGTGCCGCGGTTTTTTGGTTTCACGCTTATTCTCCGCCACTCGTATAGCGGTTGTCGCCCATCGTGTAGTTGGCACTGTCACCGGGCTTGGCATCCGGATGGGTCGGCTTGTCATAATAGGCGGAAGCTCTGCGCCGGCGGTCGACGATAAAGCCGAGGCCCACCGCCATTGCAATCGGAACCAGGAAATATAACATGCAATCCCTACTTTTTAGCGGGGTGTTCGCAAATGAAACAAGTGAGTGAGATGTATTGTTCATTAAACGCGGTTGCCTTCGACGCTAATTGGGTTTTTATACTTAGTAGTACGTGAACGAAATTAGTTAGGTTAGTATGCGAGAAGATATCTTTATTGATGATTTCATCACGAAGCAGCCGCCTCCCGCTTTGGGCATGCCTCCCGCAATGAGCCAAGAAGAACACTTGTCTCATTGCTTCGGCTCGCCCTTGTGCGCGGTTCGGCTTTTACATTCCACTGAATTTTGTGAGTGATAAAGTATTTCTTTTTCTCATGTACATCCGCTGGTGGGAGACGCTTATTTGGATATAGCAATTATAAAAACGTCTCATCTTTTCGATTCCGTCTTAAAGTGATGCACAAAATTGTCGATGCAAACTTCAATGAAAGATAAATGTCACTTCCACTCTAAAACTAGAGATGGAGCGGAAAGGGGCGACTCCAGGAGGATCAGCGAGACAATTGAGACCCTGCAGAGCGCGCAGCGATCGAAGCGGCTCAATGCGAGCCCTCCGGAAAGCGTCCCCTTGAAGCGAAATCTCCACCCTTTTCATTTCCGCTACACCATGTGGAAGATGTGCTTGTTACAATCCATAAGAAAAAAGCGCACCACAAAGGGAGCGCTTTTTTTATATCATGTAATGGATGCTTCGTAGATTTCTTTGATGGACTTTTCAAGCGTCGTGTTGAACTCTTCATCCGACTGGTCAGCGCTCAAACCTTCTGACAAGGCGCGTGAGAAGCTGGCGATCAAGCCTTTGTTTTCGGAAAGCTTCTGGTTCGCCTGTTCACGCGGATATCCGCCAGACAATGCCACAACACGCACAACGCGAGGGTGGTCGATCAATTCTTTATAGAAATTCGCCAGCGTCGGAATCGTCAATTTCAACATGACGTACTCATCGTCGCTAAGCTTATCGAGGTGGCTGAGGATTTCGTCATTCAGCATGGCCTCGATGCGTTCTTTGTCTGCGCTGTTGATGTCAACTTCCGGCTCGATGATCGGCACGAGTCCAGCAGCGATGACTTCTTTCGCCACTTCGAATTGCTGGTCGACGACTTGCTTGATGCCTTCCGCATTCGGTTCTTTGACGACGGAGCGCATCTTCGTGCCGAAGACATTGCGTTCGACCGCACGTTTCAACAATTCGTTCAAATTCGGGTTCGGCTTCATCAATTGAACGCCGTTCTGTTCATCAGCCAAGCCTTTATCGATTTTAAGGAAGGGAACGACGCCTTTCGCGTCCCATAGATAATTACTTGTATATTTGCCGTATACTTCGCGATCCATCGTCTGTTCAAACAGGATGGCGCCTAGCACATAATCCGACGAAAATGCCGGTGCCGTCATGACGCGTGTTCTCATTTCGTGGATCAGGTCGTACATTTCATCTTCGTTGGAGTAAGCATCTTCATTAACGCCGTAAAGCTTCAAAGCTTTTGGCGTGCTGCCGCCGCTTTGGTCCAGTGCTGCGATAAAGCCTTTGCCGTTTTTCATTACTTCGAATTGTTTAGTATTCATCGTCTCAGCTCCTCAGATAAGAAATTTTGTCTGCATTAATGCTGTTCCCTGCTAAGTGTACCAATAACCGGATTATTCATCAAAAATGAAACAATATTTGGCTTGTTTCAGCTTTCGGCAGCAGGATTTTCGAGTTTTGCCGATTCAAAATCGAAAGTGACACCTGTCAATTGCTCGGACACAGCCCATAGTTTTTGAGCGAGCGCTTTGTCAACGGCTGTCGGATGGGGCGTATCGAGTGCGGGATAGCCTTTTCTGCGTCCCTTGCCGGCAGGCCCGATGTATTCGCCTCCTGTAAGATGCGGTTCTGTTGCGGCGTGGATTGTGGCGAGTGCACCCATGTCCGGCGGCTGCAGAAAGCGGTTAGCGAAATCCCTCAGCAAGACCGGCGCGTCGTATTTGCCGATCTTGAAGATATTGGTAGCCGAAACCCCTGGGTGGCAGGCTACGCTGATCGTCTGGATGCGGTGCTTTTTCAAGCGCCGGTCGAGTTCCATCGCAAACAGCATATTGGCGAGCTTGCTTTGGTTGTAGAATTTTTTTGGGCGGTAGCCTTTCGATCCGTCGAGATTATCGAAATCGATCGTGCCGCGGTTATGCGCCAGGCTGCCGAGTGTGATGACGCGCGAGCCGGGGGTTTTCGCGAGCAGCGGCAAAAGGTGGGCGGTCAACGCAAAGTGGCCGAGGTAATTGCTGCCGAACTGTAATTCAAAGCCGTCTTTCGTTTTTCCATAAGGCGGCATCATGATTCCTGCATTATTGACCAGTAAATCAAGTGATTGGAAATGCTTTCTATAGCTGTCCGCAAAATGCAGGACGCTTTTCAGGTCGGCCAAGTCGAGCTTTAAAACGGCGACCGTTGCTTCAGGATGGTAATCGAGGATCTCACGTTTGGCATTTTCGCCTTTGACCAGGTCACGGACCGCCAGAAGAATTGAAAATCCCCGACCCGCGAGCATATTGGCGGCTTCCCAACCGATGCCGCTATTGCCGCCTGTGATGATGGCGATTTTATGATGGATGTCCTGCAAAAAATCATCTCCCCTTTTTTAAAAAATAAATGCTGTATAAAGCTTCTTTTTCTATCTAGTTTACCCCATTTGAAAATTGAAACCGCATACATTCAATAAAAATCGAAAACCTTGTGAAAAGATTATCTAATTGTCTAAATTTTTACACAACAAAGACCGCGGATGTGTTAGAGTAATTCAATAATCAAAATGAAGAGGGTGAATCAGATGGCAAAAAACATCACAGAGCTGGAAAGGGAAGTCATTGCTAAAGAGGTGACCGTGGCCGATATTATGGTCGCCAATCAGGCGCTGAAGGATGTCATCATCCGGACGCCCTTACAGCGCAACGAGATTCTTTCGGCACGCTATGGCTGCAATGTCTTTTTGAAGCGCGAAGACCAGCAAGTGGTCCGGTCGTTCAAATTGCGCGGCGCCTATAATTTCATCCGCAGCATGACCGAGTCCGAACGCTCCAAAGGCGTCGTCTGTGCGAGCGCAGGCAACCATGCGCAAGGAGTTGCTTATTCCTGCCAGGCACTTGGCATCGCTGGGAAGATATTCATGCCGCTTACGACACCGAGCCAGAAGGTCTCACAAGTGAAACGCTTTGGCGGTGAATATGTAGAAGTCGTCTTGATCGGCGACAGCTTCGATGATGCCTTTGCGGCAGCGATGGAAGTCTGCTCGGAAGAAGGCAAGACCTTCGTCCATCCGTTCAATACCGAAGCTGTGATCGCAGGGCAAGGGACGGTCGCGGTCGAAGTGCTCAATGATATGCAGGAACCGGTCGATTATATGTTTTGCGCAATCGGCGGCGGGGGATTGGCGTCTGGCGTCGGAACGTATTTGAAAGGCGTTTCTCCTGCAACGAAGCTGATCGGCGTCGAACCGGAAGGCGCGGCGAGCATGAAAGCTTCTCTTAAGGAAGGCCAAGTGACGCGGCTCGATACGATCGATACCTTTGTCGATGGGGCAGCGGTCAAGCAAGTCGGGGATTTATCGATGGCGATCTGCCAAAAAGTGCTGGATGACATCGTACCGGTCCCAGAAGGCAAAGTGTGTACGACAATCCTTGAACTGTATAACGAAAATGCCATCGTCGCAGAACCTGCCGGCGCCTTATCGGTAGCGGCACTCGATTTTTACCGGGAGGAAATCCGCGGGAAAAATGTCGTCTGCGTCGTCAGCGGCGGCAATAACGATATCGAGCGCATGCAGGAAATCAAAGAGAAATCCTTGATCTACGAAGGATTGAAGCATTATTTCATCGTGACTTTCCCGCAACGTGCAGGAGCGCTCCGGAAGTTTATGGGGGATGTGCTCGGCGAACAGGATGACATCACCCATTTCGAATACACAAAACGAAATAACCGGGAACACGGCCCCGTCCTTGTGGGGATTGAATTGAAAGACCCGGCAGATTACGCGCCACTCGTTGAGCGCATGGAGCAAAACGGCTTCCCCTATAAGGACATCAACAATGATTCATTGCTCTTTAACTTACTGATTTAATAGCTGTGCTGCCTGCTGGATGTTTTAAAAGCGGGTAATACAGTTTTTTCTTTTTCGGTATCGTTTTTCAAACGTGTTAATCATATTTATAAATCAAAACAAACTATTTTTTATCAATTATAAACAGTTAAATGATAAAAAAATATTATTTTAAATATTCAGGCATTTAGGGTTTACAAAAAAAGAGAATTATTGTAGTCTGATACTATCATGTCGCGTTATACAAAATAACATGTTTCACACGAATGAGCGTCTTTTAGGACAGGTGGCCTTCAACCAATTGGATAGCTATTTCTATGCGAAGCAGCGAACTGAGGAATCGCCGGTTCTGTGAAGCTGGAAACTGTAATTTTGGCTGAATGTGACAGACTATAGTGCTGTGTACAGCGCCGCGAATATTCCTCCTAATATAGAGGAGTCTTTTCGGCGCTTTTAAGTACGTGCATGTAAAGGGAGAGGCTGAAATGATCAACGAGGGATTACTTGTTAAGCCGTTGGGGAACGCTTGGCAAGAACCACAAACATCAGGGGAAACTTATCGAAGCCTGGCCAATGGGGAAGTACGGAAGACGATCCGCCTCCTTGGCTATGACAGCGGGGGGCGTGCGGTGAACCAAGTGGATATATGGCTGACAGCGGAAGAATTGCCGGTTTTTATCCATGCACTCGTCACGCATCCATTTCTGCTGCCTACGGATTACCTGCAGACGTCCGAACAATGGGGAAGCGGCTTCCGCGTAAGGATCCGTTCCCATGAATCATCGAAAATATTTGTAGCGCGGCTAAGTTCGGCAATCAACTGTCTGGAGCAGCCAGCTTAAAAGCCCCTAATCAAGTGGAAGGTGGTAGGTCAAATGAATAATCGAAGTGATTTAATCAAATTGGGTGATGAAGACATTTACCTTATCCTATACTTGTGGAAAGTAAAAGGCTTTGAAAGGGAAGAACTGATTCAACGGTTCCATATTAGCGCTGAGTCGCTTCATGATTTGTTGACGGGCCATGTGAGGAGAGACTGCTATATCGGATTCAACCAAATTGAAAAATATCTGGTCGAGACACCTTAGGCAGAAAACTTTTTATGGGAGTGTTCGATATGGAAAACAACAACGAGATGATAAAGTTCAACATTGTAAACTATGAGCGTTTTATTAAAGGCTATCAGCAGTATAAAGCCGAGCGCACAGGACAGCATCGCGAAGAGGAGGGTGAACGCTATGACAACAGTTCACGAGTTGAGCAAGCTCAGCGATGAAGTTGTTTACACCATCTTATATTTCTATCATATTGAAGAATTTTCTACCGAACATCTGGGCATGAAATACGGCCTCAGTCCTTTGACGATCGAAGGTATCGCTAAAGGACGGTATCGCCCGAAATGCTACGAGAATTTCATGTTCGTCGAGGGTATATTGGAACGCCGTTTAGTTAAGCGTGCCGAAAGCCAATAAGTCAAAAAACAAAATAGTGAAAAGCCGGAAGCCCATTCAATTCCGAATGGGCTCCCGGCTTTTCTTATGGCCTTTAATTCACTGTATCCGTCAACTCGCCATAGCCTTGCGTTTCCATCTCGTCAAGCGGCACAAACCGCAATGCCGCGCTGTTCATGCAATAGCGCAAACCGCCTGCCTCTTCCGGACCGTCCTCGAAGACATGGCCCAAGTGGCTGTCACCTGCTCGGCTTCTGATTTCTGTCCGCATGCCGAAGAGGGACAGGTCTTCGTGTTCTGTCACCACCGCAGGATCAATCGGCTTCGTGAAGCTCGGCCAGCCGGTTTTGGAATCATATTTGTCTCGGGAAGAAAATAATGGTTCTCCTGTTACGACGTCGACATAGATTCCAGGCTCGTAATGGGCATCATATTCATTGTCAAACGCCGGCTCAGTGCCGTCTTCCTGGGTGACGCGATACTGTTCGTCTGTCAACATCGCACGGATTTCCTCTTCATCCGGCTTCGGGTAGTCGAGTGGGTCAATCAATTGTGGAATTTGCTGATCTTCCAAGCTGGTGAAATCTACGTGGCAATAGCCGTCCGGATTTTTCTCCAAATAATCCTGATGATAGTTTTCCGCCAAATAATAATTGGTCAGTGGTTCTACTTCGGTGACGATCGGTTCATCGTATTTTTTCTGCTCCATTGCAATGACCTCGTCAATCGTACTTACAGCTGAGGGGTCATCGTAGAAGATAGCGGTTCGGTACTGGTTGCCACGGTCATTGCCTTGTTGGTCCACAAGTGTGGGATCGATGATCAGGAAATAACGGTCGAGCAGTTCCTCCAGCGTCACGCGCTCGGGATCATAGCGCAAGTGAACTGTTTCGGCATAGCCGGTGTCTCCTGTCAGCACTTCCTCGTATGTCGGATTTTCTATAGTTCCGCCCGCATAGCCCGACGTCACATCGTAGACACCGTAAATGCGTGCCATATAGGCTTCGACACCCCAGAAGCAGCCTCCGGCAAACCAAATGTCCTCCAGGTTCTCGGTGTCGAATTCAAGTTCTTCGTTCGGGTTATCCGGAAAGCGTGATTCCGAAGAAGACGCGGTTGAGTCAGTAACGGGTTCACTTCCACAACCCATCAGCAGCAATACCAGAAGCATAGGAAGAAAATATAGTTTCATTGGGTAATCCCGCCTTTCTAGCGAATCGAATTCATCAATTCGAGGATTTCGGAGTTGGTCACATGGCCAATGCGTTTTTCGGCTATTCTGCCGTCAGATCCAATCCAGATCGAGCTGGGGTAACCGTCCATTTCAAATCGTTCATAGACTTCTGCTCCTTCATCGAGCAGGACGATAAAATTCTTGTCATACTCGAAGCTCGCAAACCAGGCTTTAAATTCATTGACGTTTTTTTCGGCGTGTGTGCCTGGAGAGACGATAGTGAGAACGGTGAAGTCTTCAGTGCTGTCATTCAATTCTTCTAAATCGGTCATCCCGGCGAGGCAAATCGAGCACCAGGATGCCCAAAAATGTATATAGACTTTCTTTCCCTTGTAATCATCGAGGTGATGGATAGTGCCGTTAAGATCGGTTAGTTCAAAGGAGGGGGCTGAGGTGCCGCGATTTTCCGATAGTACTTCCGAGCAGGAGGCGAGTATGGCGGTAAGGGACATAAGAAGAAATAAACGGAACAGTGGGTTCATGATGATCATCCTTCCAGGGAGGGGCAGACGCATGTGTTTAGCGTTTTCTTGTGCGACTTGCCATCTATTTGAGCTATTCCCCGAATAAGGTTTGTTGAACCCTGGAACTGTGCAGGATGTGGCATACTTTCCGAAAAAGGCGGGTAAACTGACGATAAGGTAAAAATGGGGAGAGATTGAATGGATAGAGAAACGAAATTATCAGGTTTTGCTTTTATTTTACTACTCGTCGGGCTCGGGCTTGCTGCAATATTTATTGCATTGTTTGCGGAATTGGCCGAAGAAATGCTTGAACAGGAATTGGTCGTTTTTGATGCAGTCATCATTCAACTGCTCGAAGCCATCGGGAGCGGTGGCATGGACACGGCCATGTTTATTATCACCGAACTCGGCTCAGTGTGGTTTCTGGTGTTGATGTCGATTGGCGTGTTATGGATATTAGGTGTAAGGATGCGCGATCGATGGGGCGTGTTATTCTTTATCATCGCAGTTGGCGGAGGGTCGCTGCTGACATTATTGCTGAAGCATCTATATAACAGGGAGCGGCCGAGTATCAACGAAACGATCGATGCTGTCGGTTATAGTTTCCCGAGCGGCCATTCGATGGGCTCGCTCATCTTTTATGGCTTTCTGATTTATTTGGTCATCCGGACTCGGCAAAAGCCGTGGCTGCAATGGATATCCGTCTATGGACTCGGGATATTGATCATTTTGATCGGCATCAGCCGCATCTACCTCAGTGCCCATTATCCAAGTGATGTCTTAGCAGGTTATATTGCCGGGACAATCTGGCTGGTCTTAAATTTGGTAGCGTTGGAATGGATCCAGTGGCAGCAGCGCAGCCCGGTTCCTCCAGTGGAAGCGCTTCGCAAAGTTTTGGCGCCGGTTTACAGGGCGGTCATCAATAAATTCTAAGTGAAAGAGCTGCCGCTTGTGCCGGCAGTTCTTTTTATATCATGCTAGCATTGGCCGGGTCATCATTGTTTTGATACTCACTTTCATCTTAATTTTGTTTTTCTGCAAGCGCAAGAATAATGTCTGAAAAATCAAACTATTTACTGGTATTTTAATTGAAAGGGGCGTATCATCTAAGGAAAAGGAGGTGCCCTTGAGATGACCGATATCGTTGGATTGCTGCCCATGCTCATTTTCGGTGGAATCGCTGTTGTCATCATCGGGATGGTATTCTCATTCAAAAATTGGACACATTAACCAAAAAAGTGAATCGAGCTTTCTGGGAATCCTGCACTGGGGAGACAGGTGTGGGATTTTTTTATGTGGAAAAAGGGGTTTTTCCGTCTTTGCCGAATGAAAATTAAGGAGCAGGAAATTGGAGGGCGGGGCGGAGACGGATGGAAGAAACGAAGGCAGGGGCGTATGTAATCGCTGGAGCGGCACTGTTTCTGGTGCTGCTTGGGTTATACATGCTGCAAGGAAAAGGCTTGTTTTTGATTGCAGGCTACAATACGATGCCGAAAGAGGAAAAAGCGAAATATGACGGGCCTGCCCTGGCACGGTTCGTCGGGAAATTATTGTTTGCCCTGGCGTTTAGCATGCTGTTCTGGTTTGTGGGCATGCTGCTTGAGAAAAGCTGGATGTTCTATATCGGTGTCGCGTTGTTTCTCAGTTTCAGTGGATCTGCGTTGATCTACATGAATACGGGCGGACGCTTCCGGAAACATCCAGTGGGTAGTGAGGAAACAGAAAAAAACAACAAGTGAAGCGGGAATGGTCCCTCGCTTCACTTGTTGTTTTTATTGATTGAGCGGCCGCTGCGACCTAACGCATAGTAAATCCCATGTTGGAGGCTTTGCAATGTTTCGAATTTCGATAAGTCCTGTCCTGTCCGGGTGATGATCATGGCAAGTTCCGGAGAGACACCGACAAGGATTGTTTCTGTTCCTAGCAAGCGTGCTGCGGCTGCCAGCTTATCGATCAATTGTGCGGTATGTTCGGAAATGTTCCGGTTGAGGCCGGTCAGGTCGAGCAGAAGGAACTCGGCTTGGTGGTTCGGCAATTCACTCAAAGTATTGGTGATCAGATCTTCTGTCCGGTCTTCATCGTAGCTCCCGATCATCGGGACGACGATGATGCCTTCAAGCACTGGAATGACGGGGGAAGAAAGTTCACGCACAAGCTTTTGAAGAATCTTCGTTTTTTCATCCACCATCGTTTCAAGTTGGCGGATTTGTTTATCTTCCTGCCGGCGTGTAAGCTCCCGTATATTTTGTTGCACTGTTACATCCGATGGGTAATATTCGACGATGCTGTAGGGCTGTTCATCGTTTTGATAGCGGATTGTCCGATACCAGAAGTTCCGCCCGAATAAGCCTGTTAATACGCCTGCATAATGGGAAGGGACGAAAATCCCTTCCATTCCTTTATGGTTCGACCGGTTCATTTTTAATTCCCAATCGTCCTGGATATGCATTTTGAACTTGTAGTGTTCGATATCCATTTCGACGATTTCCACTTTGCCCCAGCCAGCTGGTGCATAAGTGTTGGAAATCCACTCCACTACATTGCTTGCATCGATGTTCTTTAACTCACGGAACCCTTCACCGACGACTATGCCTTGTCTGAAGCCTGTCGTTTCAAGAACTAAATCAGTCGCTTCGCTGCCGGTGATTTCACGGATCGTATCGAAAAATGTCTCCATGGCAGAAGTCCAGAAAAAGACGACGTCGCCCCCGTCGAAAAGCACTTCCCCAGTTTCCAAATCCCATTTCAATTCGGCTGCGCCGACTGTGATTTCTTTTTTCATTGCTGTGTCCTCCGCTTCTTTCTATATAACCGTCTCCGCTTTAGCGGATAGTTGCTTTAAGTATTCCCTGACTAGCTGAGGAATATGCACATATTTGGAAAAAGCGTTTTTCCGAAAACGAAAAAAGCCTGGAATTAATTCCGGGCTTTTTTGTCGTCGTAAAATGATAGTGAAGATATGCTTTGGTCTTTCATAAGATAGCCGTGACAATGCATGAGCCGTTCACGTAAATTATCCGATACGCGGTGTGAGTCATATGCACAAACCGAGATGACTTGCCGTTGGGGAACAGGACGGTCGACTTCTGTTTCGTAAACGATGATTTTCTCTTCGATATCTTCCTGGCTTCCCCACTCGATATGCCCCCATGTCCGGCAATGGTTGCCGTCCGCAGTCAGGGTTCCGACTAGTTTTTCGAAATAATCCAAGATGGCTTCCGGATGAAAATTCCCTTTTCGCCAATAAAAATCAAAATTGTTTACATAATGGACCAGTTCCAATTCGCCGCAAGTCAGAACCTGCTGCAATGCTTTTTGGATTTGGGGATATATTCGGGGGTTTTCGACGAATAGGACGTGGTCTCCATTTCGGACCCCATCAACGACATAGGATACTGCGTTTTCTATATAAAGATCCATTTGTTCGGTAAGATAAAGGATGTGTGCGCCTTCTCTTTGACGCAAAGTGTCTGTGAAATTACTCATTTTTTGGTTCATTTTTTCTCCTCCATGGAACTCATTGTCCGAATCGTTGAAAAACTGTCTTCAGTTCAAAACTGAATAGCTGGAAGTGAAAAAATGGAAATGCTTCTGTGCCTGTTGTTAGTATATACTACAAACTGCTTCGAGTCTCTTTTAAGATGTACGCCTATTGAATGTTTGAGTTATCCCTAGTCAAGGGAATGACAGCAGGCAAGGGAGGCGTATATTCATGAATATATTTGCAGAAGAAGCGTTAGCGAAAAAACATGTACTGATTACGGGGGCAACAGGTGGAATTGGCTGGGCAACCGCAAAAGCAGCAGCACGGGCGGGGGCAAGGGTGACCATCACCGGGCGCAACCCAGATAAATTGAAACAGCTGGAATCCGAATTGTTGGATGAAATGGACCGCAGCCGTTTATATGTCCACACGGCAGATTTGACGAAAGAACAAGATCGGCAAGAGCTTGCCGAAGCAGCTGAAGAGCGGCTTGGCTTTATAAACGGGCTGGTCAACTCAGCCGGTGTGGCTGGAGGGAAACCAGTGGAGGAGCTTGATCGGGCATTTCTGGAACAGTTGATGGATATCAATTACACGTCGACATTTTTATTGACCCAATTGATATACCGGCGCATGGCAGAGGAAAGGGAAGGCGATATAGTCAACCTGGCGTCTCTTTCCGGCCTTCGCGGTACAGCGGGCAATACCGCCTATGCAGCGAGTAAATTTGCGGTTGTAGGCTGGACTCAATCGATGGCACTAGAGGCGATCGATTATAATGTCCGGGTCAATGCGGTATGCCCAGGATATGTCGATACGGAAATGGCACGTGCAAGTATCCGGAGAAAAGCCGAGCGCAAAGGGATATCTTTCGAGCAAGGATTGGAAGAAGCGAAAGCAAGCATTCCATCGAATCGGCTCTCCACAGCGCAAGAAGTAGCGAATACGATTGTGTTTTTGTTAACAAATGCGGCACCGAATATTGTCGGAGAATCAGTGAAGATTTCTGGCGGAAGCGTCATGAGATAAGAAAAACCTATTACACTTAAAAATCGTCCTTTCTGTGGGGGAAGGCAACTTTCCCCTCACAAAAATGGGCGGTTTTTTGTGTTCTTTTTCAGCCCTGGAACGGCGGGGGAAAGGATATCCGCCGCTTTTTGTGGAAGCAAAAAAGACTGTCCCAACAAGTCATATTTCATTACTTGTTGGGACAGTCCCGTATTATCATTCAATATACTCCAATCCATTATCTTCAATAACGGTGTCGGAGACGCGCAGCTGGTTAAGTGCCTGGGCGATGTATGGTTCACAGGATTGCTTTTCGATTTTTTCACCGCTTTCAATCGAATAGCATTCGCCGGAGCCTGGTGAGGTCGTCAAATCCGGTTTGAAATAAAGGTCGCCTTTTCGGAAAGAGCCGTCACGGAAGACAATGAGGCGCTCGGTATTCGATAGCAGGGAGGTCCCGAGCATAAAGCGCTGATCGATTCCAGCAAGCTCCAAAACGGTCGGTGCCAAATCGATTTGCCCCCCGGCGGTCTCCACCGTATCGCCTTCGACGAGATTCGGCGGCTTGATCCATAAAGGCACTGTCCGGAACAATTCGAACTGTTCGGTCGGGGTATCGGCCCCTAGTTGGGTCGCCATTTCCTGGCCCTCTCCGGTCAAGCCGCTGTCATGGTCGCCGTAGAAAATGACTAGCGAATCGTCCCACATGTCCTCGGTCTTCAATTCGTCGACGAGCATTTCGACAGCACCGTCGACGTAATGGACGGTATGGTAATAATTCCGTACCAATTCCTCCTCGTATCCCGGCAACGCTAATTGCTTTTCTTCTTCCGGAATCGTGTAAGGGATATGGCTGCTTAAGGCGATGAGGAAGGCGTAATAAGGTTCCTCCAGCTGCTTCATATGGTCGATGGATGTGCTGAAAAAATCCTTATCGTTAATGGCCATGCCGATTTTTTCAGTATCGGGATAATCTTTTTCACTGAAGAAATGGGAAAATCCGATATGATCGTAAACGGTATCCCGGTTCCAGAAGCTTTCCTCGTATGCGTGCATCGCAGCCGTATCATAACCGTCTTTTTGCAAGGCTTCCGGCAGCGGATTGAATGTACTATCCGGAAAGCGTGTATAGACAGAGCCTGTACGTAGCGGATGAAGTGAGGTGTTGATGACAAATTCAGCATCAGACGTGCGGCCTTCGTGGGTTTGATGATGGAAAGCAGGAAAATAAAGCATTTCCTCTTGCAGGGTGTTCAAATATGGGGTCACTTCCTCGCCGCCGATCTCCTGTCCGACGACCGAGGCTTGCAGCGATTCCAACTGGACGAGGATGATATTAGGCTGCTCCCCGCTGTTATTCATGCCGATGTCTGCGGCTGCTTCCCGTAGCAGTGCTTTATCTTCCTCAGAAGGCGATGGCTCCCGGAAAATGGAGACGGCACCTTTGGCGAAATCATAACCGTGGTAGCCCCAAAACCCAAGTTCGTAATATTCACGCATATTGCTGGTGGCATCTCCTGTCAGCCAGCGCTCCTCTTTTGCAAGGCTTGTGAGCAACGGGGCGGAAAACACTAATAGCCCAGTGATGAAAATTGCAGCTGCGAGCTTGCTGCTCGTCGTCTTTTGAGAACTTGCGAGATGTTTCTTCTGGACATACATCAATATGGGGAAGAGCAAGAAATCGGCGAAAAAGAAAAAGTCGGTCCAGCGGATCAAACTCATAAAGCCGCCGCCGACATCGTTCATTTGCGTCAACGATGGAATCAATTGCACCGATAACAAGTCGCCGAAATAACGGTAATACCAGACATCGGAAATCAGCAATGTGCTATGGAGGAACAATAGCGAGAGCAAAATCCAACGCCGCTTGCGTGCACTTATCAGCAAAGTCCAGCTCGATAAGACGAGTGCGCTTGATAAACTGATCAGGAAAAAGCTGAAGCTGAACGGTGTGTCGGTATATAAACTGAATAAGAATAGTTTGCTTATGGACAAGGCCAAGTAGACCCAATAATCGATAATTTTCACGATGGTTCCCCTTTTCTGGATGCGATGGCCTTTCTTATTCACTACCTGTTAAAGGGGGAGGGGAAACATCGTGTAAGAAAAAAACAAAAAAACACCGGGGTTTTATCCCGGTGTTGTGTCTATATCCAACCGCGAGCTTCCATAGCTTGTGCGATTCGTTCGACAGCGACCAAATATGCCGCTTCGCGCATGGTGCAGCCTTTCTGTTCTTTCATTTCGTAAACGTCATCAAAAGCATCAGTCATTTCGGTATGAAGACGCTCGTTCACTTCCTGCTCAGTCCAGCGCAGGTGTGTCGTGTTTTGCACCCATTCGAAATAGGAAACCGTGACGCCTCCCGCATTGCAAAGAATGTCGGGAATGACGGTGACGCCGTTCTTTTCCATTGCAGCGTTGCCATCGGGAGTAGTCGGCCCATTTGCGGCTTCCGCTACAATTTTGGCGCGCACTGTCGGACCCGTGACTGAAGTAATCTGATTTTCCATTGCAGCAGGCACTAAAATATCCACATCCGCTGCGAATAAATCTTCGTTGCTGAGCGATTCGTAGCCGTTATACCCAGCGACTGTGCCTGTCGTTTGGGCATACCCGATCAGTTCATCGATCGGCAAGCCCTCCGAGTGGTAAACACCGCCTCCGGCATCAACAATGCCAATCACTTTCACGCCGCGTTTGTGAAGCAGTTTCGCCGTGATCGAGCCGACATTCCCGAAGCCTTGAATAACAGCGGTCATGCCTTCGAGTTCCAGTCCGAGTTTTTTTGCTGCATCTTCAATCGTAAAGACCACCCCGCGGCCAGTCGCTTCGACACGCCCTTCCGATCCGCCGAGAATGAGCGGCTTGCCAGTGATCGTGCCAGGGACATTTCTGCCTTTCAAGCGCGAAAACTCATCGATCATCCAGCCCATGATCTGCGGTGTCGTATTGACATCGGGTGCCGGGATATCTTTTTCCGGCCCCATGATTGGCTCAAGTTCGCGGATAAAGCCGCGCGACAATTCCTCGAGTTCCCGTTCGGACAGCTCTTTCGGATTGACGACGATGCCGCCTTTTCCTCCGCCGTAAGGGATTCCGAGGATGGCAGCTTTCATCGACATCCAGATCGATAGGGCTGCCACTTCATCTTCAGTAACGCCTGGATGGAAGCGGACGCCGCCTTTGGTCGGCCCGAGCACGTCCAAATGCTGGGAACGGTAGCCTTCGAATTCGCGGTACGTTCCATCGTCCATCCGCACCGGGATCGATACTTTCAGGATGCGTTTCGGCTTTTTGAGGATTTGATAAACGCCTTGCGGCAATCCTAAGTCCTGGGTTGCGACTTCGAGCATTCGTTGGACGATTTCGAGCGGATTCGAGAGTTCGACGCCATTTTTCACTTCTTTTGCCGGCATTTCCTGCTTCAAATCTTCGGTGATTTCTTCTTTTCGGTTTTTTTGCTGTGTCATGTCTTTTCCTCCTAGGCAATAAAGCATTCTATACTCTATGTGTTCCTATTAGGAATCGAACTTAAACATCCACCATGCAGTAGGCAAAGTCAGGCGAGGCTTGTGCCATATAAAAACCAAGGGGATGACAAGTCAAAAGGATGTTCAGTTGGCAGTTTGCCGACTTGTTCGCGCGACAAGTCCATCCAGATGAAAGCCCCTTCTTGTGAATGGGAGCCGATCGACTGTAACGGCTTTTTCAAGGTTTCCCATAATCCCGGTTGTTCGAAAAGGTCATCCCATGGGTACAATGTGTGAAGGTAGTCATATTTCTTCACGTCGTGTTTAGTGATCACTACCCGGTTCTGTTCCGGGTTTTCGTAAAATTCCCATTCCGCTAATTTATGCTCAGGAAATAAATCCGCGCTTGCCGGAAAAGGGTAATAGCATTCGAACGGAAAAACTTGGCCGGAACGGATGTAGACAGACTGCAGCCAGTGCATCTTCTCATCTAACTGGTCTATTTTGCGCCACGGTGCGGCCCCAGTTTCAAGGCTTTCCGCATTTTCCGCAATAACTGCGAATAATTCAGCCTGCCTGGAAAGTCCGATTTTCTCCAATACGCGCTGTGCAGGAATATTGGATTCCTGTGTATTGGCACCGACAAACCTGATGCCCGGATGTTCCAGAGCTTCATTGCGGACATGCGCCATTAAGCGGGTCGATAAGCTGAGCCCTTGAAAGCGCAGATCGCTTCGCATGCGGCCAAGCATGGCATAACTGCTGGAGAAAATTGTATACCCTCCAATGCTCGCCAAGCGTCCATCATAAAACAGCCCGAACAGGCGATTATGGCCGGTTGAGATCCTGTCGAACACGCGGATGACATAATCATCCTCGATGCCGGTCTCCATGTTTTGCAGGGCAGGTAAATCGTCGCTGGTCAGCTGGCGAATCGTTTCATTCATCTATTTCCTCTCCTTAAACTTCATTTGCCTTTCTATTCCGCTTTGACGCCCTGGACTCCCGCTGTTATAAGCGGAAATGTTGCAGAGGCGATGAAACGCTGGTTCCATAGTGCGTTGTGCTACAGGACTCCAAGTTTTATAGTGCATCACCGATGAAATCCCGTATAAAAGGTATCTATCTTTATTTTAGGATAAAGAACACCTGACTACAAAATGGAAAGCGCAGTAGAGCAGGAAATTTCTTGATGGTGTGTTATTTGCAGGCATCGCCATTGCCGGGATGCGCAATCAAGGTATAAATCCATAGATTTAAAACTATGGCAGGGGAAGACGTGGGAGATGGCGAACTATTCGTTAACGAGTTCAAGGTTTGGGGATTAGCGGATTCGGAAAATGTGGAGTTTGAAAAAGCTTTGTAAAAGGGGGGAAAGGCGTTGGAGAATTGGAAAGCGATTGAACTGGTTAAAGACTTTTTGTTCGGCCTTGGGCTGTATGCATTGATTACTTTGGTAGGTGTTCTAGTATCGCTGGTTTTTTCGGGGAGTTCGAATGAATTGCTATTGAATGATGAAGTGCGCGGTGAAATGGCAGCACGGACGCTATTGTGGATGGCGGTTCCGGCCTTCTTTCTCGCGTGGGCTTTAACTTGGCTCAGACGAGTCAGGCTGAAAAATGCAGCATTGCGCCTCAGTATCGTATGGACGGGCCTATTGCTCATTCTTTATTTGATTTCAGCTTTGGGAAGCGGCATCTTCACGGTACTGATTGCTTCCATATCTTTTTATCTGTTTTTGCTAGCGGTCTTTCTCGGCCCAATCGTTTATGCTTTCATGAAACGCTTGCCTGCTTGGAAGTAGGGAGGGGCCGGTAACCAGAAAAGCTAGGGAAAGCCAAATGATATTTGATAAAGAAAGGGTGAGATTGACTTGGCGATTCATCCGCAAGTGATTTTCAATGGCAATTGCAAGGAAGCTTTAGCATATTACGAAGGCGTGTTCGGCGTGACAGATGTGTCCGTCATGCATTATGGAGACACTCCAGGATCTAAATTGGACGAGGACTTGCAGGAATTGATTTTGGAAGCGGCGATTCCGCTTTATGATGAAGTCTTGTTGTTATCGGATGCAATGCCCGGCAAACCTGCGACGTTCGGCAGCAATTTCCATATCGCTATCCGTTCAGAAGATCTTGGGGAAATGAAAGCGGATTTCGAAAAACTGGCGGAGAGCGGCACAGTGATTTTTGAGTTCGAGGAAAGTTATTGGAGTGAAGGATACGGCGTCGTACAAGATAAATTCGGCGTCCAATGGCAATTCGATTATCGTAAGAGCGAAGCAGGGAGCAGCAAGACTTCGCAAGATGCTCAATGAAAAAACCACCGTTCAACGGTGGTTTTTTATAGCTTGTCGAGAAAGGTTAGAAGTTGTATTTTCCGAAGCTTATCGCTCGCTTTCCGTGGGCTCGCGCCCAAGCCTCCTCAGTCACTTCGCGCCTTGCGGGGTCTCGGTCGTCTCGCTGATCCACTGGAGTCGAGCAAACGCTTCTCCAAATACTTAGATAAATCATTGATTTTTGAATGTAGAAAAAACAATTCCATTTTAATTCGTAGTGGATTATCAGACTTCTTCAACACTCTGGAAAAAACCACCGTTCAACGGTGGTTTTTGTCTGCGTAAAAGAAAAACAGTTCACGGCCCGAATGGAAGGCGGATGAAGTTTTCGATAAAAATAGTTTCAGGAAGCAGCGGACCGGCTGGCACAAAGCCGCCGACAAAACGGTTATACAGCGTAACAACAAAGTAAAAGCCGATAAACAACAATGCGGTTACAACCAGTAAAATCACAAATGTTCTCGTCATCGGGATTTCCCCCATTTCTGCAATTACGAAATTTCCGTGGAGGAGGCAGGAAGAAAGACGTCACCGGATTCAACTGCTGCTAGAAAAATATTAAGTTCAGGAGAATAGTCAATATAATAGATAAAAGAATTGAAATCAGTATACTCCCCATACAGGAAATGCGCATGAAAGATCCACCTTTCTTTTCGATCTGCCATATGCTGCAGCTGAAAGCGGAAGTTGAAAAACGCTTCCCGATGGCGACTGCCCGCATAGTGATTGCTGCTGTTAGTTTACCCGGAAAAAGCTCGAAACTAACATTTTTTGCGCAGTGGTGGAATTAAGCTGGGAGCGTAAAATCAGTGGCGGCAAACACTTTGATATTGTCGGAATTTGTCGTTATTTTTCGCTTTAATAAAAAAATGGATGCTATTATTGATGATTTTTGTTACAATCATGTTACGAATACATGTCCGGAGGGTAACATGGCTAATTACAATCAGTTTTCAGACGGTAATCCGCAGAATGAATCCAATAAAGTCGAAACTGGAAACAGCGTTGAAGCAGGAGCTGAACCGCCGAATTTCCGACCGCATAAACAAAAACCGCAAAACCGCAAACTCTGGCTGAAGCTAGGGGGCGCTGTGTTGTTGGTCGGCATCCTATATGGTGTATATTCCTTCGCAAGTTATGTCGCTCCATGGAGCGAAGAGCGTTCGACGGCAGGCGCCGAGCAGGATGAAATCCAGCAATACATTTCACAGAGTGAAAAAAGCGAGGAAATGCTGAACGAAGCCAGCAATTCGCTTATTCGCCTATACGATCATAATTCCTTGACCGAACTCCATATTGAAGAGATGGAAGAAAAGCTCAAGCAGCTTTCCCAACAGTTGGATACCGACGATCCAAGACTCGCGCGACTGGAATCCTATCATTTGGCACAAATCGAATTGACGCGTGAAATGACCAAGACTTTACAAAGAAACCATGTCGAGGAAGTCCATCAGAAGCTAGATGAAATCCTTGACCGCCAGAAAGAGAAAACCGACGCCAAAGCGGCGATTTTGATTTCTCTCATGGAGCAGGAAGACATCACTTATGAACAGAAGGCGGATGGCTCGATCGCCTACGAATAAAGCGTGAAAAAGTTTTCCCGGAATATTTCGGGGAAACTTTTTTGTATGGCAAAATATAGCCCTTATGTTCAGTCTCAATAGTGGGGAAGGAATGCATTAAAGAAAAATTTCAATCGGCGGGAAGGTTTGGATCCTTTCAATCCTCAATAAATTGAACCGGGTTGTTAAAACTAAGGGAACTAGATTGAGAAAAAAGCCCTGTCATTTTAAATGGAGAAAATGGGTATGGATAATCATGATGATTATTCAAGGAGGGTTTGGATGGATACCCAGAAATATAAAGTTGAAGTAGGACAGAAAGTTGACTTGACTGAATGGCCGACCCGCGCAGAACAGGGAACGCAAGTCCAATATATAGAGCAGCAATTGCAGGAAACAATCGAACAGCTGAAGAAATGGCATATCCGCCTTCACGCCGAGGAAGAGAAAGGGGTTGTGGTGGCGTTGCAGGCGATGGATGCAGCTGGAAAAGACGAGGCCATTACATACCTGTTTTCCAATTTGACCGCCCAAGGGTTAAAGACGACAACGCTTGGCAAGCCGACAGAAGAAGAACTCAAGCATGACTATCTGTGGCGTTTACACGGAGCATTGCCGGAACGGGGGCAAATCGGGATTTTGAATCGGTCCCATTATGAAGAAGTAATCGCTCCGCGTGTTCACAACTTGCTCGAGGAAGAACCCTTGCCCGATCATTTGATTGATGGCGAAGTTTGGAACCGGCGATATCGGCAGATCAACGAATTCGAGCGCTATATGTCCGAGAACGGTTTTCCGTTTGTGAAATTTTTCTTTAATATTTCCAAAGAAGAACAAACCACGCGCCTCCTCGAGCGGATGAAAAACCCGGAGAAAAATTGGGAGTTTTCCTTCAGCGATGTCGAAGAACGCGAGCATTGGGAAGATTACCAGGGTATTTTCGAGGATATGCTCACGCATACTTCTACAGACCATGCTCCGTGGTATATACTGCCGGCAGATGATGAAATGTATTCCCGTTTTGTCATCGCCCGGGTGATGGTGGAAATGCTGGAGGAAATCAACCCGGAATTGCCAGAGATCAGCGGTGAGCAAAAAGACAAGCTCAAGCATTATATCGATCAGCTGGAAAAGGAAGCGGAATGACAAAACCCGAAGCGGCAAATGCTGCTTCGGGTTTCTTTTGTAACTCCGATCTATTGAAACAATAGAAAATCATTTTCAGAAATGAATTCGTAGCTTAGGTCGATAAACAGGAAGCATTCGTCGGACAACGGATAGCTGAAGGTGCGTATCATTTCCCCCGTTTCGATATCGGCATAAATATCCGACAACCTCCCCTTATGGCTCGCTTTCATAAGCATCATATTCTCGAGGAAATACGGTCGGAAAGCCCAATGGGATCCGATTTGCTGCGGTTCGCCTTGCCAGGTTCCGGCTTTTTTCCGGAAGTTGGAGGAGACTTGCTCCCCGTCGCTGTTGCAAATATAGATACGGAAACTTTCCGATTCAAAAAGAGGCAGCACTTCCTGGATGAACAGGTCGGCATAATCTGGGCTTTGCCATTTGCCCATCAAGCGCTTAAGTTTTTCTTCGGAAAGGGAAGTATAGGCCAAACGCTCGCTGACCATCGCTTTTTCACGATGGACAAATTCTTTTACTTTGTCACCTACATGGATGGATAAGGAGTCCGTCGTTAGCAGGTCGGGATCCGGATGCGCCAAATAATAGCCTTGGTAATAATGGCCGCCGTGCTTCCAGGCGAAATATAGTTGATGGTTGTCTTCTATATATTCATACAAGAGCCTTGCGCCGATCCGGTGGGCGAGCATCGACAAGGAATGGATGATGTCCTGGAAAGCATCAGGTTGGTGATGGCGGCTGATGCTCATATCGATCTTCAGGATATGCGGGCGCAATTGGCGAATGCGGTCGATGTTCGAACTTTTCGCACCGACGTGATCGACAGCGATTTGGATGCCGTAAGTTTTGAAATACAATAGCAGGTGGTTGAGCGTATCGAAATCCTCGTTGAAATCGTGCTCGGTAATTTCCAGCACGATGCGTTCGAGAGGGAATCCGCGTTTGCGGTACTCGAGCAAGCTCTTCAGGAAATCTTCGCCGTCGCCTGCCATCAGCTGACGGGCGTTGCGGTTGATGAACAACAGGCAGTCATTGTTTTGCAGCAGCAATTGATCGAGTGCCATTTCGAGCAGCCTTTGATCCACTTCTGTTTTAAACTCATCCGGAACTTCCGGGTCGTTGAAGAAATCGCCGAGTGATTTAATTCCATCCGGTTCTATGTAGCGGCCGAGCAGTTCATAGCCGATGACGTCGTGCTTGACGGCACTGACGATCGGTTGGAACACCGGCATGATTTTGTCCATGTTGTCGATGATATCTAACGGATCCATAGTATCTCTCCTTGCCGTGCACTGTCTTCTTCTATTTTAATCTTAATGTCGGCAGCATTCAATTGAAGCTTTTGAAACACCGTTCAAATGACGAATATTCCGTGAATGAAAAGAAACTGTAAATCCAACCAGAAGTGCTTGCTTTTCTATGAGTGCACCCCCTATAATGTGAATCGCTGCCTTGCCTCATCGCCTTCAACGGAATGCGGGCATCGCTCATTATGATTAGATGAACGGAGAATAAAAAATGGACAAATTTTACCGCCTCGGGGCAATTTTCATTGCTTCCATTGTTATGGCGATCGCTTTTAATATGTTTCTATTGCCACATGAAATTCTATCAGGGGGCGTCACCGGAGTCGCCATGATCTTCGGGTTGATGACGCCGGTCAACTCAGGGATTTGGCTGATCTTACTGAACTTGCCGATTTTGGTCGTCGGTTGGATGAAGCTCGGCAAGACCTTTATCGGCAACAGCATTTTTTCGGTTGCCGTCACGTCGATTGCCATGCTCTATATCCCGATTGTCCAAGTGACAGAAGATGCACTGCTGTCATCGGTTTTCGGAGGCGTCATTTCAGGCGCTGCAGTCGGGATCATCATCCGCTTTTACGGATCGACCGGCGGCTTTGATGTCATCGGCCTTTTGCTGACAATGAAACGCGATATTCCGCTCGGCTTCATGGTTTTCACTTTGAACAGCGGCGTCGTCTTCATCTCTGGCTTTATCTTCAACTGGGAGCTCGCGATGTATACGATGGCATCGATCTATATCACGGGCATCGTCGTTGACCGCATCCACACTCGCCATATCAAGCTCAGCTTGATGGTGGTGACGGCGAAAGGCGACGAAGTGAAGAAGAAGCTATTGACGAACTTATACCGCGGCATCACGGTAACGGACGGGGAAGGTGCTTATACTGGCGCCAAGGTGAAAGTGCTACATAGCGTCATCACCCGTTACGAACTGGCATTTGTAAGGCCTTTGATCCGGGAAATCGACCCGAATGCCTTCGTCAGCATCACCGAGACGATGGAAGTGGTCGGGAACTTCCGGCGCGATGAAAACTACAAGAAAAATCCGATGTAATGGGAAAAAGCCGTCCGGAAAAAGTGTACAGACACTTTTCGGGACGGCTTTTCTTTTATCCCCTATCCGATGCTGCACATCGCGGGGCTATTCCGCTTCCTCGACAAAAATCCGGTAGACGAGCTCGTCGAAAGAAGCTTTCATATGTTCAGGATAAATTTCACGGTGATGGAAGTTGCGGCGCTTCAATACATTTGCCAGCAGAAAATGGTCGATTTTCCTGAAAGCTTCATCTATCGTTTCGTGCTTTTTGGAGCTGCGCAATTGAACCGATAAACCGTCTTCGAATTCTTCGAAAGCCACTTCGGGAAGCAAGGGGAACTTCCGCTCTTGGTGGATCAGGTTGAACGCGCGGTCGATTGTTTCGTTATCGATGAAATCAGGCTGGCGGATCATCAGTGAAAAAGTCGCCGGATGCCCGTCTTGCCCTTCTGCATGGTGGAGTGTTTCCGGCGGGTACAGAGAGTAATCGGCAAACCCTGGTGGCCGATAGCCATGCTGGGGAATAGCCCTTACTGCTTCCGATAAGGCGGTCAAGACATGAAGACGTTCTTGGAAATCCTCAGACCCGATGCTTCCGCGCCCGTCGATGACGAAGTAAAACTGTTTCGGGATGTGGACGGCGTGCGGTTCGGGTGCAGGGGTGTATAATTTTTGTTCCTCTGTTTTCCAGTCCTGCATCATCAATTCACTCCTCTATTCACGGAATTCCAGTTCAGTCATCCAAGTGGCAAGGTGGGCTTTCGTATTGGTGTTCCATTCCTCGTTGATGTCTTTCAATAATAAAACTTCAAAATCCTGAAATCCATCGTGCTGGACGAAGGTCGGGGTGAAGGCTGGATTCGTGATGGCAATACTTGAGCCTTCCGTAGTTTCCAGCTTCTCGATATCCATATGGGCGATGCCGCCGATCCGCCGTTCAACGCCTTTTTGGCCGGACAGGAAATTGCCGAGTGAGTAGAAGACCAAGCTGCGCCGGCCGTCGTCCGTCTCGATCCATTCAGGAGGCTGCAGGACGTGCGGATGGTGGCCGAGAATGATATCTGCGCCATTTTCAGCGGCAAAACGGGCGAGTTCCATTTGCTCTTGTGTCGGCATTACTTCGTATTCGTTGCCGAAGTGAAGACTCAACACCGTCACATCGGATTTCTTGCGCGCATACGCCAAATCCTGCTGGATCAACTCCCGGTCGATACGGTTGACTAAATACGGCCGGCCGGCGGGTGTCGGGACGCCATTGGTTCCATACGTATAGGATAAAAACGACAAAGTGACGCCGTTGCGCTCGAGAACCGGGATGTCTGCACGCTGTTGTGCGGACAGGTGAGAACCGGTCGATACCATGCCAATATCCCGCCAATGGGAGATGGCGTTCTCGATTGCCCGCACGCCGCGGTCCAAGGTGTGATTGTTCGCCATGGAGACGACGTCGATCCCCGCATTTTTCATGGCATCGCCGAGCTCGAGCGGGCTATTGAAAGATGGATAGCTTGAAACGCCGATTTCGCTGCCCCCGATGATGCTTTCGGAATTGGCGACGGTTATGTCAGATGATTCGAGATAAGGCTGAATCGGTTCGAACATCGGGGTGAAGTCATACGTATTGCCTGTTTTCGCGTCCTCATAAAGAGGCTCGTGGATGAGCACATCGCCGATTGCCGACAAACTCACGCGGTGGTTTCTCGTCAATCGTTCCGGCATCACGGCAAGCGGAACAGAACGCATCGTAAATTCATACGATGAAGATTCAGCCGCAGAAGGCTGTCCGTTGTTGGTGGCCAAAGTTCCAAAAGCTGCAAGGCATACGATAAACCATTTTGGGAAAGTCGCCATGAGTCAATTCCTTTCGGATGTCCTGCCCCCAAAAACAGCAGAGCGGGAACAGCTTGTATTCGTTATATTGATTGATTTCAGAATACTATAACCGTGAGGAAATCACTAGGCTTTTCTGGTTTTGGCGTGATGAATAGCCTGTTTCCATTGAAGAGGAAAAGAAAAAATTAAGGTCCAGGCGCAAATGATTTACATAATGATAAAGAAATAGATGATTACCATTATGATCATGATCGACAGCATCGTCGAAATCATGCTGATGCGCAAATTCGATGAATAGAAGGTTTCATGGATGATTTGATGGCGCTTTTCACGGTAGGTGCGTGTCGCTGTATAAATGATGACCAAGCCGAAAATACAAGCGAATATGCCGAGGATGATCGTAAACAAATCGACAAATGGATTGCGCACGACCCCCATTGTAAAATGCAAACTTGTTGCGAGAAATCCGACACCGACGATGGAAATCGCCGTGCGGATCCAGGCAAGATACGTGCGCTCGTTCGCAAGATGCTGCTGGGTATATGTCAATTGGTTTTTTTCTTTGCGGTATGATTGCCGGGACAAGTTCTGGACCTCCTTCATCCGAGCGGATGGTGGTTTCTTATAGTTTACCCGAAATGCGTGCATACTAAATAGAAAGTAAGCAAGAAATGGATAACCGAAATCATAATCGGGGTATATATACTACCACTACGAGTAAATGGGGAATATTGATGGAATTATTGCTGACAATCCTGATCCTGCTGATCGCGCTTCTCGTCTCCAATGTGGTGAGCCATTATGTGCCGCAAGTGCCGACAGCGCTCATCCAAGTGGCCCTCGGGATGAGCATCGTTCTAGTCTTTGAAGGTTTTACATTTGAATTGGAAGCCGAATGGTTTTTGCTTTTATTCATTGCGCCGCTGCTATTCAACGATGGGCGGCATTTTCCACGTGAAGAATTATGGCGTATGCGCGGGCCGATTTTCGGCAACGCGGTTATTCTCGTTTTATTGACGACGATGATCGGCGGTTATTTCATCCACTGGCTCATCGAAGACATTCCACTTGCCGCAGCGTTTGCGCTCGCCGCCATCTTATCACCGACGGACCCGGTGGCAGTGAACGGCATTTCACAGCGCGTGCGGATTCCGAGCAATGTCTTAAGTTTGGTCCGCGGAGAATCGCTGATCAATGATGCTTCCGGGCTCGTCGCATTCAACTATGCAGTCGCTGCAGTCGTTACCGGAACATTTTCGTTGTACTCAGCTATTTTCAATTTTTCCTATAAATTTTTGGTGGGGGCATTGCTTGGCCTGGCATTGGCGTTGATGTTTGTCGGCATCCGGCTCCTGTTCCGCAAGCAGGGGATCAATGATGTAACTTTCCATTCCCTTTTGCAGATCATGACGCCGTTCATCATCTTTGTTATTGCGGAGGAACTTTTGGGGGCTTCCGGGGTAATTGCGGTAGTGGTCGGCGGCATCGTCCATGCACTGGTGCAGGAAGACGCAGAAGCGCTCGCTGCGGAAGAGCAGATGCTGACGGAAAATATTTGGACAATCATCACATTCGTCTTGAACGGCATCATCTTCTTGCTGCTCGGCCTCAATATACCAGGTTCGATGAGCGGAGCTTTGGAAAACCCGAACACGAGCCAAACTGTTTTGCTTTTCTATGTGGTCGCGATTACCGCGATGCTGCTCGGACTTCGGTTTATCTGGGCTTATTTATTTTCCCAATATGAATACCGCTTCGGCAAAATGGAGGATGCCGCAAAGCCGAGCCTCAAGCTGACATTATTCGTCAGCCTGACCGGCGTGCGCGGAACGGTGACGATGGTCGGGATTTTGTCTTTGCCGATGATCATTGAAGGCGGCTATATCTTTCCCCAACGTTCACTGCTCTTATTCCTCGCGGTCGGCACAATTCTTCTGACGCTGCTTCTTGCGACGGTCTGCTTGCCGCTGCTCAGCAAAGGCAAATTGGCCGGGAGCGAGGAAGACTCCACAATCGATTTGGAAGAGGCAAGGCGCCGGCTGCTGCTCGCATCGATTGCCCGCATCAAATCCGAACTGACTGAAGCGAATGAAACGGCGGCCTACGAATTGATGGATGAATACCGCTTGCGCTTCCAGCAAGTGCAGTCCGAAGGCGAGGAAGCGAAAGAAGCGAATAAGAAATACCAGCGCCGAATGAAGGAAGTGCGTTTGAGGGCTTTGAAAGCCGAGCGGCGCTACATCGAGAGATTGAAGAAAACAGAGGGCATGGAGCGGGAGGTATATGCGGCATTTGAGCATTCACTCAATCGCCGCGAGGAAGCCATCGCCCATAATGCCCGTTCGACATTATTGTATCTCCAAGGGAAGTTGATTCGGGCATGGCGCAGGTTCCGTGGGGAAAATTGGCAAGACGAGGAAATCCGTCTTGTTGAATACCAGATCGGCCGTGAAGTCCAGTTGAAGGCACTCGAAGCCGCGCTTGAGAATCTGGAAGCCTATCATAAAAAAGCTTCCAGAAAAGATGTCGTCGAAGCCGTGTTGACCGAATACCGGAAAATGATCAGCCGTTTGAGAAGGCCCGAGACACTCTATGATGAGCGCTATGAGATGCAGAAAGAGGAACTGCGCATCAACGTCATGGATATGGGGAGAGCCAAAATCTATGATATGTACGATGCAGCTGAGATTACGCGCCAGCAAGCGAAAGAATTGCGTAAATACATCAACTACATTGAAAGTGTTACGCTTTACGATCCGTCCGAATAACTGGGGGGATTGCCTCATGATTCCAGGAAATAGGAATGCTGGAGAAAATGGATATCAGCCATTTCTCTTGTATGCAAAAAAGGGCTGCCCGAAAAGTCATAATCCATGACCTTTTGGGCCAGCCCTTTTAGTTTGTTTTATAATCTCTCCCGCTTTTGAAACCGATATAAACTAAAAGGGAAAACGAACGAAAATAACATTTTTCATTGAATCGTCCGTCAAATAGGTTAGACTGGGTTTATGGATTGGCGATTTTCAATTAAATTGCTGTCAATTACGAAGGAAGTGGGGAGATGAAATGGAGAAAGTGGAATTGAAAAATGTTATTAAAGACTGGCGGCTGCACGCGGTTGCATTTCTTTTAGTAGCGATTACTGAAGCGATCGGGTTGTTCAGCTTTACAGTAGGGCCAGGTGTCATTTTGTTATTGCCTATGCTATATGCATTCTTTCTTGGCTTGATTCTTTATTTTACACCTGTCATTTCCGAAAAGAACGCCAAACACGCAGAGCCGCTCATCGTTTTGGGGGTAACATTGCTCATTGCAAAAATCGGCGTTACAATCGGCCCGCAAATCGAGGCAATCATTGCTGCAGGGCCTGCTCTTCTTTTACAGGAGCTCGGCAACTTAGGGACGATTTTTATAGCATTGCCGTTAGCGGTGCTGCTTGGATTCCGGCGCGAGAGCATCGGTATGACCCATTCGATTGCGCGTGAGCCGAACGTCGGGCTGATCGTCAATAAATTCGGGTTTTCTTCTCCGGAAGGGCGCGGCGTCATGGCGATTTATATTTTCGGGACGGTATTCGGGGCAGTATTTCTTGGTTTGATCGCTGGACTGCTCGCGACGGCGACACCGCTTCATCCTTTATCATTCGCGATGGCATCGGGAGTTGGATCGGGATCGATGATGGCAGCGGCAAGTGGTTCTTTGATCGGGGCTTATCCTGAACTCGAAGAACAAATCGTTGCATTTGCCGGGGCGAGTAATTTGCTGTCACTTTCCACAGGGCTTTATTTCAGTATTTTCATCGGTTTACCGTTAACGGAGAAACTATATAGCATCATGATGCGCAGAACAGAGCGGAAAGCGGCGAAAGGAGGAGGCCCGAATGTTTAAAAGTATTATGGAATGGACGTGGGTATTAGGAATTTTCGGTGGCGCTGCATTGATCGGCAATTGGTTTGGCATGGATGTATTACCGTGGCAAGCGATTCCGGGGATGCTCGTGTTGATCGCAGTGAGCCTTGTCGGCTTGATGCTTGAGAAAGCATTGCCGTTTCGCATGCCGGCTGTCGGCTATATAGGTCTACTCGCTATCGTTATTTCTTTGCCTTGGTTTCCGGGTTCTGATTATGTCGTGGCATGGACGAGTGAAATTGGCATATTGGCGCTGGCGACACCCATCCTGGCTTATGCCGGCATCTCGGTCGGTTCGAACTGGGCAGATTTCCGCAAGCTCGGCTTTCGCAGTTTTATCGTCGCGATTGCTGTATTCCTCGGCACATTTATAGGTTCTGCACTCATAGCGGAAGTGATTTTACGTTGGCAAGGCATTATTTAATTTCAAAAGGGGCTGTCCCAAAAGGCCATGAACAATGGCTTTCGGGCAGCCCCTTTTGCATCCGACAGAAAAGGGCGATATCCATTTAGGCGGATGCTTGCGCGGCCATGGCTCCAGTCGTTCTAGACTTAAAAACCCGCCCATTTCTGTGAAATGAAAAGTATCACATAATTACGTTTTTTTATTATAGGGTAAAAAAAGTGGCCCAACGCAGTTGTCTGCTTTGGGCCGTCAAAAATTTTTGGGGGTGAAGGGGAAGCTCAATAATCGCTTCTTTTTAGTAGTTACCACTTCCTAATCAACTTTAAACATCTTGCCTCAACTGCTTGAAACTTGTACATTCAATACACACCTGCTTGTTCCGGAAACATTCGACGAGTTAATGGAGAGGGGGAGTAATATGAGAATTATCGTGGCGCCGGATTCTTTTAAAGGAAGTATGACAGCGAAAGCGGCAGCTAAAGCAATGGCGGTGGGGATAAGGGATGCTTTGCCAGAATGCGAAGTGATCGAATTGCCGGCAGCGGATGGCGGTGAAGGCACTATGGTGAATTTGGTAGCAGCAACTAATGGGCAAATCGTCGAAAAGCAAGTGGCAGGCCCGCTCGGGAAGACGGTTCTTGCCGGTTACGGCGTGCTCGGCAATGGGCGCACCTGTGTGGTCGAAATAGCTGAAGCATCAGGTCTTACATTGCTGGGCGCTGAAGAGCGGGATCCAGGGAGCGCCTCGACGGACGGGACAGGCGAATTGATTCGACATGCACTTGATGCGGGGTACAGAGAATTTATCATCGGCCTTGGAGGCAGTGCGACAAATGATGGCGGCACAGGACTGCTGCGTGCACTCGGCATGAATTTTCTGGACGACTCGGGAAAAGCGATTCCGCCGGGTGGATCCGCTTTGGAGCATCTTGCTGCCATCGACACGGACAGCTTCGATCCGCGAATTCAGGATTGCCGGTTCATCATTGCGAGTGATGTCGATAATCCGCTCCTCGGACCAAATGGTGCTTCGCATATATTCGGCCCACAAAAAGGGGCGACGGATAGAATGGCGGAAAGCTTGGACGGCAGTTTGCGCCGCTATGCAGACATTGTGGAAAAAGTAACGGGGATATCTTTGCATGATTACCCTGGCGCAGGGGCGGCAGGAGGTGCCGGAGGAGCTTTTTTAGCTTTTTTTCCGGCAGAGATGAAACGCGGCATCGATGTTGTACTCGAAGCTTCGGGTTTTTTTGACTGCATCGAAGCGTGCGATCTGATTATTACGGGGGAAGGCAGGTCGGATAAGCAAACCTTATCCGGAAAAACTCCTTTCGGCATTGCGCAGAAGGCCGCGGCTTGTGGAAAACCGGTTATTTTATTATCCGGAATGGTTGATCCGGTCAGCCTGAATGACTTGAAGGAAGTTTTTGATGAAGTGCATTCGGTATCTGGGAAGACCATTGACGCACGGCAATCGATGGAAGAGCCGGATACATGGCTTCGCTTGAGAACAAAAGAAGTTTTTGCTGCTTTTTTGCAGAACCACCCACAGGCAACTTAGAGTTTTGTATATAGCTGTGTAAAGCCAGACACGATTTTTTGTTTTCCAACAGGTGTAGCCAAACGCTAAACAGGGTACAAATCATTAACTGCTTAGCATCGTCACATATGCTGGATATTTATCTCCGGATGAAAAGACAAAAAAGGAGGGGTTTACATGCTTACGCTAACCACCCGAAGAAATCTTCGGAAAGAAACGGGCGCGTTATACATTGAAATGATGAATTATTACAAACGCTTTTCCGCTGACCATGAAAAGGACACTCTAGATTTGCAGCGCATGAAGATGAATTTGAATAGGTTAAGCCCGGCTTCAACTGAAGAGCGTCTTGATGCGATCCGCTTTCTGGATTATTTTTTGGCGACGCATCTTGGGCAAGATGATCCTGTGAATGAAGCGGAGCGTATTGAGTTATTAAGGCGTGCGAACCCTTTCACAGCCCGAATCTCGAGAAAACGCCGAGCGCTAAGGAAATGGCGCCGGGAATTTGAAGAAAGCAGCAAACAAGCTGTATGAAAAAAGAGCCGCTGCCGGCTCTTTTTCTCAGTCTGTCGAGAAGCTCAAGAAACCGTATTTTCCGAAGCTTATCGCTCGCTTTCCGTGGGGCGGGAATCGAGCCTCCTCGTCACTGTGTTCCTGCGGGGTCTCTCAAACCCGCTATTCCCACAGGAGTCGAGCAAACGCTTCTCCAAATACTCAGATAGGTCCTTGGTTTTGAATGTAAAAAAGCAACCGGTTTTTAAAATTACTGTGGATTATAGACTTATTTAACACTCTGAAAAAAAGAGCCGCTGCCGGCTCTTTTTCTATGCCGAAATTCCATTCTCCAGAGTAATGGCAAACACGCTATAATGAATCTGGAATAAAAATCGGGAATGGAGGCCGAAAGATGGCTAATGGAAGAAGTAAGGCAGCTGGCAAAGCGCTTGAAAGCTATGGCGAGTCCCCGGAGAAATTGCAGCGATTGTATAAACGCACTTTATGGATTGTCATGCTATCGCAAGTTTTCGGCGGGGCAGGCTTAGCGGCGGGCATAACGGTCGGTGCTCTGCTCGCTCGCGATATGTTAGGGACTGACAGTTATGCCGGACTGCCGGTATTTCTCTTTACACTCGGGTCGGCGGGGGCTGCGCTTGTCGTCGGGCGGTTATCCCAGCGTTTCGGGCGGCGGACTGGACTTGCTGCCGGATTTTTGGCGGGGGGAGTCGGTTCGATCGGCGTAGTATTCGCTGCGATATGGGGCAATGTCTTTCTGCTGTTTCTGTCATTGCTCATTTACGGAGCGGGGACGGCGACCAATCTTCAAGCCCGTTATGCAGGGACGGATCTTGCATCTGCAAAACAACGTGGAACAGCAATCAGCGTCGCGATGGTGGCGACGACTTTCGGCGCTTTCGCAGGGCCGAACTTAGTCGGCGTCATGGGGGATTTTGCGGAATCGATCGGCGTTCCGGCACTTGCCGGGCCCTTCATTTTAGCGGGCGCTGCATATATTGTGGCAGGAATCGTCTTGTTCTCGCTGCTGCGCCCGGATCCTCTTATGGTTTCGCGTTTTATCAGCGATCAGCAAAAACGTAGTAAGGCCATAGAGGGAGACGAGGAACAGGCTGGGCCTGCTATCAATAGCCGTGGTGTGTTTCTCGGTGCTACTGTCATGGTGATTACCCAAATCGTCATGGTTGCCATCATGACGATGACGCCAGTGCATATGGGACATCACGGACATAGCTTGAATGCAATCGGTATGGTCATCGGTATCCATGTGGCGGCAATGTATTTGCCATCGCTTGTGACAGGTGTTCTCGTCGACAAGGTCGGACGAGTCGCGATGGTTGTTGCAGCGGGTGTGACTTTGCTTTCAGCTGGCCTTGTTGCAGCGTTTGCTCCTGGAGAGTCATTGCTGGTCCTGATTATAGCGCTGGCGCTGCTTGGGTTGGGATGGAATTTCGGCTTGATCAGCGGCACGGCATTGATCGTCGACTCGACCAAGCCGAAAGTGCGGGCGAAAACGCAAGGGACGGTCGACGTGCTGATCGCCCTTGCCGGTGCTACTGGTGGCGGAATGTCGGGGATGGTCGTAGCAGGTACGAGTTTTGCGGTGCTGTCTCTAGCCGGTGGGATCTTATCTCTGCTATTGGTACCGGTCGTCATCTGGTTTTGGCGCAATCAAGAAACTGTTGTTACTTAAAAAGCCGAGGCGTATTCGCCTCGGCTTTTTTGTGGCTCAATTAGCGTTCTCATCGATTTTTAATGTTCCTCTCAGAAGACACTCAACTCGCGCGGGTATGCTAGAAATATCATAAAGTGAGAAAGGGTGTTCCATAATGAAAAAGATGACTGTAGGTCTCGCCGCTGTGATTTTGCTTGCAGGGTGCGGCACAGGAGACGAGACGGCAGAAAGCGATCAGCAAGCTGTGACAGATGCAGTAAACGGGGAAACTAGCCCAGCAGAAGGCGGTATGGCTGAACAGGAGGGAAGTTCGGATGAAGCAACCGTAGAGGGGAGCACGGCTTCGGGGATGGACGCAGAAAGCAGCGGCATCCGAGAATTCGATTTGGATCTTGAATTTAAAGATGGGCAGGAATGGGAATTCGATTTTGATCGTGAAGGGGAAGCAAGCATCGAACGTGACGATGGAGAGAATTTATCCGGCCAGGCTGCACAGGATGAATTCACACAGCTCTTCCAAGCGGTGCAGTTTTCGATAGACCGTCCGCTGGAGGATATTAAGCGGGAAGTGCTGGAAGCGGCAGCTGCGGCAGAGGCGGATGTCCGTGAATATGAAATGGACGTGAAATTCGATTCCGGTGAAGAAATAGAGATCGATCATGATACAGAAAATAGCGGTCACTCGGATGAAGTAGATGAATTTAATCTCGAACTTGAGTTTGCCGGAGGCGGCGAAGCGGGCTACGAGTATGAAAGTGATGAGCGGGAAGCTGAGATTGAACACCGGGACGGTTCTGAAAGCGAAGATGCAAAAGCGCTGGATGAGATGGAGCAGCTGCTTGGACAGATTACGATTACAATGGATCGATCGATTGGTGAAATGAAGGCGGAAGTGCTAGAAGCGCTGGCCATCGATGCAGCGGAAGTGGCAGGTTTCGAACTTGAAATCAGCTATCGTGGCGGCGAGGAGATTAAGTTCGCCCACGAGATGAAGTAACGGGGAAAGCCTTCTTTAATTAGGAGGCTTTTTTATTTTTCCTTTTTATTTACGGGAACCTCCTGAACGGCACTACAGTGAAAGATTGGGGGATTGTTTCGAATTGTTTTGAATTCTTCCGGAAAACCTTCGCTTTTTCGTTTACACTGTAGACAAAAGGGGGTGGGCGGAATGGGGATGTTCCTGGCAATTTTAGGCGGAATCGGTTTATTCCTGCTGGGGATGCAAATGATGACCGGATCATTGAAAGAACTAACCGGTGAATTCATTAAAGGGTGGATGAACCGATTTGCAGGTGGCACCGGACGAGCCATTTTTTCCGGAGCGGTCATTACCGCCGTCATCCAATCGTCCACTGCAGTGACCCTTCTGACGATCGGGTTTGTCAGTGCCGGCTTGCTTAGTTTCGCGCAATCTGTCGGTGTCATTATGGGAGCGAATATCGGCAGTACAAGTACTGGATGGCTAGTCTCACTCCTCGGGTTTAAAGTGGACCTGCAAGGCTGGGCGCTGCCGATTATCGGGTTCGGCGTATTGTTGAAAACATTTTTACCGCAGCGCATTGCTGCTTATGGGTCAGTGCTTGCCGGTTTCGGACTGTTGTTTCTCGGAATCGGCGTCTTGCAGGAAGGCATGGCGGAATTGCAGCATGCCGCTTCTTTCGCAGGGTTGACGAATATATTTCTGCTCGTCTTTATAGGCGCTATCATGACGATCATCATGCAATCGTCTAGTGCTGCAGTAGCGACGACATTGACCGCGTTGTTTTCCGGGGTCATTGAATTTGAGCAAGCGGCGTATTTGGTCATCGGGCAAAATATCGGAACGACCCTCACGGCGATTCTTGCTGCAATCGGTGCGGGAACAGCCGCGAAACGCGCAGGGATGACACATGTACTGTTCAACATCGGGACAGCTCTTTTGGCAATGCTCCTAACTCCGCAATTATTGCAGGTGACTAGCCTCATCAGCCATCTGCTGTTCGAAGAGTTCGACGCTGCTTTCGGCATCGCTATTTTCCATACTTTGTTCAATGTGCTTGGCGTTCTCGTATTTGCTTTGCTGATGCGCCCGTTCATCAAGCTGATAGAAAAATTGGTGCCTGAAAAAGGAAATCCGTTTGTCCGGCATTTAAATCCACAAGTAGCCAAATTGCCGCAAGTTGCTCTAGAAGCCGTCCACCAAACTATTCAGCTTATCTTATCGGAATTGATGGAATTGATGCAAGTGGTGCTGCGCGACGGGACTGTGGACCGGCGTAAAGTTGATACTTTGCACGATGCGGCAATGGAACTCCGCACTTTTCTCGACCGGATCCAGTCCATGCCGCAAGAAGCTTTCCAACGCCACGTGCAAATCCTCCACACGCTCGATCATGTGGATCGCTTGCTGCAAGTGATTGAAGAACCGATCGGCCGTGAAGCTCATCTTGTGCATCCGAATACTTCTGGCAAATGGATGCCGCTATTGGATAAAGCGAAGGTTGAAATAACAGAAGATAAGCAGTTGCCGGAATTGGTGCACGAATTCAACGCAGCTTCAGAAGAGATGGCTGTGGAACGAAAAGCGCGCCGCAACGAATATTACGTCCGCGCCGCGAAAAACGAAGCGGAGCTCGCGACGGTACTGAAAAAAGTCGATGCCTTACTATGGTTCGACCGTTTAATCTATCATGCTTGGCGCGCCATTGCACGGCTTGAAAAAGCACAGCGGACATGACGAAACCCCTCACCGATCATAAGGTGAGGGGTTTCGCCCATTCATTCAGTTCAAAAACTGTGTATCGGTCAATTCGCTGAAGTCAGGTTTTTCTTTCAGGAATTTCAAGTCGAATGACGAATCGCCGAATGCCTGGATTTCCGAGCCGTCGATATCCGTGCTGAAGAACATATTGTCCCACGCGCCGTCGATGACGGATTTATCAAGTTCCTGTCCGGTGATGTCGTCAATTGTGGAGATGACGATTTCTTTGGATTCTTCCGGATTTTCTTCAATATAGGCTGTTGCTTCTTCGTGTGCATCGACAATGGCCTGCACGGTTTCAGGGTCAGACTCGATCAATTCGCTGGAAGTGACGAGGACAGATGCCGGAAGCGTAGTGCCGAAGGAGATCTCATCCGGTTCGATGATCACTTTGGCGCCGGTGTTTTGCGCAAGGACGGAGGCCCAAGGTTCAGGGGCGACCGCGACATCGATTTTTCCTGTTTCGAACATGGCTTCATATTGCGCCGGCTTGCCGGTCTGGTGGATCATTTCCCCGCCGATACGGTTTGATGTGATGTCGTTTTCTTTCATATAAGTCTCGAACTGGACATCATGTGTGCAGCCGACGCGCGGTGTGATGAACGTGCTGCCGGGGATGTCTTCGATGGATTCGATACCGCTGCCTTCACGCGCCATGACGACTGTTCCGCCGCTCGCGCCGCCAGCGATCATGCGCACATCCGCGCCGTTCGTGTAGTTGTTCATCGCAGGTCCTGGACCGACCAGCCCGCCATCGATATCGCCGGTTTTCAGGGCGGTCATGAAGTCGGAGCCGTCAGCGAATGTGACGTATTCAACGTTTGTTCCTTCCGGCAAATTGCTTTCGTAGAACTGCTGGTCTTTTGCGACCATTGCAGTGGCATGGTCAAGGTTCGGGAAATAGCCAAGTACGATGGTATCTTCAGAATCGCCTGTTGCTGCACCTGAAGCTCCGCAAGCTGACAGGATTCCCGCAGCCGCAAATGTCGTTAAAATAAGTCCGGATCTTTTCATAAAATGATTCCTCCTCAAATGGTTTTGGGTATTAGGATTCGAGTCCCCAGCGTTTCAGGACGTTTTTCTCGATGCGTTGGAAAATCAATTGGTCGACGACAGCGCCGACGACACCGATGATGATCATGACGCCGATGACAAGCGCCATATTGCCGAAGTCGGAAGCATAGCGCAATGTATAGCCGAGCCCTGGCCCGGCACTTAGCAGCTCGCCGGCCATAAGCGCGCGCCAGGCGAATGCCCAGGCGAGACGCGCACCGGTTACAAGATAAGGGACAGAGGCCGGGATGATGACTTTCCAGAACAAGTCGATGCCGCCTGATCCCATCGTGCGCGCTGCTTTTATGTAGAGTGGATTGACGTTTTTGATGCCCGTCCGGACGTTGAGTGTCATGACGAACGTACCACCGAGGATGACGACAAAGATGATGGCGCCTTCGCCGAGGCCGAACCACATCATCGCAAGCGGCAGCCAGATGATGCTCGGGACGCTTTGCAAAGCGAGCACCATCGAGCCGATCGTATCATCTGCCGTTTTCGAGCGTGCCAGCAAAATGCCGAGCGCGGTGCCGATCAGTAAGGAAACGGCGAGGCCGATCAAGAGTCGGCGGAAACTCGCGACAAGGTCGTAGACTAAAGTCAGGTCAGCGAATCCAGCGACCAGTGCATCCCAGACGCTAAACGGCGATGGAAGGATTGTTTCATGCCATAATTCGAAATGGGAACCGAGCCCCCAAAATAGGATAAGTCCGGCAAAAAACAGGAGGCGCTTAACTGCGGGCTTCATAAGCAAGCTCCTCATCTATGACTTTATCGATTTCGCCTTTCAACAGCCCCATGATGCGTTCTTCGAGAGCAGCGACATCTTGTTTATGTTCATCCCGGGGCCGCGGAATATCGACTTCGATGTCGGCGATGACTGTGCCGGGGCGCGTGCCCATCACGACGATGCGGTCCGATAATTTGATCGACTCCGAAATGCTGTGTGTGACAAAGACGATGGTTTTCTGCGTATCGATCCAAATCTTCTCCAATTGCCCGTGGAGGCGGCTGCGCGTCTGTTCGTCGAGCGCACCGAACGGTTCATCCATCAGGAGAACTGCCGGGTCCATCGCGAGGGAACGTGCAATCGATACGCGCTGTTGCATGCCGCCTGACAATTCGTGCGGGTAATGGCCGGCGTAATTGCTGAGCTGGACCATCTGTAAAAAGTGGCGCGCGCGTTCTGCTGCTTGTTTTTTATTCATGTCCTTTCGCAGTGGAAACACGACGTTTTCCGTCACGGTCATCCACGGGAACAGTGCCGCTTCCTGGAACACCATGCCGCGGTCTTTGCCTGGCTTCTGTACGTGTTTTCCATCGACGACGATGCCGCCGGACGAGGCAGAAGTTAGGCCGGCGATCATCGACAGCAAAGTAGATTTGCCGCAACCGGATGGGCCGAGGATCGAAACGAATTGGCCTTTTGGAATCTCAAGGTTTATATCTTCTAATACCGTATTGGCATTATTATCTTTATCGGTATAAATTTTATTGATGTGCTGGATTTCAATAAACAAAATGTTTCACCGGTTATAAAACCTACCTTTCCTATAGGGTATTGTTTAATAAAGTATAGTAGCTTTATAGGAATTGTCAATAATTCTCGGAAAAAAGTTTATGGGCAATAAAAAAAGAGAGGCCATTGCCTCTCTTTGCAAAATCAATATTTATTCGAATAGGTTCATGCTCAAATAGCGTTCACCGGTATCGGGCGCGATGCATAGCACCTTTTTGCCGGCACCTAGCCGTTTGGCGATTTCGATGGCGGCATAGATGGTTGCGCCTGCGGAAGGGCCGACAAAGACGCCTTCTTCGCGGGCAGCGCGGCGGAACATGTCGATAGCATCTTCATCTTCGATCGCCATGATCTCATCGTAGATGGCTGTATTCAAAGTATCCGGTACAAATCCAGGGCTTGTGCCGACCAGTTTGTGTTTACCGGGTTTGCCGCCTGACAGAACAGGGGAGCCTTTCGGTTCGACGACCGTAATGTGTAGGTTCGGCAATTTGCCTTTCAAGGTTTCACCTGTTCCGGTGATGGTGCCGCCTGTTCCGGCCGAAGCGACGAATGCATCGAGCTGTCCGTCCATTTGATCGAGAATTTCCAGCGCCGTCGTGCCGCGGTGGGCATCGGGATTGGCCGGGTTTTCAAATTGCTGTGGGATGAAGCTCCCAGGAATCGTTTCGCGCAATTCAAGCGCCTTGTGGATCGCTCCAGGCATTTTATCATCGCTCGGAGTCAACACGACTTCCGAACCGAAAGCTTTCAGCAAGTTGATGCGTTCCTGAGTCGCATTGTCCGGCAAGACGAGGATGGAGCGGTAGCCTTTGGCGGCTGCGACCATTGCCAGGCCGATGCCGGTATTGCCGCTGGTCGGTTCAATGATCGTCGAACCGGGCTTCAAAGCACCCGACTCTTCTGCCTCCCGGATCATATTATATGCCGCCCGGTCCTTGACGCTTTTTGTCGGGTTGAACATCTCAAGCTTCACATAAACATCCGCCGCACCTTCTGGGACGAGGCGGTTCAATTTGACGACAGGCGTATTGCCGATCAGGTCAGTAATGGAATCAAATGGTTTCATCAACTAAACAACCTTTCTCTATCGGATATAAAGGATATTACCTCCCATTGTAGTACAAAGCTGGGAGCTGTGCCATTCGGTTGTTTCAATATGGGAAAGGGTGTTACTAATATAGAAGGAAATTGGTTTTGCGCAGAAGTCCGGGACAAGGCGGACGGTATGAAATCTTCGACAAAATGCCAAGGAGTAGCGTACTATTTCGGTAACGGGAAATCGTTCGAATCATGCATTAGAAAGTAGGGGCAGATGTGAAAAAACAAATCGTGGTAATCGGGCTCGGCCGCTTCGGCAGCAGTGTCTGCAAGGAACTTTATGAGATGGGGCACGACATCATGGCAATCGACTCCAATCCGGAAACAGTCAGCGCAATGTCTGATTATGCGAGCCATACAGCTACGGCTGATGCGACGGATGAAGGCAGCTTGAAATCGCTGGGCGTCCGGAATTTCGAGTTTGCCATCGTCGCAATCGGCGATGATCTGCAAGCGAGCGTTTTGTGTACGCTCATGCTGAAAGAACTTGGGGTCCCGAAAGTGTGGGTGAAAGCACGCGACCAGCAGCACCAGAAGATTTTGGAACGCATCGGGGCTGACCGGGTCATCCAGCCGGAATATGAAATGGGCGTCCGGACTGCCCATCATATCGATTCGGAAAAAGTGGTCGATTATATCAATCTATCGGAAAACTACAGCATCATCGAGCTTGCGGCATCTAAAAAAGTCATCGGCAAAACACTTGGTGAACTCAATATCCGAAAAGATTACGGCTGTATGATTTTGGCGATCAAACATGGTGAAGATGTCAACATCGCGCCGCTGCTCGATGATTCGATCCAAGCAGGGGATATTTTGATTGCGATGGGTCATAAAGATGATCTGAAGCGCTTTGAAGACAAAGGGCTGTAAAGAACGGCAGCGCAATTGATCCGGAAAGGCGGCGATGGAATGAAAGTGCAGATCGATTGGACTTATAAATCACCGAAAAACAAAGTTTTGCAATTTCTTTCAGAAGAGCTTGAAGCAAATGAAGCGCTGCTTGTGGCGGAGGATTTGGAGCGGACAGGGCGGACAAAGCGCCTGCAGTTCATTGATCAGCACGATAGCAATTGGAGCGTAAAAGAGCTGAAAAACTATGTGAAAGAAGTCGAAACAGAGCCACATGACGTCATCGCTTATTATGACGGAGGCTTTGACCGCCATACAAAGCGGGCTGGGCTCGGTTGTGTCATTTACTTTAATCAAAACGGCAAAGAATACCGTTTGCGGAAAAATGCGGTCATCGATGGGCTCGAGTCCAACAATGAAGCAGAATACGCGGCGCTGTCGATGGCGATACAGGAAGTTGAGCTGCTCGGCGTCCACCATTTGCCGGTGCGCTTTCTCGGAGACTCCAGAACATTGGTCAACCAGATGAGCGGGGAATGGGCAGTTCCGGAACAAACTTTGACGAAGTGGGCCGATCGCATCGATCAGCGTCTGGAGAAAATCGGCATCCATCCCGAATATGAATTCATACCGAGAAAAGAAAATGCAGAGGCTGACCGTTTAGCGACACAAGCACTCGGCAATACGCCCATCGAAAGCCTGATCGATGTCAGCGCTGAAAACTGAACACTGGATAGAAGCTGTCAGAGGTATTTATTTCTGGCAGCTTTTTACTAATAATGTATTTATGTATCACTTTTTGTGTCTTATTAATCAAATTTATCTGAATAATCTAATATCTATTGTAATTTTCTTCATATGGGTGTATAAATGAGGTGTACAAAAGTTATACAAATACTATATGGAAAGAGGTTGGCCACATGAAGAAAATTTCTGTCTCTCTTGTCGCAATGCTGGTGTTGTTTTCGCTTCTCGCATCCTTAGTCATGGCAGATGAACACGGTGACATGGCAAAAGTACGAGTCTTGCACGCTTCGCCTGATGCCCCTGCAGTAGATGTATACGTCAACGGTGATTTAACGCTCGAAGAAGTACCGTTCAAAACGGATTCCGGCTATTTGGAAGTCCCGGCTGGCACACATGATGTAGAAGTTTTCGCTGCGGGTACTGAGTATGCAGAAGGTGAAGGCGTCTTGCAGGCTGATCTGGAAGTGGAAGCTGGAAAAGCTTACACAGTAGCAGCTGCAAACCTCTTGGAGTCCATCGAATTTGTCGTCGCTGAAGATTCCATGGAAGTAACAGAAGGCCAAGCGAAAATCCGCGTCGGCCACTTGTCTCCGGATGCTCCAGCAGTTGATGTCGGGATCATCGGTGGAGATGCTTTGTTCAGCGGAGCTGAGTTCCCGGGAATCACGGATTACTCGGAAGTAGCTCCTGACACGTACGACTTGGAAATCCGTTTGCCGGATGGCACACAAGTATTGCCACTGGAAGGAACTGAACTTGCTGCAGATACTGTCTACTCTGTCTTTGCAGTCAACACAGTCGATTCCCTTGAAGTGATCGCCCTTGTCGATTACGAAGCGGCTGCTTCTCCGGATGAAATGCCGACAACTGGCCTTGGAACACCTGAGCAATCTCAATCGATCTGGTTGTTGATTGGCGGCGCATTGTTCCTAGTGGCAGCAGGCGGTCTAGTGTGGAGAAAACGTTTTCAAGAATAAGATAGTATTTTTAGCCGCAGTGCTTGTGCTTGCCGGATGCTCCAGTACAGTCGAAGATGAAGTGAGCGTCCGCAGTGCGGAAGTCGGATTTGCTGTCAAGGCAGAGCCGGCCGTGGCTGAAAAACCGGTAGTGAAGTCCACTCAGACGACCAATCCGATCAATGAACTGAACCAGCCGGGCATCACACCACAAACATTATCGATCCCAGCGGTCGGTGTAGAGGCGGATGTCATGCATCTCGGTGTGACCGAAACGGGGGAAATGGCGGTGCCCGATAACGGCGATGAGCTCAGTTGGTTTTCCCCAGGATACCGCCCCGGCCAAAGAGGGCGGGCGGTCATTGCAGGGCACGTCGATGATTTGGATGGCCCTGCTGTATTTTGGGACTTGACGGAACTGGAACCAGGCGATGAGATTCTGGTATCGGGAGACGAGGGTGAGTTGAGTTTCGAGGTACATGCTATGGAGTCGGTGCCGCTCGACCTGGCGGATGTGGATTCGGTCTTCGGTTATCATTCATCGCCGGAACTGGTGCTGATCACTTGTTCAGGCACGTATGATTATGACCGCGGAACGAGGGAAGAACGGTTGATCGTCTATGCAACACTATCGGAAGAATAGGGAAGCGTCTCTTAGGAGGCGCTTTTTTTATGTAATTTTCTGTTTTTTTATTCGATTTTTCAGTGCAGTTTGCGATAATGGGGGTAACTCATACAAGGGAGTGGAGAAAATGGCTGGGAAAGTGACGTTCGTACCCCTGAGTTATACAGGGTGGGGTGCACTCGAGAAATTGACGGATGAAGTCGCGCGTTTTAGCGCAAAGAAGATTTTGGTCGTGACCGATCCGCTTTTGGTTGAACTCGGATTGGCCGATCAAATTACGGTGCCCCTCGGAAAGGCTGGCTGTGAAGTTCATCTGTACACTGAGGTTGTACCTGAACCGGCGCTTGCAGTCGGTGAAAAACTGGTGGCTTTCGCTAAAGGCGGGTCGTTCGATTTGGTTGTCGGGCTCGGTGGGGGCAGTGCATTGGATTTAGCGAAGCTTGCAGCAGTTTTGGCGGAGAACGATGGAACAGTCGCTGATTATTTGAATTTGTCCGGAAGCCTGGCCATTAACCGGAAAGGGCTTCCGAAGATTTTAATTCCGACGACGTCGGGGACAGGATCTGAAGTGACCAATATTTCGGTGCTGTCTCTGGAAACGACCAAAGATGTAGTGGTCCATGATTTTTTGCTTGCGGATATCGCGATTGTCGATCCCGCTCTTACTGTATCTATGCCTCCGAAAGTCACTGCAGCAACTGGGATCGATGCACTGACGCATGCGGTGGAAGCTTATGTATCTGTCAACGCGAATGCTGTAACGGACGGGCTGGCGCTGCAGGCGATCCGCTTGATCAGCGGGGCGATCCGCACTGCTGTCCGAAATGGGGAGGATAAGGAGGCGCGGTCAGCGATGAGCGACGGCAGCTTTATTGCAGGACTTGCGTTCTTTAATGCCGGGGTTGCTGGCGTTCATGCCCTTGCCTATCCACTTGGCGGCCAGTTCCATATCTCTCATGGGGAATCAAATGCTGTGCTGTTACCGTATGTCATGGATTACATCCGTCCAAGTTGCGAAGAACGGATGAAAGATATCTATGGGGCGCTCGGTTTTGCGGCGGAAGGTTTATCGGCCGAGCAGGCTTCCATGCGCTGTGTCGATGAACTGCACCGGCTCGTAAAAGATGTCGGGATTGAAACGACCTTACAAGGCTTCCGCATTCCCGAGTCGGCGCTGGAGGGATTAGCCGATGCTGGAGCAGACCAAAAACGCATCTTGGCTAGAAGTCCGATGCCGCTGGGGCGTACAGAGGTCTACCACATCTATAAGGCTGCTTTTGCAGGCCGATGAGGCCCCCGGTTCTCTGCCGTCACATTTTCGCAACAAAGCGAGTCGGATTGCTTGGTTGAAAAGCAGCCTCCGCTTTCTGGCCATGCTATAATAAAACGGAACTTTTTACGCAATAAGCGTAACGGATACGCATGAAGAAATAAGGAGTCGTTTGCCGCCCTATGAAAGATTCACTGAAAAAGATCGTGGAAAGTGCACGGTTCAACACATTCATCACTATTTTAATCATTATTAACGCTATTCTCGTCGGGTTGGAGACCTATCCGGCCATTGCTCGGGATTATGGGTCGTGGCTGCTCATTTTGGATGTAATCATCCTCGCTTTCTTCACCTTGGAAATCATCGCAAAGCTGATCGCTTACCGGATAGCATTTTTCAAAAATGGCTGGAATAATTTCGACTTCATTATCGTCGTGGGAAGCCTGATTTTGTATAACTCGCCGTACATTAGCGTATTGCGGATTTTCCGTGTGCTGCGTGTACTGCGGACGGTATCGACCATTCCGTCGCTCCGCCGTGTCGTAACGGCATTGTTCATGGCCATTCCGACGATCACGAGTGTCATTTTGCTGATGTCGATCATTTTTTACGTGTATGCAGTAATCGGTACCTTCTTTTATGCGGATATCGAGCCTGAATTCTTTGGGGACCTTGGGTTATCACTCATTACACTGTTCCAGGTCTTCACCTTGGAATCATGGGCTAGCGGCATTTTCCGCCCCGTATTTTCGGAAGAACCATGGTCATGGCTGTACTTTATTTCCTTTATCATCGTTTCGACTTTCCTGATGATCAACTTGATTGTCGGGGAAATCGTCAATAACGCCCAGAAAATTTCGGATGAAATTGATAAAGAAACAGCTGAGTTGGAAGGAATTAAAGAAGACACGTCTGAAATCGATGAACTGAGAAAAGAAGTCGGTGAACTGAAAAGCATGATTCAAACACTCGTCGACCGTAAGTGAAGAAATATGATCGCTTTATATGTCACGGCTATTTGCAAGGTTTCCGAAAAGCCGTGTCGGCAACTGTGCAGTTGAATTGCAGATGTGATGATTAAATTTATTCATTCCCATCAAATAAACTTTGCGAGACACCGAATTGTGATGGAACAAAATCAGTTTCATTCAATTAATTTGAAAAAAGAAGCTGTCCAATCGGACAGCTTCTTTTTTATGGTCAGATCAAACTTTAGGCAATTGGTTGACGAGCGTAATAAATTCGCGGGACACATACGGGACGTAACGATTTTTGCCCATAATGATGCCGAGCCGCCACGGAAAGGTTTGGGTAAGTGAAATGGTCTTGAACGGTCCATCTTTTACGCGGTCACAAATCAATTTGGGCATTAATGTTACACCGAGATTTTTCTCGACCATGCCGACAATGAAATCCCACTGGGAACTTTCATAAGCGATTTTCGGTTCGAATCCTTCGCTTCGGCAAAACTCGACTGTGCGGCTATTGAGCGTGAATTCCTTGCTTAAAAGAAGGAATGGATCATCTTGGAAGTCGATCAAATCGCGCATTCCTACATTTGCAAGCGGATGATCTTGGTGAACGAGCAATTTGATCTCCTGGTCTACGAACGGCAGGACATCAAAGCGCTCGACATCGACAGGCAGCATGACGAATCCGAGATCCACTTCACCATCGGCCACTTTTTCTTCGACTTTCTTTGCGCCGTCTTCGACAAGGATGACGGTCACATCCGGATAGCGGGATTGGAATTCCGCAATGATTGTGGGGAAAAACAAGGTGCTGATCACAGGAGGCAAGCCGATTTTAATCTTGCCTTTATTCAAGTTCATGACGTCATATAGTGATGAAGATAGATCTTCGAGGCTATTGACGATTTTTTGGGCTTGGACGAAGACGACTTCTCCTGCATCAGTCAAACGGACTTTCCTGGAGGAGCGGTCAAATAAAGACACGTCCATTTCCTGTTCCAGGTTCTTGACCATCTTGCTCAAAGTAGGCTGTGTAACGTGGAGAGCCTGCGCGGCTTTCGTAAAACTTTTATGCTTGGCCACTTCAATAAAATAACTAAGTTGGCGAATATCCATCTTTTCCACTCCTATTGTATAACTTTTATCTATGAAAGGTATGATTATTATTCATTTTACCTATCGATTTGCTCGTTGTATAGTATAAAAAGGTTTCAGGACTAAATATTTAGACAATTCATCTATGTCTTTCGGAAGAAAAGTAAGCGTTTTCAAAATGTTCAAAAAACCGTAACAGATTTATAAGGAGGAATCACCATGTTAAGTATGATCGGAATGGTCGGAGGACTTATTTTACTTATTGTTTTAACGATGAGAGGAGTGAATCTGCTCATTGCAGGTCCACTGTCGGCTTTGTTCGTCGCGGTTCTCAGCGGCTTGCCGCTGTTTCCGCAGTTAGTAGGGGAAGGTGAAGCCAATTTACTCACCAACTATATGGGTGGCTTCTCAGGATTCATTACCTCATGGTTCCCGATGTTCCTGCTCGGGGCCATCTTCGGGAAAGTTATGGAAGACACAGGAGCTGCAGATAGTGTCTCCAAATGGCTGGTCGGAAAATTCGGCCTGTCAAAAGCTGTATTGGCCATCGTCCTGGCTTGTGCAGTCTTGACTTATGGCGGCGTTAGCTTATTCGTCGTCGCATTCTCGGTTTATCCGATGGCGCTTAGTTTGTTCAAGCAAGCAGATTTACCGCGCCGTTTCATTCCGGCAGCTCTTGCATTAGGTTCTGTAACCTTCACGATGACTTCTGCAGGCTCACCGGAAATCCAAAACTGGATCCCGATTGAGTACTTGAACACAAGCCCATACGCGGGTTGGGAAGTCAGTATCATTGTAGCTGTGTTTATGGCATTCTTCGGCTATTGGTGGTTGAAGCGCATGATCAATAAAGCCGTCAATAAAGGGGAACGCTTCGAATCACGTGCGACTGATCCCCAAATGACGGATCGTGATTTGCCGCATCCGATTACCGGCTTGATTCCATTGCTTGTTGTATTGGCGGTTTCATTCATTTTCCATGATTCCCTCGGAACTTCTGCATTGATTTTGGCATTGCTTGGCGGAGTTATCACAACATATCTATTGAATATGAAGTATTTCATCAACCTTGGAAAAGCGTTGACGGATGGAACAATCGGGGCATTGATCGCAATCGGCAATACTGCTGCAGTCGTCGGTTTCGGCGGCGTCGCAAAAGCAGTCCCGGCTTTCCAGGTTGCAGTCGATGCGATGACTAATATCCCAGGAAGCCCGCTGATCGGCGGCGCCTTGGCAGTAAGTGTCATCGCAGGTTTGACCGGTTCAGCATCCGGCGGACAAGTTATCGCTCTGCCGTTGATTGCGCCGCATTACATCGATATGGGCGTCAACACAGAAGCGCTTCACCGCACAATCGCCATTTCTTCCGGTGCGCTCGATTCCTTGCCGCATAACGGCTACGTCGTTACGACCATCCAAGGGATTTGTGGCGAGACCCATAGAGCAGCTTATGGTGCAATGGGCGCCGTGACGGTCATCGTGCCGCTTATCGGCTTGGCGATCGCGATTGTCCTGTTCTCGTTAGGGCTAGGAATCTAATTTTTTATTGGGAGGAACTCCGTTATGGTAGATAAAAAAGTCGTATTGATCACCGGGGCCGCGAGCGGCATCGGGTATGAAATCAGTGCTCACTTCGCAAAAGAAGGCGCGAAGATTGTATTGACGGATATTAACGAAGAGGCAGTGCACAAAGCTGCGGAAGAATTGAAAAACCAAGGATTCGATTGCACCGGCATCAAATGTGATGTGACGAGCGAAGAAGAGATCAAAGCGGCCATCGAAAAGACGGTGGCAGAATTCGGTTCATTGGATGTGTTGATCAACAATGCTGGCATGCAATACGTTTCTCCGATTGAAGAATTCCCGACAGAAAGATACGAATTGCTGGTTAAAATCATGCTGGTCGCGCCATTTGTGGCCACGAAGCATGCCTTCCCGATCATGAAGAAACAAGGGTCTGGACGCATCATCAATATGGCGTCCATCAACGGGCTCGTGGGCTTCGCAGGCAAAGCGGCATACAATAGCGCAAAGCACGGGGTCATCGGCTTGACGAAAGTTGCAGCGCTTGAAGGGGCAGAACATGGCATCACTGTCAATGCGATGTGCCCAGGCTACGTGGATACGCCGCTTGTGCGAAACCAGTTGGCTGATTTGGCGAAGACACGCAATGTTTCTCTGGAAAGTGTGCTAGAGGAAGTCATCTATCCATTGGTACCTCAAAAACGCTTGTTATCGGTTCAGGAAATCTCGGATTATACAATGTTTCTTGCAAGCGATAAAGCCCGCGGAATTACGGGGCAGGCAGTGGTCCTTGACGGCGGCTATACAGCACAATAAAAGCACGGCGCATTTTGCGCCGTGCTTTTCAGGCTGTCGAGAAAGTTAAGAAACCGTATTTTCCGAAGCCTATCGCTCGCTTTCCGTGGGGCGGGAATCGAGCCTCCTCATTCGCTACGCTCACTGCGGGGTCTCTCAAACCCGCTAGTCCCACAGGAGTCGAACGAACGCTTCTCCAAATACTCAGACAGGTCATTGATTGTTGAATGTAGAAAAGGTGATCCCATTTCTCATTCATAGCGGGTTATAGACTTCTTCAACACTCTGAAAAGCACGGCGCATTTTGCGCCGTGCTTTTATTATTTTTATACAGTCGAATCGTTGAATATCAGTCGTCGAGAAAGTTTTCGGCGATGCCGAGAAACAGGCGGGCTTGTTCAACATTCGGGGCGTGGCCGGAACGTTTGAACTCCATGAAACTTGCGTTCGGGATGAGTTGCGCGGTCTCCCGCCCTCTGTCAGGTGGATTCAATTCATCATAACGGCCGCTGATGACCAAGGTTTCCGCAGTGATTTTGCGAAGCTCCATGCGCAAGTCGAAGCGTTCCAATGCGTTTGAAGCGATGCCTTGTTGCCCCAAAGTTAATTGAGGGCTGTTTTCTGCTGTTTTTTCCTGCCATTTTTTCACTGCGGTTAACCTGTGGAACATATAAGGCTGCGCTTTGGCTAATTTGTCGTGGATGGACAAGCCATCGAATTGCTCTGCGTGACGATCGAATAATTCCGCCATGGAGGATTGTTCGCCGAATGATTTGGTTGCGACCAGCAATAACTTCCGGACCTTCTCCGGCCGTTTTGCAGCTAATCCTTGAGCAATATAACTCCCCATGGAAACGCCGATGACATCGACCGATTCAAGCTGAAGGTGGTCCAATAAAGCTGTGGCATCTTCAATATGGTCGTCGAGTGTGTAGGAGTCTGGTTTTCCCGAATGGCCGTGGCCTCTAGAATCCAGTGCAATGATGCGGCGCTTTGTCCTGAAAAAACCGATCTCCCTGTAGAACATCGCTGAGCTGCTGGTCAATCCGTGGAACATGAGGAGCGGGTTTCCGCTTCCTATATCTTCGTAATATAAGCTGACACTATTTCGGGTGAATATAGGCATTATCTTCTTCCTCTCATCTCTATCTACTGTATTACTATACCTCAATAACACAAGCGCAAACGGTCCGCCGTCTGCGCTTGTTATGTTTTATCCAATTTATGCTTGCGGCTTTGCCATTTATCGATAAAGCTGAAAAGTGCGGCAAGCAGGAGGAACATGCTGACAGTTGTATACCATGGAAATTCCGATATGGCTTTGCCGAATGCCGTGTAAAGGATGGCCGGGGCAATCAATCCAAGTGCCGAATAATACATATATTCCCTGCGCGAATTGGTCATTTCCATCAAATAAAACGACAAGAGATGGAAATGGACAAATGGCATAATCCTCAAAATCATCACTTGTGAAACAGTAAGGTTGCGCTCAGGAAACCATTTCTCTTTCAAATTGGCGAGTTTCGCCCGGAACCGAGGAAATTCATTGATTAGCATATAGGAGATGAAGCTCATGAGCGTTAATCCGACAAAAGACAAAATGGCGCCTTGGAAAAAACCGAAAAGAAATCCGCCCGCAATGCATACCGCAATGACAGGCAAAAACAGCAGCGGCCGGATGAGGTGGAGTACGATGAACAATAGAGGGGCCCAAAGCCCTGCACGGCCTATGAAGTTTTCGATAGTTTGCTCCCATCCAGCCAAATCCACTGTTCTCACGCCTTTCCGCTAGTATTACTAATAAGGAAGAATAAGCGAAAAGGTGAGGAAAAGCAAGGATTTGTTTGATTCCCCCCGGATTAGGGGTATGAAAAATTATCTATATAAAAACATATCTATATGGATCACCTAAGTTAACAAACAACACGAGAGGGGAGCGGTTTTTATGAAAAGAAGCTTGAAAATAGCCAGTGCTTTTATCGGGATTGTCGTTGGGGCTGGCTTCGCTTCGGGACAGGAGATTTTGCAATACTATACGAGTTATGGTTATTGGGGGCTAGGCGGTGTCATTGTCGCAACCGCATTGTTTGGTTATATCGGGATGATTTTGACGCGTCTCGGCAGCCGCATGCAAACCACTTCCCATGAAGATGTCGTTTACCGCATCAGCGGAAAATGGCTCGGCAAAGTAATAGACTATACGTTGATTTTGACCTTATTCGGCATTTTAGTCGTCATGATCGCTGGAGCAGGCTCGATATTTTCCCAACAATTTGATCTGGCTCCGGCATTCGGGCGCAGCATCATGATTGTATTGGTCATCGTGACGATCATGATGAACGTCAAAAAAGTCATTACGGTCATCTCAAGCATTACGCCGTTTTTGATTTTGATGGTGGTAGGTATCGCAATATACAGCGTTATCACGATGGATAGCAGCTTCAGCTCACTTGATCCGGTCGCTAAAGAACAGCTATCCGCAACGCCGAACTGGCTGTTGTCGGCGGTTAACTATGTGTCTCTTGCCATTGCGCTTGGGGCATCGATGTCGCTCGTTATGGGCGGAGCGGAAAAAGATGAGAAGGTGGCGGCTCGCGGCGGATTGATCGGCGGACTTAGTTTTGGTGTTTTGATCCTGCTCAGTTATGTAGCGATATTCGCAAAAGTGGATGTGGTCGGGGGAGCGGATTTGCCGATGCTCGCTATCGGGGATGATATCTCACCGATTCTCGGCATCATCATGGCCATCGTCATTTTCGCGATGATCTATAACACGGCGGTCAGCATGCTTCTATCATTTTCTGCACGGTTCACGGAAATGGGCACGAAGAAATTCCGGATTTTCGTCATCATTGCAGGGTTAATCGCTTTTGCACTCAGCTTCGTCGGCTTTACCTCTTTGGTCAACTACCTTTATCCGGCAGTCGGTTATCTGGGCTTGCTGTTGATCGGGGCATTGATCTTGGCGGATATCCGCAAAGTCGGTAAAAACGACAAATCAAACAACAAGAAAGCAACAAACTAAGAAAAGGCCTTCTGCCACGCAGAAGGCCTTTTCAGAGTGTTGAAGAAGTCTATAATCCGCTATGAACGAAAAAGGAAATCACCATTTCTACATTCAACAATCAATGTTCTATCTGAGTATTTGGAGAAGCGTTTGCTCGTAAACCCCTCTGCTCAATAATGCTGCGCATTACTTTCGCAAAGATAAGGTCTTCCGTAGGTCGACCTTATCTTTCCAGTGGATCAGTGAGACGACCGAGACCCCGCAAGCAGCGAAGCGGCTGAGGAGGCTTGGGCGCGAGCCCACGGAAAGCGAGCAATAAGCTTCGGAAAATACGATTATTATGAGTTTCTCGTCAAACTAAGAAAAGGCCTTCTGCCACGCAGAAGGCCTTTTTGTTATAGTGAAGAAAGAAAGCAGACATGCATAGAGGAGGAATGGGATGAATATTTTAATTGTTGGAGCAGGGGCAATGGCTTGTCTTGCCGGTGGCAGGTTGAAAGCACTTGGGGAAAACGTCCGGCTATACAATCGCTTGAACAGCCACGTGGAGGCGATCAACGAGCACGGCTTGCGCATCGTCGAAAAGGATAATGCAATTACGCACATTGAACTAGAGGTCATACAGGAACTGAAACCCGACGAGCAAGTTGATATCCTCCTCGTCTTGCTGAAAGCACAGGCTAATGAAGCGGTGCTCGGAAAACTGCGCGGCAAGCTAAGCGAGAAAACAGTGATCATCACGATGCAAAACGGCATCGGCAACGCCGAAACCATCCAGCAACTGTTTCCGAACAACACCGTCGTGTCCGGAACACTCGGTCACGGCGCGAGCGTTGAAAACGATGGCACGATTCTGCATAGGGGCTGGGGCACTAACTATTTGGGCAATGTCGAAGAAGGGACTGCCAGCAAGACGCTCGAAGCTTTTGCTGAAAAACTCAGCCAAGCAGGAATGAAAACGGAAGTGTCTGCGGACGTCAACGCGGTCATTTGGAATAAACTATTCGTCAATGCCGCTTTCAACTCCATCACAGCACTGACCCGCCTGAAAAACGGGGACATCCTCAATACGCAGGAAGGGGAGGACCTGCTGCGGGCGGTCACGGAAGAAGCGGTGCGCGTCGCCCGTGCGGAAGGCGTGGATGCGGACGTGGAGGCAGTTGTTGAAGAATGTTTGAGAATGGGGCGGCAAGATATCGGCGGCAATAAATCATCGATGCTCATGGATATCCTGAAAAAGCGCCAGACGGAAATCGATGTCATCAATGGCGGCATCGTGAAACTGGGGAAAAAGCACGGAATCGAAACACCCGTCAATGCCAGCCTGGCCGGGTTGATCCGCATCATCGAACAGAACTACAAGCTGCGCGTCGACGAACCGAACGTACAAAAATAAGCCAGTTGCCGGGATCTCGGCAACTGGCTTTTCCTGTTAAGGCAAGTATTTCTTGATGATGGGCTGCATCCGGAAGCCGAACAGTCCGGCGAAGATAGCGAGCAGCACGTCTTTTGGAAGAGGCACCATCATCCAAGCCCATGCCATGCCGTAAGTGAAGCCTTCCGGCGCGGCAAACCAGAGTTTATAGGCGGCGTACATCCAGTTGGTGCCGAACACGTAATTGATGGCTGTCGCTACAAGAGCAGCAAAGATAAATCCTTTTTTGGAAGGCATTTTTTCCGCAATCCAGCCTGCCACAAAAGCGGTGAAGATGTAAGACAGGATAAAGCCGAATGTTGGAGAAATCAATGTGTCCATGCCACCTGAAAACTTGGCGAAGACCGGTACGCCTGCAAGGCCGATCGCGGCATAGACGATCATCGAGGCAGCGCCGAGACGCTTGCCGAGCAGGATGCCGGCGAGAACCGCGAAGAAGGTCTGCAAGGTGATCGGCACGCCTCCGACGATCAGAAAGGAAGAAATGTTGGCGCCGATCGCCATGAGCGCGGCGAACATGGCGATGTGCACGAGTGTCAAGGTGCGCGAATGATTGCTGGATCTTGTTACTGAAGTTGTCATGAAAAACCCTCCACTTACTATGTACTAAAACTGAGTATAGAGAATGGGGTATTTTAAGTCAACTTATTTTTATGAAAGGTTTACTTAAAAAGTTCTGTGTTTCTTTTCCAATTTTCCGTATGATGAAAAGAAATGAATACATCCTCAGGAAAGCAGGCGAAAATATGACAGAGTGGTGGAAGAAAGCAGTTGTATATCAAATTTATCCGAGAAGTTTCATGGATGCCAACGGCGACGGAATCGGCGACATCCAAGGAATCATCAGCAAGCTGGATTATTTGGCGGAACTCGGGGTCGATGTGCTGTGGCTATCGCCAGTCTACGATTCGCCGAACGATGACAATGGCTACGACATCCGCGATTACCAAAAAATCATGCAGGAGTTCGGGACGATGGACGATTTCGACCGGATGCTTGACGGAATTCACGAACGCGGGATGCGCCTTGTCATGGATTTGGTGGTCAATCATACTTCTGACGAACACAACTGGTTCACGGAACGGCCTGAATATTACATCTGGAAAAACCAGCCGAACAATTGGCGTTCTTTTTTCAGTGGATCGGCGTGGCAATTCGATGAAAAGAGGCAGCAATACTATTTGCATCTGTTTTCCAAGAAACAGCCGGACTTGAACTGGGAAAATGAAGAACTGCGAAATGAAGTGTATAAGATGATGCGCTGGTGGCTGGATAAAGGCGTCGACGGCTTCCGCATGGACGTCATCAATATGATTTCCAAAGACCAGGATTTCCCGGATGGCATCGATGGCGATGGCACACCACACTTCTTCAACGGGCCGCGCGTCCATGAGTTTTTACAAGAGATGAACGAAAAGGTGCTGTCCGATTACGACATCGTCACGGTCGGCGAGATGCCAGGCGCTGCGACGGAAGACGCCAAACTGTATACGGGCCCAGGGCGGAATGAATTGAATATGATTTTCACTTTCGAACATATGAACCTGGACCAGGGACCGAGCGGGAAATGGGAGCTCCAGCCGCTGCGCCTCACGGATTTGAAAGAAAACCTGGAAAAATGGCAAGTGGAGCTTTATGAAAAAGGCTGGAACAGCTTGTATTGGAACAATCACGACCAGCCGCGCATCGTCTCGCGTTTCGGGGATGACGGCCAGCACCGCAAACAATCGGCGAAAATGCTTGCCACTTGCCTTCATTTCCTCCAAGGGACGCCGTATATTTACCAAGGAGAAGAACTTGGCATGACCAATGTAGCGTTTTCGTCGATCGATGATTACCGGGATATCGAGACCTTGAATATGTATAAGGAAAAGCGGGCACAAGGTATTCCGCACGAAAAGCTCATGAAGGCGATTCACGCAAAAGGACGGGACAACGCCAGAACGCCGATGCATTGGGACGCTTCTGAAAACGCCGGCTTTACCGATGGGGAGCCGTGGATCTCAGTCAATCCGAATTACCCGGAGATCAATGCGGAAAACCGTCATGAAGCGGATTCAGTATTCGGCCATTACCAAAAATTGATTGCGCTCAGAAAAGACTTGGCAGTCATCACAGAAGGCGATTTCAACTTATTGCATCGTGAGGATGAAGAGATTTTTGCCTACACACGCAATACGCCGGATGAGCAATTGACGGTTTACTGCAATTTTTCCGAAACGCCGCGTGAACTGCCGGTGCCAAAGGGCCAAGTACTGATCGGGAATTACACGCCGCAGGAAAATCAGGATGTAGTGTTGCTCGAGCCATATGAAGCTGTATGCTTTTATGATGGCAATAGAAAAGTGGCTGAATGAGTTTAAGGAAGGATGGAGAGAATGAGTAAAGTAATCGGGGTAGACATTGGCGGAACTAAAATCCGCATGGGGATCATCGATGCAGAAGGGCGGATACTCGCAGAGCGGCAAGTGAAAACGGAGTTTCCGCTGTACCCGCATTTGGAGCGTCAAGTGCTGTTGTTTTTAGAGGAGCATCCTGATGTGTCGGCAATCGGCATCGGGACGCACGGGTTTGTCGATCCGAAAGCCGGGCGCATCGTTTTTGCCGGCGACATGCTGCCGGGGTGGACAGGGACAGAAGTCAAAGCGCCGATGGAACAAGCGACAGGGAGACATGTGGAAGTGGAGAACGACGCCAATTGCGCAGCGCTCGCCGAAGCGAAATTCGGCGCCGCACAAGGGCTTGGACGCGTCGTCTGCATCACGCTCGGAACGGGGCTTGGCGGTGGCATCATCTGGGATGGCAAGCTCTTGAGCGGCGGCCCGCACGGCGGGGCTGCAGAACTCGGCCATATGATTCTGTATCCGAACGGCGCACGCTGCGCTTGCGGCCGGCTTGGCTGCGCGGAGCAATATGTGTCTGGCACTGCCCTTGTACGCCGCATCAAGGAAGCGGGGCTATCGGTGACGCCGCCGGAATTATTCGAGCTGGCTGGAACAGACGCCCAAGCGCAAAAGCTGGTCGCCGAATTTACCGAAGACTTGGCGATCTACATCAGCAGCTTGCAGGCTATTTTCGATATGGATATGCTCATCATCGGCGGAGGGGTATCGGAGTCGGCCTCGGCATGGATCGATGAGCTGCATCGTCAATTGGCGGACGTGCTACTGAACCCGCTGCCGGTCGAAGTGGCGCAATTCGAAAATGACGCTGGTATGCTCGGGGCCGCGTTGTTAGTGATGCAAAAATAAAGGCAGGGAAAAATCATTGATAAAATTAGAAAAAAGAGATTGTGCAAACGTTTTCATTGTGCTAATCTTTAATTAATTGTTAATTGGAAACGCTTGCCAAGAGGGTTTCCAATTTTTTCTACACCATTGTGCAATCGTTTGCACAAAACTCAAAGGGGGAGTTACAGTGAAGGAATTAAAGTTCAGCAAAGGATTATTAGCATCTGTTCTACTATCGGCTGGAGCACTTGCAGCATGCAGTTCAGGGGATGAAGGCGCCACTGCAGAAGGCGGCGGGGAGCAAGTAACAGTCGATATTTTCCAATTCAAAGTGGAGTTCAAAGACCAGTTTGAGGATGTTGTCGCACAATATGAAGAAGAAAATCCTGACGTCAATATCGAAATCACGACAGTCGGCGGCGGTGAAGACTACGGAGCTGCGCTTCGCTCCCGTTTCGCTTCAGGCAATGAGCCGGCAATCTTTAATATCGGCGGGCCTCAAGACGTGGCGGACTGGAAAGATAGCTTGACGGACCTTTCTGATACAGGCGCAGCGGATGCGGCGCTTGAAGGCACGCTTGACGGAGTGACGGTCGAATCGGAAGTGCTCGGGTTGCCGTATAACCAGGAAGGTTACGGCTTCATCTACAATACCCGTTTGTTCGAGGAAGCGGGAATCGATGCTGCATCCATTACGGATTATGCAAGCTTAGAAGAAGCAGTGAAGACGCTTGATTCGAAAAAAGACGAACTTGGGCTTGAGTCTGTCTTCGCCCTTCCAGGAAAAGAAACGTGGGTAACGGGGCTTCATTTGTCGAACACATTCCTCGCCCCTGAATTCGATAATAATGTATTGACGGCATACGATGCAGATGCAGTCGAATTCGAATACGGGGAAGGCTTCAAGAAAATCCTCGATCTGCAAAACGAGTATTCGAAACAACCGACCGTAAGCCTCGACTATTCTCAGCAAGTAGAAGAGCTATTCTCTCTTGAACGCGTAGCGATCATCCAGCAAGGCAACTGGGTCTACGGTTCGATTGCAGGAATCGACCAGGAACTCGCGGATTCTGGCATTGGCATGATGCCGATTCCGGTTGATGGCTTGGAAGATGGCGGATTGCCGGTCGGCGTGCCGATGTATTGGGGCGTCAATTCGAACCAAGATGAAGAAGTCGTAACGGCAGCAAAAGATTTCCTTGATTGGCTGTACACTTCTGACACTGGGAAAACAGCTGTTTTGGAAGACTTTAAATTCATCCCTGCTTACGAAGGCTATGACACTTCCAAAATTACCGATCCGATGTCCAAAGCGATTTATGATGCTTCAGAAGCCGGTGAAACAATCGGCTGGGTCTTCATGGGCTATCCGACTGGATGGGGCGAGGATGAACTGGGTGCTGGCATCCAGAAATACTTGAGCGATGAAGCCAGCTGGGACGAAGTGGTCGACTCAGCAAAAGCGGCGTGGGAATCCAGCCGCAGCGAGTAATCTGTCCGTCAAAACAAAGCAGCCATTGTGCTGCTTTGTTTTGTTTCAGGACATGAACAGAAAGAGAGGCTAAATTATGCGTACACGGGATCTTTCCTATTGGTTATTTTTGGCGCCGGTATTATTGGCGCTTGGGCTTGTCGTTGTCGTGCCGATGCTGCTCGGCTTATTCTATTCATTCACGGCATGGAACGGCATCCAAACCGGCGAATTTGTCGGCTTCCAGAATTACCTGAACTTATTTAAGGATGAGCGCTTCCTCGATTCGCTTTGGTTCACGACGAAATTCTCGGTCGTGTCCGTCATTTTGATTAATTTTATCGGCCTGTCGCTTGCCTTGATCGTCACTTCAAAAATCAAGACGAGCAGCTTGCTGCGCACGACTTTCTTCATGCCGAACTTGATCGGCGGATTGATCCTCGGTTTCATCTGGCAATTCATTTTCCTGAAAGTGTTTGCGAGCGTCGGCGAAGCAGTCGGCATGGAGAGCTTGCAGGGGTGGCTGTCGACGACCGAAACCGGTTTTTGGGGATTGGTCATCTTGATGAGCTGGCAGATGGCGGGGTACATCATGGTCATCTATATCGCTTATTTGGAAGGCTTACCGAAAGAGTTGATCGAAGCGGCTGAAATTGACGGGGCATCGACTGTGCAGCGTTTCCGCTACATTATCTTCCCGCTTGTCGCCCCGGCGTTCACTGTCAGCATGTTCTTGACTTTGTCGAACACGTTCAAGTTGTACGACCAGAACTTGTCGCTGACCGGTGGCGGTCCCTATAATTCGACGGAGATGGTCGCGATGGAGATTTTCAAGACGGCGTTCGTACAAAATGCGTTCGCCTATGCGCAGGCGAAAGCGATTATCTTCTTCCTGATCGTCGCTGTCATTTCACTTGTCCAAGTGTATATCAATAAACGCCGGGAGGTCGAAATGTAATGCGCAACCGCTGGAATATAAAAGTCGAGGTGCTCGGCGTTTTGCTGGCGATCCTATGGCTTTTGCCCTTTTATTTGATGTTCGTCAACTCTTTCAAATCGAAAAAGGAAATCTTCCTTGATACGACGAGCCCTCCTGATGAGTGGAGTTTCGATAACTACATCACGGCATTTCAGGAACTCGATTTTCTTAGAACTTTATTCAATTCCTTATTGATCACGGTCGTCAGCGTCGTACTCATCGTATTGTTCTCGGCGATGGCCGCCTATGCGTTGTCACGTGCGAAAAGCAAGATTTCCACGCTCCTGTTTTTCCTGTTCGTCTCGGCAATGCTCATCCCGTTTCAATCGGTGATGATTCCGCTCGTCACGGTGTTCGGCCAATTCGATATGCTGAACCGTGGCGGATTGATTTTCATGTATATCGGATTCGGTGCGAGCCTGTCGATTTTCCTGTATCATGGTGCTTTGAATAATATCCCGAAATCGCTTGATGAAGCGGCAAAAATCGACGGGGCGAACCGCTGGCAAGTGTTTTGGCATATCATTTTCCCGATACTCAAGCCGATCACCGTCACCGTCGCGATACTCAATATCATCTGGATTTGGAATGACTATCTATTGCCGTCGCTTGTCATCAATACGACCGGCAGTGAAACCATCCCGCTGAAGATGTTCTTCTTCTTCGGCGAATATACGAAACAATGGCATTTGGCGCTCGCTGGGCTTACGCTTGCGATCATCCCTGTCATCATCTTCTATTTCTTTGCACAACGCTCGATCATCAAAGGCGTCTCGGACGGGGCAGTTAAATAAGGGGGAGTAGTTATGGCAATTACAATTAAAGATGTCGCGAAACGCGCGGAAGTATCTCCAGCAACTGTCTCCCGGGTCATTGCAGACCATCCGAAGATCACGCCGAAGACGAAGCGAAAAGTAAGGCAAGCCATGGAAGAACTCGGGTATTACCCGAATTTCCAAGCACGTAACTTGGTGGCGCAAAAAAGCAAAGCAATCGGTGTCATCATGGAAAATTCCACGACGCTCGCTTTCCAGAATCCGTTTTTCCCAGAAGTCTTGCGCGGCATTTCCGTCAGCGCCCACCAAAGCCAATACGGCCTTTATTTATCGACCAGTGCGACCGAGCAGGAAATATATGAAGAAGTGGTGGCGATGACGCAGGGCAAACGTGTCGACGGCATTATCTTGCTGTATTCGAAAATCGATGATAAAGTCATGGATTATCTGCTCGCAAACGGCGTTCCGTTTTCAGTGGTCGGCCGGCCGTATACACGTCCGGACGCCATCTCCTACGTAGATAATGATAATGTCGCCATCGCGAAAGAAGTTGTCGATCATTTGATAGCACTTGGCCACCGGGATATTTCATTTGTCGGCGGTGCCACTGATTTTATCGTGTCCTCGGACCGATTGAGCGGCTATAGGCAGGCGCTGGATGAAGCGGGGATTCCGTTTGTTTCGGATTATGTCGTTACACAGGTAGAAATGGAAGGCCATGAACAACAGGCTATCCGAAGATTGATGGAACAAAAAAATCCACCGACCGCCATCGTCACGCACGATGACCTGGTCGCTTATGAAGTGATCAGTTATTTGGAGGATTTGGATATTGCTGTTCCGGCGGATGTATCGATCGTCGGGTTCAACAATCATACTTTGTCGAGTCATTTGAAACCGCCGCTCAGTACGGTGGATATCTCGATTTTCGACCTCGGCATGGAAGCGGCGAATCTGGTATTGGAAAAAATAAAGGATGACAATGCACCTCCCCGGAACATTATCGTTCCGGCGACATTGATTGAAAGAGGCTCTTGTCAAAGTCTTTGAAAGGAAACGATTATGAACAAAACATGGTGGAAGGAAGCAGTGGCTTATCAAGTCTATCCACGCAGCTTCAATGACTCAAACGGAGACGGCATCGGGGATATCAACGGTGTCACGGAAAAACTGGATTATTTGAAGGAACTGGGGATCGATGTCATCTGGATCTGCCCGATGTATAAATCGCCGAATGACGATAATGGCTATGACATCAGCGATTACCAGGAAATCATGGATGAACTCGGGACGATGGCTGATTTCGACCGTTTACTTGAGGAAGTGCATGCGCGCGGAATGAAATTGATCATCGATCTCGTCATCAACCATACAAGCGACGAGCATCCGTGGTTTTTGGAATCACGCTCTTCACTCGATAACCCAAAAAGGGACTGGTATATTTGGCGCGACCGCCCGACCAACTGGGAAAGCATCTTCGGAGGGCCGGCTTGGGAGCTGGATGAGAAGACAGGGCAATATTACTTGCACATCTTCTCGAAAAAGCAGCCGGATTTAAACTGGGAAAATCCGGAAGTCCGCAAAGCGCTGTACCAAATGGTCAACTGGTGGCTCGATAAAGGCATCGACGGGTTCCGCGTCGACGCCATCAGCCATATCAAGAAAGATTTCAGCGATCTCCCGATAGAAGAAGGCAAACCTTGGGTCCCGGCGTGGGAGAAAATGATGAATGTCGATGGCATCCAGCCGCTGCTTGCGGAACTGCGCGACGAGACTTTTGCAAAATACGACATCATGACCGTCGGCGAAGCGAACGGTGTCTATGCAGAAGATATCGATGAATGGATCAGCGAAGAAGAAGGCAAATTCGATATGGTGTTCCAATTCGAGGATTTGACACTTTGGGACAGCGATGTCAAACAAGGGATTAATGTCAATGACTTGAAAACGGTGCTGACGCGCTGGCAAAAAGCGGTGGACGGAGTCGGCTGGAATGCGCTGTTCATCGAAAATCACGACAAGCCGCGCGTCGTCTCGACTTGGGGCAATGACGGGGAATACTGGCGCGAAAGTGCGACAGCGCTCGCTTGCATGTATTTCTTCATGCAAGGAACACCGTTCATTTACCAGGGCCAGGAAATCGGCATGACCAATGCGCCGTTTGAGGAGATCCATCATTATGACGACGTCCATACGCATAATTTATATTTCTATAATTTGGCGGAGGGCATGGAACACGATGCAATCATGACTTTATTGAAATCGACAAGCCGCGACCATTCCCGCACGCCGATGCAATGGCACGGCGGGGAAAATGCCGGTTTCACTGCAGGCACGCCTTGGATACAGATGAACCCGAATTTCGAATGGCTCAATGTCGAGAGCCAAATGCAGGATCCGGCATCCGTGTTATCGTTTTATAAGCAGATGATCTTTTTGCGGAAAAATATGGATGTGCTGATCTATGGCAGCTATGACTTGGTCGAGACCGAATGCGAGGATGTTTACGCCTATATCCGTACGCAAGGCGAAGAACGAGTGCTTATCCTCTCGAATCTTGGGAGTACCACATGCACCTGGCTGGAACCGGAAGGCGCCGAACTGTTGCTGGCCAATTATCAAGACCGCGAGCTGCATGAGCTGCAACCATATGAAGCGAGGGTCTATAAGCTCACTTAACGGTTCTGCAGCAGAAAAAGTCGGTGCTATTGAAAAACGCTTTTCCCGATTGGCCAAAAGGCTGGTCGGGAAAAGCGTTTTTTTTTAGAATCCAGGCTTTTTCAAAAGCTTGAAAATATTATTCTTATACTCTTCAACACCCGGCTGGTCGAACGGGTTGATGCCGAGGAGATAGGCGCTATAAGCGCAGCTCAGCATGTAGAAATAAAGCAAATGGCCGATTTGATGTTCGTCGATACGATCGATGGCCAGGCTCAGTTGCGGGACACCGCCGGACAAATGGGCGTTCGATGTGCCTTTATGGGCGATGTGGTTGAATTCCTGCAAGGACAAGCCGGCAATATAATTCAATTCGTCGCCGTCTTCAGGCGTCTTGAAAATCTTCAAGTCTTCCTGAGCCTCATCTACAAGCAGGAACGTTTCGAACAGGTTGCGCTGGCCGTCCTGGATGAACTGGCCGAGTGAGTGGAGGTCGGTCGTAAAGACGACGGAAGCCGGAAAGATGCCCTTGCCGTCTTTGCCTTCGCTTTCGCCGAACAATTGCTTCCACCACTCCTGGACGAACGATAGCTTCGGCTCGAAAATGGCGTTTACTTCTGTCGTGTATCCTTGGACGTAAAGGTGATGGCGGATAGCAGCGTATTGCATGGCTGGATTGCTGTCAGGGCCCGCCTCCCGGTAAGCTGTCTCAGCTTCTTTTGCGCCTTCGAGAAGCTTGCGGATCGAATGGCCGGCAGCGGCAATCGGCAAAAGCCCGACCGCAGTGAAGACCGAATAACGTCCTCCGACATCGTCCGGTACGACAAAACGTTCATAGCCTTTCGATTCCGCCAATTGGCGCAGCGCTCCTTGTTCTGCGTCTGTCGTCACAATGATCCGTTCGGCAGCCCCGGCACCGTAGCGCTGTTCCATATAATCGCTCAGAAAGCGGAAGGCGATAGCAGGTTCCGTCGTTTTGCCTGATTTTGAAATGACATTTACCACTACGTTTTTGCCGTCGAGATAAGCGAGCAATTGCTTTAAATATTCACCGCTCACCTGATGTCCGGCAAACAGGACTTCCAACTTGCCATCTTGCGGAAAATACGGTTCAAGCGAAGACAACACCGCTTTTGATCCGAGATATGAACCGCCGATTCCGATGACAACCAATACGTCAGCTTGTTTGCGGATGCGTTTTGCAGTATCTTCGATCTTCGTAATGAAGTCATCCGACACCGAAGACGGCCAATCGAGCCATCCGAGGAAGTCCGAACCGGCGCCTTCCTTGGCATACAACTCCTCCTGGATTTGCTGCAAACGTGTTTTCATGTTGAGGTCCACCGCGGATTCGACGGCTTCGGAATACGTTAACTTGATCATAAGCATCCTCCTGTTCTTGTATTACTGATTTTACCATAATGCTTTAAGTGATAGCAGACATATATTTGGAAGAATGTTCACAGCTTTTCGGATACGAGTGAATTGGATTTGCTTCGGTGCCACTTATTGGTAAAATAAAGGAAGACGATGGGGGGATTATGAAATGAAACGATACATAGCAATGGGAGCCGGAGCAGGATTACTGTTAATTGCAGGATGCCAGCCGCAGCCGACGCCGGAAGATCGGCTCGATGAATATGTCGGCCATTGGAATGAACAGGACTTCACCGTGATGTATGAAGACTATCTGACTCAAGGCTCGAAAGAAGCGTTTCCCACGGAAGCGTTCGATGAGCGGCAGCAGCAATTGATTGCAGACCTGGGCATCGAGAATCTTGAAGTCAGCTACACCTCACAGGAAGATGCGGAATGGGACGAAGCGGAGCCAGCCGAGTTTCCCCTTAACATCAAGATGGAGACACTAGCGGGCCCGGTCGAATTCGACCAGACGGTTTCTTTGATTCACGAAGAGCAGGAAAGCGGGGAGAACTGGTTTGTCGATTGGGACCCGTCGTTGATCTTCAAGGATCTTGAAGAAGGCGACGAGGTCGCAGTGCGGACAGAAGCTGCTGAGCGCGGGGAGATTGTGGACCGTGAAGGGCGCGGACTGGCCATCAATGGCACCGGTTATAATCTTGGCGTGGTACCGGAACGGCTGGAAGGGGACGGAGACATTGAGGAAGCCGCTGATTTGCTTGGATTAACGGTGGAATCAATAGAAGAAAGCTTGAGCCAAAGCTGGGTCCAGCCGGATCAATTCGTGCCTTTGGCGAAAGCTGCGAAATCTGCTGAACAATTGATCGCTGACGTAGAAGCTAGTGAGGTCGCGACTTATCAGGAAACGGCAATGCGCGAATATCCTTACGGCGAAGCATTCGGCCATTTGACCGGCTATATCGGTTCAATTACAGCTGAGCAGTTGGAAGAACTTCGGGGAGAAGGCTATGGCCCGAACGACTTGATCGGGCGCCAAGGGCTTGAACGCCGTCTTGAAGAGCGCTTGCGCGGAGAAAGCGGCGCGCGCATCCTTATCCAAAAGCAGGAGGAAGGGGCGGAAGATGTCGTTCTCGCTGAACAGGAGCCGACAGCAGGAGAAGATGTGGAGCTGACCATCGATGCCGAATTGCAGACAGCAGTGTATGATTCGATGCAGGGAGAACCGGGGACGGCTGCTGCCGTGTCGCCTGAAAACGGCGAAACCTTGGCACTCATCAGCTCTCCTGGCTTCGATCCGAATGAATTCATAGCAGGCATCAGCGGAGAACGCTACACAGAACTATCGGAAGATCCGTTGAATCCATTATTCACACGTTTTGCTGCACGTTATGCCCCCGGGTCGACCATCAAGCCTGTTACAGCGGCTATCGGCATGGAAGCAGGAACGCTCGACCCTCAGCAGGGACTCGAAATCAACGGCCAGACATGGCAAAAAGACAGCTCTTGGGGCTCATATCGTGTATCGCGCCTGCACCCCGAAGCGCCGAACCCGATCGACTTGACCCGTGCGCTTGTTTACTCGGATAATATTTACTTCGCAAGGCAGGCACTCGAAATGGGAACAGAGACCTTGGTCGACGGTTTTGCTGCTTATGGCTTCGGGGAGGAATTGCCGTTTGCCATCGAGCTGGAGAGTTCTCAAATTTCCAATGACGGCAGCCTCGGATCCGAAGGGCAATTGGCGGATACCTCGTTCGGCCAAGGCCAGATGCTCGCCAATATCTTGCATCTTGCCTCGACCTACGAACCATTCCTAAACGGTGGCACAATCTATGAGCCGACGCTGTATGCCAGTGAAGAAGCGGGCAAAGTCTGGAAAGAAGGCCTGATCGGCGAAGATAACGCTGCCATACTACAGGACGATCTCCGCAACGTCGTCACCGATGGTTATGCACAGTCAGCAAATATTGACGCGGTGCCGATTGCCGGGAAAACCGGTACGGCAGAATTAAAAGGCGCACTTGGCAAAGAGGGGCAGGAAAATGGCTTTTTCATTTCCTATCACGCTGAGCAGCAGGATTTCATTTTGGCAATGATGATCGAATCGATCGAAGATAATGACGGCAGTGATTATGTCGCCGGGTTTTCTGCCAGTGCCATGGAACAGTATTATTTGAATAATTGACCGAAACCGTCCGCTTATAGCGGGCGGTTTTTTGTCGTAGTGGCAAAGAGGAATTTCATGGGAAAAAGCGTATACTATATAAAAAACAACGGTTGCCAAATGCCGAGGTGAGCACTTCAATTCTGCAATGCGGGAAGAGGGGGATGATCTTGAAAAAGACATGGTGGAAAGAAGCAGTAGTCTATCAGATTTACCCGCGCAGCTTTTTCGATACGGCCGGCGATGGTCTCGGAGACCTGAATGGCGTAAGGGCTAAACTCGATTATTTACAGGAGCTTGGCGTTGATATGATTTGGTTATGCCCTGTCTATAAATCGCCGAATGTCGATAACGGATATGACGTCAGCGATTACCAGGCGATTATGGATGAGATGGGCACGATGGAAGATTTCGACCGGCTGCTTGAGGATATCCACTCTCGTGGCATGAAGATCATGATGGACTTGGTATTGAACCATACGAGCGACCAGCATCCGTGGTTCTTGGAATCAAAATCATCACGCGATAACCCTAAACGCGATTGGTACGTATGGCGCGATGAACCGACAAACTGGGAAAGCATATTCGGGGGGCCGGCATGGACATATGATCCGAAAACAAGACAGTATTATTTCCATCTATTCACAAAAAATCAAATCGATTTGAACTGGGAAAATCCTGAACTCCGCCGCGCTATGTACGATATGATTTTATGGTGGCTCGATAAAGGAATCGATGGCTTCCGTGTAGATGCCATCAACCATTTAAAAAAAGATTATACGGACATGCCGAATCCGGATGGGCTGAACTATGTGCCGGCATGGGAGAAGATGACGAATGTCGAAGGGCTTCAAGGCATGCTCGCAGAGTTGCGGCGTGAAACCTTTGACCGCTACGATGTGGTGACAGTCGGTGAAGCCAATAGCGTCAGAGCCCATGAAATCGGTGAATGGATCAGTGAGGAAGAAGGCAAATTCAATATGATCTTCCATTTGGAGGCACACGAAGAGGCGTGGGATGAAGAAAGCGGGGAAGGCGTCGATGTCGATGATTTAAGAATCATTCTAGACCGCTGGCAGCGCAGTGCACATGGCATCGCATGGAATTCCTTATATCTTGAGAATCATGACCGCCCCCGAACGGTTTCAACATGGGGGAATGACCGTGAACATTGGCGTGAAAGTGCCACTGCGCTCGCTTGTATGTATTTCTTTATGCAAGGGACGCCGTTCATTTACCAGGGACAGGAAATCGGCATGACCAATGCACCGTTTGATGACATTGATATGTACCGGGATATCGAAACGAAAAATATGTATCGCTATAACCTGAAAAAAGGGATATCCCATAGAAGTATAATGAAGACCATTAAAAAGATCAGCCGGGACCATGCGCGCACGCCTATGCAATGGAACGGTGGACAAAACGCCGGGTTCACGGGCGGCACGCCGTGGATTCCGGTGAATCCGAATTTCAATTGGCTGAATGTGGAGGCGCAGCAGCAAGATGATCAATCGGTTTTGTCTTTCTACAAAAAGATGATCCGCTTGCGAAAACAGCACGAAGCATTAGTGTATGGCAGAACGCATTTGGCGTTTTTGGAATGCCCGTTCATTTATGCGTATATCCGTGAGTATGGAGAGGAACAGTACATGATCATTTCCCACCTTGACGATGATACGTGCATGTGGTGGAGCCCATTAGTAGGCGAATTGCTTTTGTCGAACTATGACAGCCAGCTCGAAGGGAAGCTGCAGCCGTATGAGGCACGTGTCTATCGTTTGGAATGAAAATCTCTTGTGGGCTGCTCCCATTTGAACTTCAAATATTTTGAAGCGGGAGATTCCGAAGCAGGCCAGCTAGACAGCCGGTTGCTGTTGGAGGCTGGGCTAATGGTTTGGAGCGTGGCGACAATCTATAAAGCAGCTCTTTCTTCAAACGTGCATGCTGTTTGGATATCCGTAGCGTATCATCTTTATAGTCATCTAATATAAAACTTTTGTTCTTTTAATCTCAAAATGAAAAAAGCGAGAACACCCCACCTGCGCATAGCGTTAAGGTGGGGTGTTCTCGCTAGGGCTGATGAAGAAAAAAGCTTTCTTTAAATAACAGAAAACAAGGCATATGGACTTGATTCTAAAGTACTAATAAAGTGATTCATCGCCTTTTCTGGCGCGGATTTTCCCAATTACGCAATGTGGATTTATCTGCTAGGTTTAAAGCATGGCAAAAGCCGCAGGACAATTAGCGGGACGCCGCTTGCTGCGCCATCCGCCATAAAAATCTATTCGGAAAAGGGGATTCGAAAGATGAAAAAATCGGCAAAATTCATTACTACAGCAATGCTGGCAGCGACTATGCTCGTACCGGCAATGGGGGTCTCAGCAAATGAAGCTCCGAACGAAAATGAGAAGATCCGTGTGCTCGTCGACATGCCAGGAAAAAGCGACCTGAAAAAAGCAAAAGATCAATACGGCGTCCACTGGGATTTCAATAGCGAGGGCTTCACGACCAATATGACCGAAAAGCAATACGAAGCTTTGAAGAAAAACAAAAATGTAACGGTCGAAAAAGTTCCGGAATATACAGTGGAAACGACAACACTAGAACCGCAAGCGCGCTATAAAACAGCCGCAGCTTCCCAGTCCACACCTTGGGGCATCAAAGCGGTTTATAACAATAGTTCCATCACGAAAACAAGCGGCGGTTCAGGCGTCAACATTGCAGTACTGGATACGGGCGTCAACACAAGCCACCCAGATCTAGCGGCAAACGTCGAGCAATGTAAAGACTTTACCATCGGAACCAGCATTCGCAACGGTTCGTGCACAGACCGTCAAGGACACGGGACGCACGTAGCCGGCTCGGCACTTGCGAACGGTAATGGCGGCTTGTACGGCGTAGCGCCGCAAGCGGATCTTTGGGGATACAAAGTTCTTGGCGATGACGGATCGGGTTCTGCCGATGATATCGCAACGGCCATCCGCCACGTAGCCGACCAGGCTTCTGCGTTGAACCAGAAAACAGTCATCAATATGTCTCTTGGATCTTCAGCAGAGAGCAGCTTGATCACGAATGCTGTCAACTACGCTTACAATAAAGGCGTTCTCGTTATCGCAGCGGCCGGCAACGAAGGCCCTTACCAAGGATCGATCGGCTTCCCAGGTGCATTGCAAAATGCAGTAGCGGTAGCAGCTCTTGAGAACGTGCAGCAAAATGGCACATACCGCGTAGCGGATTTCTCATCCCGTGGATACAGCCAATATGCTGGCGATTATTCAATCGGAAAATATGATGTAGAAGTATCAGCGCCAGGCGCAAGCATTTACTCAACTTGGTATGACGGAGGCTATGCAACAATCAGCGGAACATCGATGGCATCTCCTCACGCAGCCGGTCTTGCAGCTAAAATCTGGGCAGCAAACCCATCTGCGACGCATACGCAAATCCGCGGCGATCTCCAAAACCGCGCAGCTGACAACGATATTCTATCCGGTTATTATGCAGGATCTGGAGACGACTCCGCTTCTGGATTCGGATTCTACCGTCTGCCATAATTTTAATCTGAAAACAAGCCCGGCTAATGGAGCCTGGCTTGTTTTTTTATGTTAATATTTATATATTCTGACAAAGAAAGGTGAGTTTATGAACATCGGTTCTGTGATTAAATATTATCGGCACAAGCATAACCTCACACAGTCACAGCTCGCTGATGGCATCTGTTCCGTATCGCATCTTAGCAAGATCGAATCCAATACGTATACGCCTCACGAAGAGACTTACGAAGCACTGCTTTCCAAAATGGGCGTACAATTGAAAAAAGAACTTGAACACCAGAAGCGGCTTGAACAGCAATTGGGGCGTTTCATTGACTGTGCACTTCATTATGATCTTGATAATTTGCATAAAATTTACAATGAACTTTTGAATGAAGACGCTTATCTGCAGTCTACCGATTTGGTAAATCAATACGAATTATATAAATTCCGTTATTACGTGCTGGATATGCAGCTGGATAAAGCTTCAAAACAACAGAAATTGCTTGAAAAGTTGAAAGCTTCCTTTACAGCTCCCGAATTATGGATGAGTCAGTTTTTCCAAGCGCTTTACTTCACTACTTTAGGCCAGCAAAAAGAAGCGATGGACTTGATGGATAAATTGGACCAAGGACTTCAAAGCATCCCGCAAAAACTAGAAGGGGAATTTTATTATCAAAAAGCGAGAATTTTAATAGTTCATGACCGCCTGGAGCTTTCTGCATACTTTGCAGAGCGGGCGGTGCGCTCTTATGAGATGCACCATAATTATATTCGCCTCCTTCATGCGCAATTGCTGCTTGCGATCAACTACACAAGGCGTAATCTGAGCACTCAAGCCGCCAGCCTTTATGAAGTGGTGAAACGCAACGCCCATCTAACCCATCAGCATGAGTTATACCAATCGGTTCTCTATAATTATGCGGAATTATTGAAGAGCCAAAAGCAGGACAGCAAAGCATCCGAACTGTTTGTTGAGCTGAAAGATGTGTTGCTGCCGGGAAGCTATATCCATAAAGCGGTTATCGTGAACTTATTGGAACTGAAAGCCGTAAGCGAAGAAGAAAGGATTGGGTTATTGGAGCAATTGCGTATGCCTGGAACTCCTAAAGATGAAGAATACTTTAAAATGTACAGTGATTATTACGGGAAACACGAATTTTCCCAACAAGAACTTTTGAACTATAAAGAAGATAAAATGTTTCCATTTTTCAAAAAATATGGTTATATAAAAGATACCAAACATCTTTCTGAAGAACTTGCGGCTCATTACAAAGAGCAGCAAGATTGGCAGAAAGCCTATTACTATCAAACTCAATTTCTGGAAAGTGACGGTGAATAACATGGAAAAGAAAAAATTATTGGTTGGTGCAACATTAGCGCTAATCTTGGCGTTGTCGGCTGGATTGCCTCAAATTACAGTAGAAGCAGAGAATGCTGGTGGAAACGTGACAATCAACGGACCACAAGTATTGCCGCCGGTTTAATCAAATAAAGATAGAAAAGCTTGCCGACTTGGCAGGCTTTTCTTTTGGGCAAAATTCGTCTCTGCCAAAGCCGCAAGCCGACTTCGCCCGATGGGATCCTGTGTGTATATGATTCTTACTGGGGTAAACTAAACAAAAAGAAAGGCAGGGGTGGCAATGTATAAAAAACAGCAATACGTTTTCAGGGAGGGGCGTCCGGTATTGGCGACCATCAGGACCTATACCGAAGAAGATTTTTCAGGTTTGATCGAAGTGCAGCGCGAAAGCTTCCCACCGCCGTTCCCACCAGATTTGCTGTGGAACGAGCAACAGCTCGGAAACCACATCGCGCTTTATCCTGAAGGGGCGATTTGTGTGGAGATCGATGGTGAAATTGCAGGATCCATGACAGGGATGCTGACAAAATTCGACCCTGCTCATCCTTTACATACATGGGAAGAAGTGACGGATTACGGGTCGATTGGAACCCACGACCCGGACGGGGAATCGCTGTATGTCGTCGATATCGGCATCAAGCCGAAATTCCGCAAACTGAAACTTGGCAAGCTGTTGATGGAAGCGATGTATGAGCGAGTCGTTGCGGATGGGCTCGAGCGTCTCATCGGCGGCGGGCGTATGCCTGGATATCATCGGTATGCAGAAAAACTGACGGCTGAACAATATATCGAACATGTGCTGGACGGTGAACTGAAAGATCCGGTCATCAGCTTCTTGCTAAGCAGCGGACGCATGCCTGTAACCATAGTGCCCGATTATTTGGATGATGAAGAATCGCACAATTTCGCTCTTTTGATGGAATGGAAAAATCCATTCCGCTGATCATCGGTTCTGATTATTCGGACATTTACTTTTTCGAAGGGCTTGTTTTTGCTATACTGGCAGAAACCAATTAGGCGCGGAGGGGATTATATGCAGCTGACCGTGCAGGATGTCTTGGATTATGAATTGCTGGAAGGGGCGGTCGTCCGTACCGCAAAAGAATATGCAAATGCGCGGCCCGTGCACTGGGTTTCTGTCATGGAAATGCCGGTGGAGAATTTTGTGCGCCGCAATGAACTCGTCTTGACGACTGCGATGGGTTGCAAAAATGATTTGGAGACCTTCCGCGGATTCGTCAAGGACATTATCGATTCCGGGGCAGCCGCACTCATGATCGCGATGGGGCGGCACGTCTATGAAATTCCGAAAGAGATTGCAGAACTCGCTGAAGAGCACGCGTTCCTGCTAGTTGAACTGCCGTGGGAGCTGCGCTTTTCGACGGTCATCGAAGAAGTGATGATCGATTTGAATGATCTTCATCAGCAGGAGCGGCAGCGTTCAGAGCAAGTGCAGCAGGATTTATTGAAATTGATCTTGGCGGATGCGGAACTGGAGAAAATCGCTGCCTATATCCGCCGCGAGCTCGACAGTGCGCTGCTCATTACGGATGCGCACGGCGCTGTGCAGGCATCGGCCGGTTTTTCACGTGCGAAACTTGAAACTTGGGAACAGCGGGTCGGTGCAGGGGACTTCCCGATTCGACAATCAGCTGCCAAAGGGAACCGAGACCCGATGATCCAGAAATTCCGCAGCAGTGAAATGGCTGGCCGGAAGATTGTCCAAGTTCCGGTGCTCCAAGTGTCTGAGGAACCACAAGGCTATTTGTTTGTCGAACTGCCGGAAAATGCAGGCGATGGTCGTCTTGATGTCTTTTCGGTTCACGTGCTTGAGCATGCCGCGACAACGATTTCCTTATGGCGGTCACGGCAAAATGCAGTCGAAGAGACAAAAGCGGCGCTGCGCATGGATTTCGTCCGCGAGCTAGCGAATGGAGAGTTCTCGACTAAAGAGCAGGCGGCTTCCCGCGCCCGCGCGCTCGGCTATGATTTGGAGTTGTCGTATATCAGCCTGGCCGGAAGCCCCGAGAATTTACGTGAATTATTCGAGCGGCGAAAGCCGGATAACAGTTCGTATACGGAATGGTCGAAAAGCATGATTGCCTATATTGAAGAAGAAATCCATTACGCGGCGCATGCCATGAAACGAACGATCATGACGAGCTATGCCGATGGATGTTTAATCATCTTCCTGGAAAAGCCGCCTGAAAGCGGGCAGGAAAACCAGATCAATTTCTTGGATTTGATTGAACGGCGGCTGGGGAATTTATTGCCGGAAGTCGTTCTGTCTTGGGGCATAGGCGACCATGCGAAAGGATTCGAAGGATTCAGCAGCAGTTTCCACCATGCGAAAGCAGCGCTTGAAATCGGGCGCATGAAAAAAGGGCCGGGACACCGTATGGATTACCGTGATACGCGGGCGGATCGTCTGCTATTGCAATTGGCGAAAACCGACGAGATGAAAGACATCATCCTGTCGACGATCCAGCCGCTTGTCGATTACGACCAGCAGCGGCAGATGGATCTGGTCGGCACTTTCTCGGCATACAACCATTATCAGGGCAATGTCAGCCAAACGGCGCGCGCGTTGAACCTCCATCGTCAATCGCTGCTTTACCGCTTGCGTAAAATCGAGTCATTGACGGGGCTGTCGCTCGTCGATCCGGATGATTTATTTCTATTGGAACTATGCGTCAGAACGCATCGCATCCGGGCAACCGAAGAAAATGACTCTTGAATGAAAGCCTCCTGCGGGAAGGCTTTTTTTCGTGTGGAAAAATTGACTGAATGGTTAGGTGTATTTTCATACACTATGACGGATGCATTCAGAGACCATGAGCAATTATAGTAAGAGTAAGGACAATAGATTGACTATTCCGACTTTGATCCGTGAACAAAAAGGAGGGGATTCCCCATGTCGTTTGGAACTGCAGAGTATCAGGGGCGTATCCGGAAAACGAAGCAGCGGATGGCTGAAAAAGGCATTGAAGTGCTGCTCATCACCGATCCTGCCAATATGAATTATTTATCTGGCTATGATGCCTGGTCGTTCTATGTACACCAGATGCTCATCGTCATTGAAGATGAAGATCAACCTATATGGGTTGGCCGCATTATGGATGCAAACGGAGCGAAAATCACTACTTGGCTTTACCACGATAATATCATTGCGTATCCGGAAATCTATGTCCAAACCGAATTGCGCCACCCAATGGATTTTGTAGCGGAAATCTTGACGCAGATCGGCCAGGACCGGCGTTCGATCGGTGTCGAAATGGATAGCTATTACTTCACTGCGAAATGTTTTGCAAGCCTGCAAAAAGGCTTGCCGAACGCCCGTTTTCACGACGCCACCTCCTTGGTCAATTGGGTAAGGCTTGTGAAATCCGATACTGAAATCATTTACATGAAACGTGCAGCACGCTTTTCGGAAAAAGCGATGGCGGCAGGCATGGAAATGATCGGGGAAGGCGTCCGGGAGTGCGATGTCGCAGCCCGGATACTCGAAGTGCAAGTGAAGGGCACGAAAGAACACGGCGGCGACTATCCGGCGATCATGCCGCTTTTACCGACAGGCGAACGGACTGCAGCTCCCCACCTGACATGGACCGACAAGCGCTACAAACAAGGGGAGTCGGTAACTTTGGAAATCTCGGGCTGTTATAAACGTTATCATTCGCCACTGGCCCGCACGGTTTTCATCGGGACACCCGACGCAGATCTGCAGCATCTTGCGGATGTGACGACAGAAGGAATCAACGAATGCCTCGCGATGATCAAGCCTGGAATTTATTTGGAAGAAGTCTGTGCGACGTGGACGAAAACCATCGCCCGCTACGGCTTTGAAAAAGAAGCGCGCATCGGTTATCCGGTCGGCTTGAATTACCCGCCGGATTGGGGCGAGCATACAGCGAGCATCCGCATGGGCGACCGCACCATACTCGAGCCGAACATGACATTCCATATGATTCCGGCGATGTGGTTCGAGCACTCAGGATTTGAAGTGAGTGAAACTATCCGTGTGACAGAAACAGGCTGTGAAACATTGGCGAATATGCCAAGAGGGTTGTTTACAAAAGGGCAATTGATTGGCTACCAAGGTGGCGCCTAATCATATAGTTGAAAGATTAATCATTATTAATCCATTGCCTAAAAGGCATCCAAAAATTGAGGAGTGAGTTCATGACAAACAAAAAAATCCATCAATCCACACAAGCTGTCTGGGGCGGCGAAAAAGATTATCTGGTACACGGGGCATCTCAAGTGCCGGTCGTATTGAGCGTGGCATATACGTATGACGATATGGATGAATGGTACGACGTGGCGATCGGAAAGAAGAAAGGGCATATTTACGGGCGCAACACGAACCCCACAGTCCAGGCGTTCGAAGACAAAGTGAAACTGCTCGAAGGCGCGGAATCGGCGACCAGCTTCTCGACCGGCATGGCGGCCATCAGCAACACGCTCGCGACTTTCCTCGTACCGGGCGACCGTATCGTGTCGATCAAAGATACGTACGGCGGGACGAACAAGATTTTCACGGAATTCCTGCCGCGTCAGCAGATAGACGTAGCACTCGTCGATACGGGAGACCACGAGGCGATCGAAGCGGAGCTCAAAAAAGGTTGCAAGATCCTTTATTTGGAGACGCCGACCAATCCGACAGTGAAGATCACTGATATCGCACGCATGGCAAAAGCGGGTCACGAAGTAGGGGCGATCGTCATCATCGACAATACATTCGGCACGCCGATCAACCAGAACCCGCTCGAAGACGGCGTTGACCTCGTCCTGCATAGTGCAACGAAATTTCTTGGAGGACATGCGGATGCACTCGGCGGCGTTCTTGTCGGATCGCATGAACTTGTCGAGCAGGTTTATCATTACCGCGAAATCAACGGCGCGACGATGGACCCGATGGCAGCGTATTTATTGTTGCGCGGTATGAAGACATTGCATTTACGTGTACGTGAACAAAGCAAGAATGCCATGGCGCTCGCACAGTATTTGCAGACGAAAGATATCGTTGAAGACGTCTTTTATCCAGGACTCGAGACGCATCCGAACCACGACATCGCCAAACGCCAAATGAAAGGCTTTGGCGGCATGCTGAGCTTCTCGGTCAAAGGCGGCGTCGATACAGTGCGCGACTTGTTGCCGAAACTTCAATACGCAAACCGTGCAGCGAACCTAGGGGCGGTCGAGACGACAGTCGGGCCGGCGCGCACGACGAGCCACGTGGAATGCACACCGGAAGAACGCGCCGCAATGGGCATACCGGAAGGCCTGATCCGCGTCTCTTGCGGCATTGAGGAAATCGAGGACATCATCAACGATTTCGAGCAGGCGTTCCAGCATGTCGAGACGGTGATGAACGTCTAATCGGAAAGCCAGGTGAAAAAGATGCAGGACAAAGATGAACTGCTCAAAGAAGCGGAGAAGATGGCCGGCAAGCTTGTCGAATGGCGGCGCACGATGCATCAATTCCCGGAATTGAGCTTCCAAGAATTCGAAACGGCGGATTTTATCGCCTCTGTGTTGGAGACTATCGAAGGCATTACAGTCGAACGGGGAACGGGACTTGAGACAAGTGTCATCGGAACGCTTGGAACAGGCCAAGCACCGGCCATTGCGCTGCGCGCGGATATCGACGCTTTGCCGATCGAAGAAGTGAATACATGTGAGTACCGTTCGAAAAAATCGGGGATTATGCACGCCTGCGGGCATGATGCGCATGCCGCCATTCTGCTCGGGACGGCCGCCCTTCTTGCGGAATACTACCGGAAGCAACAATTGGATGGAACGGTGAAATTCATTTTCCAACCTGCAGAAGAAACAATTGATGAGGATTCCATGTCAGGGTCGCCTTATTTGCTGCAAGCAGGTGCATATGACGGCGTGGAGCAGGCAATTGCCCTCCATATGTGCCCCTGGCTGGCTGTAGGGGAAGTGCAATTGCATAACGGCATCAGCATGGCGAACGTCGATGTCTTTCATGGCGTAATCCACGGGACGGGCGGCCACGGTGCATATCCCGAACTGGGCAGCGACCCGACCTGGATGCTCGGCCTCATATTGCAGGCATTGCATGGCATCGTGCCACGGAACGTTTCGGCGCTCGAGCCCGCTGTCGTCAGTATCGGGCAAATCCATGCCGGTACTGCGAGCAATATCATTCCGCACGAAGTCAAAGTGGAAGGTACGGTCAGAAGCTATTCCGGCAGTACGCGGAATTTGCTTGAAGCAGAAATCCACAATGCATTCTCACTCGCAAGGCAGCTTGGCGGTGATTATTCGTTTCACTATCAGCGGGGAGAACCTGCACTGGTCAACGACAGGTATGTGAATGAGCGAATCACAACAGCCATCCAAAAAACGGACCCAACTATACGGCTCACTCACCAGGCGTTTGGAATGGGGGGCGAAGACTTCGGTTATGTCACGCAGCAAATTCCAGGGGCGATGTTTTTTCTCGGCTGTTCGCTGGATGATGGTATTGAACGGGACTTGCACACGCCGAGTTTCGATATCGATGAGCGCAGTTTGCCGCTCGGCGCTGCCGTTTTAGCGAATGCGGCAATCGGCTTTTTCGAATAAATTACGGATAAGCAAGGGGAAGAGGAGGAGAAGCATGACGCATAAATTGGCATTTATCGGATTTGGTGTAGTCGGACAAGGGCTCGCTGAAATCTTGCATAATAAACGGCGAAGTTTGCAAGACAAGGAAGGATTTGAAGCGAAAGTCGTGGCGATATCCGATTTCAAGAAAGGCTCTCTATATCATCCGGAAGGGCTCGATCTCAAAGCGGTGCTGGACGCCGTGCAAAAAACAGGGAGCTTGGACAGCTATCCGGAAACGGAAGGGCTCATCTCCGGTTGGGATAGCCTGGAGACGATCAGGCAATCGAACGCTGATACGGTGGTGGAAGTTTCCTATACGGATGTGTCGACAGGGCAGCCGGCGATCGACCATTGCCGTGCTGCATTCCAAAGCGGGAAAAATGTCGTCATGACCAACAAAGGGCCAGTAGCGCTCGCTTACCAGGAACTATCAGCCTTAGCGAGAAAGCACAATGTCTCGTGGGGGTTTGAAGGGACCGTAATGAGCGGCACGCCAGCGCTGAGGATGCCGCAATTGGCGCTTGCCGGAAATGACATCACCGAAATCCGCGGCATCTTGAACGGTACGACCAATTTCATGCTCATGCGCATGGATGAAGGTGAAACGTATGAAGCGGCGCTCAAAGAAGCCCAATCGCTCGGCTATGCGGAAGCGGACCCGACGAGCGATGTCGAAGGGCTTGATGCGCGCTATAAAATCGTCATCCTCGCACAGCATGTCATGGGCATGCCTTTGTCGGTCGAAGACGTCGACTGTTCCGGCATTGCGCATATTACACCGCAACAAATCGAACAAGCCCGCACGGAAGGCAGGCGCTGGAAGCTGATCGCCTCGGCAAAAAAAGAAAATGGCCTTGTCACAGCAAAGGTCGCCGCGGAAAAAGTGCCACTGGATGATCCACTCGCTTCCGTTTCCGGTGCTTTGAATGCCATCACCTACGAAACCGATCTGCTCGGGCCGGTAACATTGAGCGGGGCAGGAGCCGGCAAGACCGAAACCGGCTTTTCTTTGCTCATTGATCTTTTGACGATATCCAAGATGAGAGAAACGGTGCGATCATGAAAGGAGGATTAAGCTATGGCAACCCATGTGGACGGCAGGAAAATGTTTTTGGCAGGTGAATGGGTGGACGGCAAACAATGGATCGATGTCATCGACCCTCAAGACGGTACACTTGTCGACCGTGTGCCCGCCGCAACAAAAGAGGATATGGAAGCATGTATCGAAGCAGCGCAAGCGGGAGCAAAAACCGCTGCACGGATGCCGGTAGTCGAACGCATGCAAATTATCGGGAAAGCAGCCGATTATATCGAATCAAACGCGGAACAATATGCACGGACAATTGCGGAAGAAAGCAGCAAGACAATCCGCGAAGCACGCAAAGAAGTGGGACGCGCTGTTGAAACCTTGCGCTTGAGCGCAGAAGAAGCGAGGCGCATCACCGGCGAGACGATCCCGTTCGACCAATCGCCCGGCGGAATCGGTAAAGTCGGCTATTACCGGCGCTTTCCGCTCGGCATCATCGGGGCGATCACGCCATTCAACGATCCGCTGAACCTGGTGGCGCATAAAGTCGGCCCGGCGATTGCATCGGGCAATGCCATCATCGTCAAGCCGGCAACTGTCACGCCGCTCAGCGCGCTATTATTGGCGCAAGCGTTTTCGCACGCGGGGTTGCCGGAAAAAATCCTTTCTGTCATTACCGGAAGAGGCGGAGAAATCGGTGACGTTTTAGTGGAACATCCAGCGGTACGGATGATCAGCTTTACCGGAGGTGTCGAGACAGGCCTTGCGATCACGAAAAAAGCAGGACTGAAAAAAGTAGGGATGGAACTCGGTTCGAACTCACCCGTCATCGTCCTTCGCGACGCGGACCTGGAAGATGCAATTGCCTCTTGCGTTTCCGGTGCATTTTGGGCAGCTGGGCAAAACTGCCTCGGCGTCCAACGGGTTTATGTTGAAGACGGCGTTTACGAATCATTCCGCAATCAATTTATCGAACAAACAGAACGCTATCTCGTCGGTGATAAACAATCCGAGCTGACCGATATGGGCCCGTTGATTACGGAAAAAGAAGCGAAGCGTGTCGAAGGGCTGGTCCGGGAAGCGCTGGCTAAAGGCGCAACACTCGAAACAGGAGGAGAACGTGATGGCGCATTTTATTCGCCGACTGTTCTCACGGATGTGCCCGAAGATTGCACGCTCGCAGCAGAAGAAATCTTCGGCCCTGTCGTGCTGCTCTATAGAGTGGCGGATTTGGATGAAGCGATCGAACGGGCGAATGCCGTCGATTACGGGCTGCAGGCCGGGATTTTCACGAAAAACCTGGATCATGCCCACCGTGCCATCGAAGAACTCGAAGTGGGCGGTGTCATGATCAACGACAGCAGCGATTTCCGGATCGATGCCATGCCATTCGGCGGTGTCAAACAGTCCGGGCTCGGCAGGGAAGGCGTCAAATTCGCCATCCAGGAAATGACCGAAACAAAAGTCGTCTGTTTTAAATTGGGATAATCCAAGAAACCAAGCACGCAGTGACTATGCTGCGTGCTTTTTTATTGTTATATCGCACTATGTAAATTTAAACGTCAAATTGGTTGAAGATAGGTAGAAAAGCTTTTATACCATGTGAAAGCGGATACATATATAATATCTGTGACAAATTGTGAAATATTATTATTAATTATCGTTTTATTCATTGAATTCTGAAAAATGTCCTCTATAATAAAGAGAAACTCAAATTCAGCAAGGAAATCACTTTCTGGCTGGTTGCTAGTTGATCCAACCGGGCCCGTCGAGCTTAATGAGTGCCCCGCGAATCGCCAAAGTGGATACATAGAAAAGAAAGGATAGGATAAGTATGAAAAAAGATTTGCGCATCAAGAGTAAAGTTTTCAGCGAAGGGCCGATGAAAGCCCCGAACCGCGCAATGCTGCGGGCAGTCGGAGTGACGGATGAGGGCTTCAAGCAGCCGATGGTCGGCATCGCAAGTACTTGGAGTGAAGTCACCCCATGTAATATACATATCGATGAACTGGCAAGAGCCGCGAAAAGAGGAGCTCAAGGAGCTGGCGCCGTTCCGTTCATTTTCAATACGATCACTGTTTCCGACGGGATCTCGATGGGCACTGAGGGCATGAAGTATTCGTTATCCAGCCGCGACGTCATTGCGGATTCCATTGAAACGGTCGTCGGTGCAGAAAGCCTCGACGGTCTTGTGGCAATCGGGGGCTGCGACAAAAATATTCCAGGCTGTTTGATCGCCATCGCCAATTCCGAAGTGCCGGCAGTATTCGTCTACGGCGGAACGATTGCGGCTGGACGTTATAACGGGCAAGATATCGATATCGTTTCCGTCTTCGAAGGTGTCGGACAGCATAATAACGGGAAGATCGATGATTCAGCACTGCGCAAAATCGAATGCAGCGCATGTCCTGGCGCAGGTTCATGCGGCGGCATGTATACGGCGAACACGATGGCATCGGCTGCTGAAGCGATGGGGATGAGTTTACCGGGAAGCTCCTCAAATCCGGCAGTGTCCGAATACAAAGAAGCGGATTGCGAAGCGGCAGGTGCTGCGGTGCATAATCTTCTTGAGCTCGGCGTCTATCCGAAAGACATCATGACCAAAGAAGCGTTCGAAAATGCCATCACGGTAGTCATGGCGCTTGGCGGGTCAACCAATGCCATCCTGCATTTGCTGGCGATTGCACACGCTGCGGAAGTGGACTTGACGATCGACGATTTCAACCGCCTCCAAAAAACGGTTCCGCATATAGCGGATCTGAAGCCGAGCGGAAAATACGTCATGCAAGACCTTCACCGCGTAGGTGGTGTCCAAGCTGTAATGAAGATGCTGCTCGAAGCGGGTTATTTGCACGGCGACTGCATGACAGTCACCGGAAAAACCGTCGCGGAGAACTTGCAGGAATCGCCTAGCCTTGAAGAAGGGCAGGACGTCATCATGCCGTTCGATAACCCGAAACGAAAAGACGGCCCGTTGATTGTCTTGAAAGGTAATCTTTCCCCAACAGGCGCCGTCGCGAAAGTATCCGGCGTCAAAGTCAATCGCCATACCGGCCCAGCCCGCGTTTTCGATAATGAAAAAGAAGCGACAGCAGCCGTCATGGCGAACGAAATCAATGACGGCGATGTATTGGTTATCCGCTATGTCGGCCCGAAAGGCGGTCCGGGCATGCCGGAGATGCTGTCGATTTCTGCAATTCTTGTCGGTAAGGGAATGGGGGAATCTGTCGCACTTCTGACTGATGGACGTTTCTCCGGCGGCACGCACGGCCTCGTCGTCGGACACATCTCACCGGAAGCACAATCAGGCGGCCCGATTGCTTTATTGAAAGAAGGCGACATGGTCACAATCGATTCCGACTTGCAGGAAATTTCCATGGAGGTTTCTGAAGAAGAACTCGAAAGGCGCAGAACCGAATGGGGGGCGCCGCCACTTCATCGTAAAGGCGTCCTCGGGAAATATGCACATAATGTTTCCTGTTCTTCCAAAGGAGCCGTTACGGATTATTTGAACCGATAACAGTTAAGGAAAGCAGCGCCGATCCAGTCCTATACTTGGATCGGCGCTGCTTTTGGATTTAGAAGGAATTGGAAAAGGGCTGTCCTCAATTGAGGACAGCCCTTTGTTTATTAGGTAACAATCATGTGTTTTGACTAAAATATTAACCCGTAACGAACGGGGAATCATTTCCATTGAAAGTGTTTGCTTTCATTGCCGCGGTAATAGTTCCACTGGGTGTTTAAAACTTAAGCAACGTAAACCCTACCTTCTTTTACGTCCTTGCGATCCTGTAATCGCGCCAGTGTGAATAAGTGTCTTCAAAAACATTGCGTAGAATGCCAGATTATCAAAATTTATATGTTACCTCGTAGTTAACTCTGAATACTATCTCATATTTAAGGGTATGTGTCAATGATAGGGCTCCTGTGCGAAACGCATTTTGTTTTGAAACAAGAAATTTAATGTATAATGGTAGTCATTACTGTGGAAGAAGGGGATTTTTGTGGAAACGCGTTATGCAGATGACAGCTTGGCATTACATACCGATTTATACCAAATCAATATGGCGGAAACCTATTGGGCGGATGGGATGCATGAAAGGAAAGCGGTGTTTGAACTGTTTTTCCGTAAATTGCCATTCGGCAATGGCTATGCCACATTTGCTGGACTGGAGCGAGTGCTAGATTATCTGAAGAACTTCCATTTTTCAGAAAGTGATATTGCTTATTTGCGTGAAGAACTCGGTTACAAAGATGATTTTCTTGATTACTTGAAACAAGTGCGTTTCACGGGAGATGTCTACTCCGTTGTCGAAGGGGAACTCGTATTCCAAAACGAACCGCTGATCCGCGTCGAGGCACCCTTGCTCGAAGCCCAGTTGGTGGAAACGGCACTTCTCAATATCATCAATTACCAAACTTTGATTGCAACAAAAGCGAGCCGCATCAAACAAGTCGTCGGGACGGAGCGGGTCATGGAGTTCGGCACGCGCCGCGCTCAGGAGATGGATGCGGCTATTTGGGGCACCCGCGCGGCCTATATCGGCGGTTTAGAGGCGACGAGCAATACGCGGGCTGCGAAATTATTCGGAATTCCGGCCGCCGGCACTCATGCCCATTCGATGATCCAGGCGTATAAAGACGAATATATCGCATTCCATGCTTATGCCAAACGCCATCGTGAGTGTGTTTTCCTAGTTGATACGTATGACACTTTGAAATCCGGTGTGCCGATTGCCATTCAAGTGGCAAAAGAACTTGGAGATAAAATCAATTTCCGAGGCATCCGTTTGGATAGCGGAGATATCGCCTTTTTATCGAAAGAAGCACGGAAAATGCTGGATGAGGCAGGCTTTCCTGAAACTGAAGTCGTCGTTTCTAATGACTTGGATGAGTACACCATCCTTAACTTGAAAGCACAAGGTGCGCGGGTCGATGCCTGGGGAATCGGGACAAAGCTCATCACTGCATACGATCAGCCGGCGCTGGGAGCAGTCTATAAACTCGTAGCGATCGAAAACAGTGCTGGAGAGATGGAAGATACGATTAAAATTTCAGGCAACGCAGAAAAAGTGACGACTCCTGGATTGAAAAACGTTTACCGGATTATAGATAGGGAAAATGGGAAATCAGAAGGTGATTACATCACGATGCACGACGAAAACCCTGCTTCTGAAGAGCGTTTGAAAATGTTCCATCCGGTCCATACTTTCGTCTCGAAATTCGTCACTAATTTTGATGCTGTCAACATCCATCAAAAAGTCATCGAAGCAGGCGAGGTCATCTATGAAAACCCACCACTCGAAGACATACAAAAGTATGCGAACGGGACACTTGGCTTATTGTGGGAAGAATACAAAAGGTCGCTTAACCCCGAAGAATATCCCGTTGATTTGAGTGAGAAATGTTGGAACAATAAAATGCGCAATATCCAGGAAGTGCGGGAATCGGTGCAAGAGTTCACCAATAAATAAGGAGGAGTCATATGTCGACTTTACAGCAGCAGATCATCAATGAAATGAAAGTGCAGCCTTCCATCAATCCACAGGAAGAGATCAAGCGCACTGTGCAATTCCTAAAAGACTATTTGAAACATCACTCATTCTTGAAAGGCTTCGTACTCGGCATTTCCGGTGGACAGGATTCGACGCTTGCCGGGAAGATGGCTCAAATGGCAGTTGATGAATTAAACGCAGAAGAAGGCGGTACGACATATGGTTTTTACGGCGTGCGCCTGCCGTACGGCGTGCAATTCGATGAGCATGATGCACAGGATGCGATCGAATTTATCCAACCGACTAAAATTTATACAATCAACATTAAAGAAGCAGTCGATGCGAGCGACCGTGCATTAGAGGCGGAAGGCATCGAACTGACCGACTTTGCAAAAGGCAATGAAAAAGCGCGTGAACGCATGAAAGCACAGTATTCGGTCGCCGCGATGCATGATGCCGTCGTACTTGGAACAGACCATGCGGCTGAAGCGATTACCGGATTTTACACGAAATACGGTGATGGCGCCGCAGATTTGGTTCCTTTATTCCGCTTGAATAAGCGGCAAGGCCGTGAAATGCTGAAGGCGCTCGGCTCACCTGAGCATTTGTACACGAAGATCCCGACAGCTGATTTAGAGGAAGACAAACCGGCTATTCCAGACGAAGTCGCACTGGGCATCACGTATGATCAGATCGACGACTATCTTGAAGGCAAGGAAATTGCAGAAGATGCACGTGAAAAATTGGAAGGCTATTATTTGAAAACACAGCATAAACGCAATTTGCCGGTGACGATTTTCGATGATTTCTGGAAAAACAATTAGATAGGATCAATGGACGGGAAAAGCATGTGCTTTTCCCGTTTTTCCATTTTAAGGGATGGTTCCAGGGAACCCGCCAAACCGGCAAGCCGTGTTGGCTCAGTTGAGTTATCGCCTGGAATCCGATATGATGGCAATAAGATTGTGATAATTCAAAACCTTTTTCACTTATATGGGAGGAACCGACATGAAAGCGACAGAACGATTAGGAAAAGTCATAGATAACATCGAAAAAGTGATTATCGGAAAACGCGAAATCGCCGAGTTGAGTTTGGTCGCTTTATTATCGCATGGCCATGTTTTGCTTGAAGATGTTCCGGGCGTCGGCAAGACGATGCTTGTCCGGGCGTTGGCAAAATCAGTCGGAGCGGATTTCAAGCGTATCCAGTTTACCCCGGATCTCTTGCCTTCAGACGTGGTGGGCGTTTCCATCTATAACCCGAAAGACATGCAATTCCATTTCCGTCCGGGTCCGATCATGGGCAATATCGTCCTCGCAGATGAGATCAACCGGACATCCCCGAAAACACAGTCCGCATTACTGGAAGCGATGGAGGAGGCGTCAGTCACGACAGACGGAGTGACGATGCAGATACCGAAACCGTTTTTCGTCATGGCGACCCAAAACCCGATTGAATACGAAGGGACCTATCCACTGCCGGAAGCACAGTTGGACCGTTTTTTGCTGAGAGTGAAAATGGGCTATCCGACGCGTGAAGAAGAAATCGAAGTATTGACCCGTTCGCAGTCCATTCCCCCGATCGAAGAACTTGAATCGGTCCTGACACTTGAAGAACTGCTGAAGCTGCAGGAAGAAGTCCGGACCATTCGTGTGGATGACACGATCCGTACCTATATCGTGGAACTGGCGACACAAACACGCCGCGATCCGTATGTTTATCTTGGGGTCAGCCCGCGGGGTTCGATTGCATTGATGAAAGCTGCACAAGCATATGCCATGTTGAAAGGGCGTAACTATGTGACGCCGGACGATGTTCAATATTTGGCTAAATTCGTCTTCGGACATCGCATCATGCTTCGTTCAGAAGCCCGCTATGACGGCATCACGGCTGATGAACTGACGGAACGCATCATCGCCAAGACACGTGTCCCTGTGCAAAGGCTTGTGAATCAATGAAGCGCATTAAACAATTGATGAATTCTTCCGGCAGGATGATTTTTGTGCTCATCCTGCTTTTTTTGACTTTTTCATTCGCCATGTTCCAAGGCGGCTTTGTCAGCTGGTTTATTTTTTACATATCTTTGCCTTTCATTATCTATTCTCTCTTGCTGTCATTTTATCCGCTTCAGAATATGCATGCAGAACGGGTAATCCATACTCCGCGCATTCGGAGCGGCCGCCGTTTTTCGGCTACTGTCACTGTTCGGCGGACATTTCCTTTTCCACTTCTTTATACGGTCCTAGAGGACCAGGCGCAATCTGCCCGCCTTAAAGTCCGCATGGGGAAGGCAGGTCAACAGCTGCTGTTGCCAGGGTTTCGCCGACAATTCTCCTGGACGTATGAAATCGAAGAAATGCCACGGGGAGAGCACGTTTTGGACGGTGTGGCAGTTGAAACCGCTGATTTTTTTGGATGGGTGAAAAAACGCCAAATTTTACCGGTCCGACAGTCTATACTGGTTTATCCGAATACCGTTGAAATGATGTACCGCCCGATCGGTTCCAGTTTTGACCAAGGATCGATCGCGGCGCCATTTACTTTGGTGAAAGATACAACGATGGCGAGCGGCATCCGCGATTATCAGCCGGGAGATCGGGTGTCATGGATTCACTGGAAATCGTTTGCGCGTACACAGACAATGCGCACGAAAGAATTCGAAGACCGTCAATCACAGGACTTGTTCTTGCTTGATGACCGTTCCCCATCCGAAAGCTTCGAAATTCAAGTAGAGCTGATCGCTTCGATTCTCACTTCTGTCGTGGCGTCCCATGCCAGTGTCGCCTATTTATCCGCCGGCACGCCGCGCGCCTTTTTCCCACTGATTCAAAGTGATGAACAATTGCAGCGCGCACTCTATCATTTGGCGAAAGTCCAGGACGATTTGGACCGGCCGATCGAAGCGGTGGTCGGCCAGGATTTGAAGCAAGTCCGCGTGTCCAGCCTGGTCTATGTGACGGGTTCGTTATCACGCGAAATGGTCGATGAAATCCGACGGAACGTAACGAGCTTGAGCCAGTGCTTGTGCCTGGTCGTTATAGAAAAAGGGCAGGCGATCACTCCGGAAGATGAAAAAAACCACCAATATGCTAGATCCAAAGGTTTTCATGTGAAAGTAATTGGCCCTGAGAATTTCGCTTCGGCGTTTATGGAGGCGAACCGTTCATGACATCGATCAGAAAAAATAAAGTATTTATGGGCTTATTGTATATCTTGGTGTTTTTCCTGTTGTCTGAATGGCTGCGCCCTGTCATCGAATTGACCGAAACCGGCCATCATCGGCTATTTTTGGCTTTTGTGGCACTGGGTCTCGTTATGGCGTTCTTCGACGTTCCGTGGTGGATCACCGGCCCGCTGAAATTATTTTATATTCTATGGTTTATCGTCTACGTCTATACCGGCAATCTATTTTTTACGGCAGAAAGCATTGGTTTTATCATGGAGCAGGCGAGCATCAGCTTATCGGCGCTCTTCAGCCAAGACTGGCAGGCGACGACTGACGTATTCCGTACCGTCCTGTTTTTTGCACTGTTGTGGATGGCTATTTACCTCATCCATTACTGGGTCAGTTTCCGTCTCAGCATTTTCTTGTTCTATCTATTGACGGTCATTTTTGTGGCTGTATTGGATACATTCAGCCCTTATTCAGGCGATGCGGCGATTGTCCGCATCATGGTCATCGGCTTACTGTTGGCGGGCTTATTGCATTTGGCTAGATGGATGGAACGGCATGGAGCCGCAGCGAAGACTGATAAGCTGTTAGTCTTTTCAATACCGCTATTATTGCTGCTGGTCGCTTCGACTGCTATTGCGTTTTATTTACCGAAAGCAGAACCGATTTGGCCGGATCCCGTTCCGTATATCACCTCCTATTCCGGAAAAGGCGGTGTCGGTGAAGGGGGTGTCGGGCGCATTGGCTACGGCGTCGACGATTCACGGCTCGGCGGCTCTTTCGTCTCTGATGATACGACTGTCTTCAGGGCGGAAGTGGAAGACGGCCAATACTGGAAAGTTGAAGTGAAAGATGTCTATACGACAAAAGGCTGGGAGCTCTCTGAAGAGGATGCGGAAGAGCAGCTTTATCAAAACGGTGATGAGGTAGCGACAGACTTTCCGCCGGAAGGCGAGGAGCGTTCCTCTGCACTTGTGGATATGCAGCTGTCTTTCCCGTTTGTTTTATACCCTTACGGCACTGCGTCTTTCTTAATGGAAGAAACATTGGATTATCGCTACGATCCGGTTCAGCAGCGCTTTGATACATTGCAGGAAAATGCGGCTTTTGAACCCGATGTCTATGAAGTGTTCTATAGCGAGCCTTCTTACAGCCTGACCGCACTGCGGGAAACCGATACGGAAGATCTATCGGAACTCCCGCCCGAATACGACCGCTATTTGCAATTGCCCGATGAACTGCCTGAGCGTGTCGGGGAACTGGCGGAAGAAATCGCCGCCGGTTCAGATACCGTTTATGGACAGGCGCAGGCGGTCGAACGCTATTTCAGCACCAACGGATTTGAATATAGCCAAAGCGATATCGCAGTTCCTGCAGAGGACGAGGATTATGTCGATCAATTCCTTTTTGAAACACAGCGTGGATATTGCGATAATTTCTCAACTTCGATGGTCGTTTTGCTGCGCTCGCTTGATATTCCTGCGCGCTGGGTAAAAGGGTTTAACGAAGGTGAAGTCATCGATACTGTGGATGGCTATGACGTTTATGAAGTCACGAATAACAATGCGCATTCATGGGTGGAAGCTTATATGCCGGGCGTGGGCTGGATGATGTTCGAGCCGACCATCGGCTTTACAGGCGCCTCTTCCATTGATTTCGATTTAGAGATCGATGCTTCAGAACCTGAAGAGGAAGAAATGCCGGACCGCCCTGAACCTGAACCAGAAACACAGCCCGAACAACCGGACGGCGGCACTGAGGCAGATGCAGGACCAACCATTGGTGAACGTTTCCTTGCTTTTGTCTCCGAACATGCAGGAAAGCTCATTTCAGCAACACTCGCCTTCCTATTGCTCGCTTTAATGCTATTCAAGATCCGCAAAAAATGGATGCCTAAGGTGCTGATCCCGTATTACCGCCGAAAAGAGGGGAGCGCGGAAACTTTTGAAAAAGCCTATTTGCGGCTCCTGAAGCAACTGGAGTTGTACGGCATTAAACGTGCTCCTGGTCAAACTCTCCGTTCATATGCTGAGTATGTCGATTCATTTTATGGCACGAAAGAAATGACGAAATTGACAGCAGCGTACGAAAAATCAGTTTATGGCGGCGATGGACAGTCGGTCGATTGGGCGGAACTGCAGGAAAGTTGGGAAAATTTAATCAATCGGACAAGCGGTTGATTTTGAAAACACTAGCCTGTACAATTGAGAAAATTATAGAATACAGTGCCCTCATATATGTCCGATGATACGGTTCGGATGTCTCTACCAAGTCACCGGAAATGACTTGACTATGAAGGCGGATGACGCATGCGCACTTGCATGCTCATTCGTCTTTTTAAAGTGGAGGACAAGAACGCGAGGAGTGATTTTTCGCGTTCTTTTCTTTATTTTGAGGCCTGAATTGAATAGAAGAGGTGAAGGATTTGCCAGTCAGTCCAATGTTGAAAGAACAGAAAAAAATCGTCGTCCTGGATTTCGGCAGCCAGTACAACCAATTGATCACGCGCCGCATCCGTGAAATCGGTGTCTATAGCGAACTCCACCCGCACACGATTACCGCGACTGAAATCAAGGAAATGAACGCGACGGGAATCATCTTCTCAGGCGGACCGAATTCCGTCTATGACGAAAATGCATTCTCCATCGATCCGGAAATTTTTGAAATGGGACTTCCGATACTCGGCATCTGCTACGGCATGCAATTGATGGCGTTGCGCATGGAAGGGAAAGTCGAAAAAGCTTCCAACCGCGAATACGGAAAAGCCGAATTGACCTTGACGAAAGAAAGCTCCATTTTCAAAGATGTGCCAGAAGAACAAATCGTCTGGATGAGCCACGGAGACCTCGTCACAGCCGCACCTCCTGGATTTGACGTCATCGCTACAAGCCCTGGCTGCCCGATTGCAGCAATGGCAAACGAAGAGCGCAAACTGTACGGAGTCCAGTACCATCCGGAAGTACGTCATTCTGTTTACGGAAATGAAATGCTGCGTCAATTCGTCTTCGATGTCTGCGGCATGAAAGATGAATGGTCGATGGAAAACTACATCGAATTGGAAATCGCGAAAATCCGTGAGCAAGTGGGCGACAAGAAAGTCCTTTGCGCACTAAGCGGCGGCGTCGACTCTTCTGTTGTTGCCGTTTTGATTCACAAAGCAATCGGAGATCAATTGACTTGCATGTTCGTAGACCACGGCTTGCTCCGTAAAGGGGAAGCTGAAAGCGTCATGAAAACTTTCGCCGACGGTTTCCATATGAACGTCATCAAGATTGATGCCCGCGAGCGCTTCATGAAAAAACTTGAAGGCGTCAGCGACCCTGAACAGAAACGTAAAATCATCGGCAATGAATTCATCTATGTATTCGATGATGAAGCAGAAAAACTGAAAGGCATGGACTTCCTTGCCCAAGGCACACTCTATACAGATATTATCGAAAGCGGCACAACGACCGCCCAAACGATCAAATCCCACCACAACGTGGGCGGATTGCCTGAAGACATGCAATTCGAATTGATCGAACCGCTCAACACTTTGTTCAAAGATGAAGTGCGTGCACTCGGCACCGAGCTTGGCATGCCGGATGAAATCGTTTGGCGCCAGCCATTCCCAGGCCCGGGCCTCGGCATCCGTATCATGGGAGCTGTCACTGAAGAAAAACTTGAAATCGTCCGCGAATCGGATTGGATTTTGCGCGATGAAATCAAAAAAGCCGGCCTTGATCGCGACGTCTGGCAATACTTCACAGTGCTTCCGGATATCCGCAGCGTCGGCGTCATGGGCGATGCCCGCACATACGATTATGCAATCGGGATCCGTGCAGTGACATCGATCGACGGTATGACATCCGACTGGGCACGTATCCCATGGGATGTGCTCGAGAAAATCAGCGTCCGTCTCGTCAACGAAGTAGATCACATCAATCGCGTATTATACGATATTACGAGCAAGCCACCTGCAACAATCGAGTGGGAATAGAAACAAACGGCTGCCATTAGCAGCCGTTTTTTCTATTTTACGAACTTTCAGTTAAAAAAAGAGATAATTGTTCGTGTTTCGTCTTGTTTTTCCATACCTATCGTGGTATTCTATAAATGAAATTAAATAAGCTTGTCGTATAAATTCAGGAATATGGCCTGAGAGTCTCTACCGGTTCACCGTAAATGATCCGACTACGATTTTTTGTCCGCCTCGCGAAATAGGCGGACTCTCTGTTTTCGGACGGGGATAATCGGACGCATACGGCAAATCGCTGTATGCGTTTTTTTGCGTAGACTTATACAAAAGCATACGGAGGAATTATGCATGAAGAAGTATTTTCAATTTGAAGAACTTGGAACAAACTACCGCCAGGAATTCATAGGCGGTTTAACCACATTTCTTGCAATGGCGTATATTCTAGTCGTCAACCCACTGACATTGACGATGGATTCGATTCCAGATCTGGATCCAGCCATGCGAATGGATTACGGCGCGGTATTTATGGCGACGGCACTTGCTGCAGCTTTAGGGAGTTTATTGATGGGAATCGTCGCCAAGTATCCCATCGCTTTGGCCCCTGGTATGGGACTCAATGCATTTTTCTCATATACCGTTATCCTTACTTACGGTGTGCCGTGGCAAACGGCTTTGACCGGTGTTCTAGTTTCCGGACTGATTTTTATCGTTCTGACCTTAACTGGTATTCGTGAAACGATCATCAATGCCATCCCAGCTCAGCTGAAATATGCAGTCGGTGCCGGGATCGGGCTCTACATCACATTCATCGGCTTGCAAAATGCAGGTATTGTCGTAGGAAACCCTGATACGCTAGTCGGGCTCGGAGATTTGACGACCGGTTCTGCATTGCTAGCAATCTTCGGATTGTTCATCACTGTTATCATGATGGTCCGGGGCATTAAAGGCGGAATCTTCTTTGGGATTTTGATCGCCGCAGTCGTCGGAATGATTTTCCAAGTGGTCAGCTTGCCAAGCGCCATCATCGATTTGAATGTTCCGAGCCTTGCACCGACATTCGGTGTTGCGCTTGAACCTATCTTCAGTGATCCAGGTTCGTTGCTGACAATTCAGTTTTTGGTCATCGTTCTGACATTCTTGTTCGTCGATTTCTTTGACACTGCAGGTACATTGGTGGCTGTTGCCAACCAAGCTGGCTTAATGAAAGACAATAAATTACCGCGCGCAGGAAAAGCGTTGCTCTCCGATTCGATCGCAACAGTAGGAGGAGCGATCTTCGGAACATCGACGACCACTTCTTACATTGAATCGACATCTGGTGTAGCAGCCGGAGCGCGTTCCGGTTTTGCTTCGGTGGTTACGGGTATTCTTTTCCTTGTAGCGATTCTTTTCTATCCATTGCTATCGGTCATCACCAGTGCGGTGACAGCGCCGGCATTGATTATCGTGGGAGTTTTGATGGTTTCTGCGCTGGGACAGATTGAGTGGGGCAAGTTCGAAATCGCTGTCCCGGCATTTCTGACAATGATTGCGATGCCGCTTGGCTATAGTATCGCAACGGGAATTGCGATCGGCTTCATTTTCTATCCGATCACCATGCTAGTTGCTGGCAGAAGGAAAGAGATTCATCCGATCATGTACGGTCTGTTTGTAATCTTTGTTCTATATTTTATATTCCTTGCATAAATATATGGAAGCCGCCAACTTTTGTTGGCGGCTTTTTATTTCTGCTATTTTATTTTCTTCTTATTATAGTAGAAATCACTTTTTGAAAGAGGATATGTATATAATTTCAATTTACATCCAATGTTAATAAGACTTGGAATTGAAGACAAGTATTTGTATGAAAAGGAGGAATCTCCTTTCAAATTTGTAACAATTTAATAGTTGAATATTATGAATATTGAGTTATAATTAAGAAGTGTTAAAGTTTCTTATAAAAGGTTGACGTGATTTTTATAGCGTGCTATATTAGTCAAGTCGCCAAAAGAGGCGCGAAACAT
>JBNJJS010000014.1:0-90182 GCA_051750505.1 Bacillota bacterium
GAATTTTTTGTAGTCTTTCTTTAAACAAGGTCTATTCCCTCTTGCAATCATGCTTTGATTGACATAATATGAAATTTAATTGCGAAAGAAGGGTGGCTTAAAATGGATATTAACCCATGGTTAATGGTTTTAATTATATTTTCGATCAACATTGTCTACGTCACATTCTTTACTGTAAGAATGATCATGACGCTCAAAGGCTTTCGTTATTTAGCGGCGCTTGTCAGTATGGTCGAAGTGGTTATATATATAGTAGGGCTTGGGCTGGTGTTGGAAAATTTGGATCAGATACAGAACTTGATTGCATATGCGATTGGCTATGGTTCGGGGGTTGTCATTGGTTCGAAAATTGAGGAGAAAATGGCGCTCGGTTATATAACTGTTAATGTCATTAGCAATGATGAAAGTGATTATCTCCCACGCAAATTACGTGAAAAGGGCTATGGCGTAACCGATTGGGATGCGAATGGTAGAGACGGTGGCAGGCAAGCTATGCAAATCTTGACTCCACGGAAGATGGAATTGAAATTGTACAAAACGATACAAGAAATAGATCCAAAAGCCTTTATCATCGCTTATGAGCCGAAAACGATTCATGGTGGATTCTGGGTAAAACAAGTGAAAAGAGGTAGGTTATTTAAATGAGTAAAAAGACAATCTGGTTTGAAGTGGAAGAACATGAGACGATGGAAGACTGCCTGGACCGAATGAAACAAGAAGGCTATATGGCGGTTGGGCGAAAAGAAGAGCCGCTATTTGAAGAAATTAATGGAGAGCCGGTGCCTGTGCGCCAGATTATCAAATTTAAAGGGAATAAAATCGAAAATTAACAGATGATGGGTAAGAAACACGAACATTAAAAGGAAGCTTTTATTTATCGTTCGACTTTATTATTGACGCACTTGCGCCATCTTGTTATGATTAATAAGGAAACCCCATATATGCAGAAGAATTGGCTTCTGCGTCTCTACCAGGACACCGTAAATGTCCGGACTATGCGGGAAAGCAACTTATGGTACTTATAACGGAGGATGTGCTTTTTTATGCCATCACGTATTTTTTCGTTGAAGCAAAGTCCTTAAGTAAACTGCTTTTCACGTCATGTGAGCAGTTTATTTGAGGGCTTTTTACTTTTGAAAGAGAGGTTATTGAATGGATCCGCGAATCGGCATTATTATGGGAAGCTCGAGTGATTGGGAAACGATGAAGCATGCTTGCGAAGTTCTGGATGAACTGAAGATCGGCTATGAAAAAAAAGTGGTATCGGCACATCGGACACCGGATTTAATGTTCAGCTATGCAGAAGAAGCACGGGCTAAAGGCTTGCATGTGATCATTGCAGGAGCTGGCGGTGCCGCTCATTTGCCAGGGATGGTTGCGGCAAAAACAACCTTGCCGGTTATCGGTGTTCCAGTGCAGTCAAAAGCTTTGAACGGGATGGATTCATTATTGTCGATTGTTCAGATGCCTGGTGGTGTCCCTGTCGCAACTGTAGCGATCGGAAAAGCCGGCGCGATTAATGCGGGGCTCCTGGCTGCCCAAATTCTTGGAACGGTCGACCCAGAAGCAGCGCAAGCTTTAGAAGATAGACGCAAGCGGACTGCGGAAGCTGTTTTGGAAAGTTCGGGTGATCTGGTATGACGAGGACGATTTTGCCCGGACAGACGATCGGTATTATCGGCGGCGGGCAATTGGGGCGCATGATGGCACTGGCGGCGAAAGAAGCAGGCTTTAAAATTGCGGTTTTAGATCCAAGTATGGATTCACCAACCGGGCAAGTCGCGGATATCCAGATCGTGGCACCGTTCAATGATTCGGAAGCGCTGGAAGAGTTGGCGGAAGTGAGTGATGTCATCACTTATGAGTTCGAAAACATTGATGTGGATGGGCTTCGCCATTTAACTGAAATCGCATATGTGCCTCAAGGGGCTGAGCTAATCGGCTTTACGCAGAACCGGATTTTCGAGAAGAAGGCAATTCGGGAAGCGGGTGTGCCGGTAGCGGATTATATAGAAGCTTCTACATTTGCTGAGTTGAAAGAGCGCATTGCCGCTTTGGATTATCCATTTGTCGTCAAAACTGCACGAGGCGGATATGACGGTAAAGGCCAACAGATCGTGGAAAATGCGGAGCAGTTATCAGAAGCGGAAGCCCTGTTCCAAAATGGGGAATGCGTCGCGGAAGCGTTTATTGATTTTACGATGGAAATATCCGTTGTCATCCAACGCAATACATTAGGCGAAACTGCTATTTTACCGATTGGCGAGAATATCCATAAAACCCATATATTGCATCAAACAATTGTTCCTGCCCGCGTTAATGAAGAAACGCTGGAAAAAGCGAAACAGGCAGCGGAAGCGATAGCCGAACATCTTCAGATGATTGGGACACTTGCTGTCGAAATGTTCGTTTTGCCGGATGGAGAGATCCTGGTGAACGAACTGGCACCGCGCCCTCATAATTCAGGTCATTATTCAATTGAAGCGACGAACATCTCGCAGTTCCACCAGCACATCCGCGCCATTTGCGGATGGCCATTGCGCAAGCCGAAGCTTTGGAGTTCGGCTGTCATGGTCAATGTGCTGGGTGAGCATGTGGCGCCGTTGACTACGAAAATCGCGCATTACCCGGACTGGTCAATTCATCTATATGGCAAGGACGAAGCGAAACATAAACGCAAAATGGGTCATGTGACCATTTTGACGGACGATATAAATCAAACATTAAACGAAATCGACGCATCTGGCATTTGGCCGGAATAATTGGAGGACATAGACTATGATCGCACGTTATACACGCCCGGAAATGGGTGCAATTTGGACAGAAGAAAATAAATACCAAGCATGGTTGGAAGTGGAGATCCTTGCATGTGAAGCGTGGGCAGAAATCGGCGATATCCCTAAAGAAGACGTGGCCAAAATCCGTGAGAATGCAGGGTTTTCAGTCGACCGCATCTTGGAAATTGAAGAAGAAACGCGCCATGACGTTGTTGCTTTCACGCGTGCGGTTTCCGAAACGCTTGGGGAAGAGCGCAAATGGGTGCATTACGGATTGACGTCGACGGATGTTGTCGATACGGCGCTTTCTTATTTATTGAAGCAGGCGAATGAGATCCTGCGCAAAGATTTGACGAATTTCATCGACATTTTAGCTGTAAAAGCGAAAGAACACAAAATGACCGTCATGATGGGCCGTACGCACGGTGTTCACGCAGAGCCAACGACATTCGGTTTGAAACTCGCGCTTTGGCACGAAGAAATGAAACGCAACTTGGAGCGTTTTGAAGCGGCAGCGAAATCGATCGAAACAGGCAAAATGTCAGGTGCGGTTGGAACATATGCCAATATCGACCCGTTTGTTGAAGAATATGTATGCAAAAACTTAGGGATCGCTGCATCGCGCATTTCCACACAGACTTTGCAGCGCGACCGCCATGCACAATACATGAGCACGCTCGCCTTGATCGCTTCATCAATCGAGAAATTCGCGACGGAAATCCGTGGTTTGCAAAAGTCTGAAACAAGAGAAGTCGAAGAGTATTTCGCGAAAGGGCAAAAAGGATCGTCGGCAATGCCTCATAAACGCAACCCGATCGGTTCTGAAAATATGACAGGTCTTGCACGCTTGATTCGTGGGTATATGATGACGGCTTATGAAAACGTCTCACTATGGCACGAACGCGATATCTCGCATTCATCTGCAGAACGCGTCATTTTGCCGGATGCGACGATAGCATTGAACTATATGCTCAACCGTTTTGGCAATATCGTCAAAAACTTGACGGTGTTCCCTGAAAATATGAAGCGCAATATGGATTCTACATTGGGACTTATCTACTCGCAGCGTGTACTGCTGACGTTGATCGATAAAGGGATGGCGCGTGAAGCGGCCTACGATACCGTGCAGCCTTGTGCGATGGAAGCATGGGAAACGCAGACTTCTTTCCGTAAGGTAGTGGAAGCGAATGACACGATCACTTCGCAGCTGACGAAAGAAGAGTTGGATGATTGCTTCGATTACAACCACCACTTGCAGCAAGTCGATATGATCTTCAACCGTCTCGGATTAAATTAAACGGAGGCATCAATCATGGAAAAAGCTCAGCTATTGTACGAAGGAAAAGCGAAGCGTCTGTATCAAACGGACGAGCAAGGCATTCTTTGGGTGGAGTACAAAGATTCCGCCACTGCGTTCAACGGAGAGAAGAAAGAAGAGATTTCAGGCAAAGGGCGCTTGAACAATCAAATCACCTCTTTGCTGTTTGAGAAATTGAAAGCAAACGGCATTGCTTCCCATTTTGTGAAGCAGTTGTCCGATAGCGAGCAATTGGTGCGCGAAGTGAGCATCGTACCTATCGAAGTCGTGGTCCGCAATATCGTCGCCGGCAGCATGGCGAAACGCCTCGGGCTCGATGAAGGCAAAGAGATCGCAAAGCCAGTCGTCGAGTTTTACTTGAAAGACGATGAGCTGGGCGATCCGTTGATTACGGATGATCATGTTGCCATGCTTGAACTTGCGACAGAGCAGGAAGTGGCGGTCTTAAAAGACAAAGCGCGGAAGATCAATGATGTATTGATCGGCTTTTTCCAGGAAATCGGTGTCGATTTGGTCGATTTCAAGATTGAATTTGGCCGTGATGAAAACGGTGAAATCCTGTTGGCGGATGAAATCTCACCCGATACGTGCCGCCTATGGGATAAGGAAACGAAACAGAAACTCGATAAAGACGTATTTCGCCGGAACCTCGGCAATTTGACGGATGCTTATGAACTCATTTTATCTCGACTGGGAGGACAAAACTGATGAAAAAAGTAAAAGTGTATGTGACATTGCGTGAAAGTGTACTCGACCCACAAGGATCTGCTGTGATGGGATCGCTCCATAAGATGGGCTATGACGAGGTCCAGGATGTCCGGATCGGCAAATATCTGGAGCTGGTCATTGGGGACAGTGAACGTGATGTCGATGCTTTGGTCGATGAATTGTGCAACCGGCTGCTTGCGAATACGGTGATTGAAGATTACAGGTACGAAATCGAGGAGGTTGTCTCGCAATGAAATTCGCAGTGATTGTTTTCCCAGGGTCGAATTGTGACTTGGACATGTATCACGCCATCAAGGATGAACTCGGAGAAGAAGCGGAATATGTCTGGCATGATACGCATGACTTAAGCGGTTATGACGGAATTTTGCTTCCAGGAGGTTTCTCATACGGGGATTATTTGCGCGCAGGAGCGATTGCCCGTTTTTCGGGTGTCATGGACGAAGTACGCAAAGCAGCGGAGGCCGGCAAACCGGTTCTCGGTATCTGCAACGGATTCCAGATCCTGACAGAAGCCGGATTGCTTCCTGGCATGCTGATGCGCAATAAAGACTTGAAGTTCACTTGCCGCACAGTCAGCTTGAAAGTAGAGAACGCCCATACTTTGTTCACGAATGAATACAAAGAAGGCGAAGAAATCCGCATCCCGGTCGCTCACGGGGAAGGCAATTATTATTGCGACGATGCTACGTATCAGCATTTGAAAGACAATAACCAAATCGTTTTCACATATGCAGAAGACTTTAACGGCAGCCGCAACAATGTGGCAGGGATCATTAATGAGCGCGGAAACGTGCTCGGCATGATGCCACATCCGGAACGCGCCGTTTCCGACTTGATCGGCGGAACGGACGGTTTGCCATTATTCAGATCAATCGTTAAACAGTGGAGGGAATCACATGTCAGTCACGCTTGAGCCGAACACACAGCAGATTAAAGAGCAGCAGCTTTATAAGCAAATGGGTTTATCGGATGCTGAATTCAAAATGGTCGAAGATATCCTTGGCAGAACGCCGAATTACACCGAGACAGGTTTGTTCTCTGTTATGTGGTCTGAACATTGTTCCTATAAAAACTCCAAACCGGTTTTATCGAAATTCCCGACTTCAGGCGAACACGTTTTGCAAGGGCCGGGAGAAGGCGCGGGCATCGTCGATATCGGAGACGGCCAGGCAGCGGTATTCAAAATGGAGTCGCATAACCACCCTTCCGCAATCGAGCCTTACCAAGGAGCGGCAACAGGTGTCGGCGGCATCATTCGTGACGTTTTCTCGATGGGCGCTCGTCCCGTCGCATTGTTGAATTCCTTGCGTTTCGGTGAACTGGAAACACCGCGTGTGAAATACTTGTTCGAAGAAGTGGTAGCAGGCATCGCGGGCTACGGCAATTGCATCGGCATCCCGACAGTAGGGGGCGAAGTGCAATTCGATGCATCGTACGACGGCAACCCGCTTGTCAATGCGATGTGTGTCGGCTTGATCGACCATAAGGACATCCAAAAAGGCGTCGCCAAAGGAACGGGTAACCCAGTTATGTACGTCGGTGCGAAAACCGGCCGTGACGGCATCCACGGCGCAACTTTTGCGTCTGAGGAATTAACCGATGCGTCTGACGAGAATCGTCCAGCGGTACAAGTGGGCGATTCGTTCATGGAGAAATTACTTTTGGAAGCGTGCCTTGAACTGGTGAAATCCGATGCACTCATCGGTATCCAGGATATGGGTGCTGCAGGACTCACTTCATCTTCAGCGGAAATGGCGTCAAAAGCCGGATCTGGCATCGAGATGGATTTGGATCACGTGCCGCAGCGCGAAACGGGCATGACCGCTTACGAAATGATGCTGTCGGAATCGCAGGAACGTATGCTCATCGTTGTCAAACAAGGGCGCGAACCGGAGATCGTCGAGTTGTTCGAAAAATACGGTCTTGATGCTGTGACAGTCGGCCGGGTAACGGACGATTCCACATTGCGCTTGAAGCATAAAGGCGAAATCGTTGCGGAAGTGCCAGTCGATGCACTAGCAGAAGATGCGCCGGTTTATCACCAAAAATCGAGCGTGCCGGAGTATTACCGTGAATTCCAGGCCTTGCCGAATGAAGAACCAAAAGTGGAAGACCATCAGGCAACACTTTTGGCGCTGTTGCAACAGCCAACCATCGCTTCAAAAGAATGGGTCTATAACCAATATGATCATCAAGTGCGTACAAGCACGGTCGTATCACCTGGATCCGATGCAGCGGTCATCCGCGTGCGCGGTACGAACAAAGGGCTTGCGATGACGACGGATTGCAACTCACGCTATATCTACTTGGATCCGGAAACAGGCGGCAAGATCGCTGTCGCAGAAGCGGCGCGGAACGTCGTCGTCTCAGGCGGGCGCCCGCTTGCAATCACCGATTGCCTGAACTTCGGCAACCCGGAAAAGCCGGAGATTTTCTGGCAGTTGGAAAAAGCGGCAGATGGCATGTCCGCTGCTTGCCTTCAATTGAACGCACCTGTCATCGGCGGAAACGTTTCTTTATACAACGAAACGAACGGCACAGCGATTTACCCGACGCCGACGATCGGGCTTGTCGGGCTAGTCGAAGATTTGAAACATGTGACGACGCAAGACGCGAAAAAGCAAGGCGATTTCGTCTATCTTGTCGGCGGCAGCATGACGGAATTCGGCGGCAGTGAATTGCAGAAAATGGTGGAAGGCCGTATTTTCGGTAAAGCGCCGTCCATCGATTTGGACGTCGAAGCACAACGCCAATCCGCTATCCTTTCTGCCATTCAGCAAGGTTTAGTTCAGTCGGCTCACGACGTAGCGGAAGGCGGCGTCGCTGTTGCTTTGGCTGAGAAGACTTTCGGCAACGGGCTTGGCGTGGACGTAAGCCTTGCCGGCTCAAAAACTACGGCCTTATTCAGCGAAACACAATCGCGCTTCTTGCTGACGGTATCACCTGAGCACGCGGAAGCATTCGAAAAAACAGTTATAGATGCACGGAAAATCGGTGAAGTCACGGGTGATCAGATGATCGTCAAAGGGGAAGACGGAGCCGTCTGGATCGATGAATCGGTCGAAACGCTCCGCTCCGCCTGGAAAGGGGCTATACCATGCTTGCTGAAATCAGAGGCTTAAACGAAGAATGCGGGATTTTTGGCATTTGGGGCCACACTAACGCAGCGCAACTCACGTATTATGGTCTTCATGCTTTGCAGCACCGCGGCCAAGAAGGCGCAGGAATCGTTTCGACTGATGGAGAGGCTCTTCGTGCACTTAAAGGCGAAGGCATGGTCAGTGAAGTTTTTACTCCGGAGAAATTGGAAAAGATAACAGGGAAAGCCGCAATTGGCCATGTCCGTTATGCAACAGCTGGTGGCAGCGGCATTGAAAATGTCCAGCCGCTATTGTTTAATTCTACAACTGGCAGCCTGGCGATTTCACATAACGGAAATTTGGTCAACGCGACGCAATTAAAAGGTCATTTGGAGCGCCAAGGCAGCATTTTCCAAACGACATCCGATACGGAAGTGCTCGCTCACTTAATCAAGCGCAGCGGCTATGAAAGCTTCGAAGAAAAAGCTAAAAATGCATTGTCGTTATTAAAAGGCGCATTTGCATGCTTGGTTTTGACGGAAGAGGCCATGTTTGTGGCGCTCGACCCGAACGGCTTGCGTCCCTTATCCGTCGGAAAAATGGGGGATGCTTGGGTTGTCGCTTCTGAAACTTGTGCATTTGATATCGTCGGGGCAGAACTTGTACATTCCGTCGAACCAGGTGAGTTTTTGATTGTTAACGATGATGGCATGCGCAAGGAGCGGTTTGCCTATCCGGAAGAGCGCTCGATCTGTACGATGGAGTATGTTTATTTCTCCCGCCCGGATTCCGATATCGATGGTATCAATATCCACTCGGCAAGAAAACGGCTCGGCAAGCAATTAGCAAAGGAAGTCCATATCGACGCGGACGTCGTCACGGGTGTGCCGGATTCCAGTATTTCCGCAGCGATCGGTTTTTCTGAGCAAAGCGGGATTCCTTATGAACTCGGCCTCATCAAAAATCGTTATGTTGGCCGGACTTTTATCCAGCCTTCACAGGAAATGCGTGAGCGTGGTGTCAAGATGAAGTTGTCGCCAGTACGCCAAGTCGTTAAAGGCAAACGTGTCGTCATGGTCGATGACTCGATTGTCCGCGGTACAACTTCCCGCCGCATCGTCGCATTATTAAAAGAAGCGGGCGCTACGGAAGTTCATGTCGTCATCAGTTCACCGCCGATTAAGAACCCTTGTTTTTACGGCATCGATATCAGCACATCCGGCGAATTGATCGCTGCGAACAATACAGTAGAAGAAATGCGTGAAATCATCGGTGCGGATTCGCTGACGTTTTTGTCGGTCGATGGCATGGTCCAAAACATCGGGCGTACCGATCCAGGATCGAAATGCGGCCATTGCTTGGCGTGTTTCACAGGCGACTATCCAACAAATATCTATCCGGATACCGTATTGCCGCATGAAAAAGAAAAAGTGAAATAGGGGGAACCGAAGTGTCTAAAGCGTATGAAAAAGCAGGCGTCAATATCGAAGCGGGCTACGAGGCCGTCAAGCGGATGAAATCCCATGTCGAACGCACCGCACGTACAGGAATGCTGGGTGCATTCGGCGGGTTCGGCGGCATGTTCGATTTGTCCGAGCTGAATTTGAAACAACCGGTTCTCGTATCCGGGACAGATGGTGTCGGGACGAAGCTGAAGCTTGCCTTCATGGCGGATAAGCACGATACGATCGGTGTCGATTGTGTTGCCATGTGCGTCAACGACATCGTTGCACAAGGCGCGGAACCTTTGTTTTTCCTCGATTATATTGCTTGCGGCAAAGCGGTTCCCGAAAAGATCGAACAAATCGTCAAAGGCGTTGCGGATGGCTGCGTAGATGCCGGAGCGGCGTTGATCGGCGGAGAAACGGCTGAAATGCCAGGGCTTTACGATGAGAATGAATACGACATCGCCGGCTTTGCGGTCGGTGCTGCTGAAAAAGCGAATATCGTGACAGGAGAGCGCATCCAAGCGGGAGATGTCTTGGTCGGGCTTGCTTCAAGCGGCATCCACTCGAATGGCTATTCACTCGTCCGCCATATTTTACTCGGCGACCAGGAAGGCTCATTGGATGAGAAAGTGGCGGGCTTTGAAGAGCTCGGCACACTTGAAACCTTGCTGCTCGAGCCGACGAAAATCTATGCCAAGACGGTGCAGTCGATCCGCAAACAAGCGGACGTCCACGGCATGGCGCATATCACGGGCGGCGGATTTATCGAAAACTTGCCGCGCATGATGCCTGAGGGACTTGGTGTGGAGATCGAGCTTGGCTCTTGGCCGGTGCTTCCGGTGTTCGACCTATTGAAAGCAAAAGGCGAACTGGCAGACCGGGATCTCTATTCAGTGTTCAATATGGGCATCGGATTTGCAGTGGCCGTTTCTGAAGCGGATGCACAAAAAGCGATCCAGGCGGCTGAAGCAAATGGCGACCTGGCGTATGTGATCGGCCGTGTGACGCAATTGGAAGGTGTCCAGTTCCAAGGCAGTCAGGACGGGACTTTAAATGAAAAATAGAACAAAAATGGCCGTTTTCGCTTCTGGAAACGGCTCTAATTTTCAAGCGCTTTACGAAGCAACTCAAGACGGAAGGCTCGATGCGGACATCGGTTTGGTCGTGGCGGATAAGCCGTCCGCGTTTGTTTTGGAACGGGCGAAGCAGGCAGGAGTGCCGGCATTTTCGTTTACACCGCGTGATTATGCGTCCAAACAAGCATATGAATCGATGCTGATGGAAAAGTTAGATAAATCGGGTGTCGAGTGGCTCGTGCTGGCGGGGTTTATGCGTTTGATCGGGCCGGTTTTGCTCGGGGCTTATGAAAACCGCATCGTCAATATCCACCCATCGGTACTGCCGGCGTTTCCCGGAAAAGATGCAATCGGCCAGACGCTGGAAGCCGGAGCGGAAGAGGCTGGAGTCACCGTGCATTTTGTCGACGAAGGCATGGACACGGGAGCGATCATCGCACAGCGCTCGTTTCCTGTAGACGGCGCGGACCGTGAGACAGTAGAACGCAAGATCCATGAAATCGAGCACCAATTATACCCTGAGAGTTTGCAGCAATTATTCAGCCGGCAACAGCCGGTCTAGGAGGTCCATGAATGAAAAGAAGAGCATTGATGAGCGTATCGGACAAATCCGGCATTTTGGAGTTTGCCCGTGAATTAGTGAAGATGGACGTGGAAATCTTGTCGACAGGCGGCACGCGCAAGCATTTGGAAGACAATGGCGTTCCGACGACGGCAGTCGACGAAGTGACCGGATTCCCTGAAATCCTCGGAGGACGCGTGAAAACATTGCATCCGCTGATCCATGGCGGGTTGCTCGCGAAACACGACGATAGCGAACACCAGCAGCAAATGAACGATAACGGCATCGCACCGATTGAGTTTGTCTGCGTCAATTTGTACCCATTCCGCGAAACGATTTCAAAGCCGGATGTGACAGTTGATGATGCGATTGAAAACATCGATATCGGCGGCCCGACGATGCTGCGTTCGGCGGCGAAAAACCATGCTTACGTGACGGTTATCGTCGATTCCGGTGATTACGAAGCGGTGCTTGCAGAACTGCGCGAGCAGCCAACAACAAGCCCCGGGCTGCGCCGGAAACTCGCAGCGAAAGTATTCCGCCATACCGCGGCGTATGATGCCTATATTTCCAACTACTTAACGGAATTGACGGATGAACAGTATCCGGAACAATTGACCCTTACATATGAATTGTCCCAAGCGCTGCGCTACGGGGAAAATCCGCACCAAAAAGCAGCATTCTATAAGAGCGCGCTCGGTTCGGATTTCTCAATTGCACATGCCACGCAATTGCACGGCAAAGAGCTTTCCTATAACAATATCCAAGACGCCAATGCTGCGCTGCAGATCATCAAGGAATTCACGATGCCGGCAAGCGTCGCAGTGAAGCATATGAACCCGTGCGGCGTCGGGACCGGTGCTACTCTTTCCGAATCATTCAAGAAAGCGTATGAAGCGGATTCGACTTCCATCTTCGGGGGCATCGTCGCCTTGAACCGTGAAGTCGACCTCGAGACAGCACAGCAATTGTCGCAGATTTTCCTGGAAATCGTCATCGCGCCATCGTTCACGGAAGATGCACTTGCAGAACTCGGCAAAAAGAAAAACATCCGTTTGTTGACGGTGCCGTTTGAAACGAAACGCCGCGACAAATGGAATACGGTGACAGTCGAAGGCGGCTTGCTCGTCCAGGAGCCGGATACATTCGGCTACGGGGATGCAGATATCCGTGTCGTGACGGAAAGACAGCCGACAGAACAAGAACTCGAAGCCTTGAAGCTTGGCTGGAGCGTTGTGAAACATGTTAAATCGAATGCGATTGTCGTGTGCGACGAGTCGATGACTTTAGGCGTTGGTGCAGGGCAAATGAACCGCGTTGGGGCAGCCGCCATTGCACTCGAACAAGCAGCTGACAAAGCGCAAGGCGCAGCGATGGCATCGGACGCCTTTTTCCCGATGTCCGATACGGTGGAAGCAGCAGCGAAAGCCGGAATCAAAGCGATCATCCAGCCGGGCGGTTCGAAAAAAGACCAGGAGTCGATCGATGCGGCGAACGCGCACGGCATCGCGATGGTCTTCACGGGCGTCCGCCATTTCAAACATTAATCGGAGGTGCACGGCTATGAACGTATTGGTCATCGGTAAAGGCGGGCGCGAACACGCGCTTGCCCATCAATTCGCCATCTCGCCATCGGTCGCGAAAGTTTATGTGGCGCCTGGCAATGACGGCATGGAACAGGACGCACAACTCGTTGACATCAACGAGACGGATTTCGAAGCTTTGGCAGCGTTCGCCAAGGACAATGATATCGCCTTTACATTCGTCGGGCCGGAACAGCCGCTTTCTGAAGGCATCGTCGACTTCTTTGAAGCGCGCGGATTGAAGATCTTCGGGCCCAACAAAGCGGCAGCGCGCATCGAAGGCAGCAAAGCGTTCGCCAAGGAATTGATGAAGAAATACGCGATCCCGACCGCAGCTTATGAAAGTTTTTCAGATACTGAGCAAGCTATAAATTACATCAAGCAGCAAGGCGCGCCGATCGTTATCAAGGCGGACGGGCTCGCAGCCGGCAAAGGCGTCGTCGTCGCACAAAGTGAACAGGAAGCGATCGATGCCGTAAAGGATATGCTGGACGGCCAGAAATTCGGTACATCGGGATCGACCGTCGTTATCGAGGAATTCTTGGACGGCGAGGAATTTTCCTTTATGTCATTCGTCCAGGATGGCAAGATCTACCCGATGGTCATCTCGCAAGACCATAAGCGCGCGTTTGACGGCGATAAGGGGCCGAATACGGGCGGCATGGGTGCATACTCGCCGGTGCCGCAGATTTCACAGGCAATCGTAGATGAGACTTTCGCAAAAATTGTCCGTCCGACAGTGGAGGCGATGAACAGCGAAGGCACTCCGTTCAATGGCATTTTATACGCTGGCATCATCTTGACGGCCAGTGGCCCGAAAGTCATCGAATTCAATGCGCGTTTCGGGGACCCGGAAACGCAAGTGGTCTTGCCGCGCCTGAAAACCGACCTTGGCGCGTTTATTTCGGCCATCTTGAGTGGCGGAGAAATGGAGCTTGAATGGGATGCTCGCCCTATGCTCGGTGTCGTCATTGCAGCAGATGGCTATCCGGGAACTGTGGAAAAAGGGGCCGTCTTGCCGGAGTTTGGTGAATTGCAGGATGTAACCGTCACCCATGCCGGTACGAAGCGGTCTGATGGCCGGTTCACCGCAAATGGCGGCCGGGTCTTGCTTGTCGCAGGCCGCGGAGAGACATTGGAAGATGCCCAGCAAACCGTATATCAAGCACTCGGGAAAATGGAGTGGACCGGTTTCTTTTACCGCCAGGATATCGGGTGGCGTGCAATATAAGTAAATAACTGTTATAATAGAATGGCACAATTTCATCACGGAACTGTGTCATTTTATTTATGCGGCACCGTGCTGCAGAGGATTTTCAAAAGCCCACTTTTACCTCTTTTATTAAACTCCAATTTTTACCCATCATTACCCCGGAACCAACAAAACCAGCAGGGCATTCAAACTCGGAAGGAGCAGAAATGATGAACTGGTATGAAAAACTGAATCAATATTTCCCAGTGGAGGAAATGAAATCGAAAGAACATATGGATACGCTGCTAAAGGAAAAAGGCAGTGTCTACTACAAAGACGAGGGCCCGTATCACGTATTGATGTATGCGGAATTCCCGAGCTTCTCATTCGTCGACTATCTTTTCGTATCGAAAGAATCACGCGGCATGGGCATCGGCAAGAAAACTTTGCAAATGCTCAAGGATAAGAACAAGCCTATCATCTTGGAAGTCGAACCGGTCGACTATGAAGATTCGGATTCAGAAAAGCGTCTGCGCTTCTATGCACGCGAAGGATTCGAACATGCTTCATCTATCGGTTATTGCCGCCGTTCGCTGGCGACAGGAGAAGAAAACTACATGGAGATTCTTTACTGGGCGCCGAATAACGAAACCGAGGAAGAAATCTTTGAAGCGATGAAGAAGATGTATGAAGATATTCATACGTATAAGGATGAGCATTTCTACGGCGAATCCTACGATCCCGTCTCTGATGTGCTGACTAGAAAAGAGCAAGATCAGCAGGATATCCTGAAGCCTTTCAGCGATCCTGTCAATAAATAAACGGAAATCCACGTCGTTCAGGCGTGGATTTTTTATGTCTAATGAGATGGAAGAGAGAAGCATTTTCACGTCCTTCTCTGTAAAAATATGCATAATTATGCTAGTATACGATGTATAGATATTGTGAAGAGAGCAGGTGCCTTCGGATGGTAAACCCTTTATGGAAAAATACAGAAATACGGAAACAATTGAAGATTGTATCGAAAGAATTGTCTCCGGATCTCGTGCTGACGAATGCGACTTATCTGCACGGGATATTCAAAAAATGGATGAATGGTAATATTTGGATAAATGATGATCGAATCGTTTACGCTGGCAAGGAAATGCCGAAAATCGATGATTCAACAGAGGTCGTCGATGTCAGTGGAAAATTCATTGTACCCGGCTATATGGAACCGCATGTCCATCCTTATCAGCTTTATAATCCTCAGCGTTTTGCAGATTTTGCCGCGCAGGGCGGAACAACAAGCTTCATCTCCGACAACTTGCCATTGTTTTTAGCGTTGGAAAACGAGAAAGCGTTTACATTGCTTGACCGGCTTGCAGAGTTGCCGTTTACGTTTTATTGGTGGACGCGATTTGATTCCCAAACGGAATTGCTTGAGGAAGATCAGAAGTTCACGTCAAAATCGGTTGGGGAGTGGCTGGAGCGGCCGGACGTGATACTCGGAGGAGAATTGACCGGCTGGCCGAAGCTGATGGCAGGCGATGATCAAATGCTTTATTGGATACAAAAAGCGAAAATCAGTTTGAAGAAAATCGAAGGCCATTTCCCTGGGGCTTCGGAAAAAACCTTGGCGCGCATGAAATTGCTCGGAGCGGACGGGGATCATGAAGCGATGACGGTCGACGAAGTTGAAATGCGCCTGCTCCACGGCTATGGCGTGACGCTTCGCCATTCGTCGATTCGCCCGGATTTGCCGGAATTGCTGACAGGTATCGTCGAGCGGGACTTGAATGTCTTCGATAAATTGATGATGACTACAGACGGTTCAACGCCGGCATTCCATAAAGATGGCGTCATGGATTTGTGTATCCGGATAGCGCTTGATTCGGGCGTTCCGCCGATTGATGCCTATATGATGGCTTCCTATAACGTGGCGCGCTATTACAATCTGACAAGCCTACACGGGTTGATTGCGACAGGCCGCTATGCGAGCTTGAATATTCTCGACTCGATCGACAATCCAGTGCCGAGCGGCGTGATTTCAAAAGGGGTCTGGCTCAAGCGTGACGGCAAGAAAGTGCGTTCGCTCGATGACGTGGATTGGTCGGTGCTGCCGGAGTTGGATCTGGATTTCGACTTGACCGATGATGACTTCCAGTTTTCAATGCCTTTCGGTGTGGAGATGATCAATGATGTCATCACCAAGCCATATTCGGTGAGTGTCGACACAAACGTTGAACGTTTATCGAAAGAACATGGCGAAAGCTTCCTGATGCTCATCGACCGGAACGGAAAATGGCGTGTAAACACGTTGATCAAAGGGTTTGCACCGGGAGTTGAAGGGTTTGCTTCTTCGTATACGAACACTGGAGATATCGTGCTGATCGGCAAAAGCCGCAAGGACATGTGGAAAGCCTTTGAAAGAGTCAAACAGCTCAAAGGCGGCATCGTCTTGATGGAAGATGGAGAGATTGTTAGTGAATTGCCTTTACCTATCGGCGGTATCATGTCGGATTCCCCGATGGAACCGTTGATGGAACAGGAGACGGCATTGAAAGGTGCTTTGAAACAACGCGGTTATGAACATGGCGATGCCGTCTATACATTGTTATTCCTGATGGCGACACATTTACCATATGTGCGTATCACCCAAAAAGGAATTTATGACGTGATGAATAAAAAGATTTTATTCCCTGCATTCATGAGATGAGGTGGCAAGTATGAAAAAATGGGTGCTGTTAGTTTTTTTACTGCTTGCCACAGCTTTGCTGATTTATTGGCTGATGGGAAGTGAACGTTCTGCAGACCCAGAAGAAATGCCGGAAACTCCACAAGCTCCTGAAACACCTGTAGAAGTGCTTACCACTGCTCCATTCACCGGACTTCAAGGCGATGGCCCATACGACAGGCGTGCTGTGATGGCAGTCATCAACAATCATCCGGCCGCCCGTCCACAAACAGGGTTGGTTGAGGCCGACATCGTCTTTGAACTAATTGCTGAATATAATATCACGCGGTTCCTGGTGCTTTATCAAAGCGAGTTCCCGGTTAACATCGGGCCAGTACGGAGTGCGCGGGATTATTTTGTTGAACTGGCCGATGCGTATGACGCATTTTTCGTCGCGCACGGCTATAGCCCGGAAGCAAAGCAACTGCTTGATTCGGGAGTTGTCGACCATGTCAACGGCATGCAATATGACGGGACTTTGTTCAAACGTTCCCTGGACCGGGTTGCGCCTCATAATTCCTATATTACCTATGAAAATGTCCAGTTAGCGATGGAAATGACAGACGCTTCATCCAATTACAGCATGAAAGCACCTTATACTTTCTCTGCACCGGGCAGTAATGATAAACTAGGGGAACAAGCTGCTTCTATAGAAGTAACCTACGGCGGAGACCCGCTTTTTGCGAGCACCTATACTTACGATGCTGAGTCGCAGCTTTACGGCCGGTCATCGGGCGGAACCGCAACTGCAGATAAAGAAACCTTGCAGCGGATCGAAGTCTCCAATGTACTGATCATTGAAACAGCTCACGAGACGATCGATGCAAAAGGACGGCAGGAAATCGATCTGACATCCGGCGGGCGGGCATTATTGTTTCGTGAAGGACGCGTACAGGACATTACGTGGCGCGAGGAAAATGGCATGCTTGTGCCAGTCGGGGAAAATGGGAAAGCCGAATTGACGCAAGGCAAGACCTGGGTCCATATAATACCGGAGACTCCGGGAATCGGCCAGGCGGTTCAGTATAGCCCATAAAGAGCAAATTCATTGGACCGTTGAAGCCGGATAAATCGAAGAGTAATGAAAGGACGTTGAATGTGCATGCAGGTTGATAAGATCAGAGGTCCGCAGACCGATCAATTGATCGAAGCGGTGCTGGCATTGGAAAACAAAGAACAAGCCTATCGATTTTTTGATGATTTGTGCACGATCAGTGAGATACAGTCGCTGTCGCAACGCTTTGAAGTGGCGCATATGCTGCGCTTGAAAAAAACGTATGAAAAAATCAAAAATGAAACGGGTGCGAGCACAGCGACGATTTCCCGTGTGCGCCGCTGTTTGAATTATGGCAACGATGCTTACGAAGAAATGCTCGATGTGCTGTATCCGGAAGAAAAAACTGCAGAGCTTACAAAAGACTGACCAGCGAATGGCGCTGGTCGGTTTTTTTGCGCCATTGCCACCTATTTACGGATGGGTCGGAACAGAGTGTTGGCTGATCTTTTGTTATAATGGAAAGATGAAAACAAAAGTACAGTTAGGAGAATACATGTGGACTTTCAAACATGGCGGCACGTCTTTAAGTTAGACCCTGCAAAAGAGATTTCAGCTGGACATTTGGACCGAATTTGCGAATCCGGGACTGATGCCATCTTGATTGGCGGAAGTGATGATGTCACACTCGACAATGTCTTAGAATTGATGGCCCGTGTGCGGCGCTACTCGGTGCCGGTTGCGCTGGAAGTGTCGACGGTCGAATCGGTGACGCCGGGCTTCGATTATTATTTCATTCCGACGGTGCTCAACAGCAGCGACCCGAAATGGATCAAAGGGCTCCACCACGAGGCGATCCGTGAATACGGAGAGATCATGGACTGGACAGAGATCGTGCCGGAAGGCTATTGCATTTTGAATCCGGACTGCAAAGCGGCAAGCTTGACCGGGGCGGATGCATCCTTGACTGAAGAGGATGTGCTCGGGTATGCGCGCATGGCGGAGCATTTTTTCCGGCTGCCGGTCTTTTATCTGGAATACAGCGGCATGTTCGGCGATCCCGAACTTGTCAAAAAAACCGCGTCGGTGCTGTCTGATACACGGCTATTTTACGGCGGCGGCATCGATTCAGCGGAGCGCGCCAAGGAAATGGCGGCCATCAGCGACACGGTCGTTGTCGGCAATATCATATACGAAGATATAAACAAAGCGCTTGCGACCGTCAAGGCAGTTGCGGAAACGGCTGAGCAATCGTTATAATAATAGGAACAAACGTTCGAGGTGGTGCACAATGGAATTAATCACAAAAAATCTGTTGCGGGGGATGAACCCTGAGCAGGAAGAAGCAGTCAAAACAACAGAAGGCCCGCTATTGATCATGGCCGGTGCGGGATCCGGGAAAACGCGTGTGCTGACACATCGCATCGCATATTTGGTGCTGGAAAAACAAGTCTACCCGTCCAATATCCTGGCGATCACGTTCACCAATAAAGCCGCGCGCGAAATGCGCAACCGGATCGATGGGCTGCTTGGCCACGGAACAGGCGACCGCATGTGGGTGTCGACATTCCACTCGATGTGCGTGCGCATCCTGCGCCGCAACATCGACCGCTTGGGCTTTTCGAAAAGCTTCTCGATTCTGGATACGACCGACCAATTGACGGTCATCAAAAACGTCTTGAAGCAGCAAAACCTGGACCCGAAAAAATACGAGCCGCGGACGATGCTGAACGCCATTTCGTCGTCGAAAAACGAATGCATCGATGCAGAAACCTTCGCAGCGAACGCCAATCAATTCAACCCGTATGAAAAAACGGTGGCGGAAGTGTTCACGGGCTACCAGAAGCGCCTTCAGAAAAACCAGTCGCTCGATTTCGACGATTTGATCATGATGACATTGAGGCTCTTTGAAACGGTGCCGGATGTGCTGGAATATTATCAGGATAAATTCCACTATATCCATGTCGATGAATACCAGGATACGAACAACGCCCAGTATCAACTGGTGCAATTAATGGCGAAGAAATTCAAGAATATTTGCGTTGTCGGCGATTCCGACCAGTCGATTTACCGCTGGCGCGGGGCGGATATCACCAATATCCTGTCGTTCGAAAAGGATTATCCGGACGCCAAAGTGATCATGCTCGAACAGAATTACCGTTCGACCAAACGCATTTTGCAGGCAGCAAATGACGTCATACAGAAAAATACGAGCCGCTATCCGAAAGAATTGCGCACCGATAATGACGAAGGGCCGGCGATCACGCTCCATAAAGCGGGCGATGAGCGCCAGGAAGCCCAGTACATCGTCCAGACCATCCAAAACCTCATGCAGGAAGAAGGATACAAAACCTCTGATTTCGCTATTCTTTACCGGACCAATGCCCAATCGCGTATTTTAGAGGAAATGTTCGTCAAATCGAATATGAGTTATACGATCGTCGGCGGCACGAAATTCTATGACCGCAAGGAAATCAAGGACTTGCTCGCGTATTTGCGCTTGATTGCCAATAACGAAGATGATCTATCGCTCGCGCGCATCATCAATGAACCGAAGCGGGGCATCGGCGCAACTTCATTTGAGAAAATGGCGCGCTTTGCCATCGAGCAGGACCGCACCATCATGGATTCCTTGCAGGAAGCGGATTTCATGGGCTTGACGGCGAAAACCGCACAGACCGCTCTTGAATTCCGGGCGATGATCGCCGGATTCACCGAAATGCAGGAATTTTTATCAGTGACGGAATTGGTGGAAGAAGTGCTGAAGAAATCCGGCTATCGCCAAATGCTCCAAAACGACAAGACCATTGAAGGCGAAAGCCGCCTCGAAAACCTGGATGAATTCCTGACGGTGACGCAAGCGTTCGAAAAACAAAGCGATGATAAGTCATTGGTGGCGTTCCTGACCGATTTGGCTTTGATTGCAGATATCGATTCATTGGATGAGGAAGAAGAACAAGGCGATGGCCCGATCATCCTCATGACGATGCACGCAGCGAAAGGCCTGGAATTCCCGGTCGTGTTCATCGCGGGGCTGGAAGAAAACGTCTTTCCGCATTCGCGTTCGAACAATGACGAGGAAGAATTGGAAGAAGAACGGCGCTTGGCGTATGTCGGCATCACGCGCGCTGAACAACGGCTGTATTTGACGCATGCTTCGTCACGGACGATTTTCGGCAAGAGCAATTTCAATATGCCGTCGCGCTTCATTTCCGAAATTTCGGAAGAGCTGATCGAACAAACCATTGCCAACCATCGTGCAGGCGCAGCGACGAGCTATAAGCAGGCGCCGAAACGAAAAGCGGTCATGAAACCTTCCTACCAAGCATCCGGCGGCGACCGGCTGGGCTGGAAAACAGGCGACCGCGCGAAGCATAAAAAATGGGGCGTGGGCACTGTCGTCAATGTCAAAGGCAACGGTGAACAAACGGAACTCGATATCGCCTTCCCAAGCCCGACAGGCATCAAACGCCTGCTCGCAAAATTTGCGCCGATCGAAAAAGAATGATCTGGAGGAACCCGAATGGACCGCATCAAAGCTGAAGAACGTGTAACCGAATTGAATGAATTGCTCCGCAACTACGGGCACGCCTATTATGTGCTCGATAAGCCAAGCGTGCCGGATGCCGTGTACGATCAATTGCTCAATGAATTGATCGAACTGGAAAATTTATATCCCGACTTGATTTTCCCGGACTCCCCAACGCAGCGAGTCGGCGGTACGCCCTTGTCGAATTTCGAGAAAGTCCGCCACGAGCGGCCGATGCTCAGTTTATCGAACGTCTTCAATGAAGAAGATTTGCGTGATTTCGATAAACGTGTGCGCGGGGGTGCCGGAGACTCGGTGGAATATGTGTGTGAACTGAAAATTGACGGCCTGGCCGTTTCGCTTCATTACGAAAACGGCAAATTCGTGCGCGGCTTGACGCGCGGCGACGGCCGTGTCGGGGAAGACATTACGGTCAACCTCCGTACAGTCCGCTCGATTCCGCTTAAATTAAAAGAGCCGGTATCGATCGAAGTGCGCGGTGAAGTGTTTATGCCGAAAAAATCATTCCACGCGCTCAATGAACAACGCGTAGAACGCGGAGAGGAGTTATTCGCCAATCCGCGGAATGCCGCAGCCGGTTCTTTGCGCCAATTGGATTCGAAAATTGCAGCCAAGCGCAATTTGGATGTCTTCATCTATGGCATCGGCGGCGATGGGGAAACATACGGCTTGAATGACCATGACGAGTCGCTTCAATATTTGACGAATCTCGGCTTTAAAACGAATGGCGAACGGAAAGTTTGCCGTTCGGTAGAAGACGTGCTGGCATACATTGAACAATGGACGAACGAACGCAGCCAGTTGAGCTACGAAATTGACGGCATCGTCATTAAAGTCAATCGCTTCTTGCATCAGCAGGATCTCGGATTCACGGCGAAAAGCCCGAAATGGGCAACCGCCTATAAATTCCCGGCAGAAGAAGTGATGACGAAAGTGCGCGATATCGAGCTGAGCATTGGCCGGACCGGCGTCGTCACGCCGACAGCCATTCTGGAGCCCGTCTCAGTTGCGGGCACTACAGTCCAGCGCGCATCGCTTCATAATGAAGACTTGATTCGCGAGCGCGATATCCGCATTAACGATAAAGTCATCATTCGAAAAGCGGGCGATATCATTCCAGAAGTCGTCAAGGCGCTAATCGAAATGCGCTCCGGCGACGAACAGCCGTTTGAAATGCCGACCGAATGCCCGGCATGTGGCAGTGAACTCGTCCGCATTGAAGGGGAAGTGGCGCTGCGCTGCGTCAACCCGAAATGCCCTGCGCAAATCGTCGAAGGCATGATCCATTTCGTTTCGCGCAATGCCATGAATATTGACGGGCTTGGCGAGAAAGTGATTGAGCAATTATATCGGGAAGGGCTGATCCAGGACATTTCGGATCTTTACGCTTTGACGAAAGAGCAATTGATGGAACTCGAGCGCATGGGCGATAAATCCGCCACCAACCTGATCGAGGCCATAGAAGCCTCCAAGAGCAATTCAATGGAGCGCTTGTTGTTCGGCCTTGGCATCCGCCACGTCGGTGAACGGGGGGCGCGCATCTTGTCGGAGCATTTCGGCTCGATGGATCAGTTGATGCAGGCAAACTTGGAAGAATTGATTGCCATCCATGAAATCGGCGATAAGATGGCAGATGCCGTCGTCACGTATTTTGAAAAAGAAGAAGTTGCAGCACTTGTGGAACGTTTGCGCGAGCGCGGCGTCAATTTATCCTATACGGGCACGATCGTCCGCGTGGAAGAAGGCGCCAATGCGTTTGCCGGCAAAAAAATCGTTTTGACCGGCAAATTGGAAAACATGACCCGCCAGGAAGCCGGCGCACGGATCGAGGCGCTCGGCGGCAAATTGACCGGCAGCGTCAGCAAGAAAACCGATTTGCTGATTGCCGGCGAGGAAGCCGGATCCAAACTCGACAAGGCGCAGGATCTCGGCGTGGAAGTGTGGAACGAAGAACGCCTGCTTATGGAATTGAACGAATAAGGAGATTAGCATATGAAACGCATTTGGTGGATCCCGATCAGCATATTACTGCTTTCGGGATGTGTCCCTTCCGGAAATGACGAGACGGAAGTGATCAACACAGAAGAAGAAGAGGCGGAAACGGCCATCATCCCGAGCATGCAATTGGATGATCAATATTACCGGACGCTATTGCCTTATAAGCAAAGCGCCACTCGCGGAAAAATCGTCAGCCGGCTGAATTCGCGCTACGATATCAAGGAAGCGGAGCACGGATTATTGCGCCTGTCGCAGCAGCAGTTCTCACCGGATGATTATTATTTCCAGGAAGGCCAAAAAATCACCGATGAAGAAGCCTCGCTTTGGCTCCAGCGCGAAAGCAAAGATAATCCACAAGGGCTGAACCCAGAGGACGGCCGCAGCCAAGCGGAGACGGACGGGGGCGAACGCCCGCAACCGGAACTGCTGGCGCATATCCTTGAGCAAAATTACCTTGTCAAAACCGAGGAAGACAAAATCCGTCTTGGCGGGGTTTCCATCGGGCTTGCAATGAATACGGTTTATTATAGCTCGACGGATGATATCCCATACGAAGAATCGATTCCTCAAGATCAGATCGCCGAAGAAGGCAAACGGATGGCTGATGAAATCGTCAAGCGCTTAAGGGAGAAAGAAGGCATGGCGGATGTGCCGATCCTCATCGCTTTATTCGCGCAAAACAGCCGCAATGCGATGACGCCCGGGACGTATTTCTCTTATGGCGCTGCCCCGAGAGGCGAGACGGAAGTGGCGAACTGGAATGATGTCGACGAAGAGTATGTTGTATTCCCGACTTCCGGAACGAACGAGCAATACCGGGATATCGATACGGCGTTCCGCAATTTCAAGCAAGATGTCGAATTGTACTTCTCGAATTTCACGAGTGTCATCGGCAAAGGCTTCTACCAAAGCGGCCAATTGCAGGAAATGAAAATCGAAATCCCGATCCAGTTTTATGGCTCGGCTGAAGTGATCGGCTTTACGCAATATGTCACCGGCCTGATCCTCGATCACTTCCCGGACGATGTCCAGATTGAAGTGAACGTCACGTCGACCAATGGCGCGGAAGCACTCATTCTACGGAAAGCCGGGGAAACGGAACCGGTTGTCCATATTTACGAGTAAGTCTGCAATTTAAAGAGGCAGCCAGCTGGCTGTCTCTATTCATTTTTTTATAAAAATGGTATGATAGACCGTATGTTTATGGAATCCGGAGGTGTAGAAAATGGCGAAAATAACAAAAGAAGAAGTAATCGAAGTGGCCCACTTGGCGCGTCTGGCAATTACCGATGAAGAAGCGGTTCATTTTGCTGAACAATTAGAAGCGATCACCAATGCAATGGGATTGTTGAACGAATTGGATACTGAAAATGTAGAACCGACGACGCATGTATTGCCGTTGGTCAATGTTATGCGGGAAGACAAGGCGATCGAAGGGCTGCCACGTGAACTCGTAATGAAAAATGTAAAAGAGCACGAAGGCGGCCAAGTGCGTGTGCCGACGATTCTGGACTGAATGTGAGGAGGGTATTTAATGAAATTAGCTGAAAAAACTGCAGCAGAGTTGCAGGAGTTACTACATAGCAAAGAATTGACGATTGCAGATTTGACAGAAGCAACGTTCAGCCGCATCAAGGAATTGGATTCGAAAGTGGATGCCTTTTTGGCTTTGAATGAAGAGCAGGCGACAAAAAAAGCAGCTGAGATGGACCAAACGGATACAGGTGAACGCGGTCCACTTTTCGGCCTGCCGATCGGCGTGAAGGATAATATCGTCACAGAAGGCATCGAGACGACAGCTTCAAGCCGCATCCTCCAAGGATTCAACCCGATCTATAATGCCACAGTGGTCGAAAAGTTGCGCGCAGCGGGTATGGTCATCGTCGGGAAATTGAATATGGACGAATTCGCGATGGGTTCTTCCAATGAAAACTCGTATTACAAAAACACGAAAAACCCGTGGAATCTGGAAACTGTCCCAGGCGGTTCCTCGGGCGGTTCAGCTGCGGCTGTTGCCGCAGGCGAAGTTCCTTTTTCACTCGGTTCTGACACTGGCGGTTCGATCCGCCAGCCGGCTGCTTTCTGCGGCGTCGTAGGGATGAAACCAACATACGGCCGCGTCTCCCGTTTCGGGTTGATCGCCTATGCGTCATCGTTCGATCAGATCGGTCCGATCACCCGCACCGTAAAAGACAATGCTTTGCTGCTGAACGCCATTTCCGGCCACGATGAAAAAGACTCGACGTCTGCAGATGTAGAAGTACCAGACTTCACGGCAGCGCTGACAGGCGATATCAACGGGCTTCGCATCGGCGTACCGAAAGAATATTTCGCAGAAGGCGTCAGCGAAGCATCGAAACAAGCAGTGAAAGATGCGCTGAAAGTATTGGAAGAAAAAGGCGCAACATGGGAAGAGATTTCCTTGCCGCATTCCAAATACGCACTTTCCACTTATTACATCCTGGCTTCATCTGAAGCATCGTCCAACTTGTCCCGTTTCGACGGCATCCGTTACGGCTACCGTACGGAAAAAGCCGGCAGCTTGCTTGAGTTCTACATGAACACACGCTCTGAAGGCTTTGGCGACGAAGTGAAGCGCCGCATCATGCTCGGAACTTACGCACTCAGCTCGGGTTATTACGATGCTTATTACAAAAAAGCGCAAAAAGTGCGTACCTTGATCAAGCAGGATTTCGATAAAGCTTTCGAAAACTTCGATGTCATCGTCGGACCGACAACGCCGACGCCGGCATTCAAGATCGGTGAAATCATCGACGATCCGCTGACTATGTACGCGAACGATATTTTGACGATTCCTGTTAACTTGGCAGGCGTACCGGCCATTTCGGTCCCATGCGGATTCGATAACGGCTTGCCGCTCGGATTGCAGATCATCGGCAATTATTTCGATGAAGAAACGATTTACCGCGTCGCGGATGTTTTCGAGCAGGCGACCGAATTCCATAAAGAAACACCGCAAACATGGGAGGGAGCAGCACAATGAATTTCGAAACGATCATCGGGCTTGAAGTCCACGTCGAACTGAAGACGGAATCCAAAATGTTCTCACCTTCCCCGGCACATTTCGGTGCTGAACCGAATACGAATACGAACGTCATCGACCTTGGCTACCCTGGCGTTTTGCCGGTCGTCAACAAGACGGCAGTCGATTGGGCGATGAAAGCTGCACTTGCGTTGAACTGCGAAATTTCGCGCCATACGAAATTCGACCGCAAAAACTATTTCTACCCGGATAACCCGAAAGCGTACCAGATTTCCCAATTCGATGAACCGATCGGCGAGCACGGCTGGCTGGAAATCGAAGTGAACGGCGAGAAAAAACGCATCGGCATCACGCGCCTCCATATGGAAGAAGATGCCGGGAAACTGACGCATACCGGCAATGGCCATTCACTTGTCGACTTTAACCGCCAAGGCACGCCATTGATTGAAATCGTCTCGGAGCCGGATATCCGCACGCCGGAGGAAGCGTATGCGTATTTGGAGAAAATCAAATCGATCATCCAATATACAGGGGTTTCCGACGTTCGCATGGAAGAAGGCTCGCTTCGCTGCGACGCCAATATTTCTTTGCGCCCATACGGCCGTGATGAATTCGGCACGAAAACTGAACTGAAGAACTTGAACTCGTTCAACTTCGTCAAAAAAGGCTTGGAGCATGAACAGATTCGCCAAGAGCAAGTATTGCTTGCTGGTGGCATCATCGAGCAGGAAACACGCCGCTACGATGAATCAACTGGCAAAACCGTCTTGATGCGTGTCAAGGAAGGTTCGGACGATTACCGTTACTTCCCGGAACCTGATTTAGTCGATATCGTCATCGATGACGCATGGCTCGAGCGCGTGCGCGCGGAAATTCCGGAATTGCCGGATGCACGTAAAGCCCGCTACGTATCAGAACTTGGCCTTTCATCATACGACGCGATGGTGTTGACTTTGCAGAAACCGATTTCCGATTTCTTCGAAGCGACCGTCAAAGCCGGCGCTGATGCGAAACTTACATCGAACTGGCTGATGGGCGAAGTGTCCGCTTATTTGAACGCCCAGCAAAAAGAGCTTGAGGATACGGAACTGACGCCTGAGGGCTTGGCCGGCATGATCAAACTGATCCAAGAAGGCACGATTTCCTCGAAAATCGCCAAGAAAGTCTTCAAGGAATTGATTGAAAAAGGCGGCGATCCGAACAAGATCGTTAAAGCTCAAGGCTTAGTCCAAATCTCGGACGAAAAAGTATTGTCGGAATACGTCACTAATACTTTGGATGCCAACCCGCAGTCGATCGAAGACTACAAGAACGGGAAAGACCGCGCAATCGGCTTCCTCGTCGGGCAAATCATGAAAGCGACAAAAGGGCAGGCCAACCCGCCGCTCTTGAACAAAATCCTCCTCGAGGAAATCGCGAAACGTTAATCAGGAAAAGGATGGCTCACTTAGCCATCCTTTTTTTTATGGTTTATTTTAGTGAAGTGAACTCGGGAAGTCTGAAGTTTAATGAGAAATATTATTGCTTGAGATTCCGCTGCAAGGGGACGCTTGAGGCCTGCAGGATGCAGGTCATGCAGCTGATGCGACAGGACGTCGCGTTTTCAGCTGCCCGGATAAGGGGCGGGTGTTGAGCCAATGTGCCGCAAAGGGCGCGCCACCATTGTCTCGCCAGCCCGCGCGGTCCCTCAGGCGTCGGCCCCTTTCCGCTTCATCTCTAAGTATAGTGTGGAAATGAAATTCAACTGTCACTGAAATTAGTATGAATAGTTTTGGACAGCTTTGTAATTGCATAAAGAATAGTTAGTGAACCATCTTTTCCACTATCAACTCTAGCTAGGCGTCTTCACCAGCGGACGAATACAATAAAAAAAGACGCATCCTCGCATGCAACATCCAATGAAATCTAAAAGCCGAGCCGCGCACACGAGCGAGCCGACGCAATAAGACAAGTGCTCTTCTTGGCTTATTGCAAGAGGCCAGCGCCAAGCGGGAGGCGGCTGCTTCACGATGAAATAATCAACGGACAATTCATTTCACTATCAAGTCCAGCTAAGCGTCGATACCAGCGGATGAAGACAATCAACAGTGACGCTTCCTCGTACGCAATATCCAATGAAATCTAAAAGCCGAACCGCGCATACGGGCGAGCCGACGCAATAAGGCAAGTGCTCTTCTTGGCTTGTTGCAAGAGGCCAGCCCAAAGCGGGAGGCGGCTATTTCGTGATAAAATGTATAATGAATTATCCATCTTGCTCTCACGTCTAACTTACTGCTCCAAATTCTGCATTATAAAATAGCAACCGACTGCGAAATGTAGAGTTAATTGGAACAATTCCACAGCTTTTTGCTTAAAAGTTTGCCGCAAAGGGAAAAGAACAGGTAAACTGTTTTGTAAGGAGACGTGATAGAATGATGACGGAACTGGAATATTTTGAGCACGCCATCTCACTGGAGAAATATATGGCGCAGATGGAATCCAATCAGGAAAAAACCTACACGATCTATGAGAAATTCGAGTTGCCGAATGATCCGGAATTTATCGATATGCTGAAACAGCAGCAATTGAAGATCTTGGCGATTACCGAAGATTGGTGCGGCGATGCGATGATGGTCAACCCGATTCTCCGGAAATTGTCGGAATCGGCGGATCTCGAAGTCCGCTGCGTCTACCGCGACGACAATCCGGAACTCATGGACCGTTATTTGACGGATGGCGGAAAGTCGATCCCGAAATATATTTTCTTGTCCGAAAGCGGGGAGGTAAAAGGTTCGTGGGGGCCGCGTTCACCGAAAGTCCAGCAGATGGTCGATGAAAAGAAAGCAAGACTCCCGGAAAAAGAAGATCACCAATACGAGCTGCATTGGAAAACGGTAATCGGGGAGATATCCGACCGTTTCACGTCCGATCCGGAGCTCTGGCAAGATACGTATGAAGACATTCGCAAGAGCTTGCAGAAAAGCTTGGCTTAACACTATACAGACAGCTGGCTGCAGAATGCCCCGTCCGCGGGAACTTTCTGCAGCCCTGTCATGTCCTGTTTCTATAGAATGGTCCAGAAAGGCTGAATCCGATGAAACGAGCACGCATAATTTATAACCCGACATCCGGCAGGGAATTGTTCCGCCGCCACCTCCCGGAAGTATTGGAAAAGATGGAAATCGCAGGATACGAAACGTCCTGCCACGCGACCACATGCGAAGGGGACGCAGTGAAAGCGGCGGAATATGCGGTCGAGCGCAAATTTGATTTGGTGGTGGCAGTCGGTGGGGACGGGACGCTCAATGAAGTCGTCTCCGGAATCGCCAAATACCCGGAACGCCCGAAAGTGGGCTTGATTCCGATGGGCACGACCAATGATTTTGCACGGGCCGTGCGCATCCCACGAGATATCAACCGCGCTGTCGACATCATCATCAAAGGCGAATCGATTCCTGTCGATATCGGGGTTATGAACGATGACCGTTATTTCGTCAATATTGCCGGAGGCGGGCGCTTGACTGAATTGACGTATGAAGTTCCGAGTAAGCTCAAAACAGTGCTTGGCCAGTTGGCGTATTATTTGAAAGGCATCGAGATGATTCCTTCGATTCGCTCATCCCGTGTCCGTATCGAATACGATGGGCAAGTGTTCGACGACAAAGCGATGATGTTTTTGATCGGCTTGACCAATTCCGTCGGCGGCTTTGAAAAGTTGGCGCCCGATGCCAGCATAAACGACGGCAAATTCACCTTGCTCATCCTGAAAGAGTTGAACATGGCGGAATTTATCCGTGTGGCGTCATTAGCGCTTCGGGGGGAGCATTTATCCGACCCCCATGTGCTGTATGTAAAAGCGAGTAAGATTTCAGTGACTTCCAATGAACGCGTATTGCTGAACCTCGATGGCGAATTCGGCGGTATTTTGCCGGCCACATTCGAAAATTTGGCACGCCATATCGAAATGTTCGTACCGCTCGAGTACATCAAAGAAAAAGACCGTAAATAAAAAAGGCGATCCACTCATCCCGAATCTAGGGTGAGTGGATCGCCTTTTTTGATGCTGCGGACTGATCAGTATTCCAGCAGTTCGATAGCTTCGTCCTGATCAGCAGCAAGCTTCGGCAAGTCTTCAATCGGCTCCCAGCGGTACTGGACGACAAGCCCATTATCACGGCCTTCGCTTTTGATCGTATGCTCGAACGTATCGACTTTTTCGCCGGTATATTCAAAATGGAAGATATTGCGCTCATACGCTTTGTCTTTATGTGCCGGATAGTAATTGTACTTGTGGATTTTGCCGACGAATTCCAACACATTGCGCGGCAAGCCGGTTTCTTCTTTCACTTCGCGGTATAGGGCATCGATCAATAATTCGCCTTCCCCGATCGTCCCGCCTGGCACCTGCAATCCGACTTCAGGTTCGCCTTTGTATTCGAAGACGAGCAGTTCACGGTTGTTTTCTTCGCCTCTAGTAATATAGGCAAATACCTTTCTTCTTGTTTCCATATGAATCATCCTTTTCTTTTGTTCATTATAGAATACTAAAAATTCAGCAAAATTTCAATGGGGATGTTTTCATTTTGTCACAGCTTATTCAAACATCGGGAAGAATCGGATGCCTCGCAGAAGTTTATGGCAGGGGCTTTGAGGTACAATAAAACATATAACGGGCTATGGCCCATGTAAAGGGGACGAGAATTTTGGGATTTGAAGATGTGGCCTTACAAAGCCGTATATTGACCTTAATGACCCTATCCTTCCACATTATCTACGCAACAATCGGTGTCGGGGTCCCGCTCATGATCATGATTGCGCAGTGGGTCGGGATTAGGAAAAATGACGAACATTATATACTCCTGGCGCGCCGTTGGGCGAGAGGATTCGTCATTACGGTCGCGGTCGGGGTTGTGACAGGGACGGCAATCGGCCTCCAGCTGTCATTATTGTGGCCGAACTTTATGCAGATGGCGGGGAACGTCATCGCGCTTCCGCTCTTTATGGAAGTCTTCGCGTTTTTCTTTGAAGCGATTTTCCTGGGCATCTATTTATATACGTGGGACCGTTTTGAAGACCAGCGCAAGCATTTTCTGCTGCTTATTCCGGTGGCACTCGGAGCGGCAGCTTCATCAGTGTTTATTACTATCGTCAATTCGTTCATGAACGCACCGCAAGGATTCGATGTCTTGAACGGTGAGCTGGTCAATATCAGTCCATTGCTCGCGATGTTCAGCCCGGCTGTACCGACGAAAGTGGCGCACGTGTTGTCGACGGCGTTCATGACAAGCGCATTTGTATTGGCCTCGATTGCGGCTTATCGCCTGATGCGTGGGTCGAATCATGTTTACCATAAGAAAGCCTTGTTCTTAACCATGAAGCTCGGACTGGTCTTTTCGGTTGCCACGGCGATCATCGGCGACTTTTCCGGGAAGTACTTGGCCGAATACCAGCCGGAGAAATTAGCGGCTGCCGAATGGCATTTTGAAACGGAAGCGGAAGCGGAACTTATCCTGTTCGGTGTATTGGACGGGGAAGAGGCGAAATACGCGATCCGCATTCCTTATGCACTGAGTATTCTGGCGCATGGTGTACCGGATGCAGAAGTGATCGGCTTAAACGAATTTCCGGAAGATGAAATTCCGCCGTTATGGATCCATTATCTATTCGATACGATGGTCACGCTTGGCATGTGGCTGGCATTCTTCTCCTTCGTTTATGTCGTCGGAGCATGGCGCGGCTGGCCGATCATCACCAAGACGTGGTTCCGTTGGCTGACGGTTATGACCGGACCGCTCGCGATGCTGGCGATTCAAGCCGGCTGGTGGTTTACGGAAGTCGGGCGGCAGCCGTGGATTTTGCGCGGTTATATGAAGACCAGCGAAGGCGCGACGACAAGCGGAAACGTCGATTTGATGATCGTGCTGTTCGCCGGACTTTATGTCATTCTCGGCATCGGAACGGTCGTCGTGTTGACCCGCATGTACAAGCGCAACCCGGTGGAAGACGAATTGGCGCAGCGGGAATCGAAAAAAGGCGGTGAGGAAGAATGACACTAGAAATTATCGGAATTTCGGTATTGTGGTTGTTCTTGTTCTTGTATGTCATCGTGGCATCGATTGATTTCGGCGCCGGATTCTTCAACGCATACAGTGCCTTTTCGGACAAGCAGCACATTTTGACCGGCGTTATCCAACGTTACCTGTCGCCGGTATGGGAAGTGACGAACGTCTTTTTCGTCTTCTTCTTCGTCGGGATCATCGGATTTTTCCCGCAAACGGCGTTTTATTACGGCACGACCTTGCTTGTGCCGGCGAGCATTGCGCTCGTCCTGTTAGCCATACGCGGTTCGTATTACGCATTTGCGACGTACGGGGCGAAAATCAATCACCGTGGTTATATCTATATGTATGGATTGTCCGGCCTCTTGCTTCCGGCGGCGCTTTCGCCGGTGCTGGCCATTTCGGAAGGCGGCTTTATGCGGCTTGAAGGCGGCCAGCCGTCGCTCGATTATTGGGCGCTGTTCACCAGTCCGCTCATGTGGAGCATCGTCGTCCTGAGCATTGCAGCGGTGCTTTATATTTCCGCGGTATTCCTCACTTGGTATTCGTGGAAAGCGGGAGACGACAAAGCGACGGATCTACTCCGTAAATACGCGCTCATCTGGGCCGGGCCTACCATCATCACCGCGACGGGCATCATCTTTGAGCTGCGCGGTCATAATCCGGAACATTACGCGAACTTGCTCGATCTGTGGTGGATGTTCGCGCTATCGTTCCTGTTGTTCCTTGGCACGGTCTATCTGATTTGGAAGCGGCGCAATTACGGCATGGCGTTCATCTTGCTCGTCGGGCAGTTCTTTACCGCATTTTTTGCCTACGGCGCTTCGCATTACCCGTATTTGCTGTATCCGCATTTGACGATTTACGATAGCTTCACGAATGAATCGATGGCGATCGCCTTGATCATCGCCTTCATCGCAGGGCTTGGGCTTCTTTTGCCATCCTTGTATCTGCTGTTCCGCCTGTTCCTGTTCGACAAAGATTATGTCAAAGGGAAATCGGATTACCACGCTTAAAGGAGGCCAACAAGCATGAGTGATTTTCTCATTTTCTATGCACCGTTCCTGGTAATCATCTTGGCGATTGCCGTCGGCTTTTGGGTATCGTTAAAAGATGGTCCGGTGACAAAAGATAAAAAGTAAAGCTGTGGCGGGAATTTCCCGCCACAGTTTTTTACTGCTTAAAAAGCGGATATGTTACAATAAGTCAATGTGAAATGGAGTGAACGTAATGAAACCAGTAACGAAAAATGACCGCTTGTCCGTCTACGTCGAAGACTTGACGCATGACGGTGCCGGCGTCGCCAAAGTGGAGGGCTATCCGCTGTTCATCAAAGAAGCATTGCCGGGTGAGACCGTGACAGTGCATGTATTGAAAACCTTGAAGTCCTACGGCTTTGCCAAGCTCATCTCGATCGAAGAGAAATCCGCAGACCGTATCGACGCGCCGTGCCCGGTGTTTGAGATTTGCGGCGGCTGCCAATTGCAGCATCTGTCCTACGAAGGACAATTGAAATACAAAGAGAAAGTCGTGAGCGACGCGATGGCGCGTCTCGGGAAATTGCCGGACGTTCCGGTCCATCCGGTCAAAGGCATGGATAACCCGTGGCGCTACCGCAACAAGTCGCAAATTCCGTTCGGGCTGGACGACGGCCGAGTGGTCGCTGGTTTTTATCAGCCACGCTCACACCGCATTGCGGATACCGATATCTGCTTGATCCAGACACCGGAAGCGGATACCTTGATGGCGTCGCTCAAGCGCAATTTGCAGGATATGGGCATCGAGCCGTATGAAGAAAAGACACACCGCGGCATGCTGCGCCACGTCGTCATCCGCAAGGGACGCGTGACGGGCGAATTGATGGTCGTGTTGGTCACGAAGAAACAGAAATTCCCGCAAGCAGAGCGTGCAGTGGAACTGATCCGTGCGGCATTGCCGGACGTGACGTCGATCATGCAGAACGTCAACCCAGAAAAAACCAATGTCATTTTCGGGAACGACACGATCAATCTATGGGGCAAAGACATCATCGAAGACCGGATCGGCGACGTGCGCTTCGAGATTTCCGCACGCTCATTCTATCAAGTCAACCCGGAACAGACGGAAGTGCTGTACGGGCAGGCGCTTGATTACGCGGGGCTGACAGGAACGGAAACGGTGATCGATGCGTATTGCGGCATCGGTACGATCTCGCTGTTCCTCGCACAGCGCGCGAAATTCGTCATGGGCGTCGAAATCGTCCCGCAGGCAATCGAAGACGCCAAGCGCAATGCCGACTTGAACGGCTTCACGAATACCTTATTCGAAGCAGGGCCCGCCGAGGAAGTCATTCCTCGCTGGTACAAAGACGGCAAAGAAGCAGATGTGCTTGTCGTCGACCCGCCGCGCAAAGGCTGCGACGAAGCGCTCCTTCAGACGATGCTTGAACAAAAGCCAGAGCGCATCGTCTACGTTTCCTGCAATCCGGCGACGCTCGCGCGCGATCTGCGCATTTTGGAAGACGGCGGATACCGGACGCAGGAAGTCCAGCCCGTCGATATGTTCCCACAGACGACGCACGTCGAATGTGTCGCTTGGCTAACGAGAAGCTGATGGGCTTCCGTGAGGAGCAAATTATTGTTTTATGGAAAATAAGGTAATTTAATATTCACCCCCCTCAATGATTGTTCTTTGAACAGGATTGGGGCTTTTTTATGCGTGAGGAATTTTAAAAAACTATGGACTTTAGGAGGAAGGAATATCCTGTTGCACAGGGAAGTAATCAAGCAATGATTGATGAAGCGTCAAGCGGGAGTTGCATGCGCTTCAATCAAGGGAGGAGATCAGCATGAAAATCGGTATTATCGTGCATTCCCAGACTGGCCATACTTTGCTTGTGGGCGAACGGATTCGTGAAAAATTACAAAGCGATGGCCATGAAGTTCGTTTAATGAGAATGCAAAACCTCGAGAATGAAGAAGCGAAAAATCCCACGGATGTACAATTGGATTCATTGCCGGAAACCGCAGGGTTCGATGCCTTGATTTTCGGGGCGTGGGTGCAGGCTTTTACGCTATGCCCTGGATTTTTAAAGTATTTAGAGCAAATTCCGGATATCGATTCGGAGAATGTGTCTTGTTTTTTGACACAGCAATTCCGCTATAAATGGATGGGCGGCAACAGGGCCATATCCAAAATGAAAACATCCCTCAAAGCGAAGGGGGCAGTTATCAATTCCACGGGAATCATCAATTGGTCCAACAAAAAAAGGGAACAACAAATCGAGGAGCTGGCGGCTCTATTCAGCAGGCAATACCAGTCCTGAATCCTGAACTTGATGAGGTTCTTATTTTGGCTCCGCTGCGAGGGAATGGTTTATATGACTATATGCTGCAGGAGGTTGCATTATGAGGGTTATCGATTTTTTATTGGAGAGCGATCCTGCCGTCAAGAGGCAGACAGAAATTTATCTATTGGGCAAGGAGAGCCCTTATACAGTTGATGGCTGGATTGGAGAATTTCTTTCCCGCTACGATGGAGAAAAGCATACATGGGGAGATGGAATCTATAGCCCTAAATGGATTTCGACATTTTATACGATGAGAGATTTAAAATCCCTAGAGATTGATCCGCAGCATCCAATCTACCAGGAAGGATTGAATACGTTGATTTACCATATGTGGAATCCAGAAAAGTCTGTAGAAGATGATGTTTGTGTCGTGGCAATGCTCGTGGGTTTATTAAACTATGGACAAAAACCAAAAGCTATTATTGACGAAATGGTCCATTATTTAATCGGAATGCAGATGCCGGATGGCGGCTGGAACTGTGCTGCCGTGCACGGGACAAGCACTAAAAGCTCCATTAACACTACTTTGTCTGTTCTTGAAGCTTATGCAGATTATGAAAAACAAGGCTTCAGTGATTCATTTCCTGCTATGAAAAAGCAAACTCAAGAAGGGCAAGCTTATTTGCTGCGCAGGAATCTTATGCGCAGAGAAACGACCAATGAAATCATTTTGCCTTATATCGTCCAATTTCATTTTCCGGCAAGGTGGAAATATGATATCTTGCGTGCCTTAAGTTATTTTGCAGCAATAAATTATCCTTATGTGGCTCCATTAAACGAAGCGCTGGAAATACTTAAAAAGAAATTTGAAAAAGGTTATTTGACCAGGGGGCCTCAACACACAGGGCGGGTTCATTTTCGGATGGAAACTACAAAAGTCGGTGCAATGAACACATTGAGAGGATTAATGGTGCTGAAACATTATGACCTGGATTGTTACGAGGAAATAATCAGCAAAGAAATTGCCATTTAGAAGCCCATCCAGAAGTGAAGACAATGGATTAGCCATGCCCACTTTATGGATTTAGTGGGATATCGATCATACTTTGCTGCTGATAAACGCACATTGAATTTCAATCATACTTCAATGGCTTTCAGGTAAAGGAGATGACGATTAGTGTAGGGAAGGGGTAATCAAGAAATGAGGTTAAAGCACGAGATCCTAACATAGCGTCTGTTGCTGAGGATGAAAGAAAGGAGAAACGGCAGAAGATGACACAGGCTGTTCGATTTAAACGGCTCACTAAGGATGCAGAATCTCTCGAGTTGTTCAGGCAGCTGAACGAACTTTTTGCTTTTGCTTTCGATGAAGCCGGCACGTATCTTAAAAACAAGCCTTCGGATGAATATCTATTATCTTTATTAGCGAAAGAGCATATTATTTCTTGTGTTGCACTGGCTGATGAACGGGTTGTTGGAGGTCTTGTCGCGTATGTTTTGGAGAAATTCGAGCAGGAGCGAAGTGAAGTCTATATATATGATTTAGCGATAGACAGCCATTATCGCAGGCAGAAGATTGCTACAAATCTAATTCATTTTTTGAAAGATGAAGCTTTCAACCTGGGTGCTTGGGTAGTTTTTGTCCAGGCAGATCCTGGGGACTCGGCTGCCGTGAAACTATATAGCTCACTCGGCACGCGGGAAGACGTGTTTCATTTTGATTTCAGCATAGAGAAAAATGAATGATCATCCATCTTCTGCGTATTGTGCCCTGTGCTAAAGCAGGATAACTGGCGCTGTGCATGGAAGTAGAGTGGACAGCTTTCAGGGGAGGGACTAGGGATGTACGAACAAAAAACGAAACAACACGAAGGCAGTGTCATTGAATTCATCGAGTCGGTCGAAAAGCCGTCGAAAAAGGAAGATGCTTATCAACTGCTGGAGATTTTTGAACAAGCGACAGGTTACCCGGCGAAAATGTGGGGCGACAGCATCATCGGTTTCGGTTCCTATCACTACCGCTACGCGACCGGCCATGAAGGCGATGCACCACTCGCTGGATTTTCCCCGCGCAAAGCGAAAATCAGCTTATACCTGACAGGCTGTGCAGAAAAAGAGCCGGATGCGCTTGAGCGGCTGGGAAAATGCACGGCGGGCAAATCTTGTATCTACATCAATAAGCTTAGCGATATCGATCCGGAAGTGCTGAAAGAATTGATCCTCAATGCAGTGTCTTATTTGCAGGAACGCTATCCTGAAAAGGAATGAGTTAAATTTTGTCGAAACAAGGGCGGGCGGAAAAATTATCAGCAGTTTTTCTTTTGGCAGGTTTTAGGCTGTGATCGTTTCGGGTATAGAAATAGTGATACTATCTGCAAGGAGAGAAGAAGCACGATGGAACACATACCCGAGTCGAAATTCGAAGACAAACGGTCGATGGTCATTGATGAGCTCGTTTCTAATAATGTCTTCAAGATCAACGGCAGGCAGCTTTATGAACTGTCCTTATACGAATTGCTAAAGGAATACACCGATAAAAGCCTAAGCTCATGAGCTCAGGCTTTTTTGATATCCAGTGCTCTTGAAAAAGGCTCATTTTGCACCATGTAGGAGGAACAGGCATGCATCATCAAAAACTGGAAGACTACCGAAAAAACAAGCTCGATGAAATGACGATCGCCGAATTGCAGAGAGAGATGGAAACTGGCAATCTGACTTCGGAAGAACTCGTGCTTATGTATAAGGAAAATATTTCACTGCGCGATAAAAATACCAGTGCCGTCCTCGAGATGAATCCAGACGCATTGCTGGTAGCACAAGCGCTTGATTTTGAGCGGAAGCATAAAGGGCCGCGCTCGAAACTGCACGGCATTCCTTTGTTCGTAAAAGACAATATGGATACCGGCGATAAAATGCATACAAGTGCCGGGTCGCTTGCCATGGCAGACCATTACGCGCTGCGCGATGCGAAAGTGGTGGAAAAGCTGCGTGCGGCGGGTGCGATCATCCTCGGTAAGACGAATATGACAGAGTGGGCGAATTTCATGAGCGACAAAATGACCAATGGCTATAGCTCGCGCGGGGGCCAAGTGAAAAACCCGTACGGTCCTTTCGATGTCGGCGGATCGAGTTCAGGTTCGGCAGCCGGAGTGGCATCGAATCTGGTTACTGCTGCCGTCGGGACCGAAACTTCGGGTTCGATCATCAACCCAGCGGCGCAGAATAGCCTGGTCGGCATCAAACCGACGATCGGCCTGGTCAGCCGCACAGGAATCATCCCCTTATCTCATACACAAGATACCGCGGGGCCGCTGGCGCGAACAGTAGAAGATGCGGTAATGGTGTTCGAGGCCTTGATCGGAACAGACGAAGAAGATGAAATCACGCTGTTTGCCGAGCAGTTCCGGGACTATGATTGGCAGCAACATTTGAAAAAAGATGGATTGTCTGGTGTGGTACTCGGCGTGGACCGTCAATTATTCACAGACATTACCGAAGAGCAAGCCGGCGCATTCGAAAAAGCGAGGAGACAGCTACGCGCTTGCGGAGCCACCATCAAGGAAGTCGACCTTGGCGCAGATCAGGAAGATCTCGGCTTTGCGGTGCTGCTCCATGAATTTAAAGCAGACCTGAACGCCTATTTGGCGCGCTCGAACCCGGACCACCGGATTCGTTCGATGAGCGATGTCATCGCATTTAATAATGAACATCCTGAAACGATGCTGAAATTCGGACAGAATTTGTTCGAACAGGCAGAAGGAATGAGCGGTAAACTGACGGAGCGAGAATATGTCGAGGCACTTGAACGCAACCGCTTTTTGGCTGCCGAGAAAGGCATGAACGAAACATTCAAGCAGACGGGCGTCGATGCGCTTCTTTTGCCGAAGGATTTTGGCTGCAACATTGGTGCCGCTGCCGGCTTCCCATCGGTGACAGTGCCGTATGGATTGACGGAATCAGGGGAACCGTTCGGCATCACGTTTGCCGGGCAGGCATTCGACGAACCGAAGCTGATCGAATATGCTTATGCTTTCGAACAATCCACAGCCGGGCGGAGGCGCCCATAAAAAAATCCCTTTCCTCGGCGAAAATGCCAAGGAAAGGGATTTTTATTTGATCTGCCGCCATACTTGTTCAAGGAAAATCTGCAGTTCGGTATCGAGCTCCGGGCTCTTGCCTAAAGTGGTCAGCACGCTATTGACGATGGCTTTACGCGGCTTTTCAGCCTTAAGTTCATCGGCGAGAAACGTGATCAGTTGCTGCAAGTCAGGATTTTCCACGGCAGCGGCAAATGCCTGCAATTGCACGGCAATGTCGGCTAAAGCCGGTGGATGCTCGTTTTTCTCCAAAAGACGTTCGGATAAAAACCGCTTGCCGTCCTTCAGTTGGATCTCGACCGCCTGTTTCATGCGATGCACGATATAGACGGTCAGTTCATCGAGCGGCAGCTGCTGCCCGGTCCCGAGACGCCACACATGCATCAATTGCTGTAGCGATCCGTTCGCCATCGCTGCATTTTCCAGCGCATAAGGCCGTGCCTCTTCACCAAACATATCCACGATCCGGCTGCTCAGCCATTGAAGTTCCGCAATATACTGGCTTTTACCGAAAGCTTTCAACTCCTCGTCTTGTGAGTAGAAGATGCTTTCATACAAGGAGAATAGATTCTTCTCATGGTTCATGCGGATGCGGATCGCCAATTGCCTGGCGAACAGATCGGTGTCGGATGGAGATTCCCCAAAGGCAACGGAAATGCGTTGTGCCCGGATATCTTCACTGATCGATTCCATCAAGGCAATGAGGCATTCCGATTTCGAGGTGAAATAATTATAGAAAGTGCCTTTGGAGATGCCGGCTTCATCTAGAATGTCCTGGATAGAGGAGGCATTATAGCCTTTCTGGATGAACAGGCGATGGGCGGCATTGATGATTTGCTGTTTTTTAGGATTCATAATATCCCCTTTTTGGACTGATAGTATAGCAAAATCATACCGTCAAAAGATGATGAAATCAATGCTCCCAACTTATTATAACGTTTCAGATCATCTTTCTTGTAAAAAATATACTGCGAGTATAAAATATGTCGATAGAGTATAATCAGCCGAAGCAACTCGGCGAGACGGAGGAAAGAAAGATGGAAGAAACAACGAAACCACCTTATGGAATTATCGCTATTTTGTTCTCCGGGGCATTTGTGGCGATTTTCAATCAAACTTTACTGAATATCGCCCTGCCGGAAATCATGATCGACTTATCTGTCGACGCCGCCACTGCCCAATGGCTCGTAACGGGTTATATGCTCGTCAACGGCATCCTGATCCCGGCGAGTGCTTATTTGATTCAACGCTATTCGAACCGCGCCATTTTCATTGTCGCGATGTCTTTATTCTCCCTTGGCACTATGCTTGCCGGAGTGGCGCCGACTTTTGCTGTCCTATTGATCGGCCGCATGGTGCAGGCCGCAGGTGCAGCACTCATGATGCCATTATTGATGAATGTCATGTTGGCAGCATTCCCGGTCGAAAAAAGAGGGCAAGCGATGGGTGTCTTCGGAATGGTCATGGTCGTAGCACCGGCGATCGGCCCGACGCTCTCCGGTTTCATCGTCCAGACCTATTCCTGGAGAATCCTGTTCTTCATCGTCTTACCGGTAGCCTTGATTCCACTATTGCTTGGAATTTTCAAATTGAAGAACCTGACTTTCCAAAATCGCGAATTGTCTCTTGATCCATTATCGCTTGTGCTGTCGAGTTTCGGTTTCGGCGGAATCTTGTACGGATTCAGTTCTGCCGGTTCACTTGGCTGGGGAAATCCGGCTGTCTATTTGGCCTTGGCGGTAGGGGGCGTTTCCTTGGCGATGTTTACACTCCGCCAGTTGAAGCTTGCTGAACCGCTTCTGGAGTTGCGTGTTTACAAACATCCGATGTTTGCATTGTCTTCGGTCATTTCCGTCACTTTATCGATGTCGATGTTTTCGGCGATGATTCTTATGCCGATTTATGTCCAAACCATCAAAGGGATTTCACCGGTGGAGTCGGGTCTATTGATGTTGCCGGGGGCTCTTCTCATGGGGATCATGTCTCCTATCACAGGCCGCTTGTTCGACCGATACGGCGCTAAAGTGTTGGCATTGCCGGGACTGGCAATTGTCGTCATCACAACATTTCTGTTCAGCAATCTATCACTCGAGACGGGCTATTTTGAAATCATGGCTATCTACACGTTGCGCATGTTCGGCATTTCAATGGTCATGATGCCGGTCATGACGAACGGCCTCAACCAATTGCCGATGAAATCCTATCCGCACGGGACGGCGATCAACAATACATTGCAGCAAGTTTCCGGCGCGATCGGTTCTGCATTTCTCGTGACCTTGATGAATACGCGCACTGAGTCGGCAGCACAAGAACTGGTGGCTTCCGGGGCAAGTGAACAGGCAGCCACCATCCCCGCCATGCTTGAAGGCATCAACTTCTCGTTTACGGTGTCGACTTACATCGCGCTCGCTGCTTTCCTGTTGGCCTTATTCATTAAAAAGCCCGATCTGAAAGAGACGGAAGCCCAGAAAGAGCATGTGTACAAACAGCGCTATGCGGATTGAATGGCGGGGCGGCTCCTGAAAAAAGGAGCCGCCTTTTCACGTGCCGAAAAAGGCGACGGAGAGCCGAATATGGTACACTTAAGGCATCGAAAAGAAGGTGGAATGGCACATGAATTTTACAGAAGAGTTAAGCCCTGTCTGGCAGGATAAATGGAAACAAACCGGTTTTTCCGAGGCGATGCCGATCCAGGAACAGATGATTCCGGAAATGCTCGCAGGAAACGACATCGTAGCGGAATCTCCGACGGGATCAGGGAAAACACTGGCATATATTTTGCCGATTTTGGAGCGCGTCAACCCGAAGAAACCGAATACACAAGCGATGATCATTGCTCCGTCCCAGGAATTGGCGATGCAGATCGCCAATGTTTTGCGTGAATGGACAGCAGGGACGGATGTGACCGTCACGCCGTTGATCGGCGGCGCCAATATCCAACGGCAATTGGACAAATTAAAGAAAAAACCGACGATCGTTGTCGGTACTCCAGGGCGCTTGAATGAACTGGTGAAGACGAAAAAGCTGAAGATGCACGAGGTGCGCATCATGGTGCTCGACGAAGGCGATCAATTGATGGCGCGCGAACACCGGGGCATCATGAAGGACCTCATCGAAAAAACCCAACAGGAGCGCCAGCTGGTGTTAGTGTCTGCGACGATCACGGAAGAAATCGAACTGGTCGCGGAGCGCATGATGAAGCATCCGACGCGTCTGCAAGTGTCTGCTGAAGATTTGCCGAAACAAGGCAAAGTGACGCACTCGTTCATCAAAGTCGATGAGCGTGACAAGACCGATTTGCTGCGCAGCTTGTCGCATATGAAAGGCGTAAAAGCATTGGCGTTCGTCAACAATTTGGACCAAGTGCTGATGAAGGAAAGCAAGTTGAAATTCCGCGATGCGAAAATCGCGACTTTGCATTCCGAAATGAAAAAAGAAGAACGCAAGAAAGCATTGGACGACTTCCGCAAAGGCGATACGGCGGTCTTGATTGCGACTGAAGTGGCAGCGCGCGGTCTTGATATCGACCAATTGACGCATGTCATCCATGTCGATGCGCCGATGAGCCTGGAACAGTATTTGCACCGTTCCGGCAGAACAGGCCGGGCAGGCGCGGATGGTGAGGTATTGACACTTCTAGCGTATGCGGATGAAAAACATTATAAGAAACTGACAAAAGAATTACCGAACAAGCCGGTGCAGAAAGTCATGCACGGCGGCGAACTGATTGAAGGCAATAGCAAAACCATTTCAGCAAAGGGGAAGAAATGATGAGCTTTCAGGAAAAGTTAGCACAGTATGCCGAATTGACCGTTCGCATCGGCGTAAACGTCCAGCCAGGACAGGAATTATTGATTGCGACGACGACTGATACGGTAGAATTCACCCGCTTGGTCGTTGAAAAAGCATATGAAGCCGGGGCTAAGCAAGTCCATATAGCGTTCTCTGATCCGGTTGTCACCCGCACGCATTATGAACTGGCTCCCGATGCAGCATTTCAAGAGTTTCCCGATTGGGTTGTAAAACAGCGAGACTCCATCATCGACAGCAAAGGCGCATTCTTGTGGATTGACGCGGAAGACCCGGATTTACTTACCGGCATTTCGGCGAAACGCCTAAGCGATGCGCAAAAATCCGCAGGCAAAGCATTGGAGCGCTACCGCCAGGCAGTCGGATCCGATAAGATCGCTTGGTCGATCGTCGCGATCCCTTCTGAAAAATGGGCGCAAAAAGTGTTCCCTGATGAACAAGGTCATATGACAGCATTATGGGAAGCGATTTTCCAGACTGTGCGTATCGGACAGGGAGATGCAGTCGCGCTGTGGCAGGAACATATCGCTACCCTAGAACAGCGGGCAACCGCTTTGAACGGCAGGCGCTACCGGAAATTACATTATCGAGCGCCAGGCACCGATTTGACGATCGGCTTGCCAAAGGGCCATATTTGGATGAGCGGAGCATCCCGGACGCCGGACAATGTGCCGTTCATCGCCAATATGCCGACCGAGGAAGTATACACCGTGCCGGCTAAACTGGAAGTCGAAGGCACCGTGCGCAACACGAAGCCGCTCGTTTACCAAGGCAATATCATCGATGGCTTCACTTTGCGTTTCGAAAACGGCCGCATCATCGAAGCGCAAGCGGCGATCGGGCAGGAATTGCTAGATGAATTGATTTCAGCTGATGAAGGCGCCGCCTATCTCGGGGAAGTAGCGCTTGTACCGTTCGAATCGCCGATTTCGGATTCCGGCATTTTGTTTTATAATACTTTATTCGATGAAAATGCATCGAACCACTTAGCGATCGGCGATTCCTATCCGACTTGCATCGAAGGCGGAAAAGACCTAGAGCGGGATCAATTGAAGCAATACGGGTTGAATACATCGATCGTCCATGAGGATTTCATGATCGGCTCGAGCGACATGGACATTGATGGAATTACGGAAGATGGTAAGGCTGAAGCGATTTTCCGGAATGGAAATTGGGCATTCTAACGAGGTGAGCAGATGAAGAAGACAGCAAGCGTTCTATTGGCAGGAATTATAGCTATAGCTGCTGCGGGGAGTCCAGTATATGCCCAGCAACAGGTGCCTGCTACATATGTAGCAATAGGTGATTCACTGGCGGCCGGGCAGACGCCCAATCAGGCCATTGATAGCGGCTATGCCGACTTGATTGCCCAGGAATTGATGCGCAATCAACCGCTAGCGTTCTATTCTAAAGACTTGGCGTTTCCCGGTTTCACGGCAAGCGATGTCCTGGAAAGCATTGAGTCGGATGAAGCAAAAGAATTGTTGGGTTCGGCAAACATCATAACGGTCTCTGCCGGGGCGAATGATTTGCTGCGTCTTGTGCAGGCGAATGCTGGTGAAGGGGCATTGAGCTTCGAGGAAATACAAGCAGATTACGCATTAAATGCAGCTCGTAAAAATGTCGCGAAAATTTTGGCTGAGCTGAAAGATCTGGCGCCATCAGCCGATGTTTATGTAATGGGCTATTATTTCGCTTATCCGCATGCGCGTGACAGCCAAAAGCAAGGCACCGCGAAACAGCTGGAGCAATTGAACGCCATCCTGAAGCAGGAAGCCGAACAGGCAGACGCGGTATTTGTCGATGTAGCAGACCGATTTGGTGAAGGGGCCGTCGAACTTGTACCGAACCCGGGAGATGTGCACCCGAACGTGGGTGGCTATCAGGAGATGGCGAACGCTTTCTTCGAGCAATACGGGGAAGGGTTTGAAGTGGAGAGTGCAGAACTTCCCGAACCGGCGCCAGTCAGTTTCGAAGAAATCCAGCAAATGCAGGAAGAGGATGAGTCTTCCGGAGAAACAGGCGCAACAGAGGATGAGCCTGCCGGGGACGATGATTCTGATGATGATTCTGCCGCAAAGTCTTCTGAAGGCAAGGAACTGGATTATTTAGCGATTCGGCAAGAATTGCCGCTTATTTGAAAATCTAGAGCAATATAAAAAGGCCTGAGAAAATGGATCATTTTCTCAGGCCTTTCATCGTTCAGCGATTTTTGTTTGAGTCGCTGCGGTTACGCGTATCATTTTCATTATTTGTGTTGTTCTTTTTTCGGTTGTTCATCACTTTACGGATGATTGGGTAAGCAATCGGCCCGTATTTAATCGCAGATTTGAAAAGTCTTCCAATAGCCATATTTATCGCTCCATTCATTTTTTCGTATTGAGGTTTAATACAATGTTCCCGTTTTCACCCTTTTTTAAACATCAGTAGGGGAGATGGCATGTGCGACGAGGATATCCTTATAGGAATGGACGCTTGAAATGGAGACGCATTCTGCGTTGCCGTGCCAGTCGTCTCCACTCGGCCCGAATTCGATGGCGCCTTGCCCGCCGATCTTCTCGGCATAATAACGGGTGTCGGCAGCACCGTGCTGGCCGAACAGCACCGGCTGTTCCGAAAGCGTCGATTCGACGGCCTTCATCAAGGTCTGGATGTACGGATGGTCGTCCGTCGTCGTCAAAGCAGGCGTCGAGCCGCTCGCTTTGAATTCCATGTCGACATCGAGTGTTTCGGCCAGCTGTTCCATCTGGCGGACGATCTCGTCTTTGTCTTGTCCGGGCATGAAGCGGATATCGTAGGACATCTTGCAGATTTCCGGCACTACATTATAACGGTCGCCTGCATTGATGATCGGCAAGTTGACGGACGGCTGCTCATAGTATTCCGTAGATTCTTTGCGGAATGGCAAATCCTTCATGCCGGAATGGAATTTCATCGCCGATTCGATGGCGTTGATGCCTTCCCATGGGCGTGAACCATGTGCCGGTTTGCCTTTGAACGTCAAATCCATCCGTAAGATACCTTTCGATTGCAAGCCGATCTTCAAATGGGTCGGCTCACCGCAAATAACAAAGTCGCCATAATGGCCTTGATCGACCAGCCATTTCGATGTATTGCGCCCGCCGATTTCTTCATCGGTGACGATATGGAGATGTACTTCACGCGGCAATGCGGAAGCATCGAGTTCGGCAAATGCCTGCATCATAGCGGCTACGCCCGCTTTCATGTCGGCCGACCCGCGGCCATATAGTTTGTCGCCTTCTTCGATCGGGGAAAACTGTTCTTTATGCCCCGGGACGACATCTACGTGGCCGTTCCAGATGATTTTCTCAGCACCTTGCCCTTTGGAGGCTGTCAACATAAGATAGCCGTCGTTATCATGGACTTCTACTTCTTCGCCTTTTGCCTTAAGCCAGGCAGAGCAGAACATCAGCGCTTCATTCGCGCCTTCTTTCGTGTCGCTTTCGATTTTAATTAAATCCTTCAATAAATCAATCATTGATCCGGCAGTTTTCAAACTGCCTCCACCACCTTCCGCAAAGTTTGCTATTTCTTAACTACCCTAATCCGTTTGCCTGAAACAGCCTTGCAAGCCAAGTATGCGTTGTGTACAATACAAATAATAGCGATGTAATTGTATACACCACAAGGGGAGCTTTGGCTGAGAGTGAACGATTAAGTTCTTACCCTTCGAACCTGCAAGTTAATACTTGCGCAGGGATGTGGATGGAAACCGGCCTAAGCGGCGCCAGGATCTATCCTGGCGCCGTTTTTATATTGTTTCGGAAAAAACGGCCCTTCTGGTGATGTGCAAATCCAAAAGGAGGCAGTTTGAATGAGAAATAAACGTGTATTGTTAATGGTCGAAATTGCGATTTTTGCAGCTCTCGGCTTTGTATTGGATTTTATCGCATTCCGCATGCCGCAAGGGGGATCGGTCAGTTTGGTCATGATCCCGATTGTGCTGATGGCTTTCCGGAGGGGAATCGCAGCCGGCGTCGTCACGGGGCTTCTGGTCGGATTGCTGCAGATTGTTACCGGTTTTATCTCAGTCGCCCCGCTGTCGTTCGGCTTTGTCGTCATGCAAGTCATTTTGGATTATTTGCTGGCGTATGGCGTGGTCGGACTAGCTGGCATTATGAGAGGGCGCTATTTGGAAGCGACACAGGCGAAGCAGCCAGGAAAAATCATTGTCATGATCGCACTTGGTGTATTGATCGGTTCGTTTCTTCGGTACGTAATCCACGTCATCACCGGCATTCTGTTTTTCGGCATGTTTGCAGAAGGCAACGTTTTCATCTACTCGGCGGTTTATAATGCTACGTATATGATTCCCGTCGCAATCGTCGCGGCAATTGTCTGCTCGTTGCTGTTTGTTACGGCTCCTCGTTTAACCCAACCGGATTCGTGAAGAAAAACCACCTAGCGATAGGCGGTTTTCTTTGGCTGAAAGATGAAACCGCAACTGGCCCGAGAAGTTAATTTCCATCTAATATATGTTATAATGCACAAATAGAATAGTTTGAAAGAAGGGTCAGTATGATTGCAACTAATGAAAAAGATATTGAAGGATTAAAAAAAGCCGGCCGCATGGTGGCGGAAATCCGTGAGACGATGAAAGCGGCAGTGAAGCCAGGCATCACTACAAAAGAACTCGATGAGCTGGGCGGCCGCTTGTTTGAGGAATGGGGAGGCGTCTCAGCACCGAAATCGGAATACGATTTTCCCGGCTATACATGCATCAGCGTGAACGAGGAAGTGGCACACGGCATTCCTGGAAAGCGCGTCATTAAAGATGGCGATATCGTTAACATTGATGTGTCGGGCTCCTATGGCGACTATTTCGCTGACACAGGCATTTCATTTGTCGTCGGCGAAGGCCACGAAGCGAAAGAAAAATTGTGTCAAGCGGCAGAATCTGCATTTGAACGGGCAATGATGAAAGTGAAGGCGGGCGCAAAGCTTAACCAGATCGGCAAAGCAGTCGAGCGGGAAGCGAAAGACCAGGGCCTTTTCGTCATTAAAAACTTAACCGGGCATGGTGTGGGGAAATCGCTTCATGAAGCCCCTCAGTACATCCTCAACTACTATGACGCTTGGGAAACAACGATCTTGAAAGAAGGCATGGTACTTGCAGTAGAGCCGTTTATTTCCCAAAAGTCTGAGCACATCATCGAATCGGGAGACGGCTGGACATTCATCACACCGGATCAGTCGCTTGTGGCACAAATCGAACATACCGTACTTGTCACAAAAGGCGAACCGATTTTGCTGACGAAATTGGATAACTGATATCATGGAACAAGCCGAAGAATAAAAAAACAACCATCCCCGATGGTTGTTTTTTTCAGGCTGTCGAGAAACTCAGGAAACCGTATTTTCCGAAGCTTATCGCTCGCTTTCCGTGGGGCGGGAATCGAGCCTCCTCATTCGCTACGAAAACCGCTGCTCCTACATCTGCATGGCAGATGCGTCGCAAATAAATGAGCTCATCAATGCTTCGCTCATTTATTCACTGCGGGGTCTCTCAAACCCGCTAGTCCCACAGGAGTCGAACGAACGCTTCTCCAAATACTCAGACAGGTTATTGATTGTTGAATGTAGAAAATGTGATCCTATTTTTCATTCATAGCGGATCATAGACTTCTTCAACACTCTAAAAAAACAACCATCCCCGATGGTTGTTTTTTTATGCCTTGAAGCCTTGGTTCGATGGCTTCTTTTTGATCAGTAAAATACCTGTCAGCAAAACACCGCTAAGGAATAAAGCTGCTGTGCTGACCAGTAACTCATCCATACCATGCTGTACGGCGATTGCGATGAACGCCCATATGAAAACCAGCGTGAGCGGGATATCCGAATGATGGAAGCGGATGTGAAGCGCTAATGCGGTTGCAACTGTCAGCATGATCACGGTCCATAATTGATCACTCAATCCCCACCCGCTCCAGCTGTAAAAAGTAAGGACATAACTGATGTTGGCGATGGTGGCCACACTGATCCAGCCGAGGTTGACGGATACCGGCAAACGCTCTGTAAAGCCCCGTTCGGAATTTCCGTATTCAAGATACAAGGCGATCAGCGACAAAAGATAAGCAAGCATTGCTGCAATCGACCAAATAAAGAATTCATAATGCCAGCAAAGCAACCAGGCGATATTGAAAATAGCGCTCAGTATGAAATACAACGAAACTTTAACTGAAGGGTGCACTCCTTTTTTCAAGCGCAGCCAAAAGCCGATAATCCAGATAGCCAATAAAATATAAATAACGGACCAGATGGAAAACGCATAACCGGCCGGCGTAAATAGAACCGGCACACGGTTGGAGATTTCACCGGTAGTCTGACCGTTGATCGGCAGTATATTCGCCAAGGCATTCATGGTGACGACGGCGATAAATGCCAGCGTCATCAGCAGTACGCGAATCATATGAAATCCCTCCTCAAATATCAGTATAAACTCGCCAGCCCACACGACCAACAAGAAAGTGCAGGAAGTTTTCGAAAAATGGCGATATCGTGAAAAGTACAGGGCAGTCGCCGTTCCCGTTCCATGAAGGGAGATGTTATACTTATTAATGTATTTTGAAAATTCGCGACTGCAGGGGGAAATTATATGACAAATACATATCCGGAAGTATGGGAGCTTGATAGTTTATTTTCAGGGGGCAGCGATTCAGCTGAATTGAGAACGCATCTGGATTTAACCAGGGAAAAGCTTACCGACTTCGAACAGGCTGCTGCAAATTTCAGCATCCCGGATCAAATGGATGACGCGCAGCGGGTGGCGGAGTTTCTGGAGCAGACGAGCGGTGTGTCTGTGGACATCCGCCAAGCGGGCGCGTTTATCGGCTGTTTGATGGCACAAAACACCGAAGACAAAAAAGCGGCATTGCTGCAAAGTGAACACGCCCTTATGAGGTCGCGTTTCCAAAGTGCTTTCTTGAAATTCAAGCAGGTGCTCATGGAGGCGGATCCGAATATCTGGACTGAACTTCTTTCAACTGAAAGTCTGAAGGAATTTGCATTCATCTTAGAAGAGTGGCGTAAAGAAGCACAACGGCTGCTTTCTGAACAAGAGGAAGGGCTCATTACATCGCTCGGCATTGATGGCTATCACGCATGGAGCGAATTGTACGATTTGCTGATCGCCTCGATCTCGGTCCGAGTGGAGGTGGAAGGTGAAGAGAAGACGCTGTCGGTGGGGCAGGCGAATAATTTAAGCTCCCACCAAGATGCAACCGTACGGAAGGAAGCCTACGACAAGCTGGAAGCGGCATGGGGCGAAAAAGAAGAGCTGTTTGCCAAGACCTTGAACTCGCTCGCAGGATTCCGGTTGCAGGTGTACAAAAAGCGCGGTGTCGACAATGTGCTGGAAGAGCCGCTGCAGATGAACCGCATGAAGCAGGACACTTTGGATGTCATGTGGCAGGCCATCAGCGAACATAAACAGCCGTTTGGGGATTACTTGGCGCGCAAGGCGCATTTGCTCGGCAAAGACAAGCTTGCCTGGTATGATGTCGACGCGCCGGTCTTAGAAAACTCCCAGTCATTCGACTTCCGGCAAGGGTCGGAGTTCATCATCCGCCATTTCGGGAAATTCGGCCCGGAATTGGAGAAATTCTCCCGCCACGCGCTGGAAAGTGGCTGGGTGGAAGCCGAAGATCGTGCGCATAAGATGCCGGGCGGTTTTTGCACATCGCTCCCGAAAAGCGGTGAATCGCGTATCTTCATGACATATAGCGGATCGATGTCCAATGTCGCGACATTGGCCCATGAATTGGGGCACGCTTTCCATACGCATGCTTTGCGCCCGATGCATGACTTGAACCGCAGCTATGCGATGAACGTCGCCGAAACGGCATCGACTTTCGCGGAAATGATCGTAGCGGATGCGGCGGTCAAAAACGCTGTGAGCAAAGAAGAGAAAATCTCCTTGCTGGAAGACAAGATTCAGCGCAGCGTGGCATTTTTCATGAACATCCATGCCCGCTTCCTGTTCGAGACGAGATTCTATGAAGAGCGCAAGAACGGCGTGGTCCCTGCGAACCGCTTGAACGAATTGATGGAACAGGCCCAAGAGGAAGCGTTTGCCGGCAGTTTATCGGAAGGGCATCCGCATTTCTGGGCATCGAAATTGCATTTCTATATCACCGATGTGCCGTTCTATAATTTCCCATACACATTCGGCTACCTCTTCTCGCTCAGTGTTTATGCAAAAGCGCTTGAAGAGGGGGAAGGCTTCGAGAAAAAATATATGGCTTTGCTCCGCGATACAGCGGTCATGAGCACAGAAGAGCTGGCGATGAAGCATCTTGGCGAAGACATCACTGAAAAAGAATTCTGGGAAAAGGGCATTGCACTGTGCACGAACGATGTCGAAGAATTCATCAAATTGACTGCAGAAGAGGGATAAGATGAATCTGCTTTTTGAAGGGAAAACTTGTTATCTCCGTACACTTACCGTAGAAGACGCAGAAGACATGGTCCGAGTGTTAGTGAAAAACCGAGATTATTGGGCGATCCATGAGCCAAGACATCGGGACAGTTATTTTACGATCGCCGTGCAGCGGGAAAAAATCCGCGAATCAATCTACCAGGCACGCGAAAACCGGGAATACAGTTTCGGTATTTTCTCACACGACACCAATCAACTGATCGGCCATATCTCCATTTACAGCATCAAACGCTTGCCATTCCTCAGTGCACTTGTCGGCTATTCGATGGATGAAGAGTTCATCGGCCGGGGCATTGCCAGCGAAGCGGTCCGTTTGATCACCGCTTTCGGTTTTGAACAATTGCGGTTGCATCGGGTCGAAGCTTATGTGGCTCCGGATAATGTCGGTTCGCTGCGTGTGCTCGAAAAAGCAGGTTTTGAAAAGGAAGGCTTACTGAAGCAATTTTTGTTCATCAACGGCGAGTGGAAAGACCATTATTACTACGCATTGCTCGAACAGGATTTTTGAAAGGGCAAGGCCGCCTATCTGAGATGGTGGAAGGATATGCGGAGATGGTTTGAAAATTGATGAAGGGGGAGAATAAAACATGGATCCTCAAAAATTATTTGCCTATCACCAATGGGCCAGCCAAAAGGTACTGCAATTGGTGGAAGACTCAGGCGAAGAGTACTACACGAAAGAGGGGAAGAATTCGTTTCCTTCCATCCGTGAAACCATCGCCCACGTCATCGGCGTCGAAAAGATGTGGTTCAAAAGAATGAATGGGGTCAAAAGCCCGGAATTTGAACAATTCGATGTCGATACGATCGAGAAAGCGAAAAATGCCTTGCTCTTGCTTCATGCGGAGATGGAATTGTATTTCGCCTCGCTGTCAGAAGAAAGCTGGCAAGAAGAGCTGGATTACCGCAATATGAAAGGCGACGAGTTCCGCCACAGCCGCGAAGAAATGCTCTTCACTGTGGTCAACCACGCGAGCTACCACCGCGGGCAGATAACTTCTTTATTGCGCCAGTTCGGAAAAGCCGGAATCCCGCTGGATTATATCTATTTCCAAAAAGAAAACCGCTGAGGAGTCTCAGCGGTTTTTGTCTTTATTGCCGTCGATGACGACGTCGAGTTTTCCGGTTTTCGGGTCGATGACGAGGCCATGGACAGGAACGGTTTTGTCCATCAATGGGTGATGGCGGACCATGTCGACGCTGTGGCGCACGCTCTCCGTTACGTTATCGAAGCCTTTCAGCCATTCGTCGAGATTGACGCCTGAGAATTTCATCTGTTCGATCGTGCTTTCCTCAATGCCTCGCTCTTTCATCTTTTCGATGATGCCTTCCGGTTTCACTTTGGCCATACCGCAGTCGTGGTGCCCGACAATATAGATCTCATCTGCCTTCAATTCGTATACGGCCACGAACAAGCTGCGCATGATGCCTCCGAACGGGTGGTTGATGACAGCGCCGGCGCTTTTGACGATTTTTACATCACCATTCTTGAAGTTCATCGCTTTTGGCAAGAGTTCAAGCAGGCGGGTATCCATGCAAGTCAAGATGACGATCCGCTTATCCGGGAGATTGGTGGTAATGAATTCCTCGTAGCGTTTTTCTTCTACAAACTTTTCGTTGTAATCCAAAATCTCATTCAATAAAGACATCGTTTTTCCTCCTTGATGGTGGTTTGGGATTTAACGCGACATTTTTTCGAGTTGATCGATCATGCCGAGCGACCGGCCTGTACCGATCGCGACGGATTCCAACGGGTCAGGTGCAATGTGGACAGGAACAGAAATTTCTTGCGCCAGCCATTCTTGAAGCCCTTTCAATAATGCACCGCCGCCGGAGATGACAACACCCTGATCTACCATATCGCCAGACAATTCAGCAGGGCAATTTTCCAATGTGGCACGGATGCATTCCAGAATGGACGACAAGGATTCAGAGAGCGCTTTTTGCATTTCATCAGAACTCAATTCGATGGTTTTCGGCAAGCCGCTTAAAACATCGCGCCCGCGGATATTCATCTTTTTCGGCTCATGTGGAATCGGCGCATAGCCGATTTCTTTTTTGATCGTTTCGGCTGTTTTCTCGCCGATTAACAGATTGTAATGCTTGCGCACGTATTGGATGATATCTTCATCCATTCGGTCGCCGGCGACTTTCACCGTATTGGAGGAAACGACACCGCCAAAAGAGATGATCGCGACTTCTGTCGTTCCGCCGCCGATATCGACGATTACTGAAGCGATCGGCTCGGTGATCGGCAAATCAGCGCCGATCGCTGCGGCTACAGTTTCTTCAATCAAATGCACGGATTTTGCGCCGCTCTGTTTGACGGCATCGTGGATAGCGCGGCGTTCGACCGCTGTTGCACCCGACGGCGTACAAACCATGACTTTCGGCTTGCGCAGCGAACTTCCGAGTTGTTTCGCCGCTTTTTGCATGACCAGTTTCAAAAGTTCACGGGTCACATCAAAGTCTGCAATGACGCCTTCTTTCATCGGGCGCACGATGCGGATTGAATCGGGCGCCTTGCCGAGCATAGCCTTTGCTTCGGCGCCGATGGCAATGACGGCACCGGTGCGGGCATCAAGGGCGACGATGGATGGTTCATTTAAGATAACGCCCTTTGACTTCGTATAGACAAGAATATTGGCGGTACCGAGATCGATCCCGATATCCGTTGCAGAAAACATGGATGAATTCCTCCTAATCGGTATAAACGCTGCTTATTCAAATTTTATCACTTTTCTGTGAGATGTGATAGTGGCACTATATACAGAAAAAAGCTCTGCCCATATATAGGGCAGAGCTTTTTTTGAATTAGTGGCGCTCTTCCGGTAGCGGGTCGATATGCTCTGCATCATGGCTATGAAGCTCTCTGCCAAGGAAATGCATCAGCGTAAAGAAGAACAAGAAGATCACGGCCATGAATCCGAGAACAGCAGTAATACCGTAAAACATAATGATAACCCCTCTCTAAACTGTAATTATCATACTCAGTATACATGAAAATGACTGGAAAATTAAGTGTCGAATTATCGACCTTTAAAATGCCCAGTTGCCGCTGCGGAAAATCGGTTCGCGCGTGCCATCTTCCAATATGCCGTCGATGTCCATATCAGCGGAGCCGACCATGAAGTCGACATGGGTAATGCTTTGGTTCAAGCCATGCTCTTTCAGTTCATCCGCCGACATTGTCTTGCCGCCTTCCAGGCAGAAAGCATAAGCACTGCCGATGGCGAAATGGTTGGATGCATTTTCATCGAATAATGTATTGAAAAATAAAATGCCGGAATCTGAAATCGGTGATTGATGCGGCACTAGGGCGACTTCACCGAGGCGATGGGAGCCTTCGTCCGTGGCCACCAATTCCTTGAGCACTTCTTCGCCTTGTTCAGCGGAGACGTCGGTGATGCGGCCATCTTTAAAAGTGACTTTAAATCCATCGATGATATTGCCGCCATAACTTAACGGCTTGGTGCTTGATACATAACCGTTTACATCATCTTTATGAGGCACAGTGAAAACTTCCTCTGTCGGCATATTGGCCATGAAGGCATCACCTTTTTCGTTGATGGAGCCGGCGCCAGCCCACAGATGGCCTTTTGGCAGCGCGACTTCGAGGTCAGTGCCAGGTGCCTGGTAATGAAGCTTGGCGTATTTCTTGTCGTTCAAGTAATCAGCTTTTGTGTGGAGTGTGCGGTCGTGCTCCAGCCAAGCTTCGATCGGATCTTCCGTATCTGCACGGACAGCCTTGAAAATCGCTTCCCATAAAGCATCCACTTGCTCGTTTTCAGGAAGATCCGGGAACACTTTTTTCGCCCATTGTTCAGACGGGGCTGCAAGGACGCACCAGCTGATCTTATCGGATTGTACGTACTGGCGGTATTTATTCAGCGCTTGCCCTGTCGCTTTCTGGGATGCTGAAATGCGTTTTGAATCGATGCCTTTCAACAGGTCCGGGCTTTGTGATACGACGCTGATAAAGGCTGCGCCTTGTTCGGCCAATTGCTCCCGTTCCTGGACTTTCCATTCCGGGAATTCCGAGAAAGAATCTTCCGGCGCTTTCTCGAAGCGCGTGCGTGAAATCACATCATCGCTCCAGTCGACGAACACTTGTCTTGCCCCTTCTTCATAGGCTTTCTTGACGATCAAGCGAACAAACGGTGCTGCATCTATAGAAGCTGCAATATACAATTTCTGGTCAGGTTGAATATTGACTCCTACTTTAACCGCCAATTCAGCGTAGCGGGATAACTTTTCATCAAATGTAGTCATTTCCAAAAACACTCCTCTCATCCTTTCTATAGTAGCAATATTCAAACACACAGTGCAATAGTCAGGGGCTTGAAAGAACAACGAGTTGCATTTTCTATTATAAAAGTTTAATATATAAACAAAAGTTTGAAGAGGAGGGAGCCAATGAATCGCAACGAACAGAAAATCTTAGCGTTGATTGAGCGCGATCCGTATTTGTCCCAACAGGAAATGGCAGATGCGCTCGGGATTTCACGCCCTTCATTAGCCAACCTGATCTCCGGGCTTATCAAGCAAGGGAGGATTCTCGGCCGTGCATATGTCCTGCCTGAAGAAAATGCGATCCTGTGCATCGGAGGGGCGAACGTCGACCGGAAATTTCACCTGAAAGCACCGTCTGTCCACGGCACTTCGAATCCGGCAGCTGTGACAAGAAGCGTCGGGGGTGTAGCACGAAATATTGCTGAAAACCTGGGCCGACTCGGACACGATGTGCAATTGGTATCTGTTGCTGGAGACGACCCGGAATGGCGCTTTATCGAAGAAAGTTCTTCTCCTTATATGGATACTGCGATGACCAAGAAACTTTCGCAAGGCGCAACGGGTAGCTACACTGCTGTGTTGGAACCGGATGGCGAGATGACTTTGGCGCTGGCTGATATGGACATCTACACGGAGTTGACCCCGGAATATCTGGAGCCTCACCGCAGCAAACTGATGCGCGCGAAACTGCTGGCAGTCGACTTGAACTGCCCGCCGGAAACGATAAAGTATTTGCAGGATCTCGCAGCGTCTTCCAAAGTGCCGCTTGCCGTCATTCCCGTATCAGCCCCCAAGATGGATCGTCTAGGTGAAGATTTGAGCGGTGTTTCGTTTTTGATCCTGAACCGCGACGAAGCGGCCCTCAGGCTCGGCATCTCCATCCATGATCAAGCCGATTGGAAGCGCGCCGTTGAATTGCTTCTTGAACAAGGCGCAAAAACAGCTGTCGTGACCGGCGGAAAAGACGGGGCCATGGCTGGCGACGAAAATGGCGTCGTGCATTTCCCGGCAATCGAAACGCAGCAAGTGGAAGATGTTACAGGAGCTGGAGATGCCTTCTCAGGCGGCCTTCTTCACGCACACCTATCGGGCTATGTTTTCCAGAAGGCGGTGCAGATGGGCATGCTGAATGCAGCCAAGACGCTCGCAAGCAGCCAGACAGTACGGCCGGAATTAAATGAAACCTTGTTAATTAAAGAACTGGAGGAATTGAAATGACAAACATGATCAGCTATTCAACAGAAGTGCAGGAAGCCATCGAACAGAAAAAACCGATCGTGGCATTGGAGTCGACGATCATCTCACACGGCATGCCGTATCCGCAAAATGTGGAAACCGCGCGTGAAGTCGAGCAGATCGTCCGCGACAATGGGGCCGTTCCGGCAACGATCGCGCTTATGGACGGCCAGATCAAAATCGGCTTGTCAGACGAAGAGCTCGAACTTCTGGGCAATTCACCGGGCGTTGCGAAAGTATCCCGCCGAGATATCGGCCAATTGCTCGCGACGAAAAAAATCGGCGCGACGACGGTTGCCGCGACGATGATCTGTGCAGAGCTTGCCGGCATCCGCGTCTTCGCGACCGGCGGCATCGGTGGGGTCCACCGCGGGGCGGAAACAACGATGGATATTTCCGCTGATTTAGAAGAATTGTCGAATACAGGTGTGGCCGTCGTCTGTGCAGGCGCGAAGTCGATTCTCGATATCGGTCTGACACTTGAATATCTCGAGACAAAAGGCGTTCCGGTCATCGGCTATCAAACAGACGAGATGCCGGCATTCTACACACGCTACAGCGGCTTCCCATTGAGCTACGGTTCGCAATCGACAGAAGAGCTTGCGGCTATCCTAAAAGCGCAATGGTCGCTCGGATTGAAAGGCGGGGCGGTCATTGCCAACCCGATTCCACAAGAACATGCGCTTGATCAAGACTTTATCGATGGCATTATCGGACAGGCGATGGCGGAAGCGAAAGCAAACGGCATCAACGGCAAAGAAGTCACGCCATTCCTTCTCGGCAAAGTGAAAGAGTTGACGGAAGGCAAGAGTTTGGTTGCCAATATCGAACTCGTCAAGCACAATGCCAAAGTCGGCGCGGAGCTAGCCGCTTCATACGGAGCACTTTAAGAACAATTTGTGAAAAAAAGACCCTTTAAAAGGGTCTTTTTTTATTGTTTGCCGGTTGTTCTGTTTTCAGGGGCTCTTTTTCAGGGTAAGGAAAGTCAAGGAGTTGAAGCTCATGAAAACGGACGTGTTTATCGGTGGAGGGGGAATAGGTGGGCTGACGCTCGCATTGAAACTGGCACGGCGCGGGTTTGATGTGGTCCTTGTCGAGCGTATGGCTGTCAGATCTCCGACATATAAAGGGGAATTATTGCAGCCCAAAAGCATGCAGATCTTTGATGGACTTGGCGTATACGACTCGATATGCGATCGGTCCAACGAAATCAAAGTACTTGATATGCTGGAATTATCAAGCACATTGAAAGTGAAGGATCAATCGTTCATGGATTATAGTGTGTTGCCTGGAAAATATAATGCTGCTTATATGATTCATCACGAAGAGCTAAAGACCATCATTCGAAAAGCGGCATGTGAATACGACAACTTCCATTACTTGAAAGGAACTGCCTGTAAGGGTTACACAGAAAACACAGCCATTCTTCAAAAAGGCACCGAAAAATTCGAAGTGGAAGCCAAATATTTCTTCGGAGCGGAAGGGCGTTCTTCAGTAACGCGAAAAGCGATGGACATCGAAGTGAAGCAGACGACGTATAACCACCATTTCCTGACAGTGACGTTTCCGCGGGCTGAGAGTTTTACGGACGGCAAGATCATCTCGACCTATAATCGCTTTCTCGGGCTATTCCCACTTCCCGACGATCAAGTACGCAGCGTCTACTTGATACCGCCGGGGGATTATAAAACCTTGAAGGAAAAGCCAATCAGCCATTTCCATAAACTTTATACCGATTTGGCACCGGCCGTGGACGGTTATATACAGCGCTTGACCGACTGGAAAAAAATCCAGCTGATGATTCCTGTCATGTATCATGCCGAGTCATATGTTAAAGGCAATAAAGCAATCATCGGCGATGCAGCACACGCTGTCCACCCGATGGCGGGTGAAGGCATGAACATGGCGATACAGGACGCAGATGTACTCGGCGAACTGGCTGCAGATATGCTAGAGCAGGAAAAAATCGATACGGCCAATCTTAAATGGTATGAAAAAGTACGTTACCGCAGGGCAGACCATGTCATCCAGCTCAGCCACTTGGCGGCGCTTGCCTATTCATTCCCGTATCGCCCGGTCAGCTATTTACGCCAGCGGACTTTTGAACGCATGGAAGAGGATCCGATTCTCCATTTTAAGCAGATGCTTAACGTATCAGGGCTTGGTTTGTGGAAAGAAAATGTTCGGGACCGCTTTATCCAAGGTGGATTCATGCCCGTACGCGCAAAGGAATTGGCGGAAGACACAAAAGAACTGAAATACTACAAACCGGAAGACGACTACCCGTGGAAAGTGGAGGGACTTACATGATAGATATTATGAAGATGGTGAAAGCAAGAACATATATGAAACGCAATGAGCCCTTCCTGTACAGTTGGCATGCATATGTCGGCTATGAACTGGACCTATTTAAGGCATTCGAACGACCGGTTACACAATTTGATGTAGCCGATGCTTTGGAACTCGATGAGCAGCTACTTGCGCAATGGGTAGCGATCGGCGTCTCGATTGGCTATTTAAAGGAAAGTGGACGCAACCGCTACCAAATAAAGAGCCGTTGGAAATTGCCGAAATCCAAAGGCAATAATTCATCGGGTGTATTGCTGAAGGAAATGATGGAACTGCATATCCCGACGCTTTTGGAGTACCCGAAAATGATGCGCAACCAAAGCCGTCTTCACTTTGATGAGGATGAGCACGCATCGACTGTCGCAGAAACAAGCCGCTTGCTTGAAGTATTGGCGTATCCGAAAATGGCCAAACGATTGAAGGAAAAAGACTGCCGCCGTGTGCTCGATATCGGCTGCGGGGAAGGCGGCTACATAAAGAAATTGGGGGAGCGGTTCCCCAATACGCAATTCACGGGAATCGAAATCAGCGAAGAAGTCGTCGAAAAGGCGAAAGAGTTGGTGGCAAAACAAAACAATGTCTCCATCGAGCAGGCGGATTTGTGGAATTACAAGCCGGAATCTCCGCAGGATATGGTCATGCTCAATAACGTCCTGCATTATATCCCGCTCGAAAAGCGCCAGGCCTTGTTCAAGGAAATAAGCAGCTGGATCGCACCAGGGGGCATTTTCTCTGTTGTCACCCCAATTGCCGGCGGTCCGGACAGCCCGCCGTTCGCCAATGTCTTCAATAGCTTCTTCTCCTCATTCGACAATCTCTACCGCTTGCCGAAACGAGAAGAGCTAATCGAATGGGGCGAGGAATCAAACCTAGAATTCCTCAGCCTCCGCACCGTCATCAAAGAAGGCGGCTGGTATATCGTGCAATATGAAAAGAAAAGCTGAGACAGCCATGTAGACCCGACAAGCACAAGCCATTTTGCTGAAGCGGCGTTACTTGCCGTGTAAGCAAAATGGCTTGTGACCTCGAGGGTCTGGCTGTCGAAGCTAGACAAAGAAAAGCGAAAGCGCCCGTTTTTAGGAAGCTAACCTAAGAACGCGACGTCCTGTCGCAACGGTTAGCTGACCCACATCCTGTGGGCCCTCGACAGGCGTAAGGCGAGTTTCCGAAGCGGCGCACAAAAAAGCCCTGAAGCAATTTGCTTCAGGGCTTTCTTTATTTACGCAATGAGCCGAGTTCTGAGGCGATAGCCTGCATTTCGTTCGGGCTGAAGTTATTGCGGTTTTTTACCATCTCGTAAATCTCGCGTAAATCTTCATACTCGGAAGAATTGAAATGCTCGGCTTTCATTGCATCCACATTAACCATGCGCAATTTCGTTTTTATTTCTTCAATCATAAAATCGACGTTCTCAGGTGATTGTTTGGATAAATCCATGATCGATTCCTGCCTTTCAGGTGGGTATGCTTTATCATTTCATTATTCAAATGGAATGTCAATTGCCAGAACGAGCCTGTTCTTTCTCTTCCTTGATCTTCGCCGTGATTTTCTTCGTCTCATAAACGATGACGCCAGAGAGACCGAGAAGGCCGATCAAGTTCGGGAAGGCCATCAAGCCGTTCATGACATCAGAGAATGTCCAAATGACATCCAGTGAGACCGTCGCTCCGACGAATACCATAGCAACGAAGGCGATTCGGTAGACAACCAATAAGCTCGGGTTTTTGAACAAGTACTGGAAACATTTCTCGCCGTAGTAAGACCAGCCGATAATTGTCGAAGAGGCGAAGAAAATCAGGCCGACTGCGACGATGATCGGGCCAGCATCGCCAAGGAACTGCTCGAATGCAGCTGTTGTAAGTGCTGCGCCTTCAAGGCTGTCATCCAAATAGAGACCAGACATAACGATAGTGATGCCGGTGATTGAACAGATGATCAAAGTGTCGAAAAATACTTGCGTCATCGACACTAGAGCCTGACGACCAGGCATGTCGGTTTTCGCCGCTGCAGCTGCAATCGGTGCAGATCCAAGACCGGCTTCGTTGGAGAAGACGCCTCGTGCCACACCGTAGCGGATTGCAGCGCCGATAGCACCACCGGCTGCTGCTTCGCCAGTAAAGGCTGCACTGAAAATCGTTCCAAGCGCTGCAGGGATAAGGTCCATGTTAAGGATCATGATGATGATTCCGGCAATGATATAGAATAAGGCCATGAATGGAACGAAAAATGCAGTAACTTTTCCGATTGTTTTGATTCCGCCGATGATGACGACAGCTGCGAAAATAGTCAGGATGATTCCCGTAATCCATGTCGGGACCGAGAATGTATCACGGACAACTGATGCTACGGAATTGGATTGGGTTCCATTTCCGATGCCGAACGCCGCAATAGCACCGAAGATGGCGAACAAGACAGCAAGCCATTTCTGTTTTAGACCGTGTTCAAGATAATACATCGGCCCGCCTGCCATTTGCCCTTTCGGATCGACAATACGGTATTTGACGGCAAGAATTGCTTCCCCGTATTTTGTTGCCATCCCGAAGAATGCAGAAAACCACATCCAAAAGACAGCACCTGGTCCACCAAGGATGACCGCGGTCGCAACCCCGACGATATTTCCTGTTCCGACTGTAGCGGCCATGGCCGTCGACAATGCCTGGAAGTGGGAAATATCCCCTTGTGCATCTTTATCAGGGTTTTTACTGAACGTCAGCTTCAATGCATATGGCAATAGGCGCAACTGTAATAGGCCTAAGCGCACTGTAAGGAAAATCCCTGTCCCCACTAGGAGAATTAAAAGCGGCGGCCCCCATACATAACCGCTGATCGTGCCAAGAATCTCTGTTAATGCTTCCATCTTTTCTCCCCCTTTTCAAAACTTTTTTCTTTAGGAAAATTTCCTCCTGTAGACTTAATATTCTAAAAGTTTAACAACTTAGTCAAGTTATTTTTAAAAAATAATTTTGGAAGTGTTTAGATTATGCATGAATAGGGAAAATTCCAAAGTATGATAGGAACTATATTTTATAATGGGAGGAATTTAGGATGAGCCAAAACAAATTAATGACAGGAATAGTAGTGGGGGCGGCAGTAGGCGCGTTAGTGTCATTATTGGACCGCGATACCCGTGAGGATGTAATGAACAAATCAAGAAAAGCCAGTGAAAATGCAAAATACTATGCGAGTAATAAAGACGAGCTGAGATCTGCATTCAAAGAACAGGCAGAGCGTGCTCAGAACCTATATGCCCGCATTTCAGAAGATGCTTCTTACGTAGGCGGCAAAGTTGAGCAGGTTAAACAACTGGTCCCTGAAGTGAAAGAAGTCGCAATGGATGCAAAAGGTGCTGTAATGGAAACGAAGGAAGCGGTAGTGGATACGAAAGAAGATGTCATGTCAGCAGTCAAAGAAGACAACCCGTCACCGAGTTCTTCACTTACAGACGATTCTTCTTCAGCTTCCGAATCACAGAACCAGAACCGCAACTGAGCAGGATAAATTTATGGCTTCGCCAAAAAAAAACGGGCGGTCTAAACTTCTGATATCAGAGTACGATGTGTTGACTGGCCGTGGTTTCATAAAAGAATTAGGAAGAAGGATTAAAGACGTCGATGTGCCTGGACTCGGAGCGCAATTGGCGTTTTTTTTCCTATTATCGATTTTTCCGTTACTGATTTTCCTGGTAACATTATTGCCGTATTTGAATTTGCCAAGAGAAGAAGTGTATCGGTTCATGCAAGATGTAATTCCGGCAGAAGTCTATGTGTTGATCGAACAGACGCTTAATGAAATCCTGACCAATCAAAATGGCAGCTTATTGTCTTTCGGGGTGCTAGCGACGATCTGGTCAGCAAGCCTAGGGATGAACGCGCTCATTAAATCCTTGAACGCCACTTATGGGGTAAAAGAGAGCAGGGCTTTGCTTCTTGCAAGGGGGATGTCGATCTTAATGACAATCCTGTTGATCATTATGCTGGTCGTGGCATTGGCGCTGCCGATATTCGGCCGTCAAATCGGCTTGTTCTTTTTTGCATTCCTCGGTCTTGAAGAAGGGTTTCTGGAATTATGGGGAATGATCCGGTTCACCATTCCGGCTGTAATTACATTCATTGTTTGTGCAGTGATCTACTGGCTGGCGCCGAATGTCCGCATCAACTTCGTGGCAGTATTGCCGGGAGCGGCATTCGCCTCGATCGGCTGGCTGGCGCTTTCCTTCCTATTCTCCATATATATCAATAACTTCGGCAATTTTTCTGCTACTTACGGCAGTATCGGGGGGATCATCTTGTTATTGCTTTGGCTTTATCTCTCCGCGATGATTTTGATTATCGGCGGTCAAATCAATGCAGTCATGCAAGGAAGAAGAAATTCCAGAAAACGAATAGCTGAAAAAAAGACGGCTCTTCCCGATAATTGAGGGAGGGCCGTCTTTCTTATGGGAAATTTTAGACATTGCGGTTCAACATACGTAAACCATTCAAAATGACCAGTATGGTGCTGCCTTCATGGCCGACAACACCAAGCGGCAATGAAATCGCCTGAAAGAAATTCGAGAAAATGAGAACAAGAATGACTGCCACAGAAAAAAAGATGTTTTGCTTGACGATACGCTGCATTTTTTTCGCGAGGCGGATTGAATAGGAGATGCGGGATAGATCATTTTTCATTAAAATGACATCTGCTGTTTCGAGTGCGATATCTGTTCCTTCGCCCATTGCGATGCCAGTAGTGGCCGTGGCGAGAGCGGGTGCATCATTGATGCCATCGCCGATCATTGCGACATATTTATATTTACCCAATAGTGTTTTCAAATGATGGACTTTATCTCCCGGGAGGCATTCCGCTATATATTCATCGACGCCGGTTTCTTCTGCAATGGCTTTGGCGGTTTTCCTGTTATCCCCGGTCAGCATGATGCAATAAATGCCGCGGTCCTGCAGTTCGGCGATGGTCGCTTTGGTAATATCTCGCACGGTGTCTTTTAATGCCATGGCAGCGAGAATCCCTTGTCCGTCCCGTACGAATGTGACGGTTTTTCCTTCGTTCGCCAAACCTTCAAGGACCCCGTTTTCAAAAGCATATGCCTCGTCTTCACCGACGAAGGCAGGTTTTCCTACCAATATTTCCTCACCATCAAATCGGGTTTTCAAACCATTTCCCGGCACATCCTCCACAAGTAAATTGTGCAAGGGTTCAAAACCTTGCTGGATGACGAAATCCGTAATCGCCTTAGCGAGCGGATGGTTGGACTGGGATTCAATACCCGCGACAAGTGCCATCACATGTTCCCGGTCTGCACTTTCCCGGATGATGAAATTGGTCACTTCCGGCTTGCCCCGTGTTAATGTGCCCGTCTTGTCGAAGGCGATCGCTTGAATGACACTCAAGTTCTCCAAATGGGCGCCGCCTTTAAATATGATGCCGCTTTTTGCACCATTCGAAATGGCAGCGAGTGTCGCAGGCATGATGGAAGCGACCAAAGCGCAAGGAGAAGCGACTACTAGAAGCACCATTGCACGATAGAAAGTTTCGTTCCAACTCCATCCGACAAGGAAATGCGGTACGAATAGCATAAGTACGAAAACAACCAAGACAACTTTAACGTACCGACCTTCAAAGCGTTCAATGAATTGCTGGGAAGGTGACTTTTCACTTTCAGCGGACTGCACGAGTTCGATGATTTTTTGGAACATTGTCTCAGAGCTCGGTTTGGTCATGACCATCGAGATAGAGCCGGACAAATTGACGGTGCCTGCAAATAAGGCATCGTGCTCGTATTTGGACACTGGAATCGCTTCACCACTGATTGCGGATTCATCAATAGCGGTTTGTCCGGAATAGACTTCCCCGTCGACGGGGATACGTTCGCCGGGCCGGACTGCGACAAGGTCTCCGGTGTTTAATTCACCGACCGGCACACGCACCGTCTCGCCGGATTCTTTTAACAGCCATGCTTCGTCAGGTTGCATTTCCATCAAGGCGGAAAGCTCTTTGCGGCTTTTGTTCATCGTATACGTTTCGAGCGCGCCGCTGAGGGCGAAGATGAAGATCAAAATAGCGCCTTCTGTCCAAAAACCGATAATGGAAGCACCTATAGCTGCCAGGATCATCAAAAACTCGACATTCAATTCTTTATCTTCAAGTGTTTTTTTGATGCCGTATTTTGCTTTGGCATAGCCCCCGATCACAAATGCCAGCAAATAGATGATCACAGAAGGAACGGCAACCCCCTGGACTTCCAGAATGTAAGCGATGATAATCAGAATTCCTGATAAAACAGCAGCAATCAATTCTACATGAGGACGAATTTTACTCCACATACGCACCCCTCCATTCGACAGTCAGCCATCTTTATTTATTGCCAGTTTACCATAGCCTTGTAAAAGTAGATGGTAGATTTTGCTTATCTTGCAACAATTCAAATATCAAGAACAATGGCAGGGAGGATAAAAAAAGCCCTGAAGCATCAAATGAAGCTTCAGGGCTTGGGCATTATTCGTTTTCTGTAGAAGGGCGGTTTTTGAATTGCTGCATTTTATTATCCAAATCGTCGACCATGGCAATCAGCCGGTCAATATCTTCAAGCTCCGCGCTTTCCGGTTCGATGGCATCTAACACATCGAGGAACATACTGAGCCTTTGTTTCATATAAGTTACTTGCTGTTCCTTATCTGTAATGGATTTTCCCATTGATTCCACCTCATTTCCATTGTATATAGTAGCCGATAAGCACAGGAATATCAATAGAACAACAGAGACGTGAAAAAAACAAAAAAATAATAGAATATTTACATTATTCAATTAATATGTTATAGTAGCCTCAATCCTTTAAGAGGGGAGGACAAGACGAATCACTAAACCGAAAAAGCAGACGATTTGGAAGAGGAGGCGATTCGAGCATTTAGGTGGCTTCACCGACAGTGCGATTATGGAAACGAACTGTAAATATAAAACATAAAGGCTCAGCCCGCAATCTGCCATGCAGAAACGGACTGAGCCTTTTATAGTTTTATACCAATTCGTATGTTTCCACTACTTCCATCGAATCTTCGACGGAACGGACCATCGAGCAATTTTTTCGCGTCAGTTCCATAACGCGGGGCATTTTTGAGTCATTTATATCGCCTTTGATGCGGAAATGAAGATGGACTTTTGAAACACGGCCTGCTTCTTCATCGACGCGGACGATTTCTTTCACTTCCACTTCGATATCTTCTGCCGGCATACGTTGTTTGTCCAACACTTTACGGATGATTCCTGCACTGCAGATAGCCAGTGAAGACACCAGCAATTGATAAGGGCGGAACCCGTACTCTTCATTGGTGGATATGTGGAGTTCGCCAAAAGGCAGATGCCCGGTAAATCCGTGTTCATTCATGGAAAATTTCATCTTGTATCTCCTCCTTATGTTAAAATTGTAGCGGAAACTTCCAAAAATAGAAAAGAACGTGCTCGTTCGGGGAGGCATTATGAAATATTTCTTATCAAGCGAACGCGCCCGCTTTTGGATTTTGGTCGCTATCGTGTCGATTTCTGGCTTTTCACAGGGCATGTTGCTGCCGCTCATCGCAGTCATTTTTGAGCAGGATGGGGTGTCCTCTACATTAAACGGATTGAGTGCGACAGGCTTATACATAGGGATTATTGCTGTTGCCCCATTTATGGAGCCTCAGTTGCGGCGATTTGGATTTAAACCGCTGATTCTTGTCGGCGGGGCGATGGTTATTCTCGCGCTGCTGGCGTTTCCGTTATGGAAAAGCGTGTTGTTTTGGTTCATCTTGCGTATTTTGATCGGTGTCGGAGATCAAGCGCTGCATTTTTCGACGCAGACATGGATCACCAGCACCTCGCCTCATCATAAGCTTGGCCGCAATATCGCGATTTACGGCATGTCGTTCAGTGTAGGGTTTGGCGCAGGGCCGTTATTTGTGCCACTTGTCCAAGTATTTGAAGCATTGCCGTTTATCATTTCAGGGATTCTCTGCTTGATTGCCTGGTCGCTGGTGTTTTTCCTGCGCAATGACTTTCCGGAGTACTCTTCCAGTTCGATGGGGGCTAAAGGAACTTTACATCGCTTCCGCACGGCTATCATCATCGGCTGGGTCGCCTTTTTGCCACCGCTTGGCTACGGTTTTCTGGAAGCTTCGTTAAGTGCGATCTATCCTGTCTATGCTTTGCGTCAATCGTTCGATATCAGCATGGTCTCCTATATTCTCGCTGCTTTTTCTGTCGGGGCGATCGCGACGCAATTGCCCCTTGGTGAACTTAGTGACCGCATCGGACGTAAAAAAGTACTGATGCTTGCACTCAGCGGCGGCGGCCTGACATTTTTAGTGGCGACGTTCTTTGAATCGAACGCCTGGCTCACGCTCGCCTTATTCGTCGTGGCCGGAATGTTTGTCGGTTCGACTTTCTCGCTCGGCATTTCCTATATGACAGATTTGATGCCTAAAGAGTTATTGCCGACCGGCAATTTATTATGCGGCGTGGCGTTCAGTGTCGGCAGTTTGATTGGTCCGGCAGCAGGGGGATTATTCCTCGAAGTCACCGAACAGCTGAGTTTTTTACTGTTGATCACAGGGATCTTATTGGCTTTGTTCGCCATCATCGCTTTTAAAGGGCCGAAAAAACAAATCGCTTGATCAAAAAAGGTGGCCAGGGCATTTGCCCTGGCCACCTTTTTGCAATGCATTATTTCAATATCAACAAGCAAACCGCTTCAACTTGCGCAGTCTGTGGGAACATATCGATAGGCTGGATATATTCGACGCGGTAGACTTTCGTCAATTGCTGCAAGTCTTTCGCGAGTGTCGACGGGTTGCAGGAGGTATAGACAAAACGTTTAGGTTTTACTTTCAAAATGGTTTTCAATAGGGAATCGGCAAGTCCGGTTCGCGGCGGGTCGACTGTCAATACATCCGGAACATAGCCTTCCTTGCGCCAGGTCTCGAGCCATTTTTCCGCAGTACCAGTCACATAAGTAGCTTGGTGGCCTTGTTTTTTCGCGTTGGCTTTTGCATCGGCAACGCTTTCCGGGATAGTATCCATGCCACGGATTTCACGGGCGGAATCCGCCAGCCACAGGCCAATCGTGCCGACGCCGCAATAGGCATCGACGACGGATTCCTTGCCGGTCAGTTTCGCTGCACGCTTGATTTCATCGTAGAGTTTCACGGTCTGTTCCGGATTCAATTGGAAAAATGCGCGGGCCGACAAGTCGAACGATAATTCGCCGAGTTCTTCGTGAATGGTCGGTTTTCCGAACAGCGTACGTGTCGATTCGCCGAACACCAGCGAGGTTTTCTCAGCATTGACGTTTTGGACGATTGAGACCAAGTTTGGATCGATTGCGCTCAAGCGTTCGACAAGCACTTTCTCTTTCGGGATCTCTTTGCGCGTCGTGATGAGCACAAGCTGGATTTCGCCTGTTTTGACTGCCGTACGGACAGCAATCGTCCGGACCAGCCCTTTCATCGATTTGCCATCGTAGATGGATAAGTTCAATTCTTCGATGATGCGCTTCGCTGCATTGGTGATTTTCACCGTATCGGGATGCTGGACGAGGCATTGTTCGATATCGAGCAACTGCTGGGAGCCTTCCGCAAACAAGCCGGCCATCACTTTGCCGTCTTTTTTGCGCGTTTGGAACTGGCTCTTATTACGGTAATGCCACGGGTCGTCCATGCCGATCGTTTCGCGTACTTGGATGTCCGTTCCGCGCAAATAACGGTCGAGTGATTGCAGCACCAGGTCGCGTTTTTCCACGAGTTGCTGGCTATAGGATAAATGCTGCAATTGGCACCCGCCGCATGTTTCAAAGATCGGGCACGGCGGCGTCTGCCGGTGGGGAGAAGCTTTACGGATTTTCAGTATTCGAGCCTGTGCAAAATTGTGTTTCACAATGGTCACTTGCGCGGTAACTTCTTCGCCTGGAAGCGCACCGGGAACAAAGACGACATTGCGCTTGAAAAAGCCGACGCCTTCTCCGTTGATGCCGAGCTTTTTAATAGTTAAGGGAAATTTCTGTCCCATTTCAATGATTGGTTTTTCAGTCATGCAGGTCACGTCCTTCAGTTGGTCATCCCTTCATTATACGCTTATTTGTATATGTCAGCCAGTGCTTCCGGCAAATTCGGGAACTCGAACTTAAAACCGAGTTCAAGAAGAACGGTCGGCAACGCGCGCTGGCCTTCCAACACGAGCCTGCTTTTGTCGCCGAGCGCCGCTTTCAACGCAAACGATGGGGCAGGGATCCAATGCGGCCTGCCGAGCGCCCGCCCGATTTCCTTGCCGAACGCTTTCATGCGCTGGGGGTTCGGTGCCGTCACATTGAAGGGGCCTGTGAGTTCTGTTTGTTCGATGGCGAAAAGCACGGCGCGCGCTGCATCGCGGACATGGATCCAGGACAGCCATTGCCTGCCGGTGCCGACCGTGCCGCCGGCGAATAGTTTATAGGGCAGCGCCATTAAAGGAAGTGCGCCTTCTTCTTTTCCGAGCAGGATGCCGAAGCGTCCATAAGCGGTTCGGACGCCATCAAGTTGTGCTTGTTCGGCAAGGCTTTCCCATGCCAGCACCGTTTCAGCAAGAAAATCATGGCCGTATTCACGGTCTGCCTCTGTATAGGTTTTGTGTTCAGAAGCCGGGTAGATTCCAATGGCACTCGCATTGACGAGCACTTCCGGTTTTTTTTCAAGCACCGAGATGATGCGCAGTACTTCTTTTGTTGCCGATACACGGCTTTCATATATTTTCTTCTTTTGCTTGTCTGTCCACAAGCCGTCGTTGATTGACGTGCCGGCTAAGTTGACGAGCGCATCGATTCCTTCAAGCTGCGCTTCGGGGGTTGCCCCATCAGACAGCCACTGGACATATGTGATGCCCCGCTCCTTCGGTTTGTCTGAACGTGTTAAAATAAATACTTCATGCCCTTTTTGCAGCAACAGTTCCGTCAAGACAGAACCGAGAAACCCGGTGCCGCCTGTTATCGCTATTTTCATTTCCATCGCCTCCATTTCTATCCCATACCCAAATCGAGCGAAGCATATGCCAAGAGGCTGTTCAAAGTGTATAATGGAACAAGAAGCGAGGGGAAATTAATGCCTATCATTACGAAAATAACCCGCGGAAAAAATAATCCGGAACGCTATAATATTTATCTGGAAGAAAAATTTGCGTTCAGTGTCGACGAAACCTTGATCATCCGCTACCAATTGACCAAAGGCAAAGAACTCGACCAGTGGACGATCGAAGAAATGAACTTTGAGGATGAAGTCCGAAAAGCATTCAATAAAGCGTTGCACTATCTCGGCTTCCGCATGCGCAGCGAAGGCGAAGTCCGGAAGAAACTGAAAGAAAAGGAATTCGGTGAAGCCGTAATCGACGAAGCGGTCAAGAAGCTCTATGAACTCAGCTTCCTCGATGACCAGCAGTTTTCAGAAGCACTGCTCCGGACGCAAATCAAATCCGGCAAAAAAGGGCCGCGCGCTATCCAACAGGACATGCAAAAGAGAGGAATTGATAAGGCTATGCAAAAAGATGTCTTAACAAATTACAGTGAGGAAGAGCAGCTCGAAGTCGCCACAGGCCTTGCGGAAAAAATCGCCGCGAAAGAACAATCGAAAACCCCGAGCCAGGTCAAACAGAAAATCAATGATTCATTGATGAGAAAAGGCTATCCTTACGCGATCATCAAGCAAGCGATTGAAACGCTGGATCTTGAACGCGACGGAGACCAATGGCTCGACAGTGTCCGCCAGCAAGGGGATAAATTATGGCGCAAGCATGAAAGCAAATTGTCGGGGAACGACCTTAGCCGGAAAGTGAAGCAAGGCCTGTACCAGAAAGGCTTCCCAGGCGATGTGATAAGCCAGTACATCGAAGAAAAGGAGCTTGAAGATGAGTGAGCATAAACCATATTCACAAATGGACGAGACGGAACTGCGCAATGAAATCGCCCGTCTGAAAGAAAAAGCGCGCAAAGCGGAACAGCTAGGCATCGTCAATGAATTCGCGGTGCTCGAACGGAAAGCCATCATGGCGGCGTCGTTCCTGCTGGATCCAAAAGACTTTAAACCAGGGGAAGTTTACCGTGTGGAAGGCGACCCGAATGTCTATTTCCAGATTGATTACCTAAAAGGCAATTTTGCCTGGGGCTACCGCATGGGCGGCGACAAGCACACAGAAGCGCTGCCGATTTCCATGCTGCGCCCATTGAAGGAAGGGAAGTGAAGCGATGAAAGAAGTCATTGAGCAATTAATCATCGAGTTAAGGGAAAAAAATCCGGAGCTGTCGGAAGACAAAGCCCGGACATGGATTGAACTTTTAGTATCTGACTTTGAATCTTCGTATGCAAAAGCAGGTTATGATTACCAAGGCACTGCCGTCGTGGAAAAAGTCGTGCGCCAATGGATTGAAAGCTATGGCGACAAAATCCACGAATTTGCGGGGAACAACCCAAAATACGCACATCTTTTGCACGATTCGTAAACAACAAAAAAACGGCCGGGGCGAGCACCCCGGCCGTTTTTCTGTTCAGTTATGGCTGAAATCAAGTTTTTTCCTCAATTTGTCTTCGCTGAAGATCCATCCTGTATAGGAGTTCAGGATATTATGGTCTTCGTCCAGATGGGCAACAGCGACAAAAGGATAATAATCGTTGCTGCGGTAGCGCAGATCGATCAAACGCACTTCATAGATCTCCCCGTATTGGTTGATTTCCCAGCGGTAAAGAGGGGAAAACGACACGAAAGCATCCAGGTTCTTGTCTTTCATCGCCGTTTGGATCAAGGCATTTTCAGGCATCGGTTTTTTCAGGAACTTATCGTAAATATTGATCGAACGCCCATACGCCTGTCCGACATAATGGTGCCGGTCGGTGTCAGCGGCGATGCGCCATTGAAAATAGCGCATCGTTGGCGCGACGAATACATCGTTTGTGCCTGGGATCGTATTGCGTATCGCTTGCTTGATCGCTGCCTGCAGCGCAAAGCGGGAGACATAATAGAAGAACAAGATGATATATAAAATGCTCATCGTCCAAACAGGATCGGCTCCGAACGCCCAGATCATGAGGGCCACGACATGGGCGCCGAAAATGATCGGATCGAAGGTATTGATGACTCCAAGCGCCACCCAATGATTGGAAAATGGACGCAGCGCCTGTGTTCCGTATGAATTGAATATATCCACAAATACATGCAGGAACACGGCTAGGAAGGTCCATAGCCATAAATGAAGCAGATTAGCTTCAGGGAATATAAGGTAAATTGCGCCGGAAAGCAAAATCGGCCATGACAGTACGGCCGGCACGGAATGCGTAATACCCCGGTGATGGCGGATATAGACGGCATTGTCGCGCAACTTCAAAACGGTATCGATATCGGGGATTTGTGAGCCGATAATGGTGCCGGTCATGACGGCAGTCCAAGTGGCCGGATGGCTCGCGACAACCGGATCGGCCATTGCCAGGCCGCCGAGCGCAACGCCCATGACGATATGTGTTCCTGTATCCATCGACGCATCCCCCTTCTTTGCGAGCGTTTATAATATCTTGTATGCCCGCCATTTGATAAAATAAGCATATTCCTTAAGTATACATACCCGCTTCAGGGCCGGAATAATCAGCATGAACGGAGGCAGAACTCATAAATATGAACAAGCAGCAATTTCAGCAGGACTTGATCGGCTGGTTCCGGAAAGAACAGCGGGACCTGCCTTGGAGACGTACAGCTGACCCCTACCAAATCTGGATTTCCGAGGTCATGCTGCAACAGACGAGAGTCGATACGGTTATCCCTTATTATAAACGCTTTGTCGAGAAATTTCCTACTGTCGAAACTTTGGCGCAAGCAGAAGAAGAAAGTTTATTAAAGCTGTGGGAAGGGCTCGGCTATTATTCGCGTGCCCGTAACCTCCAGGCAGGAGTACGTGAAGTGGCGGAAAACTACGGTGGCGTCGTACCGAACACGCGCAAGGAGATTTCTTCATTGAAAGGCGTTGGGCCTTATACGGCAGGCGCTGTATTGAGCATTGCCTATGGCGTGCCGGAACATGCAGTCGACGGCAACGTCATGCGTGTACTCAGCCGCATCCTATTGATCGAAGAAGATATCGCCAAGCCGAAAACGCGCAAAGTGTTCGAGCAGGCGGTAACGGAATTGATCAGCCATGAAGACCCGTCTTCATTCAACCAAGGATTGATGGAACTCGGTGCGCTTATCTGCACGCCGACTTCACCGAAATGCTTATTATGCCCGGTACGCGACCATTGCGAGGCATTTCATGCCGGCAAGGAAACGGAACTGCCGGTTAAAACGAAAGCGAAAAAAAATCGCAATGCCGATTTTGCCATGATGGCGATTTGGAACGGGGACAAGCTTTTGATGGAGCAGCGCCCTGGAAAAGGATTGCTTGCAAACATGTGGCAATATCCGATGCTCGAGCTGACCGCAGCGCTTGAAGCGAATGAAGTCGGTGAATTATATGCAGAGACATTGAATGGCGCGCTTTCTGATGTCGAGAAAATTACCGCTTTCAAACATGTCTTTTCTCATTTAACATGGAATGTGGATGGCTATTCGGCCAAATCGGAAGAATTCACGCCGCCCGAGAACATGAAATGGGTGACGCCGGAACAATTGAAGAATCTGCCGATTGCAGGTCCGGGACAAAAAATGAAGACAGCTTTAGAGCAAAGAGGAGATGTAGCAAAATGACAGAACAAAAAGTGGCGTTAGTAACGGGCAGCAGCCGTGGATTAGGGAAAGCGATGGCAATTGCGCTTGCAGAAGAAGGCTATGATATCGTGGTCAACTATGCGCGCAGCAAAACAGCAGCACTCGATACAGTCAAGGAAGTCGAAGCGAGAGGGCGCAGAGCATTGCTTGTCCGCGCCAATGTGGGCGATGTCGAGAAACTGCGCGGCATGTTCGAAACGATCAAGGAAGAATTTGGCCGCTTGGATGTCTTCGTGTCGAATGCAGCGTCCGGCGTATTACGCCCGGTCATGGAACTGGAAGAATCCCACTGGGACTGGACGATGAACATCAATGCCAAAGCGATGCTCTTCGGCGCCCAGGAAGCGGCGAAACTGATGGACAAGGGCGGCAAGATCATCGGCATCAGCTCCCTGGGTTCCATACGGTATTTGGAAAACTACACGACGATCGGCGTGTCGAAAGCAGCCGTCGAATCGATTACCCGTTATTTGGCGGTGGAACTTGCGCCGAAAAACATCGCGGTCAATACCGTTTCCGGCGGTGCGCTCGATACGGAAGCGCTGAAGCATTTCCCGAACCGCGAGGAACTTCTAGGAGACGCCAGGGATAACACCCCTGCTGGCCGCATGGTCGAAATCGACGATATGGTGAAAACGGCTATGTTTTTGATCTCGGATCATGCAGATATGATCCGCGGACAAACGATCATCGTTGATGGAGGTCGGTCTATCGTCATGTGATTCTAGCAACTTTCGTCTTATTGCTGTATGTTTTCAGAATTGATTGATATAATGAACGAGAGAAAGCATATAGCGATAGTTAGACGAAAAGGTGGGATGGTGCATGGCGGTTCCTGCGGAGGGTGAAAAAATCCAGATCCACAGTTACAAGCACAACGGACGCATCCACCGTGTCTGGCAGGAAACAACTGTACTGAAAGGGACGAACAATATTGTGATCGGCGCGAATGAACGCACGCTGGTGAGGGAATCCGACGGCAGGACATGGTTGACGCGCGAGCCGTCCATCTGTTATTTCCATGCTGAACATTGGTTCAATATCATTTGCATGCTGCGTGAAGACGGCGTCTATTATTATTGCAATATCAGCTCGCCGTTCGTCTACAATAATGGATCGTTGAAATACATCGATTATGACTTGGATGTAAAAGTGTTTCCGGATATGTCTTACACGCTGTTGGATGAAGATGAATACGAAGACCATAAACGGCAAATGGGCTACCCAGAAGTGATCGATCAAATTCTCTACCGAAATGTGGATAAACTAATCAGTTGGATCAAACAAAGGAGAGGCCCTTTTGCCCAGGACTTCATCGAAGTATGGACGAGCCGGTATGAATTTCATAAGCATAACCGGATTCATGATTAACATGGAAAACCTGTTGCCTGCCAACAGGTTTTTCATTTTGAACAGAATGGAGTGAACAGTTTGAGCAGTATGAAACGCTATATGAAATTCGTCAAGCCCTATTATTGGCAGATTGCCTTGACGATTTTCATCGGGATATTCAAGTTTGCGATCCCTCTTTTTATTCCCCTTTTAATCAAAATCGTCATTGATGATATCATCGGCGCAGAGGCATTATCCGATGCAGAAAAACTCAGCCAGCTTTACTTATGGCTCGGGGGGACAGCGATTGTGTTCTTCCTGCTGCGCCCGCCGATTGAATATTTCCGGCAATATTATGCACAATATGTCAGCAATAAAATTCTCTACGATATCCGTAGTTATCTTTACAGCCACCTGCAGCGGCTGAGCTTGCGCTATTATGCGAACACACGGGCCGGGGAAATCATTTCCCGTGTCATCAATGATGTCGAGCAGACGAAAAATTTCGTCATGATCGGCTTAATGAACGTCTGGCTCGATGTCGCGACGATTCTCATCGCCATCGTCATCATGCTCAGCATGGATGTTTCTCTGACAATCGTCGCGCTTCTTGCATTCCCGTTCTATGCGATCAGCGTCAAATATTTCTTTGGACGCTTGCGTGATTTGACTCGGGAGCGTTCCCAAGCACTCGCCAATGTCCAAAGTTATTTGCACGAACGCGTGCAGGGCATGAGCATCATCAAAAGCTTTGCGCTCGAGAAGCATGAAGAAAAAATCTTCAACAACACGAATGATCAGTTCTTGGAAAAAGCGATCGACCATACGAAATGGAATGCAAAAGCATTCGCGGTCGTCAACACCATCACCGACGTGGCACCGCTATTGGTCATCGGCTATGCCGGCTACCAGGTCATCCAGGGGAATTTGACGCTCGGGACGATGGTCGCGTTTATCGCCTATATCGAACGGCTTTATAACCCGCTGCGCCGCTTGGTCAACTCTTCGACGACGCTTGTGCAATCACTTGCTTCGATGGACCGTGTATTTGAGATGGTCGATGAAGAGTACGATGTGACAGATAAAAAAGGAGCGCGCGAACTCGGGCGTGTCGACGGCAAGCTCGAATTCCATAATGTCTCCTTCCATTATAATGACGGGGGAAGCGAGGTGCTGTCGAACCTTAATTTCACGGTCCGCCCAGGAGAGACAGTCGCTTTTGTCGGCATGAGTGGAGGCGGCAAGTCGACGATCGTCTCGCTCATCCCGAGATTCTACGATGCCACTGAGGGTACGATCCGAATGGACGGCCATGATCTGAAAGACGTGACGATCCATTCCTTGCGCGACCAGATCGGCTTAGTGTTGCAGGATTCGATTCTGTTCAGCGAATCAGTCAAAGAAAATATCTTGATGGGCAAACCCGATGCGACTGACGAGGAAGTCATCGCGGCTGCAAAAGCGGCGAATGCACATCAATTCATAGAGAATCTCCCGGAAGGCTACGACACGAAAGTCGGAGAACGGGGAGTTAAATTATCTGGCGGCCAAAAGCAGCGCATCGCTATTTCCCGCGTCTTCTTGAAAGATCCGGCAATTCTTATATTGGATGAAGCAACATCCGCGCTTGATCTGGAAAGCGAAGCGCTCATCCAGGATTCCTTGGAACGGCTCGCGCATGACCGGACGACTTTAATGGTCGCGCACCGTTTGTCCACCATCACCCATGCCGATCAAATTATCGTCATCGACAATGGCCAATTGGCTGAACAAGGCACTCACGAAGAACTGCTGAAAAGGCAGGGCGTCTATTACAAACTATTCCAAGTGCAGAACATAGGTTAACTATTTTAGGCTCCCCATAATCTGGGGAGCTTTTTTAATAGGAAGGAAGGCGGAGGTCAATCTCTCGAAAACTATTGCATTACTACTAATATTACGTATAATGGAAACACAGAGAATCTTCAGAAAAATTATTTAGTAAAGGGAGGATCACCATGGATGAACGTAAAACCATCTTAGACGTGAAGGGTCTGCGTACCACCTTTTTCACTGATGATGGAGAAGTTCCAGCAGTCGATAACGTGGATTTCCACATTCGCCAAGGGGAAGTGCTCGGCATTGTCGGTGAATCAGGCTGCGGTAAAAGTGTTACCTCATTGTCCATAATGGGGCTGGTGCCAAGTCCTCCAGGGAAAATAGTGAGCGGCGAAATTTTATTCCAGGATAAGGATTTAACGAAACTATCCGATAAAGAAATGCGCCAGATTCGCGGAGATGACATTGCAATGATTTTCCAGGAACCGATGACATCGCTGAATCCGCTGTTTACGATTGGCAACCAGTTGCGGGAAGCGCTTAAAATCCACAAAAAGGACTGGTCTAAGAGCCAGATTCAGGAACGCGCCGTTGAAATGATGAAATTGGTCGGCTTGCCGCGTGCAGAAGCCTTGCTTAACGAATATCCGCACCAATTATCCGGAGGCATGCGCCAACGGGTGATGATTGCGATGGCTCTTTTATGCGATCCGAAAGTGCTGATTGCCGACGAGCCGACGACTGCACTTGATGTGACGATCCAAGCGCAAATTTTAAAACTTATCAAGAATTTGAACGAACGCCTCGATACTGCCGTTTTATTGATCACCCACGACCTTGGGGTTGTCGCTGAAACGTGTGAGCGCGTCGTTGTCATGTATGCAGGGAAAGTAGTCGAAGAAGGTCCAGTACATACGATTTTTAATGATCCGCAGCATCCATATACACGCGGGCTTTTGGAGAGCGTACCGGATATGCGCTTCAAGAAAGAGCGGCTCTACTCCATTCCAGGAAATGTGCCCAAGCCGGGATCGATCAAGACAGGCTGCAAATATGCCGATCGCTGTGAATTCGCATTCGATCGCTGCCGTGTTGAAGATCCGGCATTATACCAGACGGCAGAAGACCACAAGACGCGCTGTTTCCTATTCGATCCAAAGGAGGCCAAGTCGCATGACAGAACCGTTATTGAAAGTTGAAGGATTAAAGAAGTATTTCCCGATTACTGGCGGGATTTTTGGCCGGGTGAAAGGCCAAGTAAAAGCGGTGGATGATATTTCATTCTATGTTAATGAAGGGGAAACATTAGGCATCGTCGGGGAATCAGGCTGTGGCAAATCGACAACAGGCCGCATGTTGATGCGCCTACTCGATCCGACAGAAGGCAAAGTGACATTTGATGGGCAGGAACTGACGAGTCTTTCTTCTTCAGAAATGCGCAAAGCGAGACGCGATATCCAAATGGTCTTCCAAGATCCATATGCATCGCTGAATCCGAGGCATAGCATCGAAAAAATTCTGATGGAACCTTTGAATGTCCATGATATCGGCGATCCGAAAGAACGTAAGCGCAAAGTTCATGAATTTCTCGAAATCGTGGGACTGAGCAGTTATCACGCTAAGCGCTATCCACATCAATTCAGCGGTGGCCAGCGCCAGCGCATCGGCATTGCCCGAGCGCTCATGACCAATCCGAAATTGATCATCGCCGATGAGCCGGTTTCTGCGCTGGATGTTTCGATTCAAGCGCAAGTGCTTAATTTGATGCAGGATCTGCAACGGGATCTCAAACTGACTTATATTTTCATCGCCCATGATCTCGGCGTAGTCCGCCATATCAGCGATCGGGTCGGTGTCATGTATTTAGGCAACATGGCTGAACTTGCAGATACAGAAAGCTTATATGAAAAGCCGCTTCATCCGTATACGCAAGCGCTGTTATCTGCTGTGCCTGTACCGGATCCTGATTTTGTCCGCGAAGAAGTGGTAATCAAAGGCGATGTGCCGAGTCCGGCCAACCCGCCTTCAGGATGCCGTTTCCATACGCGCTGTCCATTTAAAATGGACATTTGTTCCAAGGAAATACCGCGTTTTGCGGAAGTTGAACCTGGTCATTCTGTAGCTTGCCACCTTTATGAGGAGTGCAGGCCGCAATGATAATAAAAACAAAATGGAGGGGTTATTTTGGGGAAAAAGAAAATTTTATCGATCGCTTTCCTGATGCTGCTTTTACTGTCGACAGCACTGTACGGCTGCGGCGATGATTCAGAGTCAGGTGGAGAAGACGGCGGTGATTCAGAATCAGGCGAAGAAAAAGTCTTGATCTTCGGTCGTGGGGGGGACTCAGTTTCATTAGACCCGATTACGGTTACTGATGGCGAGTCTTTTAAAGTCACGAAAAACATCTTCGATACATTGATCAATTTCGGGGAGCAGGATACGGAAATTGAGGCAGGACTTGCCAGCGATTGGGAAGCTTCTGAGGATGGTTTGACTTACACGTTCCAATTGCAAGAAGGCGTCACGTTCCATGATGGAACGGATTTTAACGCAGAAGCAGTGGTAGCAAACTTTGAACGTTGGGCTGCAGGAGATTCAGACCAATTCCCATATTACAAATCCATGTTTGGCGGATTTGGTGATGAGGAAGAGCACGTAATCGAATCTGTTGAAGCGACTGGTGATTATGAAGTCGTTATGACATTGAAGCGCCCTCAAGCACCATTCTTGAAAAACTTGGCGATGAGCCCGTTCGGCATCGCTTCACCAACAGCATTTGAAGAAGCCGGCGAATCATTCGGCGACAACCCTGTCGGAACAGGTCCATTCCAGTTTGTTGAATGGCAGCGTAACGATACAGTAACAATTGAGAAATTCGATGATTACTGGGTTGATGGGGAGCCGAAACTCGACCAGGTCGTGTTCCGTGCAATTCCAGATAACTCAGCTCGACTGAATGCATTGTTGTCAGGTGAAATCGATTTGGCTGATGGCATCACTCCATCGGATTCAGAAACAATCGAAAACGATGAAAACCTTCAATTGTTCGAGCGGCCATCGATGAACGTCGGCTACCTCGGATTGACTACAACCCGTGAGCCATTTGACGATCCGAAAGTCCGCCAGGCGATGAACCACGCAATCGACCGTCAGGCACTTGTCGATTCATTCTATGAAGGACGCGCAGAAGTAGCGAAAAACCCGATGCCTCCAGTAATCAGTGGTTACAACGATAGCATCGAAGGCTATGAGTACGATCCGGAAAGAGCGAAAGAACTTTTGGCTGAAGCTGGACTGGAAGATGGTTTCACAATGGAACTTTGGGCAATGCCGGTTCCACGTCCGTATATGCCGGATGGCCAAAAAGTAGCGGAAGCGATTCAAAGCGATTTGGCGGAAGTCGGCATCACTGCTGAAATCGTTTCCTACGAGTGGGCAACATACCTCGAAAAAGCTGCAGCAGGGGAAGCGGATGCATTCCTTCTTGGCTGGACAGGCGATAACGGCGATGCAGACAACTTCCTATATGTGTTGCTTGACCAGGATAATATCGGATCAAACAACTATACGTACTATGAAAATCAGGAATTACATGACATCTTGATCGAAGCTCAAACAGAAGTAGATGAAGATGTTCGCAACGATTTGTACATGCAAGCTCAAGAAATCATCCATGAAGACGCTCCATGGGTACCGCTAGCGCACTCTACACCACTTCTTGCGGGTGGCACAAACGTGATCGACTTCCAAGCGCATCCAACTGGTTCTGACAAGTTGGCATCTGTAGATTTGGAGTAGGCATTTCTTAAGGAGGAGAGGTCAAACCGATTTCTCCTCCTTTTTAATACATATTGCAACAGAGATGGAGAGGTGAAGAAGATGCTTCACTATATAGGGCAGCGGCTTCTGCAATTGGTCCCAGTTTTGCTTGGTATGACATTTATCGTTTTTATGATCATCCGAGCGATTCCAGGCGATCCGGCACAAGTCATCCTTGGGCAACAAGCATCCGAAGAAGCGATAAAAGCATTACGGACAAGCCTAGGACTTGATAATCCTTGGTACGTCCAATATTTCGATTATTTAAAAGGCCTAGTGACGGGAGATCTTGGCAATTCACTAAGAACCCGTACACCGGTATCAGAAGAAATCTGGCCCTATCTAGCAGCAACAATCGAGTTGTCATTATTTGCCATTATAATTGCTGTCATCATCGGCATCAATGCAGGAATCATTTCGGCGTGGTTCCAGAATTCATGGTTTGATTACACGGCAATGGTTCTTGCATTGATCGGCGTCTCTATGCCGATTTTCTGGCTTGGGCTTATGAATCAATGGATTTTCTCTATTGAACTTGGGATTTTGCCGACTACAGGGCGAGAAAATGTCCGGGATCCCATTGACAGCATTACCAACTTCTATGTATTCGATACGATAATCCAAGGAGACTTTAGTCAAACAGCTACGGTGTTAAAACATTTGGTCTTGCCTGGAACGGCGCTTGCCACTATTCCAATGGCAATCATTGCGCGGATGACCCGTTCGAGTATGCTTGAGGTGATGCGTTCTGATTATGTCCGGACCGCACGGGCGAAAGGCGTGAAAATGTTCTGGGTTGTTTATAAGCATGCTTTGAAAAATGCGATTATCCCAGTGCTTACGATCATTGGTCTTCAAATGGGCTTGCTCTTAGGCGGTGCGATTTTGACCGAGACGATTTTCGGCTGGCCAGGGATTGGCCGTTATATTTACGAAGCAATCGGATTCCGGGATTATCCGGTTATCCAGTCCGGGATTTTAGTTGTCGCGTTTATCTTTGTCATGATTAATCTCTTCGTCGACTTGCTCTACGGACTGGTCGACCCGAGGATCAAGTATGATTAGGAAGGGGGAGGAGCACATTGGCTGAAACAGCAGCAACAGAAAAAGCGGAAATGCAGAAAGTCGCCGGCCCGTGGAAAGAAGCATGGCGGGGATTCCGCAAAAGTAAAGTAGCAGTCGTCGGCATGGGCATCGTCATTTTCTTTATTCTTCTGGCGATCTTCGGCCCATTGTTCACGCCGCAAGGTATCAACGAACAAAATCTTTCCCAGCGGCTTCTGCCTCCTTCCAGCGATCATTGGATGGGCACAGACGATTTCGGGCGTGACATTTTATCACGTGTCGTTTACGGAGCGCGCATCTCGCTATGGGTTGGTTTCCTGGCAGTTATCGGATCGGTTATCGTAGGCAGTATACTCGGAATTTTAGCAGGATATTACGGACGCTGGGTCGACACCATCATTTCCCGGATATTTGATATTATGCTGGCATTTCCGAGTATCCTCCTTGCGATTGCAGTTGTATCGGTTCTTGGACCGTCACTACGTAATGCATTAATTGCGATCGCCATCATCAACGTGCCGAACTTCGGGCGTTTGATCCGATCGAAAGTATTAAGTATTAAAGAAGATGAGTACATCATGTCAGCAAAAGCAATCGGCATGAAAGATGGCAGGATTTTGCGCTCGCACATTCTGCCGAATTCAATGGCGCCGGTTATTGTCCAAGGGACACTCGCGATTGCGACAGCGATCATCGAAGCGGCAGCACTTGGTTTCCTCGGTCTAGGGGCTCAGGCGCCTTCTCCGGAGTGGGGCAAGATGCTTGCAGATTCCCGGTCGTATTTGACCAATGCCCCGTGGACAATGATTTTCCCGGGTGTCGCAATCATGCTGACCGTCCTTGGTTTTAACTTAATGGGAGATGGATTGCGTGATGCGCTCGATCCGCGAATGAAATCATAAACAGAAAAAGCGCCCGGATATAATTCCGGGCGCTTTTTTAAATTGCATTTTCGATGTCGCGATCGACTTCCTCGCTATGGTAATTATGGTATGCGATGATAAGCAGGTCCAAATGCTCCAAATGTTCTTCGTAGTCGAGAAGGGCAGATAGGACATGCATCAAATGGTAAACCGAAAATTCGTCTTCTTCGACTTCAGTCGATAAATTGATTTCCTTAACGAAAATCGACATGACTTCATTGCGTTTTAACACCGCATCCGGCCCGGAACTTTCGCTATGTTCAGGACGGATTTTTCCGATGTATTTCATGTAAAGCTGCTCGTGATAGCTCGCCAAGCTCTCGAGCCGTTCCTGCACCATCATGTGGAATTGCTCGGGCAGGTCTCGCAGTTCATTCTCATAACGGTTCAGCCGCCGAAGAACTTCGAGGCTCTTTTTCGATGTGGCAATCATCTGCCTGTAGAGCACCAATTTGCGGGCTTTTGTATATTGCTGCTTTTTCGTATAGCTGCGTTCTTCTTTATAAAATGAATACCATTGATCGACTTTCGTCAGTTGATCAGTTAGCTTGTCGATGTCTTCTTTTACAGAAGAGTGATCGGAAGCATGACGGATCGATATACGAATCCAGCGAATTACGTCTTCACTGACTGAATGGATTGATTGGAACAAGCGGGTTTCGTATTTTGGCGGCAAAAAGATCAAATTGACAATGAAGGCAGATAAAATACCGACCAGTACAGTCAACAAGCGTAATGAGGCGAACGTTAAAAAATCTTCCGATTGGGAATCCATGATGATAATCATAGTTACAAGAGTGAGAGGTACAGTATTCTCCAGCTTCAATTTCAACATGATGACAATGGCGAGAATTGCTGCCACTCCAATTGTTAAATAGTTGGGCCCGAGTGTCAGTACAAAAATCACTGCAATCGAAGCGCCAATCAAATTCCCGTACACTTGGTCGAGCAATGTTAAATATGACCGATAGATAGAAGGCTGTATAGCGAAAATTGCTGCAACCCCTGCGAATACTGGCGTAGGGAGTTCAAGGAATGTCGCCAGAAACAGGGCAAGGGAAATAGCGATACCGGTTTTGAATATGCGCGCACCGAGTTTCATCGGCGAACACCTCCTTCTGAGAGGAATCCTTTTCTACAGCTGGGCAAATGCATGCTCTACTGCCCGAATCGACGTATCGATATCTTCCTCTGTATGTTCAGTGGTCAAAAACCATGCTTCATACTTGGATGGGGCTAAGTTGATTCCTTGATCGAGCATCAGTTTAAAGAAGCGGCCGAAAGTTTCTCCATCAGTTGCTTCAGCCTGTTCATAATTTTTCACTTTTTGATCCGTGAAATAAATCGTCAAAGCACCCTTCAAGCGATTGATGGTGATTGTGACGCCGTGTTTCTCAGCAGCAGCCAAAATCCCTGCCTCGAGACGTTCACCGAGTCGGTCCATTCGTTCGTAAATACCTTTTTCTTGCAGCACTTCGAGACAGGCGATGCCCGCTTGGATCGAAGCGGGGTTGCCGGCCATCGTTCCTGCCTGGTAAGCGGGTCCGAGCGGGGCGACCGTTTCCATGATTTCACGCTTCCCGCCGTACGCACCGATCGGCAAGCCGCCGCCAATGATTTTTCCGAGCGCCGTCAAGTCCGGCTCAAGGCCGAGCAAATTCTGCGCACCGCCGTAATGGAAGCGGAAAGCTGTAATGACTTCATCATAGACGATCAATGCACCTTTCTCTTTCGCCAGCGCATGGACATCTTCAAGAAACCCTTCTTCCGGTTCGACAATGCCGAAGTTACCGACAATCGGTTCGATGAGGATGCAGGCAATCTCGTCTCCCCAGCGTTCAATCGCTTCTTTGAATGCCTCCGGATCGTTAAAGGGAATCGTGATAACTTCTTCAGCGATCGATTTCGGGACGCCTGCCGAATCAGGTGTGCCGAGTGTAGCAGGGCCGGAACCGGCAGCAACGAGCACTAAGTCGGAATGGCCGTGGTAGCAGCCGGCGAACTTCATGATTTTTGTCCGGCCTGTATACGCCCGCGCCACACGTATAGTCGTCATGACAGCTTCGGTTCCACTATTGACAAAACGGACTTTATCCATCGATGGCATTGCTTGTTTTAACATTTTTGCGAACGTGACTTCATGCTTAGTAGGCGTTCCGAATAACACGCCGGTTTCAGCAGCGTGTGCAATGGCTTTTGCGATATGCGGGTGGCCATGGCCTGTAATGATCGGGCCGTAAGCAGCCAAATAGTCGATGTATTTGTTTCCGTCCACATCATAAAAATAGGCGCCTTTCCCATAATCCATCGCGACAGGGGAGCCGCCCCCTACAGCTTTATAAGAGCGGGAAGGGCTATTGACCCCGCCGACAATATGTTCTAGCGCTTCTTGGTGCAATTGTTCGGAAATCGAGTGATCCATAAAATGCCTCCTAAAATAATCTATTCCTTATTGTAGACAAAATCAGCCGTAAACGCCAAAGAAATTGAAAGTAGTTAAACCGTCCGGTACGATAGAAGAAAGAAAAGGAGTGATGGTTTTGACTACATTAGAAGGAATGGCAGCACCGGAATTTACATTGCAAAATGAACAAGGCGCAACAATTTCCCTTTCGGATTACGCAGGAAAGAAATATGTCGTGCTCTATTTTTATCCGAAAGACATGACGCCCGGCTGCACAACCCAAGCGTGCGATTTCCGCGATGCCGAAAAAGATTTTTCGGAGCTTAACGTAGAGATTTTGGGAGTCAGTGCAGATTCCAAAGAACGCCATCAAAAGTTTGTTGATAAGCACGGCTTGCCGTTTTCGCTTCTCGTAGACGAAGATCATCAAGTGTCAGAAGCTTACGGCGTTTGGAAGTTAAAGAAAATGTACGGCAAGGAGTTCTGGGGCATCGAACGCTCAACATTCTTGATTGATCCAACAGGAACTGTTATCAAAGAGTGGCGAAAAGTGAAAGTAAAAGAACATATTGAAGAAGTGTTGGAAACTGTAAAAACAATCAGCGGTGACTAAGAGAGGAAGAAACTGATGATGGATGTCCTATTTACATTTGTGCCACGAGAGAACCAGCAGGAACGGCTTCACGCCGAATTCCCTGAAGTGAATTTCCGTTTCTTGTATAAAAACAAATCATTTTTACCGACAGCTGATATTGTTGTCACTTACGGAGAAGATTTAACGGCGGAAGATATTGAAAGTGCCGAAAACCTGAAATGGATCATGGTGGCAAGTGCAGGAATCGAAAAAATGCCGCATGACGCAATAGCAGATCGGGGGATTATCGTTTCAAACGTCAAAGGGATTCATAAAACCCCGATGGCGGAATCCGCTTTAGCGCATTTGCTGGCGCTCAAACGTTCATTGCCGTTTATTTATGAGAGCCAGCGCAATGGAGAATGGAACCGCAAAACCAAATCCTCCGAACTGGCAGGTTCTACAGCCGTCCTGTTCGGTCCTGGTGCGATCGGTTCAGAAATCGGCCGCTTGCTTCAGGCGTTCGGCGTCCGGACGATTGGCTGCAACCGATCGGGAAATGATGCTGAATATATGGATGAAATGGTTTCTATTGAAAATGTATCAGCCGTTCTTCCAGATGCTGATATTGTCCTGTCCGTATTGCCGAGCACGAAGGAAACTTATCATCTATTGAAGAAAGAACATTTCCAGGCGATGAAAGAGGATGCGATTTTCATGAATTTAGGCCGCGGGGATCTGGTGGAAGACGAAGTGATACTTGAAGCGCTGGAAAACAAAGAAATTGGTTATGCCGTATTGGATGTTTTCGAAGAAGAGCCGCTGCCGGAAGGCCACCCGTATTGGAAGGTGGACAATGTAATCATTTCCCCGCATGTTTCGAGCCATTCCGGAAAATACGTCGAGCGCGCATTGGATGTTTTCATTCCGAATTTACATGCTTGGATCAAAGGCGATAAATCACCATCAAATCCAGTGGATATGAAAAGGGGTTATTGAAGATGAAAATCTACACGAAAACAGGTGATAAAGGAACGACTTCGCTCGTTTACGGCAGCCGTGTCAAAAAGAATGACCCGCTTGTTGAAGCCTATGGGACTTGCGATGAAGCAAATACGATGATTGGTCTAGGTGTAGGGCATTTGAATGGAGAGTTTTTCGAGCAAAAAGAAGCTCTTTGTGAAATTTTCCATAAGATCCAAACGGTTCTTTTCCATGTAGGTGCGGAATTGGCGACACCAGCAGGAAAAGAAGTGAAATGGAAGCTCGAGGCTGAGCATATCACACAATTGGAAGGGTGGATCGACAAATACGATGCAGAACTCCAACCGCTCAGCAATTTCATCTTGCCCGGCGGTCATCCTGCAGGAGCGGCGCTGCATGTCGCGCGAACGGTTGTGCGACGCGCTGAACGCAATGTGATAGCAATCGATGACAATGTATCGCCGAACGTACTCGCTTATTTAAACAGGCTTTCTGATTTCCTATTTGTCGCTGCACGATTCATCAATCAGCAACTTGGATCTAAGGAAAAAGGACTTCACGCAGAATAGATGGATAGTATAAACAGTGGGACTACATATCCCGCTGTTTTTGTATTTGTTGACCTAATGTGCCGATAAAGCGGAATAAACAGAAAAAGCGCGTCCCGTAGCGATTTCTTGACATGAATGCGCTTTATTAGGTACACTAATTATAACAATTACAATGTAAGAATATCTACGAAGTGAGGTGCCCGGCGATGTCTGAAGCCCAATTGAAAGACGCGCTTGATACGTTAAAGTCTACAGGTGTTCGAATTACACCTCAACGTCATGCGATTTTGGAGTTTATGATCCATTCTACATCGCATCCGACAGCAGATGATATTTATCGTGCGCTTGAAAAAGCCTTTCCTAATATGAGTGTAGCCACTGTTTATAATAATTTACGTGTTTTCAAAAAAGCAGGCTTAGTCAAAGAATTGACTTATGGAGATTCTTCTAGCCGTTTTGATTTTGTAACGCATGATCATTATCACATGATCTGTAATGAATGCGGAAAAATTGTCGATTTCCATTATCCAGGATTGGATGAAGTCGAGCATTTGGCGTCCCATGTAACAGGATTCCAAGTGGACTACCATAGATTAGAAATTTATGGTACTTGCCGTGATTGTTATAGCGATTCTGCTAAAGCGCAATAAAAAAGAATGTCCGCCGATTTGGCGGACATTCTTTTTATAGTTGAGGTTTTTTCTTATTGTATTCTTCGTTGAATTCTTTTCCTTCAAGTGAAGGGTCCATCGTTAATGGTTCATTGCAATGCATGCAGATATCTACACGTCCGAGCATTTTCGTATGGCGTTCGCAATTCGGACATTGGACTGGAACAGTTTTCATCGAGAGCAAGCCAATCCAAGCATAAACACCAGTGCTTCCAATGATGGCGACCACACCGAGCAACATGAAGGTTACCATGATGAGTGGTTGGTTGCGGAAGTATATGCCGACATACATAATGACAATGCCGATGAAAATCAGTGCCAGGGCGAAGGTCCGGATGCGGTTGATTTTATTTTTATAAGATTTCATATGCGGTTCCTCCTCGCGTCCATCATACTATATCATAAACCTTCCGAAAAAGGGTTATCCCGATTCTGTTAAAGGAATCTTGGGGAAATATGTCGAAATAAAGAAAAACACTATAGAATATATAGGTTTTGAAGTTACAGCAAGTGAATTTTGATAACAAAAAGATAGACTGCAGGGAGTGACAACAATGGAACAAATATTGAGACCGTTATATCAAGAACGCGCGAGCCAGGAAACCACGCTCGGTGTCATTTTAATAGAAAAGAGAGAAGACATCAGCCCGATTACCGACACATTTGACTCGATTCTTCTCATCATTACAAAAGAAAATGAGACACCTGTTTTCACAAAACATTACACGTATATGGATAAAAAAGCGGCAATGCATATTATTACCGAGAAGCAGTTGCACAAGTGGCTTCTGCTCGGTACGAACAGGAAAATTGTAGACTGGCTATTTAATGGTCGAGTCATTTACGATCGTAATGAATTTATGGAGAAACTTAAGACTGAGTTGAAAGAATATCCATTCTACGGTAGAAAAATCAAAATGGGCTTAGAATTTGCTAAATTAATTCGCCGCTATCTCGAAGGAAAAATGTTTTTTGAAGAAAAAAACTACTTGGATGCGTATCATCATATGGTCGAGTCTCTTCATCATCTAGCTAGGTTATCAGTTCTTGAAAATGGGCTTCCACCTGAAGTAACAGTTTGGTCTCAAGTGAAGAAGATGGAACCGGCAATTTATAAATTATATGAAGAACTAATCTCGAGCGATGAGCCGATTGATAAGCGATTAGAGCTATTGTTCTTGGCAAGTGAGTTTTTCATTCATTCTCGCACTCAGGATGGGTCCCAACACATTCGTGAAGTAATGGAGAAGCAGAGCAGCTGGACAATTCAGGAATTGCATGAACAGGAAGAGTTGAAAAATTATTCTTCCAACCTTGAAGTGTTAATTGAGTTCTTAATTGAAAAGAATTTAATTGCAATTAATGGTGTGAAGACAAAAAGTGAAGGCATTTTCCATCGTTATTATTCAGTGAAGCGTTAAATTATTGCAAAGGTTTGAAGCTGACGGGGAATCATCCCTGTCAGCTTTCTTCATTATAGCGAGTGAAAGAATAGGTCGCGGCTTTTCTAAAGGAGATTATGATTTAAAATATGCAGAGATATTTTTAGTTTTACCGTTGACAATCGTTCAGGGAATGTATTATGATAATACACGTCGCTCGAACAAATTAAGTTTTTCACAATAATAAAAAGTGCTTGACTCTTTTACTCAGCGATGCTAAATTATAGAAGTTGCTCTTAGAGCAGCGCACAACATGAACCTTGAAAACTGAACAGCAAAACGTCAAT
>JBNJJS010000015.1:0-68996 GCA_051750505.1 Bacillota bacterium
AACACCCCCAAAGTTAGATTTGAACTCTAACTTTGGGGGTGCACCACCATGCCAGCGGTTTTCATTATCGATAATCTGCCCGGGTCATGCGCCCGTTGTACGGAAGCCGTTTCTGCTGTTCCAATTCACGTTCACGGTTTTCGATTTTCGCAGAGATGATGCCCAGAATGGTTCCGAACGCCGCTCCAGCGAATACTTCAACCGGCTGATGGCCGAGCAATTCCTTCAACTCTTTGTCACGTTCCACAAATTCAAAACTTGGAAACTCCCCGGAAATCTTCGTGAAGCTGTCTTCCAAGTCATTGACCAACCGCGCAATCTCGCCGGTATGGCGGCGTATGCCTTGTGCGTCGTACATGACTATAGCGCCGAATACGACGGCAAGTGCCGTTTCCGTATGGCGTGCCCCTTTATTGGACGCAACGTAAGCCGCAAGTGCCGATACACCCGCTGAGTGGGAACTTGGCATGCCGCCGGTCGTGAAGGCTTGCTGCCAATCCCATTTTCCTGCCACCACTTTATGTGTGACGATTTTCAATCCTTGAGCAACGCCGATCGCCCCAAGTGACGTGATCATTCCGCGATTCATCTTTCTCATCTCTTCATCCTCCAATACAGTAGCTGCCGCGGCTTATGCCGCCTGATAACTCCCTTTACCCTGAAATCCCTAAAGATATGTAAAGGCAGGAAATATTTTTGGAGGAAAGCTTTAGAAAAGGCAGAGGTGCAGCTTATTTTAATTGCAGGTCGACTTCAAATTTCACATCTGGCGTGACCGCGCCTTTGCTGCCAAAAATCGTAAAGGCGGGATACGCCGGCAATAGGCTCTTCGTTGGAGCTGGAACAGATTTCGCAGCGGTCAATAAAATCGGTGCATCCATTTTTGCAGCAAGGACAGAACCGGCTAAAGCGTCCGGGAAATTCGCACCGGTTGCGATGAAGGCTTGTTGTTTACCTACTTGTAACCCTTCATTGATCAATTTGCCGGTGTCATAGCGTGTCGCACCCCCGTAGCGCTTCGCAGCGGGTAATTGCCCCATCACCGTATTGCTGACAGCACCGGTTCCCCCAGTGACAATGGTTGAACTTTTTCCGGCAAGTGCTGTTTTGGTTTCAGCAGGGAGCGTGCCGGCACGCGTCAGTAAAATCGGTATGCCGTTTTTCGCTGCATACGGAGAGACGGAAAGAACATCCGGAAAGTTTTGCCCATTTGAAACGACTGCCTTTTGGCTCGGCAGTTCTTCAGCAATCATGGCGGCCGTTTCGTAGCGTGTTTTGCCGCCGATACGCCGGACATCGCCGACTAACTGGCCAACTTGCGCGGCGACTTCCTCAGATAGTGCCCCTTTACTGCCGAGAAGTATGGCTTTTGTCGCTTTTAAGCGCCGGATTTCAGCGGCTGCTGAAGGATGGAGGCTGTCTCCTTTAGTCAGCAATACCGGTGCATCATGCTTGTATGCAAGAGGGCCGCCAGCTAGAGCATCCGGAAAATCACTGCCTGTTGCGATGACCACAGTCGAAGCACTGTTCCACCCTGCTTTCGAGATGGAAACTGCTGTCTCGTAACGCGTTTTCCCTGCCAGGCGATTCGACCAGTGGCTGGCATCGAGCGTCAATGCCCGATCCACATTTAGGAGTCCATGCCCGTAGTAAACATCTTTTCCTTGTGCTCCCAAATCTTTTGATGTAAGCATCAAGCGCCCTGCAATATCGCTATTGCTGAGCTTTGGTTCTCTGGCCTTCAACAGGGCAGCAGCCCCTGAGACGATCGGCGTGGACATTGAAGTCCCATCCATTCCGCCGAACGAATTATCAGGCAAGATCGAAAATACCCCAGTGCCCGGCGCTGCGATGTCAATCGTTTTTCCGAAGTTCGAAAAACCCGAGCGTTTATCTGCTGCATCTGTCGAGGAAACCGATAATACTTCCTTGTAGGAAGCAGGATAATAAGGGGAATCGATGCCATCATTGCCAGCCGCTGCGACAATTACTATGTCTTTGGAATAAGCATACTGCACAGCTTCCCTCAATGTGCTTGTATCGGAATAAGCAATCAGGCTCATATTGATAATATCCGCTCCTGCATCAACCGCCTGATAAATCCCGGCAGCCACGTCAGCTATATATCCATCGGTCCCCTCGAACACATCGATCGGCATGATGCTCGTATTCGGTGCCACTCCGACCCCGCCAACGCCGTCATTCATGCCGCTCGCGATAAGCCCTGCCACATGGGTCCCATGGATTTCAACACTTACATTGCCGTATGTTTCGGTGATCACATTGTAGGGTGAGACGATGCGCCCCTTCAAGTCGGGATGTGACAGATCAAAACCATCATCAATGACTGCTACAACTACTTCCTTTTTTCCTGTGGTTTTATCCCAGGCAGTTTCAGACCCAATACGCTGATGGTGGTATTGATACCCTGCATAGTACGGATCTGTCGGTACAACGGCCAGCTCCACCCGGTGGTCGGGCTCTACATGTTCAATATCCTCCCGCGCCGATAGCTCAGCCATGAACGATTCCAGGCTTTGCCCTTTTGGCACATCGATGGTGACGATACGCCCACTGCCCTCTCCAGCAGTAAGAACATTCTGTGCAGAACTCACGCCGTCCAGCTGCCCGGTTTCCTGCAGTTTGACGATTACTCGGTCCGTAACCTTTTTCTCAGCTGCCTCTGTTTGTTCCACTGTACTGATACCTATTAGAGAAAGGGCTAATGTCATAGCCGCCAAAGCTGTTGTAGTATGTCTCATGGTCATTCTCCTCACAATCCCATTAATCTTCCCATTTCAGTTTTCTGATAATTCAAATAGATATTTACAAAAATTATACGATTTTTCCGGACAAATGCCTAGACTATGTAAAAATTCTTTTGAATTCAGATAAAAAATGGATATTAATCTCTACCCTTTTGAAACCGTCTTTTAGCACTTATGACACAACTTTTATTATTTTAATCAAAAAAACAGCTTCTTATCAAATGAATGACAAGAAGCTGTTTAGATAAATAGACCTTATTTGCTTAATTCAGATAGTGCTGTTGGAATAACCGCTTCATGAAGCAGGATTTCCAATTCCTCCATATAGCGGGCTTGCTGCTGGCTATCCCAGGAGAAGACACCTGCCATATAGTCGGCGACGGCATATTTGTGTGCATGCACCCAGTCGATGTCGAAGTACAATGCGCCTGTGCGGCGGATGAAGAAATCGACCGGCTTGCAGACAGCTTCCGCTTCGATGCCGTAGCGCAGCATCGCATAGACGAGCGGATCGAGATTATGCTCAGCGGCATCAGCCAATCCGTCCGTATAATGGCGCAGCACATGGTCGACGTTCGCGCCGTAGCGGTCGACTAGCAGTTCCATCGCATCCTCAGTCAAACCAAACTCGCCCGCGCGCTTTAAGCGATCCGCTTTGAACGCTTTAAAGCCTTTTGAACCGCCGACTTCGCCGCCGGAAAGCGCCATTTTCTTCGTCGACACTTTTTTGAAGGAAACGCCGTACTCGTCCTGAAGCTGCTTGGTCACCAAATCGATGATGCTTTCGCCCATTTTACGGTAGCCGGTGAGTTTGCCGCCTGCGATTGAAATCAAGCCGGAATCCGATACGAAGATTTCGTCTTTACGGGAAATTTCGGATGGGTCCTTGCCTTCTTCGTGGATGAGTGGACGCAACCCTGCCCAGCTCGATTCGATATCATCTACAGTGATCGCCACATCCGGGAACATGAAATTAACGGCTTCCAACACATAGTCACGGTCTTCACGCGTCATCGTCGGATGGGCGATGTCCTGTTTGTAAACCGTATCGGTCGTACCGACGTAGACTTTGCCTTGGCGCGGAATCGCGAATGCCATGCGGCCATCCGGCATATCGAAATAGATGGCCTGCTTGAGCGGGAAGCGCGACTGGTCAAACACCAAGTGGATCCCTTTTGTCAGCTGCAAGGTCTTGCCGTTTTTCGATTTATCTTCTTCGCGCAATGTGTCGACCCATGGTCCTGCGGCGTTGACGATTTTCTTCGCGAAGATTTCGTGGATGGAGCCGTCAAGCTGGTCTTCCGCTACAACGCCGACCACTTTGCCGTTGTCGTAAAGGAAACCTTTCACTTTCACATAGTTCAGTGCAAGCGCGCCTTTTTCGACAGCCTTTTTCATCACTTCCATCGTCAAACGCGCATCATCCGTCTTGTATTCGACATAATACCCTGCGCCTTTCAATCCTTCTTGTTTCACAAGCGGCTCGCGGCGGATTGCTTCCTCACGTGAAAACATCCGGCGGCGTTCTGCTTTCTTGACGCCTGCGAGGAAATCGTAGACACGTAGGCCGACATTCGTGCTGAGCGGTCCGAATGTGCCGCCTTTATGGAACGGCAGCATCATCCATTCAGGTGTCGTCACATGCGGCCCGTTTTCATAGACGATTTCGCGTTCTTTGCCGACTTCTGCGACCATCTTCACTTCAAATTGCTTGAGGTAGCGCAAACCGCCGTGCACGAGTTTCGTCGAACGGCTTGAGGTGCCTGCCGCGAAATCCTGCATTTCCAGCACTCCTGCACGGACGCCGCGTGCTGCAGCATCCAATGCGATACCCGCTCCTGTAATTCCGCCTCCGATGATCAATACATCGAGTGGCGCTTGTTTCATTTGTCCATAAGTTTCTGTACGTTGTAGGCTTGAGAATTTCATTCTTAACCGACTCCTTATCCAATATTTTCCACATTAAAAAGAGAGACCCGTACACAGCCGCAGATTCGCATCTGCTGTACTGGTATGGTCTCTCCTCGTCTCCGGCCATTTATCTCTCGCATGATTAACTTGTAAGTTTAGTTGATGGGCTTGAATGTACGAGTTGCAGCTACTGCATTTTTCCAGCCAGCATATAAACGATCGCTCGTTTCATCCGACATTTCAGGCTCGTAGGTTTTATCAAGCTGCCATTGTGCAGCAATCTCGTCCTTATCTTTCCAGAATCCTGTTGCAAGGCCTGCAAGGTAAGCAGCTCCGAGCGCCGTCGTTTCCTGGATGCGCGGACGTTCGACCGGCACGTGAAGAAGATCCGACTGGAACTGCATCAGCATATCGTTGCTGACCGCACCGCCGTCTACACGCAAAGTCTTCAATTCAATCCCTGCATCTTCTATCATAACATCTACCACGTCTTTTGTCTGGTATGCAAGCGCCTCGAGCGTCGCGCGGATAAAATGGGCTTTTGTCGTCCCGCGTGTAAGCCCGAAAACCGCACCGCGTGCATCGGTATCCCAGTAAGGTGTGCCGAGCCCGACAAAAGCCGGCACCATGTAGACGCCTTCGGTCGATTCCACTTGCTTCGCGTAATCTTCGCTCTCAGGGGCTGTATCGATGATCTGCAGGCCGTCGCGCAGCCATTGGATGGCAGAACCCGCCACGAAAATACTCCCTTCGAGTGCGTATTCCACTTTTCCGTCGACGCCCCAAGCGAGCGTCGTCAACAAGCCGTGTTCAGAGTCGACTGCTTTATCTCCTGTATTCATCAACATGAAGCAGCCGGTGCCGTACGTATTTTTCGCCATGCCTTTTTCGAAGCATGCCTGCCCGAATAATGCAGCCTGTTGGTCGCCTGCAATGCCGGCGATCGGCACACTATAGCCGAAGAAATGATATTCGATCGTGTTTGCATAAACTTCCGAGGACTGGCGCACTTCAGGCAGCATGCTTTTCGGCACCGTCAGGATATCCAATAATTCCTGGTCCCATTTCAGGTCATAAATATTGTACATGAGGGTACGGGATGCGTTGCTATAATCGGTAATGTGGGCAGCACCGCCGGATAGTTTATAGACGAGCCACGTATCGATTGTGCCGAACATCAAATCGCCATTATCCGCTTTTTCTCTTGCGCCTTCGACATTATCCAAAATCCATTTAACTTTCGTTCCGGAAAAGTAAGCGTCGATCAACAAGCCTGTCTTCTTCCGGAAAGTATCATTCAATCCTTGTTCTTTCAACTCATTGCAAATGCCATCCGTCTGGCGGGATTGCCAGACGATCGCTTTATAGATAGGCTTTCCGGTATGGCGGTCCCAGACAACGGTCGTCTCACGTTGATTAGTGATGCCGATTCCCGAAATTTCTGCAGGGTCGATGTCTGTTTTGCGCAGCACGTCCGCGATACAAGCAAGAACCGATGTCCAAATTTCATTGGCATCATGTTCTACCCAACCCGGCTTCTGGAAAAACTGCTGGAATTCCTGCTGGCCCGTGCCGACAATCTCACCCTCGTGATTCCACAGCACTGCACGTGAACTTGTTGTTCCTTGGTCGATCGATAAAATGTATTTTTTATTCAATGGAATCGCCTCCGCTAACTTATGAAATGGTTTTTTCTTTTAACTGCCCGGCTTTCACTCGGCCTTTTTTCAATTCTACACTTGCTGCACCGGCGAACACCAGGACGAGCACTAAACTCATCGCGAAGAACGGCAAACTATAATCACCTGTAAACAGGGCCTTATAGAACACCGCTCCGTAGATGCCCCCAAAGATCGGCCCGACAATCGGCACCCATGCGTAACTCCAGTCCGAGGGCCCTTTGCCCGGGATCGGCAGCAACGCATGCGCAATGCGGGGTCCGAGATCGCGGGCCGGATTGATTGCATATCCAGTCGTGCCGCCAAGCGACATGCCAATCGCGATGATGAGCGCACCGACGATCAACGGATTCAAGCCTTCCGTAAAATCATTCGCGCCGATGAACAAAAGGCCCATCACGAGCACAGTCGTTCCGATAATTTCACTGACCAAGTTGGAAAACGGACGGCGGATTGCAGGGCTCGTCGCAAAGACACCGAGTTTCGTTTCCGCTTCTTGTGTTTTTTCCCAATGCGGCAAATAATTGAAGAAAACGATGACCGCACCGATGATGGCCCCTGCCAACTGTCCTGCGATATAGACCGGCACCTGGGACCAGGCAAATTCACCGATAAACGCAAAGCCGAGAGTAACCGCGGGGTTCAAATGCGCCCCTGAGAAATTGCCTACCGCATAAACGCCCATCGTCACTGCAAGGCCCCATCCAATCGTAACCACAATCCAACCGGAATTCTCCGCTTTCGAATCTTTCAAAATAACACCGGCGACGACACCTGCACCAAAAATGATGAGGATCATCGTACCTATCAACTCCGCTAAAAATACCGTCATGTGCTGCACGCTCCTTTTTGGGGATATCGCCTGCGGCTGCCGCTTTCCTTCCGACACTTGCACAGCCGCCTGAGCTAGACACCCATATGTACGAAAAGACCCGAACACAAAAAAACCGCAACGAACTAAGGCTCATGAAATATGAGCCTTGTCCGATGCGGATCTCCAATTCTCCTGCACGGTCCTTAACTTGTAAAATCAATTTAGCAGTTTCTGAAAACGCTGTCAACAATTTCAGCCAGCCGTTTTTTTCGGAAAAGCAAAAAGCTTCCCCCCTTTAAAAAACCTATCCTTTAATATGGCCTGGAAAAACGGCTACATGTCCCATAATTCCGGCTGGGATGTCGAAACAGCTTCAGCTCCACCTTCGTAGGCGAGTTCAATGTCTTCTTTCGTACGGATCAAGCCCCCGGCAATGATCGGAATCCCGGTCCGGTCATGAACTTCTTTTATGATGGATGGGATGAGCCCAGGCAATAATTCGATATAATCCGGCTTTACTTGATCGATCAATTTCAAATTATGCTCAAGCGCATGGCTATCGAGCAGGAACAGGCGTTGGATTGTCGTCAATTTATTCTTTTTCGCAAGTGCGATAACATTGCTGCGCGTCGACACGAGGCCATCCGGTTTCACTTCACGGACCAGATACTCGATGCCGTATGCGTCCGTTTTCAAGCCTTGAATCAGATCGGCATGCAAGATGACTTTCTTGCCTGCTTTTTTCGCTGCCGTGACAAGTGGCTTCAGCTGTGCGAGCCGCACCTCCAGGAAAATGATCGTCTCCTGGTCACTCGCAAGCAGCCGTTCAAATTCCTTCAAGTTCCGCATGACGGGCACCACACCTTTTAACTTAACCAACAGCTCTTCCCCCTCCGGTAATAAACAATCTACGGATATTATGCGCCAGCTTCCACAAGTGTACAACTATTTGGCCCCGCTTCATTTCGCCGGGCAATTGCGGTAAAATGGAAAAAATCAACCAAAAGGAGTTGGCGGCAATGAGGGTCAAGAAAGTGAAAAATATCTATCAGCTGTCGTTTATGCCTAAACTATTTCCGATAAATTGTTATTTGGTCGAAGAACAGGACGAATTGACACTCATCGACTGCGCCTTGGCGGGATCGGCCCGCGAAATTGCGCTGGCAGCGAACGCCATCGGCAAACCGATTACCAATATCGCACTGACGCATGCGCATATCGATCATGTCGGGGCGCTCGATGCCTTGAAGAAACATTTTCCCGAAGCGCAAGTTTCCGTCTCGGAACGGGAAGCAAAAATTCTCTCCGGGGATAAAAGCGCTTCCCCCGAAGATGAAGGCAAACCCATCAAAGGCGGAATCCCGAAAAATATCCAAACAAAACCTGACCGCCTGCTGCAAGAAGGCGACCATGTCGGCTCGCTCGAAGTTGTCTTCTCACCTGGACATTCCCCGGGCTCCATTTCATTTTTCGATAGACGCTCCGGCGTGCTCATTGCAGGAGATGCGTTCCAGACCCGCGGCGGCACCGCGGTTTCAGGGACACTCAAACCGCTTTTCCCATTTCCGGCGCTGGCAACATGGGACAAACGGACAGCGCTCGACAGCGCAAAAAAACTGACAGCCCTCCAACCTGCTGTCCTTACTGTCGGGCATGGCCGCATGATCGATCATCCGGCCCGCTTCATGGAACAAGCAATCCGCGATGCGGAGCAAAAAATGAAAAACTAGCCATCCTTGAGCTGCAATTCCGTCGTTTGACACGATTAACGGTAGAGTTGCAGTTCGTCCAAGGATGGCTAGTTTTTTTTATTGTCCAATTGCTGGCGCCCGACACGCATAAACCAGACGGGGCGGGTGATATCCGACACTTCCTCAACTCGCCGGACAATTTCGAATCCGACTTTTTCGTATGCCCGTATCGCCGGTCTATTGCGGATATCCGGGTCGGTCACACAACAAGTCACCGCTCCGTCCCGGAACACCACTTCTTTCAGAAAGCGGCGGATAATCGCCTGCCCAAACCCTTTTCCCCGATAAGGCGGTGCGCCGATCAGTATGTCGAGTCCCGCTGCCCGCTGCAATTCCTCGAATTGTTCGCTGCCGGGATAGTCGCTCCAGCGGAAGGTCTGGATATAGCCGATCGGTTCATCTTGATAAAAAATGAGATACGGTTCGGTCGGGTCACGCCCTTTGATGCTGCCGACAAATTCGCGCACAAATTCCCCGTACGTGCCATTATAGCTATAGCCCCAAAAGCGGTTGACCTGCGGTTCTTTCGTGATCCATTCATAGAGAAGCGGTAAATGTTCCCGCCGCAAGCGTTCGAAACTGACGTTTTCTACATCCAAGCCCATTAAACATCCCTCCGACGCAGCTAGTCCCGGTCTTTATCTACCGGCGGCCGCAAAAATTCTCTTAATCGCTCATTCGGCAATGAAAACATCGATTCCACAGGTGAGTAGTTCCCCGCAAGACGCCCGATCGGCGCAAGCTTTTTCGTATCGATCCGCCCTTTATCATACAACTCATCCTGAATGTGGTAGCGCAGTACCTTCCCTATGACAAGATGATCGTCACCGAGCGGGATCACTTGCACCAGTTCACATTCCATACTGATAGGCGACTCTTTTACCCGCGGCACGGAAACCACTTCAGAGGAAACAGGCGTCAGTCCTGTATAGTCGAATTCATCCACATTCGGCGCCACATGCTCTCCGGTTTTCGCCATTTCATTTGCAAGAGGCGCTGACACGATATTGACGACAAACTCTCCGCGCGCCCTGATATTGGAAAGCGTGTCTTTAACCGTCCCGGCCCGCGCTTCCACGCCTTCCCCAATCGAAAAGATGAGCATCGGAGGATTGCGCGAAGCGACCGTAAAAAAACTGAAAGGCGCTAAATTCAATTCGCCGCCTTCTGACACAGACGATACCCAAGCAATCGGCCGGGGCAATACACTGCCGATCAATAGTTTATAATTTTCCTTGCTCGTTTGTTCTGCAGGATCGATGATCACAAGTCTCCACTCCCTTTTCTATTCCTCTGAACCATTTCGTTTCGTGTAATCGGACGATTTCTGGAGCAAATAGCCGATCAGCGAAATTCCAGCCAAATAGGGTATGATCATGCTTCCATAGCCTACCCAGAAATCTTCATTATACGAACTGAACCTCAAGTACATCCCCCATGCCAAATAAACTACATAACCGATCGCAACAAAGACGAGCCATACGTAGCTCTTAAGCCAAAACGGCATCAGCAGCCCAGCTAGCACAAATACACCCAGTTGGATGACACCCATCCATTCGTATATGCTTTCCACCGCTTCCTCACTCCAACCTGAATTAGATAATTTGAAACGAAGTTTACTTTTGCCGGTCGTCAAAGCGGGACAAACCAATATCACAGGTTTCACTTAAAACATCCATTAAACTTTCGCCGTGTTTCCACCAGAACCCTTTTAATACCTAGTACAACTGCAAAAATACACCTTTCCGGCTAGCGTGCGCCATAGATTGAAATCAAGTATTCCGCTTGCCGAATCACTAAGATAGACCTATGAACTAGGTAAGCTTTCTGTCATTTCTGACAATATAGGTTTATAATACAGTTAATAATTAGGGAGGTGCCTTATATGGAATGGGAACGCAAACTCGCCCAGTGGCGCGCTGAAGGACTCATCGACCAAGAGACCGCCGAGCGCATACAGGCGTTTGAAACCCGTCAGCCGAAAAAGCGCAAACTGCCTCTTTTACTCATCATCGGCTTGATTTTTTTCGCACTGGCGGTCTTCAGTTTCATCGCTGCCAACTGGCAAGCCATACCGGCTATCGCGAAAGTCGGCATGGTCGTCTTGCTCATGTGGATTTTCTACGTGCTCGCTCATTTCTCCGAGAAAAAACATTTCGGCCATCCGATCATTTTCCGCATACTCGGCTATGCGATGTTCGGGGCGAGTTTAATCGTGACCGGACAGACATTCCACCTCGGAACCGGATCCAGCATCGTGCCATGGGCGTTGTTCATTGCGGCCATCGCGCATTTCTTCATCTGGCGCCACATTGCCTTTACAGTCATAGCATTCATCAGCGGCATTTCCATTTTGACCTCTGCTGTTCCGGTCATCGGACTGATCGAGTGGGCGCTGTTCATCGCCGTCACACTCGCTTGGTTCTTCCTCAGCAAGGATGGCACCGCGATGATTTTCAGCTGGCTCCTGCTCCTTGGTTCAGGTTTCCATGCTTGGAGCATCTGGGACATCGATAGCCCGCTCGTGCCGATTTGGACACTATTCGCACTCTTCCCGCTTCTGCTCCTCATTCCGAAAGACAAGCAGAAGCTATTGGCTCCGCTCTATTTGACAACCGGCGCCATCCAGCTTGTCACTTTCCTCGCGATACGCGGGGAAAGCGATATGCGCTTGGTCGAATTGAATATGGTCGAATCGGCCATATTGGCGGCTGTCGGGGTAGGGATTATCGCTCTCGCGTTTTTCCGTTTCCGAAGCCTCATGTGGCTCGGCATCCTCGGCTTTGTCGGATTCATGCTCTACGATGAAACCGCCATCGTCTTGGCCGTCGCCGCTGAATTGACAGCACTCGGCTATTTGATCATCGCCCAGCGCCAGGACCAGCCGCTCGCCATGGGCTTCGTCTATTTCATCGTCGTCCAATTCGTCATCTATGTCATCTATGCATGGGAACGGCTTGACATGTCGCTATTCTTCCTGATCGGCGCCATCCTGCTGTTCGTGCTGTCAGGCATCGCCTGGTGGCTTAACCGCAAGAAAGAAGGTGCTGTGTCATGAAGAAATGGCTGATGCCCGCCTTGCAGACCGCATTCATCGCCCTGCTCGTCGTCAGTTTCTACGCCACTTCCTGGTTCGGGGAACAATACGTATTGCGCGCCGAACCGTTCGACCCGTTCGATCCGTTCTACGGAGAATATGTCATGCTGCAATATCCCGACCTCGACGCACCAGCGGGAGTATCAGACGGGAACGTTTATTTCACATTAACAGAAGCCGACGATGGCTATGCCGTCATCGACCGGATCGAAGAGCGGCCGTTCTTCGGTGCCATCAATGGATATAAATACGACCGCCGCGTTGTCGCACCACAGCTTGAGAATTTTTATGTCGAACAAGGCCGCGGCCCTGAACTTGAACAAGCGATCGATCTGGAAGTCACCATCGACGTGTCGCCATGGGGCTCTATCCGCCCGATCGACATTGCCCCACGGAAAGAATGATTCAATCATCGAAAGTCCGGCATAGCCAATCCGCTATGCCGGGCTTTTTTCATTTTCCATTAAAACTGGAATCAGACTATCCAAATAACACCGATGCAGCTAGCCCGGAAAATAGGCTTCCCGATGAGCCACACTTGTCAAATAAATCTTGAAACTAAATACTCCGCAAAAAACCAGGCCAACCCGACCGGCTAATCCGGCAAGTCGACCCGGCACCTACTACCTCACCGCGCTCCCCCAAGCACACTCGAACGTTCAAGCAAACAGCTTCGGTAATAGCCATCCATCTCTTCCCATAAGGTTTTATTGCTGAAATGCTGCTGCACCCATTCCTGCCCGGCAGCGCCGAGCTGCTCCCGCAGAACCGGGTCTTTTATCAGCTTTTCAAGCTTCCCCAACACATCCTGGTGGTTATCCGGGTCTACCAAATACCCTGTCTTCCCATCCAACAAAGTATCGCGCGCACCTGTCACGTCCGCAGCGATGACCGGGATTCCCGTCAACGCCGCTTCCGCCGACACATTGCCGAAACCTTCACGCTTCGTCAGGAATAAAAATAGATCCATTAAATGATAAAATGGTACCGGATCCATTTGGTAATCTTCATGGACGATATGGGGATTTTCCGTTATCGTCTCGCGCGTTCTCTCAGATACCGCATCCCCCGATTCATAGTCCCCGACAATAAGCAGGCGCAAATTAGGGTGCTGTTCGTTCAATTCGGTAAACGCCCGGACTGTTTCATCGATGCCTTTATCTTTTGTGATCCGGCCCATCGAACCTATGACGAGTTCATCTCCTGTCCATCCATATGCCTTCCTCAAATCGGCCACACGCTCTTTCATTTCGGCATCCAGTTCGAAACGCTCCAGATCGAAACCATTGACGCTGCCATGTCCAAGAATCTTGATTTTCTCAGGGGGGGCTATGCCAAGTTCGATAATTTGCTGTTTCAAACTCGGCGACACCGCCAGCAGATGTGTCGAAGAGGCCGCTGCAATTTTTTCCGCACGCAAAAGGATCTGACGCTTGATCCCCGAGGTCGTTTCCAGGCGCAAGCCGAGAACGTTGTAGATTCTTACCGGCACCCGGCAGATACAGGCAGCGAGCGAGACGATGAGCCCGGCTTTCGGAGTCCCGGCGTTGACGATGTCCGGTTTTTCCGAGCGGATGACGCGAATACAGGCCAATAGCGATTCCAGATCTTTTTTCACGGCGATCTCCCGCTCCATGTTGACGTGGAGCACCCGAACGCCTTCCGCTTCTTCAAAGATCCGGGCGTAGCTTCCCTCCGACGTCAATGCCTTCACTTCGTATCCGCGAACCTCCATTTCGTGTAATTGCCCTTGTACCAATTGGAGACTTTGAGCAATGGTCATGGCGTGCAACACTTTTGCTGACATGGTGGACCTTCCCCCTTTTCGTTCAGGCTCCTTTTACTGTTGCAGGTGCGATAGGGCTGCCGATTTGTTCCAGCAATTCTTTGGTGTAATGTGTCGCGTTATTCTTCTTTACAGAAAATACTTTTTCGCTGCCCCGAATCAATTTCGTCAAAATTTCGCGTTCATTGGCGAGCGCCTGGTCGATTTTCAATTGCGGATTGAAGAATTCATAAGCGGTCAGAAGAGGAGAGCGCAAATAATTGAATTCATAGCGGTTCAAGTTCATCAGCTTCTGGAGCGCCACTCCTTCAGTCTGTTCTGCAACATAATCGTCGCCGCGTTCTAAAATGGCTACATGGGTCACTGTCTGCTGATCGAGGATTGTTTGTTCACCGACGTATTCCGTTATCGGATCCGGCTTTTTGAAGCTGACGTATTCCATGATCGGCAGCAATTTGTCGACGCGGTTCTTGATCTTCGCGCCCATGCCTTGTTCGACGGTCGAGTAATAGCGGAATGTGCTCGTCCACGGCACGGAATGGATCGTCTTGCCGTCCGTGATGGCGAGATCTTCTGCGATGAATTCGGCGCCGTGCTCCATGCACGCCGTCATGCTGCTCAATGTTTTGCCTGTGTCCGGCGGGGCGAAGACTGTCAATGTCGACTCGTCTTTCTTGAATGCCGAGCAATGGATCGGCGCGTAGCCTTTTTTCAATAGCAGGAGTGTCGCGAGGTCTGTCATGATATAACCGATGGAATGAAGATTCATGATGCGATGTGTGATGAGTTTATAATAAGCGCGGTTGACGGTGATTTTCGGCTCGTCCGTCAAAAAGCCTTCCGCACGGATGCGCATGCGGCCCTTGCCCGCGTAATTGCGTGTGTAATAGATTTTGTCCGCTCCTGGTGCCCCACTGAAATAATGGTATTTCCCCATCGCTTCATGTTCGGCATCGTCATTGAATTCCCTCAAATCGACTTGGAGGCGGACCGCGCAACGATCGTATTGTTCCATCGTGCCTTCGGGAACATTGTGGCCATATGACCAACCGAAATTCTTAATGTTCGTTTTAACTCCAAGTACCCCTGCAGACGCAATATAGTAATATGTTTTCAAATGAAACTCCCCTTTGTTTTTAATTTTCCCCGCATGACCTGAACCCTTAGTTCAATTCGCCGGCTGGCACCAGCGATTCAGCGAGACAGCTCTTATAGAAGCCGTCAAGCTCTTTCCATAGCACCTCGTTGCTGAAATGAGTGCTTGCCCATTCCCGTCCGGCTTCCCCAAACCGCACGCGCAATGTGTCGGATGCTATCAATAGTTCAATCTTGTCAGCAATATCCTGAAGATTGTCCGGGTCGACCAAATAACCGGTTTTCCCGTCCACAATAGTATTTCTCGCACCGGTCACATTCGATGCGATGACAGGCAGCCCGCATAAAGCCGCTTCAATCGACACGTTCCCAAAACCTTCACGTTTTGTCAGGAAGACGAATGCATCCATCATATGGTAATAAGGGACCGGGTCCGGCAAAAAACCGGTTTTGATGATGTTTGGATTAGTTTCGATTTCCCTTTCTATATGTGCATCTACCGGATCGTCTGCCTCGTAGTCCCCGATGATGAGCAAGCGCAGTCCCGGATGCTCTGCATGTAACTTTTTAAAGACAGTGACGAGCTCATTGACGCCTTTGTCTTTTGTGAGGCGCCCGACGAAGCCGAGGATGAGGTGTTCAGGGCTGAGCCCAAGATGTTCACGCAGTTTTTCCGTTTGTTCCGTTATCTCAGGACAACTTTGGAACCTGTCAACATCAAAGCCATCGCCGCTGCCTCTGCCCAGCACCTTGATTTTATCTTCATCCGCAATGCCGAATTCGATTGCCCGTTCCCGTAAACTTTCGGACACCGCCAGGCAATGTGTAGCGGAAGAAGCGGCAAGCTTTTCCATATTCAGCAACAGGCTGCGCTTCCAGCCTGTTGTCGTCTCTAGCCGCAAGCCCCTCATCGTATAGACCCGGACCGGCACGCGGCAGATGCGCGCAGCCATCGTGACCACCAATCCCGCTTTCGGCGTGCTCGCATTGACAACCAATGGCCGTTCTTTCCGGAAGATTGCAATGCAGCGGGATAGGGACTGTAGATCGTGCAGTGGTGAAATTCCCCTGTCCATCGGCAGTTCGAGCATGTCGACCTGCTCGCTTGTGCGGAATTCTTCGTACCCCGGCCCCTTGGAACTCAGCGCTTTCGGTTCGAAGCCTCTGTCCTTCAAATAGCGGAGCTGGCCATCCATAAAACTCAAACTTGCGGACACGGTTACGGCATGGATCAATTTTGTCGTCATAGCGCTCTCCTCCGCTCAACTTTTTTCATAAACTTCCTCTGTCCGGAAAACTTTGATAAAAGTCTGTATCAAAATATACAAGTCGAGCCGCAGACTTTTGCGGTTGATGTAATCGATATCGATATCGATTTTTTCATCCCAAGACAAGGTATTGCGCCCGCTTACTTGGGCGAGTCCAGTGACACCCGGTCTGACCAACAGCCGCTGCATCTGGTAGTCGTTATAGTTATCGGTCTGATCGGTGACCGTCGGGCGCGGGCCGATGAATGTCATATCCCCTTTGACGATATTGATCAGCTGCGGCAATTCATCGATACTTGTTTTGCGAAGAATATTGCCGACTTTCGTGATGCTTGGATCTCCTTCGAACGGATTGCTGCGATTGCGTTTTTTGTCCCGTCCGTCCTCCATTGTGCGGAATTTATAGATGGTGAAATGCTTTCCGCCAAGCCCGCCGCGCTGCTGCTTGAACATGGCCGGCCCTTTCGATTCGAGGCGGATCAGCAACGCGACTGTCAAAAGCAGAGGCGATAACACCAGCAGCATCAATACGGCTATGATGATTTCCAGAAACCTTGCCACCATATTCGAGCGTTTCGGCTGTTTTTTTTCTTCACTAAAATCTCCTACGATCATTCGCTGCTCCCTCCTCACATTCTCCATAAAGTCACCTTCTCCGGTTTTTCATTTCGCTCAAGGATACTTTTCACATCAAAGATGTATCCTTCTTTCCCCGCCAACAGGCGTTCGAATAATTTCCACCCTGTATTCCTGTACGGTTCATGCGGCACGGCGAGCACTATCGCAGCAGCCGGAAGCAGATCTTCCTGCCTTGTCAGCAAAACGCCGCCAGCACATTCCGCTTGCGCCTGATCAAGCAATACATCCGCCACTTGGACGTCCATGCCATATTCCTGAAGCTCCGAAATGAGATCCATCACACCGGTTTCCGGTACGCCGTCCCCACCCTCCGCCGGCATGATGCCAAGTATCGTGATGCGCGCTTCATGGATGACCACTTCATTCTGGATCAGCTTTTTTACGATGCGCTGCGCCACTTGCCGCCCTTTCCGTTCGCCTTTACACCAGTACTGATCGGCACTTTGGCGGAAAACATGTTCGCCACCTAATAAATCGGGTTCGAATTTGATGAAGCCCCGTTTCGTATTGGCGGTTTCCAACACATCATGCGTGTCGATGCCTTGCTGATTCAAAGTCAAGGCGACTTCATTCATCAGCGCAATGTTCACTTCTTTCTGTGCAATTTCGAGCAATTGGGCAGCTTCTGCGATACGGATCGACTTAGCCTTGTAGATGCCGCCGTCATGCACCGGTTCAAATAGATCCGCCAGATAGTCGGCGACCGGCCCGCTTTGGCCCGCAATCACTTTGCGCATTTTCGGCACATTGGCGTGCGGCTCTCCGCTCTGCCACCTGGCCGGCGCGAAACCGACGAAAAATTCCTGGCCGGCTTTCAGTCCTGAATGCTGCTCCAGAATGGGGATGCACGTCTCTTCCGTAGTACCCGGATAAACCGGTGCTTCGAAAATGAGCACTGTCCCTTTTTTCATGTGCATGCCGACAATCCGGCATAGCTCCGACAGCGCATCCAACGTATAGACCGGCCGACTTGAACCGGTCATGAGGAGAATTCCGGCGTCACTGAGCGCTTCTGGGCGATCGGTGAAAGCAATGCCATTCGTTTCAAATGGTTCTTTCTTGGAGCCGTCCGGATCGAACACGATAACCGGATAGACGGTTCCGAACGCTGTTGCCGCAAGCAAGCTCGTGGCGCTTGCCCCGACAATTCCAATTTTCATGTTGTCTATCATGAGCCCACCTTCTCCCCCTTTTTCATCGTCCATTTCAATTTCATGAATTCCAGTAACTGCTTGCTATTTGCTGCAGCGTACGACAGCAATAATAGCGGGATGATCTTATTGCGGTGGCGCATCGCCGTTCCGGCACTTTGGGTCCCGTATGAATAGATGAACACCGTTACACCGATAAACAGCAGGATAAACAACTTCGTCCTCACCGGCATTTCGCTTCGCCATAAGCCATAGAGCGTCGCACCGACCAGGAACATATAAACCGTCGAATCGAACAGGAAACTGACCACATCAGCGCCTCCCCGCCAGTCGAGCGGCAGCGGCGAAAACAGGAAGTAGAACATCTTCAGCGGGGCGACTACGAGCGCCGCGAGGCCTGACAAACCGCTAAAGCTCGCCAAGTAAACCGAACCGCCTTCTGCGAAAATCTCGTAATCGACCGTTCCGCCTTCTTCACTGACAAATTTACTCAAGAAGACATCGGCGTTCTGGAAGACAAGGAAAGCGACTCCACCGACAAATAGCAGGTAGATGAGCGGCGTCGAGATTTTCCTGCCCATTTTCCCCCGCTCCAGCCAGACGAACGAAGCGATATAGACGAACAACAAGCCGACCATGCCGGAGTGGAACATCATCGCCAATATCGACAGGACGACCGCCCATCCGAAATGGAGAAACGAACGCTCGCCGATCCAGCGCAGAAAGTAATAAAGCGAGACAGTCGTGAAAAAGATGATCAACGCTTCCCTTAGCAGGATGCTCGACATGAAAATACTGTTGGGCATAAGGGTGAAAATGAGCAATGCGACAAAGCTCAATTTCTTTTCGATCTGCAAGTAGTTCAAGGACTTGAATAGGAATACCGCTGCGAAGACCCAGCAGGCGATATTGAGGAATTGCGAGTAAGCCCGCTGATCCCCGATCATATAGTAGAGACCTGACAGAAACGGTACATATACCGTGGCTGTCTGATCCAATGGATATTGGCCATTGGCGACGAGGACCGATACTTCGTGGAAATATTCGGTGTCCGTTCCGCTGGAGAAAATGCCTATCGACGGGACATACAAATCGATGAATAAAATGACCACCCGTACTGCAAATCCAGCGAAAATTATGAATAACCATTCATTTTTAAGATTGCGGTATAAATACAGTGAGATTGCGACGATTCCAGTAAAGACGAGAAGCATCCCATATCCGTCGCCCGGCGGAAGAAAATCTTTGAACAAAAACGTCGCGAGTATCTGTATGACAAAAAAACCAAGTATATAAATCATGGATCCCACCCCCTTCTTTCATCGTCTCGCCAGCGCCATCAGCCGCGCTTTGTAATAAGCGATATCACTCAATTGCAGCACCCATAGCATCGCTGCATATACCAGCACACCTGTCAAAACACCGATGAACAGCGCCGGAATATCTCCCATTGCCTGTAAGGAAACGGTGAATGCCGTTTTTGCCGCAACCCCCATGACGACGGCAGCGAGAATGCCTTTCGCCAGATCTATCATGAGACGGCGGCTATCAAGGGAACCGATTTTCCGGACAAGCGACGCATACAAGAGCACAGTACTGACGATCGCTGCGATGCTCGTAGCGAGCGCCAGGCCATTCAGCCCCATAACACGCGATAGCACCAAGTTCAGCGCAACATTCAAAAACATCGCACCGAACGCATTGATCATCGGCGTCCGTGAATCTTCCAAGGAATAAAACACTTTCGACAGCACTTCGCGCAGCCCGAACCCGAGTAAGCCAAGAGCATAGAAGAACAATAACCCCGTAGTCATCGCGATAGCCCTATCTTCGAACGCTCCTCTTCCGAATAGCAGTTCTGTAATCTGGCGTGCGAAGATCATCATGCCGACAGCCGCAGGAATGACGATCAAGGAGACCGTCGTGATGATCTTGCCGACGACATCTTTCAACTCGTCCATATTCTTCCTTACTGCCAACTTGGAGATTTTCGGGAACATCACCTTCACGACCGCCAAGACGAAAATCGCCTGGACGAAGAATACGATGCGGTGCGCATAGGTCAGTGCCGAAATCCCGCCTTCTGCAAGCTGCGAGGCGATGGTACGGTCAACCAGGATATTAATCTGATCGGCCGAGACCCCGATGATGACCGGAATGGCGAGCATCATCATCTGCTTCAAATCACGGTCTTTCAAATTCAAAACAAATTGATGGCGATAGCCGCTTTTCCGTATAGCCGGTACCATGTACAAAAACTGGACAACGACCGCAATGACGGTCCCGATAGCCAGCAGCATGATGTCCATCTTCGAACTGATGATGATTGTCGTAATGAGCAGGACATTCAACGGCAATCCGCTAAGTACGGTAGGGAGAAAGCGGTTTTTCACTTCCAGGTAGCTCGTGAAAATGAAGATCAAGGCGGTGAAGTAAAGCGTCAGCGAAATGATCCGCGTGAACAGTACCGCGATGCGCAGCGTTTCCCCTTCGAACCCGTAGGCGAACATTTTGACGATCGGCACCGGGAACACCAATAGCAGGATCACAAGAACCGTCGACAGCAGCATGACGGCGTTGGTGACATTGGCAGTAAAGCGCTCTGCAGCTGCATCGCCGCGTTCTTCCTGGATTTTCGTGTAGACCGGGATATAGCTTGCCGCGATGCCCATGCCGATAAACGCAAAGAACACTGTCGGTATATCGGTCGAAATCAAGTAGGCGTCGGTCAGCCCATCGGCGCCGTAGAAAAATGACAGGAAGATGTCCCTTGAGAAGCCGAGAACTTTCGTGATGATGACGACAAACATGATGGCGATGACTGTTTTTTCCATAGTTTCAACCTCTTTTGCGTTCATTCTGGAAGCTTAGGAGGCTCCCGAAGCTTTGATGCGGTTAGCTGGTTTGATCCGGCTGATTGTATGCAGCAGTCTTCCCCCTTGAACTTTGCCGCGGACGGAATCCTGTTGTCATTAATCCTAGGGGCCTCAGGTTAAAAGAGGGTTAAACTGTTTGAGTGTTTTGAAAAAAGCGCAGCGATCTTCAGCCGGTATTTTTTTAAGGGAAATTAATGAAGCATAAGTTTCGACCCGGGAGCTGCTCGGGGCTCGCCGTATGCGATCCATGCAATTGATCCGACAGGGTGCATCGTTTTCAGCTGCCCAATCAGGAGGCTTGCGTCGAGCTGATGTGAATAGTGTTGGCCACACGATAAAATGAACGGGTCTTGATGAAGGGTCTACACCCTGATCGTGCCGACCGGAGCAACAACACCCAAAGGATGAATCGCCCCCAGAGGCATCCTTACTCAAAACATCAGCGCACCTTCAAAGCGGAACTGCACACGAACTGGCAGGTCGTGATGAGCAAGCCGCATTCATAAGGCGGATGCTTTGCGGAGAAATGATTTCATTCCGCTCGCTTGCCAAACCGTTCATCAGCCCTCGCCTAAACAAAAAAGTCCGCCAAGATTTGGGGGACTTTTGCTGGTTATATGGAATTTCACACGCTGCTCAATTGCTTGGCTGCCTGTGAGCGGTATGCCGGGAAGAACTGCTCGTTCGGATCGGCTCCTGACTTTTTGCATAACTCTTCATAAACTTCGGCGTTCCATATTTTTCGGCCGGTGTAGAATCGATAGCCGGTATGTTGGCCGAATTTTTTCTTGAATTTGAACAACGGATCTTCAGCATCGTTTGTGCGGCCGCCGCCTGCGTGGATCAGCTTGACGCCGTTTTCCTTGCCCCACCGGACCGCGCCGTATTGCAGAACATAAATCGGCGAAAGCTGATGGAATTTCGCGACGGTGCCGGACAAATGCGTATGCATGATGCCCCCGTAAAGGAAATGAAGTTCAGCCGCGATGACCTGCCCTTCATAGATAGCCTCCGCCAAGACGATTTTGTCGGCGAATTTCCTCAGGCAATTATCAAAATAGCCATCATCGAAAAAATAATAGGAATCCGCGTGGACACGGCTCATCGTTTCATAGTAGATTTCCTTGAAACGGCTTAGGTCGCTCGGGGCTACCGTAATGCGGCACGTGACGCCGGCATTGAGTGAACGGCGCATGGTCTTTCGTGCCGATTTCGAAAACTCGGCAGCAATCGGATCATCGAAGCCGTCAAGTGTGGTGCCGACCGTTTCGCGCTGGAACGTGACGTCATAGCAATTGGAAAAGTCGCGGGCATTATCGAAGATCGGATGAAAGCGGACAAACTCGCTGACGATTCGCTGATTTTTGCAATAGGCGCAGAAAGCTTTTTCGAACGCAGCGACCAAATCAGAATGACAGCCTGTAGCACAGCTTATTATCCGCGGCCCCCCGTAGCCGTAAGGAGTGATGGCATCATACCATCTTTCACCATCAACCAGCATCGGGACTTCGCGCTTGATGAATAGATGCCTTACCTCACCGAGCCCGCTCCGGAAGACGAATTCCTCACATTGCCCGTGCTCCATCCTTTCATAGAGCTTGCCGTACGCTTCTTCAAAAAACAGATCATTCATTGTATCCACTTCCTTTCCTCATCCACCGCTTAGGCGCGGCTCGCTTCCAAATGCTTCCTGCAGCGGTACGCCGGGAAATAATCCGTGTCCGTATCCGCTCCAATGGCCATGCACAATTGTTTATAAACGGCCGTGTCCCATACTTTTTTTCCGATGTAAAAGCTGAATCGGGTGTTTTTCCCGAACTGCCTTTTGAACATCAACAATTTGTCATCGGGATCGTTGGTCCTGCCGCCGCCATCATGAATCAGTCGATACCCATTCGCTTTCCCCCAGACAGTCAGTGCATACTGCAGCACGTATGCAGGATATAGACGGTGGAAATCACTTGAAGTCCCTGACAGATGCGTATGGATACAATCCTCATATGTAAAACTGAGGCCCATCCCGATCACTTGGCCATCGTGGATAGCTTTCGTCAAAACGATATGGTCAGAGAAATATTCCAGGCACTTCGTAAAGTAATCATCTTCGAAATAATAATAGGCATCGGCATTGTTGCGGCTCATCGTCTCATGATAGATGTCCTTAAACTCCCCTAGGCTCGCCGGGCTTTCGATAACTTCATAGACTACCCCTGCTTCAAGGGCCTTGCGGATATTTTTCCGCGTCGACTTGGAAAACTCACGCTGGACCGGATCATCGAATGCTTCAAGATTGGTGCCGATTGTTTCACGCAAATAATGCACGTCATAGCACGCTTGAAAATCCTGCGCATTGCCGAGTACCGGATGGAAACGGACAAACTCGCTGATGATGCCACGTTCTTTGCAATAATCTCCAAAGGCCAATTCAAAAGCTTGCACGAGCTCGGATTTCCGGCCTTCTGCACAGCTTTTGATGATCGGTCCACCGTAGCCATAGGGCGTAACGATATCAAAATATGGCCCGCCCATTAGCGGAACCGGAATCTCTCTGCGGATAAACTGATGATAAACACGGCCAAGCGGATGCTCGAACTTGAATACTTCACACCGGCCGTTCTCAATCACTTCGTATAAGCGGCCGTAATTCTTTTCGAAAAACAGATCCTTCACAAGCTAAACCCCATTTCTTCATTTGTCGTGGATTTTGCTCCCCCTCCGCGATTTCTCGCTTTTATACTTCACTCATCTCTTTTTTTGAGTGCTTGCGGTATGCCGGGAAAAAATCTTCCCTAATGTCAGCTTTCACTTTTTGCACAGCGCCTGATACATCTCTTCCTTCGAAATCTTCTGCCCGCTGTAAAATGAAAAACTTGTCTGCCCGGCTAATTGCAGCTTGTCCATTAACTCCCGTTGCCCGGTAAAACATCTGACATCGCATGCACTCCTTTCTAAAAAAATTCTTCCAGTAGCCCCCATACTAAAAGGCCTAGGTTAAAGACAGGTTAAACAGGCGAGTCATTTCAGAAGATCTTATATATAGACAAAACTGGCCGAAAAGGAGACACCTTTCTTTGCGTAAATAAAATAATCCAATTAATATAAGAAATGTAGAACTATCAAAAAAGAGGTGTATACTGATGAAGCTTTATAAATGGCTCGGCAATGACAATGAAACCGATACGCTAAAAGAAGATGGCTGGTTCGTTTTAACGAGTGAAGGCGATGCGGCAGCCATCAAAGAACAAGAGGCGCCAACTGCCGAAAATATTGAAGTATACGAAATTCTCGACCAAAAAGGACGGCTTGAAGACGGAGCTTTCGCCGTTTTCAACAATATCCCGGTCACCGAAGAAGGCCGCGAACTATTCGAATCGCGCTTCCAGAACCGTGCCGGGCTCGTCGAAAAGGAACCGGGCTTCGCAGCGATACGGATCTTGCGCCCGATCGAATCCGACACCTACGTCATCCTGACGATGTGGCAGGACGAATCCGCTTTCACCAACTGGCAGTCGTCCCAAGCCTACTCAAACGCACACAAAAAGCGCGGCACCTCGGAAGGCATCGACAAACGCCCGAACATCTTCCCGCGCCCTTCATTCGTCACCACCTATTCCAAATAGTAAAGAGGCTTCCAATTGGAAGCCTCTTTACAGGCTGTCGAGAAACCTCGGCAGTTTTTTTGCGTTTCGCTCCAGCCGGACGCTTTCCGCGGGCACGGCCTCAGCCGCTTCGTCGCTGCGCTCCTGCAGGGTCTTCGGCTCGCGCTGTTCCCGCTGGAGTCGCCGGCTTCCGCTTCATTGGTGTTTTTAGCTACTCAATTCAAGAAAACCGGCGTATACTGACAAAAAAAGGAGTGAGCGAGGTGGGATGCCCTTTGTATATTTCTTCGCCAGCTAGCCGCCTCCCGCTTGGGGCTGGCCTCCCATAATGAGCCAAGAAGGACACTTGTCTCATTACTTCGGCTCGCCCGTGTGCGCGGTTCGGCTTTTAGCTTTCGTTGAATTTTTATATAACGCAGTGTCTCTGTTCGTCGATTTCATCCACTGGTTGAAGACGCTTATTTGAACATGACAGTTGGAAAGAAACTGCATCTTTATCCTTTTATTTTGAAGCGTTGACAAAAAACTTATCACACTATTTTCAAAGCTAGATGAATTTCATTTCCCAATCTAAAACTAGAGATGGAACGGAAAGGAGCCGACGCCTGAGGGACCACGCGGGCTGGCGAGACAAACCGTTGGCTCAACACCTGCCCCTTACTCGGGCAGCTGAAAACGCTACGTCCTGTCGCATCAGCTGCATGACCTGCATCCTGCAGGACCCAAGCGTGCTTCTTGCAACGGAATCTCCTCCACATACATTTTTACATCATTTTTTAAAACAACTTTGTTCTATCCCATCAGTCGTATATTTTTCAATTTTTTAAAGTGAACTCACCCTTAACGATCCAAAATAAAAAAAACGCAGCAACCAGCTGCGTTTTACATCACTTTCTCTCCTGCCGAATAGCGGGCAAGCACCATATCCTCTCCGTCTTCCGATACCACTTCAAGCGTCCGGTTGATTTCACGGATGGTCCCGTATAATTCCTCCATCGTCTGGCATACAATATTGAAACGGCCCAGCATCTGCGAATACGATCCCGTCACTACAATCTCATCGCCTACATCGCGCGTCGGCACCCAGGAAATCACGGGCGGCATCGCCAGGATCTCACTCAAGCCGCGGATATCGCGAATTGTCCCCGCTCCGAGCAGCACCGATAAATTACATGACGGATAGCGCATGAAGCCATCATCGAAATCGCTTAAATCATACTTCGATACATCTTCACCGACTGCAAAATCAATCATCATCTCGAGGAGATTGACATCGGTCTGGCGCTTGACGATCTGGTAATGCTGCTCCCCGCTCAAACGGTAGCCCATTTCGTATATATAAAATTGACCGTCGTCGTACAAAGATTGGATCAACACCAAGCCATTCTCAAGCCCCATTCCCCGCAGCATCTCCCGGATATTCGCATCATGCTTAGTGATGAATTCAGCGAGGTGGCTCGACGGATAAATCGTCGCGACCGGCAGCGGTGGGCTTTGGCGTCCTTGGTTATGGACAAACCGGTCGGTGACGGCGGATAAGATGACATCCCCGTTTTGCAATGTGTAATACATTTCGACACCGTGGTTCGTATCGATAAAGCGTTCGACGAGCACACGGCCATGGCGAGAAAAGCGTTTCGCTTTTTCAACCGCATCGTATAATTCCGCTTCGTTCTCGCAGACGGTGATGCCTTTGCTGGCGTAACTGTCGACCGGCTTGACGATGACCGGATAACGCACCGGCACCCCATCGCCTTTTTCGTATTGCTCAATGACCGGCACTTCAAAGAGGCGGCAGAACTCTTTAAAGCGGTCTTTATTGGAGCTGACTTCAAGATGTTCCCGTGTCGCATAGAATGGCAGCCCGAGCCGCTCTGTCAATAGTTGGGCATTCCACGTATTGATGTCATCGAACGCCGTCAAGACGCCATCGATTTCTTCTTGGCGTGCGATCTGTTCGAGTGCATCGATATCCGCCGTACTGACATCATAGGCTTTATCGGCATTGTTCTTCGCGGGCGATTCTTCGTTATTATCGGTGACGATCGTGTAGATCCCCATATGCTTGGCAGTTTCGACGACATCGATCATATGTGTGATGCCGCCAAGAATAAGCAGCTTTTTCTGATTGTTCACGGGAAACACCTCCTTCAATCTGTTCGGGTAGTATTTACTAAGAAAGTGGTGGGGTGTAAAAATCCATTCCATTTCTTTCATCGTTTGTAGAACAAATTTACCAACCGGGGTATTGCTTTGTCAATCCGGATATCCGAAAAAACAAAATACTTTAAAATCGGATCCCTTTACCTCTCCTTAACCCAAAAGCCCTAAAGTTTGGTTAGAATGATCAATAAATGATCAATATTTGATTTAAGGAGGCAATTAGCCATGGCAGTAAGGACCAAACAAGCGGTTCCGGATATCTTTTTCACACCGCAATGGAATCAGGCATACGCCGCACACGAAGGAGGAGAGTATTGCCAATTTGAATGGAAAAGCGAGTTCGGGCACATCGTCTACCCGTTCATCAAGCGGCCTGTTCCGCTTCTCGAAGGCTGGTTTGATACGATAACTGCATTCGGACAGAGCGGCCCCGTCATCATTGAGTGCCCAAAAGGAAAACGCCAACTTTTGGCCGATCAATTTGATGAGGCATTCCAGAACTATTGCCGCAAGGAGAATATCATCTCGGAATATATCCGGTTCAGCTCCTGGATACATAATGCAGCGGACTTTGCGCATCTTTACGGCATCGATAAGCGCGGCATTGTCATTTATATCGATTTGCGCGTAGACGACCCTTTCCGTGATGAATTTTCTTCAGCGGCACGCCAACAAGTCCGCCGTGCAGTGAAAAACGGCGTTACGGTAGAATACGATTTCACCGGCGACACGCTGGATGAATTTTGCAGGCTGTATGCGGTGACCGCGGAACGCAACGATTTTCCAAAGCATTATTTATTCGATGAAGCTTTGCTGGAAAAATCGTTTCGCCATTTAGCGGGCAAGCAATTTCTGCTCAATGCAAAATATGACGGGAAAACCGTTTCCTCCGCATTAATCATCCATCACGGAAACTATATGCATTACCATTTGGTCGCAAACGATCCGGACTATTTCCGTTGTGCGGCCAATTCGCTGATCATGGCGGAAGCATGCCGCTTCGGAAAGGAACACGGCTTTACTGAATTTCACCTAGGCGGTGCCTCGACGGACGCTTTGCACCGTTTTAAACGGCGCTTCACAAAAACGGAGCCGCTCGACATCCTTACCGGCAAGCGCATACGGAATTCGGATATGTACGGCAAGTTGACTGAATTGAGGAGGCTTCAAAAGGGCATCCAAAACCCAAACCATTTCCCCTTGTACCGGGGATGAAAAAAGCGTTGGACCCGAATGGGGTCCAACGCTTTTTTCATTGTGCTATAAAAGTTCAGTTACATATCGGCAGAAGGCGGCGCTTTTGCGGGTCTTCCGTTTTTAGGATGCATTCATTTTGGCGGAGTGGAAGCGCGCCATGATCATATCCATGCCATCTTCATTGCGGATTTCCAAGATGCCGTAGATTTGTTCGATTGTTTCCAACAATGCCTGTTGGCTGTTTGCCACTAAATTAAAACGCCCGAACATTTGCGAATAAGAGCCGCTCCTCTCGATCGTCTCCCCTTCAGAACGGTTGATGACGCATGATATCACTTCCGGCATCGCTTTCACTTTTTCCAGCCCCTTGATTTCTGCAATGGTGCCAGGGCCGAGTAAAATAGGCAAATTAGCGGAAGGATAAGGCATCGGTGCATGGTCGAACTGCTCAATCGGATGGCAAGCGGTATCTTCCCCGACTGAAAAATCGAGCATCATTTCCAGGAGATGGACGCCGGTCTGCTTGTGGATGATATGGTAATGCTGTTCGCCGCTGAAGCGGAACCCCATTTCATAGACATAAATCTTGCCCCCATCGTACATCGTCTGGATAAATACCAGGCCGTTTTCGATGCCCATGCCGCGGATCATTTTGCGCACACTCGGATCTACTTCCTTCATATATTGTTCCTGATGGCGTGATGGGAATAGCATCGCCACCGGAAGCGGGGGATGTTCCTGTGCCTGTTTATGGGTGAAACGGTCTGTGACAGCTGTCAAGACGATGTGGCCGTCTCTGGCAGTATAGAATGCCTGGACGCCGATGTCCGAGTCAACAAAGCGCTCGAGCATGATCTTGCCGGACTTCGATTCCGACACCGCCTTTTCGACTCCCTTTTTGAGTTCCTCTTCCTCGTAGCACACCGTGATGCCTTTGCTGGCGTAGCTGTCGACCGGTTTGACGATGACCGGGAATTCTACGGTCGGGAGTTCCGCATCCTGTGACGGATCGCATTCGTATTCCTCGATCACGGCGACTCCGAAAGTGCGGCAATAATCTTTGAAACGGTCTTTATGCGAAGTGATTTCTAGTTGGGCCGGAGTTGCGTAAAAAGGCAGATTGAGCGTTTTGCACAGCGCCACCGCGTGCCATGTATTGATGTCATCGAAAGCGGTGAACACGCCGTCGATCTGTTCCCGCCTGCCGATTTCAGCAAGCTTGTTTATATCTGAAGTGCTGACATCATACGACTGGTCCGCAATCTTTTTGGCCGGCGAGCCGATCATATTATCGGTGACAATCGTATGATAGCCGATGCGTTTGGCTGTTTCCACCACATTGACCATGTGGAATGTGCCGCCCAGAATCAAAATCTTCTTTTTCTCCATTCAAACTCCTCCACTCCGCATTAAATCTATGAAAAAAGTATAATCTCTAAGGCAAAATAACCAAATCCTTATATAAGTGTAATACAAAAATACCAATAAAAAACAGAAACGTCAATAAAAATCTGAAAATTCAGGTACAAAAGACTTTCTAACCGATCGGCGTTGTATGTGAAACCATCCAGCTTTTGTCTTGGCGATTATAATATGCAGTGATTTTATAACCCACTCCAGCCGGGGCAAGCACACCTTCACTGCCCGGGTTATTATTGACTTTCGCATTATCGCATACAAGCCGCACTTCCCTCCCGCCGCTATGCTCCACGAAAATCTCCACTTCTTCGTTGAATTTATGTGTCGGTGCAGGCGGCAATTTGACGGTTTCCGCCTCGGACGCGCCGTTTTTCTTATTGACTGTTATGCGCGGCTCGTCTTTCATATCGAGCGGTGAGCGCCCCCCTTCAGGCACGTATTGATGAAGCCGGCCGTTATAGAGGATGCTCGTCGTATCGAATTGATATTCCTCGCTATATAAAGAAGTGATGGATGCAAGACCGCCGGCGACGCCGTCACGGGGTGCGGCAAGGAGCGGCTCGATGATGCTGAGCCCTGATGCATAATCGAGCAGCACATTGGCATAGCCGTTGTTTTCGAAATAGCTATGATTGATGCTGCCGGAATAGGCTGGCGTTGTATTGATCGCCCCGCTGCCGATATGGATGCCGGCTATCCCGTTCGAATCGAAATTACCGCCTTGGATATGGTGGCCGTAAAGACCGCGCACCATCAGCCCGGTAGCGGCATTGCCGACGAAATGGCAGTCGTAAATCCCGTAGACATTATTATCGCTGCCGCGGTCCGTCTGCAAGCCGCAGCCAAGATGGATTTTATAAGGAGTTCCCGGCGATACCGTTTCTTTCAAAGGCGGCGACACGGTAATGCTTCCCGAACCGACTTCATCGATATGGTAGACCGATCCTTCCCCCGAGCCGACTTTAAAATAAGCGCCGACATGTACATCGCGTGCTGTCGGATCGAGTCGCATGAAGGATATATTCGTTCCGCGCCCGGACGCCCCATTGCCTTCGATGACAGAACCGTTTTGGGAAAACTGGCACAGCCGGTCAAACACACATAAATTATTATTGCCTTCCTCAAGAATCTGCAAGCCGTGCACAGATCCCCATGTAAACGCTGCACCGGAGAATAATTTATCGCGGATGTCGCTCGCGAGCATGCACACTTTGACGAGCTGCACATGGCCGTTCTGCGGATCGCTGCCCATAAACTGGAGCCCTTTCACAGATCCGCTCCCGCCGCGCATGCGCACGAGATAATCCATCGGTTCGGACGGAGCGATGCGTGTCGTTTCCGAGCTATGGCCGATCCAGGATACCGCCACACCCGCCCCCCATTCCGGCACTTCTATAGGGCCGCTGATGCGGTATAGGCCAGGCGGGAAAAACAAATTACCGCCTTTGGTCGTACCGTATGCAGCTTCAATCGCTTTTTGCAGCGCTTTCCGATCATCGGCTTTGCCGTCCCCGACCGCACCATAGGATTTGACGTTGAATAACTGATCTGCTGTTTTTTTCGGGCTCCACATTTCCCTGACGATGTCTTCTTTATTGCGCGGATGCAATTCCGTTTCTCTTGGTTTTTTCCAAAATGCCATATTGGGGCCGCTCCTTTAAGTTTCTGAATGTAGTAAGTCGATTTTACCTGTGAAATGTTAAAAATCGGTTAAATATTTTAAAAGAAGGCTATATTAAAGAATAGAAGGAAATTTAATTCCAATTGTCGAAAGCCAAAAGAAACTAAGCATGTTAAATTCCACGAACTAACTGGAATTACCACTAGCTTAATAGGAGGTGAGAAATTGTATAAAAGATATTCTTGGAGAAGTTTCATGTTTTTGATTTTCAGTTTACTAACTTCTCTTTCTATGGTCCTTTTAGATCCAATTGCTTCTAATACGACGGAACAAATCGGTTTTTTTATTATAGTATTTATGCTTGTGTCTTCGGTTGCTTCTATTGTTCTTGCAGTACTCACTTTTTCCAGCAAAAAAGAGAAGAAAAACATCGCTATATTCGCCTTGTTCTTAACCATTTTAAACAGTGCCATCATTGCTTTTTTTGTATGGTTTGGCGCGAATTTTTCATAATTAAGTAATATAGTTTCGGAATTCACATTAACAATTAAAGGAAATAATATTAATATTTAACATACTTAAATGAAAAATAGCTCCCGAAAGCCTAGATCAGACTAACGGGAGCTGCTCCATAAGCGCTCTATTTTCCGAGCGGCGGTGCATGCCCTTTCATGAGTTCCATTTTTTCGATAAGTGCTGCCGCTTGCAAGACTTTCTCTTCTTCAAACGCCGGACCCATGATCTGCAGCCCGACCGGCAGCCCGTCTTTAACTCCGCACGGGATGGTCAGCGCCGGCAGTCCCGTCAAATTACCGGGTCCAGTAAAGCGGATCACTTCATCGAGGAAGCTCAATTCCTGCCCGTTGACACCTACCGTCTGCGAACCGATCGGAGGCGCCAAAAACGGCAAGGTCGGACTGATCAGCACATCGACGTTTTCAAACGCCGCCGCAAATTCCAGATCAAGTTTCCGCCGGATCTGCTGGGACTGGACATAATCGACGCCACTCATCAACTCGCCGACTTCGAGCAGAAAGCGCACATCTTCGCCGAACTTCTCAGGCGATTTCAAAAGGTTCGCGTGGTGCACAGCGCTTGCTTCTGTCGTGATCGTCACGAGCTCCGCGAATTCCGCCTGCTTCAAGGATGGGATGCTGACAGGTTTGATCACAGCTCCCCCATCTTCCAACTGCTTCAAAACGAGCCGCACTTGTTCGTCCACACGGTTGTCGACGTTTTTGAAGAAATACTCTTCTTCGATGCCGATGACCAGCTCTTTCGCTTCGCTTTCCAACAGCCCTGAAAAATTCTTCGCCGGCCGGTCGATTGAAGTCGGGTCTTTCGGGTCGTAGCCGCTCAGCACTTCCAATAAAAGCGCCGCGTCGTATACAGTCTTCGTCATCGGACCGATATGATCAAGCGACCAAGCTAGCGGGAAACAGCCATATTTGGAAATGCGCCCGTGCGTCGGCTTGAGCCCGACGATGCCGCAACTTGATGCCGGGATACGCACCGAACCTCCGGTGTCAGTCCCGAGTGACGCAATCGACATATGGGAGGCCACCGCTGCACCCGATCCGCCGCTCGACCCGCCGGGGATCTTCGTCAAATCCCACGGGTTTTTACACGGCCCGAAATGCGGGTTGGTCGTCGTTGCTCCCCACGCATACTCATGCATATTTAGCTTGCCCGTGAAAGTGACACCCGCCATCTTCAGTTTCGACACGACCGTCGCATCGAAATCCGCGGTAAAATCACGGTGTATGCTTGAGCCCATCGTCGTTTTCTCATCTTTGAAATACAATATATCCTTCAACGCCATCGGGATGCCATGGAGCGCACCACGATATTGGCCGCTTTGGATTTCCTGTTCAGCTTGTTGCGCAGCCTCCATAGCTTGCTCTTTTTGCACCATAATGAATGCATTGACCTCTCCGTCATACAAATCGACATTGGATAGGACCTGTTCTGTCAGTTCGACAGGCGACACTTGCTTGGATTGGATGAGCGGCGCCAGTTCACCGATCGATTTCTGTGCGAGTTCATTGCTCACTTCTGCTCACCTCCTGGAATATGTGTCAATGCCATATCCAGGTCTTTCAATTGTTCCTGGTTCACTGTTTTCCTCAATTCCTCAAACCCTGCCATCTGCCCTTGCAGCATTTCCTTATGATGATCCGGGACATCAATGCCTTTCCTCTCCAAAACTTCGTGAATGTCGAATGCCACATGAATCCCCCATTCCTGAATTTTTTCTTAGGTGTAGGTCCTGATGATTACCGACAGTTTACCATTCTTTGTTATTAATTAACAGATTGTTCTGAAATCAAATGACTTATATTTGAAAGAAAAAGAAATGATTAGAAAAGCTTTCGCTTTTTGACTGCGTTGCAGGGGGCTGCTAGGGGCCCGCAGGATGCGGGTCATGCAGCTGATGTGACAGGACGTCGCGTTTTCAGCTGCCCGGGTATGGGGCGGGTGCCCGGCCAACGTGCCGCAAAGAGCGCGGCACGTTTGTCTCGCCAGCACGCGCGGTCCCACAGGCGTCAGCCCCCTTCCACTCCGTCTTTAGTTTTAGAGCGTAAGATCGTTTTTTCAGTTCATTTAAATTAGCGTGTAAAAACGCATCCTGTTCTGTTGCTTGTTTCAAACAGGTCGAAGAATGAAGTGTCACCTGTCTCAATCCACCAAACAAATCCACAAACTTATCCTGTTCAATCAGCGGCTTATCAGTTGCACCACCTCAAGAAGCGATTCCCCCGCTAGCCGGAAATTGAATAAAGAGGCATATTAAATTAAACAGTCTACCCATGATGAAATCTCACAGCCGACCAGCGCCAAGAGTGAGCCGAAGCAGAGGATAAAAAGTTCATTCGAGCATCACATCAAGCACCTTGCTCCCACATCTGCTCAACCCTCACTATGTTCGGGCATCGCAAAAAAAACATCTGCCATGCAGATGCGTCGCAAATGAAATGACTCAACTTCCTTTCGCCATCTCATTGGCTCATTGTGAGAGGCCAACCCAAAGCAGGACGGCGAATAGTAAACTGACGCAGAAATAGAATGTAGGAACATTTTCACTATCAAACTGCTGCAACCTTCTTTTCATTTTCTCTTAAGAAAATTCTTAAGCACCTAAATAGCAAAAAAAAAGAAGACACAGCCGAAGCCGCATCTTCTATCAACTACTATTTATTTCGCCGTCACGCCACCATCTACCGGCAGCTCGATGCCTGTGATGTGGCTCGCTTCATCTGATGCGAGGAACAGCATCGCGTTGGCGACTTCGAGTGCGTTGCCGAGTTCAGGAAGCGCAATCTGTGCTAGGAAATGCGGACGGAACTTCTCACTCTCCATATATTCAGCGCTCATCGGTGTAACGATATAGCCAGGATGGACGGAATTTACACGGATATTCTTCTTGCCGTAATCGACTGCCGCCGCTTTCGTAATTGAGCGGACAGCCCCTTTCGATGCAGTATAGACGCCGGCCCCCGACATGCCGGTCAATGCTGCGATTGATGAAACGTTGACGATCGACCCACCGCCATTTTCAATCATATGCGGTATCGCTTGCTGCATGCCATACATGACGCTATTCGTATTGACCGCAAAACCTTTAGTGAAATCCTCTTCTGTCTGATCAAGGAAATCCTTCGCCACCGAGATACCGGCATTATTGACGAGGATATCCAGCTTGCCGTAAGTCTCAACCGTCTTATCGATCACCTGTCCCCAGTCTGCTTTATCAGCCACATTATGCTTCAGCGCAATCGCTTCAAATCCTGCTTCCCTTAGATCTTCCGCTACTTTTTCCGCCGCTTCCAAATTGATATCCGTAGCCACGACTTTTGCGCCTTCTTCCGCGAACAACCGGACCGCCGCTTCCCCCATGCCGGATGCGCCCCCTGTAATAATGGCTACTTTGTTTTCCAATCTCATCATGATCACCTCGAATTAAATTTTGATAGTCTGACTATCAATTTATTTCAAGTATACTCCTCTAGCACAATTCCATCAATTAAAGCGCTATACTAAAAGGCAAGGAGTGAAACCGACATGCCATCAAAACGACAAGAAAACAAACAACTGCAAACCGCTAAAATCGTTGAAGCCGCAAAAGAATTATTCACAGAGCACGGCTTGGCTGACGTGCAAATGAAAGACGTCGCCGAACGTTCCGGTGCTGGAGTGGCAACTGTTTTCCGCTATTTCCCGAAGAAAGACGAATTGATCGTCGCGGTCGCCATCCAGTCACTCGATGCTGTCGAAACCGAATTCCGGCGAATCGTTTCACTGAAGGCGACTGCATATGAGCGACTTGAACTATTGTTGGATAACTTGCTCGATGCCCAAAAAGCCGGCCATTACAAATCGGCGCGCTTTCGTGAAGCGTTCGAAAGCTACGCTTCGTTCCGCACAGAACCGCTTCCCGGCAGCGACCGGTATCTTTCCAGGCAGCGGGAAATCATGGACTTGCTTGAACCGCTCATCCAAGACGGCGCAAAAGACGGATCGATCAATAATGCGATTTCCCCCAAACCGCTTATCATTACAGTCATCAACAGCTACGCAAGCTTCACGAATAATGTCGCGCTTAAATCATCGATCTCCTACCTGGACCAGGACATCCAGCCCGACACCCAACAACAAGTATTGAAAAAAATCTTGCTTGATTATTGCAGAGCCTGATAATGGATACATGAAGAATTTCCGCAATCCGCCGGCTAGTTCAGAATTCCGGCATGTCAGCTTTCTGCTTGAATTATTCCGCAGAAATGCACCATGTTTTGAAATTCGCCTTAGCAATGGATCGCCGCTAACTAACGCCCGATTGCTGGCGGGCAAATTTTCCTTCTTTAAGATACCCACTGCCATAATCAGCATTCCGGGAAGCGATCCATTGCCAGATGCCACATCCCAGGAAGCGATTCCCCCACTAGCCGGCAACTGAATATAGAAGCAGAACTATTTGAACAGGCAACGCACAATGAAATCTTCCAGCCGCCCAGCGACCAGGGTGAACCGATGCAATAAGACAGGCGTTCTTCCTGGCTTATTGCAGGAGGCCAACCCAAAGCCGGGCGGTGAATAGTAAGATGAAGCTCAAATAAAATACCGGAACATTTACACACAAAAACCCTCGCTATCTTCGTTAATGCCCGAGCCAAGAAGCGATTCCCCCACTAGCCGGCAACTGAATATAGAAGCAGATCCGGTTAATCATCCTCTAGACAATGAAATCTCTAAGCCGCCCAGCGTAAAGGGTGAGCCGACGCAATAAGACAGGCGTTCTTCCTGGCTTATTGCAGGAGGCCAACCCAAAGCCGGGCGGTGAATAGTAAAATGAAGCTCAAATCAAACACCCAAACATTTACACACAAGAACCCTTGCTATCTTCGTTAATGCCCGAACCGGGAAGCGATCCACCATACATTTCCACAACAACACTTTCTTCATTTTAAAAAAAGACACAGCTCAGCGCTGTGCCTTTTCGTATTCAATATAAAATCGGTGCGCGGAACAAGCCGTTCGGCTGCTCAAGGTATTTGTCCCATACCCTCGTCGCTTTGTCGGCTGGAAGCGGACGGCTGAAATAATAACCTTGCCCGATGACTTTGTATTGGCGCATCAACGTCACTTGCTCGATTGTCTCGAGCCCTTCGATGACGACTTCTGCATTTAAGTTTTTGCCGAGCTCGATGATCGTCGCGAGTATCGCCATGCTGCGGTCGCTCCCGAGCACTTCGTCGACCAAGGACTTGTCGATTTTCAATGTATCGACCTGGATATTCTTGACCGCATTAAGCGACGAATAACCGGTTCCGAAATCATCAATCGCCAGTTTGACACCGATCCCCTTCAGCTCTTCCAATAGCTCCGCAGCAGTATCGAGATCGAGCATGACGCTTTCGGTGATTTCGATTTCAACAAACTGGGCCGGCACCTCCGTCTCAACCAAAATACGCTCAACTTTTTCAGCAAACTCCGGATCCCGGAATTGCTTGGCGGAAACGTTGACCGACACGTGGATATCTGGACGCCCCTTGTCCCGCCAAGCCTTCAACTGCAGGCAAGCTTCACGCAGCACCCATTCGCCGATCGAATGGATTGCGCCGCATTCTTCTGCAACAGGAATGAATTCAGAGGGCGGTACGACACCGAGCGCCGAATTCCATCGGAGCAGCGCCTCGAACCCAACGACACGGCCGCTTATCAAATCCACTTGAGGCTGATAATACACCGTAAATTCCCCGTTCACTAGCGCCTGCTGTAAAGCTGCAGTGATCTCCTGTTTGCGGATGGAACTATCCAAAAGTTCCGGCGAAAAAAACTCATAGCTTACCTTGCCCGAGCTTTTCGCCATGAACAATGCCAAGTCGGCTTGTTTGATCAAGCTTTCTTCGTTGAGTTCGGAGACTTTCTGGCAGCTGATGCCAAGGCTGATCCCGGCAGCCACGCAGCGCTCCCCGATTTCAATCGGTTCATTCATAGCCTCCAATATGTCGCGGCATAATTGATCGAGATAAGGTTTTTTTGCATTCGGCACCGCAAAGACAAATTCATCGCCGCCGAGCCTGGCGAGCTGGACCGTTTCAGGCAGAACCTCGGTTAACCGGCCGACCACCTTTTTCAGAAACTGATCGCCCCCGTCATGGCCGAGCAGTTCATTGATCGACTTGAAATCATCGAGATCGAGCAATACGACACCGACCGATTCAATTTTCCCATCCGCTGAATCCATAAGTTCACGGAAGTGTGCAAAAAACCAGTGGCGGTTCGGCATGCCCGTCAATTGATCGGTATAAGCGAGCGTCCGGAAACGATTTTCGCTTTCTTTCACTTGCTGCAAAAGCCCTTTTTCTGTATGCAAAGCACCCAAGTCAACCAACGCCAAGTTTGCCGATGACAAGAGCAATAAAATGACAATCGATGCGACGAAAATCGCCGTGTAGAGAGCCCATACACTTTCCGCCGCAGGCTCAGGAAGCATCGTATTTGTATAGAAGGTTTTTGTCGACGTGAAATGAAGCAGCGACAGCACGCCGCCCATTATAGCTGCATTGCGCAGGCGCTGCTTTTCAGTCATGTTTTTGGCATGTTGCAGGACAGAACGGAAGCCGAAATAACAAAGCGCGAAGACCATCACCGCGGATAACAGATAATAGCCTGGAGCAATCGATCCGAAACGCACATCCAATATCCCCGATAAACTAAGAAAATGAGTGGTCTTCACAAAAAAAGCTGTAACAAACACACTTTCCAGCATTTTCCGTCGGCTGTGGATACCTTTCGTAAGGACCTTCAGTACATAGGAAGCAAGTACGCATGCCGAGAGGAGCGACAAAGCGAGAAGCCAAAACCTTGGAGTAACACGGTATTCAGCTATAAATGTCAAGATGCCGATTAAATGCATACCGAAAAATCCGCTGCCAAGCGCCAGTACAGCAATCAGCCTGGAACGAGGATTGACAGCAGCCTTCCGTTTCTGAACATATTCAATCAAAATCAATACGGTATAGCTCGTTGCTATCGAAACGATGATAGATAAAAAAACCAAGCTCATATGCGGAAGCATAGACATGGCATAAACCTCCTGACCTGGCGAACCGGAAATCGCTCTGGCTGATGATTAGCAGTTTTGAATTTACAGAAGGAACTACTGGATTAAAGAAATTTCAATCAGCAAAGGGGCCGATCATCTGTTGGATCAGGCCGAAATTTTATGGTGCTGGATATCATATTTGCTGGAAATGGAACTTTGCGGAATTTCACAATAGGAGAAGAAGGACTTTTTAATCATTACCGAAAATACCTAGTGATTCATATCACTCTTTTTTCTGGAATATAGTAAGTATTATACCTGTCATTCCCTCTATTTCACATAGCCCTTTACACCTGCTCGCACCGCTGCTTCCTGTGAAATTCCCCCAAAACGCCGCCGATGTTCCTAGAAGTACTGCCAATGGATGTCCCATACAAATTTAAAACAAAAAAAACGCCGCAGCAGCAGCGCTTTTTCGACTTCCTTCATTTATCTTTCTCGTCCGTTCGCACTTTCTTTTTCAACACCACGGTCATCCCTGCTTCCGCCTTTCCGGCGATAATGAATTGCAAAGGGCCGCTGGTTTCGATGCCACCGACGACATTCAATTCGATCGTCTCCACTTCATAGCCCTCAAAGCCACGAATCAATTCTTCTAGATTTTCCCGTGAAATCGGCTTGTAATTATCCTTTATACCGGGCGGCTTCGAACGGCCATCCGACTTTTTCTCGCCTTGTGCCTTAGGGCCGCTCCCTTCCTGCGAACCATCTACATAATTGTCCAAGACACTATAATCAGGGATATTGTTTTGCTGAAAAAAAGGAATCCAGATAAACGGCTGCTGTGATTCACCCATAATCATTCCTCCCTTTGTTTTGTTGCTCTATATATTCCATATTTTCTGCCAATTTCCTGCCGTGGGGTGACCAATGCGCGTTTTTCCCTTAGAATAGAGAAAGACACATCAAAACGCTTCAAGGAGGAAATGAGATGGCAACTTTAAGCGATATCGCTCTATCGGATGATTTAGGGCAATTTGAAATAAAAGAAATTTACGGGGCAACCCACCAGCTTCTGCAGGAATTGCAGCAAGCGAAAGCGGAAGCGTATCCGGGCCGCATCGATTCCATGATCAACCATCTGAAAGAACGGCTAAAAGGCAAAGCGGCATACCCGCTCGCCGTCTTACTCGAGACGAGCCACCTGTCGATCCAGCACCAGCTGAAAAAAGACTGGAACTCCGATTTGAAACAGCGCCAATTGTATTTATACGACAACACGATTGAAACGTACCGCGGACGCATCCCTTCGAATGTCTGGAACCAAGTCTGCCTGAACTTCGCTGAAACACTCGTCCACACAGGACGTTCGATCGATGCGCAGGCGGTTCTGAAGGAAATGGTCAAAGACGAAAACGACCCGTCGTATCAACGCCTGAACGGTGAATTCGGCTGGACTTTGATCTTCTATTCCACATTCCTGCCAGTCAAAGCGGAACGCCTCAGCGCACTTGAAAAAGCGCTCGACTTGTTCAAACAAGCGAAAACCGACATCAAGGACGAAAAAGGCCAAACACTTTACGACGAACGCATCAAGCTCGCAGAAAACATGATCGAGCAGCTGGGCGAGGTCGACCCGGTGAAACTTGTCGAACAGCCGGAACCGGCAGAAGCCGAACAGCGCTATCTCGACTGGTGCGCCGAACAGCAATTATTCCTCAACAGCGGCAACGATATCGAGCCAGACACGATGGCGAAGCGCGATCTCCCGCTGCGCATCCAGAACAATGCCTTCCTCGGCAATTTCCTGGACTCGTTGACGCATGAGTTCACGGCGATGCGCCGTTCGCTTTACCTCGCCTCGAACAGCGAAGATGTCGCAGACGACCATAAGATGGACGGCGACAACACACGCTACACGAAGCGTTATGAAGATTTGAAGCAAGTATACCGCCAAGCCTACTCGCTCTTCGACAAGATGGCGCTTTTATTGAACCAGACGATGCAGCTTGGCGTCGAAGAACCGCGCGTCAATTTCCAGCGCATCTGGTTCGAAGAGGAAGACTTGAAAAAGCCGCTCAAGCCGTTTGTCCAGAACACGAAGAACGATGCTTTGAAAGCATTATACTGGCTGTCGAAAGAAGTGTACGGCTATGAGAAATCGGAAGAACAGAGCCTGTTCGTGAAAAAAGCCTTGCACATCCGCAACCGCATCGACAATAGCTATTTGCAAGTAGTCGAAAAAGCGGAGCCTTTCGATAAAGACAACGCCCGCGCACAAAGCCATCACATTACAGAAGCCGAGCTCGAGCGCATCACACTCGCCATGAGCCAAAAAGCGCGCAACGGTTTGATGTATCTGCAGTTCGCTTTGGCGATCGGCAAAAAATAAGCATATGGAAAAGCCGTGCAGCATCAACTGCACGGCTTTTTTCAGAGTGTTGAAAAGTATATAATCCGCTATAAGTTATAAAGGAGAATACCTATTCTACATTCAAGAATCAATGACCTATGTCCGTATTTGGAGAAGTGTTCGCTCGGCTCCTGCGGGAAAAGCGGGTTTGAGAGACCTCGCAGACCGCGATAGCGGGTGAGGAGGCTCGATTCCCGCCCGCGGAAAGCGAGCGATAAGCTTCGGAAAATACGATTTCCTAACTTTCTCGACAAGTTAAGAAAAAACGTGCAGCATCAACTGCACGGCTTTTTTGTATGTAAGGATGTTTTAAAGCGCTTCATTCAAGTCCTTGTCCATATTGCTGGATGGCGATGATCACTTTAAAATTGGCGAACTCGCTGATGTCGTTCAAGAATGCATCGAGTTCTTGATGTGCCGGGAAATGGCATTCAATCAAATAATAGCCTTGCCCGGTCAAATGGACTTTTTCGCCGAGCTCCTTCATCGTCATCCGGCCGTTTCGGGAAAGTTCACGCAGGATGAGCTGATCTGTCGGATCCATTGCAAAACCAATTCCTATCACTAATCAAGTCAAAACGCTAAAAGACCTTCACAAGGCCATCGTCTCTATGGTGATTTTCAGTATATACTAGGGGCACACCTCGTGAAAGGAGTTTGAATCATGAAAATTGAACAGATCCGCAACGCCACTTTACGCATCCAATATGCAGGCAAGCATTTCCTCATCGACCCGTTTCTCGGGGACAAAGGAAGCTATCCGCCATTCCCGAACTCTGCACGCCAAGACCAACACAATCCTTTATCGGAATTGCCGATTCCAAAAGAGCAGCTTATCGAAGGAATTGACGCCGTCATCATTACCCACCTCCACTTGGATCATTATGATGAAGCGGCTAAAAATATAATCCCGAAACAGTTGCCGGTCTTCAGCCAAAACGAAGAAGACGCACAAATGCTCCGAAACGATGGCTTCACAAATATCACTGTTCTCGGTGAAAATACGAGCTTCGAAGGCATCCGCCTGATCAAAACAAAAGGCGAACACGGCCGCGGCGACATCCTGAAAATGGCAGGGCTTGTCTGTGGCGTTGTCTTTAAACACGAAGACGAACAAACGCTTTACATCGCCGGCGACACTGTCTGGTATGAAGGCGTCCAACAAGAAATCGAAGCGCACCAGCCGGAAGTCATCGTCCTGAACGCCGGCGACAATCAATTCACTGAAGGCGGCTCGCTCGTCATGGGCAAAGAAGACGTCCAAAAAACACACGAAGCGGCGCCGCAAGCGACATTGATCGCGAGCCATATGGAAGCCGTCAACCACTGGTCCTTGTCCCGCGAAGACCTCAAGAGTTTTGCGGCTGAACAAGGTTTTTCCGAAAAACTGCGCGTCCCAGAAGACGGCGAATCATTCGAATTTTAATCATCCAAAAACCAGGAAGCTCGATTCCTGGTTTTTGCCTATTTACTGATTAGACGATGGACGCAGCATGCTTCTCCTTACCGCAGCGCTTGCAGCGATACCAGCGCATAGCCGGAAGTTCTTCGACCCGTTCCTGGCGCTCGAAATCATGAAACCCGATCCGGCACCGCCAATTCTTCTCGCGATTTCCCGCAAGCTGCGCGATGGCCAGCAACAGCAAGCCACCGACAATGAAATAAACCACAAATCCTTCCAAAGGAGCCAACACCTCAGCATCCGCAAACAACAAGATGATGCCCATCAAAATAATAAAACCCGCTATCGTCTTCACAAACTCCCTCCTTTGACAATCAACTATATATCAATTTTACCTGGAATTTATTTACATACCACTATAAATGAAAATGAATTCGCTTTCCCCTTTTAAAATTAGAGATGAAGCGGAAAACGGCGACTCCGGGAGGAATAGCGAGACAATTGAGACCCTGCAGGAGCGTAGCGACGAAGCGGCTCAATGCGAGCCCTCCGGAAAGCGTCCGTTTGCAGCGTAATCTCCAAACTATGTTTGATAAACACAAAAACCCCTTCTCAAAAAAGAGAAAGGGCTGTGTTTTACAACGTATTGCCTTCTGCTGGAATCGGATTCTCTTTCAGCATATTCGCCAGATGATACGTATTATACGCCAAGCGCTGGATCGCCGATTTGGAGAAGTCGTTGCCATGCCCCGCTTCCAGATACGACGGCCCTGGACCGGCTTCCCCGACCCAATACGCATCCACATTCGGCGGGATGACAAAGCCGATATGCGACAAACCGTACAAGAGCGAAGCTGCTGAATGCTTCGCGCCGTCTTCATTGCCGGTGATGACCGCACCGCCGACTTTATTATAGAAAATCGCCTGGCCTTTATCGTTGGTCACACTGCTCGAGCCATACAAACGCTCGATGGCCTGTGTCGCAAGCGAACTTTTCTCGCCGAGCCAAATAGGCGTCCCGATGATCAGGATGTCGGCATCTTTTACCAACTCCAGAATCTCCGGCCATTCATCGCCGTCTTCCATATCTTCCTCGACGCCATAAGCGATGTAATAATCCGCCAAACGAATGATCTCCGACTCGACACCGAGTTTTTTATAATGTGTTTGAACGTCTTTCATGAATCCTTCGGTATTGGATTCCTCTTCCGAACTCTTCAATGAACAATTGAGAAATATTGCTTTCAAAGCCATGCAGGCACGTCCTTTCGTTTTCCGTCTCCCTCTAGCTTTCCCTGAAACGGCACGAAAAAAACATTATTTCAAATCGTCGAATTCACGTGCGATCCGCTCCATCGCTTCTTTGATGAGCGGGCGCGGCGACGGGATGCAGATGCGCTGGAACCCTGCGCCTTCAGGACCGAACATCGTACCGTCTTCCAAAATGACATTCGCTTTATTGTAGATGCGGTCGTGGATCTCCTTGTCCTCGAGACCGTAACCGCGGAAATCGAGCCACATGACGTAGGTGCCTTCCGGAATGCGCACTTTCACTTTCGGCATGTGCTCTTCGAGGAATTCCTGCATCCATTCGAGCGTTCCGTCGAGATATTCATTCACTTGCCCGAGCCAGTCGTCACCTTCCGTGTAGGCAGCGATCAGTGCCGCGACGGTGAACGGCGTCGGCAATTGCATGCCGAGCTCTGCGGTGAATTTCTCGCGCAAAGCTTCGTTTTCAATGATGACATTCGTGCAATGCAGCCCAGCGACATTGAATGTTTTATTGATGGCCGTACATGTGATGATATGGTCGGTCTCTTCCGCCGCCAAAACCATCGGCGTGAAAGTTTGGCCGCTGCGCACCAAGTCGCCGTGGATTTCATCGGCGATGATCGTCACATTATGGCGCTTGCAGATATCTGCGAGCTTGTTCGATTCTTCCGGCGTGAACACGCGGCCTGTCGGATTGTGCGGATGGCAATGAATGAACAATTTCGTATCTTCGTCTTTCGCGAGTTCCTCGAATTCTTCGAAGTTGATGGAATAATGGCCGTCTTCATCCATTACGAGTGCGTTGTTTTTTACGACGCGCCCGTTGCCTTCGACAGCGGATGTAAACGGCGGATATACAGGGCGCTGGATAATGACACCGTCGCCAGCTTCCGTGTAGGCTTTCACCGCGATGTTCAAGGCGTGCACTGTCCCCGGGCTGAAGACGATCTGTTCTTTGGCGATCGCCCAGTCGTAGCGCTTAACGAAATATTGCTGGATCGCTTCGAAATACGTATCCGGCAAAATCGTGTAGCCGAAGATGCGGTGGTCGACCGTTTTATGGAGCGCATCGACGATCGGCTGAGCGACCGGCAAGTCCATGTCCGCTGTGAAAAGCGGGATTGTGTCTTCGTCGTAGCGGTCGGTGATGCCGAATTGCTTGATCAATTCCGCGCCGTCCCATTTCAGTGAATACGTTCCGCGGCGTTCAACCGCTTCATCAAAATTATATTTCATGCAAAAACTCCCTTTCCCGAATGGATTCAACACTTCTATAAGCTGAACTTGAGATTTCGACCTACAGATATTCCGCAAAATTGCTACGAAACCCTTGCTCCCACATTTACTGCGTAAATGCGTCGCAAATGAATTAGCTTAGCTTACTCATCGCTAATTCATTTCCTGCGGGCGAGCGCCAAGCCTCCTCAGTCGCTTCGAAACCCTTGTGCTCCCACATCTGCATAGCAGATGCGTCGCAAATAAATGAGTTCAGAAATGCTTCACTCATTTATTCCTTGCGGGGTCTCGGCTGTCTCGCTTTCCCGCGGGAGTCTTCGCAATTTCGCTTCATATCTATCATCTGGTAAACAATTTATAATGACTCGTTTATTTAACGTCTAAAGCATAGAGCTTAGGTTTCTTCTTAGTTCAACACTTCTAGTGTACCGCTCCTATCGGGTGAGTTGGTGTATTTTGCTTATCATCAGCGGTTGAACTTCTCGAGCATGTTGCCGCGCAGCACATCGTCAGACATTTGCAGTTCTTTCTTCCCTTCCTTGAATGGCTCTTCACACGCTTCGACATCCATCGCTTCGCCGTTTATCCGCCAGAAGCAGCTGCCGTTTTCGAACATGCCGTCGGACGATGCGATAAAGCTCAGTTCGCTGGTGATGAACGAACCATCACGGAATGTCGCCTGTGCGTCTTGTGCTTCCCACATATTGCCGCCGATGAAATGGTGGTCGGCCGGTTCGCCGCCGAGCACATCGAGCAAGCTCGGCGCAAGATCCAATTGGCTCGCCACTTGGCTGAAGGTTTTCGGCTCCGCGCCCGGAATGTGCATGATGAGCGGCACATTTTTATTCGCTTCGAAATAGCTGAGCGGATCTTTTGCATCGGTGAACTCGACGAACGCTTCCGTATCGGACGTCATGCCCGTGCTATGGTCGCCGTAAATGACCAGCATCGTATCATCGAGCATGCCTTTCTGCTCCAAGCCATCGACAAACTTGCCGATCGCTTGGTCGACATAATGGATCGACTGCAAATAATTCTTGAAGTGGCGGTCGTGATAGCCATCATAGCCTTCTGTGTTGAGCAGCTGCAAATCCTCCGGCATCTCGAACGGGTGATGGCTCGTCAGCGTCACGATATGCGAATAGAATGGCTCCGTGAATGTTGCCATCTCCTCGAGCGATTGATCGAGCAACGCTTCGTCGTTGATCGCCCAGCCGATCACTTCCGCTTCCTCGAAATCATCGTCCGAATAGAAACGGTCGATGCCAAGCTGTGGATAGATGATGTAGCGGTTCCAGAAACTCGCTTTATACGGGTGGAACACATTGGTCCCGTAGCCTTGCTCTTTCAAAATTCCCGGCAGCGCATCAAAAGCATTTTCCGCATAGAGCATATAAGCAGAACCTTCCGCTGTCGGATACAAAGAGGTATTCAACAAGAACTCGGCATCCGAAGTCCTGCCAAGCGCCGTCTGTTCATAGAAGTTCGGGAAATACAGGTTTTCTTTCGCCAAACGGTTCAAGTTCGGCGTGATCTCCTCGCCGTTCACTTCACGGTTGATGACGAAACTCTGCAGCGCCTCCACCTGCAGCACGATGACGTTTTTGCCTTCAGCCATGCCCGAATACGGCCCCGGCACGCGCTCTGCATTGCGCCCGTCGAACCAATCCTGAGCGGCTGAGATTTCATCTTCGCTATAGACTTTGCGGTTGATGAAATTATCGTCGATATAGCGCGTGATATTGGCACTGTGGAATCCGAGCAAACCGGTGAAATTGTACACACGCATATTTGAGATCAATTTATTGAACTGCCACGCCCCGCCATTTTCCATCGATTTATTGAACGGCACCGCAGTCAATTGCCAGCCGAGCACGAGCACCAATAAAGCCGTGCCTACTTTCGCCCAGCGCGACGGTTTTTGCATCGGCGTCTTTTTTCGTGAAATAAACAACAACAGTACGCCCATCAGCAGAACATCCACCATGAGCAGTGCGTCACTCAGACGGAATAAAGCAAGAATGCTGTCACCGACATCCCCCACTTGCCCCATCTGCATGAGGACCGTCACTGAAATGATGTCCTCAAAATAACGGAAATACACCGTATCCGCCAAAATGACAAAACTCAACACGATATTCGTAATCGCCATCCAAAACAGGCGTTTCTTGCCATGCAATAGCAATAGCCAGAACGTTGCGAGTAAAATCGTCCCGATGCTGATCATCAACACTCCGTCAAAAATCCGCTCGCTGTCCGCACCGAACAGCCATGCCCCGAATTCCCGCATGTACTCAAACGGCCCTAGCGTCGCGAAAAGCGTGCCGCTGACATTCGAAAAATAATATACTTTCCCTAATAACAGCAATACAAATAATGCATAATCCCATTGGCTGAACAAAAATTTCCCGCCCGCTTTTATTTTCCCCACATTCAATCGCCCTTTTCTTTTTTCTCATAATATTACCATAATTCGTCATCTATGTTTTTCAATCCCTAAATCTTTTTTCTTAATTACACAATCGATTCAACTTGCCTTGCGGGTTTCAAAGCTACGCATATTCACCCGGGAAAGCGGGTAAACATCCCTAACACTAATTCTTTTTTAGGAGGGATTTTGTGAAACATCTCATTGCGCTCGTCATCAAATTCGTCATGATCGCGATTGTGCTGTTGGTTATCCTGACATGGGCGTTCGACATCGGTTTCTTGGACACGCTGATGATCTCTTTGGCACTCACAGCTTTATCCTACGCAATAGGTGACCTTCTCGTCTTCCTGAATGCCGGGAAGCCTGGAAACCAAACGACACGGAATTCCATCGCCACGCTCGTCGATTTCGTCATGGCGGTCGCCGTCATCTGGGTGATCGGCTGGCTCTTGACTGGCGATACTGCCGCTTTGGTCGTGCCCGCACTCGTCAGCGCACTCATCCTGTCTGCCGGAGAATGGTTTTTCCATCAATATATCGACCACAGTGTCGTCCCTTGGTATAACGAATACAAATCGGTGAAGAGCTAAAAAAACAGAAAAAGGCCATCCCTGATCAAAGTGGGATAGCCTTTTTCTTTTATTCATGAGCGCACTCTCAAAATGATCTGCCCCCTATATTCTCCGCTAAAAACCACCTGAGCGATCAAACGCCCCGGTGGTTTTCCTATTACGCATTCACCTGATAATCCTGTGCCATCTTCGCATACTCTTTTATCGATGCGACCGTCACTTGGTTGCGTCCGCTTTCTTTCGATTGATACAGCGCACGGTCAGCCCGTTCGATCAACTCATCGAGCGGTTGCTCGGCCCCCGAGATTGCGGCACCGAGCGAGACGGTCAAACGCCCTCCCGGCTGCTTGTCGGCCCCGTAGAACGCATAGCTTTCTATCCGCTCCCTTAATGTATCCGCCAGCTTAAACGCCTGTTGTTCATCGCGCACACCGGTAAAGCACAGTATAAATTCTTCCCCGCCATAGCGGGCGATGACATCTTCCGGACGTGCCGCCTCTTCCATCAACCGTCCCAAATCCCGCAGCACTTCATCTCCTTTCGGATGTCCGTGCGTATCGTTATAGTTTTTGAAATGATCGACGTCCATCATGACAATTGCCATCGGCACACCGCGGTATTTCAACTCACGCACCTGTTCATGGAAATAGCGCAAATTCGGCAAACCAGTCAAGGCGTCATGCGTCGAATCATGCTCCAGCATTTTCCATCTGATGATATTGCGGTGCGTATCGTTGAGAATCCATCCGAGCGCAAGCACCCCGATGGCTGCCATCAAAGCCATGACAGCTGCCATACCTGCAGTGGCAGGCGTCGACAAAGCCATCCAAACCGATTTGATACTTTCATACACTGCAAATCCGATCATCATCCTTGTTATATTCACCATATTATAAGGCGGACGGTAATTTTTCCGGTCATGGAACAAGCAGCCGATCAGCACCGGCAAGAAAATCGCTTGTGTAATACCGAGCCAGACAGTCGGGCCTTCCATCATGACCCGGTAAATGAATGGGACGATCATCGCGATGACTCCCGGCAACCAGCCCCCGACAAAAGCGATGAAGTACAGCGGCGCTTCGCGAAGATCTAGGCGCATCCCTTCGAAAAGCAGCGGATTGTACATGATCGCAAAAGCCAAAATCCCCGTCAGGAATCCGTTCAATAGCGGCGCAGTCCTGGATTCCGCCAGTTTCGGCACCAGATATTCCCGGGCTTTCAATCCGAGATACATCATCGCGATGATCAGCGCCATATTTTCCAAAAAGTAAAAAAAGATCCCATCCATCACAACACCCCACCATACTCGATATCTTCAGTTTAGCAGGGAAAGCCTTTTGGTACATAATGTTTGGAAATAAATTATAAAAATATAAGCAATACAACTTAATTTATTCCACAATAAAACCGTAGTTGCTTGTTTCAAAGCGCTGCGGTGTAGGCCTTACATATCCAGTAATAATTTCGACAAGCGGTGCGACTGCTCATCCAGCTCCTCATGCTTTTTCGCGAGATCCCCGATTTTAGCTTTCATCGCATCGACATCCTTGTCGTCTTCGAACTGTTCGGTGATATCCACCTGTTCCTGCAATACTTGGATTGTCTGCTTCAATGTCTCGCGGTATTCCGTGCTCACCGCGAACTTTTCTTCTTTATCCTGTAATTTGTCTTTCATCGGTATCCACCTCCTAATTGTTCTATTCCCGTTCTCTGCCGCCAAAAACAAGATGTTTCCACACAAAAAAAGACCGTTCACCAACTGGTTTCGGTCTTTTCTTGGCGTTGCCATTTGACGCGTACGATGAGCCAGTAGAAAAACAGGCCTGTCGCTGCGCCGATGCTATCGATTAGCACATCGCGCAATTCACCGCTGCGCCCCGGGATGAACAATTGATGCGCTTCATCAGAGGCCGCATAAAGGGCGCTGCCGATAAATGCCCAAAGAATGGCGCGATTGATTCCGATCCCGCTTTTACGCAATGCGTTGACGAGCAAAAGCCCAAGCACGAGATACGCAAAGAAATGCGCGCTTTTCCGGAACATCGTGTGGAACATTTCGAAATCGAGCGCCACCACCGAATTGATGGCATCAGCCAGTTGCCTGGCGATTTCTGAACTGATTCCGCCGGACACGCCTGCCGGCTGATGCGATAACGTGAATATGAGAACCATCCATAAGACCGGCCAAAGCCAGGCCAGCAATTGTCTTTTCATCCTGCAAAATCCTTTTCTTTCCTGTCATGCTTTAATTATAACGCACAACGGCTAATCGACAAACGCTTCGAGTGCGCGCACCATATCGGCATCCACGAGGTTCTCCGAATCGACGATTAAAAACGACTCATAGTTCTCGAGCTGCTCTTTCAGCTCTTCTGTCAATCCTCCCTCCCCGATCAAATACAGCGAGCCGTTGCGTCTAGCGGCGGCGTTGGCGGCGGAGAGTGCATCGGTAAAGCTCGAAGCCGGTGCGATCACCGCCACTTTGCGCTGCGCTCCCCCGTCATCAGTGCGTGATTGGATCGACAAACGGTCCCCTGCAAGAACGATATCGCTGCGATCCGACATCGCTGCGGTCGTTTCCCGCGGCATGCGGTTGCCTTGCGACAGCAGGATCGGGTAACGGTTTTGCGCCGCAAAGACCGACGCTTGCGAAACGTCTTTAAAAGTCATGCCATCAGCGACGACCGCCCCTTCCGACTCAATGCGCCCCGCCACGAGTGCGGCCGTTTCGTAGCGGTTTGCGCCGCCGATTCTTTCCGTTTCTACGCCCATCAGCGCGAGCGCCTCAAGCTGTGCATCTGAAATGACCGGCGCGCTGCCAAGGATGATGGCATTTGTTGCACCGAGCCGCTCTATTTCCGCTCTTGTCGATGCGTTCAAGAGATCCTTTTCAGTGAACAGCAACGGCCCTTCTTCTTGATAAGCGAGCGGCGCTCCGGACAAGGCATCCGCAAATTGTTCGCCAGTCGCTATGACGACCGTCTCAGCCGAATCCCATACCGCTGCCGACAATAACGCTGCCGTTTCGTATCTATCTTCACCGCTGAGCTTTTTCACAGCTTCCGCTTTCGGTTCCGGCTCACCGGTATACACCGCAATGCCACTGCCGCCATAAATATAAACCGTGCCATCCGCCAAAGTGATTTCTTCGCTGCCTACTGGCACAGACTCCTGCGCCACTTGGTTGCCCTTCGGATCATAGAATTTCAAACTGCCACCGCCAAGCACCGCCGCCCCTCCTGAAGGCGACAGTGCAGCCGCTTCCACCGAATGCTCCAGCACTTTATCGAACCCGCCGGACTCGGCCATCACCTGCAGCGCCCCAAGATGGTAAGGGTTGCCGAACGCACTGGTGCCTTGTTCCCGAAGCATCAAGAGCCGATGGTCGCTTTGTTGTTCATGGCCGAGCTCGTACTCGGTCACGACCGGCCGGTAGCGGTTTTCAAGCGCTTTGAACGATGCGGAGCGGATCGGTTTGCGCATGTTCTCGCCGCCTTTTGCATTTAAAAAGGCCCATTCGCCGGACGTTACATATTCCACAATCACTCCGCCTTCGTCCGTTCCCGCCAGCCGCACTTCTTCCGTAGCCGGCAAGGCTTTTTCGTACTCCACTTTCGCCTCATCGAGCGCGCGTGCAATCAAAGTCGGCACCGCCGTTTCCTCAGTCGGCGCTTTAATATAATGAATGATTCCATCTTTCAGCACATACGGCTCCATCACTCCCGTCGACTGCCATTCTTTGCCGCCTGAAAGCATGCGGCCATGAAGCGTCGAACCATCGAAATACAGCAAATGTTCCCCTGAAATCGCCGCTTGTCCTATATTGCCGCCGGTGATGTCAACGACCGGCGATTCGTCCAGTTCATGCACCAACAGCCGCGCGCCAAGATTTCCGATGATGACGACGTGCCCTGCTTCAAGCGCGACGCTCGCCCCGGATCCGCTCATCCGGAAATCATCCGCGAGCGGAAATGCGTCGGTTTCTTTCCCGTCTGACAGATCGTATGCCTTCACTTCATTTCCTGAAACGATGATAAATGATTTGTCTCCGATTGCGTAATGGGCGCCGTCCAGTCCTATGCGCCATAGTTCACTGCCCTTTGCGTCGTAGCTGGCGATCGCTTCCGTGCCAGAACGATTCTCGAGCACCGCCACCACTTGCCCATCGTGCACTGTCAGCTCGCTTGCCTTGACGCCGTCGGATAGCTCGACCAACTGGCGGTAAGCTTGTTCCTCTGCCGCGAGCACTTCATAAGAAAGCACGCCTGCTGCACCTGCCGCTCCAAGCAATGCGAGCCCTATCCCGATCTTCATCCGCTTCATCTGCCTTCCCCCTCTTCTCCTGGCTGTCTTGTTTCAGCCTAATGCCAAAAGGTTAAGGAAATGTTAAAAAAACGATAAAACGCCCTGTCCGGATTGTCGGGATCCAGACGGGGCGCAAGTTAGATCATAGCGGTCGGTGACGTTTCGAGGTGAACCGGGATATACTGAATACTTATGGGCAATGGCAAATGAGCGCAATTGCTTATCGTTTATGCTTACTCCAGTCATAAGGCTCTTTCGCCCAGTCCCATAATAAATAAAGCATAAATACCAGGCTGTCGAGAAACGCAGGAAACCGTATTTTCCGAAGCTTATCGCTCGCTTTCCGTGGGCTCGCGCCCAAGCCTCCTCAGTCGCTTTGCGCCTTGCGGGGTCTCGGTCGTCTCGCTGATCCACAGGAGTCGAGCGAACACTTCTCCAAATACTTAGATAGAACATTGATTTTTGAATGTAGAAAAGGTGATTCCCTTTTTCATTCATAGCGGATTATAGACTTCTTCAACACTCTGAAATACCATAGTTGCGGACAACAGGCTGGCTCCCCAATGGATTTCCCCGATGGAGAAAAAATCCTTGATCGAAAAGCCAAGAAAAAATGCCAAGGCTATTTTCACGTTTTTCTTTAGCATATGCTCTCCCCCTTGTTATTTCTAAGAGCAATTTTCAATACTTGCTGTGTGATAATAAAACTCCATTTAAAAGTACGCTAAAAATGAAGCTTCCGCCCATGTCATCCGTATAGATAGGTAGAGGTGAGCATACATGACTTTCCGTTCGAAAATCGATTCGTTTTTTATCCGTTTCATCCTGGTGGCTATCCTGTTCATCGCGGCAGTCTCGTTTATTCCGCTATTGTTCGAAGATGCGCCACTTTCAGCTTTCGTCATCGTTACGGCTACTTTCCTCGTGACCACGGCTCTCATCCTATGGATCACTTTCGCCATCCGATACGTCTTTCTGGAAAATCATCTGCTCGTGAAAGCCGGCCCTTTCAGAAGCCGCATCCCTTACGGCAGCATCCTGAAAGTCGCCCCGACACGCGATATTTTCACAGGCTACCGCCTATTGTCTTCGCGGGATGCGCTGGAACTCATCAACAATACGACAATGTTCGGGACGGTAAAAATCTCGCCGAAAGACCAAAGCGCTTTTATTGAAGAGCTGCAGAAGCGATGCCCTGATTTGAAAGTTGACGGGAAAATTTCTTAATCCGAATTCTTCTACAAGTTGTCGAACACGAAAAAACGTATTTAAAAACAGCCTAACCCGTTCACTTGAGAGACGCAAAACGACAATTAAAACCCTTATTAGACTGTTAATTCGCACCTGAATTAGCGGTCTTTTAAATGCCGTCATATCAAGGTTTAAGTCGAAATAACACTTGTTTTAACAATTGAATTGACAGAACTTTCGAATGACTTACAATAATTATTGTAAGGTGCTAAAACCCTTGCTAAAACGACTGCTAATTCAGTTGTTAATTTCATTCGAAAAGGAGATGAAAATTATGCGATTTATCCAACCCAAAAAGCAGAATTTGCAAAAGGTCAAATGGGAACTGCCAGACAAAACGATTGCTATTGTAAAGCACTACGCGGAGTACACAGGTTATTCGGAAGAGGAAGTATTATCTACCTTTCTCGAAAACATCTTAGACGACCCACAGTTTATTTCTTACATCGAGAACAAGCGAAACAATAAACGCATTCTCAAAGATTTGGAGTTGATCTCTGATGATCTACAAACGCCTTCTGAGATATGACGAAAAGACGCTCCACGTTATTGAACCAGTAACCCCCACAGAACTGAACAATCGTACGAGTGATTACGACACACTCACACCTTCTAAGTTTGCTTTTAAACGCGCAAAAGAAGCCTTTAAACCGATTCAATTTCAATGGAACGGACAAGTGTATGAAATTCAATACAATACGTGTGCTGACCCACTTTGTAAGAATCACGGATTAGAACAAAAGAAGTTCGATATAAAATCAAAACCAAGCCGTTTCAAATTGGATGGCTCTAATGAAGTTCGGACTGTAAAATGTAATCCCGACAGAGTAGAACCAGACAGCCCACCAACTTGTGGCTCTGCAACAATAACAGTATCAAATTGGTCATTAGCCGAAGAAATCGAACGGCTCATACGGATTAGTTCGCTCACACCCATCGAACAAGAATATAACTTTCATAGACCTCATTGCACGAACGACACCCACACACCTCAGACAAACCCCAAGACATTCTATAAGCGTGGAACGAACGCAGCTAAAGCCGAACAGTTCCAGTGTAAGGAATGTAAAAAATACACCAACGTTTCCCCAAACAAAACAAGGAACTCCACTTACAATCAAAAACGAAACGAAATCCTACCGATGTTCGCAAAATTGTTGATTAACAAAACACCTATCAATCGAACGTGTGAGATTTTAGACATCGGCAAGAAAACGTACTATCAAAAACTGGAATGGTTGTATCGGTGTTGTTTGGAATTCTTAGAGACAAGAGAGACCAAACCGTTAGCAAAAACGCATTTTGATGAAATGTGGATCACAACGGATAAACTGCATTATGTATTGAATAATGTATTGAAAAAAGGCAGAGGAAAGAATCGCGGTGTTTTGATCGAAGACAAGCAGTTGCCGACTTATATTGTGGCTTCTGCCGATAAACGGTCGAGATATGTATTTCGTTCGGACATTTGTTTTGATTGGGAAAAGACTTTGGACGAAATCGAAATCGATACACTCTTCTATAAAGAAGACCACCTTCATTCGTTTTCAAGAAAAAATGAACGCTTTGCGGAATACGGGATTGCTCCTTGTCCTCCTTCGAAAAGTGATACGCAACCAATGTCGGAATACAAAAGAGACCATTGGAAGTTCGAGCAACGCAGACATTTCGTTGATGGACTGCACGTATCACAGAAATACACTTCGATGGCGCATTACTGGCTTCTTCGAAACACCTTATCGGTGAATCGTTGGCGGTTCATTAGTGATGATGATGGCTCTTTAAAGACATCCGTCTCCCGCATTTTCAGCAATGAAATACGAACGGGTCACGCACATCATTTCCTTTGTTTAACGGACAAAACCTTAACACGCAAACAGGCGAAAGCAGAATTCTTGGAATCAGCTAGAAAGCTAAAGCATTGGGCTAAGTTGAACGGGTTAAGTTATGACAGTTTAAGCGAACTTGCCAGATGGCAGCTTCAAGACACGTTGGCCGTTCATAAGTTTCACGACAAGCATATTGCACCGAACGCTGAAATCTATTTCACACAAGGAAAGAATCGATTGAAACATCCGATTCCGACAAGTGATCGTGGACATAGATTACTAGATGTATTAACAAACACAGGAAACTTAACGGATAATCAACTCGCTGTTTTGTTAGAGCAAGTCAACGATAATGCCATCAATGGATTTTTTCAGATCGTCAGACGCAGACTTTCGATATTAGAACGACCATTGGTTACTGCGCGTGGCGATGGAAAGAGTTACATTTATTCAAATTTCAATCCGAAATATTCGCAAATGGCAATTACCATCCTGCGTACTTACTACAACTTCTGTATGCCGTTTAAAACAGGTGAGGAATCCTTCACACCAGCACAACGCTTAGGCATCGCTGATAAGGTGTACACGTGGGAAGACATTATTTACAAACGTTAAAACTTCGAAAGCTTAACCAAACTTTGGTTAGGCTTTTCTTAATTTATTTAAAATAAGCAAAAAGTATTGTTATAACATAATATAAGAACGGCAGGGCAGAAATTGTTAATCCTAGTTTCACCAATTTAGGCACGAATGAAAGAACAGCTCCAATTGCCCAAATTATCAATGGTATAAAAAATATAGGGTAAGGGTAGGGATTGCCAGTAAAATTTTCTCCTAACCCACCAGAAGCCATAAAAGTAGAGATAAGAATTACAATCGTACCCGTTACTAATAAGTGCAAAACTCGATAAATTTGAAAAGCCATCCTCTGACCCCCTCTTTAATAGCATCAATGTGATGCTCCTACAATCAACATTCCCTTTATCTACTATTGTACCTTTTTATATATTGGAAACCAATTACCAAATGATTTAAATCGAACCATAAAAAAATCACTTTCGAAGTTTATCGAAAATGAATCAGCTTACTGCTTATTTAAGTTGTTCGAACGCTCATATGCCATATGTGCATATTCCTCTGTCGAGTAATGCGCTGTGATCGAACCGTGCTTATTGAACAACTCCTGAAGCTTAAAGTCTTCGATAAGAGTTGTTGCTTCTTCATTAGATATGTTATAAATCTCCATCAAATCTTCTTTAACGTAGCCGATAAATTCTTCGATATCATTTTGTTGTTCGCTCATTTTGGATACCTCCTTTTGGTTAGTGTATACCCAAAAATTAAAAGCAAAAAAAGATAACGGAAATTATCTTTTTTTGTTTGGCGTAAAGCCCATATTAGAGTTACGTCCTGCATTGGCATAAAGCCCATATTAGAGTGTTAATTTTGGCACTGCGGCCCATATTAGAGTTACGTCCTGCATTGGCACTGCGGCCCATATTAGATTTTTCATCATTTCTCTCTCTCTCTTATTTATTTTTAGTATCCGTTCCTCCCATTTCCTTACATTTTACTCACTTTGCTTTGAATATCAAGAAAAATAATAAAAAACTTTTCCGAAAGGTTTTTTCCTTATCAACTTCTTCTTTTTCAGTTTAAACAAAACACGTTTTAACTGTTTGTTTTTCTTGGTTTCTAATAATAATTCTGCCTTAAAATGTTCCGCTTTCTCGTCATAAATAATATTCTGTAGTCTTTCCTTTATCTTTAAGAAAGTAATGCTATCAATTTCAATATGCCCCATCGGAGTAGATTCAACCATTCTCGCATTTGAAATAAAAAGAGCATTCTCTATCCTAAAACCAGTTGGATTATTCAACATTCTATTATTTCCAGTCAGAGATTCTTCGGGGTTTATTAAAAAATTAATCGGTTTTTTTAGTTTGTTATTATCTTTCCAATGGAAGGCATTTTCAGTATAGTCATCGCTCGATGAACCAGGAATAACAAACGATTTCCCGCCAAGAGTTGAAATAATCAATACTGGGTGCATTAAAGATGCTTCTCCGTTGTAACCCAGTAAGAGATTTGCCATATAAATATTGCCTTCTATTGGCTTAACAGAAGGTTTTTTATACCTATCTTTCAAAAAGTAATCAAAACTTTCAACATATAAAGTTGAAATCTTATGGTTGATTTCAAATAAACCTTCCCAAACATTCGAGATTGTATCCAAGTAAATATTCCTTAATTTTTTAGCTTCGAATTCTTTAATGTTTTCTTTTTTTCGTAAATTTCTAATAAAGCCAATTTTTAAATCACGCATTTTTCACCATCCATAATCAAAAAGTCGAACAATTTTGACTAATTATAATGAAAAAGGATAAAAAGGCGAGAAAAAGTCCCAAAAAAAAACGCCACCCAAAGGTAGCGTCGATAAGCTCAATGTAATTTGGTTCTAAATTCGTTCTCAGCAACTTTTTTCTTTGCTAATAGCTTGTCTAGTTCTTTTAACTCCGCAACGATCAATGGATTTTCAGAAGAAATTTTCTCCGTTACATCCTGAGTGCCTGTGTATCTTAACGTTACATTAAATAGATGTTTAATAGTTTCATCCATCGACTTCCTGGCGACTTCTGAGTTGAAGCGTGAATTTGTAAGACTAGCACCTGTTTTCTCTGCCATAGCTAGGTAAAATGCTTTTTTCGTCTTTATGTGGGCAAAGTATTGATACCATTCATCGGCCAGTTCTTCAGCAGCCAGTTCATCAATTGATAATTTCTTTTTTTTATATCTCCTTATAGCATCCACTTTCTTTTGCCAGTCCTCAATCTTTACCCAATGTCCTTCTTGATGCGTGTATTCTTGTCGACAAGTCTCGCAGACCATTTCGTATACGCTTTTTGTTCTGTTCCAATCGTCCATATACCTGCTTTCTATAGTGACTGATTCGCCACACGGACAAGTTTTTTCGGTTGTTCCCATTAGGTCATAGCCCACAGTTCATACCTCCTTTAAGAATCTTTGTATTCCTTAACAAGCTGTAACGTGGATAACACACTGAATAGACGAAGGGCATCAACTTTTCGCCAATGTTTCGGATCGTCACGACCGTGCAAAATCCAATTGCGATTAATCACAGGTTTTCTATTTTTATTGAAATCGTGAGTGCGGAAAAGTTGTTTTCTCATAAAATTATTTAGTGAGTAAATAGCAATCTGAGTGAATTTGTCTTGTTCAGAACTAACTTGCGTTTTCATAAAGTTAATGAGCCTTCCGCCGTATTCATTAGTTTTAAAAATCTTCGCCGTTTCGCCTTCAATGATTGAAAACAATAACGGAATGACCATTCTATATTTATCCTGTTCAAAACTATCAAAGCAGTCAGCCATCAAATCCTGCCATTTAGGATCAATACTTTCTAATAGCGACTCTTTCATTAGGCGGTAATGTTCCCAGTCGTTTTTGGAGTAATACCCATAAAAGTATTCGTCTTTGTCTTTTAAAGAAAGCCCAAGTAAATCATTATCAAGATACTCAAACGTACTGATTTCTCTTGTTAGTGTCCAACCGAAATTTGAGTTATCATTTGTGTTCCTTTCGATATGTTCGTAATCGATTTTCGGAAATTCAATAGGTGGTAATGTGAAGTTAGGTATGTCAAAAACAGATAACCCAATATTTTTAGGAACGATATTAATTAGGTTTGTTGTGATTCCTGAAAGGTAGTTGGTTGAGCCTAGTTGTCCAAAGGCGGTGATTTTTTCGTTCATCCCAGACAACAAAGAAACTTTAGCATCGAAATCTCCAAGTGCTGACGCGTTGATGCCAGACGCTATACTTACCACTGAATCTATAAATTGCTTTCTATCTTCTTCATTTTGATTGAGTTTCTCTAATAAGTACTTTCTATCTTCTGGCTTCAAGTGACCACTCCTTAGCATTCTTCTTAGTTAACCACAGATGAAATGTTCATTAGTATGAAATAAGCCGCAAAGAAGCCTAAAGACCAAGTAGAGACTTTGATAGATAAATTAAGCCATCTGAATTTATTAACGGCAACTTTTGAGGTTATATGAATTTGACTTAAAAGATCATCGATAGCTTCTTCATTTGTTTCTCTTTCTTTTCTTCTTTTGTAATGCGACCAATCGCTATATCTTCCAACATCCCCGAAAAACCACAGGCTTTTGCGCGGGTTTTTTAGTGTGGCTGTGATTCCTCTAATCGCATAAGTTATTCCAAAACCTAATAATATAAAAGCCAATGAGAATGCGGAAAATGCTGCACCTTCGATAGTGGTTAATCCGTCTTTTAGAAGTTCAAAAACCTTACCTTCCGAAAGGATAATACCGCCAAGAACCCCAAGAAATGCTAAAATGATAGATAGTTTCATATCCGCATTTTGAATCCATTGGTCGTTTTTATCAAGTTGTTTATGTAGTTTATCTATATCCATATTAGTACCCACCAATAATCACCAATTTTTATTTAGTATATCACGAAGGGAGTTCTAATTGATGACCTTGAAAGAGCTAAAAGAAGAGTTGAATAACGATGTACAAACGATTGTCAGTGATGCATTCGATGTGACAATAGCCGAAACGTTCTATGTTCCTACAATCGATACAGAAGGGATTACTTATCCCAACTTAGATTCTAAAGAGATGAAGGCTAAGAAAATATACACGTGCGTTCTTTACATAGATATGCGCAAGTCTACCGAATTGAGCTTAGAACATACACCAGAGACATTGACCAAGCTATACGGAGCTTTTATGCGCTCTATGGTAAAGGCTGCTCAATACCATAATGGGCGTGTTAGAAACATCATAGGGGATCGTGTAATGGTCGTTTTTGATGAGTTCGATTGCGAAACGAATGCTGTAAATACAGCTATTCTTTTAAACTCTGTCGGAAGTTATATTATTAATAAACACTTCCCACACAATGAAATCGAATTCGGTATTGGCATCGATTATGGAGAAATGTTGGTATCAAAAGGCGGTATTCGAAAGAACGGGAAAGAAAATGCACCGTACAAATCGTTGGTTTGGTTAGGAAAACCAGCAAATGTCGCAAGTAAATTAACCGATCTAGCGAATAAAACTGTTGATATTAAAACGGAAGAAAGAATAGAAGTGATGAGAAGAGTCCACGTAGACAACTTACCTAATAAGGATTTAACAATGAAGGAATTCTTTGAGAATGATTTCGTTAATTTTTCTGGGTGGGAAAAGTTTGAAGAATCCCCAAGCAAACACGCTTATGTATGCAGAAATCCTTCATTGGGTTTTTATTACCTCGAAGAGAGAATTAAAGAGAAAGAAGTTAAAGTTAAAACGCCTTCTATTTTGATGACTGAAAGTGTTTACGATGCGTATATTGAAGATAATCCAGAGGACATATCTGTTAAGAGTCGTTGGTGGAAGAAGCAACCAGAGGAGTTATATAAGGGGCATAAGGTTTACGGGGGAGGTGTTATATTCACAGCTTTCAAAGAGGATTAAAGTATAGTGTTGAAAATCTTGCGTTCAAAAAACGGCGATTAATTAGTCGTCGTTTTTTAAATCGAGAAGTGTTACATTTTATCTGCCGTAAGTTCTTTTATGTATTCTTCCATATAGGCCCAATGTGGTTCATTGTTTTCATCTACAGGTAACAATATATCAGTATCTTTCATTGCATCGATGTTCCATTTGCGTCCATAATTATACTTAAACTTCTCTTTCCTAATCATTGAAGCGAGGAATAGAGCAATGTGTTCGTTAATCTTAAATTTAGGCAAAAGCACAGCCACATCGCTAGAAGCACAGAAGTTCTGAGCTTGATAAAAGGCTTCGCCGATTGATCCGTTTTTAGAAACAGTTATAGTGCCGCCAGGATGTTTATAAGAATCATAAGTGTATGCCGACATCCCATTGTTCTTTTCGGTAGCCGAAATCCAAGGGATTTTTTCGTCACTTTCCTCATTAATGTCCACGCAAACTCCTTTCCCACCTTCTATATCAAAAATATCTTTGTACTTAAACGATTTCCATTCCGATATGCGGAACTCTTCAAACCTTGGCCTCAATCCGCGTTCGTGATATTTTTTAAAGCTGAGATATTTAAGCACTTCTTCTTCAAAATCGCTACCTTTTGTTTGAGTGAAATCTGTTTCTAAATAAGCTTCGGCACACCATTGAGAATCGTGCTCTACAGATTGTAAAACTGAAATACCTGGTTTTTCAACACGGTTATTGTACATATTCAACCACTCATTTTTTATGTCTTTCCATTCACCTTTTCTATCTGCACGACCTAAAATTTTATCTCTTACAAAACCATCATTCTTCCAATAACCGAACCAAGTAGAAACTAGAGGATTGTGTTTCACACCTGCTTTAAAGACCATTATGCAACTTACCACAGAAGCGTTTCTTCCAAAAAGCTCATTTGGCATCGACATAACCGCAACTAAAGTATGTTTTTGCATTATTTTTTTCTTTAGCGGGTGTTTCTTTAACGCGATTCCCATAGGAACTATCGCTGCACCCAAACTGTTCTTTTCCAGAGAATCCAACATATGTTCAATGAAATTAAGTTCGTGTAAACCATCACCTTGGCTATATGGTGGATTTATCGCACCAGCTGTTGGATTATGAGATTTTATTTCCTCGGAATAAGAGAAACAATCGCCTTTGTATAATTGCGATTTGCCATCACCACGCAACATCATATTTGAAGAGGCTAGGGTATAAGTGAAGTCTTGATATTCAACTCCAATCAACTGCTTCGAAAGAATTTCTTTTTGTTTATTTTCATCTCCTATGGCTTCGTTTAACATCTTTTCCATTCCTGAAATTAAAAATTGGCCACTACCTGTACACGTATCAAGCAATACAGTATTTTTGTCCACTTGGACTAAGTCAATCATTAATTCAGCAATGTGTTTAGGTGTCAAAACAATGCCTAAACCTTTCCCGTCGCTGCCTATTCTCTTGAGGAAGTGTTCGTAAAATATGCCAAGAACGTCATAATCTCTATGTATTTGGTAAAAAGGATATACTTCGTCGTAAATTAAATTGATTACAGTTCGTAATGTCGTGTTTTTTTCAATCTTGTTACCTCTAATAATCTCTTCATCAACTAAAGAAGCTTTAGTATTAATAAATTTGTATGTTTCGATTAGTATTGCTCTCTTTTCATCTGGAATCCCTGAATCTTCTAATGTGTTTTTTATAGCATCGTATAACCCTTTAGCAAGTCTTTTTGGTTTTCTCTGCTCGTTTAAACTGTTCCTGAAAAAATCATCCTTAAGTGCCAAGAGAATTCCACTTACCACTAATGGCAACTCGTCCTTTTTGAGTTTGTTTCTCAACTCTTTACTTAAGTCTTCTGCTGTCTTGTAAAGATCTTTTGTCTTTTTCCATTGAGCTTGTGGGTCATTTTTTAATAATCCATAATAAAACTTAGGCTTACTAATAAAATCGATTGGAATAATAGAATAACCCGTTTCACCTTTAGCATAGAAAAAAGAGCTTATTGTTAAATTTTCGTCTATGCCACTTATCCCAAGTGCTACAACGTTATAATCATTTCTTAAGAAATTAGCATAGTGTTTCACGCCATTCACTGCGTATTCTTTAATGGCACTTTTGTCATTTTTTTCACTTTCGTGTTTAAAACCCTCTTTCGTTTCGATAATAAAAACTAAATTTTCTCTACCGTCTTTTTGGTGCAGAATAAAATCTGGGAAGCCTTTGCTTCCTGTTAAGTTTTTACTTGCTGTTGATAAAAGTTCGTTAATTTTAGAATTTTTTGTATTTTGTTGACCAATAACAAATTCTTTATTAAAACCTGTTTCTTTCAATCTTTGCAATATGATGCTGTCGATATCTGCTTCACTCATATAATCACCTCCTATAAAAATGAGTATTTAAAACTGGGAATATTATCCACGGTTTTTTCTCTTTGTCCAGTGATGATGAAAAATGTTTGTGAGACATTCTTTTCCAAGCCAAAAAAGCACCGACCTTTGTCGATGCTCGTTGTGCTAATATGGAAATAAAAGGGGGATGATTGTATGAAAATTGAATTAGGCTTAACAGGTGGTAAAATGACAATGGTTCCAGACGAACAAGATTTGAACCAAAAGAGAAACTACTATGTATATGAGTGGTTCATTAAAGAAACTGGACAAGTTATTTATTTGGGGAAAGGCACAAGCAGCCGTTATAAAAATACGAAACGCAATGACTACTTTAATCGACTGTTTGAGAAGTTTGAATGCGATGTGAGATTTGTTAAAGATGGATTAACAGAATACGAAGCATTGGTTTTAGAAGAAGAACTTTTTGTGCAACTTGAAAAGGATGGTCACGTTTTAACGAATATTGTTGTGCCGAACGGGGTTGGACCATATGCGGATTTAGAGCCTTATGAATATATGAAAACGCCGCTTATCCGACATTCGAGAATCGACGAAGCTTATTATGGAATCAAGGATATAAAGTTTGATCCAGTAGATGGCGATAAACTGATGAAAGTACATATTCCGAATAAACCTTTTCACGCTGTTGGAAGATTGTATGTAGAAACAGAAGATGTAGAAGTGGAACAAGTGGTTTGCGAAGGAGCTGTGAAACCTTTATTGGATGAAGTGGTCGCTTTCATCGAGAGCAATGGCGGGAAGGTGATGAAATCACCTGCGAAGTCTGTGCAAAGCCTGATTTGTTATAGCGAGGTTACATACGATGCTTATTCTGCTTATAAGGAAAAAGGATATGAAGTTTACCATTTGATTGATGTGATTAGTTATTTACGTCAGAAATAAAGGCATAAAAAATAGCACCGTCAATTCGCGTTAATTAGGTTGTTGAAAACCTAGCGAATTGGGGTGCTATTTTGCGTTTTAAAGTAGTGTTTTTGTGTTGCTAAAAGTCTTGCTATTTCCTGAGCTAATTGAGGGTTTTGCGTCTATCAAGTGAACGGGTTAAAAACATCCCGAGGGCTGTTTTTTTATAACTTCTACTTCTTCATTACCCCGATTACCCGGCCGTTGATATACACGTCTTCGCTGCGCATCATGATCGGTTCGAATTCGGGATTTTCCGCGACGAGCAGGATCTCGCTGCCCATCGGCATATATTTTTTCATCGTCGCTTCGCCGTCGATGACCGCGATGACGATGTCGCCGTTCGAAGCGGTATTTTGTTGGTGGACGACGACCATATCGCCTTTATCGATGCCGGCGCCGGTCATGCTGTCGCCTGTCACCGTCAGCAAAAAGCTGTCTTTCGGCGAGACGAGCCAGTCGCGCGGCAAGCTGTACGCGGTCTCGTAATTCTCGGCGGCAAGTGCGGGAATGCCGGCCGCGACGTTTCCGATGAGCGGCACTTCCGCTAGTTCATGTACTTGAATCAATGGTTCTTCACCGGCTTCCCGCACCTCGATGTCCGCCCCGGGCTCCTGGGCATATTCGTAATCGCGTCCGTTCTTCAAGTTTCTGTAGAGGCTGCGCTGCTTCGTGTCCGGCAAAAAGCGCGACTGGCATTTCGGCAAGTCCTGTACTTCTTCGCCTTGCCGGTCGATGATTTTCACCGACAACCCGTCCGTCGCGATGCCGTAGAACGCCTGGCCATCCGCTTCCAAATAACCCTTGAGCTGATTCACCGCGTCATCGATGCCCGTGCCGAAACGTTTCACTTCAGCGATGATGTAAGGCCGGGCTTCGCCGTCCGCATAGATCTCCACGGCGATATCGCAATAGCCTTTTTTCGAAAACTGCTGGACCGGGTATTCGAGCTGCATGAGTTCGTAAGGGTAGCCGTAAGTCTCGTGAAGTTCACGGATGAGCCATTGGCGGGTCAATTCCTCTTTGGAATGCAGGTCGACCAATTGATCAGCCAAGCGGTACTCGGTCATGCTGATGGACTCGAACGGATGGAGCCCAGCGTCTTTTCGCATGCGCAAATGCTTGCGGTCGATTTCCTTGATGAATTTCGACGGCTTTTTCACCGACGACATATACAGCAATTCATTCGCACGCGTCATGCCGACATACAAGAGCTTGCGTTCATCGGAATCGATCGTCTTCTGGTCTTCCGCGTCATCGTAAAGTTCCATTGGAATGACGCCTTGGTTCAAGTCGATAAGGAAAATGACTTTGAATTCCAGGCCTTTGATCGAATGCATCGTCACGAGCTTCACTTTGTCCGACTCGAAATTCGGCTCATTGCTTTGGAGGATCTCACACGGAATGCCTGTGGCCGCTAAATCCGCTGCGGCGCTTTCGACCGAGCGTTTGCCGCGCGCGACGATGCACATCTCGGACAAGCGGTAATCGCCTCGCAGCCGCTCGATTTCCTCGGCGAGAAAGGCCACTTGCTGCTCGGGCTGCATGAAGAACTGGTAAATCGGCGGATGGCCGTGCCGGTCGATGAGTGCCGGCTTGACGAAATCGACGTTCGACTGGATCGTTTCGTCCGCTTCGATCAAATCGAAAGCGGCTTGCGAAATCTCCGTCGTCGTCCGGTAGTTCTTGCTCAAGGTCCGCGATTTCCCGCTCATGTCATAGCCGATCGTCGTATACGGCCGCCCTTTGCCGAGCCAGGAATCCGGGTAGATGCTTTGCGTATTATCCGCCACGAACATCAGCGAAGAATGCCCCTTTTCCTTATACAGCTCTTTCAGGAATTCAAGCTGCACACGCGTCAAATCCTGGCTTTCGTCGATGATGATATGGGTGTACTTGCCGCCGTTCGAGCGCCTCACTTCCGACAGCGCCAGTTCGTTCATTTGCTTGAATGAAACGAGCCCTTCTTTTTCCAGAAATTCACGGTACAACCTGGCCACTTCAAATACCGCTTCACGGGTCGGCGAATTCTTCAATAATTTCTGCGGCGTCCCGCTATTTCCGGAAGCGCGCCCGATGCGGTCCACCGATTGATAGGTCTCGATATCCGTCATCGCGCATGAGGTGATCCATTCCGCTTCGTCTTTCAGGAACTTCGTATTTTTCGGCGTCAGCAGCTTCACATCCGGATGGGATTTCTTCACTTCGTGGATCGCCTTCGTCAGCACTTGCCATTCCTTTTCGGCTGGCGCAATGGACAGCTTGCGTTTCGCCCGCTGCAAGTATTTCATGAACTGCCCATACATCAGCGAATCGATCGTCGCGATCTTCACTTCTGCATTCGATGCAAACAGCCGCTCCGCTTCACCCGACTGCACATCCGCCAAGCGCTCGTATTGAAACTTTATGTAATTGAGCAAGGTCTTGTTATAAGTCACCAGTAAAATCCGGTCATCTTCCTCGTGGCAATAATGATCCATCAGAAAATGGATCCGCCGTATCGCCACTGTCGTCTTGCCCGATCCCGCAACACCCTTCACCAACATCGGCCCGCCCGGTTCCAATTCCACAATACGCCGCTGCTCCATATTCAACTTCATTCCCCGCACCCTCTCTATTTACAACTTATACCTTTATTCTAAGAATATTGTCACGCAATAGCAAGGTCTTACTACACGCAATCAAGCTTATATTCCGGCGCTTTGGCAAACTATTTATCCACATGGCATCTTAAACCGCATAAAAGAGTTATACTAAGCAAGTAGCGAAGGAGTGGTTCTGATGATGAAAATTTTGGATGTTCCGACACGGCCGATTTCGCAGGTGATGAGTTCACCGCTGGAAATCTTCCAACTCGCCCGTCACGAAGGGGCAGGCGTATACATCTTCAACGACGAACAAGTGGCTGGCGTCATGATCAGCCAAGAGCAATACGAATCGCTGAACAAGGAAATCGAATTTCTCCACGACCAACTCGCCCACCTGGTCGCTGAAAAGCGCATTCTGGATAAAAGCGATCCACAGCAAAAATAAATATCATTCCAACACTCACCACTGCTTCTGTTTCATAGAAGTGGCGGTGATTTTTTTATTAATTGGTAATATAATGGAACTTCCATGGTATAGTAGTGCTAATAGATTGGAATTGTTTCAATTATTGGAGGATAGAAAATGAAGAAACTAATTATCGGCATCCCGCTCTTGTCATTGGCCTTGCTTGCGGTGTTCGTCATCAAGGTCAATTTCGGCGATTCCGAAACGCCTGCACGCAGTGAACCGGCGGATACTCAAGAAACCGAAGACCTAATGATGTCAGAGGCCAACCCAACAAACCCTAAAAGCACGTTCCAGCAGCTCGGCTATAGCGAATACGATGAGCTCGAGCATTTCATCACGACCGTCCATGACAAATGGTACGCCATCCACCCGGAACAGCGCTTCACCTTCACAAATAATGGAAAGAATCTGCTTCTCCTGTCGACGGTCGTGAAAGAAGCGAATTACTGGGGAGCCGTTATCGAAGAGCGCGAAATGACCAGCGAATTCGATCGACTGCAAAGTACCGCATTCCAGATCTCCAGCCCGCTCAGCGAACTCCAAGACCAGCAAAAAGAAAACGAACTGTTCCATTTCCAGGAACAACTCGACTTCGTCTACAAACTCATCACGAGCGAACAATAAGAAACTGTATAGGCTGTACGAATTTTTCCGTCCTGCCCGCCCTTCTGCAATCCGGAATCGGCAGGCAGGATTCCTTAATTTATTCCCAATATTTTGGATTACTTCTGAAATCAAGGGTATATAAAAACTAAACAACGCGAACACCGCTCGAGGAAAGGAGCAAGCCAATGCCTCATTGCGAAAACTGCGGAACGAAATGGAGCTGGTCCGACACGTTAAAGATCGGCTTCAAAAACAATAGAAAATGCCCGAGCTGCGGCGAACGGCAATACGTCGTGCCTAATTTCAGCACCAAAACTTATGCATTGTATCTTTTGCCTTTACTCACCTTAATCGTGTTGAATATTTTCTTTGAGTTCCCGCTGGGCGTCTATATAGCACTTGCAGCCCCTTATATACTCATAGTGATCGCACTCATCCCTTATACGATTAAACTGTCATCTGAACAAAAACCGCTCTGGTAAGAATTCGATTGTAGAAAACTGCCTTGAGCAGAAAGGAGTGAATCGATGCCGAATTGTGAGAACTGTGGCTTCAAATGGAGCTGGAAAGATGTGATGATGCTCAGTTTGAAAGGCAAGAAGGAATGCCCAAACTGCCACAAAAGACAATTCGTATCCAGCAGATCGACCTTCTGGACCACCTTTTTAATTACCATGGGCTTTCTCATGCCGATGAACGTGCTACGGTATTATTACGAAATTGGATGGCCGTTGATCATTCTCGCCTTTGTGATTTATATTCCGCTTGCGCTATTGCTGACGCCTTTCCTTACTAAACTATCGAACACACAAAAACGCTTCGGCAAAACGGTCGAATAATCGGCTGCTTGCCTCCGCCTTGAAAATCAAAGCATATTACGCTTGCCAGAAAGGATGAACCCTATGTCTCACTGCCAAAATTGTGGATTCGAGTGGAACTGGAAAGATATGTTCAAACTCGGACTCAAAGGAAAAGAAGAATGTCGAAATTGCCATACCGTCCAATATGCCTCAGGTAAATCGAATTTCTGGAGCTATATGCTATTCCTCATTCCTTTTGTGCTGGTATTCAATTATTTTCGTATCTATATGGAAGTAGGTTGGCCGCTTCTTATACTTTTCTTTGTTGTGTATGTAACGATTGCCTATTTGTTAATGCCGTTTTTGCTCAAGTTATCGAATACGAAAAGACGGTTTTGAAAGAATTTATAAGAACATAGAAAATGCAGTCCGGCTTTAGGTACGCCCCTTGCCATATGCCGATCCATTTGCGATACAGCTGTTTGCAACGTTTTTTTTTTGCGAAGCATCTGCTTTCAGTGTTTTTTTTTTCGACGCTCGAATACAGTGAGAGTTGAGTGCGAGTCAGGTAATCCGTTGTCCGTTTCTTCGTGAAGTAGT
>JBNJJS010000016.1:0-65063 GCA_051750505.1 Bacillota bacterium
AATCGCCCAAGGGCGACCATCGCAAAAGCCGTTCACGCGCCAAGGCGCTCGTGACGTCTTTCGTTGACGTTTTGCTGTTCAGTTTTCAAGGTTCATGTTTGCTGTCGTTCCTGACGACTTTTATTATATTAAAGCATGTTTAAATATATGTCAACGCATTTACCAAACTTTTTTAAAAAGAACTTTCATCCTTCTTTAAATCGCTTTAAAAGACTCGCAAAACCTTATAGGTAAAGCATTTCTACTACTTCGAGAAAAAGTGGATCTAAATCAAAAATCCCGCTTCCTGCCCTAAAGGGAGAAAGCGGAACTTTTCTGAAAAATCATTTCTTTCCTTCTACAGCTTGTGTTTTTCGTGCAGCCCGGCGAGCTTCAAGTTTCAAACGATCCTCTTCCGACTTCTCATTATATTTCGGCAAGACGAGAAGTTGATACGCGTTTACCGCAAGCAATGGAAACAATAACAAAGTTACCCAGCTGTCTACATTACCCGCTCTTACCATCAATGCCGGCAACCATTCCAAAGTGGTGACAGCAATCATAAAGAACAATGCTGAAATAAACGTTGATTTCGTCGTCCACTTCGCCTTGAAATAAGCAGTGATCAAGGAAACCGATAATAAAATAAACAGCAAGACTGCATAAAGCACTCCTTGACCGTTTGTTTCCACATTCGGAAGAAAGCGGAACACAATCAAATCGAAGATGACGACCGCGATGATCAAGAGCTGTACCCAATTCCACAGGCGCAGCGAGCGGAACATATTATGTCCGAACTGATGGATTGTCAAATACGCGAAGAAACCCATCTGCGCAATCAAGCTCATCGTCATCCCGACAACAACCATCCAGACAAAGCCAGCAATAAATTCTCCCCACTGCCCATTTTGTGCAGCTTCCGCGAAAACATCGTTCCAGCGGATGAAAATCCCGAGCAGTCCGGTGATTCCTCCACCTATCAATAATGCATTTAGAGCAAATTTAACCCAATTTCGTATAGTCACGTATATTGCCTCCGTTAATTTGAAGTTCCTTTCGATTGTATCAACAAACCTTCTCATCTGCAGGAGGAGTTGTGAACAAACCTTGAAAGTCTTTTATTACTATATAAAACCCGGAAACCGAAAGCCGGTTTCCGGGTTTTATTTTTTATTGCTTGCTTTGCTTATTTGCAAATTGCTGGAGAACTTGTTGTGCAATGTCCCCATAAATTTTTCCTGTTGGATGATCTTCCATGTAGACTGACGGAGCGAAGTCTTCTTCGTTCCAGTCCGGTTGGCCAAGTGGAATCTGGCCGAGCAGCGGCACTTGTAATTCTTCTGCAAGTTTCGGTCCGCCGCCTTGCCCAAAGACGTACTCTTTTTTTCCAGATGTCTGGCTTTCGAACCATGACATGTTCTCGATGACACCGAGCACTTCATGGTCAGTCTGCAACGCCATCGCTCCTGCACGGGCTGCGACGAACGCGGCTGTAGGATGCGGTGTTGTAACGACGATTTCTTTTGAAGCAGGCAGCATCTGATGGATATCGAGTGCTACGTCCCCTGTTCCTGGAGGCAAGTCCAACAGCAGGTAGTCGAGATCTCCCCATTCCACGTCGCGGAAGAATTGATCCAAGACTTTTCCGAGCATCGGGCCACGCCATACGACAGGCATGTTGTCTTCGACAAAGAAGCCCATGGAAATTACTTTGACACCGAAGCGCTCGACCGGGATGATTGTATCGCCACGGACAACCGGCGCTTTATCGATCCCCATCATGTCCGGCACACTGAAGCCGTAGATATCTGCATCGACGAGGCCGACTTTTTTTCCTGCACGCGCAAGCGCGATCGCTAAGTTTACGGAGACGGTTGATTTCCCGACGCCGCCTTTGCCGCTTGCGATGGAAATGAATTCGACTTTGTTCAACGGAGATAATAGATCCTGTGCCTCTGATTCGTTTGCTGTTCCACGGAACTGGGCCAACGCTTCCGGTGGCAACTCTTCGAAGCGGATGCCGACAGAGTCAGCTCCGACTCCTTTGATTGCGTCCACCACTTTCATCTGGAGCTGCATTTGTTCCGGCGTGTTAATTTTAGCGATTGCCAATTTCACACTGACATATTTTTTCTCTTCTTTGATCTTAACGGACACGATGCCGTTTGTTTCCGAAAGCGTTCTATGTAAAAACGGATCTTCCAAAGCTCCGACTGCTTCGCGTACTTGTGTTTCAGTCAACATATCGATACACTCCTTATCACTTTTTGCTACAGTCAAGTATAACATAGGAGATCCGTTTTTAAATCCATTCCGGCTTTTCACCTCACGGCATCTTTCGTCCAGCTATCGGCGCGGCCCGAAGTCGAGCATGTCCTGGCTATCGAACTTGAAATCCGGCCCGTATGCGACTTCCCAGTGATAGCCGTCAGGGTCCTGGAAATATCCCGAATAGCCTCCCCAAAAAACATCGATAGGTTCTTTTACGATCACCGCTCCCGCTTTTCTGGCCAATTCCATGACTTGGTCCACTTCAACGCGTGATTTGGCGTTATAGGCCAAGGTGATTCCAGAGAACCCGCTTTTCACCGGTGGATGTTCTGCATCGATGTCTTTTGCCAATTCCTCTAAAGGGTATAACTCTAGCTTAGTGCCTGAAGTATTGAAGAAAATGATTTCCGGTTTATCCCTAGTTTCATCCGTTTGGAAGCCCAGTTCATCCCGGTAAAACTTTACGGACCTTTCCATGTCCTGAACGCCGAGACAGATTAAATTAATACGGTTCATTTTATCCACTCCTTTTCGGTTTGCTATAAGGTTCGCCAAAACACAAAAAAGCACCTTCCGGAAAACCGGAAAGTGCTTTTGAAAGGCAATATTAACGTTTTGAGAACTGAGGTGCGCGACGTGCCGCTTTAAGACCGTATTTTTTACGTTCTTTCATACGTGGGTCACGTGTTAGGAATCCAGCAGATTTAAGTGCTCCGCGGAATTCTGGGTCTACTGTAAGTAGAGCGCGTGCGATTCCGTGACGGATTGCGCCGGCTTGTCCAGTGAACCCGCCGCCTTTTACGTTGACCAATACATCGTAGCTACCAAGAGTTTCAGTAGTTACTAGTGGTTGTTTGATGATTTGCTCAAGCGTTTCGTATGGAACGTAGTCAGATACGTCACGGTTGTTGATTGTGATCGTACCATCTCCTGGTACCAAACGTACGCGAGCTGTTGAGTTTTTACGGCGACCTGTACCGATATATTGAACTTGTGCCAAAGGTGTATCCTCCTCTTATTTACTGATTATTATCCGCGAAGCGTGTAAGCTTCAGGCTGTTGTGCTTGGTGGTTGTGCTCTGGTCCAGCGTATACATGCAATTTCTTGAATGTTTGGCGGCCCAAAGAGTTCTTTGGAAGCATGCCTTTGATTGCTAGTTCAAGCATTTTTGTAGGGTATTTCGTGCGCATTTCAAGAGCTGTGCGCTGCTTAAGTCCGCCTGTGTATTGCGTGTGGCGGTAGTAGATTTTGTCGGTAAGTTTTTTACCAGTCAAGTGGATTTTGTCAGCATTGATGATGATGACGTGATCGCCTGTGTCGACGTTCGGTGTGAATGTTGGTTTGTATTTCCCGCGCAAGATTGAAGCGACTTCAGAAGCCAAACGTCCAAGAGTTTGCCCTTCTGCATCGACAACCAACCATTTACGCTCTACTTCGTGACCTTTAGCCATGAATGTTGTACGCATGTATATTGTCCTCCTAATGAATCGTCTCTTTTTTTTAGAATTCAGTTCCAAGTGTTCCATGTTGGTTCCGTTGTTCCGTGTTTTCCTTATCCCTTAACACAAATAACCTTCCGGGGCATATCGTGGGGGTAATGAAAATACCATACATCATCATATAACGGATTTCGTTTTAAGTCAAGGGTATTTAGAAAAACACCAGGAAAAGTTGCTTCACCTTGCGTAATGCACTTTTTCTAAATATAAACCGTGTGCTGACGCGGTTTTCCCGGCGGCGTCACGGTCACAAGCTGCCACGATTTCCGTCAGTTCCTCCGGCTCTCTTTTGCCTAAGCCCACTTCAAGCAAAGTACCCGCAATGATGCGAACCATATTATAAAGGAATCCCGACCCTTCGATCACCATATGCAATTCCTCGCCATGCTCCTCGAAATCCACTCTCCAAATGGTTCTGACTTTATCCACCACGCTGGTATTCGCTGCACAAAAGCTCGAAAAATCATGTGTCCCGATAAGTGCTTGTGCCGCTTTCTCCATGCGGCCCACATCTATTTGCTGTGGCACATGGACAAGGTGGTGGCGACTGAACGGGCTGATGATTTTGCTGCGATTCCATTTGTAACGGTAAATTTTCCCGGTTGCGTGGTAGCGGGCATGAAAATCCAATGCCGCTTCTTCGATGTCATGCACCCGGATATCTTGTGGCAACCGGACATTCAAGGCACGCAGCCAAGAATCTTTCGGTATGGAGAATGGGCTATCGAAATGGACGACTTGCCCCGTTGCATGCACCCCGGAATCCGTCCGTCCGCTCGCCACTACTTCGACCGGCTGTCCTTTATGAAGCTCTTTCAATACACGCAAGAGCTCCAACTGAACGGTTCGGGTCTTAAGTTGAATTTGATACCCTGAAAATCCGCTGCCGTCATAAGCAATTGTCGCTTTAAATCGTTTCATGATGTCTCTCCTTTATTCCCGCTTTTGAAGTCTAAATCCCGCTTCTATAAAGTGTGGCGGCAATAGGCAGCAAAAAGTCCGATTGAATCAACTGACAATCCGAACGGGCGAAGCCCCATCGATTGTTGGTTTTCTTTACTATGTTCGGTAATACCAAAGCAGTGCAGCAAACCCTACAAGCATTATCAGGCTCAATGAATCGATAATCCGCCAGTCAAGCCGGCGGTAGCGCGTCCGCCCCTCGCCTCCGCGGTAACCTCGCACTTCCATTGCCGTCGCCAAATCTTCCGCCCGTTTAAAGGCACTGACAAACAGCGGGATCAAGAGCGGCACTACGGCTTTGATCCGTTCTTTGATAGGGCCGGATCCTATATCCGATCCCCGGGCCATTTGCGCTTTTAAGATTTTCCCGGTTTCATCCATCAATGTCGGGATGAACCTTAGTGAAATGGACATCATCAATGCCAGTTCGTGGACCGGCAGCTTGACCCGCTTAAAAGGCCCTAGCAATACTTCGATGCCGTCAGTAATGGAAATCGGTGAAGTTGTCAAAGTAAGGATGCTCGTCATAAAGACTAAGACGAGGAAACGGATCGAGATGAATATCCCTTGCCGCAACCCTTCTTCATATACATCGATAAATCCCACACTAAAGAGCAATGCCCCTCCTTGCGTAAAGAATAAGTGCAGGAAAAACGTAAACGCCATTAAGATAAAAACGGGTTTCAAGCCGTTGATTAAGAAATACAGCCGAATTTTCGATAAAAATACGGAAAGTAATGTAAATCCAAGCAAAATGGCATAGGTAATCGCATTGTTCGCTATAAAAACAATGGCGATGAACAAAAATACAAAGAGAATTTTCGCACGTGGGTCGAGCCGGTGCACGAGCGAATCTCCCGGAATGAAACGGCCAAAAATCATTTTTTCCATCATTTCGGCTCACGTCCTTCCTTAAGCGCTTTCGCGATTGAACGCGCGAGCGCCTCTTCAGTTAACGCAAGCTCATCGAGTGTTAAACCGGTCTTCTCTTCAAATTCATGCTGCATCCGTGCTGTGCGGGGCGGCTCCAAACGATAATCGCGAAGTTGTTCTTCATTCGCGAAGACCTCGCGCACCTCACCCGTCGCCACGCATTTGCCGCCGTGCATGATGGCTACTGTATCCGCATAGCGCGCAGCATCTTCCATGCTGTGGGTCACGAGTACAGTCGTTAATCCCTTTTCTGTATGCAAGCGGTAAAACAAATCCATGATTTCCCGCCGTCCGCGCGGGTCGAGTCCTGCTGTTGGTTCATCCAGCACTAGTACATCCGGCTCCATCGCCAATACTCCTGCAATGGCGACGCGGCGCATCTGCCCGCCAGACAAATCAAAAGGCGATTTCTCCAGCACGTCTTCCGGAAGCCCAAGCTGTTCGACTAAGGCGATGGCCCGTCTGCGCGCTTCGTCTTCAGGGACACCGAAATTCAGCGGACCGAACATGATATCTTTCAGGACGGTTTCATCGAACAGCTGCTGTTCCGGAAACTGAAAGACGATGCCTACTTTTTTCCGCACATCCCGTAAATTTTTCGCTTTTGTCCCTGCTTCGATTTTCCGTTCGCCGATCAGCACACTGCCTTCAGTCGGCTGCAGTAAGGCATTCAAATGCTGCAGCACGGTCGATTTCCCCGAACCGGTATGCCCGATGATTGCTGTGTAAGAGCCCGAAGGTATATGCAGTGTGACATCCGTCAGTGCACGTTTTTCAAAAGGTGTATCTTTCGCGTAGCTGTATCCTACTTGCTTGAGTAATATGTCCATAATTCCTCCACCAGCTCATGTTCTGTCATAGATTCACCGGTCATCGGCACTCCGGCTTGTTTCAATAAACCAGCCATCCGCATCGCAAACGGCAGATCCAGCCCCATTTCCGTCAGCTCTTCGCCGGAAGAAAACACTTCATCGGGTGTGCCTTCCATTTGTTTATGCCCGGCATTCATCACCAGTACACGGTCAGCGAGCGCTGCTTCCTCCAGGTCGTGGGTAATCGACAAGACGGTGAGGCCTGTCGCTTCCCGTAATTCACGGATCGTCTCGATCACTTCCCGGCGGCCTTGCGGATCGAGCATTGATGTCGCTTCATCTAAGATCAACAGGCGCGGGCGTAAAGCCAATGCCCCTGCAATCGCTACACGCTGCTTTTGTCCGCCCGACAGATGATGCGGTTCATGGTCTAAGTAGTCAGCCATTTTGACTTGTTCCAAAGATTCACGGACACGCACGATCATCTCTGCATGCGGTACACCGTTGTTCTCCAAAGCAAACGCCACATCGTCCTGCACCGTCGCCCCGACAAATTGGTTGTCCGGATTTTGAAACACCATGCCCATCTGCGAGCGGATGTCCCATAAACTTTCTTCAGACATTTCCAAGCCCATTGCCCGTACAATGCCCTGCTGGGGAAATAATAGGCCGTTCATCAATTTAGCGATCGTCGATTTCCCAGAACCGTTATGGCCGACCAGCGCCACCCATTCCCCTTCCTGAATGGAGAACGAAAGATCCGAGACAGCTGGCTTGACCGACTCGTCTTCTGGTACGTATGTGAATGTCACTTGTTCAAATGACAAAATCGTCCCTTGCATGTATTTCTGCCTCCTCTAAACTTTCTCTACTCTACTCGGTTTATCCATGTGCTGTAAAACGGGAACTTACGTCTGCCACGCTTAATTTGCACTGTTCACATCCCTTACCATGGAATATCAACACTGAAAATTAATTGATCAGTAAATAAAAAAAGCGCGCACCTCATTCAGAGTATGCGCTTTTCTGTCTCTATGGCTCCTGCGGGTGCTTAAGCCGCCGGTTGAATGAGGTGCGTAGAGCTAGACGAGACGCCGCCCTAAGGCTCGCTCATCATAACACTCAGCTTTTCATATTGTCGTATAAATCATGATGCTAAAAGAAGAGGGCTATGAACCCTCTTCAACTGATTAAACCAATTCAATAATTACGATTGGTGCGCCATCTCCGCGACGAGGCCCCATTTTCATGATGCGCGTGTAGCCGCCTTGACGGTCAGCGTAACGTGGTGCAACATCATCAAACAATTTTTGCAATGCAAAGATTGTGTTTTCGTTACCTTCTTCATCAGTAGAAGTCACGAGTTCACGGCGAATGTATGCTGCAGCTTTACGGCGTGCGTGGATATCTCCGCGCTTACCAAGCGTAATCATTTTTTCTACAGTTGAACGGACTTCTTTTGCACGAGCTTCAGTTGTCTGAATGCGTTCGTGAACGATTAGGTCAGTCGTAAGGTCACGCAAAAGCGCTTTACGTTGAGAACTTGTACGTTGAAGTTTTCTCATTGAAGTTTCCCTCCTTTGTTGAATAGTTCAGATACGATCGGATGATTAGTCTTCTTTACGAAGGCCAAGACCCAGATCTTCCAACTTCACTTTAACTTCTTCAAGTGATTTGCGTCCGAGGTTGCGAACTTTCATCATGTCGTCTTCCGACTTGTTGGCCAATTCGTGGACAGTATTGATACCGGCACGTTTCAGGCAGTTATAAGAACGAACAGAAAGATCCAGCTCTTCGATAGTCATCTCAAGCACTTTCTCTTTTTGGTCTTCTTCTTTTTCAACCATGATTTCAGCTGTTTGAGCCTCATCCGTCAATCCTACGAAGATGTTCAGATGTTCAGTGAAAATTTTCGCGCCAAGCGCAATTGCCTCTTTTGGACCGATGCTTCCATCTGTCCAGACATCGAGGGTTAATTTATCGAAATGAGCTAGTTGGCCCACACGGGTATTTTCCACTTGGAAATTGACGCGTGAAACTGGCGTGTAAATAGAGTCAATCGGGATAACGCCGATCGGAAGATCTTCACGTTTGTTCTGATCTGCACGGGCATATCCACGGCCGCGGTTGGCATACATGCGCATGCGCAAGTGGCCTTCTTTAGCGATTGTTGCAATATATAGATCCGGATTCAGAATTTCCACGTCACTATCGTGAGTGATATCTGCAGCCGTAACCGTTCCATCACCTTTTACGTCAATTTCAATGACTTTTTCTTCGTCAGAGTAAATTTTCAAAGCGAGCTTCTTGATGTTCAAAATGATAGAGGCTACATCTTCTTCTACACCTTCGACAGTGGAGAATTCATGCAGAACGCCATCAATTTGGATCGAAGTAACAGCTGCGCCAGGTAAAGATGAAAGTAAGATTCGACGTAAGGAGTTACCTAAAGTGGTACCATATCCACGCTCAAGGGGTTCAACAACGAATTTGCCGTATTTGGCATTGCTGTCGATCTCAACCGTTTCAATTTTTGGTTTTTCTATTTCGAGCATTCAGTTTACCCTCCTTCAAAACGTCGGTATTTTCGTTGTATCAAGAATTCGATAGTCACAGACTTTCGCTACGATTCAGAACACATTTAGTAAGTCGTGATGTTCAAAAACCTATTCAGATCAACGATTATACGCGACGGCGTTTTGGCGGACGGCAGCCGTTGTGAGGAACTGGAGTTACGTCTCTAATTGCAGTAACTTCCAATCCAGCAGCTTGAAGTGCACGGATAGCAGCTTCGCGACCTGAACCAGGACCTTTAACAGTTACTTCCAAAGTTTTCAAACCGTGTTCCATGGAAGTTTTTGCAGCAGTTTCAGCAGCCATTTGGGCAGCGAATGGAGTGGATTTACGTGAACCACGGAATCCTAGAGCACCAGCCGAAGACCAAGACACTGCATTACCTTGCATATCAGTGATCGTAACAATTGTGTTATTGAATGTTGAGCGGATGTGAGCAATACCGGATTCGATATTCTTTTTCACACGACGCTTACGAGTTTGTTGTTTACGTGCCATGTTAAGAAACAACCTCCTTTACTGATTATTTTTTCTTGTTAGCTACAGTTTTACGAGGACCTTTACGCGTACGCGCGTTGTTCTTCGTGTTTTGACCACGGACCGGAAGACCGCGACGGTGGCGGATACCACGGAAGCTAGCGATTTCCATCAAACGTTTGATGTTCATGGAAACTTCACGGCGAAGGTCACCTTCGATTTTGTATTGGTCTAGTTGTTCACGGATATTGTTCAATTCGTCTTCTGTAAGATCGCGGACGCGAGTCTCTTCAGAAACGCCAGCACCAGAAAGTACTTTCTGAGCAGTAGTTTTCCCAACACCGTAGATATAAGTCAATGAAATTACAACGCGTTTATCGCGCGGAATGTCAACACCAGAAATACGTGCCATGTGTGCAATGCACCTCCTTCTTTATTAACCTTGTCTTTGTTTATGTTTCGGATTTTCACAGATTACCATTACTTTACCGTTTCTGCGAATAACTTTACATTTTTCGCAGATCGGTTTAACAGATGGTCTCACTTTCATCTAACCCAACCTCCTTAGTAGTCCGGAGTGCAAAAGATTATTTAAAACGGTATGTGATGCGACCGCGTGTTAAATCGTAAGGAGAAAGTTCCACTGTCACTTTATCTCCTGGCAGAATGCGGATGAAATGCATGCGAATCTTGCCTGATACGTGCGCAAGAATCGTATGGCCGTTTTCAAGCTCCACTTTAAACATCGCGTTAGGCAAAGTCTCAACGACTGTTCCTTCGATTTCAATTACATCGTCTTTCGCCATCGACCCAGTCTCCCTTCTGTATACAAATCAGGCTCTCATCTTCAAACAGTATTTGCTGATCGAATAATTTTTATCCATTCACAAGGAATGCATGAGTGACATTTGAAAGACCTTCTCCGGGTTCCTCGCTCCACTTATGACAGCGGAGTTCGGGGGATCCGGTTGAATCAGTCTGACCCACGTATCCTCGACTGCCCGGACTGCCTTGGATGAGTTCCAAACCCGTTACACAGATGCTTCCACGAAACCCATTATACTACCTCCGGTGCGGAATTGCACGGAGCAACGAGCCTCACCGGTTTCATATAATCAGGCCTTGTTTGCTTTTGCAGCTCACGAAAATTCATATCTCCGGTGCTCCTTAAAGCCACATGGAGGCAACTAACTGCGCCCGGCGCCGGGAATTAACCTCGGTCGCCCTTTAGAAGAGCATCAATGTCAGCAAATACTTTATCAATGTCCTGCTGTCCATCTATATTGCTCAGCACATTCTTTTCTTCATAGAAGTCAAGAAGTGGCTGAGTTTGTTGCATGTTAACTTCTAAACGCTTCGTGACGGTTTCAGGCTTGTCGTCTTCGCGTTGGTAGAGTTCTCCACCATCTTTATCGCACACGCCTGCTGTTGCAGGAGGATTGAATACAGTATGGTAAGCAGTTCCACAAACTTTACAAATCCAACGGCCTGTTAAACGTGCAATCAATTCGTCTTGTTCAACTTGGATGTTTACGACATGCTCGATTCGTTTGCCAAGATCAGCCAGAAGAGATTCCAGCGCTTCAGCTTGAGGGACAGTGCGTGGAAAGCCATCCAATAGGAAGCCCTTCTCACAATCCGCTTGGCTGAGTCGCTCTCGGACGATACCGATCGTCACTTCGTCAGGTACCAAGGCACCTTGATCCATGAACGACTTTGCTTCCAGGCCCAGTGCCGTGCCGCCTTTAATGGCTGCACGGAACATGTCACCTGTCGAAATATGAGGGATGTCGTACTTCTTGACAATTTCGTCTGCTTGCGTGCCTTTGCCGGCACCTGGTAGACCCATCAACACAATATTCATACGTTTTGCCCCCTCAGACAAGTGGATAAGGAACGTTTGCACGTTCCTCTCCATTGATTATTTCATAAAGCCTTTGTAATGACGTTTGACAAGCTGTGATTCCAATTGTTTCATCGTTTCGAGGGCTACCCCAACGACGATCAGCAAACTTGTACCGCCAATCTGTGCAGATTGGGGAAGGTTTGCGATGTTGATGAAGAAAATCGGAAGTACCGAGATAACTGAGAGGAAGATAGCTCCTACGAAAGTTAACCGGTATAACACGCTTGTAAGATAATCTTGCGTATTTTTACCCGGACGGATTCCCGGAATATATGCACCTTGCTTTTTCAAGTTGTCCGCCACGTTTTCAGGATTCACCTGAATGAATGCATAGAAATACGTGAATGCGATAATCAGTGCGACATAAATGATCATGCCGACCGGACGCGTATAATCAAACGTATTCTGGATTGCATCCGTAAACGCGTTGGTACCAAAGAAAGAAGAAATGGTTTGTGGCGTGATGATGAACGCCACCGCAAAGATTACCGGGATAACTCCGGCCGCGTTTACTTTCAAAGGTAAGTGCGTTTGCTGCCCAGTCGAGCTCTGGCCACGGCCAGCGACACGTTTGGCATACTGGATCGGAATTTTACGCAACGCTTGTTGGACGTAAATGACCAATACAGTAATTGCAACAACTGCGAGTGCGAGCAATGCCATGATGGCAATATTGATCGGAAGCTGGTCGCCAGCTCCTTGGATCTGCTGCGCATAAAGTTGGTTAATTGCTCCTGGTACTGCAGCGACAATCCCTGCGAAGATGATAATCGAAATACCGTTCCCCACGCCTTGTGCCGTGATCTGCTCACCAAGCCACAATAGAAATGCGGTTCCTGCTGTCAGTACGATGGCGATTACCACATAAGTCGCAATCGAATCATCTTGGATCAATGTACCTCCGTACATTTGGTTAAATCCATATGACATGCCGATCGCCTGAATAAATGCAAGAACGATTGTAAAGTAACGAGTGAACTGAGCAAGTTTACGTCTTCCGACTTCACCTTGTTTTGCCCACTCAGCAAATTTCGGCACAACATCCATCTGCAGAAGCTGCACGATGATAGAAGCTGTAATGTAAGGCATGATACCCATAGCCAAAATCGAGAAGTTGGCCAAGGCGCCTCCACCGAAAGTATTCAAGAAACCGATCAGACCCATCTGATCAGTAGCTTGCAGTACTGACGCATCAACGTTCGGCACCGGAACGAATGTCCCGATACGGAAGATGATGAGCATTGCTAAAGTAAAGAAAATTTTATTTCGAATATCAGATACGCGCATAAGATTAGAGATTGTCTGAAACATTAAAGCACCTCGGTTTGACCGCCGGCAGCTTCAATAGCTTCTTTAGCTGATGCAGAGAATTTGTGGGCTTGTACAGACAATTTCTTGTCCAAGCTTCCGTTACCAAGGATCTTGATTCCAGAACGCTCTTTGCTCACGACACCTGTTTCGATCAACAATGCAGGTGTAATTTCTGTGCCTTCTTCAAAACGGTTCAACACGTCAAGGTTTACAACAGTGTAGTCTTTACGATTGATGTTCGTGAATCCACGCTTCGGCAAACGACGGAACAATGGGTTTTGACCACCCTCGAATCCTGGACGGACACCGCCGCCTGAACGGGCTTTTTGACCTTTGTGTCCTTTACCGGCTGTTTTACCAGTACCTGAACCGATTCCGCGTCCGATACGCTTGCGTGAGCTGCGTGAACCTTCTGCTGGTTTTAATTCGTGAAGTTTCATGTGGTTGGCACCTCCTTCTTTAGAAATCAGGGATTAAACTTCTTTAATAGTAACTAAGTGAGCGACTTTATCAAGCATTCCGCGAACTGCCGCGTTGTCTTGGTGCTCAACTGTTTGATGCATTTTGCGCAGGCCTAGTGACTGGACTGTTTTACGTTGTGTCGGTTTAGAACCGATCACTGACTTAGTGAGGGTAATTTCTAGTTTAGTAGCCATCTAATTTCCCTCCCTTATTGGAATAACTCTTCTGTAGTTTTACCGCGAAGTTTTGCAACTTCATCAGCGCTCTTCAGTTGAGTCAAACCGTTGATAGTAGCACGGACCATGTTGATCGGTGTGTTAGAACCAAGAGATTTAGACAAGATGTCTTGTACTCCTGCAAGCTCTAATACCGCACGAACAGGACCACCAGCGATAACACCAGTACCTGGTGAAGCAGGTTTGATAAGAATCGAGCCGGCACCGAAGCGCCCGGTCACTAGATGTGGAGTAGTACCTTTAACCATAGGTACTTCGATTAAGTTCTTCTTCGCATCTTCAATAGCTTTACGGATTGCTTCTGGAACTTCTTGTGCTTTCCCAGTCCCAAAACCGACTTTACCATTTTTGTCGCCTACAACAACCAATGCGGAGAAACGGAAACGACGTCCACCTTTTACAACTTTCGCTACGCGGTTAATCGTAACTACGCGTTCTTCAAGTTCAAGTTTGTTTGGATCAATACGACGCATTATATGTGTCCCTCCTTCTTTTAGAATTCTAAGCCGTTTTCACGTGCGGATTCAGCCAAAGCCTTCACACGTCCATGATATAGATAACCACCGCGGTCAAAAACAACTGATTTCAAGCCGTTTTCTACTGCGCGTTTTGCAATTGTTTCGCCGACTTGAGCAGCCGCTTCGACATTGCCTTTTGTTTCAAGAGAAAAATCTTTATCTGCAGATGATGCGCTAGCAAGCGTTACGCCGTTTACATCGTCGATCAATTGAGCGTAGATGTATTTGTTTGAACGGAAAACGTTCAAACGCGGACGTTCAGCTGTGCCCGTGATTTTAGAACGTACGCGAGCGTGACGTTTTTTACGGGATGCATTTTTATCGAGTTTCGTAATCACTGAGGTCACTCCTTTCAGCCTGCCTAAGCAGCATTATTTACCTGTTTTACCTTCTTTGCGGCGAACTTTTTCGTCTTCGTAACGGATACCTTTGCCTTTATACGGCTCTGGTGGGCGAGTAGCACGGATGTTTGAAGCAAGTGCTCCGACCATTTCTTTGTTGATTCCTTTAACGACGACTTTCGTGTTGCCTTGTACTTCGATTTCGATTCCTTCTTCCGGAGTGAATTCCACCGGATGAGAGTAACCAACGTTCAAGACCAATTTCTTGCCTTGTAGCTGGGCACGGTAACCTACACCGACTAGTTCAAGTGAGCGGGAGAAGCCTTCAGATACTCCAGTAACCATGTTCGCGAGCAATGCACGAGTTGTGCCGTGGATTGTGCGGTGGTCTTTGGAATCTGATGGGCGTGACAATGTCAATACATTGTCTTCCTGTACGATTGTGATATCTGAGTTGAATGAGCGGTTAAGCTCACCTTTTGGTCCTTTGACCGTTACGTCGTTACCGTTTCCGATAGTGACTGTAACGTTAGCAGGAACCTCTATTGGTTTTTTACCTACACGTGACATTCTGTTGCACCTCCATTCGTTTGTTGCTTTTTACCAAACGTAAGCTAAGATTTCGCCGCCGATTTTTTTCGCGCGGGCTTCTTTATCAGTTACCAAACCTTGTGATGTCGATACCAAAGCGATTCCAAGACCGTTTAGTACACGAGGCACCTCGTCAGTTTTAGCGTATACACGTAGTCCTGGTTTTGAAATGCGTTTCAAGCCAGTGATGACGCGTTCATTGTTAGCACCATATTTAAGGAAAATGCGGATCATGCCCTGTTTATCGTCTTCAACATATTCTACGTCACGTACGAAACCTTCGCGCTTTAGGATTTCAGCGATGTCTTTTTTCACGTTGGAAGCCGGAAGCTCCAATTTCTCGTGACGAACCATGTTTGCATTACGAATGCGTGTCAGCATATCTGCAATCGGATCTGTCATTGTCATTACATTTACCTCCTTCCCAATTTAGGGGATTACCAGCTGGCTTTTTTGACGCCAGGAATTTGTCCCACATATGCAAGTTCACGGAAACAAATACGGCAAAGTTTAAATTTGCGTAGTACTGAATGCGGACGTCCGCATCGTTCACAGCGTGTGTACTCTTGTACTTTATACTTTGGCGTGCGTTTTTGTTTAGCAATCATAGATTTTTTAGCCACGTTTACGCCTCCCTCATCTTTACTTTTGGAACGGCATACCGAATTGTGTCAATAACTCACGAGCTTCTTCATCAGAGTTCGCAGTTGTCACAATTACGATATCCATACCGCGTACTTTAGAAACTTTATCATAATCGATTTCAGGGAAGATCAATTGTTCTTTCACACCAAGTGTGTAGTTGCCGCGTCCGTCGAAAGATTTTTTCGACACGCCACGGAAGTCACGTACACGTGGTAGTGAGATGGCAATCAATTTATCCAGGAAGTCATACATACGCTCACCGCGTAGTGTAACTTTACATCCGATTGGCATACCTTCACGAAGACGGAAGCCAGCGATAGATTTCTTAGCTTTTGTGATTACTGGTTTTTGACCAGTGATCGTCTGCAATTCTTCAACAGCAGAGTCAAGCGATTTTGTGTTTTGTACAGCTTCGCCGACACCCATGTTGATAACGATCTTGTCAACTTTTGGTGCCTGCATTACTGATGAATATTCAAACTTGCTCACTAGAGCAGGTGTAATTTCGTTGACATATTTTTCTTGTAGGCGGTTCATGTTTGTACCTCCCCTCATTCAGGAATTTTATTTATCTAATTTTTCACCGGATTTTTTTGCAACACGAACTTTTTTGCCGTCTTCCATTTTATATCCTACGCGAGTCGGCTCGCCGGATTTAGGGTCAACTACCATCACGTTAGATACGTGGATCGCAGCTTCTTGGCTGACAATTCCGCCTTGCGGGCTTGCCTGGTTCGGTTTTGTATGCTTTTTGACGATGTTAACACCTTCAACGAGCACGCGGTCTTTCTTAGGTAGAGCAGTCAAAACAACTCCTGTTTTGCCTTTGTCTTTTCCAGAGATGACCTTAACTGTATCGCCTTTTTTTACATGCATTCTGTCGCACCTCCTTGGTATCGCACATTGGGTAATTTATAGAACTTCAGGAGCAAGTGAAACGATCTTCATGAAGTTGTTGTCACGAAGTTCACGTGCAACTGGTCCGAAGATACGTGTTCCGCGTGGACCTTTGTCATCACGGATAATCACACATGCATTTTCATCGAACTTGATGTAAGTACCATCTTTACGGCGAGCTCCGCTTTTCGTGCGAACGATGACAGCCTTAACGACTTCACCTTTCTTAACAACGCCACCTGGTGTTGCTTTTTTCACGGTACAAACGATTACGTCACCGATGTTTGCTGTCTTGCGACCAGAACCACCAAGCACTTTAATCGTAAGTACTTCACGAGCACCCGAGTTGTCTGCAACTTTTAAACGACTTTCCTGTTGGATCACTTAGGTAACCTCCCTTCGGAACTTATATGATTCCGAACTAATTTAGATTAGATGATAACAGCTTTTTCGACGACTTCCACTAAACGGAAACGTTTTGTAGCTGATAGCGGACGAGTTTCCATGACGCGGACGATGTCGCCCATTTTCGCTTCATTGTTCTCATCATGAGCTTTGAATTTCTTAGAGTATTTTACACGTTTGCCATAAAGCGCGTGCTTCTTTTGAGTTTCAACCATTACTGTAACGGTTTTGTCCATTTTGTCAGACACGACGCGGCCTGTGTATACTTTGCGTTGGTTACGCTCAGACATACTTGCAACCTCCTCTCGAATTATCAGTTGTTGCCACTGAGTTCTCTTTCATGAATCACAGTTTTCATACGTGCAATCGCTTTACGTACTTCGCGGATGCGAGCAGTGTTTTCTAATTGACCAGTAGCCAATTGGAAGCGAAGGTTGAAAAGCTCTTCTTTCAGTGATTTCACTTTTTGTTCGATTTCAGCAGTGGTTAGGTCACGGATTTCATTAGCTTTCATTCGATTCACCACCAATTTCTTCGCGTTTTACGAACTTCGTTTTCACTGGCAGTTTGTGAGAGGCAAGACGCAATGCTTCGCGTGCAACTTCTTCAGATACTCCAGCGATTTCGAACATAATTTTGCCAGTTTTTACAACCGCTACCCAGCCTTCAGGTGAACCTTTACCGGAACCCATCCGTACTTCTAGAGGCTTTTTCGTATATGGTTTGTGAGGGAAAATCTTGATCCAGACTTTACCGCCACGTTTCATGTAACGTGTCATAGCGATACGGGCAGATTCGATTTGACGGTTAGTGATCCATGAAGACTCAAGAGCCTGCAGGCCATATTCGCCGAATGCGACTTCTTTGCCGCCTTTCGCTTCTCCGCGCATCTTGCCACGGTGTTCACGACGATATTTTACGCGTTTTGGCAATAACATATTATTTGCCTCCTTCCTCTGATTTCTTCTTGGTTGGAAGGACTTCACCGCGGTAGATCCATACTTTTACGCCAAGCTTACCATAAGTAGTGTCTGCTTCAGCGTGCGCATAGTCGATGTCAGCGCGCAATGTATGGAGCGGAACAGTTCCTTCACTGTAGTGTTCAGCACGCGCAATGTCAGCGCCGCCTAGACGTCCAGATACTTGAGTTTTGATCCCTTTAGCGCCTGCACGCATAGTGCGTTGGATCGTTTGTTTTTGAGCACGGCGGAAAGATGCACGGTTTTCTAGCTGGCGTGCGATTCCTTCAGCGACCAATTTTGCATCAAGGTCAGCTCTTTTGATTTCTACGATGTTGATGTGTACACGCTTGCCAGTCATCGCGTTCAGTTGCGTACGAAGTACTTCTACTTCAGAGCCACCTTTACCGATTACCATACCTGGTTTCGCAGTGTGGATTGTTACGTTTACACGGTTTGCAGCGCGCTCGATTTCAATTTTAGAAACAGAAGCTTCTTTCAAACGTGTTTCGATGTATCCACGGATCTTTAAATCTTCGTGAAGGAGTGTCGCGTAGTCTTTTTCTGCATACCATTTCGACTCCCAATCACGGATGATTCCGATTCGCATTCCAATTGGATGAATTTTTTGTCCCACGAATTATCCCTCCTTCTTCTCAGATACCACTAGTGTAATGTGGCTAGTGCGTTTGTTGATCGCGCTCGCGCGTCCCATTGCACGTGGACGGAAACGCTTCAAAGTCGGTCCTTCATCAACGAATACTTCGCTGATTACAAGGTTCTCGATGTTCATTTCATAGTTGTGTTCAGCGTTAGCAGCTGCAGATTTCAACAACTTCTCAACAACAATGGATGCTGCTTTAGGAGTGTGGTTCAAAATTGCGACCGCTTCACCGATTTGCTTGCCTCGGATTAAATCTACTACTAAACGGACTTTACGAGGAGCAATACGTACTGTTCTAGCAACAGCTTTTGCTTGCATGGGGAAATCCTCCTCTCAATTAACGTCTTGTTTTCTTATCGTCTGCACCATGGCTTGCGTATTTGCGTGTTGGAGCAAATTCACCAAGCTTATGGCCTACCATATCTTCAGTAACGTATACAGGGATGTGTTTGTGGCCATCGTATACTGCAATTGTCTGCCCGATGAATGTCGGGAAGATTGTAGAACGGCGAGACCAAGTTTTGATCACTTGTTTTTTCTCAGATTCCTTTTGCGCTTCGACTTTCTTCATAAGATGATCGTCTGCAAAAGGTCCTTTTTTCAAGCTGCGACCCATTTGGGATCCTCCCTTCGTGATTGCACCACGGTTCTTTTAGTGAACCGCAGCGGAATCAATTTATTTTTTGCGGCGACGTACGATGAATTTATCGGATTTGTTCGTTTTCTTACGAGTTTTGTACCCAAGAGTTGGTTTGCCCCATGGAGACATTGGCGATTTACGCCCGATTGGAGAACGTCCTTCACCACCACCGTGTGGGTGATCGTTCGGGTTCATTACAGATCCGCGGACTGTTGGGCGATTGCCCTTCCAGCGGTTGCGTCCTGCTTTACCGATGTTGATCAATTCGTGTTGTTCGTTTCCTACTGCACCGATAGTTGCGCGGCAAGTTGCAAGGATCATGCGAACTTCGCCTGATTGCAAGCGGACAGTTACGTATTTTCCTTCTTTACCAAGAACCTGTGCTGAAGCTCCTGCAGAACGTACCAATTGGCCGCCTCCGCCTGGTTTCAACTCGATGTTGTGGATAGTAGAACCCATTGGGATGTTAGACAATGGCAAAGCGTTACCTGCTTTGATGTCTGCTTCCGGTCCTGACATGATCTGCGTATCAACCTGAACACCTTTAGGTGCAAGGATGTAACGTTTTTCTCCGTCAGCGTAATGGATAAGTGCGATGTTTGCAGAACGGTTCGGATCGTATTCGATCGTAGCAACGCGTCCTGGAATGCCATCTTTGTTACGTTTGAAATCGATGACACGGTATTGGCGTTTGTGTCCGCCTCCGTGGTGGCGTACAGTGATTTTACCTTGGTTATTACGGCCGCCTTTACGCTTCGTTGGCTGCAGAAGCGATTTCTCTGGCTTGTTCGTTGTGATTTCAGCGAAATCCGAACTAGTCATGTTACGACGACCGTTAGTGGTAGGTTTATATTTTCTAATCCCCACGTTGTTTCCCTCCTTCTTTGATTAGTTCTTGTTCAGAACTTATAGAATTACATTTCGAATAGTTCGATGTCTTTTGAATCAGCAGTCAATTTCACAATCGCTTTACGGCGCTTGTTCGTGTATCCTGCGTGTTTGCCCATGCGCTTGAATTTGCCTTTGTAGTTCATGATGTTGACTTTCTCAACTTGAACGCCGAAGACTTCCTGCACTGCATGTTTAACTTGTGTTTTGTTAGCGCGAACGTCCACTTCAAAAGTGTACTTCTTCTCCGCCATTACCTCAGAAGAACGCTCGGTAATGACCGGACGCTTTAGAATGTCACGTGCTTCCATTAACCTAGCACCTCCTCGATTTTCTCTACAGCTGCTTTTGTCATGACGATTTTGTCATGGCCAAGCAAATCTAATACGTTGATGCCGTTTGCCGGAACAACTGTCATGCCTTTGATGTTACGTGCAGACAATGCAACGTTCTCATCAAGGTCAGCTGTTACGAACAATGCTTTTTTGCCGACAGATAGGTCATTCACCAATTTAGTGAATTCCTTCGTTTTCGGTGCATCGAAAGCTAATCCTTCAAGTACCATCAAGTTCTCGTTAGCTACTGTCGAAGACAATGCAGAACGAAGAGCCAAGCGACGGACTTTCTTCGGAAGTTTGTAACTATAGCTGCGTGGTGTCGGGCCGAATACGACGCCGCCTCCACGCCATTGTGGTGAACGGATCGAACCTTGACGGGCACGCCCAGTTCCTTTTTGACGCCATGGCTTTCTTCCGCCACCGGCTACTTCAGAACGGTTTTTAACTTTATGGTTACCTTGACGCAAAGAAGCACGCTGTGCAACTACTGCATCAAAAAGTACAGATTCATTTGGTTCAATACCGAAGACAAGATCGTTCAAATCGATGTCGCCAACTTGTGAACCAGTTTGATTTAGTAAAGCTACTTTTGGCATTCTTGTTTCCTCCTTTCCTTAAATACGATTAGTTGGCTTTAATAGCCGACTTTACTCGGATTAATGATTTGCGTGAACCAGGAACATTCCCTTTAATAAGAAGCAAGTTGCGCTCAGCATCCACTTTCACGATGTGAAGGTTTTGGATAGTGACCGTGTTGCCGCCCATTTGACCAGGCAATTTCTTCTGTTTGAATACGCGGTTCGGAGCAACAGGCCCCATTGAACCAGGACGACGGTGGTAGCGTGAACCGTGAGTCATCGGTCCGCGTGATTGTCCGTGGCGCTTGATAACACCTTGGAAACCTTTACCTTTCGTAGTTCCTGTTACATCTACTACATCGCCTTCTGCGAATACATCTACTTTGACTTCCTGACCAATCTCGTAATCAGCTAAGTTTACATTGCGAAGTTCGCGAATGAAGCGCTTAGGAGCAGTGTTTGCTTTTGCTACGTGGCCTTTCTCTGGTTTGTTTGAAAGCTTCTCGCGCTTGTCTTCAAAACCAAGTTGTACCGATTCGTAGCCATCCACTTCAACTGATTTTTTCTGAAGCACTACGTTTGGAGCAGCTTCGATTACAGTTACAGGGATCAAATCACCGTTCTCAGCAAAAACTTGCGTCATACCGATTTTTCTACCTAAGATTCCTTTGGTCATGTCGTCACACCTCCTGCAAAATTTTATGTTTTCTATTTTCGTTTACCAATTATAGTTTGATTTCAATATCAACGCCGGATGGTAGATCCAGTTTCATTAGCGCGTCAACAGTCTGTGGTGTCGGGTTAACGATATCGATCAGACGTTTGTGTGTGCGCATTTCGAATTGTTCGCGAGCATCTTTATATTTGTGGACAGCTCGCAAGATTGTGTAGATTGACTTTTCCGTCGGCAACGGTATCGGACCTGATACGCTAGCACCTGAACGTTTAGCAGTTTCAACAATCTTTTCAGCAGACTGATCCAGGATTCTGTGATCATATGCTTTCAAACGGATACGGATTTTTTGTTTTGCCATTATTTTCCCTCCCTTTTCGCCTATTTTTGGGATAGACTTCTCCACGAAAATTTTCCGTACACTCGCCATGGCAAAGCGGCCGGGTGTGTCGGTAACCTCTCGCTTCTTCGCAGTCAAAGACCAACATTCACCATTATACAAAATAAAAAAGAATTCCGCAAGACTTTGCACGAAATTCTTTTATATTCGCTTTTACTAGTATAGCAGGATTCTTTTCAGTTTCAACCGATACGATAATAGTCGAAATCTTTCGGACTCAACCGAGCAACATGACCGTCAGCCAGCCGAATATGACAAGCGGAATATTGTAGTGGAGGAATGTCGGAACGACAGTATCCCATATGTGATTATGCTGTCCATCGACGTTCAAGCCCGCTGTCGGCCCAAGCGTTGAATCGGAAGCAGGAGACCCGGCATCGCCAAGTGCGCCGGCTGTCCCGATCAATGCGATGATCGCGAGCGTCGAGAATCCGAACTCGACACTTAGCGGAACGAATATGGCCGCGATGATCGGAATCGTCGAGAATGAAGAGCCGATGCCCATCGTGACGAACAAGCCGACGATCAGCATAGCGAGTGCAGCTAAACCTTTCTGGTCGCCGAAGATGCTCGCTGCATTTCCAACCAATGTTTCAATAGCGCCTGTCGCTTGAATGACCGAAGCGAATCCGTTCGCCGAAATCATGACAAATCCGATGAACGCCATCATGCGCATCCCCGCAGTCAGGACGTCGTCCGCTTCTTTCCATTTCATCGCCCCGAAGATGTAAAGAATCAAAATACCTGCTAGTGCTCCGATGATCATCGAGTCGCTTTCGATCTGCGCATAGAGTGCCGCAATCAATGCAATGACTGTGACGATGATATCTTTTACAGAAGCGGTCCGCTTTGGAGTTTCTTCTATAGTATTAGCTGCTTCCACTTCACGGTAGTCGCGAGGCTTGCGGTAAGAAATGAATACCGCGACAATCAAGCCGAGGAACAAGCCGGCAACAGGAAGCGCCATCGCTTTCGGAATATCCGCCATATCGATCGGCATTCCCGCGAGTTCCATCTGGTTAGCGAGGATTTCATGGAAAATCAGCCCGAAGCCATATGGCAATAAAATATACGGCGCTGTCAATCCGAACGTCAGGACCGAGGCAATAAGCCGGCGGTCGATGCGCAATTCATTCAAGATGTGCAGAATCGGCGGCACAAGTAGCGGAATGAAAGCTATGTGGATCGGGATGAGGTTTTGCGAGAAAATCGCCATTGCAAAGAGCGCAAAGATGATGAGTGCTTTCGCCAAGTTTTCACGCGTCGCTTCTCCGTCTTTATTGACCAACTTCAGTACGCCTGCTACGAGCAATTCCGGTATGCCGGTGCGTGAAATCGCAACGGCGAATCCGCCGAGCATGGCATAGCTAAGTGCGATGGTCGCCCCCGCACCAAGTCCATCTGTATAGGAAGTAAGAGTTTCAGTAAAGCTGAGCCCCCCGCTGAGCCCACCGGCGAGTGCGCCGATCAATAAGGCAAAGACAACGTTGACACGAAGCAAGCTCAAAATCAGCATCACTAAAACTGCAATAATAACTGCATTCATTGTTCATTTCTCCTTTAGTTTGCTAAAGCGTTAAAGTCCTTTACTAAAGTAACAAATCTGCACAATGATGTCAACATAGCCAAACTGTCATTTTTCAGCATTAGAAAACCGCCCCCAGCCTCGTTAATCAACTTAACGAGACGGAGAGCGGCTCTTTATTATGCCTGTTGCATTTTTTCTTCATATGCCTGGATATAGGAATCATATTGGATCGTCAATGCGATTTCGTCCCACCCATTCAACAGCATTTCTTTCCAGTACGGGTCTATATCGAACGAATAGCTTGCACCGTCCTCACCCGTGACAGTCTGTTGTTTTAAATCGACATCGAGACGGTACGGGGCCTGCTTGCCTTTTTCGAGCAATGCAGCAACTTCCGCTTCTTCTAGGCGGATCGGCAAAATACCGTTCTTTACACAGTTATTATAGAAGATATCCGCATAGCTTGGCGAGATGACAACACGGAAACCGTAGTCCAAAATTGCCCAAGGCGCGTGTTCTCGGGAGGATCCGCACCCGAAGTTTTCCTGTGCCACGAGTATCTCGGAATTTTGGAAGCGCGGGTCGTTCAAGACAAATTCTTGATTGGGTGTGCCGTCTGAATGAAAGCGCCAATGATAGAACAAATACTTCCCGAACCCTGTGCGCTCAATGCGCTTGAGGAATTCCTTTGAAATGATTTGGTCGGTATCGACGTTTTTGCGGTCGAGCGGCGTCAAGACGCTCGAAATTTCATTGATGGGTTTCAAATTCAGTTCCTCCTTCCGTTATGCCGAGGGCACAGGTTCTTTCATATAATTGCGGACATCCGTCAAATGCCCTTCGATCGCAGCAGCAGCTGCCATTACGGGTGAGACCAAATGCGTCATGGAGCCTGCGCCTTGGCGCCCTTCAAAATTACGGTTCGAAGTGGATGCGCAGCGCTCGCCTGCCGGTACAGCATCCTCGTTCATTGCGAGGCACATGCTACAGCCTGTTTCGCGCCATTCAAAGCCTGCCTGCAAGAACACTTGGTCAAGCCCTTCCGCTTCAGCTGCACGCTTGACGGTCTCCGAGCCCGGTACGACAATCGCCGTGACCGATGGATGCACCGTTCTGCCTTTGACGATCTCGCTCGCTGCCCGCAAATCGCTCAGGCGCGCATTTGTGCATGAGCCGATAAAGACATGTTGGATCGCGATGGACGATAACGGAGCTCCTTCTTCCAATTGCATATAAGCAAGCGCTTGGCGCAAAGCGTCCCGGTCTTCTTGCTTGTCGTAATCTGCAGCTGTCGGCACGTGTTCAGCGATGCCTGAACCCATGGACGGGTTGGTGCCCCATGTGACAAACGGAGAGATGTCGTCCGCATGGATGGTATGCGACACATCGTAGCTTGCACCTTCATCTGTCGCCAGTGCCAGCCAGCGCTCGGCTTCTTGTTCAAACGCTTCGCCTTCCGGGACATTTCTTCTGCCGCGCAAATATTCGACCGTCGTTTCGTCTGGACTGACCAGCCCGGCGCGTGCGCCCGCTTCGATGGACATATTGCAGATCGTCATGCGTTGTTCCATCGATAAATTGCGAATCGCTTCCCCGGTGTATTCAATGATATGCCCTGTCCCCATATCGACGCCGTACTTCGAGATGATCGCGAGAATGACGTCTTTTGCGGAAACACCGAAGCCAAGCTCTCCGTCGATGCGGATTTCCATCGTTTTCGGCTTGGACTGCCAAAGCGTCTGCGTCGACAATACATGCTCTACTTCACTTGTGCCGATGCCGAATGCCAAAGCGCCGAACGCTCCGTGCGTGGACGTATGGCTATCGCCGCAGACAATCGTTTTGCCAGGCTGTGTGAGGCCGAGTTCTGGCCCGATGACGTGGACGATGCCTTGGTCGGGATGATTGATCCCAGCAAGCGGCACCCCGAACTCATCACAGTTTTCCTGAAGCGTCTTGATTTGCTTGCGGGAAATCGGGTCTTTGATCACTGAGCGGTTGCGCGTCGGCACGTTATGGTCCATCGTCGCAAAGCACAGATCCGGACGCCGCACTTTTCGGCCGTTCAGGCGCAAGCCTTCAAACGCCTGAGGGGAAGTAACTTCATGCAGGAGATGAAGATCGATATACAACAGGTCGGGTTTTCCCGGCTCTTCGAATACAATATGCTGTTCCCAGATTTTTTCAATAATCGTTTTTGCCATAGCAGAGTGCCCCTTCCATTTACACGTAGGAAAACATGATGTGTTCCGACACGAATTCCCGTTCCAATTCTTCGATGACTTTTTCCACGAAGCGTTCCGTTGAGATGACTTTATTGCCGCAAGCCGACAAATCGCCTGTGCAATAGCCATCTTCAAGGACACTCATAACCGCATCTTCAATCGACGATGCTTCTGAATCCATGCCGAACGATTGGCGCAGCATCATAGCCGCCGACAACATCGCAGCAGATGGGTTTGCTTTGTTTTGCCCCGCGATATCCGGTGCCGAGCCGTGTACCGGTTCATACAAACCGAAGCCGTCTGAACGGATGCTCGCGGACGGCAGCATGCCGAGTGAGCCGGTGATGACCGATGCTTCGTCGCTCAAGATATCGCCGAACATATTCTCTGTGACCAAGACGTCGAATGACCGTGGATTGGTGATCAACTTCATTGCAGCTGAATCGACCAGCATATGTTCAACTTCCACGTCCGGATAACCCGCCTTGCGTTCTTCAACGACTTTTCTCCAAAGCTTGCTGGATTCCAAGACGTTCGCTTTGTCGACTGAAGCCAATTTGCCGCGGCGCGAACGGGCCATTTCGAATGCCTGGTCAACGATACGTTCGATTTCCGCCCGTGTGTAGACAAGTGTATCGACCGCAGATTTTTCATTATGGCGTTTCGGTTCACCGAAATACAAGCCGCCGGTCAATTCGCGAACGATGACCATGTCCACTTCACGCGCGATTTCTTCTTTTAACGGGGAAGATCCGAGAAGTGCCGGCACCGCCTTGACTGGGCGGACGTTGGCAAACAAATCGAAGTGTTTGCGGATATTCAAAAGCCCTTTTTCCGGGCGCTGTTCTGCCGGGTTGTTGTCCCATTTCGGGCCGCCTACCGCACCGAGGAGGATGGCATCACTTGCTTCACACGCAGCAATGGTTTCTTTTGGCAGCGGACTGCCGGATTCATCGACCGCCGCTCCCCCGATTGCCGCGAATTTCCAATGGAATGTGTGCCCATAGCGCATCGCAATGGATTTTAGCACCTTTACTGCCGCCTCTGTTACTTCTGGTCCGATGCCGTCTCCTGGCAATACTGCGATTGTCTTTTCCATAGTAATTCCTCCTCTGTGGGTTTGCTGATTAAACTGCTTGGATTTTCGTTTTATTTCCCTGTTTCACGAGCTGGCGGTTCACTGCATTGAAATAAGCTTTCGCGGTCGCTTCCAAAACGTCTTGTGCGACGTCGCGGCCTGTCACGGTCTCCCCGTCATAGCTCATATTGATGACAGCTTCACCGAGTGCATCGCGGCCTTTGCCGATGGATGTCACACGATAGTCCAGGATATGCACTTTTCCTTCGACGATGCGTTCAAGTGTATTGAATATCGCTTCGACTGAACCGGATCCGGTTGCCGCTTCGTGGATTGCGGTGCCGTCCGGGCCGATAGCGGATGCTGTGGCCGTCGGGATGTTCGCCGTGCCGTATTGTACCTGCACGCTTTCAAGTTCATAAATTGGTGTTTCGGTGTCATTGATTTGCTGGTCGGTCAACAAGACGAACAAATCGTCTTCCGTGATCTGTTTTTTGCGGTCGGCCAGCTTCTTGAATTCGATGAACGCTTCATTCAATTTAGCGTCAGGCAACTCGAAGCCCATCTTCACCGCACGGTCGCGGAAAGCGTGTCTGCCTGAATGTTTGCCCATGACCAGCTCTGTCGCCGCATCGCCGATCAACTCCGGTGTGATGATTTCATAAGTCAGCGGATTTTTCAGCATGCCGTCCTGGTGGATGCCTGATTCATGCGCGAAGGCGTTCTTTCCGACGACTGCTTTATTCGGCTGGATGATGCTGCCGGTCAATTGGCTGACCAATTGGCTCGAGCGCTTGATCTCGTTCAAATTGATGCCCGTCTCGATTTCATAGAATTGCTTGCGGATATGGAGCGCCACCGCAATTTCTTCCAAAGCGACGTTTCCTGCCCGTTCACCGATGCCGTTGATCGTGCCTTCGACTTGCGTCGCGCCGTTTTCAATCGCCGCGAGCGTGTTCGCTGTCGCCATGCCCAGATCGTTATGGCAATGCGCCGAAAGCTTGACGTTTTCGATGCCTGGCACGTTTTCCGTCATATAGCGGAACATCGCACCATATTCTTCTGGCGTCGCATAACCGACTGTATCCGGCAAATTGACTGTCGTAGCACCTGCTTCGATGACTTTCTTGATGATGTATGCCAAGAATTCAGGGTCAGAGCGGGAAGCATCTTCTGCTGACCACTGGACGAGCGGGAAGAATTTTTTCGCATACCGGACAGATTCGACAGCGATGTCGACGACCTGCTCCGGTGTTTTCATCAATTTATGTTCCATATGGATGGGGGACGTTGCCAAGAAGATGTGGATATGCGGCTGTTCCGCTCCCTTCAAGGCCTCCCATGTCCGATCGATATCCGCTTTCATGGAGCGTGACAAGCCCGTTACGATAGAGTTCTTCACCGTTCCGGCTATCCGCTGCACTGCGTCGAAGTCTCCTGGCGATGAAGCCGGGAACCCCGATTCGATAATCGTCACGCCTAGACGTTCGAGCTGGCGGGCGATTTCGATTTTCTCTGCTGTATTCAAGTTGATCCCGGCCGACTGTTCTCCGTCCCGTAGTGTCGTATCGAAAATATCAATTTGTGACATTAGTGACCACCTCTTTTGGTTTTTTGTTTTCATTGACGAATGGCATCATGGCGCGCAATTCACGACCGACTTGTTCGATTTGGTGCTCCGCTTCGGCGTTTTCGATCGCCGTGAATTCCGGACGGTTCAATTGGTTCTCAAGCAACCAGCCTTTGGCGAATTTGCCGGTTTGGATATCCGTCAGTACATCTTTCATGCGGGCTTTTGTATCGGCATCGACAATGCGCGGGCCGGATACAAAATCACCCCATTGTGCTGTATCGGAGATCGAGTAGCGCATGCCGGACATGCCGCCTTCGTACATCAAGTCGACGATCAATTTCAGTTCATGCAAGCATTCGAAGTATGCTAGTTCCGGCTGGTAGCCCGCTTCCACTAAAGTTTCAAATCCGGCTTTGACGAGTGAAGTCACCCCGCCGCAAAGAACGGCTTGTTCACCGAATAGGTCCGTTTCTGTTTCTTCCTTGAACGTTGTCTCCAAGATTCCGGCACGGGCAGCGCCGACGCCTTTTGCGTAGGCTAAAGCCGTATCTTTCGCATTTCCGGATACATCTTGATGTACCGCGAACAACGCCGGTACGCCTGCTCCTGCTTCGAAAGTTCTGCGGACGAGATGTCCCGGCCCTTTAGGGGCAACAAGGAACACGTCTACATCTTTCGGCGGCACGATTTGGTTGAAATGAACATTGAATCCGTGTGCGAAGACGAGTGATTTTCCAGCCGTTAGATTCGGCTTGATCGACTCTTCGTAGATTTGCGTCTGGCGCTCATCCGGCACCAATACCATGATGACGTCGCCAGCTTTTGCCGCTTCCGCTACTGTCGCTACTTCCAGGCCATCTGCTTTTGCCTGGTCGAATGATTTGCCGGGTCTTACGCCGACCACTACTTTGAATCCAGAATCATTTAAGTTTTGTGCATGGGCATGTCCTTGTGAACCGTAGCCGATCACCGCGATTGTCTGTCCTTTTAATGCCTGGTCGTTTACGTCTTGGTTATAATACATTTTTGCCATTTTTAATTTCCTCCTCGGGTTTGGGGTTTTATATTTATAGGATGTTCAATTGCGGTGTATGGGCTTTTTGCGTTTCTCTGACAAAAGCGGATACCCCGGTTCTTGTTAATTCTTTGATGCCGTATGGTTTCATCAAATCGATGAAGGCTTCTATTTTTTCAGGGTCGCCTGTCACTTGGAATGTGGTGACGTTTTTGCTCATATCGACCACTGTCGCACGGAACGGTTCGACAATGCTGTAAATCTCGCTGCGCGCTGCAGGTGGTGCGACCACTTTGATCAATGCAAGCTCCCGCATGACCATCGCCTTATCGGTAATGTCATTCACTTTCAGGACGTCGATTTGCTTTTGCAGCTGCTTCAGCAATTGTTCGAGTTTACGTTCATCCTCCACATTGACGACAAAGGTCATTTTGGAAATCCCTGCTTGCTCGGTATGTCCGACTGAAATGCTTTCAATATTGAATTGGCGTTTCATCAACAGGCCGGTCACTCGGTTCAAGACGCCGCTCTGGTTGATTACCGTCGTTGTGATTACTCGCTTCATTCGCCTTTCACTCCGATCATTTCGTTGAGCCCTTTGCCTGGCGCCACCATCGGGTAGACACATTCGAGCTGGATTACCCGGCAATCAATGAGCGCTGGGCCATCTGATTCAAACGCTTTTTTGAACACTTCTTCCGCTTCTTCCATCGTTTCGACCTTATAGCCGTCGAGATCATAAGCGGCCGCCAGTTTAACGAAATCGGGCTGCACCGGCATCATCGATTGGGAATAGCGTTCTTCGTAGAAAGTTTCCTGCCACTGGCGAACCATCCCGAGGCTTTGGTTGTTTAGGATGACAATTTTCACTGGCAACCGGTATTCCTGCAATAGCGACAATTCCTGCATCGTCATCTGGAAACCGGCATCGCCGACGACTGCTACAACCGTTTCTTCCGGTCTTGCGAATTTCGCCCCGATTGCTGCCGGGAAGCCGAAGCCCATTGTTCCAAGCCCCCCGGATGTAACCCAGTTATGCGGGTTATTAAAGCGGTAATACTGAGCTGTCCACATTTGATGCTGGCCGACATCCGTCGTCACGATGGCATCGCCGCCGGTCAAACGGTGGATCAATTCGACCGCTTGTTGTGGCATGATGCCAACACGTTCTTTTTGGTGGTATTGAAGCGGATAAGCTTCTTGGTATGCATTGAGCTTGCCGCGCCATTCTTCTGTGTTCGGGCTTTCGAAATTGCTTTTCAAAAGCTCGACCAATGCCGCTTTGGCATCCGACACGATCGGGATGGCTGTCGGGACGTTCTTCCCGATTTCAGCAGGGTCGATATCGATATGGATGACTTCCGCATTCGGTGCGAATGACGCCAAGTTACCAGTGAGCCTGTCGTCAAAGCGGGCTCCGATATTCAGCAAGACATCGCATTCGCAAATCGCCGTGTTCGCTGCGTACGTTCCGTGCATGCCTCCCATGCCGAGGAACAATTCATGATTGCCACCGACTGTTCCAAGCCCAAGCAATGTGTTCACAATCGGGATTTGATGATGTTCCGCAAATGCTTGAAGCTCTTCGGAAGCTCTCGCTGCCAATACCCCAGCACCGGCAAGAATCACAGGCTTTTTCGCTTTAGACAGCAATTGAACTGCCTTTTGGATCTGCAGATAATTCGGCGAGATGGTCGGTTGATAGCCTGGCAAGTAAACATCCGCATCCGCTTGTTCTTCACGTCCAGCGAACAGCATCGTGGATACATCTTTCGGGATATCGACGACGACCGGTCCCGGGCGCCCTGTCGAAGCGATGAAGAATGCCTCCTTGATGATCCGTGGCAAGTCTTCCGCTTTTTTCACCTGGTAATTATGTTTCGTGATCGGTTGGGTGATGCTGACGATGTCCGCTTCCTGGAACGCATCTGTTCCGATAACCGATGTAGCAACTTGCCCGGTGAAGATGACGAGCGGCAATGAATCGAGCATGGCATCCGCAATCCCGGTGACCAGGTTCGTCGCTCCCGGCCCGGACGTTGCAATGACCACTCCTGCTTTTCCGGAAACTCTGGCGTAGCCTTCCGCTGCATGGATCGCGCCTTGTTCGTGCCTAGCTAGTATGTGGCGGATCGGGTTTCGATGCAAAGCATCGTAGATTGGCAGAACCGCACCTCCTGGGTAGCCAAAAATGATCTCAACACCCTGCTGTTTCAATGATTGAATTAATACGTCTGCCCCGCTGCCGGATAATCCTTGTTTGAGTTCTTCTCTGACCTTTACGTTTACTCCCAATCTTTCCGCCTCCTTCTTCTTAAGTCTTCGGAAGTAGCAAATGAAAAAGCTTTTTCATCCCTACACAAAGAAGACACCTTCTTTGCATAGGGATGAAAAAGCTTCATGGTACCACCCTATTTCACTGCGATTTGCAGCCTCTTGGATAATTGCTTATCCGTTGATAACGATAACCCGTAGCTTGCAGTCACCGGGAACACCTAGAAGGCCGAAGCCGTTCAGCATTCCACTCAGAGGGGATGTCGCATCTGGCAGCATTGCCGGCTTCCACCGCCCCGGCTCTCTGTGAATGCTGTATTCCATTTGCTTTAACCTCGTCATTGAATTGATCATATGAATTTATACTACGTTTAGATGTTCTTCGTTATACACTTTAACGCCGTCTTGCTGCACCAGCTCGCGGAATGCTTCGAGAAGATCATTGGTGACAGGCCCTGGCTTGCCGTCGCCGATAACGCGTCCATCCACTTTGATGACGGCGATGACTTCTGCTGCCGTTCCTGTCAGGAATACTTCGTCTGCCACATAGACATCGTGTCTGGTGAAGACGCCCTCTTCCATTTGGTAACCTTTTTCAGCTGCGACCTCCATGATGGCGTTTCGCGTAATCCCTTCAAGTGCTCCCACATATCCGGGAGGCGTCAGCAATTTGTTTTTGCGGACGATGAAGATATTATCAGCCGACCCTTCAGCCACGTAGCCTTGATCGTTCAGCATAAGCGCTTCGGAAACACCAGCCAGGCTTGCTTCGATTTTCACTAGAATGTTGTTCATATAGTTGAGTGACTTCACTTTCGGGCTAAGGACGTCTGAGCGGCTTCTTCTTGAAGCAACCGAGACGATTTCAATGCCGCTGTCGTATAAAGCTTTCGGGAATAAAGAAAGCGGCTCTGCGATGACGATAACATTCGGTTCAGCACAGCTGAATGGATCGAGCCCTAAATTTCCAACGCCTCGTGAAACGACTAGGCGGATGTAAGCATCTTTCAATTTGTTTTGCCGGAGCGTTTCCACGACCAGCTGGGTCATTTCTTCGAAAGTGTGCGGAATTTCAAGCATCACTGATTTAGCCGAATCGTAAAGGCGTTCAAGGTGTTCTTCTAAGCGAAAGACATTTCCGTTGTATGAACGAATGCCTTCGAAGACTCCGTCGCCATATAGGAAGCCATGATCATAAACTGAAACCTTGGCATCTTCTTTTTTTACAAATTCACCATTCATATAGATTACTTGTTCAGTCATGATGTCCACTTCTTTCTCCGAAATTTTTTATGGGGATTTACCGTGCAAATGCTTTGTTCTGTTAAATTGTTGCTATCATATCGCCTATTCCGAAGGGTGTCAACAAACAAAATGAGATTTTTTTGCTAATTCTGAACATTTAAATCATTTGTATCCGTTTACATTGTTGTCGTAGCACGGTTTGAAATGTTTTTAAAAAAGTTTGAATATTCTATAGGAATGCGATATATTGCGTATAAAAAAGCGAGGAACTTAGTAATCCACTACTCTTTTTACCGAAGAATCCACTGGGCGCAAGTACAGATCGAACAGCCTTGAACTTTTCTGATGCGACAACATCGTCATAAAATGTTCATTTTTATTTAAAAAAGAACGCAAAAAAATCCCCTAACTCATTAGGAGTTAGGGGATTTAGGCAAAAGCGAATTACTTCTGGATAGAAGCTACAACGCCAGCGCCTACAGTACGTCCACCCTCACGGATAGAGAACTTAGTTCCTTCTTCAAGAGCGATTGGTGAGATAAGCTCAACATCCATTTCGATGTTGTCGCCAGGCATAACCATTTCTACTCCTTCAGGAAGGTTACAAACGCCAGTTACGTCAGTTGTACGGAAGTAGAACTGCGGACGGTAGTTTGTGAAGAATGGAGTGTGACGTCCACCCTCTTCTTTTGAAAGAACATAAACTTCAGCTTTGAAGTTTGTGTGTGGAGTGATTGTGCCTGGTTTAGCAAGAACTTGTCCACGCTGAACGTCGTCACGAGAGATCCCGCGAAGAAGTGCGCCGATGTTGTCGCCAGCTTCAGCATAGTCAAGCAATTTGCGGAACATTTCTACACCTGTAACAGTTGTAGATTTTGGCTCTTCAGTAAGACCGATGATGTCAACGTTGTCGCCGACTTTGATCTGTCCACGCTCAACACGGCCAGTTGCAACTGTACCACGGCCAGTGATTGAGAATACGTCCTCAACTGGCATCATGAATGGCTTGTCAGTGTCGCGTTCTGGAGTTGGGATGTACTCATCAACAGCAGCCATCAACTCAAGAATTTTTTCTTCCCATTCTGGTTCGCCTTCAAGAGCTTTAAGTGCAGAACCTTTGATGACTGGGATGTCGTCGCCAGGGAAGTCATATTCAGACAATAGGTCGCGAACTTCCATTTCAACTAGCTCAAGAAGCTCTTCGTCGTCTACCATGTCGCATTTGTTCATGAATACTACAAGGTAAGGTACGCCTACTTGACGTGAAAGCAAGATGTGCTCACGAGTTTGTGGCATTGGGCCGTCAGCAGCAGATACTACTAGGATCCCGCCGTCCATTTGTGCAGCACCAGTGATCATGTTTTTAACATAGTCAGCGTGACCTGGGCAGTCAACGTGTGCATAGTGGCGTGTTTCAGTTTCGTACTCAACGTGAGAAGTGTTGATTGTGATACCGCGCTCTTTTTCTTCAGGTGCGTTATCGATTTGGTCATAAGAACGAGCTTCCCCGCCTGATGCTCTAGCAAGAACTGTAGCGATTGCTGCAGTCAAAGTTGTTTTACCATGGTCAACGTGTCCGATTGTACCAATGTTAGCGTGTGTTTTAGAACGGTCAAATTTAGCTTTACCCATTAGAAAATCCTCCTCAGAATATAAGTTAATAGTAGTAGTAGTTTGATGGCCCAGGCTGCAGAAAAATGCAGATTGGGCATACAAACTATTTATACTTGATTAAAGACCAAAATTCAATTATTGGCCTTTATTTTTTTTGATAATGTCTTCAGCGATGGATTTCGGCACTTCTTCGTAGTGGTCGAAGTGCATAGAGAACACACCGCGTCCTTGCGTGTTTGAACGCAAGTTTGTTGCATAACCGAACATTTCAGAAAGTGGAACCATTGAACGGACAACTTGTGCGTTTCCGCGAGCGTCCATACCTTCTACGCGTCCACGGCGTGACGTAACGTCGCCCATGATATCGCCAAGGTATTCCTCAGGGATTACAATTTCAACTTTCATGATCGGCTCAAGAATTACCGGGTTAACTTTCGATACAGCGTTTTTCAGTGCCATAGAAGCAGCTACTTTAAACGCCATTTCGTTGGAGTCAACATCATGGTAAGATCCGTCGAACAAACGTGCTTTAATGTCGACCAATGGATAACCGGCAACAACACCGTTATCAAGAGAGTCGCGAAGACCCGCTTCAACTGCTGGGATGTATTCACGCGGAACAACACCACCGACAATTCCATTTTCGAACTCAAAGCCAGCGCCTTCTTCGTTTGGAGAGAATTCGATCCAAACGTGTCCGAACTGACCACGGCCACCGGATTGACGTACGAACTTCCCTTCAACTTTTGCAGACTGGCGGAATGTCTCACGGTAAGATACCTGAGGAGCTCCGACGTTTGCTTCAACGTTGAATTCGCGTCTCATACGGTCAACTAGGATATCAAGGTGAAGCTCACCCATACCCGCGATGATCGTTTGACCAGTTTCCTGGTCTGTATGCGCACGGAAAGTTGGGTCTTCTTCTTGCAATTTCGCAAGGGCTTGTCCCATCTTGTCCTGGTCCGCTTTGGATTTCGGCTCTACTGAAAGTGAGATAACCGGTTCCGGGAAGACCATGCGCTCAAGGATTACTTGATCTTTTTCGTCGCACAGCGTATCGCCTGTAGAAGTATCTTTTAGGCCGATCGCAGCAGCGATATCCCCGCAATATACTTCAGCGATCTCTTCGCGGGAGTTGGCGTGCATTTGCAGGATACGTCCTACGCGCTCACGCTTGCCTTTTGAAGAGTTTTGTACGTACGAACCAGATTTCAAAGTACCCGAGTAAACACGGAAGAACGTCAATTTCCCTACATATGGGTCTGTCATTACTTTAAATGCCAGAGCAGAGAAAGGTTCGTCTTCAGATGCTCTACGCAATACTTCTTCGTCTGAATCCGGACGTAGAGCTGTCATTGGCGGTACATCTAGTGGAGATGGTAGGTAGTCAATTACTGCATCAAGCATCAATTGAACCCCTTTGTTTTTGAAAGCAGTTCCGCAAACTACTGGGTAGAACTCAACGTCAAGCGTTCCTTTACGGATAGCAGCTTTAAGTTCATCAACAGTGATTTCTTCACCGCCAAGGTATTTTTCCATCAAGTCTTCATCAAGCTCAGCAACGCCTTCGACTAGTTTCGTGTGCCATTCGTCAGCAAGCTCTTTGTACTCTTCAGGAATTTCCCCTTCAGTGATTTCAGTTCCCAAATCGTTCGCATAGAAGCGCGCGTTCATGTTTACAAGGTCAATGATCCCTGAGAACTCGTCTTCTGCGCCGATTGGCAATTGAATCGGGTGTGCGTTAGCTTGCAGGCGATCGTGCAATGTGCCTACTGAATACAGGAAGTCTGCGCCGATTTTATCCATTTTGTTAATGAATACAAGACGCGGTACTCCGTATGTTGTCGCTTGACGCCATACAGTTTCTGTTTGTGGCTCAACGCCTGATTGGGCATCGAGAACCGTTACAGCACCATCAAGTACACGCAGTGAACGTTCAACTTCTACAGTGAAGTCTACGTGTCCAGGAGTATCGATGATGTTAACGCGGTGGCCTTCCCATGAAGCTGTTGTCGCAGCAGATGTGATCGTGATTCCACGCTCTTGCTCCTGCTCCATCCAGTCCATCTGAGAAGCACCTTCGTGCGTTTCGCCGATTTTGTGGATACGGCCTGTGTAATACAAAATACGCTCCGTAGTAGTCGTTTTACCGGCATCGATGTGAGCCATGATTCCGATATTACGTGTATGGTCTAAGGAGAACTCTCTAGGCATATGGTCTTTCTCCTTCCGTCTCGAAATAAGATTTTAAGTTTCGCAAGAATTTACCAGCGGTAATGAGCAAATGCTTTGTTGGCTTCTGCCATTTTGTGGATATCTTCACGTTTTTTGACGGAAGCACCAGTGTTGTTGGCAGCATCTAGGATTTCGTTAGCAAGACGCTCTTCCATAGTTTTCTCCCCACGAAGACGTGAGTAGTTTACTAGGTAGCGAAGTCCAAGAGTCGTACGGCGTTCTGGACGAACTTCAACTGGTACTTGATAGTTAGCTCCACCAACACGGCGTGCGCGAACTTCAAGAACTGGCATGATGTTTTCCAAAGCTTGTTCGAATACTTCGATCGGATCTTTCCCGCTGCGTTCTTTAATTAGTTCGAACGCACCGTAGAGGATCTTTTGTGAAGTACCTCTTTTTCCGTCAACCATCAATTTGTTAATCAAACGAGTTACCAATTTCGAGCTATAAATCGGATCTGGCAACACGTCACGTTTAGCTACAGGACCTTTACGAGGCATGTATGTTCCTCCTTTCAACGAAAGTTATCGTTAAATTTATTCTGGGATTATTTTTTTGCTTTAGGGCGTTTTGTTCCATACTTAGAACGTCCTTGCATACGGCCGTTTACTCCAGCAGTATCAAGTGCGCCACGTACGATATGGTAACGTACACCCGGAAGGTCTTTCACGCGTCCGCCGCGGATAAGAACAACACTGTGCTCTTGAAGGTTGTGACCTTCACCAGGAATGTATGCATTGACCTCAATTTGGTTTGTCAAACGTACACGCGCATATTTACGCAATGCGGAGTTTGGTTTTTTCGGTGTCATTGTACCAACACGTGTGCAGACGCCGCGTTTTTGTGGAGAGCTCAAATCAGTCTGAGACTTTTTGAAGCTGTTATACCCCTTGTTCAACGCTGGTGAGCCTGATTTCGTGCTTTTCGGTTTACGAGGCTTGTTAACCAATTGGTTAATAGTAGGCATCGATTTTTTCCTCCTCTCAAAAGGTGTTCTAATACCACATATCCAGGTGGTTCATTTTTGGGTAAAAAACAAAGTCTTTGTGATTTCACACAAAAACCGATATCCAGTAATGCCATAATGGCTACATCCAGCAAAGCTGAACGCTTTTACTGTTTTGCTTAGTACCTGACGATCATCCTCCCGACATGCAGAGATCGATAATCATCAACCTTTAATATACTATCATCTCTTTCACACGACTGTCAACCGCAACTTTAAAAAAAGTCCCCGGGGCGCTATTGGCGCTCCGGGGTCATTTTTCAGCTTAGGATTCGCTTCCGACGATTTCTTCTCGCTGGGCTTTTTCGCTTTGCTCGATTTCAATCTGACGGTAACGCTGCATTCCAGTCCCTGCTGGAACCAGTTTCCCGATGATGACATTCTCTTTAAGGCCAAGAAGCTCATCGCGTTTCCCTTTAATCGCCGCATCTGTAAGGACACGGGTCGTTTCTTGGAAGGACGCAGCAGATAGGAATGATTCTGTTTCAAGGGAAGCTTTTGTAATCCCGAGAATGACAGGTCGGCTAGTTGCCGGCATATTTCCTGCAAGCACTGCTTTTTCATTCGCTTCTGTGAACTGGTGAATGTCAAGAAGAGAACCTGGCAACAAGTCAGTATCGCCGGCTTCGATGACACGGACTTTACGGAACATCTGACGGACCATAACTTCAACGTGCTTATCGCCGATTTCTACCCCTTGCATGCGGTAAACTTTTTGAACTTCTTTCAATAGATACAATTGAACAGATTGAACTTCTTTGACTTGAAGCAATTGCTTCGGATCAATAGAACCATCTGTCAGCACTTCACCGCGCTTAATCGTATCATCTACTTGAACTTTCAAACGTGCATTGTAAGGTGCCAAGTATTTGCGTGTTTCCACATCGCCTTGAATCGTCACTTCTTTCTGGCCTTCTCGAATCTCTTCAATCTCTGTGATAGTACCAGTGATTTCAGAAATTACTGCTTGGCCTTTCGGATTTCTTGATTCGAAGATCTCTTGGATACGAGGCAAACCTTGTGTGATATCGTCTCCTGCTACACCGCCTGTGTGGAACGTACGCATCGTAAGCTGTGTACCTGGCTCACCGATTGACTGGGCAGCGATGATTCCGACTGCTTCGCCGACTTCCACTTCGTCGCCAGTTGCAAGGTTCGTACCGTAGCACTTTTTGCAAATGCCGTGTTTTGTATTACAAGTAAACGCAGAGCGGATTGTCACTTCTTTAAGACCGGATTCGATAACGAGACGGGCCAAATCTTGTGTGATTAGTGCATCTCTCTCCACTATAACTTCTTTTGTTTCCGGGTGACGGACCGTTTTCTTAGCGTGACGGCCGACAATCCGTTCTTCAAGCTCTTCGATGACTTCCGTGCCTTCCATGAGTGCACCTACAAGTAGGCCGCGGTCTGTGCCGCAATCATTTTCGCGCACAATCGCATCTTGTGCAACATCGACAAGACGGCGAGTCAAATAACCGGAGTCAGCTGTTTTCAGTGCTGTATCGGCAAGACCTTTACGTGCACCGTGAGTCGAGATGAAGTATTCGAGTACCGTCAAACCTTCACGGAAAGAAGATTTGATCGGAAGTTCAATAATGCGGCCGGCCGGGTTGGCCATGAGTCCGCGCATACCTGCAAGTTGCGTGAAGTTGGACGCGTTACCACGCGCACCGGAATCACTCATCATGTAGATCGGGTTCAATGTATCAAGTGACGCCATCAGTTTTTCCTGAATGACATCTTTTGCATTGCTCCAGTAAGAGATTACACGTGTGTAGCGTTCTTCTTCCGTAATTAGACCACGGCGGAATTGCTTCATCACTTTATCTACATTATCTTGAGCTTCTACGAGTATTTCGCCTTTATCCGGCAAAACAACAATATCTGCAACACCAACTGTAATACCAGCTTGTGTTGAATATTTAAACCCAAGGCTCTTCATGCGATCGAGCATCCGCGAAGTTTCCGTAATATGGAAACGCTTGAACACTTCGGCAATGATCTCGCCGAGGATTTTCTTTTTGAACGGCGTTACAAGCTCTGCCTCTTTGAAATATTTGCGAACATCTGTCGTAGTTGGCGCAAAGTATTTCGCAGGTGTTTCCACTTGCAGGTTGTAATCCGTCGGTTCGTTGATATACGGGAACGATTTCGGAAGAATTTCATTGAAAATCACTTTTCCGACCGTAGTCAAAAGAAGCATTTTGTTTTGTTCTTCCGTAAATGTCGGGTTGTTGACAGAGCCGGCTTGAACCGCAATGCGCGTGTGCAAGTGCACATGCCCAGTTTGGTATGCGATCAGCACTTCTTCCGGTCCGGAGAACGTAGCCCCTTCGCCTGTCGCGCCTTTGCGCTCAAGCGTCAAGTAGTAGTTTCCTAGAACCATATCCTGAGAAGGCGTTACGACCGGTTTACCATCTTTCGGGTTCAAGATGTTCTGTGCTGCAAGCATAAGAAGGCGGGCTTCCGCTTGTGCCTCAGATGAAAGCGGTACGTGAACAGCCATTTGGTCACCATCAAAGTCAGCGTTATAAGCTGTACAAACGAGCGGGTGAAGGCGGATTGCCTTACCTTCAACGAGTGTCGGTTCAAATGCTTGAATACCGAGTCTGTGAAGCGTCGGTGCGCGGTTCAAAAGAACCGGATGCTCCTTGATGACATCTTCCAGTACGTCCCAAACTTCCGAATGGAGACGCTCGATTTTACGCTTCGCGCTCTTGATGTTATGAGCAAGTCCGCGTTCAACCAATTCTTTCATAACGAACGGCTTGAAGAGTTCAATCGCCATGCCTTTAGGCAGGCCACATTGGTACATTTTCAAGTTCGGTCCGACGACGATTACAGAACGTCCGGAGTAATCGACACGTTTTCCGAGCAAGTTCTGGCGGAAGCGTCCTTGTTTCCCTTTCAACATGTGAGAAAGAGATTTCAATGGACGGTTACCAGGACCTGTAACCGGACGGCCGCGACGACCGTTGTCAATCAATGCATCGACCGCTTCTTGAAGCATGCGTTTTTCGTTCTGGACGATGATGCTTGGCGCACCAAGGTCAAGCAAACGCTTGAGGCGGTTGTTGCGGTTGATGACACGGCGGTAAAGGTCGTTCAAGTCGGAAGTCGCAAAACGGCCACCGTCAAGCTGAACCATCGGACGCAATTCCGGCGGGATGACAGGAAGAACATCCAAAATCATCCAATCCGGGTTGTTTCCAGAGTTACGGAAAGACTCCACTACTTCAAGGCGTTTAATCGCACGTGTACGGCGCTGACCTTGAGCAGATTTAAGCTCTTCTTTTAAAGCATCGGTTTCACGTTCCAAATCGATTTCCTGAAGCAGGCGTTTAATTGCCTCAGCACCCATCGCTGCTTGGAATTTTTTGCCGAATTTATCGCGATATGCCCGATATTCTTTTTCGGAGAGCAATTGTTTTTTCTCGAGCGGCGTATCCGCCGGGTCGATCACTACGTAAGAAGCAAAGTAGATGACTTCTTCCAAAGAACGTGGGGACATATCCAAGATAAGGCCCATACGGCTTGGAATGCCTTTGAAATACCAAATATGGGAAACCGGTGCTGCAAGCTCGATGTGCCCCATGCGCTCGCGGCGCACTTTTGAACGGGTTACTTCGACGCCGCAACGATCACAGACGACACCTTTATAACGGACGCGCTTGTATTTTCCGCAATGGCATTCCCAGTCTTTTGTAGGACCGAAAATACGTTCACAAAACAAGCCGTCTTTCTCAGGTTTTAGTGTACGGTAGTTGATTGTTTCTGGTTTTTTGACTTCCCCATAGGACCATGAGCGGATTTTATCGGGTGATGCTAATCCGATTTTCATATACTCAAAATTATTTACATCTATCAAGGAGCCTACCTCCCTTTTGTCTCGAGTTTCTGTGCGGCTCTTCCTCGGTAATGGCTAGATCAATGAGTGACCGTCCGACAAAATGCCAGACGGTTTCTTCTATATACACTTTAGTCAATCGTTCCAACTGTGGATTCTTCATCAGCGATCGGCAGGATATTCAGTGAATCTGCAGGTTGCAGTTCGTCTTCCTCATCCAAATCGCGCAATTCGATTTCTTCATCATCGATTGTCAGCATTTTGACGTCCATGCCTAAACTTTGAAGTTCTTTGATCAATACTTTGAATGATTCTGGAACACTTGGTTCTGGAACACTTTCGCCTTTGACAATGGCTTCATAAGTTTTGACACGACCGACGACATCATCGGATTTGACTGTCAGGATTTCTTGGAGTGTATGTGCTGCACCATATGCTTCTAGTGCCCACACTTCCATCTCCCCGAAGCGCTGACCGCCAAATTGCGCTTTACCGCCGAGCGGTTGTTGTGTAACGAGTGAATAAGGTCCAGTTGAACGGGCATGGAGTTTATCGTCGACCATATGCGCCAGTTTGATCATATACATGATCCCGACAGATACACGGTTATCGAATGGTTCACCGGAACGGCCATCATAAAGAATGGTTTTCCCGTCACGCGGCATACCTGATTCTTCCATCGTTTCCCAGACATCTTCTTCGTTGGCTCCATCGAATACCGCTGAGGCCATGTGAAGGCCAAGAGAACGGGAAGCCATGCCTAGGTGAAGTTCAAGAACCTGTCCGATGTTCATACGGGACGGAACGCCGAGTGGGTTCAACATGATATCGATTGGAGTGCCATCAGGCATGAACGGCATATCTTCTTCCGGCAAAATGCGGGAAATAACACCTTTGTTCCCGTGGCGTCCGGCCATTTTGTCCCCGACGGAGATTTTCCGTTTTTGGACAATATAAGCACGTACCAATTGGTTAACGCCCGGCGGCAATTCGTCGCCGTCTTCACGGTTGAAGATTTTCACATCAAGCACGATCCCGCCTGCACCGTGAGGCACACGCAAGGAAGTATCGCGTACTTCACGAGCTTTTTCACCGAAGATTGCATGGAGCAGGCGTTCTTCTGCTGTCAGTTCTGTAACCCCTTTAGGCGTTACTTTACCGACTAGGATGTCGCCGTCTTTCACTTCAGCACCGACACGGATGATGCCGCGGTCGTCCAAGTTGCGCAAAGCATCTTCGCCGACGTTTGGAATATCACGCGTGATTTCTTCAGGCCCGAGCTTTGTATCACGGGAATCTGATTCGTATTCTTCGATGTGGATCGACGTGTAGACATCATCTTTAACGAGACGCTCACTCATGATGATCGCATCCTCATAGTTAAAGCCGTCCCAAGTCATGAATCCGACAAGTACGTTACGGCCAAGCGCCATTTCACCGCGTTCCATTGAAGGTCCATCAGCCAGGATATCGCGTTTTTCTACACGATCGCCGACTTTGACAATCGGGCGCTGGTTATAGCTGGTACCTTGGTTTGAACGAATGAATTTCTGCAGGCGATAAGTATCTACGTCGCCTTTAACTTCATTGCCTTCTACGTTTTCGATGCGGCGAACCCGAATCTCTTTCGCTTCAACGAATTCAACAATTCCGCCATGCTTCGCGATTACGGCAGCACCTGAATCACGTGCCGCAAGATGCTCCATGCCTGTTCCGACAAACGGAGCTTCCGGGTTCAAAAGAGGAACAGCTTGACGCTGCATGTTCGCTCCCATCAAAGCGCGGTTGGAGTCATCATTTTCAAGGAAAGGAATACACGCTGTCGCAACCGATACGACTTGTTTCGGAGAAACATCCATGTAATCGATGCTTGAGCGGTTATAAACTGTGTTTTCACCGCGGAAACGGGCAACTACTTCTTCTTCGACGAATGAACCGTCTTTATTTAACCTTGAGTTCGCCTGAGCGACTACATAATTATCTTCTTCATCAGCCGTTAAGTAATCGATTTGATCAGTCACTCTTCCGGTTTCTGGGTCTACTCGGCGATAAGGCGTTTCGATAAAGCCGAATTTGTTCACTTTCGCAAAAGTCGATAATGTGTTGATCAAGCCAATGTTCGGGCCCTCGGGTGTTTCAATCGGACACATACGGCCATAATGGGAATAGTGAACGTCACGGACTTCGAAGCCGGCACGTTCACGCGTTAATCCACCGGGCCCAAGTGCAGATAGGCGGCGTTTATGCGTCAATTCAGCGAGCGGGTTTGTTTGGTCCATGAACTGGGACAATTGGGAGCTGCCGAAGAACTCTTTAATCGATGCAATAACCGGACGGATATTGATCAATTGCTGAGGTACGATCGATTGCGTGTCGTTGATCGACATACGCTCGCGCACTACGCGTTCCATACGGGACAACCCGATACGGAATTGGTTCTGTAGAAGTTCGCCAACTGAACGCAGACGGCGGTTACCTAGATGGTCAATATCATCTGTGTTGCCGACGCCATGCAGCAAGTTGAAGAAGTAGCTGATAGACGAGATGATATCAGCAGGCGTTACATTTTTAATTTTATCTTCGATATATGCATTGCTGATGACGGTGATTTCTTTTTGCTCATCGTCATTTGGCGCATAGATTTTAATGGATTGAAGTGTTACGTCGTCTTCAAGCACGCCTCCAGCTTGGGAAACGGTATGGAAACCAACGCCATTCTCCAAATTAGGGATCAAGCGGTCAAGGACACGGCGGTCAATAACAGTTCCAGCTTCTACTAAAATTTCGCCTGTTTCAGGATCGACAAGTGTTTCTGCAATCGTCTGGTTGAAGAGGCGGTTTTTGATATGAAGCTTCTTGTTCATTTTGTAGCGGCCGACATTTGCCAAATCGTAGCGTTTTGGGTCGAAGAAACGTGAATAAAGTAAGCTTTTAGCGCTCTCTACTGTCGGTGGCTCTCCAGGGCGTAAGCGTTCATAAATTTCAAGAAGCGCTTTTTCAGTGTTTTCGGTGTTATCTTTTTCCAATGTGTTCTGCAAATATTCGTTGTCGCCAAGCAATTCGATGATTTCTTGATCAGTTCCGAATCCTAGCGCACGCAAAAGCACCGTCACCGGTAATTTACGTGTGCGGTCGATCCGGACATATACGACATCTTTTGCATCGGTCTCATACTCGAGCCATGCCCCACGGTTCGGAATGACAGTAGCACCAAAACCTCGTTTGCCGTTTTTATCTGTCTTGTCGTGGAAATAGACGCTTGGTGAGCGTACTAATTGCGAAACGATGACGCGCTCTGCGCCGTTGATGACGAAAGTACCAGTTTCTGTCATTAGTGGGAAATCGCCCATAAAGACATCCTGTTCTTTCACTTCATCCGTTTCTTTGTTGTGAAGACGCACTTTTACGCGGAGTGGCGCTGCGTAAGTAACGTCCCGTTCTTTCGATTCATCAACCGGGTACTTAGGATCCGCTAGGCTGTAATCGACGAATTCCAAGGAAAGGTTTCCTGTGAAATCTTCGATTGGTGAAATGTCGCGGAACATTTCACGGAGACCTTCTTCTAAGAACCATTCGTAAGAAGACGATTGGATCTCAATCAGATTCGGGAGATCTAGAACTTCACTGATTCTCGAAAAACTTCTGCGTTGACGATGCTGACCGTACTGAACTAGTTGACCTGTCAACTTATTCACCCCTCAATAAAACGATTATAGGACTTTGCGATATCTGTAAAATAGTGTATGATATCGAAAAGACAAAAAGAAAACGAGACCGCATATGAGCTCATTTTCGGTTTACACAAGTTAAAACTGGTCGCCATGCTTTGCCCGAAAAAGGGCAAACGACCTCAAAATAATATTTTTTGCATTTTATTATAATATCACAGGCGTTTTGTCAAGTCAAACTTTTCTGGCCTCCAAAACAAAGTAACCTTTCTTCTTATCGGCGACACGGACTTCGCCGAACAACTCCTGCAATTTCTCCTGCGTCGAAGGGGCACCTTGTTTTTTCTGGATCACTACCCATAGCGATCCGGAAGTCGCGAGCTTTTCGAATGCTTCTTCATAAAACCGGAAAACAGTCTCTTTCCCTGCCCGGATTGGTGGATTCGTTAAAATCGCGGAAAATGCCTCGTGTTCTACGCTGGAAAGCCCATCACTTTCATAGACTGAAATGTTTTCGACGCCGTTCATAGCGGCGTTTTTTTGTGCGAGTTCAATGGCTCTGGCGTTAACATCCACCATATGCACCTGTCTTTGGGGGAATGCTTTGGCGATGGCCATTCCGATCGGTCCATAGCCGCAACCGACATCGAGTATGGGTCCTTCTATGCCAGGTTCATCAAACGCCTCAATCAACAGCCGCGAACCGAAGTCGACATCACTCTTGCTGAAAACACCTGAATCCGTCTGAAACCGGAACGTCTCGCCTCGCAATGTGTAGGTCAACTCTTGAGGATTGCTTTTGGTTTGAGGATTTTTGGAATAATAATGCTGGGACATACGGAGTACTCCTTCCTTAATACAATCTCAGACTATAGCCGAATTGGATTTAAAAAGAAGAAAAAGCCCGTCGGTGAATACTGACGAGCTTTCTTTCTTATAGTTTAGTTAGATTACTTAACTTCTACAGAAGCGCCAACTTCTTCAAGTTTAGCTTTGATTTCTTCAGCTTCTTCTTTAGTAGCGCCTTCTTTAAGAGCTTTAGGAGCTTCGTCAACAAGACCTTTCGCTTCTTTCAGGCCAAGACCTGTAACTTCGCGAACAACTTTGATGACTTTGATTTTCTGGTCGCCAGCAGAGTTAAGAACTACGTCGAACTCAGTTTGTTCTTCCTCAGCAGCACCGCCAGCAGCAGCTGCAGCAACTGGAGCAGCAGCAGTTACGCCGAACTCGTCTTCGATTGCTTTTACTAGGTCGTTAAGTTGAAGAACTGTCATTTCTTTGATTGCTTCTAGAATTTGTTCTTGTGTCATTATAATTTCCTCCTATGATAGGTAATTTTTTGTGGTGCTCAGGATGCTAAGAGATTAAGCGCCCTGTTCTTCTTTTTGGTCTGCAACTGCTTTTGTAGTAGCAGCAAAGTTGCGGACTGGAGCTTGTAGTACGCTGAGTAGCATAGACAATAGGCCTTCGCGAGATGGAAGTTCAGCAAGAGCTTTCATTTCATCTGCAGATGCAACATTGCCTTCGATGATACCGGCTTTGATTTCTAGTGCTTCGTTGCCTTTTGCGAAGTTGTTGATGATTCGCGCAGGAGCAACGACGTCTTCGTTCGAGAATGCGATAGCGTTCGGTCCTGTGAAGTGTTCGTTGATCGCTTCAAGGCCGTGAACTTCTGTCGCGCGGCGAGTCATTGAGTTTTTGTAAACTTTGAACTCGATACCTTCTTCACGAAGCTGTTTACGAAGTTCTGTAAGTTGGGCAACGTTCAAACCGCGGTAATCGACTACGACAACGGATGCTGCAGCGTCAAATTTGTCAGCGATTGTTTGCACAACAACTTTTTTCGTTTCAATTGCTTTGCTCATGTGGGCACCTCCTATAGATTTGTCATTCATACCGTCCGTCCATAAGAAAAGCCTCTGGTCCAGTACAGAAACAGAGGCATAAAATCAGCATCAATTAAGATGGAATCTGAATTCATCATGTCCTCGGCAGGGATTCATTAAGCGGCAAGCCGCCCCTACTGTCTGCGGTACAAATGGTTATTTCACAACTTTGCCAGTATAACGAAGTTGTGAAAGAATGTCAATATTTTATTTAACTACTACTTTTGCAGGGTCTACTTTGACGGCAGGTCCCATTGTAGTCGTTACGTTTAGTGATTTCATGTACGTGCCTTTAGCAGCAGATGGCTTAGCTTTCAAGATCACGTCATAGATTGCTTGCAAGTTCTCAGCAAGTTTGTCGTCTTCGAAAGACACTTTGCCGATCGGCGCGTGAATGATACCGGATTTTTCTGCACGGTATTCCACTTTACCAGCTTTGATTTCCTGAACAGCTTTCGCTACATCAAATGTAACAGTTCCTGTTTTCGGGTTTGGCATCAAGCCTTTTGGTCCAAGAACGCGTCCAAGTTTACCAACTTCGCCCATCATGTCCGGAGTAGCGACGATAACGTCGAATTCGAACCAGCCTTGTTGGATTTTTTGGATGTACTCAGCATCGCCGACATAGTCAGCGCCTGCTTCTTGAGCTTCTTTCAGTTTGTCGCCTTTAGCGAAAACCAAAACGCTTTGAGTTTTACCAGTACCGTTTGGAAGCACAACTGCACCACGGATTTGCTGGTCATTTTTACGCGTGTCGATTCCTAGGCGGAAAGCGACTTCTACAGTAGCATCAAAGTTAACTGTGCTTGCTTTTTTAGCAAGTTCGATAGCTTCTTTCGCTTCGTAGAGCTTAGAACGGTCGATCAATTTCGCTGCTTCTTGCAGCTTTTTGCCTGTTTTAGCCATTTTAAACGTCCTCCTTGTTGTGGTCTAACGGATTGAACCTCCCACGATTAAGGGCTGCGCTGTTCGCGTTGAACTGCGCAACCCATCCAAAAACAACTTCTTGAAATTAGTCTTCGATAGTAATGCCCATGCTGCGAGCAGTACCTTCAACCATCAACATTGCAGCTTCAACTGAAGCGGCATTTAGATCTGGCATTTTAGTTTCTGCGATTTCGCGAACTTGGTCGCGTTTCACAGTCGCTACTTTATTGCGGTTCGGTTCGCCTGAACCTGATTCAATACCTGCTGCTTTCTTTAGAAGAACTGCAGCTGGCGGAGTTTTCGTAATGAATGTAAATGAACGGTCTTCAAATACCGAAATCTCAACCGGAATAATAAGTCCTGCTTGCTCAGCAGTACGCGCGTTAAATTCTTTACAGAAGCCCATGATGTTGACGCCTGCTTGACCTAATGCCGGTCCTACTGGCGGCGCTGGGTTAGCTTTTGCTGCAGGGATCTGCAATTTTACGACTTTAACTACTTTTTTAGCCACGAAACACACCTCCTTAAGTCCGTGATGTGGTAATAGGGTTGCCCCTCCCACTCATATCTGTCCGTCAACTTGATTATCGTTGATAGAATTAATTGGTTTGTACAGATGCTGCCCTTTGGCAGTCTGACCTATGAAATGATACCACCATTGCAAAAAAATAGCAAGGGGCGTTGTTATACTTTTTGGACCTGCTCGAAATCGAGCTCCATTTTCGTTTCACGCCCGAAAATGTCGATCGACACTTTGACTTTGCCTTTCGTGTCGTCGATTTCTTCGACTTTGCCTTGGAAGTTGGCGAATGGCCCTTCCATCACTTCGACTGTATCCGCTACTGCAAAATCAATATCCACTTTGCGTTCGGTCATACCCATTTGCTTCAGGATGAAATCAACTTCTTCTTCCAGAAGCGGCGTCGGTTTCGCTCCCCCGCCTGATGAACCGATAAATCCAGTTACACCTGGTGTGTTTCTGACGACATACCAAGACTCATCTGTCATGATCAATTCGACGAGCACATAACCAGGAAAAGTTTTGCGCATGACAGTGCGTTTTTTGCCGTCTTTAAAATCTGTTTCCTGCTCTTCAGGGATGATGACGCGGAAAATTAAATCTTCCATCCCCATTGTTTCTACGCGCTTTTCCAGGTTCGCTTTCACCTTGTTTTCGTAACCGGAATACGTATGGACTACATACCAATTTTTCTCCATATTCGAGCGGACTAAGCGTCCATCCCTCCTTTTTTACAAATGAAAAAACCCGTTCCATGGAATGACGGGCTATTTTTCGTTATTCTAATGACTGCATTACAGTGCCAGGAACCAACGGAACACTTCCGAGATACCGGCATCGATTACTGCGAAGAAAAGGGCCATGAAGATAACGGTAGAAAGAACGACGATTGTATAGCGCGTCAATTCCTTGCGTTTTGGCCAGCTGACTTTTCTCATTTCCGAAACGACATTTTTTAAGAAATCGCCAATGTTACCCATTATCGTAAAAACCTCCGAATTTCAAAATCACTCTATATCGCCCGGCATTCAAAGCAAAGTTATTTGGTTTGTTTATGCACGGCATGCTCGTTGCAATGAGCACAGAATTTTTTGAGTTCCAAACGTGTGCTTGAATCCACTTTCGCGGGCACCGTATAATTACGGGATGCACATTTCGAGCAGCTCAACACGATCTTTTTAGCCATTTTTCTCACCTTACTCTATTTTACAGCTTTTTCAAGGTTATCATCATAAAAACTTGCTGTCAATAGTACGTCAAGAGCTTCTGCTTTCATTTGCTTGCAGATGCCGCTCGAGCTTACGCTTGACTCGCTGCAGGGCATTATCTATCGATTTCACATGCCGCTCCAGCTTTTCAGAGATTTCTTGGTAGGACTGCCCATCGAGATATAGCGTCAGCACTTCCCGTTCCAGTTCACTTAGCACTTCATCCATTTTGCCTTCCATATACCGGAATTCTTCATTGTGGATCATCAACTCTTCCGGATCGTCCGCGCCGCTTCCAGCGAGAACATCCATTAATGTCCGATCCGATTCTTCGTCATAAATCGGCTTATCGAGAGAAACATAGGAATTCAGCGGGATATGCTTTTGGCGTGTGGCTGTTTTAATAGCAGTAATGATTTGGCGGACGATGCACAGCTCAGCGAACGCACGGAATGAAGACAATTTATCGCTCCTGAAGTCCCGGATAGCTTTGTATAAACCAATCATGCCTTCCTGGATGATGTCTTCTTTATCTGCCCCGATCAGAAAATAGGAGCGGGCTTTCATCCGAACAAACGGACGGAACTTGGTGATGAGGAAATCCAAGGCTTCCGTGTTGCCGTTATGGACCAGACCGACAAGTTCTTCATCTGCCATTTCAGTAAAGTTACGGTTTCGAACTTGCTCATAATTTTCCACGGGTGATCCCTCCGATTGGGTGAGCCTCGATATTTCCAGTATACAGGAAGAAAAATTTGAGCGTCAACAGTTCATTTGAGGCCTCGTCTCCATTTTTCGAAAATTTCTGCCACTTCTCCCTCGAGAGGAATCTTCGAAATGGAGCGCTGCTCTTGGATTTCTCGCACTTTCTTCGCAATTCGCTTGTCGATTTCTTCCATCTCAATTTCCAGTTCACGCGCAGAAATACGTAAAGCTCCTTTAGCGAAAATAACCCATTGTTCGGTCAAGTCCGATGTCGCGACGTAAATTTGGTCGCGGCGGCTGTTGAGGCTGATCGCTAGCTTTTCGATACGCTCATCGGCTGTTTCATTGCCTCGTGTGAAAATCACTTCCACGTCACTATGCAAATTTTTCGCTTCGATTCCCGGAACCAAGTGGGCATCAAAGACGATGATGACCCTCCACCCTTTAAAGCCACGGTACTCGGCCATCCGTTCGATCAACCGATCGCGAGCATCCGCCAGCCGGTCTTTCTTCAGCGCTTTCAGCTCTGCCCAATCGCCAATGATGTTGTAGCCATCCACCAGCAAAATATTCATGGCGTCACCCGACTGGATGGCGCTTGCGGTAGACTTCATACATCAATAGGCTCGCCGCCACCGAAGCATTCAAAGAAGTCACGTGGCCGACCATCGGCAATTGATAAAGGAAGTCGCATTTCTCACGCAAGATGCGGCTCATCCCTTTACCTTCACTGCCGATGATGACGGCAAGCGGCAAAGTCGCATCCATGCGCCGGTAGTCCACCGATTCTTTTGCATCCGTACCGGCGATCCATACGCCGCGCTTTTTCAATTCATCGACTGTCTGCGACAAATTGTTGACGCGCACGACCGGCACGTGTTCAATCGCCCCTGTTGATGATTTTGCCACGACACCGGTCAAACCGACTGCCCGGCGCTGGGGGATAATCAAACCGTGGGCACCGACCGCATCCGCCGTGCGCATAATTGAACCAAGATTATGGGGGTCTTCAAGTTCATCCAATATGAGGAAAAATGGATCTTCTTGTTTGTCTTGGGCTTTAGTAAACAACTCTTCCAGTTCTGCATAGCGATAAGCCGCGACTGCTGCGGCAATTCCTTGGTGATTCGTATCAGTCAAACCGTCGATTTTCTTTTTCGGGACGAACTGAACAAGCACTTTCTGTTCTTTTGCCAATTGCAGAAGTTCCGCAATGCCCTTTTTCTGGACGCCTTCAGCAATCCAGATTTTATTTATGTCACGCTTGGCGCGCAAAGCTTCCAACACCGGATTTTTGCCTCCGATGATTTCAGGCGTTTCCTCTGTCATTTGATCACTCCTCTCGGCTCTTCGGCGATGGTAATTGCATAATTGATCAATTCATCCAGCCGCTCCTGCTCTTCTTTCAAGTATAGCCAGCCGAGCACCGCTTCGAAAGCGGTGCTGAAATTATAGGTCTGGACATCGGTGTTTCTCGGCACCGAACCGGATTTCGCATTGCGGCCCCGGCGCATGATGGCCAGCTCCGCTTCGGTCAATACGCTTTCATCGACAAAGCGCTTCAAAATGAGCGCTTGGGATTTCGCTGAAACGAATGCCGTCGATGAACGGTGAAGTATATTCGGCTTGACCCGGCCTGCGTGAAGCAAGTGGGCACGCACCGCTGTTTCAAAGACGGCATCTCCCATATAAGCGAGGGCCAGGGCGTTCAATTGATCAACATCTTGTTTTCTCAGCGCCATCTGCATTAGCCTCTTTTCCAGCGTGTGCCTTGCGCTGTGTCTTCCAAAATGATGTTTTGGCCTTTCAATTGGTCGCGGATTTCATCTGATCGCGCAAAATCACGGTTCTTGCGCGCTTGGATGCGTTCTTCCAGTAACGCTTCGACTTCCGCGTCCAAAAGCTCTGACTGTGCAAACGGCAGCCCAAGCACCTCTGCCAATTCATCAAACACTTCAACCAAAGTCTTAAGTACCGATTCGGTAGTCTGCTTTTCAAGAAGATAGGTATTCGCGAGTTTCGACAGATCGAACAACTTCGAAATGGCATTTGCTGTGTTGAAATCATCATCCATCGTTTCAATGAATTCCCGCTTGATCGCTTCGATTTTCGACAGCCAAATATCATTGTGGTCACCAAGGTCTGCTGAATGCTCTAAGCGGTGTTTGACGTTGCTGTACGCTGTGCGAATCCGTTCCATCCCCGCTTGCGCATCTTCCACCAAGCTCTTGGAATAGTTGATTGGATGGCGGTAATGAACCGACAGCATGAATAAACGCAGGACTTGCGGATCGAGTTCTTTTAAAATGTCATTGACCAACACAAAGTTATTCAACGACTTCGACATTTTTTCGTTTTCAATATTAATATACCCGTTATGCATCCAATAACGCGCAAACGGCTTGCCGGTATAAGCTTCCGATTGGGCGATTTCATTTTCGTGGTGCGGGAAAGTCAAATCCTGCCCGCCGGCATGGATGTCGATCGTATCGCCAAGATGTTCTCTTGCCATCACCGAGCATTCGATATGCCAGCCCGGGCGTCCCTTGCCCCATGGGCTTTCCCAGGAAATTTCGCCAGGTTTTGCCGCTTTCCATAAAACGAAATCCAGCGCATCCTGCTTTTTATCTCCCGCTTCGATGCGAGCGCCGATCTTGAGTTCATCCACTGATTGATGGGATAATTTTCCGTATCCATCGAATTTACGTGTATGGTAATAAACATCGCCTTGCGATTCATATGCATAGCCTTTTTCGATGAGCGCTTCGATAAACTCAACGATTTGCGGCATATGCCCTGTAACACGCGGATGGACATCCGCTTCTGCGCAGCCGAGTGCTTTCGTGTTGTCGAAATATGCATTGATGAAGCGTTCTGCAATTTCCGGCACTTCCTCACCGAGTTCATTTGCTGCTTTGATCAATTTATCGTCGACATCCGTGAAATTCGATACGTATTTCACGTCGTAGCCGCGGTATTCCAAGTAACGGCGCACCGTGTCATAGACGATGACCGGGCGTGCGTTTCCGATATGGATATAATTGTAGACGGTCGGGCCGCACACATACATTTTCACTTTGCCTTCTTCAAGCGGCACGAACGCTTCTTTTTGGCGCGTCAATGAATTAAAAATCTGGATACTCATAACAACTTCCCTTCTTCCTGCTGCTGGTTGTTTTCTCTTTTAAGCTGTTCCACTTCACGCTGCAAGGCGGCGATCTTCATTTCCATGCCATCGCATTTATCCATGACTGGGTCCGGCATATTCTGGTGGTTCAAGTCTCTCTTTTTTACTTTGACGCCGTCCTGGATGACGACTTTTCCCGGAATGCCGACAACCGTCGAATTCGGAGGTACATCTTTCAAGACCACAGAACCCGCTCCGACTTTGGAGTTTTCGCCTACGGTAATCGAGCCGAGCACTTTTGCGCCTGTCGCGACCAGCACGTTATCTGCGAGTGTTGGATGGCGTTTCCCGCGCTCTTTGCCGGTTCCGCCAAGAGTGACGCCTTGATAGAGCGTCACATCGTTGCCGATTTCACACGTCTCCCCGACGACGACACCCATGCCGTGGTCGATAAACAAACGCCGGCCGATGACGGCGCCTGGATGGATTTCAATTCCTGTGAAAAAGCGGCTGATTTGGGAAATCGCCCGCGCGATGAAAAACAGTTTCTTCTTAAAAAAGAAATGCGCCAAACGGTGGGCCCAGATGGCATGCAGTCCGGCATAAGTCAGCACCACTTCAAAATAACTGCGGGCAGCAGGATCTTGTTCAAAAATAACATCAATATCTTCTTTCAGTAATTTCCACATCCGGCTTGCTCCTTTCTGTTCCAATATAAAAAGCGCCCCTGTCAATTGCTTGACAGAGACGCTTTCCCGCGCGGTTCCACTCTGATTAAAAGGACATGTCCTTTTCTCTCGAAGCCTTTAACGCAGGCAAACGTCTGGTCTACTTGATTCGACTCAGCACTCGGGGAGGCATTTCAGGAACGCAGCGGCACAGGTCACTTACAGCCGGTGATGACCCTCTCTTTGGAGCATGCTTTCCTTACTTCTTCCCGTCAACGTTTTGATAATTGGTAAATTCATTGTACACGCTTATGCGTATAAGTCAAAACTTTATGCCCGTGCGTATTGACCGACGCGCGCAATCGCTTTTTCCTTGCCAAGAAGCGAAATGGCATCCGGCAATTCCGGGCCATGTGTCTGCCCTGTCGTCACGACGCGGATCGGCATGAAGAGATTTTTGCCTTTATGGCCAGTCGATTTTTGCACCGCTTTGATCGCCGCTTTGATTTCAGCTGGTTCGAATGCTTCAAGCGATGCCAACTGCTCTTTAAAGGCAGCCATGACTTCAGGTACCTGCTCGCCGCTCAAGACTTCTTTTTCGGCTTCGCCGTAATGAAGGTCATCAGAGAAGAATAGCTCGGACAATTCGACGATTTCTGCGCCGAAGCTCAATTGGTCATGGTACAAGGCGATCAATTTCTCTGCCCACTCCGCTTGCTCTTCAGATAATTCCTCCGGCAGCTTGCCCGCTTTTTGAAGATGCGGCAACGCCAGCCCGACGACTTCTTCAAGCGACATTTGCTTGATGTATTGGTTATTCATCCACGTCAATTTTTGCTTATCGAACATCGACGGTGATTTCGACAAACGCTCTGTGTCGAAAACGCGGATCAACTCTTCTTTCGAGAAGATCTCTTCTTCGCCTTCTGGTGACCAGCCGAGCAGCGCAAAGAAGTTAAACAGCGCTTCCGGAATATAACCGAGGTCTTTATACTGGGAAATGAACTGGATGATCGACTCATCGCGCTTCGATAGCTTCTTGCGATCTTCGTTGACGATCAAGGTCATATGCCCGTAAGTTGGATGGTCCCATCCAAACGAATCGTAGACCATTTGCTGTTTCGGCGTGTTCGACAAATGCTCTTCGCCGCGGAACACGTGAGTGATCTTCATCAAATGGTCATCGATGACCACTGCGAAGTTATACGTCGGAATGCCGTTCGTCTTCACAACAACCCAGTCGCCGACATCTTTTGATTCAAATGAAATGTCTCCGCGGACCATGTCATCGAATTTATACGTGACATCCGCCGGCACTTTCATGCGAAGAGAATACGTCTCGCCAGCAGCTTCTTTTTCAGCGACTTCTTCGGTCGTCAAATTACGGCAGGTCCCGCTGTACTGAGGCGCCGCAACACCAGAGGCACGTTGGGCTTCACGTTCTTTCTCGAGCGTATCCGGCGTGCAGAAACATTTGTAGATATCGCCTTTCGCCAATAGCTCATCAGCGTATTTTTTGTAAATATCCAAACGTTCCATCTGGCGATAAGGGCCGTATTCCCCGCCTACGTCAATCGATTCGTCGTGCTCGATGCCGAGCCATTTCAAGTTGTCGATCTGGGACATGACGCCCGTTTCGATATTGCGTGCGGTATCAGTATCCTCGATGCGAATAATGAATTTGCCGTTCATATGGCGTGCATATAAATAATTAAATAGCGCTGTGCGGGCTCCGCCGATATGTAAATGTCCGGTCGGACTCGGTGCATAGCGTACGCGTGTTTCTTGTGTCATTTGGGTTTCCTCCTAAAATTGCCTTAATCCTTTAGTTATTCTATCACTCCGGGACGTCCAGCGAAAGCGGACGCTGATTCAATAGAATGACCGCGAGCGCCGCAATCCCTTCTTCCCGACCGGTAAAGCCAAGATGTTCGGACGTCGTCGCTTTGACGTTCACTTGTGAAATATCCGCTTCCAATAGCTCCGCAATCGATGCGCGCATTTGCTCGATATAAGGGGCAAGCTTCGGTTTTTGCGCGATGACTGTGCAATCGACATTACCAAGTTCATACCCTTGTTCTTTTACATATTCCCAAATATGCGTCAGCAATTTCTTGGAATCGGCGTCTTTAAATTCCGGATCGGTATCCGGGAAATGTTTGCCGATATCTCCCCCGCCGATCGCGCCGAGTGCTGCGTCCGTGATCGTATGCAATAGCACATCCGCATCCGAATGGCCGAGAAGCCCCCGGTCGTGTTCGATTTCAACGCCGCCTAGAATAAACGGGCGTCCTTCCGCCAATTGATGTACATCGTACCCTTGTCCAATTCGTATCATGACTATTCCTCCTGTAATCGACTCGCGAGAATCGCTTTTCCATAAATCAAATCATCCGGTGTCGTCATCTTGACGTTCTCATACGTACTTTCGACAATCTGCACCGGGTGCCCCATTCGTTCGACAAGCATCGCCTCGTCCGTACCGAGGAACCCGTCGGCTTGCGCCCGTTGCGCCGCTTCCATCAAAAGATCGTAACGGAATGCCTGTGGCGTCTGGATCATCCACAGCTCCGCACGATCCACCGTTTCGGTGATAACGCCTTCGCGAACTTTTTTGATCGTGTCTTTTACCGGCACGCCGGCAATCGCAGCACCCGATTCATTTGCCCGCTCCACCAACTCGCGAATGACAGCGGGGCTGATGAATGGCCGCGCAGCATCATGCACGAGTACGACCTCGGATTGCCTTGCCATTTCAAGGCCCGCACGCACGCTGTCTTGCCGCTCCGCTCCGCCTGTCGCATAGCCTTTAACTTTCTTGACTTCATAGTGCTCGACGTACTCTTCAATCAGCTGGCGCTCATCTTGTTTGACTGCAAGCCACATGCCCTCACATTCCGGATCCTTGTCGAACACTTCCAATGTATAAATGAAGATCGGCTTGCCGGAAAGCTCAAGCAATAATTTGTTACGGTCGGCTTTCATCCGTTTCCCACTGCCAGCAGCAGGCAGTACGACTATATATTTCATGACAGACACCCTTTATTTTTTTGATCCGTTTTTCTTCAATGCAAGTCCCTTAGGTTTAGCAAAAATCATCCGCCCTGCGGAAGTCTGCAGCACGCTCGTGACCACGACATCAATAGCCTCACCGATATGGCCTTTGCCTTCCTCAATGACAATCATCGTCCCATCATCTAGATATGCTACCCCTTGATTTTGCTCTTTGCCATCTTTAATGACGACAACGTGCATTTCTTCACCCGGAATCACGACCGGCTTCACTGCATTGGCAAGATCATTGATATTCAATACCGGGACATTGTGAAGCTCACAAACTTTATTCAAATTAAAATCATTTGTTACAACTTTCCCGCCCATTTTCTGGGCCGCACGCATCAGCTTCATATCGACCTCGGCTGTATCGCCGAAGTCCTCTTCGGTGATCATAATCGCACCGAGACGCTCTGCCTGCAGGCGTTTCAGAATATCAAGCCCCCGCCTGCCGCGTGTGCGCTTCAAGGTATCCGACGAATCCGCAATATGCTGAAGCTCTGCAATGACGAATTGCGGTACGACAAACGTTCCTTCCATAAATCCAGTTTCTGAAATATCCGCAATCCGCCCGTCAATGATGACACTCGTATCGAGTAATTTATATGATGACTTTTCTCCAGGCTCTTCTTCCACCCTCTTGTTATTCACTGATTTTACGGGGCCCCACATCCCCGTCAATTCCTCCCGTTTTTGAAAACCGACTTGGAACCCTAAATAACCGAGCACCACAGACAAAATAATTGGGGCGACAGTTGCCACCAAAGGCACGTCAATCGTATTTAAAGCAAAACCGATCAAAAAGGCGACGACCAACCCGATGATCAGCCCGATTGTTCCGAACAATAAATCGGCTGTCGGGGCATGAAGCAGTTTGCCCTCCATCCATTTCATGAAATGCACAATCGAATCGACGAATAACAATGACAGAATGAAAAAAATTAAAGCACCGGCAATTGCGGCTACATAAGGATTGTTGACCCATGGATTATTAAAGATAGAAATAAGTTCAAAAGCATATGGCAAAAATAAGATACCGACAGTAGCGCCAACTAATAAAAACAATAGCTGAATAATTTTTCGAAGCATCCATTGCACCTCCTTCTCCTGATATTATACACGTTTTATTTATGAAACTCTCTGCATAGCATTACACCACTAAACAATAGAAAAAAAGAGGCATTGCTGCCCCTCATTGTTGCGGGAATAATTCCTTCAACGCCTCATTTATAGTTTCAACACCAACGACACGTATTCCTTCCGGAAAATCCCAACCGCCCATATTCGATTTCGGAATGATGGCCCGCTTAAAGCCAAGCTTCGCCGCTTCCTGCACACGCTGTTCAATGCGTGATACCCGTCGAATCTCACCTGTCAACCCGACTTCCCCGATAATGCAATCATCCACTTTCGGTGCAATATCCCGGAAACTCGAGACGATGCTTGCAAGCACTGCAAGGTCGATCGCCGGTTCGTCCAGCTTCACACCGCCTGCGACTTTAATGTATGCATCTTGTGACTGCAGCATCAAGCCGACGCGCTTTTCAAGCACCGCCATCAACAGCGACACGCGGTTTTGGTCAATGCCAGTCGCCATCCGCTTCGGGTAGTTGAAGCTCGACGGCGTCACCAGCGCCTGGATTTCCACCAGTATCGGTCTCGTGCCTTCCATGGAAGCGACAACTGTCGATCCTGCTGTCCCACTTGAGCGTTCCTGCAAAAATAACTCGGATGGATTCAGCACTTCTTTTAATCCGCTTTGCAGCATTTCAAAAATTGCAATTTCATTCGTCGAACCAAAGCGGTTTTTGACACTGCGCAAAATACGGTACGTATGATGCCGTTCTCCTTCAAAATACAGTACTGTATCCACCATATGTTCCAAAATACGCGGACCGGCTATCTGGCCTTCTTTCGTCACGTGGCCAACGAGGAAAATCGCAATGTTTTTCGTTTTTGCCACCCGCATCAATTCCGCCGTGCTTTCACGCACTTGCGTCACGCTGCCGGGCGCAGATGTCACTTCCGGATGATAAACCGTCTGAATCGAATCGACAATAACGAAATCCGGCCCTACTTCTTCAATCGTATGATGGATCAGCTCCAAATTCGTTTCCGCAAAAATCAATAAGTCTCCCGAAACAGCATCCAGCCGCTCCGCCCGCATCTTCGTCTGACGAATCGATTCCTCGCCTGAAATGTATAACACTTTCTTTCCAGCCTTTGCAAGTAGTGCTGAAACCTGTAGCAGCAATGTCGATTTTCCGATTCCTGGATCGCCGCCAATTAAAATAAGTGAACCGGAGACAATACCGCCTCCAAGCACACGATTAAATTCTTCCATTTCCATTTTCGTTCGCGGCTCTTCTTTCGTCTCAATCGAATTGATCGGTGTCGCTTTTTGAGTAACTTGTGGTGTGCTGTGCTGGAATGCACCTCTAGTGCCTTTCGGTGCTGCAACTTCCGTTTCTTCTGTCATCGTATTCCACGCTGCACAACCTGGACATTTCCCCATCCATTTTGCGGACTCATAACCGCAAGACTGACAGATGAACTTCACTTTTCTCTTCGCCATAATTACCTCCTAATATATAGAAAAAGCCCGCCGGAGGTATATCCGGCGGGCAGGATATCGTTACGATTTCTCTACGGCTCCTTCTTTCATACGGACAACAAACTCATTATCCTCTACATCGAAAACAATGCGTTGTCCGGCGATTGCCGTACCTTTCAGCAACTCTTCCGACAACCTATCTTCAACATGCTTTTGAAGTGAGCGGCGCAAAGGACGTGCTCCGTATTCCGGATCATACCCCTCTTTGGCAATTTTATCAAGCGCTGCCTCTGTTAGCTCCAAGTCGATGTCCTGTTCTTTCAAACGGTTCGTCAATTGCTGCGTCATCAGCTCGACAATCTTGCGCAAATCGTTCTTTTCAAGTGAGTGGAAGACAATCATATCATCGACACGGTTCAAGAATTCAGGACGGAACGCTTTCTTCAATTCCGCGAGCATCTTGCCTTTCATGTCTTTATAATCCGTCTTCGAATCTTCCAAATTGAAGCCAACGTACTTATTGTATTTCAATTCCTGTGCGCCGACGTTCGACGTCATGATGATCACCGTATTGCGGAAATCGACGCGGCGTCCTTTAGAATCCGTCAAATGCCCATCTTCAAGCACTTGCAAAAGGATGTTGAAAACTTCAGGGTGTGCTTTCTCGATTTCATCAAGCAAGACAACTGAATACGGTTTTCTGCGGACTTTCTCCGTCAGTTGGCCGCCTTCTTCATAGCCGACATAGCCTGGAGGTGAACCGACAAGGCGCGAAGTCGTATGGCGTTCCATGTACTCGGACATATCGATGCGGATCATCGCATCTTCATCCCCGAACATCGATTCAGCCAAGGCTTTCGCAAGTTCAGTTTTCCCGACGCCTGTCGGCCCTAGGAAAATGAATGAACCAATCGGGCGTTTCGGATCTTTCAACCCGGCACGCGCACGGCGGATCGCTTTCGAAATCGAAGTCACTGCTTCATCCTGGCCGATTACACGGCTATGGAGAATCTGCTCCAAATTAAGCAATTTATCGGATTCTGTCTGCGCCAATCTCGATACTGGCACGCCTGTCCACATAGAGACGACTTTCGCAATATCTTCGACTGTCACTTCAGACTCCTCTTTGCCTTGCTTTTCTTTCCATTCTTTCTTCGTCTTGTCGAGCTCATCTTTCAGCTTCTGCTCTGCATCGCGAAGAGAAGCCGCTTTTTCGAATTCCTGGCTCTGTACCGCTTCATTCTTTTCAGAACGTGCAGCTTCAAGACGCGCTTCAAGCTCTTTCAAATCCGGTGGAGTCGTATACGAACGCAAACGCACTTTTGAACCGGCCTCATCAATCAAATCAATCGCTTTATCCGGCAAGAAACGGTCGGAAATATAACGGTCAGACATTTTAGCTGCGGCAACGATTGCTTCATCAGTGATTTTCACACGGTGATGCGCCTCATAACGGTCGCGCAAACCTTTAATGATCTCGATTGATTCCTCAACCGTCGGCTCGTCCACCTGAATCGGCTGGAAACGGCGCTCAAGCGCTGCATCTTTTTCGATATACTTGCGATACTCATCCAGCGTTGTCGCACCGATGCACTGCAATTCCCCACGTGCTAGAGACGGTTTCAAGATATTCGAAGCATCAATCGCGCCTTCAGCTCCACCAGCACCGATCAATGTATGAAGTTCATCGATGAAGAGGATGACATTGCCTGCTTGGCGTATTTCATCCATCACTTTTTTCAAGCGGTCTTCAAATTCACCACGGTATTTCGTTCCGGCAACCACTGTTCCCATATCAAGAACCATGACGCGTTTGTCACGAAGCGTTTCCGGAATTTCATTATTAACAATTTGCTGGGCAAGCCCTTCTGCGATGGCTGTTTTACCAACGCCAGGCTCCCCGATCAATACCGGGTTGTTTTTCGTTCTGCGGCTCAATACTTCAATAACACGCGTGATTTCGTCACTGCGTCCAATTACCGGATCCAAGCTGCCTTCACGCGCAACTTGCGTCAAATCACGTGCCAAACCGTCTAAAGTCGGTGTATTAGCAGATGCATTCGGGCTCGTGCCAGTCGATGCCTGTTCGTTGCTGCCGAGAAGCTGCAACACTTGCTGACGCGCTTTGTTCAAGCTGACACCTGCATTCCCAAGGACACGTGCAGCGACCCCTTCTCCTTCACGGATTAAAGCAAGAAGTAAATGCTCTGTTCCAATATAAGAGTGGCCGAGCTTACGGGATTCATCTACAGACAACTCGATGACTTTTTTAGCCCTCGGAGTATAATGAACAATCGGGCCGACATCTTTTTCGCCGACTCCAACAAGCTCCTTGACGCCATCTTCGATCAATTGTGTATTCACTTCAATAGCCTCTAACGCTTTTGCAGCAATTCCGCCGCCTTCACGGATTAATCCGAGAAGGATATGCTCTGTTCCGATAGATTCGTGCTTCATCCGAATTGCCTCTTCTTGAGCCAGTTGAAGAACTTTTTGTGCGCGCTGTGTGAATCGGTTAAACATCATGCAAAATCCTCTCCTTTTGTATTTATCCCGTTATCAGCTAACCTCTCCCGGAACAATTCCGCCCGGGCAAGGTCCCGTTCCTTTGCTTCTAATGGTCGTCCTGCATACTGCTGTAAAAATGCAGGCTGCATAAACACCATCAATTCATTTAATATCGACATGTCGACATCTGTAATCATTTGAAGGTCAATGCCAAGTCTGACATCTGACAAACAAGTAGCTGCTTCTTCTGTATTCAACAGCCGGGCGTGGGTCAGCACACCTAACGACCGGTACACCCTATCTTCAAGGAGCAGCGGAGAATTCGCATTCAACGCCTCCCTCGCTCGCCTTTCCTGTTCAATAATCTGCTCGGTCATATTTTGCAAATCCTGCAAAATCTCATACTCCGATTTCCCTAATGTTACTTGGTTAGAAATCTGGTATACATTACCAAGCGCTTCACTTCCTTCACCGTAAATCCCCCTAACGACCATACCTAGACGGGATATAGCTGGGATGATCCGGTTGATTTGATGAGACATCGTCAAGGCAGGCAAATGAAGCATGACAGAAGCCCTCATTCCAGTACCAGTATTTGTAGGGCAGCTAGTCAAATAACCAAACTTCTCATGAAAAGCGTAACAAAGATGTTCTTCCAAAAGCGAATCTATTTTATTCGCTATGTCATAGGCTTCCTGTAGACGAAAGCCTGATTGTAAACTTTGAATCCGCATATGATCCTCTTCATTGACCATGACGCTAAGTTCTTCTTCGTCTGATAATAATACAGCACTAGAATGCTGGCTATTTGCCAAATAAGGACTTATTAAATGCTTTTCTACCAATACTTCACGCTGTAAATCATTTAAATCTTCAATATTGATGTGGGTAAACCCATATCCAGATTCCTGGCCTTTATCCAATAAGATAGAGGAAATCGCTTTATCAACTTTTAAGGCTTCATCTTCAGAAAAAGCATAAGGAAATTTAAAATCATCTAAATTCCGTGCAAGCCGGATTCTCGTACTCATAGCTATATCAACGTGTTCACCGTTATTAGCCATCCAACTACTTGCCCGGGGTTGAAGGAAACGGTTAATCGCCAACATCCCCACCTCCTTCAAGCTTTTCATTCAATGTCTTTACTTTGTCTCGAAGCATTGCAGCTTCTTCAAAGTTCTCATCGTGTATCGCAGTTTGCATTTGCTTTCTCAATTCTTCAATTTCTTTTTTAATTTTTAATGTTGTTCCGTAAGAAGCAGGAATCTTTCCCGTATGTTCAGTATTTCCATTTTGAACTCGTCTTAGAATCTCAATTAATTGAGGCGAGAATGTGCTGTAACATTCAGCACAACCAAACTTTCCAAGACTCAAGAATTTCTGAAACGTAAATCCACATGAAGGACAAGCCGGAATTTCTTTTTTTACAGGACTAACTGCGGCCTGCTGCTTCGGAAACCAATTAGCCAATAAATTATGGATAGCCATAGGATCTTGATCAAAAGAAAAATTGATATTATGGTCCTCCGCTGCACAAATATGACATAAATGTCTTTCTGTAACATGGCCTTGCTGATTCCTTTTCACGATAACCGTAGCCGGTCGTTCACCGCATTGTTCACAAATCACTTGATCACCCCTTGCCCATTCGACTCGTATTGGATAGTAAACAGCATTGCTATAAGAATTCTTGCTCTTACTTCATCACGTACAGGAAGGGGCAGCCCAAGAGTCGATCGATCGACAGCACTTAAAATCAACTTAGCTTCACGCTTGGATAGAACATCTTCATTTAAAAGCCTAAATACGATGTCTTCTGCCATGGTTTGCGAAGCACCTTTTTCAAGACGTGTAATAATCTGAGCGATTAAATCTGATTTTTTATGAAGGCGTACTTTCTTGATACGAATGTATCCGCCGCCTCCTCGTTTACTTTCCACTAAATATCCACGATCTAACGTAAATCTCGTGTTGATTACATAATTGATTTGCGATGGGACACATTGAAACTTCTCAGCTACCTCGCTTCGTTTAATTTCAATATAATCCTTACCGCTTATTTCGATAATCTCTTTTAAATAACCTTCAATTATATCTGAAATATTCCGCATCGCTTTCACCTCTTTAGCGTATAAATGCGCTAATGACTGACTTTGACTATATTTGACTTAATTATACATAAGCAAAGTGCGGATATCAAATAGTTGGTTTGCGATAGAAAAAAGTCTTGGGCGCAGTATCCCAAGACCCTTTACTCTTGATCCATCATACGTTTCATGAAATCTTTCGTGTGACTAGATACAGATCGTGTTTTTTCTTCAACATACTTAGTTTTCCATCGAGTACCTTCCAACCATGCTTCTACTACATCGCCTTTATTTACATCGTGAGTAAAATCTCCAACTGGATAAGTATATTGTTCGGTGGAATCATTCAATGAAACTAGTAATGCAGTTCTTTTATCAATTGTTTTGACTTTATATAAGCCTGCTTTCATTGCCTTCACCTCATTTCATTTTTCCCTTTATACGTAGTTTTCAACCCTATTTTTTAAATTTTTCATACAAAAAAGCCGTTACCGGAATGAACCGGTAACGGCCTTTCTACTTGCCCAGCGACGTCCTACTCTCACAA
>JBNJJS010000017.1:0-51527 GCA_051750505.1 Bacillota bacterium
AATAGTCAGGGCTTTTTTCTTTAGGAAACTGAAAGTGTGGGAGAGGTGCTAGGGGTTCGAGTCCTTTCATTAAAAGAGTTTCTCAATAGGTGGCTCTCTAATCAGGAGGCTTTTCTTATACTGACAGCTTCAAGAAGAAAATGCGCTTAAGGCAATGCACCTCATGTTATAATAATCAAAATCGCGGTCTTGGCGGGGGTGTTAACGTGGCTGAAGAACAATGGTTCAACCGGGAACTTAAAGATGTACTCGGTGAGCAAGCGGTCTGTTTAGAAGAAGGCTTGAGTGAAGAAGAAGCTATGAAGCGGTTGGAGACTTGGGGTTATAACGAACTGCCGGAAGGAAAGCCTGAACTTGCAATTATAAAGTTTCTCAAACATTTTAATGATGTATTGATATATGTTCTGTTAGCAGCGGCAGTTATTACTGTTGTGCTCGGCCATTACTTAGATACGTCCGTTATATTAGCAGTAGTGGTGATCAACGCAACGATTGGATATATCCAGCAGAACAAAGCAGAGAAAGCATTGGAGGGCATCCGCAATATGCTTTCTGTCAAAGCAGCGGTTCGGCGCTATGGAAAACGGATGGAAATTCCGGCTACAGAGCTGGTGCCAGGAGACCTTGTTTATCTAAGGGCGGGTGACAAAGTCCCTGCAGATATGCGCCTTGTGGAAGAGTCGAATCTGCAAGTGGAAGAGTCGTCTTTAACAGGCGAGTCGGACGCTGTCGATAAACAGACAGAGAAGCTTCCCTCGGATACGGTGCTTGGCGACCGTACGAATATGGTGTTTGCAGGTACTTCGGTCGCTTCCGGCTCTGGAATGGGGATAGTCGTTGCAACTGGAGAACGTACTGAACTTGGGAAAATCAGCAGCGCGATGGAATCAGTCGAAAAATTGCAGACACCTTTATTGAAACAGACAGCTCAATTTGGCAAACTGATTTCGGTGATTATCGTTTTGAGTGCAATCGGCATGTTTTTTATAGGCTACTGGTTCCATGACTATGAAACAGCTGAATTATTATTAGCGATTATCGGTTTAACAGTAGCAGCAATTCCGGAAGGCCTGCCAGCAATATTATCTATTATATTGGCGTTGGGTGTGCAGACCATGGCAGGGAAAAATGCTATTGTGAGAAACTTGCCATCGGTTGAAACACTGGGAGCAGTTACGGTTATCTGTTCGGATAAAACCGGGACTTTGACTAAGAATGAAATGACGGCGACATCCGTCATTCTTGCAGATGAAGAAATCGAGGTAAGTGGAGTTGGGTATTCACCGGAAGGGGATTTACATCAAGAAGGGCATAATATCCGCTTAGCTGATTTTCCTGCATTAGAAAAGTTTTTAGTTTGCGTCAAAACAGTTAATGATGCACACCTTGTTAAAGAGAAGGGAAGATGGACAGTCAGTGGAGGGGCGACAGAGGGCTGTCTACTCACACTTGCAGAAAAAGCCGACGAGAAGGTTGAAGAATTGCCGGTGCTTTCAAAAATCCCATTTGATTCTAGCTATAAATATATGGCGGCTTTAGTGACGGAACGGGATAGCAAATGGATTTATGTCAAAGGAGCCCCTGAAAAGCTCTTAGAGATGGTGCCAAGCAAAGACCGGGAGTTGTGGGAGGAGAAGATTGCGGATCACGCAAAACGTGGTGAGCGGCTTTTAGCAGCCGCTGTAAAGCTGGTCGATAGCAATACTGAATCAATCGGCCATGAGGATATGGGTAGTGGTTTTGAGTTTTTAGGGATGGCCGGCATTCTCGATCCACCGCGTGAAGAAGTGATTGATTCGATCGCCCAATGCAAGAAAGCTGGAATCCGAGTGAAGATGATTACCGGGGATCACAAAGAGACCGCAGTGGCGATTGGAGCGAAACTGGGGATCGGGAATGGCATTAAAGCAATCGAAGGTCGTGAGCTTGATGAATTGGACGACGAGCAGCTTATAATGGCTGTGCAGGAGTATGATATTTTTGCTCGTACGAGCCCGACCAATAAATTGCAATTAGTGGAGGCTTTGCAAGCTCAGAATCAAGTTTGTGCGATGACAGGAGACGGGGTCAACGATGCACCAGCTCTAAAACGTGCAGATATTGGTATTGCCATGGGGATCAAGGGAACGGAAGTGTCTAAAGAAGCGGCAGAGATGGTGCTTGTCGATGATAATTTCAGTACGATTGTCAATGCTGTCAAAGAAGGCAGACGGGTTTATGATAACTTGAAAAAAACTATCTTGTTCATCTTGCCGACGAATGTATCCGAAGGTTTGCTAATATTTATCAGTATTCTTTTAGGTACGACAATACCGCTGACACCGGTGCAGATATTGTGGGTCAACATGATTACAGCAGTGACTATCTCTTTGGCAATTGCTTTTGAGAAACTTGAGCCGGGAACAATGGATCGGCCGCCGCGCAAAGCGAATAGTCGATTGCTCAGTGGATATTATATTTTTCGTATCGTTTTTGCATCAGCGATCATTGGTGGGGGCATTCTATGGATGAACACTGTGTTAGAAGCAAGAGACTATAACCAAGGTATTTTACAGACGATGACCTTACAAGCTTTGGTCATTTCACAGCTCTTTTATATGTTTAATTGCCGGAGTGAAAGGCGCTTTGCGTTGAATCGAGACTTCTTTTCCAATAAGGCGGCTTTCGTCGTGTCGGGAATTCTGATTGTGGTACAGCTTTCAGTGACCTATGTGCCATTTATGAATACGTTGCTTGGCACTGAACCAATCGGACTTGAGTATTGGATATGGCCGCTGCTGATCGGCCTGAGTGTATTTGTCATTATAGAATTAGAAAAATGGATTGTTCACCGTGTGATGGATGGATATCTATATCGCAGAACCACACACAAAGCAGAGCGTGAATAGAGGAGGAGTTATGAGACAGATACACAGTGAAATCATCGAATTTAGAGGTAGCCACTATGATTATGGGGTAATGCAGGGGAGCGCGCTAAAAGAGTCGATTACGCTGCAGAACCGGCGGGGGCAGTGGAAAAGTAAACGTCCGCGTTTTATTATCGACCCAAATGAAGCGAAAGCGGCTTTCAATGAGTACGCTCCGAAAATTTGGGAAGAGTTGGAGGGTATTGAAGAAAGTCTACAGCTTCCGATCGGGGATGTTCTGCGTGATTTTGGTGGTTACCGCATCGATGCGCCGCCGTCCGGCTGTTCGATTGTTAGCGGTGATGATTTTCTAGTACGCAACTATGATTTTCACCCGCAGACGTATGAGGGGAGGTTCTGCTTGTTTCAGCCGGAAGAGGGCAATGCCATAATCGGTCCCAGCCAGCGCATCTTAGGTCGGATGGATGGCATGAATGAGCATGGCTTGGCGATGGGCTACAATTTCATGCACCGGAAAAATCCAGGCGACGGTTTTGTGTGTTATATGATTGGGCGCATTATACTGGAAAGTTGTTCAACAATTGATGAAGCCGTTGATTTAGTGAAAGACATCCCACATCGTGGTTCATTCAGCTATGTGGTGACCGATAAAAGCGGAGTGACGAAAGTGATAGAGGCGACTCCACGCAAAGTAGTTGTGCGGGAAGCTTCCGCATGTACCAATCATTTTGAAATCCAACAGCATGAAAATCGCAATTATTTAAAAGATTCCTATGAGCGGCTGGCAGTGATTGAGCAAAATGAAGATGATGTTACTGAAGCTTATCGGGCTTATCGCTTATTCAATGATACAGGGCGCGGATTGTTTTCGGATCTTTACAAAAGCTGGGCAGGGACAATCCATACGTCCGTTTATTTGCCTAAAGAGCAGGAAGTATGGTTTGCACTAGGTGGTGACCGGGAGCCTGCAGTGTTTAAATTTGATGATTGGCTTCAAGGGAAATCTATCCAGACTAAGTTGATTCAGGGGCAGCTCGATACTGGCATCGGGTTTGCCCATACAGATCGGTTATTCACGTAAAAAACGGCTGGAGCGATGAAATGCTCTAGCCGTTTTCCTGTTGTAGTAAAGCCATATCATCCAAATGTGGAAAGGGGAAATGTGTATCGATTTTACCATTGATGCGCTTAGCCAGTAGACGTTCGCCTTGAAGCCATTTTTGGAAATCAAACATCAACGGTAGGCGGTCCGGGCCGATGGCAAAGGCGACTTCAAGGCTATGCGGAAAATAAGACGCCGTATGCAAAGTGCCGGAAGCGGTGCTGTATTTCGTTGAAAACACGCCTTGATGCGAGTCGTTTAATAACCGGAACGCTGCGTACGCGTCGCTTGAAGTTGTGGAATGCGTAAGAAGTGCTTCTTCACGGCGTTTGGAATCATCAATTTGGTAGCGGTTTTCTTCTGATAACACTTCGAAATGATTTGTCGATACAGCCGCTTCCCTTACGATGACATTGCGCGGGGAAGTTTCCGCGACGACCGAGCGCCCGCTTTTATCCAGAAGTACATAGCTGAATGACCGGCGGTGGGGCAATTCTTTCAATAGATCGATCGCTTCTTCGATTGATGCGCAATGTTCGAGGATCAAGCGGCCGATCATATTGCAGATAAATCCATCTGCTGAGTTGCGGCGGTTGATGAAATTATAGCCCATCGCAAGCCCTTTCTCATTGAGGCCATCCGTACGCCCGGTAATTTGCATAGAAGGCCCGATGGATGCATAGCCCCCGTCTGTCGGCTCGTACAAGGCGAATCTGCCCTCATAGCCTTGCGGTGAGCTGTCATAGTTGCGGACGAGGAAGTCGGAACGGCTCAGGATTGAACAGCCGCTCCGTGTATATTCGATATAATAGCCGCCGAATTCGCGCAAGGCATCAACGAACGGCCATTTCAATGCATCGGCAAGCCCTTCGATTTCTTCCCAGATGCGCGGTGCGAAGCGCTCGAGCATATCGATGGATTTAGTTTCATCGGTCAAGAGCTGCCGGCTGTTTTGTCCGCGCTGCGTTTTACGGTTCGGCAGAAGCAGCGAATCTCGCAATAGTTCGCCTTGGTGGTAGCCAAAATCGTAATGGTTGCCGCGGAATTGGATAACGTCGCTGTGTACTTTCTTCATGAAATATCCCTCATTTTCATCCCGCTTTAACGGTACGGTTGGATTGATTGCCCGTGAAGCGGGATGAAGCATCCCACTCTTTAAACGTGACTTTTTATCTCGATATCAAAAGAATACAAGGTTTTTCGTGAGAATAAAAAGAATATGCCTGAAGCAAGTGCTTCAGGCATTTAAAGAACGGATACTTCTGCTTCGCCGCCGTTGATTCCAGTGAACATATTGCCGGCAGCGGTCAATAGCTGAAGGGCATTGTCGCGGTTTGTCGAGGGGCGGAGATAAAATACATGCAATGCGTGTGTGGTTTGTTCCGTAACGGCCGTCCGTTTCGAATCGACATAAGGGCTGCCGAACGCGCCTTTCGCATCACGGGTGACGATAATCTTGTCCAGCGTATTTTCCCGGTTATTTAAACCTTCGTAATGATCGTCGGGTGTGCCAAGTGCGATTTCAATATCGCCTTCGATATGTTCCAAATCGTACAGGCCAAGTGGAATTTCGTACTGCAGGGACAAAAAGCTGTTCATATCGATTGCCGAGTTGACTGGCGTCAAATAGTTTTGCTTACGCACACGACGGTATAAAGCTTCAGCGGAAGGCCGGTAGCGGTTCGGATCTCCACCAAGCGCTTTCCAAGCGAGCTTCCACTCGAGCAGGCCAGGGAAATCGGTGACTTCCTTGTCATCCATATCGAAGAACAACTGCTCTTGAAACAGCTGGAGCCGGCCTTTTAACATTTGAGGTGAATCGGAAACGGTGATATTGTTATAATGAATAAGCCCGATCTTAAAATCGGGCAGGATCTCTGTAATTTCAGGGTTGATGCGAAAGTCCACAGCAAACATCCTTTCCGTGAATAGTAGAATCATCTTACCATAAATTGGAGCAAGGAGTTATCGACATGAACTTGGATCAATTCCAACAACAACTGGTTGCGTATGCCTCGGAAATCGGAATTGATAAAATCGGCTTTGCTTCGGCCGAACCTTTTTTTAATTTAAAGCATCGTTTGATCCGCCAACAGCAATTGAATTTCCAGTCCGGCTTTGAGGAATCGGATGTGGAGAAACGCACGCGCCCGGAACTGTTGATGGAAGAGCCGGTGAGCATCATTGCGATTGCGATTGCGTATCCTTCCAAAATGGAAGGGGCGACGCCTGGTGTCAAAGGGGCGAGGCGTGGGATCTTCTCTCGTTCTTCCTGGGGAAAGGATTACCATGCGGCACTTCGGGACCGGCTGGCGCTGCTTGAATCCTTCATCGCCGCCCATTATCCGGAGGCACGGATGAAATCGATGGTCGACACCGGCGAATTGTCCGACCGTGCAGTGGCAGAACGGGCCGGAATCGGATGGAGTGCGAAAAATACCAATATCATCACGCCGGAGTTCGGCTCGTATGTCTATTTGGGCGAGATGATCACCAATATCCCATTTGAGTACGACGAGCCGATGGAAGACCAATGCGGCGACTGCCGTTTGTGCATAGATACTTGCCCGACCGGCGCGATTGTCGAGGGCGGGCAGCTCGATGCCCAGCGCTGCATTTCATTTTTGACACAGACGAAAGGCTTCTTGCCCGACGAGTTCCGCTCGAAAATCGGCAACCGGATTTACGGCTGCGACACGTGCCAGACAGTGTGCCCGAAAAATAAGCGCAAAGCCAATCGCATCCATCCGGAATTCGACCCGGATCCGGAAATTGCCAAGCCTTTGCTCGAGCCGCTGTTGACCATTTCCAATCGGGAGTTCAAAGAGAAATTCGGCCATGTGTCAGGTTCTTGGCGCGGCAAAAAGCCGATCCAACGCAATGCCATCTTGGCGCTTGCCCATTTCAAGGAGCAGTCGGCAGTTCCGGTATTGATCGAATTGATGAAGACGGATCCGCGCCCGGTCATCCGCGGCACGGCCGCCTGGGCGATCGGCCGCATCGGATCGGATGAGGGAAGACAAGCGCTCGAACATGCACAGCAGCAGGAGAAAGATGAAGAGGTGCTGGCGGAGATCGCCAAAGGCCTGGCATTCTTTTCTGCAGAAACGAAAGGATAAGTGAAGAAATTTGGGAATACACATTGTGTTATATCAGCCATTAATTCCGGCGAATACCGGGAACATTGCACGCTCTTGTGCGGGTACAGGCGTCAGCCTCCATTTGATCAAGCCGCTCGGGTTTTCGACGGACGATAAAATGCTGAAAAGGGCGGGGCTCGATTATTGGGAGCACGTGGATATCCATTACCATGATGGCCTCGATGAATTGTTTACAGCCTATCCTGATGGCAAATACCATTACATCACGAAGTTCGGCACGAAGACATATAGCTCGTTCGATTTTTCGGATATCAAGGAAGATTATTTCTTCGTCTTCGGGCAGGAGACGAAAGGCTTGCCGAGGGAATTGATTGATGCCAACTTGGACCGTTGTTTGCGCATTCCGATGAACGAACATATCCGTTCGCTCAATTTGTCGAACACGGCAGCGATCTTGATGTATGAAGCGCTTCGCCAACAGGATTTTCCGAATTTGAAATAAACGACAAAAAAGGACAGCACGTGGGCGCTGTCCTTTTGCATTTCACATTATTGTCTTTTGTCTGTGCCTGGTTTGTCATCGTATCCAGCAGTGAAGATTGCTACCAAAAACGATACACAAATCCCCAAGATTAAGATCAAGTTCATGAATGACGACCTCCTTGAAATTTGCATCTGTGTTTAGTATAGCGTACCATCGGGAAAAATGAAATATGGAACCTGCTCGAAAATATGGACATTTTCCGTCCATCCGAAAAACTTGAAACTTTTTTGGGTGTGGTGCGTATATAGGGGTAGGAAGAAAAGGAAGGGATGAACTGATATGAAAATGAAGACATCCGTTGCATTGCTTTGGATTACGGGCCTTGCGGAGGCATTTCTGGCCATTCCGTTCATCGGGGGCGGGTTTGTGATTTCTGCGGGCTATGCACCGCTCGGCATCATGTTCGTGCTGCATGCGATCACGTTGTTCTTTTGCTTTAAAGAATACTCACCGAAGTTCGGGTCGATTTTAGGGATCATTACAAGTGCACTCGCTTGGATTCCGTTGATCGGCTGGGCGTTGCACTTGTTGACAGCGATTGTGCTATTGCTTTCAGCAGCCATGTCCGGGCGTTCAGCTAGAATCTAACAGCAAAGCATCGGGAAACCGGTGCTTTTTTGTTTGGGGGAAAGTATTCCGGGCTTGATGAAGTTAGATCCAGTAGGTTGCGCTTGAATCCTAGATGCCGATCGAGCTCTTTCATTCGCCCTTGAAATTGACAGCATAAAATAATCCCCTGCATATTTTATGCAGGGGATTATTTTAATGCGGTGCTATCAGGATCTGGATCGTGAACAGTACGGCGAAAATATAAAGGATCGGGTGGACGGTTTTCCACTTGCCCTTGAAGATTTTCATGAGCGGGTACGAGATGAACCCGAGAGCGATGCCGGTCGCGATGCTTGAAGTGAGCGGCATTGCGAGAACAATCAGGAACGCCGGGAAAGCTTCATCGAATTGGTCCCAGTCAATGTGTTTGACGGCGCTGATCATTAGGCTGCCGACTATGATCAAAGCGGGAGAGGTGATGGCGGCTACACTTGAGAGGGAACCGACGAGCGGTCCGAAAAAGGCAGCTGCAATAAAGAGAATCGCGACCGTTAATGTCGTTAGGCCTGTCCGACCGCCTGCTGCGACGCCGGCAGAAGATTCGACATAAGCACTTGTCGGGCTTGTCCCGACCATAGCGCCGGCGCTTGCTGCGACGGAATCAGCGAGCAGTGCCTGTCGCACGCGCGGCATTTTATTGTCTTTCATGAGCCCTGCTTGTTTCGCGACACCGATCATCGTACCGGTCGTGTCGAATAAAGTGACGAGAAGGAACGAGAATACGACGCCATATAGACCGAATTCGACTACGAGCAATGCAGCTTCAATCGGATTCCAGACGATGATGCCCTCAGGAAGAGACGGCAATTGCATAAGATTCTCGCCGAATTCCAATTGGCCGGTAAAGAATGCGATAATGCCGGTTGCGATCATACCGAAGAAAATGCCGCCATGCAAATTCAAGGACATGAAAATGAGTGTGATGGTCAGGCCAGCGAGCGTCAGTGCGACAGGTGGGGAAGTGAGGTCGCCGAGTCCGACAAGGTTCGCTTCATTGGCGACGATCAATCCGCTCAGGCGCATCCCGATAAAGGCGATGAACAAGCCGATCCCTGCCGTGATGGCGTGTTTCAAGTTTTCCGGAATGGCTTCGATGAGGATTTTGCGCATCGATGTGAGCGACAACGCGACAAACAGCAATCCGGAAACGAAGACTGCGGCAAAAGCAGTCGTATAATCAATGGCGCCGTCAGAAGCGAGTACCATGGAGGTGAAGTAAGCGTTGAGCCCCATGCCGGGTGCGATGGCGATCGGGTAATTGGCGAGCAATGCCATCCACAATGTGCCGATAACTGCTGCTATGATGGTGGCAAGAAAAACCTGGTCGAACGGAACGCCGGCAGCACCTAAAATCACCGGGTTGACGATGACGATATAAGCCATCGTCAAAAATGTCGTCATTCCCGCAGTGATCTCGGTTCTGACGTCAGTTCCGTGCTCTTTTAAATGAAACATGGAATATCCTCCTTATAAACACGAACATTTTGAACAACACGTTTAATAATATTCGTTTTTAATATCGGATGCAAGAGCTTTTCCCAATCTGGTGGCGAATAGTCGAAATTCCTTTCGACAATTTGTACAATGAAAAAGAACAGGAGGAGAATTTTTATGAATCTGACGATTGAATCAACAAAAACCTTACATAATGGAGTGGAAATGCCGCGTTTTGGCCTTGGCGTCTACAAGATGACCGATAAAGAAGCTGCGGTCGAAGCGATGGTAAAAGCGATCCAAACAGGTTATAAAGCGATCGATACCGCTACAGTGTATGACAACGAAGCGGAGGTCGGGGAAGCAGTCCGCGCAGGAGGCGTGCCGCGCGAACAACTGTTCATCACCTCGAAAGTATGGAATACCGACCAAGGCTACGACCAGACCTTGCGTGCATTTGAAGCTTCATTGAAACGGCTGGATATGGACTATCTGGATCTGTATTTGACGCATTGGGCGATCCCCGACACGTTCGAGGAAACGTACCGTGCGATCGAGCGGCTCTATGATGAAAAGTTGATCCGTGCTGCAGGCGTTTCCAATCACCAGCAGCATCATCTCGAGAAAATCCTGGCCAAGGCCAATACGAAGCCGATGGTCAACCAAATCGAGCTGCATCCACAATTGACGCAAGAGCCGCTGCGGGAATATTGCGCATCCCAGGATATTGCGGTCACATCGTGGTCTCCGCTTGCGAGAGGGCGCCTGCTTGAAGACCCAGTGCTGTCGGAAATCGGTGAAAAACACGGGAAATCCGTTGCTCAGATTATTATCCGGTGGCATCTGCAAAATGACCTGATCGTCATTCCGAAATCTGTAACGCCATCCCGCATTGTTGAAAATGCCGATGTCTTTGATTTTGTGTTGAGCGATGAAGAAATGAAGCGGATTTCAGAGTTGAACGAGGATTGGCGGAGCGGAACGCATCCAGATGAAATTAGCGTATAGAAAAAAGCCAGCGAAGCGCTTCGCTGGCTTTTTTTATTCTTTTGCTTCGATATCGATTTGCTGTCCTGTAAACGGATGGAGAAAAGCGATGCGGAAAGCGTGCAGGAAGTATTCTCCATTTTCTGTCGGAGGGCCGCCATATAGCTCGTCTCCGATGATCGGATGCTTGCTGTGCGACAGGTGAGCGCGTATTTGATGGGTGCGCCCTGTCTCCAATGTCAGGTGGAGCAGTGAGCGGCCGTCTGCACGGTTGATGACTTTATAATGTGTGACAGCGCTTTGTCCGTTAGGCGATACGCGGCGGCGCGTAGCATGGTGGCGGTCGCGGCCGAGCGGAAAGTCTAGCGTTCCTGATTGGCCACGGACCAATCCTTTAACAAGTGCTTCATATTCACGCTGCACGAGCTTTTGTTCGACCATCCGGTCCATGACATTTTTTGCGACCGGATGTTTTGCAAGGAGCAATAACCCCGAAGTGCCTTGGTCGAGCCGGTGGATATGTTCGATATAAGAGCCGCCGGATTGCTGGACATAGGCGATCAGGCCGTTGATGAATGTATCATCTTGATGGTTATCGTTCGGATGGGTGGCAAGCCCTTTTGGTTTATTGGCGATGATGAAATGCTCGTCTTCAAATAAAATTTCCGGCTCGATCGACGGGTTCGGCCGATACGGCGATTCGGCTTCAGGGATAGTAACAGTCAGTTGCGTCCCTTTGTCGAGCGGTTCCTGCCAGCGTGGTTCTGTGCCGTCTTCTAGACGGATGCCTTTTGCCATGCGCAGTTCATGCACGGTCTTTTTGCCAAGGCCCCATTCGTTTTTCAATAAGTCCGTGACGGTCATGCCTTGTTCTGGGATTTTGTAATTCCAATTCATGATGCAGTCCTCCATAAAAACAGGATCATGCGCGCGGCACATGATCCCGTTTCAGTTTATTTTTTCACGACTTCCTGGAAAAATTGCTCGATATTTTCTTTTGGCTGTGCGCCTGTCCAGCGTGCAACTTCCTGTCCGTTTTCATAATGGACGAGTGTCGGTGTCGCTTCAAGCGCGTAATCGGACCAGCCTTGCTCATATTCAAGTAAATTGTATTGGAGCACATCAACATCCATATCTTCTGCGACAGGCATCAAGACAGGCGTTGTTTCCTGGCAGTACTGGCAAGTCGGGCTGAAGAAATAGACTGTCGTCGGATCGCCGCTTTGGATCTGTTCGTTCACTTCCTCTGGCAAGGCGATGTTCTGGTAGTTTTCGTCATCGAGCTGATCGATGGTGGCCGGGTTCAAATCGTCCGTGCCGTATGGGTTGTCCGCCAGTTTTTCGTTTTGCGATTGATTGGTCAAAAAGACGATCAAGGCAAAGATGGCAAGAACGACGCCAGCGATAATCAGCAGTTTTTTCATCTTATTGTTCCTCCTTCAATGATTTCCACAGATAAACACTTGTTCCTGCAATCGAGGCGAATGCGATGAGTGCGAGGAACGGGATGGTTATGAATCCGAGGTAATTGATATATTCCCCTGTACAAGGGACTTGGCCGCATGACGGTGCGGAATCGGACAAAAACTTAAGTTTTTGTATACCGTAATGATACAGCGAAACAGCGCCTCCGACAATGGACAGCGCGAGCGAAGTCAATGCGATGCGCGGGTTTTTCTGCACATAGGCCACCCCTAGCACAATCACAAGGGGGTACATGAAGATGCGCTGCACCCAGCATAGTTCACACGGAATATAGCCGCGTACTTGGGAGAAATAAAGCGAGCCAAGTGTCGCAACCAGGGACACTGCCCACATGAACAGCAAACTGTTTTCTTGATGCTTCGTCATCTTTTGACCCTCATTTCCGGAAAGCTTTCCTTTTGAAGTATAATTCTTAAGGCCGTACAAGTAAAATAATATCAACAACCGAGCGGATGGGCTATAATTAACTTTGAAACTTTTGTGAAGGAGAGCGGTAACGTGGCAGAACAATTCGATTTATCCCATTTTGAAAAAAGCATGATCATCCGTGAGATGAGCTATGCTGATATACCTGCCATTCTGGAAATGCAAAAACTATGCTTTCCGGGGATGGATCCTTGGAAAGAAGAACAGCTCAGAAGCCATTTAGGTGTTTTTGCACAAGGGCAATTGGTAGCAGAACTAGACGGAAAAGTGATCGGTTCATGCTCGAGCCTATTGATCAATTTTGACGAATATGACGACCGCCATACGTGGGACGATGTCACGGACGGCGGCTATATAACAAACCATAACCAAGACGGCTACAATATGTACGGCATTGAAGTGATGGTGCATCCGGAATACCGCCGCATGCAAGTCGGACAGCGCCTTTATGAAGCGCGCAAAGAACTGGCGCGTGAATTGAACCTGAAGTCGATAATCATCGGAGGCCGCATCCCGAACTATCATAAATATGCAGAGGAAATGTCGCCACGTGAATACGTCGATGCCGTGTCGCGCCATAAAATCTACGATCCGGTACTGACGTTCCAATTGATGAACGGTTTCCAGCTCATGCGCATCAATCCAGGCTACTTGCAGGATGATAAAGCATCGGGTAAATATGCGACGCTCATGGAATGGAATAATGTTGATTACAAACCAATATCGAAGCGCCATTTCAAAACGAGCTTGCCTGTGCGGATTTGCGTTGTCCAATACTTGATGCGCGCCATCAATTCATTCGACGACTTGGCAAACCAGGTCGAGTACTTCGTCGACGTGGCTTCCGATGCCCATTCGGATTTCGTCGTGTTCCCCGAAATCTTCACGACCCAATTGATGTCATTCTTGAACGAACCGTCTCCGAGCCAGGCAGTCCGCAAACTGACGGAGTTCACACCGCAGTATATCGAGCTGTTCACGGATCTCGCTGTCCGCTACAATGTCAACATCATCGGCGGCTCGCATTTCGTCAAGGAAGAAAACGATGAGATCTACAATATCGCTTATTTATTCCGCCGCGACGGTTCGATCGATAAACAGTATAAAATCCACATCACCCCGAACGAACGCAAATGGTGGGGCATCTCAGCAGGCGACTCGGTCCGCGTATTCGATACGGATTGCGGCAAGATCGCCATCCAGATCTGCTACGACATCGAGTTTCCGGAATTGGCCCGCATCGCTACCGATATGGGCGCCAACATCATCTTCTCGCCGTTCTGTACAGAAGACCGCCAAGGCTATTTGCGCGTCCGTTACTGTGCACAAGCCCGTGCGGTCGAGAACCAGATCTACACGGTCATTTCCGGAACGGTCGGAAACTTGCCGCAAACAGAAAACATGGATATCCAATATGCACAATCCGGCATCTTTGCGCCGTCCGATTTCGAATTCGCGCGCGACGGCATCGTCGGGGAGACCAACCCGAACTTAGAAATGGTGCTTATCGGCGATGTCGATTTGGAAATCCTTAGACGCCAGCGCCAAGACGGCACCGTCAAGCAATTGAAGGACCGCCGCCATGACGTCTATCGTGTCGAATACAAACAAGATTAACTCCAGCCGCTCCGAATCGGGGCGGCTTTTTTACGGAAAATTTGGTAAACTGATAAGTAATTGGAGGGATGAACCATGACATGGAAACAGCGAATGCAAAAATGGCTCGGACACGAGGGGCTGGACGTGAATACGAAACAGCAGCTGCAATTATTATCGGAAGACGAGCAGCTGGCAGAAGATGCGTTTTATCAGGACTTGGTGTTCGGAACAGGTGGGATGCGCGGTGAAATTGGCCCAGGCACGAACCGTATGAATGTCTACACCGTAAGAAAAGCTTCGAAAGGCATCGCCGATTATATTGAAAGTTTCGGTGAAGAGGCGATGAAGCGTGGGGTGGCCATCGCTTTCGACAACCGCCGCATGTCGCCTGAGTTCGCCGAAGAAACGGCACGTACTTTTGCTGCCTCAGGGATCCGCGCCTATGTTTATGAATCGACGCGGACTTCCCCGCAATTATCTTTCACTGTACGTGAACTGAACGCCTACATGGGGATCGTCATTACGGCAAGCCATAATCCGCCTGAATACAACGGCTATAAAGTCTATGGCCAAGACGGTGCACAATTGAACTTGGAGGCGGCAGACCGTGTCATCGAATATGTCAGCCGGGTGGAGGACGAGCTGGCGATCAATAACGAAGAATATGATTCTTCCTTGTTGGAGATACTCGGTGAAGAGCTCGACCGCGCCTATATCGACCAAGTGTTGACGGTACAAGAAGCCAGTGTCGAGCCGATCAGTGTCGTATTCACCCCACTCCACGGGGCGTCCGGCGCGACTGTCCGCCGTGTCCTTGAAGAAGCGGGCTACATCGGGATCAAGTACGTGGAAGAACAAATGGCACCGGACGGCGAGTTTCCGACGGTGGAATCGCCTAACCCGGAAGAATCTTCAGCGTTCGATCTCGCCCGCAAATACGGCGAAGAACATACAGCGGATATCCTCATCGCAATCGACCCCGACGGAGACCGTGTCGGCGCGGCGGTTTGGACAGGGACGCAATATGAGTTGTTGACAGGCAACCAAACCGGCGGCATCTTGCTCGAATATTTATTGAGCCAGAAAAAAGCGAAAGGTGAATTACCGCAAGACGGCCGCATCTTTAAGACAATCGTCACCTCAGGATTCGGGGAAGCAGTGGCAAAAAGCTACGGCATCGAAAGCGAAGATGTCTTGACAGGCTTTAAGTTCATCGGTGAAAAATTGCATGAAAATGATTTGCAGCATGAGTTCACATTCTTATTCGGCTACGAAGAAAGCTACGGCTATTTGATCCGCGATTTTGCGCGTGATAAAGACGCTGTGCAAGCGACACTGCTATTGGTCGAGGCAGCCGCTTTCTATAAGAAGCAAGGCAAGAATCTATACAGCGTGTTGAATGAACTTTACGAACGCCACGGATTCTATCGGGAATTGCTCGTCTCCGTGACGAAAAAGGGAATTGAAGGAGCGCGTGAAATTACACGGCTACTTGACGGCTTGCGCGAAATGCCGCCTCAATCCATTGCCGGCATCGCAGTCGAGAGAATTGAAGACTACGACAGCCGCAAACGGACGCTAGTCGATATGGGGACGAGTGAAGCAATCGTATTGCCGAAATCGAATGTCCTGAAATATTTCCTGCAGGACGGTTCATGGGTATGCGTGCGCCCAAGCGGCACAGAGCCGAAAGTGAAGTACTATTTCGGCGTCAAAGCAGCCACCCAGCAGGAAAGCGATGAAAAGCTTGAACTATTGAAAGAATCATTTCTCGACATCGTTGCGAACCGCTGAAAAAGCTCCCTATAGAGGGAGCTTTTTCATTCGAAAGAATGAGGCAAACGCCGGTTCTTATGGTTACAATAGCAACTAGGAGGGGTCAGCCCATGGTGCCTGAACAGCATTCGGACGTCATCTTATTGAAAGAGATCGCGGAGTTGTTGAACGAAGAAACGAATATGGAGCGCATGCTTGGCGGTGCAATCGACAAGCTGCTGCAGAATTCCAATTTTGAAACCGCGTGGATCTTTTTCATTGATGAAAAAGGCAAGCATCAACTCGTAGCAGAGGCGAATTTGCCGGATGCCCTGCAGGAGCGGGACTGCCGTCATTTGACGAAAGGCGGCTGTTGGTGCGTCAAGCGCTACCACGACGGCGATTTGGAAAAGGCGTCCAATATCATCGCCTGCCAGCGCATCGAAAACGCCAAAGCGGCAAATGGCAAAATCGGAAGCATTTCGCATCATGCGACCGTGCCGTTGCAATCGGGCAAGGAAAAATTCGGCTTGCTCAATATCGCAGCGGCCGATACGGTGCGCTTTTCAAAAGACGAACTGGCATTATTGGAATCGGTCGCTTTCCAGATCGGGTCCGCCATCAAGCGCATCGTCCTGACCAAGCAAGAACAAGAGCTGGCACTCGTCAAAGAGCGCAATAGGCTCGCGCGGGATTTGCATGATTCCGTCAACCAGCTGTTGTTCTCTGTCACCTTGACGGCTAGGGGCGGCATCGAAATGGCGGAAGACGAAGCGCAAAAGAGCACGTTCCGGGACATCCAGCATCTCAGCCAGGAAGCGCTCAACGAAATGAGGGCATTGATCTGGCAACTGCGGCCAAAAGGGTTGGAGAGTGGATTGATCGATGCGATCAAGGCGTACGGGGAAATGCTCGGGTTATCGATGGAAACGAAAGTGACCGGCGTGATCCAATTGCCGTCACGCACAGAAGAGACATTATTCCGCATTGCACAGGAAGCGCTGAATAATGTGCGCAAGCATGCGGGCACAAGTGTCGCCCAAATCTACGTCACCGTTACACCGACAGATGTCTTGTTGGTCATCAAAGACGAAGGGCTCGGCTTTTCACCTGCACAAGGGGCGATCCCGTCGATCGGCATACAAAGCATTCGCGACCGGGCGAGAGCAGAAGGCGGCACTGCCGATTGGTCTAGCGAATTAAGCAAAGGAACGGAAATCCTTGTGCGGATTCCGTATTAAAGGAGTGGCAAGATGAGAGTATTGATTGCGGATGATCATCATGTAGTAAGAAGAGGGTTGTTGTTTTTCCTGAAAACCCAAAAAGATATTGAAGTGGTGGGGGAAGCTGCGAATGGTGTCGAAGCTGTCGAAATGGCAGGCGAGCTACAGCCGGATATCGTCTTGATGGATCTGGTCATGCCGGAAATGGACGGCATCCAGGCAACCCGAAAAATCAAAGAGTCTTATCCGGATATCATCGTGTTGATGCTCACGAGCTTTTCCGACCGCGACCACATCCTGCCCGCGATCGAAGCAGGAGCGGCAGGCTATCAGCTGAAAGATATCGAGCCGGATGAATTGGTGGAATCGCTGCGCAGCTTGATGCGCGGAGAGAATACGCTGCATCCTAAAGCTTCGTCGGAATTGGCGAAAGCGCCGGAAGACCCGCCGCCTCACGTTCTCCATCCTTTGACGCCAAGGGAAGCGGAAGTGCTCGCGGAGCTGACCAAAGGGAAAAGTAACCGGGAAGTGGCATCTGCTTTGTTCGTGACGGAGAAGACGGTAAAAACCCATATTTCCAATATCTTCATCAAACTCGAAGTCCAGGACCGGACGCAAGCGGCACTTTACGCCGTCAAGCACGGGTTGACGGAATACGCGAATTGAAGGGAATTAAAAAAGACTGCCGGATTTCCATCCGGCAGTCTTTTTATCTTTTCTTGACGGGGCGGCTGCGCGATTCTTTCGTGTGCTGTTTCCATACCGCGCGTTCTGCCTGTTGTTTGGCGAGATCGCTTTTTCGTTCGATATAGTCGAGCTCACGCAGCAATTTTAAATAGCTTGCATAGCGTTCTTCCGGCAATTCGCCGGAAGCGAGAGCGGATTGGATGCGGCAGCCAGGTTCTTGTTGATGGCTGCAATCGCGGAAACGGCATTCGGCCGCGAAGTTTGAGATGTCCTGGAAGCTTGCATCAAGCCCGTCGGCCGAATCGGCAAGCTGGAATTCGCGCATTCCCGGTGTATCGATCAGCAAACCGCCGTCCGGCAGCAGCACTAGTTCGCGGTGGGTCGTCGTATGGCGGCCTTTGCTGTCGTCTTCCCGGATGTCCTGTACCGCCATTTTATCGCTATGGGTCAGGGCATTGATGAGCGAGGATTTCCCGACCCCTGAAGAACCGAGCAGCGCGCCGGTTTTGCCATCCGTTAAATAGCGATTGAAGGCGTCCATTCCAGCACCGGTCATGGCCGATACGGCAAACACATCGACGCCGAATGCGGTAGCGGCGACTTCTTTCAAGTAAACTGCAGGGTCTTCGCATTGGTCGCTTTTCGTCAGCACGACGACCGGCATGGCGCCTGAATCCCAGGCAGCGACCATATAGCGTTCAAGGCGCCGGACATTAAAATCGTGATTGAGCGACATGACCAGAAAGACGTAGTCGAGATTGACGGCGATGGTCTGCATCTCGGACGTTTCCCCGGCCGCTTTTCGGGCGAAGCGCGAACTTCTCGGCAGCAGCTGGTGGATGATGCCTTTGTCTTCTCCAGGCATTTGTTCCAATGCCACCCAATCCCCGACGCTCGGGAATTCATCATGGCTGTGGCTATGGCGGTAATTTCCGGATAAAGTAGCCGGCCATTCACCGAAATCGGTCATGACGCGGTAGCCGCTCTTATGTTCGAGAATGATGCGGCCCGGTATTTTCTGTTCAGGCAATGCTTGTGTGAGTGATTCATTCCATCCATATTGTTTGATAATCGACAATGTAACTTCCTCCTATAAAAACGCATAATAAAAAACCATGGCTGCAATAATGCCTGCCATGGTCTCCGCGCATAGGAAAGAAGCGTATCGTCAGCGATACACAGAGTGAGACATATAGGCAAACATTATTGAGTTGCGGGTTGCACGAACTGAAATTGTCGCCATAATGCCTCACCTCTTTCCATTAGTTAAGTCAATGATAATTGTAAACGACAGCGAGGTCAATGTTTTTTGGGATTATTCCGATAACTTTCCATGGGCGGTAAAATGGAACCATCGAATCGTTGCAGAGGATAGTTAAATAATGGGAATTTAGCCCCGGAAAGAAATGGTGTGCGTTTGCCTTAAATGGAATAGGGGAACAGGAAAATAGACCGATTTTATAAAAAAGGGGGGAAAGGCATGAAAAAGCTCCTTTATAATTTGCGGGAGAAACTATGGGTTACGCCAGCTCTTTATAGCTTACTTGCCGTTATTTTATCGATAGCATTTTTTTATGTGGATTCGCTGTTCGTCCAGGAATACCGTGAGTTTATACCGGATATCCTGTTGACTAACGTACAGTTGGCCCAAACAATTATGGGGGCGCTCGCAGGGGCGCTTTTGACGATGACCACTTTTACATTTTCGACGATTTTAGTCGTGCTGACGATGTACTCGTCCCAATTTTCACCGAGAACATTAAAGAATTTTGTCCATGATCGATTGACATGGCGTGTGTTAGGGGTATTCCTAGGTGGGTTTATCTATAACACTTTATCCCTGTTGTTTATGCGCGACGCTCTATATACCACAGACGTCATCTCGACATTCATCGGAATTGTTATCGCATTCCTATGTTTAGCGACTTTTGCTTATTTTATCCATCATATCGCCACCAATGTCCAAGTTGAAAAACTGATTGAGGAGTTGGAGGAAGACGCTGAGCGGCTCATCGATTCTTTCAGTGGAGAACAGCAAGACGATATGGAAACTGATGTGGAATGGAAACCGGATGGCTTTAGAAGCACCATAACGGCTTACAATGATGGGTATATCCAATTTTTGTATTTCGATAAGTTAGTGGAGTATGCTTCAACGCATAATTTGGAAATAGAAATTTTGCATAGCATCGGTTCTTATGTTCATGAAAATACGGATTTGTTCTATGTTTACCAAACACAGCAAGAAGAAGTGGATCTCCATCAATTCGTTACGATCGGAACAGAACGGACGACTGAACAGGATCTTGACTTTGCAATCCAAAAAATGGTGGAAGTTGCGCTGCGGGCGATTTCTCCGGGCATCAATGATCCGAATACTGCTAATGGGATCATTATTCGAATGGGCCGGTTACTTGGGAAATTAAGCCATCTGGAAATGGGTGCTATTACAATCGGTGATGAAGAAAAACATGGACGTGTCCGGTATTCATTTTTCCCATTTTCCCATTTCCTTTACCTCACTTTCCATCAATTAATCCATTATGGGAAAAATGATGTGTCCGTAGTGACAGCAATTCTTGAGGCGTTGACGAATGCCGCTCAATTATCAGATTCGGCTCACTACGATGCTATCTGGGAAATTCAACTGCATGTACTGGAACATTTGGAAGGGGCTCCGTTCAAACGACTGGATCGCCGCCATCTTCAGGAGAAATTGGATGGACTGGCAAAGGCTGTAGATCGCCGGCCGGTACTACTGAGTGACTATCAGCTGGATTCTGAGGTATAAAGGGAAAGTTCTTCAGTTAATTCGGGCCAATGGAAGTTCTGAGCCTCGTTGATTGTCTTTTGCAGTGTGGGAGTCGCACAGCCCGATGGGAAAAGAGAAAGCGGGATAAAGGAGGGACTTATGCAAAATCAGCAACTATTTGAAGGCATCGATATTTTGAGGACATTATCCATTGCAGAATTCTTTTTGTTTTTCCTTTACTTGTTTTTGATCCTGATAGGAAAATGGCTTGCGCAAGCGGTACTGAAACGGCTAGCGAAACATGAAGGGTATCAGGAAAGGGTCTATCCAATTCTTGAAGATGTCTTGAATTGGATAGCTTTTTACGGCAGCATCCTATTGTTCTTGTTTTATTTTTGGCAAGAAGAGTGGCTCAAGACGCCTTTTTACGAAACGGAAGGCGTCGGTGTCTCCATCTTGCTTATTGTGGTCGCCATCATGATTGTCACATTTTCGAGCCGCGTCATCAAAGCTTTTAATAATTTTGTTATGCCGCATATCTACGGACAGTTTGATGTTGAAACAGGCATGAGTTATACCATCAATCGGTTGATTTATTATGTTGTGATGTTTTTGGCGCTCGCAGTAAGCTTTACTCTTGTCGGACTGGATTTACGGGCGGTCGGCGTCATCTTCAGCGTGCTCGGGATCGGTATCGGCTTTGGCGTGCGCAATATCGCGGCGAACTTCGTTTCGGGTATTATCATTTTATTTGAACGGCCGATGGAAGTCGGTGAAATGGTCGAAATCGATAAGAAAATCGGGCGCATCACAAAAATCAAATTGCGTTCGACAATAGTCGAAACGTCAAAAGATGGGACATTGGTTGTTCCGAACCAGTACTTTATCGAACAAATTGTCAAAAACCGTTCAGGTGCCAGGCTGTTTGCCCGTGTCGTCGTCAGTGTCGAATATGGCTTTGATACCGAACTGGTGGAAAGCATCATGATACAAGCTGCAGAAAGGGAAGTGGCAACAATGGAAGGCGTTCCGGCCGAAAAGCCGGACGCCCAGTTTATTGACTTCCGCAATTCTTCGATGGATTTTCAAGTGGAAGCCCGTGTCACTAATGTCGAAATGAAGGATCGCTTGGAAAGCAGGATTCGCCATAGCATTGCAGCATTGTTCGTTGAAAATGACATTCGCCTGGCTTCATTGCCAGGGGAACGATCGGAATAAATGAGTAAATAAAAAACGCCCGGTCAATTGTGATCGGGCGTTTAGTCTGTATTTAATCTGATTGTACCCTGATTAATTCCCCGCCTGCAGCTTCGACACGGCTGGCTACAGAATTATGCATCTCGAAAATCCGGCCTTCAGTAAACTCGATCATTTCACCGTCGGCAAAATAATAAGCGACCGAGCCGATGGAGTTGGTGCCATCTTCCTTATTGAGGCGTTCCTCGATCCGATCGAACTCCCCCCATGTATAAGTAGATGATTCAAAAGCAAGCGGCGGGTTGTATGTGAAGCCATCTTGCGTTATGTAATAATAATCACCGAGAGATAAGGCGATGGCTGCAAAGCCGATGAGGCTGACAGCTCCAGCCAACAACCAGGATTTGAGCGGACGTTCAATTAATGCCGGTATAAATAGGGCGATGGCTAGTAGTACGATACCTGCACCGCCCAATATAAGCGACCAAAATGACATGCCGACAATTTCAGCAGCAGGTGTAATGGAAATGACTTTTGCCGGATAAAAAACTGCGGTTGGAACAAAAAGTGAAGAAATAAGCAAGATAACGCTGAACGTAACTAAAATGATTTTTTTCTGATCATAAAAATCAACCATCCTCATCGTCTCCCTCTACCGAATAATCCGGTTCTATATGTACGAGGACGACGCAGTTCGGTTTCACTTTTTGGATTTTTCTTTCAATTTCCTCTGTAATCCAATGGCTTTCGATGACGTTTAAATGAGGAGCGACGCTAACCGTCAAGTCAATGAACATGACATTGCCGTGGGTACGGCCTTTGAAATCACGTAAATTCAATACTCCAGGAACGCGCCGTATCAAGACAGAAAGCGACTCGACGGATTCCTCGTCAAAAGCATCGGTCAAAGTCAATACCGATTCGCGGAAAATATCCAATGCGGTTTTGATGATGATCAGCCCGACGATAAACGCTGTCACCGAATCGATCCATGGAGCGCCGAGAATTGCCCCGATGATCCCGATTCCTGCCCCGATGCTGACGAGGGCATCGGAGCGGTTATCATAAGCAGCTGCACGCACAGCAGAGCTTTTGATTTCTTGGCTTAATTTCAAGTTGTAGCGATATACAGCGTACATGATGATGGCCGACAAAAAGGCGACGATTGCCGTTAATGGGGAAGGTGGCTCCAAGGACGGATTGAACACACTTCTGGCCGCGTTCAATAAAACCTGGAGGCCGATTACTGCCATAATGAACGAAGCCAATAAGGAAGCGATTGTTTCCGCCTTTAAATGGCCATAGTGATGATTGTCATCAGGCGGCTTCTGGGAAATTCTCAAGCCGACCAGAACAGCGACTGATGCGACTATATCGGTGACATTATTCAAGCCATCCGCTTTCAATGCTTCGGACCCGCCCCAATAACCGACGCCGAGCTTTACGGCGCTTAAAAACAAATACGCCCCTATGCTAAGCCAAGCCCCTTTTTCTCCTTTTCGGAGGTTATCGTATAGTTCCATTGCGGTTCATCTCCAACTGTGGAATGTGGTGAAACGGAAACGACCCTCCGGAGAGGGCCGTGTAATCTGTTTATTCTTCAGGAAGTTCCTCGGAAAGTGCTTTTTGTACTTCTAAGTATAGAATATGGTGGCCATCGACTTCCTTGATGCGGAATTCATATCCCTGTTCGATGATTTTCTGGCCTTCGACAGCATCAAAATGCATATCCATAAACCATCCTCCAATAGTATCGATGTCTTCTTCGTCTATGTCAATTCCCAGGATATTGTTGACGGTATCGAGCAATAGCTTGGCATTGAAAATATAATGGTCATCCCCGAGTTTTTGGACATCCGGGGCTTCATCGATATCGAACTCATCTTGAATGTCTCCGACAATTTCCTCAAGTATATCTTCTATTGTCACCAGCCCTGAAGTGCCTCCATAATCATCACGCAGGATGGCCATATGGATGCGTTCACGCTGGATCTTCAGCAATAGCTCACTTACAGGCATCGTTTCGATGACCTGTATGACCGGTTGCATGAATGCGGAGACGGGCAAGTTCCCGGTATCCGGTTTTTTCACATAAGCGCTCAACAAATGCTTCATATTGACGACGCCGAGAATGTGGTCTTTATCGCCGTCCGTAATCGGGTAGCGGGTGAATTGCTCGATGCCTTCCAATGTAAAAACATCGCGCAAACTCAAATCGTGGTCGATGGTGCTCATTTCCATCCGCGGCACCATGATCTCTTTGGCGATGCGTTCATCGAATTCGAAAATGCGGTTGACGTAATCGTATTCAGATGGGTTGATCTCGCCGCTTTTCAAACTATCTGACAGTAATAGTTTCAGTTCTTCTTCACTATGGCCCATTTCGCTGCGCGATAGTTTCTGGAGCCCGAACAAACCGGTAAAAAGCCGGGCGATACCGCTAAAAAGAAGAATGAGCGGATACAATAGCCAATATGCAAAGAGCATTGGGGCAGCAAGCGTAAAGATGACGCCTTCCGGATTGCGGATGGCGATTGTTTTAGGAAACAGTTCCCCAAGCACGACAAGCACCAAAGCTACTGCCAGGAAAGCTGTTAAAAACGCTGCCCATTCTGCAAGTGCTGTGGACAGGCCGATATTTGCCGTCAATGGACGGACCACTTGCTCGACCACTGCATGGCCCATCCAGCCGAGTCCGAGAACCGATAAAGCGATCCCTACTTGGCAAGCGAATAAATAATCATCGACATGCTCGACAATTCTTAGAGCGGCTGCAGCTTTTTTGTTGTTTAGGGCAATTGATTCGTTGAGGCGCGATTTCCGGATATTGACGATTGCGTACTCGCAGGCAGAGAAAAATGCGGTGGAACCAATTAGGACGGCAAAAGCCGCCAAGCGTATGGAAATATCCAAATGAATCCTTTGCGCCGGTTCCATAATGGAAGAAACGCAAAGTTTGCACCTCCTGAAAATGAAAGAATGGCTGATTTGGGTGGAACGAAACAATTCTTTTACTTGGCTGTCCAATTAAAGGAAGCCTGGGACAATTCGGTTTGTCGTAATGAATGGAATCTAGATATAATTAATGGTTTAGCATATGCATCTACTAAAAAGTATACCACCAAAAAGACTCATTATTCAGTAAAAATAATTTACATGGATTTAATATTGAAACATATAAGCAAACCGTTATGATAGAGAAGAATCAAAAAGAGAAAGGGAGATGGATAGTGAAGCGAAAAGAACGCTGGATGGAAATCCTGAAAGCCTCGACCAAGCTGGGCTTGACGTCGTTTGGCGGACCGGCTGCCCATATCGGCTATTTCCGGGATGAATATGTACATAGAAGAAAATGGTTAGACGATAAAGCATATGCAGACTTAGTGGCTTTATGCCAATTCTTGCCGGGCCCTGCAAGTTCACAAGTCGGCATTTCGATCGGCATGTTGCGCGGAGGGATTATGGGAGGATTCTTATCTTGGCTCGGCTTTACCATGCCGTCCGTTATCGCCTTGATGATATTCGCGATGCTGATTACGAGCGGTGCAGTCGACATTGCTTGGCTTCAAGGTTTGAAAATCGTAGCAGTGGCGGTTGTGGCACATGCGTTGCTCGGTATGGGGAAATCGCTGACGCCGGATGTTCAGCGGCTGATGATCGCGTTCGGTGCGGCCATCGCCATTTTGCTTGTACCGACCGCGTGGGCGCAAATTATTGTCATTGCATTAACTGGAATCGTTGGATATTTATTATATAGAAAAGACCAGCCGCCTGAAGCGGTAAAGCTTGCCTTGACCTTCGGAAAAAAAACCGGTCTCGCTGCGTGGGGGATTTTCGGGGCCTTGCTTATCGGTTTGCCGCTTATGCGCCCGTTCATCGAATCGAGCGCATTTGCGATTTTTGATATTTTCTACCGTGTCGGCGCTATCGTCTTTGGCGGGGGGCATGTCGTCTTGCCGATGCTTGAACGTGAAGTTGTACCTGAATGGATGACGGCAGACGCCTTTATCGCCGGATACGGTGCAGCACAGGCTGTTCCGGGGCCATTGTTTACTTTGTCCGCATATCTTGGGCAATTGATGAACGGGGCAGGCGGCGTGTTGATCGCTGTCATCGCGATGTTCTTGCCTTCATTCCTGTTGGTCATCGGGACATTGCCGTTTTGGAGCGTCATCCGCACGAAGCCCGGTGTGCAAGCGGCGTTAAAAGGCATCAATGCTGGTGTTGTCGGCATTTTGCTTGCAGCGTTGTATGATCCGGTTTTCACTTCCGCAATCCGCGGCCCGGTCGATTTCGCCATTGCGATTGCCGCCTTCGGAATGTTAGTCTATTTGAAACTGGCTCCGTGGAAAGTTGTCTTGATTACGGCACTTCTCGGTGCGCTGGCTTATGCTCTATAGAAATGGAGAGATGAGAATTGGACACAGCGGTACAGAAAGACCAACAAGATCCGTTAGCTAAATTCAAAGAAGAGTTTTTTGTGGAACCAGGAACCATTTACATGGATGGGAATTCGCTCGGCTTGATGTCGAAACGGGCAGAAGCGAAACTGATTGCGCTCATGGACAGCTGGAAACAATTCGGCATCGAGGGCTGGACAGAAGGTGAGCATCCGTGGTTTACGCTGGCAGAGACGCTGAGCGAGAAAGCGGCGCCGTTGTTCGGGGCGAAAGCGCATGAAGTGATGGTCACTGGCTCGATCACGTCGAATATCCACCAGCTGCTGTCGACGGTCTATGCGCCGACAGATGAGCGCTTTGTCATCTTGGTCGACGAGTTGAATTTTCCGTCTGACATTTATGCAGTAGAGAGCCATTTGCGCCTGCGCGGGCAAGATCCGGCAGTCGCAATGCGCAAAGTACCAAGCCGCGACGGCTATACGCTCGAGCTGGAAGATATTTTAGCGGAAATGACAGACGATGTTGCGGTGCTGTTGCTGCCGTCGGTCCTTTACCGAAGCGGGCAATTGCTGCCGATCCGTGAGATTACGCAAGCTGCACACAGAAAAGGCATCATCGCAGGATTCGACCTGGCCCACTCGGCAGGCGCCATGCCGCATAATTTGCATGCGGACGGCGTGGATTTCGCTGTGTGGTGCCATTATAAATACATGAATTCCGGGCCGGGCGGGACAGGCGGCTTGTATTTGCATGAGCGCCATCACGATTTGAATCCTGGAATAGCCGGCTGGTTCGGTTCGGACAAGGCGAAGCAATTCGACATGGATCATAGTTTCACGAAGGCTGAAGGCGCCGGTGCTTATCAGGTCGGCACGCCGAATATTTTCAGCATGGCACCGCTGATCGGCAGCCTGGAATTATTCGAAGAAGCAGGGATCGGTGAGATCCGCAACAAATCCCTCGAGTTAACGGCTATGCTGCGCGAAAGGCTTGCGGCTCTCGTGCCTTCTTTAATAGACGTCACGCCAAAAGCGGATGAGCAGCGCGGAGGACATATCGCACTCGCGCACCCGGAAGCGGCGCGTATCTGCAAAGCCTTGAAAAAAGCAGGAATCGTCCCGGATTTCCGTGCGCCGGATATAATCCGCCTTGCGCCGATCGCTTTCTACACGAGCTTTGAAGATGTGGAGAAAGTAGCGCTCGCCTTGCAGGATATTATCGAGCACGAACTTTATAAAGAATTCAGCAACGAACGAAATGTGGTGGCGTAAATGGCTAGAGACATCATCGATATTTCTATGCTATTGGACGATTCAACCCCAGAATGGCCGGGTGATACGCCTTTTTCCTATCGCTTATCGGTCACAAAAGAACAGAGCGGATCGGTGAACATCGGCGAACTCAAGTCCAGCACCCATATCGGCACCCATATCGACGCGCCGTTCCATTATGATGATAAGGGCTTGAAGACCGATGAACTGCCGCTGGATGTATATTTGACCACTGCCCAAGTGATGGATGTCACGGGGCGGGAGCAAGTGCAGCTGGGGGACCTTGATGAGCTGGAACAAGGTGTCAGTGCAGTGCTGCTGAAGACGGGCTCATGGAAAGACCGAAGCGTGTTTCCAGAAGCTTGGCCGGTATTCGACCCGGCTATTGCCGAATGGATGAAGCACAATGGACTCCGCCTGCTCGGGGTCGATGTGCCGTCTGTCGATCCGGAGACGAGCAAGGAATTACCGATGCATCACGCGATGAACCGCCACCAACGATTTATCTTGGAAGGCATCGTTTTGGATGATGTCGCTAAAGGGGTCTATCAATTGGCCGCATTGCCTTTGAAGATCCGCAGCGGGGAAGGAAGCCCTGTGCGTGCAGTATTGTATAAAGAATAGGGAAAAGGCCGCCATTCAAAATTGAATGGCGGCCTTTCTTTTTTTGTTTCTTCATTGTGCATGTTGAGACCTGAGAAGCGGTTCCATCTCTTTGATGTTCATCGCGATGGCATCACAGACTTCCTGATACAATGCCCATTTCTCGTTGCTGTCTGTACTGCGGATTTCGGGATTCGGGATGTCCCAGCGCACCAGTTTCTGCATCGGCAAATCGGCCGGTATATTATCCTGTTCAAAGTCTCCATCATGCAGGGCGATGATCAAATCGGCTTGCTTTACTTCTTCCGGATCATAGAGACGCTGTTCGACCGGGGGAATCTCGAGAATTATTTCCCTCAGCACTTCCAAAGGAATGTCATTGAAAGATGGTTGGTCCCATGCCGCACTTCTGATTTCCCAGTCCGGCAACATCAAGCGGCTCGCCCAAATTTCAGCCATCAGCCCACGATGTTGGTGTGATGATAAAAAATATACAGTGTGTCTCGGCATGGCTGATCCCTTCTTCCTTTTTTAGATTTCCCAGCTTGTTCAATTAGTATACTTTACCCATGTCGCATCTGGAGCAAACAGATAAATATATGATATCCACTTAATTATGTCAAAAATATGTCATTAAAATAAACATCCCTCTGCAGGATGAGGTGTCCGCATCCTGCAGAGGGATCATTTCACTACAAGAACTGTGCAGTCGGAGTCTTTGATCAGCTTGCTGCTGACAGAACCGACGAAGAATTTCTGTAAACCGGATTTTCCGCTATTGCCCACCACCAGTAAATCGATGTTTTGTTCTTCGATGAAGCTTGTAATTGTTTTGATGACCGGTCCTTCGAGCGCCAATACGGAAGCTTCGGTATTTTTGGCATCGAGCTGTTGCTGAATCGAGTTATGCATGTGTTTCGAATACTCGGAAGCGCGTGCAGTATCGAATTCGGGAGGGGATCGGTAGCCATCGTCACCAATCCCTTGAGGCATGAACTGGGCATAAGTGCTGTCGACATTTGCTGAAGTGACCGGTGCAGAAGCGTGGCCTACATCCATATAGCCAACCCGTTCCTGCACTTCTTCATTCACGTAGATGACTGTTAATTTCGCTTCCGGGAGAAGCTTCACGAGTTCGATGCCTTTGTCCAATGCCAACCGGCTACCTTCGGATCCATCATAAGCGATTGCGATATTCTTATACATCTCTTTCACCGCCTCTATTTGCTATTACTCTTTTGTTCCCCCAAATACTGAACGTGCAAACCTTTTCGGTATAAGCAGGAAAGCAGGGCTAAGGCAAGACCAGGCTTTTGGCTGAAATTGCATTTGAGTTCGAAATAGCTTGACAATTCAAAAAAACGAGTGGTACTCTTGAACTAACAAATATATGGAAAAGGAGGTTTGGACAATGAAAAAAATTCAAAAGGCTTTAAAAAACAATTGCATAGCATTGCCAGGCTCTCCGAAGCTTTTTCATCGTTATTTACTTCGTGACTAGAAATTTTCGGGTTGGGTCTGTGCACCCAGTCCTATTTTCAAGAGCGCATGCCTGAAAACAGGTATGCGCTCTTTTTGTGTGGTTTAAACAGCCTGGGTGCTTAAATAAATAATCGAAACTAAGGGAGAGAAGCATTATGGAAAAGCGTCATGTGAAAAAAGCACTCATCAAGGAATCGCTTGAAGGCGATTAGCAAAACTGAAAATGGAAAGAAGGCGTAATGTATGTTTGATGTTTTATGGAAATTGAAATGGTTTTTTAAAGAAAACTGGCTGCGCTATACAATCGCAGTGGTGCTATTATTTGTAGCGAATATTCTAGAGATTGTACCGCCATGGCTGATCGGAGTTGCCATCGACGCAATCGCCCAGGAGGAACTGACAAGTGCACTGCTCTGGCAGTATATCGTCGTTTTACTTGTCGCGATGGTGTTGGCCTATATCATCAACTTCATCTGGCAATACCAATTATTCGGCGGTGCTTATGTCATCGAGCGGCAATTGCGCTCGAGCTTGATGGGGCATTTCCTCAAGATGACACCGACATTCTATGAAAAGAACCGGACGGGGGATTTGATGGCCCGTTCGACGAATGATTTGAAGGCGATTTCCGAGACGGCAGGATTCGGCATCTTGACACTTGTCGACTCGACTTTGTATATGGCGACGATCATCGTGGCGATGGGCGTGCTGGTCTCCTGGGAGCTGACGTTCCTGGCGATTTTGCCGCTGCCTGTTCTAGCGATTGTCGTCCAATTGCTCGGCAAGAAAATCCATGAGCGCTATACTTTGGCGCAGGACGCATTCGGTGATATGAACGACAGCGTCTTGGAATCGGTCGGTGGAGTCCGCGTCGTTCGGGCATATGTGCAGGAACGTTCATCTGAAAAGGAATTCCAGGACATGACACAGGATGTTTATGAAAAGAACATGGCGGTCGAGCGCATCGATGCCTTGTTCGCCCCGGTCACGAAAGTGCTGACAGGCATCAGTTACGTCATCGGACTCGGCTACGGTGCTTTCCTTGTTTCCGAAGGGACGATGACTTTGGGCGATTTGGTCGCCTTCAACGTCTATCTCGGCATGATTGTCTGGCCTATGTTCGCAATCGGCGAATTGATCAATATCCTGCAGCGCGGCAATGCATCGATCGACCGGGTCAATGAAACTTTGGATTACAAAGAAGACGTCGTCGACCCGAAAACGACAAAAGAAACCGGGCATCCGGAGCGCATCGGCTTCCGCGATTTCGGCTTCACGTATCCACAATCGACATCGATCAACCTGCAAGGCATCAATTTATCGATGAACAGCGGGCAGACGCTCGGTATCGTCGGCAAGACAGGGAGCGGCAAAACGACATTCGTCAAACAGCTTCTCAAGGAATACCCGACAGGTGAAGGTTCCTTGACGATGAACGGCATCGAAATCAACGAACTGAGCAAAGCGCAGCTGCGCGATTGGGTCGGCTATGTCCCACAGGATCATGTCCTATTTTCACGGACCATCCTGGAGAACATCCTGTTTGGAAAAGCGGATGCAACGGAAGAGGAAGTGTCCCAGGCCATCAAGCTGTCCTATTTCGAAAAAGATTTGGCAATGTTGCCGAACGGCCTGGAAACGCTGGTCGGCGAAAAAGGTGTCGCGCTTTCAGGAGGGCAAAAGCAGCGCATTTCAATCGCGCGGGCGATCATCAAAAATCCGGAAATCCTTATTTTGGATGATTCCCTCTCGGCGGTCGATGCCAAGACGGAAGCCAAAATCATCGAGAACATCCAACGCGAACGTTCAGGCAAGACGACGATCATCACGACGCACCGATTGTCTGCCGTCAAACACGCCGATTGGATCGTCGTGCTGGATGATGGGCGCATCATCGAAGAAGGCACGCACGAGCAATTAGTGGCAAAACAAGGCTGGTATCATGAACAATTCCTCCGCCAGCAAATCGGGGAGGTGCAATAAGATGGGAACAGGAAAACGATTAACGAATTACGCATTGCAATTCAAGAGCGTCATCATTTGGGGCTTGGTGTTCCTTGCGGTGGCGGTGGCCGCCGATTTGGCAGCTCCTTTGATTGCCATGGAAATCATCGATGAACACATCTCGGGTGCCGGGGAAATCGAATTCGGCCCGATCGCACAGCTTTTGGCCTTGTTCTTCGGCTTATCGGTCGTCACGGCAGTGTTCCGCTATCTGCAGTATATTTTGCTGCAAAAAGGCGCGAACCGCGTCATCCGCAAAATGAGGACCGATGTCTTCGAGCATGTCCAACGCTTGCCGATCAGCTATTTCGATAATTTGCCGGCAGGGAAAGTGGTCGCGCGCATCACCAACGACACCGAAGCGATCCGCGAGCTATTCGTCACGGTGCTTGCGCAATTCGCGACAAGCTTCATGTATATGGCAGGGATATATGCTGCCCTTTTCTATCTGGACTGGCGCATGGCGGCGATTGCATTCGTGCTCGTACCGCTATTGTATGCCTGGATGCTCATTTACCGGAACTATGCATCGAACTTCAACCATATCGTCCGTGAAAAAGTCAGTGAAATGAATGCCATGATCAATGAATCGATCCAAGGCATGAGCATCATCCAGGCATTCCGGCGCGAGAAGCAGATGAAAGGCGAGTTTGAAGAGCTCAACCAAAAGCATTTCAAATTCCAGCAGAAGTTATTGGTGCTAGAAGCAGCCGCTTCGCATAATATGGTCGGTGTCTTGCGCTCAATAATCTTCGTTTTGTTCATATGGTACTTCGGTGGGGCTTCCATGACCGGCAACACGGTTGTCACAGTCGGCGTTTTATACGCGTTTGTCGATTACATCATCCGCCTGTTCAATCCGATCAGCGGCATCGTCAACCAATTCAGCCGTCTGGAACAATCGCTCGTGGCAGCTGAGCGTGTATTCCGCTTGCTCGACCGCCCCGGTGAACCGGTGAGCGACGATCGGGTCGAACGCTACCAAGGCAATGTGAGCTTTGAACATGTCTGGTTTGCGTATAAAGATGAAGAATACGTACTGAAGGATTTGTCTTTCGAAGCGAAACAAGGGGAGACTGTCGCACTTGTCGGCCATACGGGATCAGGGAAAAGTTCAATCATGAACTTGCTGTTCCGTTTTTACGACGCGACAAAAGGGCAGATTTTAATCGACGGCGTCAATGTCAACGATCTGCCGAGGCAGGCGGTGCGCGAGCACATGGGTATCGTGCTGCAAGATCCGTATTTGTTCACCGGAACGATCGAATCCAATATCACGCTTGGGGACGAACGCGTCAGCCGCGAGAAAGCGGAAGCTGCTCTTGCCGCGGTCGGCGGCGAGCGCGTCACGAAGCATTTACCCGATGGCATCGATGAGCCGGTCGTTGAAAAAGGCAGCACGCTTTCTTCCGGACAGCGCCAACTCGTGTCATTTGCCCGGGCATTGGCATTCGATCCGGCTATTTTGATCCTGGACGAAGCGACGTCCAATATCGACACCGAAACAGAGGAAATCATCCAGCATGCGATGGATGTATTGAAAAAAGGCCGGACGACGTTCATCATCGCCCACCGTTTGTCGACCATCAAGAATGCAGACCGCATCTTAGTGCTCGATCGGGGCGAAATCGCTGAATCCGGCACGCATGATCAATTGATGGAGTATGGCGGCATTTACCGCCAGATGTATCGCATCCAATCAGGGATGGCTTCTACCCAGAACGTTGGGTAAGGGGCCACCCCCATTTTTTTGGCTTTTTACGGGCAGCAATTCGCTATTGTTGTGAAACCGGCGGCTCTATCTTTATAATATAGCTACGGCTCGTGGCGAGAATAAAAAAAGCGCCGGAACTTTCCCGGCGCTTCAATCGTATACATGATAGAGCATCAGCTCGTGGACCATTTTCTTGATGGCTTCCTCGTCCTGCGGCGGAGCGGATTGCCAAACAATCGACCCGTCCGGATGATACTCGCCGCGAATGCGTTCATTGCGGTAAAAGAATGAGATGTTCCAGCCGGGCAGCCGGCTGTCTTCGAACATCGGCTTGAATTTAAAATGCTGCAGCATCGGAATCCCCCTTTGATCGTCTCTTTCCATTATAGGGGAAGAGGCGCAATAGACAAAGAAGAAATGAGTGACCCCAGTTGAATATTCTAATTACGTTAACGCTGATGGCGTTCATCGGCGCCTTGATCGGCGGCATGACCAACCATTTGGCGATCAAAATGCTGTTTTGGCCATACGAAGCGAAATATATCGGCAAGTTCCGCCTGCCGTTTACGCCAGGGCTCATCCCGAAGCGCCGGGATGAATTGTCGCGCCAGCTCGGCCGAACTGTCGTCGAACATTTGCTGACGCCGGAAACGTTCAAAAAGCGCTTTTTCAATGAAGCGATGCATAAGAAAACCGAGAACTGGCTCAATCGCCAATTGGATCTGCACTTATTTTCCTCGACCCGAACATTCAACGATTGGCTGGATCTCGCAAATCAAAAAGATGTCGACCAAAAGCTCGAAGCGAAACTCGACGGATTGGTCGACCGCAACCGGGATGCGGTCGAAGCCTATATTGCCGGGAAAACTGTCCGTGAACTGCTTCCGGATGCATGGAAACCCGGAATCGAGGAAAAGATTTTTGATGGTGTCAAATACGCCGTCGGCAGAGGCTCGGATTATTTCGCTTCACCTGCAGGGCGACAGACCGTCAAAAGCTTATTGGATGAATTTTTGGTATCACGGGGCCGCTTCGGAACGGTGCTCCACAATTTGTTTGGCGATTCCCAGTCGATCACGAATAAGACCCAATCGGAGATCATCAAATTCCTCAATTCCCCGAAAACCTTCGAGCTGCTCGGCACCTTGGCTTTCCGCGAATGGGAGAAGCTGCAGGACAAGCGCGCGGACGAGCTTCTGAAGGAATTCGATGCAGAGCCTGCGATTCTGGCCATCAAACAATATGTCCGCGACCAGGCAGGCATTTCCCGCAGACTGGACGCATCACTTGCAGAGACATGGCCTCGGGGGTTAGAATGGACAAGTGTCAATATAACGCCTCTCATTACGGACTTCGCGTTTGAAATGGGAGAGCAGAAGTTAGAAGAGACCATATTGAAAATCGACATGGAAAATATGGTCAGACAGCAAGTCGATTCTCTGCCGCTCAGCCGATTGGAAGAATTGGTGCTTGGGATTTCACGGAGAGAATTCAAGATGATCACAGTATTGGGCGCATTCCTGGGGGGCTTTATCGGCATATTCCAAGGTTTGCTCGTCACAGTGCTGAATTTAGGGTAGAGGAGAGATTTACATGGCAGTAAACATTTATGACGACATCAACAAATTAGAATCATCGTTCCGTTCAACAGAGGAATTTCAAAAACTTCAAGAAGCGGTTGCACAAGTAACGGCAGATAGCGAAGCGAACGAATTGTTCAAGAAATTCCGCGACCTGCAAGTTACATTGCAACAAAAACAACAGCAAGGCGAAGAGATTACTGAAGAAGAAATGATGGGTGCTCAAGCGACAGCTCAAGCTGCTCAGGAAAACCCGAAAATCTTGTCTATGCTCGAAGCTGAAATGGCATTAAGCCAAATGATCGAAGAAGTAAACCGTGTTTTGATCAAGCCCGTACAAGAACTTTACGAAAGCATGTAATCCAAGCAAAAAAAGGATTTACGGAAAAGACACCGAATACGTAAAGATGAATGCTAATTCATTTTTACGAAGGGGTGTCTTTTTCTTATGTATCAAACGATTATGCTGAAAAAAGATGGGCGTCTGGCTTACTTAGTGCTGAACCGTCCGGATTCAATGAATGCGATGAACGCGAAAATGATGGGGGAGCTCGCGGATTGCTTCGAAAGCTTAAAAAATGACCATTCGGTCCATGCACTGATCATTTACGGGGCAGGCCGTGCTTTCTCAGCCGGAGGAGACATTAAAGAAATGGTCAATCCGGACAATCCGATGGATATCGATGCGGTTATGGAAGACGTCAGCCGTTTGGCTAAAGCGCTTTATACGCTGCCTCAAGTTACCATTGCAGCTGTACACGGGGCATCGGCGGGTCTAGGTTTCAGCATGGCGCTGGCCTGCGACCACATCGTAGCGGAAGAAAGCAGCAAACTGGCGATGAATTTCATCGGCATTGGCCTTATTCCTGATGGTGGCGGCCATTTCTTTATGAAAGAGCGTGTCGGAGTTCCGAAGGCGAAACAATTGATTTGGGCAGGGCAAGTGTTGAAAGCGCATGATGCCCTTGCAAAAGGCTTGATTGAAGAAGTGACTGCTGAAGGCAGAGGCTTGGAGCAGGCGGAGAAGTATGCACATGGAGTATTGGCGTCCCCAGTAGCAGCGATGTTGCAGTCGAAACAGATTTTGCATAGCCTGAAGCTCGGCGAGTTGGATGAAGTGCTTGCAGGAGAAGCAGCAGGGCAATCGGCCATGCGCAAAACGGCAGATCATCTCGAAGGCATTCAAGCCTTCGTCGAAAAGCGCAAGCCTGCTTTTAAAGGGAAATGAAAAAGAATGGCGGGTTTCCGCCATTCTTTTTTCTATGGAGAAGAAACGGACCAAAAGAAAAAACACGGCGGTCACCGTGTTTTTTAGGTATGGAACAATAGGAGTTTGCCGGCTGGAGATGCGAGCCGGTGGGTTTTTTCGGTCAGAGCTTTTTCTTCTAGCAGCGCAAGCCCTTTTTCTTTCGCCTCATCATCAGTCTCCGCGGTGAAAGTTTCTTCTGTAATCAATTTGCCGGTTTTTTCGAAAGCAGTCAGTTTATAAGTTCTCATGTTCGGCACCCCTTTCTGAACGGTTATTCAGTTTAAGTATAAAGGGTTTACATGGAAATGTCCTGCAAATTTGAAACATTTCGGCTTTACTGCCGTATATAAAGGTGGAAAGGGGACGTGAATGATGACTTTATCGATTAGAAACGCAACAAAACAATTTGGCGATTTTACAGCTGTAGACGATATCTCCCTCGATGTAGCCGAAGGGCAGATGCACGGCTTTCTTGGCGCGAACGGGGCAGGCAAGACGACGACCTTCCGCATGGCGCTCGGACTGCTCACGCCGACACAAGGCGAGGTGTTATGGCAAGGGCGCCGGATCAGCTATGCAGACAGTCCTGATATAGGATATTTGCCGGAAGAGCGCGGATTGTATCCGAAGATGAAAGTACAGGACCAACTCGTCTATTTGGCAAGGCTGCGGCGCATGGACAAAAAACAGGCGGAACAAGGCGCAAAGAATTGGCTGGAGCGCTTTGAAGTGCCCCATTACGCCAATAAAAAAGTGGAAGAATTGTCAAAAGGCAATCAGCAGAAAATCCAGTTGATCGCGTCTCTCCTACATAACCCGAAACTGTTGATTCTGGACGAGCCATTTTCCGGCCTGGATCCTGTCAATGTGGAAATGCTGAAAAAAGCGATACTCGATTTCCAAAAACAAGGGGCGACAATCGTATTCTCCAGCCACCGCATGGACCATGTCGAAGAACTATGCGACGACATGAGTATCTTGGATGAAGGGAAGCTTATCGTCCACGGTTCGATACGGGAAGTGAAGCGCACATTCGGCAAACAGAACGTCCGCATCCACACAGATGCCGATATCACCGCGCTTGGCGAATTGCCAGGTGTCGAGAAATTTACCGCTCAGCGCAACGGCGGCGTGTTCCGCATTGCCGATGAAGCGGTCGGCCAAAACTTGCTCGCCCGTGCCTTAGAGCTCGGCCCTGTGCGTCAGTTTGCTTTGGAAGAGCCTAGCCTCGAAGAGATTTTCATTGAAAAGGTGGGGCGTGCCCATGTATAGTTTCTGGATCATTTTCAAACAGGCATTCAAAACGAAAGCGATGACGAAATCGTTCATGATCACCACGCTGGTCGTTGTCGCTTCATTTTTCCTGCTGGCAAATCTGCCGTCGATCATCGAGTCATTCGATGGAGATAATCGTTCACAGCAAACGCTTCAAGTGGTGGATGAAACAGGACAGTATACTGAAGCATTGCAAGCGCAGCTCGACCAGCAAGACAGCGCGATTCAATTAGAAGCGAGCGAGCTTTCTGAAGAGCAATTGAGGGCGGATGTGGAAGCAGGCGAAATGGAAGCCTTTCTCGTTATCGAAGGCGATGATGGGATCACTGCCCGTTATGTAGCGGAGTCCGCAACTGAATCGGCTCAAGCGGCAGAAATTGAAAATGCGCTCCAGAGCTTGCAGACAGCAAGGGTAGCCGAGCAGCTGGAGCTGGAAGAAACGGAGCTTGCCCAGTTGTTTGCGCCAGTTGAAATGGAGCGTGAAGCTCTTGCCGAATCTTCCAAATCTCAGGAAGAATTAAGCCAAGCGCGCGGTCTCGTCTATATTTTGATCATGGTCATCTATATAGCGGTCATTTACTATCCGAATATGATCGCCATGGAAGTAGCGAACGAAAAATCCTCGCGCGTCATGGAAATCTTGATTTCCAGCGTCTCACCGGTCAAGCATATGTTTGCGAAGATTGCAGGCATCGGCTCGCTCGGCATTTTGCAGATGATGATTTTCGCACTTGCCGGATACTTGGCGATCCAAAGTTCAGGATCGGATCTGACCGAAGGCGTATTTAGCGTCATGGGCTTTTCTGAAGTGAAATTCAGCACGTTCTTCTACGCCATCCTGTTCTTTTTGCTGGGCTATTTCCTTTACGCCGTGCTCGCGGCGTTGCTCGGCTCGCTCGTCAGCCGGACAGAGGATGTCCAGCAATTGATGCTGCCGATGATGATTTTGATCATCATTGCCTCATTCATCGCTTTCTCAGGCATTTCCATGCCGGAAGCGGGCTATGTAACGGTCGCTTCCTATATCCCGTTTTTCGCGCCGCTCGTCATGTTCCTGCGTGTCGGCCTGCTCGATATTCCGTTATGGGAACCGCTTTTGTCCATTGCGATCATGCTGCTGACGATTGGCATACTTGGCTGGTTCGGAGCCCGCGTTTATCGTGGTGGCGTCTTGATGTACGGCTCATCGCAATCACTGAAAGATATCCGCCGGGCGATCAAGCTTGGCAACGAAAAATAATGAAGATACTGCTTGCGGGAAGTTTCCGCAGGCAGTTTTTTTTCGCCCGCGAAAATGGTAAGATAAGAACAAATATTCGCTTTTGAAAAGGGGATCACGATGGCAAGCATTCGATTTATCCACAGCGCCGACCTGCATCTCGGCAGCCCGTTCAGCGGCATGAAAGGGCTCGGCAGCGAGCAATGGAAAAAGCTGCAGAACAGCACATTTGCCGCTTTTGAACGGTTGATTTCCTACACGCTTGAAACGCGGCCTGATTTTTTATTGATTGTCGGGGACGTCTACGACGGGGAAGACCGCAACTTGCGCGCACAGCACCGTTTGCAGCAAGGCATGGAACGATTAGATGAAGCCGGCATCCCGGTTTTTTTGAGCCATGGCAACCACGATCATTTAAGCGGGGGTGCGGCTAGTTTTGAATTGCCGTCAAATGTCCATGTCTTCCACGACAGTGTAGAAAACATGACGCTGACAGTGGGCGGCGCAACGGTGAACATTGCCGGATTCAGCTACGGCCTCCGTCATGTAACGGAATCGATGATTGAACATTATCCAAGCAAAGAAGCAGGCGTCATCCAGATCGGCATGCTCCATGGCTCTGAGGAAAGTGATACAGAGCACGCCGTCTACGCGCCATTCCGCAAAGAGCAATTGCTAGCCAAAAACTACGATTATTGGGCGCTCGGCCATATCCATAAACGGCAGCAGTTATCGACGGATCCACCAATTGTCTATCCCGGGAATCTGCAAGGGCGCCACAGGAAAGAATCCGGTCCTAAAGGCTTTTATGATGTCGTGCTGACGGATGGCCATGCCGAACTGAAATTCATTGCGGCAGAAGCGGTGCGCTTTGATCGAATCAATGTCGATTGCAGCAGCGTCCAGCACATGAATGAATTATTCAGCATCGCCAAAGAGCAGCTCGAAGCGCATGACGCTGAGGCGCTCGTCGCGGAACTGGAGCTGCAAAATCTGGACGAGGCAACGATTCATATGCTTGAAGATATCCCGAATGCAGAGCTTGTGTATGCTTTGCGTGAAGCGCTTAGTGAGGGGGAACGTTTCGTTCATATATCCAAGGTGCAACTGGACAGGAATGCCCTCTCAGCGGAATTATCGCCCTTTGGCAAACAGCTTGCCAGCCGCTTGGCGCAATGGGAGTCGGGCGACTGGAAGCAGGCCTTGAAGGAGCTTTACAACCATCCGAAAAGCGGGCGTTTCCTTCCGCAGCTGAACGAAGGGTTGCAAAAGGAGTTAAGGGCGGAAGCGGAAGCGAAGATCCGCAAGATGATGGCATTGGAGGACCAGCGATGAAACTTGAAAAAATGATCATTTATGGTTTTGGCCGCCACGAAAACAGGACCATCGAACTGACCAAACCGATGGCCGTATTCTACGGAATGAATGAAGCAGGCAAAACGACCATCCAGCAATTTGTCTTGCAGATGCTGTTCGGCTTTTCGGCACGCAACCAGCCGCATAAACGCTACGAACCGAAAGCGGGCGGCAAATACGGCGGCCAGCTGCAGCTGAGCGACCCCGTTTATGGCCGTGTGGTAATCGAACGGACAGCCGGCAAATCGGCAGGCGATGTGACGGTCTGGTTTGAAGACGGGCGCCGGGGAGGCGAGGCAGAGCTGGCGGAGCTATTAAGAGGATATGACAGGGCCTCCTATGAAGCGATTTATTCGTTCTCTGTCCATGAGCTCCAAGATCTCGACCAAATGACGGAACAGGAGCTGACGCGCACGCTATTGTCCTCCGGGACTGCCGGTGTAGACCATGCCGGGAAAATGGAAAGCCAGCTCGAACGCGAAATGGGCGAGCTGTTCAAGAAAGCGGGGAAGTTGCCGCTAATCAACCGCTTGACCGAAGAGTTGCGGGAACTTGAAACGGAGTTGCGCGAATACAAGCTGCGCGCGGACACCTTCAGTCCAGCGACCGAGCGGCTGGAGCATATCAAACAGCGCTTGGCCGAGCTGGACAACGCTGAAAGCATGCTCGTTCAAGACATCAAGGAAGCGGAAAAATGGCATCAAGCAGCACCGCTATTGGTGCGAAAACAACAACTCGGGCGCTTGGCGGAAAACGGCCCGGTGAATTTTCCGGAATCGGGCATCCGCCAGTATGAACGCCTGCTCGACCAGAAAAATGAATTGCAGGCCGAAGCAGCCTTTCTGGAAAATGAAATAGGCCGGTTAGAGCCGTCCGGCGAATTGCCTGAAACAGATTCTATAGCGGATCTGCTCGGACGCGAAGCCGAATGGCACCAGATGAATTCTTCACTGAAAGTGAAACAAGAAGAGCTCAGCCGATTGCAGGATGAACTTGGCCGCCTATTGAAATTATGCGGCATGAACAAAGAGCAGGCACTTCTCTCGGATGCCTCGCTTGAACAGGAAGAGCGATTGAAGATCATATTGGATGCGCTGCAAACCGCTGAACAAGAACAAGCTTTCGGACAGCGCCGATTGGAAGAAGAACGGCAACGGCTGTCAGAAGCTGAACACGCTTTAAAGCAATACCTTGCAGCAGAGCCGCCCGAAGAACAGCGGCAGCGCGCAGAACAATGGGCCGACATCGAGCCGCAGCTGACGCTCGCTAAAGCGCAGCAAAAACGGCAAGCGGGGACGGCTGCCAATAACCGTCTTGCCCAATTTCTGTTGGGGGCCATCGGAATTGCCGGCTTGATCATCGCTGTGGTTTCTGCAGACGCTTTTACGGGGCTTCTTGCGGCCATGGCGCTCGGCGCATCGGTGTGGCTCTGGCTGCGTGACAGGAAATCACCGAAAGGCAGCACGGATGATCTAGTGGAACGCTACGGCGGGCAGGAAGCGGAATACGAAGCTTTGCTCATCAAGCTAGCGGAATACGATAAGGGGCTTGATGAACGTTTTGACGCCATCGAGGCAAGCAAGCGGAAAATTGCTGCGCTGCCACAGACAGACAGCAGCCGGGAGCTGCAGCAATATCGGGGATTGCTGAAATCGCTCGGTTTTCCGGAAGAAACCTCACGCGCTACCGTCCTCACGTTATTCGATAAATTGCGCGATGTGCATGCAGCCTCTAGCCGGCTGGATCGCATTACGGAAGAAATCGGGAAATTGGAAAGTGAACAACAGGCGTGGCTGGAACAGGCGCAGGAGGCATGCGGCAAGCCTGCAAGTGCTAGCAATGTCATCAGCGTGCTTCGTGCGGAATGGGAAGCGCGCCAGCAGAAACTCCAGCACGCCGGAAAAATCCGCGAGAAAAACCAGGAGCTGGCGGAACAATCCAGAAAATGTGCCGAGCGATTGGCCAAGCTTTCCGAAGCGATGGATGAGCTATTCAAAAGGGCGGCAGTGGAAGATGAGGATTCGTTTTACCGCGCTGCCAAACTGTCGGAACAAGCAAGGTCCGCACAGGAACAATTGCATATGGTCCAGTCGCAGCTTTCTGCCATCGGAGAAGTGGAAAAACCTGCTGCGCTCGGTGATGCAGAAGAAAATACAGAACAATTTCTCGAGCGTTCGCAGCAACGACTGGATGAATTGCAGGATGAACGCCAGTCATTATGGGAAGAGCAAGCAGAAAAGCTTCAATTGACGAGGCATTTACTGTCGGACGAAGGACATTCGATGAAACTTCAGGAACTGGAAGCGAAAAAAGCGGAGTTCCAGGACGCGGCCAAGGAATGGGCTGTCAACCGCGCGATCGTCGAGGTGTTCAAGCAGACGATGGATGAATTGAAAGAGACGAAGCTGCCGGCAGTGCTATCGCTTTCGGAGTCGTATTTTACCCAATTGACGGGCGGCGAGTATGTTCGCTTGCTGCTCAGCCAGGAAGGGAACTTTGAAGCGCTGCGGAAAGACGGCTTGCGCTTCCGCGTCATCGAGCTCAGCCAAGCAACAAAAGAGCAGGCATATTTGGCACTGCGTTTTGCACTGGCATCTTCTTTGAAGGAATCCCATCCGTTTCCGATCATCATGGATGACCCGTTCGTCCATTTTGATCGCCGAAGAAGCCAGCAAGTGATAAAATTAGTGGAAGAGCTGCAAGCCGACCATCAGTTCATTTATTTCACATGCCACGAAGCGATGCGGCAAGCTTGGCCAAGTGCACAGCAAATCGACGTGGCGAATCCTGAAAGGAGCATCCAAGCATGACAAAAGGAATTACAACCCGCGCTGTCGGGGAGACAGTCGATGATTTTCTTCTGATCAAACAATCGGTCAAAGGTGTCACGACGACCGGCAACCCATTCATGTCACTCGTTCTGCAGGACAAGAGCGGAGATATCGAGGCAAAGCTATGGGACACGAAAGACGAACATGAACGGATGTATGCGGCAGAAACGATTGTCAGAGTCGGCGGGGAGATCCATAATTACCGCGGCAAAAACCAGCTGCGCATCAAAAGCATCCGCCCAGCAAAGCCGGAGGAGAACTTGACGATCGCCGAGTTTCTGCCTTCGGCGGCACAAAGCGCAGATGAATTGCACGAAGAAGTGACAAAGTTCCTGTTCGAGATGGAAAATCCCCAAATCCAGCGCATCACACGCCATATCCTGAAGAAATACCAGCAGCAATTCCTGACCTTCCCGGCCGCGACGCGCAATCACCATGATTATGTGTCAGGCCTGGCGGATCATGTCGTCTCGATGCTCAAGCTCGGGAAAGCGATTTGCGAAGTATATCCGAGCCTGGATAAGGATTTATTGTATTCAGGAATCATTCTCCACGATATCGGCAAAGTCTTTGAACTTTCAGGGCCGGTCGCGACTACTTATACCGTAGAAGGCAATTTGCTCGGCCATATCTCAATCATGGTGACCGAAATCGCAAAAGCTGCGGAAGAGCTCGGCATCGAAGGGGAAGAAGTGCTGATCCTTCAACATATCGTCTTGTCACATCACGGTAAGGAAGAATGGGGAAGCCCGAAAAAGCCGATGGTGAAAGAGGCGGAAATCCTCCATTATATCGACAATATCGATGCGAAAATGATGATGCTCGACCGCGTGCTCGGAAAAACGAAAGAAGGCGAGTTCTCAGAACGCGTCTTTGCACTCGACAACCGTTCGTTCTACAAACCGAAACTATAAAACTGGTACACACAAAAACCCCCGACAAAGATGTCGGGGGTTTTGCTTATTCGGCTGGAGTTTCTTCAGTTGGTTCAGTGTTAAGGATATCATCTAGCGCGCCTTCAAGCTCTTCGTCCTTGATGTCGACGTTCGCTTCTTCCATCAAAGAGGCAACTTTCGGGAGTAGCGTGGATTGGTCCGCTTTGGCCATGGCGATTTCAGAGCGTAATACTTCGCGCTGGTCTTCAAGCGGCTGTTGTCCTTCGACTTCACGGGTTTCGGTCACTTGGATAATGTGGAAACCGTGCTGGGATTGGACAGGCTCGCTGATTTCATCAACTTCAAGCGAGTAAGCCGCGTCTTCGAATTCAGGAACCATGGCCCCTGTGCCGAACCAGTCAAGTGAACCGCCGTTTGCTGCAGAGCCCGGATCAGTGGAGTGTTCCTCTGCCAATTCAGCGAAGTCTGCACCTTCGTCGAGTTCCGCTTTCAATTCGTTTGCCGTTTCTTCATCCGCGACCAAAATATGGCGCGCATTCAGTTCAGTCCCTTGGCGCTCGTATTGTTCATCGATTTCTTCGTCCGTGACTTCAACATCTTCAGTTAATGCTTTTTGCTGAAGCAAGTTCAAACGGATGACTTTTTTATAGCTTTCTTCTGTATGGTTGTTTTGCGCGAGGAATTCCTCGAAGTTTTCGCCCATTTCTTCTTTATTGCGCTCAAGCTCCGCTTCTACTTCTTCATCGGATACTTCGTAGTTTGCGCCCAAAACTTTTTCGATCATCAGGATTTGGACAGCTTGATCGCCGACAGATGTTTTCATTTCCTGATAAAGTTCTTCTTTTGTGACATCTCCGGCATCGGAAGTAACGAGAACTTCGCTATCGGAACCATTATCACTGCATGCGGACAAAGCAAGAACCGCCGCTGCGATGGAGAGGGTAAAGGCTGATTTTTTCATCATATTCGCTCCTAACTTTCTTTCGATCTAAGTTGAATTTCGGGAAGAGCTGATTGAAAGTGATCGTTTAAAAGAAATGCAACAAATCAGCGGGAGCCCCCTTGAAAGCATAGCCACTTTGCGCAATTCCGACTCTTACAATTCAAGCTCATTTTCAATACATGCAGTAGTTACTATATCATAAACGAAGGAAAAAATAAAAAGTTCCAAAAAATTGTGAATCCGTTAAAGAGTAGGGAAGTTTGTGGATAATTCCATGAAAAAAGCACTTGCTGGGGCAAGTGCTTACGGGGTGAATTCAACACCGACGTATAGTGAAACGAGTAGAATAAGAATTAATATATTAATGGTACGAAAAATCTTTTCATGGTTTTCTTCGGGAATTTCCCGGGATGTAACAAGAGCTAATGTCATCCGATTGATCTGAAACAGATAAAATACGGAGAACATTACAACGAATGCGACTATCATGAGTTTCCTCCCCTCTGACCTTAGCTTCCATTATAGCAAAATGGAAAGAAAAAAGCAGGTCAGACAATTGCCTGCGGCACCAGGATCTCAAATCCTGTATCCGTTTCTTCAATGAGTGCATGCCGCGGCGAACGCGCCAAATTACGGATGTAGATCAAATCCGTAACGGATAAAGCGCTGTGGTAAGCGAGTAGAATCGCGAAATAATGGCTGTAAGACGGCCAAATGATGCTGAGTGCGATAATGGTCGTGTTGATGACCGCAAAAGGTGCCACAAGCGCCAGCATGAAGCGTGATTTCCGGACCGGTTCTTTGATATATAAAGAAATCGTCGGGCACAGTTTTAATTGTTTGCGCATGCTGATTTTCAGGCATTTACGGCTTCCCAATAAAGGCAGAAGGTGCAAAAGTTTATGGATAGGGTAGATTGCCAGCATTCCGATCATGAACAGCAGAAAGTTCTGGTCGGATAACGGGTCTGCATACATGATGGCCAGCAGCATGTAATAGCTGGTGAAAACCCCGGCGCCGATAAGCGCAGAAATAAAGAAAAGGCGGTCAGAGCCATATTGTTTTTTGACGTTGATGGTTTTCCAACAATGCATATGCGTATCTCCCATTGATGTGTAATGTTGATGAGTCGATACATACCATACAACGTTTATAAATGGAATGCAACCTTCTTTAACGAATTTCTTGAACGTGTATTTTACAAGTTTTTATTGTCGGATAAAACATGGTTTTCTTCATTGAAACGCTTTTCAATATTTTTAAATGAGGCTTCGAAAATTTCCATGAAATCATCGCCGTAAATGTTCCGGATAATCGCCATGACGTCCATGAACTCCGGGAATTTCCCGTATAAATTGCGGAGTGGCAGGGAACCGTCGACGACCGAATGGGGGGTGTCATGATAGCTTTCAATCATTTCCTGCATTAATTCTTCGCCCTTTTGTGTCAGTTCGACATATGTATTGCGTTTATCGGTATCACGTTTCGAAAAAGACAACAATTCACGTTCTTCGAGTTTCTTCGAAAAATTGAATGCTGTAGAAACGTGCATTACGCCGAACTTTGCCACATCCGAAATAGAGGCTCCTTTCAAATGGTAGGAAATCCATAAAATGTGATGCTCATTAATATTCAGGTCATAAGGTTTTATCCATAACTGCCAATCTTTCTCCACTGCTTTCCACAAGGCTTTCGATAATTGACCAATTCTTTGGCTGTATAGCATTGCTTCTTTCATCGTATATTCTTTCTCATTCACAAGAGCACCAACTTTCACCGGGAATATTTTCTTTATTATAGCAATAAAGCAAAGTGAATTAAAGTGAGAATAGTAAAATAATTTAGTCAAAAAAAACAACCTGACCAAATTGGGTCAGGCTGTTTCAGAATCTTTGTTATCATCCGCTTTTTTTGGATCGATTTTCGTCGGTTTTTCTTTCTTTTTCTCTTCATCATCTTTATCTTTGCTGATTGTTGCCTGCAGTTGTTCGATGGATTTCTGGATTGCCTGGATTTCCAATTGCAGATGCTCTTTCGCTGGAGCGGTGCCTTCCTGCCAAGATTGAAGTGAGGTTTTCAAGCCATCCATTACTTCAGGCACTTGGGTTTTCGACTCTTCAGTCAAGTGGTTGATCGATTCTTTCAATTCATTGATGCGGGCTTTTAGCTCGTTCATCGATTCTTTCCATTCTGAGCTGCTTGATTTAATGGAAGTGCGCAATTCCTCACCTGACTTGGGTGTGGACAATACTGCTGTCACGGCGCCTGCAACCAAACCGGCAGCAAGGCCTGCAAAAAAATTCGAAACTTTCATAAGTTTGAGCGCTCCTTTCGTCCTCTTCTTTGTTTTCCTTTATTTCACTTAATTAAAACATGGAATGAATGGCTATTCAATAAAAAATGCCTTTCCCTGTGAAAGAGAAAGGCATTTAAGCATTAGCGGACGTTGGCGGTTGTGGCACTTTGGAAGTTCGAGCGCTTCATGAGCCCCGTGACGATTGGGAACATGACCGCAAAGGCAACGCCATTCATGATGGTTGCCGGAACGACTACCGTTGCAAGCAGAAGCGTGAACGGAATATCGGCGCCTAGGATGAAGATGGCGGCCGACAGGAAAATGGTTCCTGACAGCACCGTTCCGAAAGCAGCGAGCGCAATGCCAACCGGCACCTTGGCCGCATGCTTTTTCAATAACGACACAAGCGCGAAAAAGACGAATGCGGTGACGAATTTATCGATGATATTCGGGAAAAAGCCTCCCGGAAAGCTTGAAAACAATCCGGAAATAATTCCGGTAGTGACAGCGAGCAAAAAGACGCTTTTCACGTCACGGAATAGCAATATACCGATAAACATCATCGTCAGCATAAAGTCGGGTTTCATCCCGCCGTTGATGCCCGGGATCATTACGTACAATGTCGCACCGACGCTGACAAGCAGCGCCATTAACACAAGATTTTTCGTATTCATTTCTCATCTCTCCTCAGCTCAAGCTAGTTTCTTTTTCCCGGACGTGCCCTCGTGGCCGCCGGCGAAAAACGTATTACGATCTTATCTCGTGCAGCACGGAAAATCAAGCCTCAGAGGCTAGCTTGGTTTTTACCTGTTCAGCAAGTTCCTGGATCTTCTCCGTAGTGTACTCTTTTTCCTTGGTCATCCATTTGGCGCCAAATCCATCGCTTGCGCCGTAGCGCGGGATGAAATGCAGATGGAAATGGAACACGCTTTGTCCGGCTTTCGGTCCGTTGTTGTTCAGCAAATTCATGCCTTCCGGTTCGAATGTCTCTTTGATGGCGCTGGCGATCCTCGGCGCCACGCTGAACAGCTGGCCGGCTTCTTCCGGCGTCATGTCGTAGACAAACTCGCGGTGGGTTTTCGGGATCAGCAGCGTATGCCCTTTCGACAAAGGCATGATGTCCATAAAGGCATAGACATGCTCATCTTCATACACTTTGACGCTCGGGATTTCCCCTGCAATGATTTTGCAAAAAATGCAATTGCTCATAAACTCATCCTTTCTGTAATGGGTTGGCCGTTCTTTTTTCAGTTTACCATATTCAGTGAGACAGTCATTCGTCATTTCAGCTTGTCCCGGCCGGATTCATGGAGCGTCCTATTTACCGAAAGAATTCGCCACGCAGTTTTGATACAATAGTAAACGAAGAAAGAGGTGTTGAAAGTGGCAATATTGGAAGTAGAAAATTTAACGGGCGGATATACGAGAAAGCCTGTGTTAAAAGACGTGAGTTTTTCTATAGAAAAAGGTGAATTGGTCGGCTTGATCGGCTTGAACGGGGCAGGGAAGAGTACGACCATCAAGCATATCATCGGTATCATGCAGCCGAAATCCGGGACGATCCGACTTAATGGCCGGACGTTCGGGGAAGACATCGACGCTTACCGTTCCGCTTTTTCCTATATTCCCGAAACGCCTGTGCTTTACGAGGAATTGACCTTGCGCGAACATCTCGAACTGACGGCGATGGCTTATGGGTTGGGGCAGGATGTGTTCGAACAGCGTTCTGCAGCTTTATTGAAGGAATTCCGCATGGAAAAGCGGCTGAAATGGTTTCCTTCCCACTTCTCGAAAGGGATGCGCCAGAAAGTCATGATCATGAGTGCATTTCTTGTCGACCCGGACTTGTACATCATCGATGAACCATTCGTCGGGCTCGACCCGCTCGGCATTAAATCGCTTCTCGACCAGATGGAACAGCAAAAGCGCGGCGGCGCATCGGTGCTCATGTCGACACATATCCTGTCGACTGCAGAACGCTATTGCGACCGTATCATTCTGCTCCACAACGGGCGCGTGCGGGCAATCGGCACGATGCCGGAGTTGCGCCAGGCATTCGGCATGCCGGATGCCTCACTCGATGACCTGTATATTGCGATGACCGAGGATGACGACAATGAAGAACCTGCATGAAGTGTGGGACAAGCGGCTCCGTCGCTATACCGCTGAAGTCCAGAATTATTTAAAATTCATCGTCACCGGCCATATTGCCGTCGTCATGCTGTTCGCCATCGGAGCGGCCGGGTACGCCTATAGCGAATGGGTGCAAAATGTCCCGCCCGAATTTCCGGCAGCGCTATTGATGGCCGTGCTATTCGGGGCGCTTTTATCCTACAGCCCGCCGGTGACTTTATTGAAGCAGGCGGACGGGGTTTATTTACTGCCTCTTGAAAGCCGGCTTGATGAATATCTGAAACCGGCGTTGCGCTGGACTTATGTATCGCAGCTGTATTTGCCGATTGTCGTTTTCGTCGTATCCTTGCCGCTCATCAACGCCTTATACGGCTTGCCTTCGTCTTATTTGATCGGCTTTCCGATTCTATTGCTGCTCGTGAAATGGTGGAATGTCAGGAGCGAATTCCACTGGCGGAAAGCAAGCGATGGCCATAAGGTCTGGCTCGAGCGGTTTGTTCGGTTCCTTCTTGTCGCGGGATTTGCCTGGTCGTATATCGACGGGCTGCTTCTCGTTTCCGCCGCCGTTTTGTTCGCGATGATTTTCTACGGCAAATGGCTGGAGCGCCGCACTGTGGGAAAAGCATTCCCCTATGGGCATTTCATCGAATTGGAAGAGAACCGCATGCTGCGCTTTTACCAGTTCGCCAATTATTTCACCGACGTTCCGCATTTGAAGGGGAAGGTGAGGGAACGCAGATGGCTCAACCCGGTTTACCGACTGATCAAGAGCAAGGCTTCGAATGCCCATCTGTATTTGGTGAGCCGGACGTTCATCCGTTCCGATGAATTGTTCTTTCTATGGGTGCGGTTGACGTTGATCATCCTGGTCGGTGCTTGGCTCATCCCGTTCCAAATCGCCATCGGCTTATTTGCGGGGGCCTTGGCGTTCGCTTCAACGATCCAATTATGGCAAGGCTTGAATCAGTCCCAGCATTTCCGCATGGACCAATTGTTCCCGCTTAGCACGCATAGCCGCGAAAAAGCAGTATGGAATTGGGTGCTTGCGGTCCAGTTGATCCAGGCTGTAGCGGCATTGATCCTGCTGCTGGCATTGGGCCAGTTTGCGACAGCGCTAATTGTCGCAGCAGTCATTGCCATCGTTTCAGTCGCAACGCTTGCAGGTGCCAGAAGAAAGTCAGCACAGCTCAATAAACGACAATAACCATAAAAGGGCTGGAGAAAATGAGAATTTTCTCCAGCCCTTTTGCTATGTCGTTTATTCGTGGCAAGTGACTGCGGCTTTGCCAAGCGTTTTCGCGGCAATCAGCATCGCTTCTTCTTTAAAGTCGAATTTCGGGTGGTGGTGGGGATAGACTTCACCGTCCGGCATCGCGCCTGTGAAGAAGAACGTGCCCGGAATCTCTTCGAGGTAATAGGCGAAATCCTCGCCGCCCATTTGCGGCGGGCAATTGAAGACTTCCTCAACACCCGGCACATCTTCAGCGAGGTCTCTCAGGAATTCGGTTTCCTTTTCGTGAGTGACGACCGGCGGGTAGCCCCGATGGAATTTAAAGTCGATGTCGCTATTGGTCGCGATGGCCGTGCCTTTGGCGATGCGCTCCATCTCTTTTTCGACGAGGGTGCGTGTTTCTTCGGTGAAGGACCTGACCGTCCCGTTCAGTTTCGATTGGTCGGCGATGATATTGAATGGGTTCTCCGCAATGAATGATGCAATCGTCAACACAGCAGACTCGAGCGGGTCCACGCGGCGTGCGACAAGCTGCTGCAGGCTGGTCACGAGCTGTGCGCCTGTTACGACGGCATCGACGGTTTCGTGGGGCATCGCGCCGTGGCCGCCGCGCCCTTGCACGGTGATTTCAAAACGGTCCGCCGCTGCCATGATCGGGCCTGTCCGGTAATCGATCCGCCCGAATGGCGTCGTCGACCAAAGATGGGTGCCGAAGATGACATCGACGCCGTCAAGCGCCCCGTCTTCGATCATCGGTTTTGCGCCGCCTGGGGCAAGCTCTTCTGCGTGCTGGTGAATGAGCACATACGTGCCAGGGAGTTCATCGCGCAAGCCGTGGAGAATTTTGCCGAGAACGAGCAAGGTCGCCGTATGGCCGTCATGGCCACAAGCATGGACCACGTTCGGGACAGTGGATTTATAGCTGGTTTCTTTCTGGTCCTGGATCGGCAGGGCATCGAAATCGGCGCGCAAGGCGACTGTCTTGCCTGGCTTACCGCCGCGGATGGTCGCGATGACGCCATTGCCTCCCACACCAAAGCGGATATCCACACCGAGATCTTCATAGAAGTCACGGATGTATTTGGCCGTTTTTGTTTCGTGGAATGACGGCTCCGGATTCATGTGCAAGTGGCGGCGGATTTCCACCATCTCCGGGTAAGCCTTATCGAGTTCAGCAAATATCTTCTCAAGCATCTGATCAAATCCTTTCTGATTTTCTGCAATGCCTATAGTTTAGCACATGAAAAAAAAGAACGGGCAAGGCCCGTTCTTTTTC
>JBNJJS010000018.1:0-51325 GCA_051750505.1 Bacillota bacterium
GTTTCAAATACGCTTATATAACAGCGACTTTTCTATACTATCAAACTCTCCTGAAAGAGTCAATAGTTTTTTTCTTTCTTTTTCATGAGTCGCACTTCCTAAAAACGCGACAAGAAATATATTATCATCAATCCCGTTATAGCGCAAGGATATTTTTAAAAAAATCCAGATAAACTGAATAGCTTATCTGGATTAATTCTCAATTATTCTTTTGGTCGCATTTGCGGGAACAATAAAACATCTCGAATCGAAGCGGAATTTGTTAGCAACATAACTAAGCGATCTATTCCGATTCCTAAGCCTCCGGTTGGTGGAAGACCGTATTCCAGTGCTTCGATAAAATCGTCATCCATTTCATGCGCTTCATCGTTTCCTTCTTCTTTCTCTACTAATTGTGCTTCAAAGCGTTGGCGCTGATCAATTGGGTCATTTAATTCGGTAAAGGCGTTTGCATGTTCTCTACGTACAATAAATAATTCGAAGCGATCCGTGAAGCGTTCATCTTCCGGGTTCTTCTTAGCCAGAGGAGAAATTTCTACTGGGTGTCCGTAGATGAATGTGGGCTGCACCAATTGCTCTTCAACTTTTTGTTCGAAGAATTCATTTAGGATATGTCCAACTTCCATAGTTGGCTTGATTTCGATGCCGTGCTCATTAGCGAGTGCTTGGGCTTCTTCTTTAGACATTTGTTTCCAGAAATCGACACCTGTGTATTCTTTGACTGCGTCCGCCATATGCAGACGCGTCCAGCCCGGAGCAAGATTGATTTCTTCTTCGCCGTAACGAACAGTAGTTGTTCCAAGAACTTCTTGTGCCGTATGGGCAATCAAGTTTTCGGTAAGCGCCATGATGTCATTATAATCGGCATATGCTTCGTACAGTTCGAGCATCGTGAACTCCGGATTGTGGCGTGTTGAGATCCCTTCGTTACGGAAGACACGGCCAATCTCATAGACTTTTTCCAATCCACCAACAATCAAGCGCTTCAAGTGAAGCTCAATGGCAATACGGATATATAATTGCATATCCAACGCATTATGGTGAGTCACGAACGGGCGCGCTGTAGCTCCGCCCGCGATTGAATGAAGCATTGGTGTTTCGACTTCCAGAAAGCCTTCGTTATCAAGGTAGCGACGCATCGACTGGATGATACGGCTTCGGAGGATAAACGTCTCCTTGCTTTCTTCGCTTACAATCAGGTCGAGGTAGCGCTGGCGGTAGCGCTGCTCTACATCTTTTAAGCCGTGAAATTTTTCCGGCAGCGGGCGAAGGGCTTTTGTTAAGTATTCTACTTCTTGGGCTTTAACAGAAAGTTCACCGACATTTGTTTTGAAAACAGTCCCTCGGACACCGATAATGTCTCCAAGGTCTGCCGTTTTGAAAAATTCGTATGCTTCTTCACCGATTGCATCTTTACGGACGTATATCTGAAGTTTGCCTTTTAGATCTTGCAGGTGAGCAAATCCAGCTTTCCCTTTTCCGCGCTTTGTCATGATTCGGCCTGCGATAATCACCTCAGCGGATTTTTCTTCTAACTCTTCTTTGGAGAATTGATCATATTGTTCAACGATTTCTTGCGAAAGGTGCGTGCGTTCGAAACGCTTGCCGAACGGATCAAGTCCGTGATCACGGAAAGTTTGCATTTTCTGGCGACGCACCAATAATTGGTCATTCAATTCTTCTGACATATCCTACACTCCTTTTATGTTAAAACCACGTGCTTTCGTGTATTTATCCATTGTACACAATTTTTCTTGCCGCTACATAAGAAAAAGCTGCCAATGTTCGGTGGCAACTTTTTCTCTCGCTTTAAACTGCCTCAGTTACCACTAGCTCTTGTTGAAAGACCTTATCGTTTGCTACTTGTTCTCAGGCGATTCTATCGGTCTACACAAAAATCCGTTATGATTGTCCACTATTTCTCGGGTCAGTCGGTATCACGCAGAAATTCGCTTGTGTCGCTGTAGGTTCTCCATAAGCTTACCTTTTGCGTTTCGACATTTTCCGGCAGAAGCACTGAAGGCAATAGGTCGCGCAGCGGAACAAGGACAAAAGCCCGCTCTTGCATACGCGGGTGAGGGATAATCAGTTTCTCCGTTTTCATATTGTCATGATTATAGAGCAATATGTCAAGATCCACCGTGCGCGGTCCCCAACGAATGACGCGTTCCCGGTACAGTGCATGTTCAATCTCCTGACATGCATCCAATAAGTCTGGCGCGGAAAGCGTAGTCTCCAAGCTAACGGCCAAATTCAAAAAAGCGGATTGCTCGGTAAAGCCAACGGGTGCTGTCTCATAAATAGAAGATATTTGCACATTAGAAATTCCACGGTGTTCTTGAAGGCGCCGCACCGCTTCCTGAAGCTGGAATTTTCGGTCCCCTAAGTTCGAACCGAGAGACAAATACGCGACGTTCATCAAAAATCCCCCCGGGTGATGTCGATAGCCACCGATTTGTAATGGCCCGGAATCGGCGGATCAGGTTTGATAAGTTGAACACGTACTCCTTGAACGAGTGAGAAGCAGCTCAGGATTTCAGCAGCCACCTCCTCCGCTACAGCTTCCACCAATCTTTTCGGCTTTCCTTCAATAATTTTACGGCAAGTTTCGTAAGCTTCGCCGTAATGGACAGTATGCTCCAGGTCGTCGGTTTCTCCAGCACGCTTTAAGTCGACCGCCAATATCACAGTCGCCCTGAAGCGTTGGCCCAACTTTGTTTCTTCAGGGAACACGCCGTGATATCCATAAAATTCCATTTCGTTCAAATGAATATAATCCACTATTATCCCTCCACCTTAGTTTTGCCAGTCAAGAAATCCAATATTTTGACAGTGCGCACTGTTTCTTTTACATCATGAACTCGGACAATTTGGCACCCCTTCATTACACCGAATGCCACTGTCGAGAGCGAACCTTCCAAGCGTTCATCCACTGGTAGATCGAGTAGTTTTCCGATAAACGATTTGCGCGAAGTTCCAAGAAGCACAGGATAGCCTAAGTCCACAAGCTGATCCAGATGCTGAATCATCTCAACATTTTGGGCTAGGGTTTTGGCAAAACCAATACCAGGGTCCAGCCAAATTTGCTCGTTTGTCACCCCGGCATCACGAGCAATTTGAATACTTTCCGACAGGTCCTCTTTAACATCTGTCCAAAAATCATTGTAATCTGGCTTGGTCCGGTTGTGCATGAGGATGATCGGCACTTGCTGATCAGCTGCGACTTTGGCGATTGCAGGGTCATATTTCGCTCCCCAAATGTCGTTAATGATGTGTGCGCCGGCCTCGATAGCCGCTTTGGCGACTGCTGATTTGTATGTATCGATAGAAATGAGCGCATCTGTTTGTTCTTTGAGCGCCTTAATGACTGGCACAACTCGAGTGATTTCTTCTTCATCGGAAATCTGTGTATGTCCAGGTCGCGTCGATTCGCCGCCGACATCAATGATCCCTGCACCGTCTTCGATCATTTGCCTAGCCCGGGCGACTGCTCTTTCGACATCATCGAATTTCCCACCGTCGGAAAAGGAATCCGGCGTGACGTTGAGAATTCCCATAATATGTGTTTTTTCATTCAAGTTTAGGTTCATCCGAATTCACCGTCCTCTATTGAAATAAAGAAATAGGTCATTTCCTGGGAAATAATATTTTTCAAAGCATCTTCATCTTATCGTGAATCTAGCCCTCTTTGCCACAATAAAAGAGCCTGCTGATTGGCAGGCTCTTTAAAGCACTCATTAATTTTCGTCAAATTGATATAGTGGTGTGCTCAAGTAACGCTCACCGTTTGATGGCAAAATCGCCAATACTTTCTTACCTTTTCCAAGACGCTTTGCGAGTTCCAATGCAGCATAGATAGCCGCCCCTGAGGAAACGCCACCAAGAATGCCTTCTTCGCGGGCAGTTCTGCGGGCAAACTCATAGGACTGCTCATTGCTCACTTGCATGATTTCGTCGTAGATTTCTGTATTCAGAACGGCTGGAACAAATCCAGCGCCGATGCCCTGGATTTTGTGCGGCCCTGGCTTCCCACCGGACAATACCGGTGAATCTGTCGGTTCCACGGCTACAATGTGGACGTTCGGGAAATACTCTTTCAACACTTGGCCAGCGCCCGTGATAGTGCCGCCTGTCCCGATGCCGGAAATGAAGCCATCCAATTGATCCATCGCTTCCACGATTTCAGGACCGGTTGTCAAACGGTGGACTTCCGGGTTGGCCAGGTTGTTGAATTGCTGCGGCATGAACCAGGAGTTTTCAGCTGCGAGTTTTTCGGCCGTCTTGATGGCGCCGTTCGGGCCGTTCATGCCGTCTGGTCCTGGCGTTAAGACCAGTTCCGCCCCATAGGCACGCAATAAGTTGCGGCGTTCCATGCTCATCGTTTCAGGCATGACTAGAACTGTCCGATAGCCTTTTGCCGCTGCGATCATCGCGAGGCCAATTCCTGTGTTGCCGCTTGTCGGCTCAATTAAGGTGTCACCTTCTTTTAAGTCGCCGGAGTTTTCAGCTGCCTCAACCATCGCGAGCGCAATACGGTCTTTGACGCTTGAGCCAGGGTTGAAGTATTCCAATTTCACGTAAACTTCTGCATCTTCAGGACCTGTTAACCGGTTCAACCTTACAATCGGGGTGTGCCCGATCAAATCAGTTATTGAATTTCCTACTCGTGCCATGTTTACCACTCCTAATCCCTACTATTTTTGTCGACATTATTTTATTCTATCCTATCAATTGCGCCGTGCACTGTCAATCTGTAGTGATGCGCCGGGTTATTCCCCTTCCCCGTAAAACCATTCCGCATTGAATTCCTGCCAAAAAGCTTCGGGAGAGACGGATTGAGGCAATTGTTCGAGTGCCAGCTCCCGGCTGATATGTTCTTTCACTTCGTCGTAGCTGAACGTGCGGCCTTCAATTTTTTCTTTCACCATAATGACGGCGGTCCGTCCATCTTCAAGTGCCAGCGGGGCAGACCACGAGCCGGGTTCGATGCTTTCGACCGTTTTCGCGATTTGCGAATCAATCGATGCTTGGCCGGGAGATACGAAACCGATATCCCCGCCGAGATTGCCGGTGGCGTTATCGATGGAACGCTCGCGGGCCAGTGCTTCAAAGCTCGAGCCGCTGTCGAGTTCTTTGATTGCCTCTTCAGCTTCCGCTTTGGAATTCAAGACGATCATGCTTGTGCGGTAGGAATCTTTGACGTCATAGATGGCCCGGTTGTCTTCATAGAAATCTTTGATGGCCTGGTCATCGATGAGGACATCTTTCGTCAAGACTTTCTCCAAGATCAATTGCGCTTTGACTTTTTCACGCTGGCGTTCGTTGTCATTGGCATACAGCAGTTCTTCGGTACCGTCCTGCGCGGTCCGCATCATGGCCAGTTCCAGGTCGATTTCCTTATCGGATACTTCGATTCCGTAATCATCAGCTGCCGCAGCCATGACTTTTTCATTGACCAATTCGAGAAGGGCACTTCGGCCGTGCTGCTGTTCCATTGATGCCATCCATTCTGCACGCGTAATTTCTTCGCCATCGACTGCTGCGACTTCCTCGTTTGCGGCAGTGCTGCCATCGGGGATGAGCCAGGCAATGAACCACAGCAAATTGGCCAGCAGTAAAATACCGATGACCATTAACACCGGTTTCGTTTTCAAATGGCGTTTTTGTTTCGGCGGTGTCGTGTTAGTTCGATTCGAGTTCATTGAGCAACGCTTCCAATTCTTCTTTGTTGTAATGATACTTTTCGTGGCAGAAATGGCATTCCGCTTCCGCTTGGCCGTCTGTGTCGATCATTTGGCGGATTTCTTCTTTTCCGAGCCCCATGATGCCCTCGGCAAACTTTTCTTTTGAGCAGGTGCAATTGAACTGGACGGGCATTTTCCCGAGGATTTGCACATTATCTGCGCCCAGTACTTCTTCCAGGATTCCTTCAGGGGTAAGCCCGCGCTTGATCATGGAGGAGACGGGTTCGATATGGGCCAAACGTTTTTCGATCAATGTAATGGTTTCGTCATCGGTATCCGGCATCAATTGAATGATAAACCCTCCGGCTGCGAGAACGGAATTGTCAGTGTCGACGAGCACGCCAAGGCCGACAGAAGACGGCACTTGTTCGGAGACAACGAAATAATACGTCAAATCTTCTGCGATTTCCCCGGAGACGATCGGCGTCTGCCCGGTGAAATAATCGCGCATGCCAAGGTCTTTGACGACGGACAGCATGCCATCTGTGCCGACGACGCCTTTGACATCGAGCTTACCGCCTTTGCTGTCAACATGGGTTTGTGGATTGGCGACATAGCCGCGCACATTGCCTTTGGCGTCACTATCGACCAATAAATGCCCGACCGGCCCGCCTGCTTCAATTTTCAAGGTGACGCGGTCTTCTCCCTTAAGCATCGCGCCGAACATGACGCCGCCGGTCATTAAACGACCGATAGCCGCTGTTGCGGCAGGCCATGTCTGGTGGCGGCGCTGCGCCTCTCCTACCGTTTCTGTCGTATTGACTGCAAATGCACGCACGTTGCCATTAAAGCCAAGTCCGCGTACTAAATAATCTGGCATAGTGATTCTTCCTTTCCTTACGCTTGATTGCGTTTATAAATAAAATGCAGGCCTTTTAATGTCAAAAACGGGTCTACATGGTCGATCATATCCGACTCTGCGGCAATTAACGGTGCAAGTCCGCCTGTCGCGATGACGGTCGGGTGCTGCTTACTTTGTTTTTTCATGCGGGTGATGATGCCTTCCGCCTGGCCGACATAGCCATAGACGATTCCTGCTTGCATCGCTGAAATGGTGTTTTTGCCGACGATGGAATCGGGACGCGCGATTTCAATGCGCGGCAATTTCGATGCGCGCGTGTATAGCGCTTCGGTCGAGCTTTGGATCCCCGGGGCGATGGCGCCGCCTTGGTATTGGTTTTTTTCATCGATATAGCAAAAAGTGTTGGCGGTACCGAAGTCAACGATGATCAAGGGGCCGCCGTATTCCTGTATAGCGGCGACGGCATTGACGATGCGGTCAGCGCCGACTTCACGCGGGTTTTCATATTTGATATTGAGGCCGGTCTTGACGCCAGGACCGACTACCAGCGCTTTGGTGTGGAAATACTTTTGTGCCATACGCTCTAAAGCGAACATGATCGGCGGGACAACCGAAGACATGATGATACCGTCGATCGCTTCGAATCCAAGTCCTACGTGATTCAAAAATGCTTTGATTTGCATTGCGTATTCATCTTCGGTTTTATGGCGGTCGGTTTCCATCCGCCAATGGTGCAGGAGTGTTTCTTTATCGTATACGCCAAGGACGATATTCGTATTGCCGGTATCCATTACTAAGATCATAAATTCTCCCCATTTTTCTGCTGAATTTCCAACACATCATACCATAATTCTACAAAAGCAAAAAGCCGGCGCCAAGCCCTTTTCAGGGCCGGCACCGGCTTTCGGTTATTTACGGTCTTCTTTGATAGGACCTGACGAATCAGTCGATGAACCTTCTTCAGGCAAATCGCCTGATGATGGATCATTCGGCGCACCCGTAACATCCGGGGTGACATCGTCTTGATCCGTTTCGCTGTTTTCATCATTTCCGTAGTCGCCGTTTAGGGCTTCATACGAACGTTCCGGCAATGTGCCGTGTTCTTTCAAGTGCAGGATTTGGGCAGCATCCAGTGTTTCCACTTCGAGCAAGGTGTTGGCAAGGAGTTCGAGCAACTCGCGTTTTTCCGTGAGAATCTCTTTCGTCCGTACGTACTGCTCTTTAATGATGCGCTGGATTTCCTGGTCGATCTCGAATGCGATGGCGTCGGAATAGTTCTGGTCCGAGTTGAAATCGCGTCCAAGGAAGACGTTCCCGCCTTGGGATTGGCCGAATTGGATCGGGCCGATCTTATCGCTCATGCCGTATTCGGTTACCATGCTGCGGGCGATTGCCGTTGCACGCTGGAAGTCATTGTGTGCGCCGGTGGATACTTCGCCGAAGACGATATCCTCTGCAACACGACCGCCGAGCAAGCCGGCAATCTTATCGAGCAATTCCGGTTTCGTCATGAAGTAACGGTCTTCGCGTGGCAGCATGACGGCATAACCGCCTGCTTGGCCGCGCGGTACGATGGTTACTTTATGGACGATGTCCGCATCATCAAGTACCAGGCCGATAACGGTATGGCCTGACTCGTGATACGCGACGATATTGCGTTCTTTTTTCGAGATGACGCGATTCTTCTTCGCTGGACCAGCAATAACACGGTCTGTCGCTTCGTCGATATCGGACATGTCGATTTTCTTTTTATTGCGTCGAGCGGCTACAAGAGCTGCTTCGTTCAATAAGTTCTCAAGGTCTGCACCGGAGAAGCCAGGCGTACGCTGGGCGATTGCCTTCATGTCGACAGTATCATCAAGCGGCTTGTTGCGCGCATGGACTTTCAACACTTCTTCGCGCCCTTTGACATCCGGACGGCCAACTGTGATCTGGCGGTCAAAACGGCCAGGACGCAGAAGCGCCGGATCCAGGATATCTGGGCGGTTGGTAGCAGCGATGATAATAATGCCTTCGTTCGCGCCGAAGCCATCCATTTCGACGAGCAATTGGTTGAGCGTTTGTTCCCGCTCATCGTGCCCGCCACCTAGACCGGCGCCGCGCTGACGTCCAACTGCATCGATTTCATCGATGAAGATGATACATGGTGCGTTTTTCTTCGCGTTCTCGAACAAATCACGAACACGCGAAGCCCCGACACCGACGAACATTTCAACGAAATCAGAACCACTGATCGAGAAGAACGGTGTTCCTGCTTCGCCGGCTACTGCACGGGCAAGCAAAGTTTTACCGGTACCCGGAGGGCCAACAAGCAAAATCCCTTTCGGAATGCGTGCGCCGATTTCGCCGAAGCGTTTCGGATCTTTCAGGAAATCAACGACTTCTACGAGTTCCTGTTTCTCTTCGTCTGCTCCCGCTACATCGTCGAAGCGAACTTTTTGTTTCTGGTCGTCGTATAATTTCGCCTTGCTTTTCCCGAAGTTCATCACACGGCCGCCTCCGCCGCCTTGTGATTGGTTAAGCAAGAAGAAGAAGAGGATGAAGATGATGATAAATGGAATGATGCCTGTAAAGAATTGAACCCATCCGCTCGTTTGCGGTGCTTTCAAAAACTCGACTTCTACATTCTGCGCTGTCGCGACTTCATCAATTTGCTGCGTCAATGCCTCATTCTCGATAGGAATGTTGGTCACAAACGATTCGCCTTCTTCATAACCCACCATCTCGCCGGTCACTTCATACACTTGTGCGTCCGGCTGGATCCTCACGTTTTCAATCTCGCCAGCGTTCAGCGCTTCCAGAAAATCGTTGTAGCTAATATTTTGCGTCGGTTGATTGCTATTATTGAAAGTCCCTAGAATACCGATGATCACTAGGAATATCAGCAGATAAAATATGGTGTATCGGAATATTCGATTCATCCCGCGCCTCCTCACAAAGTTTCCCAAAACTATACTAAATACTAACACAGGGACAAAAATGCATACAATGAAAAGCCTTTACGGCATGGTTAAATCATCGGCTCTTTGAACGTTCTTTGACTATTCCTCTTCGCCGCTGTAAACAGAACGCTTAAGTATTCCAATATATGGAATGTTGCGGTATTTTTCTGCGTAGTCCAATCCGTAGCCGACTACGAACGCATCCGGTACTTCAAAGCCGATATAGTCCGCTTTTAAATCCACTTTGCGCCCAGTTGGCTTATCGAGAAGCGTGACGATTTTAATGGAATTCGCTTTGCGGTATTTGAACAAATCCACCAAATAGCTCAGTGTCAGCCCGCTGTCGATGATGTCTTCGATGATCAGCAAGTCGCGGCCTTCGACACTGGCATTCAAATCTTTGACGATTTTCACTTCACCGGAAGAAACCGTTGCGTTTCCATAGCTCGAAACGTCCATGAAATCCATTTCCACATAACCGTCGAAGCGTTTCATAAGATCGCCCATAAACGGCATAGCGCCTTTCAACACACCGATTGCAAGCGGATATTTCCCTTCATAATCGCGAGTCAGGATCTCTCCGAGTTCACGAGCTTTCTCCTGAAGCTGTTCTTCACTGATCAATACTTCTTTAATGTCCTTTTGTAGCATGGTGGGCCTCCTAGTTTTCTTCCTCATTTTGCATAGTCTATGCATTGTTCAACTAATACGCGGTTGTCCTCCGAACGCTTCGTCCGACTTAGACAAGCAGCGGTGCGCAAACCGGGCACCAGTAATACTCGATCTTTACCGGCGACGATGACTGGCCAGCTGTCCCGCTCCCGTGCTGGAACTTTTTCGTCAATCATCAGCCGCGCCAATTTTTTCGCCTGGCTCATGCCAGCGAGTTGAATCCGGTCACCTGGTTCCCGCCCCCGGAGATTGAAATCCGTCTCCTCAGAGTGGAAATACCATAAGATGGTATCAGGAGCTTCCGGTTCTTGGCCGATATCCACCACCCGGTAACGGGAACCCATAATAGGCGGCGACCAAAATCGGCCGATATCCACCTGTTGGCACTGTGGACGCTCTTTGTCTTTTTCAAAGAAAGCCCGGTCGTATTGGCGTATCATCATATAACTTTGCGGCAAATGTAAAAAAACAGTGCCCGAGGAACTTTGCAGCAGCTCGCGCACTTGTTCCGCCAAATGGCTCGTTATTAACACTCGCTTGTCATCATATAGATAGTTTAATAGTAGTAGAACCATCCTTTTTTGTAAAGCAGAGGGATGGCTTCTGAAACTTTCGGCAGAAATAAGCAGCTCCTTGCGGGAAATCAAAAGCTCCTGCAGCGTTTGTTGTGCAAGTTGTTGAAGAAATGCCTCATCTTCATTGACCTGTTCCGCAAGCTCCGCAAAGTGCAACGCTGCGCGAGGGTTTTCCTCGATGATGGCCGGCATGATGGCCTTTCGGATTCGGTTGCGCGTATAGGCATCGCTAGAATTGCTTGGGTCTTCGCGATGCGGCACTTTTTTCTTCTCTGCATATTGTGCAATTTCCGCTTTAGTAACAGCCAGCTGCGGCCGCACAAGCGAACCCCCGCTGAAAGGGCGCTTGATGCGCATGCCAAAAGCCCCGTTTCTTAGGCTTCCGCGCATGCCGTCCATTAAGACGGTTTCCAATTGGTCGTCTGCGTGATGGGCAGTAATGAGGACCGTTGAACCTTTTTTGTGCATTACCTGTTCGAATATCCGGTAGCGCTCTTCCCGGCAGACACTCTGCGTGTTTCCGCCTTGCTCCTGTAAAATTAAGGGGACGGGGACTGCAAAACTTTCGCACGGGATGTCCCACAGTTCGCATTGCTGTTCGACGAATTGCCGGTCTTGCGCTGACTGTTCACCCCTCAGCATATGATCGATGTGCACTGCAGTGATATCGACGCCCAGCTGCCTGCGCTTGACCGACAGGAAATGTAAAAGAACCATCGAGTCGATGCCACCCGAGACCCCGATGAGGAGACGGTCTCCTTTTTCGAATAGCTGGTGTTTTTTATGATAGGCAAGCATCGATTGTTCATAATAATCCACGGTAGGTCCTCCTGTTCCGTCTTTTTTCCAGTCCAATTAAAATAAATATCGCAAAAACATAAAATGTTAATTGACACATATGTATCGGGGATAGTATGATATAAACTGTTCGTTTGAACAAGGCGGCGTAGCTCAGCTGGCTAGAGCGTACGGTTCATACCCGTAAGGTCGGGGGTTCGATCCCCTCTGCCGCCATACTGTTATAAGCAGCGCCCTCCATTATGGAGGGCGCTGCTTTTTTTACGTTAAGAAGGTATCAATTTGCTTGAAATGATGGGCATCGTGTTTTGTGAGATCCCCAAAATAGCGGCCCATCGTCATTTCTTTTTCATCAACGTAAAATATCGCGTTCCATTGCTCAGGAGTAGCCGACACGAGCTGCTGCTTTAACATTCGGCGCTCCTCAATTGCTTGATTGACAATCGCCGGAAAATCAAGCGCCCCTGCTTTATCGATCGCTCGCCGATTGAACTCATCGACTTCCGGCAATGGATCTAGATGGGCGCCTTTTTTCATATGGGGCAACCGTTCACTGCGGATAAAACGGTCCCATTCTGCAAGATGCATAACCATCTGCGCAATCGACCATTTGCCATCCGCAATCGGCTTATGTGCGTCATCGGTTTGAGACAAGGTCTTCTGAAGCGACTCCATATAGACTTCGTACTCTTCAAATGACTGGAGGACTTGCTGTTGTTCCATCCTTCCCACACCTTTCCGCTGCGTAATACAGGACCAATGCCTGTCCAGCTGTCTACTTACTTAGACAAACACCCTGCTTTCTCCTACCGCTTCTGGTTTTTTGGGCCGATAAAAAAACGCCCTCCCCGTAAGGAGAAGCGTTCAATGTTCATTTTTCAACTAAGTTGAAGCATTTTCTCTATGCTATTAAAACAGCTAGCAAGTTAGCCTCTTTTCGCACCACGACCGCCACGCTTGGATTCTGTGGCACGCTTTAACGTTGACAGGTTGTCTTCGCTGTCTTTCAGGAATTTTGCCATCTTCGTTTCGAAGGTTTCCTTAGGGGCGCGGTCAAAAGAACGATTGTTCGGACGCGGACGGCTCGGACGGCTTGTGCCGCCTTCTGGCTGAGGCTTCGCTTTGCGGATCGACAAACCGATTTTCCCGTCTGCTTCTACATTCATCACTTTCACTTCTACCATTTCGCCAACTTTCAAGTGATCATTGATATCTTTCACATAGTTGTCGGCGACTTCACTAATATGCACGAGGCCTGTTGCACCAGTTGGAAGCTGTACGAACGCTCCAAAGTTTGTAATACCTGTGACTTTTCCTTCTAACTTGCTGCCTACTTCAATCGACATAAAAAAAATGCTCCTCCTTAAAATTTAAGATGACTCCAGATTCGGGCCAAATTGACAGTTTGCGGGACTATACCCACCTTTAATTATAGCGATGAAAGAGGGAGTGTCAACCGACTACTCTTATTCCCCCTCATCTTCTTGCGGTTTCTCGGCATCATTAGGCAAGGTGAATATGATTTCGCCTTCGTTTGATAGGAAATAATCTTTGCGTGCCAGCTTTGACAAGTAGTCGTCGTCGTTCAGAAGACGGATCTGTTCTTCGAGTTTAGCTTGTTGTTTTTCGACTTCTTCGAGCTCTGCGAGTTTATCTTGTTGAAGTTGTTCTTTATCGGCAATAGTCTGGGATTGTGCATAAATGGTCGAACCGAGCCAAATGCTCGTCAACAGCACCACTAGGCCAAACACTGCCAGCCGCCTATACAATACCACTTTATGCCGCCTTTTCCGCGCATCTTCGATTTCTGCAGCCCGCGTGTATTCATTTTGCAGCGGGGTCACTCCCTGATTCTCATGCATTTTCTCTCTCTTCATCTATGGATGCCCCTTCCCAACTGATTTTGTCATTATTATACATGAAAAACATTCTATTTAAAAAGATTTTCTGTAAGCCCTTTCTCCTTTTTTAATGCACTCTATCGGAATTTACCCAATTCCACCAGGTATTAATAAAAATACTGTTGACTTAATTTTTATGCAACTTTATAATACAGGACACATCACTTGTTATAAAAATTACTTATATTGCATAGATATTCATAAAAGGAGTGTGGAGCATGACGGGGAAATTGATTTTGGCGAACGGGAAATCGTTTAACGGAAAATGGCATGGCAAACAGGCAGCAATCCAAGGAGAAGTCGTTTTTTTCACTGGTATGACCGGCTATGAGGAAGTTATCACCGACCCTTCCTATAAAGGGCAGGTCATCGTTTTTTCGTATCCATTGATCGGTCAATACGGCATCGAATCGCTTTATGCACAATCCGAAAAAATCCAGGCCTCTGGCATCATTGTTGCAGAGCTGTACACGGGACCGCTACCGAAACAGGCGATTTCGCTGGCGAAATTCGCCGAAGCGCAAGGCGTTCCGCTCCTGAGCGGCATCGATACACGCTCAGTCATCCAAAATGTCCGTGAAACAGGGACAATGCCTGCACAGCTACTTCCCGAGAACACAGCCGAACAGCCGTGGCAAATGCTAAAAACCGACTTTTTCCCGACAGGTGAAAACATGGAAATCAAGCAAGTCGGTGAAGGACATTTGCATATCGGTTTGGTTGATTTTCATTACAAAGCTTCCATTCTGAAAGAACTGCTTACGCTCGGCTGCACGGTCAGCATACTTCCCTATAACGCACCTGCTGGGCTTCCCGATTCTCTCGGCGTCGATGGGCTGTTGTTCTCGAACGGGCCCGGAGATCCGCAAGCATTGAATAGCCGCTTACCGGTTTACCGCGACTGGGCAGAACGCTATCCGTCATTCGGCATTTGCCTGGGCCACCAGGTGCTGGCTGCCGCATTCGGCGCGAAAACAACGAAGCTTGCTTACGGGCATCGCGGCGCCAACCATCCCGTCAAAAACAATAAGACCGGACGCGTCAGCATGAGCTCCCAAAATCATAGCTATGTCGTCGAAGCTGACAGCCTGTCGGACACGCCGTTTGAAGTGTTGTACGAAAACGTCAACGATGGCAGCATCGAAGGCTTAATCCATCCGCAATTGCCGATCACGACGGTTCAATTCCACCCGGAAGCAGCCCCCGGACCGGTGGATCACCTCGAATTATTCAACCGCTTCCTAGAGACGGCAAATGAAATGAAGAAGGTGAAAATGCATGCCTAAATTAAACTCTATCGAAAAAGTGCTCGTCATCGGATCCGGCGCCATCGTCATCGGCCAAGCCGCAGAGTTCGATTATTCCGGCACCCAAGCTTGTCTCGCATTGAAAGAAGAAGGCATCGAAGTGGTGCTCATCAATAACAACCCGGCGACGATCATGACCGATGAAAGCGTCTCGGACAAAGTGTATTTCGAACCGATGACGCTCGAATCCGCTACTAACATCATCGAGAAAGAACGTCCGGACGGCCTGCTTGCGACTGTCGGCGGCCAGACCGGCTTGAATTTGGCGATGGCACTGGCCGATGCCGGTATCTTGGAACAATACGGCGTCCAATTGCTCGGCACCGATATGACGGCGATCAAAAAAGCCGAAGACCGCGACCAGTTCCGCTCCTTGATGAAGCAACTCGGTGAACCGGTGCCGGACAGCGACATCATCTATTCGCTCGACGGCGCGCTCGCTTTCGCAGAGCGCACTGGCTATCCCGTTATCGTCCGCCCCGCCTATACGCTCGGCGGTTTCGGCGGCGGCATCGCAAGCGACGAAGCGGCTTATATCAAGCTGGTGACACAAGGCTTGTCGGCGAGCCCGATCAAGCAATGCCTCGTCGAGACGAGCATAGCCGGATATAAGGAAATCGAATATGAAGTGATGCGCGATGCAGCGGGCACATGCATCACGGTCTGCAATATGGAGAACTTGGACCCGGTCGGTGTACATACCGGCGACTCGATCGTCGTTGCCCCGAGCCAAACATTGAACGATCCGGATTTTCACATGCTGCGCACGTCTTGCATCAACATCATCGAAGCGCTCGGCATCATCGGCGCCTGCAATGTGCAGTTCGCCCTCCATCCGGAAACCTCCGATTATTTTTTGATTGAAGTCAACCCGCGCGTCAGCCGCTCATCCGCGCTCGCTTCCAAAGCGACCGGCTACCCGATCGCGAAGATCGCCGCCAAGCTCGCAATCGGCTATACGCTCGATGAGTTGAAGAATCCGGTGACCGGCACGACCTACGCCAGCTTCGAGCCCGCACTCGATTACGTCGCCTTGAAAATCCCGCGCTGGCCGTTCGACCAATTTCCTTTAGCGGACCGCACGCTTGGCACGCAGATGAAAGCGACTGGCGAAGTGATGGCGATCGAACGCCGCATGGAAGCCGCTATGCAAAAAGCGCTGCGCTCGCTTGAACTCCCGATAGACGGGTTCCGCCTTCCCGCCATCTCCGCATTGCCGACGGGCGATTTACTGGAACTCGCAATGAAGCCGGACGACCGCCGTTTGTTCGTGCTGTTCGAATTGCTCATCCGTGGGAAAACCACCGATGAACTGCATGCCATCACAGGCATCACGCCTTATTTCTTATACGTTTTATCGAATATTGTTACAGAGTGGCAAGACCTCAAATCGATCAGCTGGAACACCGTAACCGCTGAACGCTTATTGCAGGCGAAAAAGCTCGGCTTCAGCGACCAGCAAATGGCCGATATTTGGAATGTGCCGGCAGCTGAAATTTGGGGGCAGCGCAGAAGCTATAAAATTGCGCCCGCTTACCGGATGATCGATACATGCGCCGCTGAGTTCCGTTCGAATACAAATTATTTCTATTCCACATGGGACAATGCCGCAGACGTCGACCGTTCAAAAGGCGCGAAAAAAGTCGCGGTCGTCGGATCCGGCCCAATCCGCATCGGGCAAGGCATCGAATTCGATTATTGCTGCGTGCACAGTGTCATGGCCGCACAGAAGCTTGGCTATGAAGCCGTCATGATCAACAACAACCCGGAAACCGTCAGCACCGATTATGAAGTGGCGGATGCGCTTTATTTCGAACCGATCACGGCGGAAGATGTCTTGAACGTCCTGGAATTTGAAGGCATCCACCAAGTCATCCTCCAGTTCGGGGGCCAGACTTCGCTTAATTTGGCGAAAGCGCTGGAAGAAGCGGGCATTACCGTGCTCGGCTCATCGGTCGATTTGCTGGACCAAATGGAAGACCGCGACCGCTTTTATGCGTTTCTCGAATCGATCGGTTTGCCGACCATCCCCGGGACGACGGCGAATGCGCCGGAAGAAGTGCTGCCGGCAGCTGAAAAGCTGGGCTTCCCGGTCTTGCTTCGCCCTTCCTATGTCATCGGCGGACGCGGCATGATCGTGCTTCACGACCAAGCGGAGCTTGATGCTTGGCTGGCGGGCGCGGACAAAGCGTTTCCGGTATTGGTCGACCATTTCGTCACCGGCAAAGAAGCCGAAGCCGATATTTTAACGGATGGCGACAATGTTTGGGTGTCGGCGATCTTCGAGCACATTGAAGGAACCGGCGTCCATTCCGGCGACAGCATCGCGAGCACACCGCCCGTAACGCTCACCGAAGACCAGCAGCGAAAACTGGTGGATACCGCCCAGCATATTGCGAGACAACTTGACTACACCGGGCTTTTCAATATCCAATTCGTCTATGAAGAAGATCAATTATTCGTCATGGAAATCAATCCGCGGGCATCGCGCACGGCGCCGATCAGCTCGAAAGTGACGGATGTGCCGCTCGTTCAGCACGCTACCGCTTTATTGCTCGGTGTGCCGTACGATGAGCTCGGCATTGAAGACATGTATAACGGACAACCGGACTTTACCGTCAAAGCGCCGGTGTTCTCCCATATTAAATTGCCTGGCTTGTCCCCGGTCCTATCGCCCGAGATGATGTCGACCGGTGAAGTGATCGGTACAGCCAAGCTGTTTGAAGAAGCGCTCGAGAAAGCATTGACCGGCGCTTCCGTCCAGTTGGCGAAACTTGCAACAGGCTCAACGCTATTCGCCGCCCAGGACAGCGCCGATTATGAGCAACTCAATTCCTGGCGCGCACAAGGCTTCACGATCGTGACCGAAGACCAACTGTCTTTTAACGAGTGGTTATTATCGAAAGACGCTGCCGCCTATATCGACTTTTCCGAAACGCCTGACGCCAGCCGCATGGCGCAAGCGGCCATCCACCGCCTCCATGCCTGGTCGCGACCGGAAACTGCGGCCGCTTACGCCGCAAGCCAAAAAATACAATCTGAACGCTTGAAAGGAGTGCTTGCCCAATGACGATGATCATGCCGCTTGCCCCAACTGTTGCCCAGGAAGATTTTCTCTCATTGAAAGACTATAGCACCGAGGAGATCCTCGATTTGCTTAATTTAGCGATTGAATTAAAGAAACCGGAAAATAAACATCTGCCGCTCTTGAAAGGAAAAGTGCTCGGCATGATCTTCGAGAAATCCTCAACCCGCACGCGCGTTTCGTTTGAAGCCGGCATGCTGCAGCTTGGCGGCCATGCGATGTTCTTGAGTTCTCAGGATACCCAGCTCGGCCGCGGTGAAACGATTGCCGATACGGCCCGTGTGTTGTCGGGTTATTTGGACGGATTGATGATCCGCACATTCCATCAATCCGCTGTTGAAGAGCTCGCGCAGTTCAGCTCGATTCCCGTCATCAATGGCTTGACCGATGATTACCACCCATGCCAGGTGCTGGCCGATCTCATGACGCTGATCGAACATTTCGGCGAGTTGAAAGGCCGCAAGCTGGCGTATATCGGGGATGGCAATAATATGGCCAATTCCTTGATGATCGGCGCAGCAAAAGTCGGGCTCGACATCGCGATCGCCGCTCCGAAAGGCTATGAGCCGCAAGCGGAAATGGTCGAACTCGCGCAAGCCATCGCGAAAGATACCGGTTCTGTGGTGATGGTGACCCATGATCCCGTCGAAGCCGTGAAAAACAGCGACGCCATCTATACGGATGTCTGGGCGAGCATGGGCCAGGAAGCGGAAGCCATCAAGCGCCTGAATGATTTTGCAGGATTCCAAGTGAATGCGGACTTGGTTCAGCACGCGAAAGCCGATTACATCTTTATGCACTGCCTCCCTGCGCACCGCGAGGAAGAAGTGACGACCGATATTTTGGAAGGCCCTCATTCGGTCATTTTCCAGGAAGCCGAAAACCGCCTGCATGCCCAAAAAGCGGTGCTCGTGACTTTGATGGGAGATTGAACTTATTGATACGAATGAAGAGCCTTGCCTGCAAATGGCGAGGCTCTTTTTGGGGTTGTCGAATTTTTAGCGGAGTGGCGTTTTAATGTATGGAGGAGTTAGCTGTGTTTTGTCATCATCTTAATAGCCGCCGCCTCGCTCGGGGTTGAGCTCCCGCCATGAGCCAGGAAGAACGCCTGTCTCTTGGCTCCGCTTCACCCTTAAGCGCGAGGGGCTTGGACATTTCGTTGAATCGAATGAGTCGGATGGTTTCGGTTCTGTATGGTTCATGCACTTTTGGGTGAGTTGCTTAATTGGTTAAGAGAGTTGGGGTATGCAGTTTGTGTGCGACGGGGTTCGTTCATTGTTTTTTTCATCCCTTTGCCGTCGCCGCCTCGCTTGGGGTTGAGCTCCCGCCATGAGCCAGGAAGAGCGACTGTCTCTTGGCTTCGCTTCACCCTTAAGCGCGAGGGGCTTAGACATTTCGTTGAATCGAATGAGTCAGATGGTTTGGGTTCTGTATGGTTCGCCCGCTTGTGAATATGTCGCTTAGTTGGAAATGCATGTGCTGAACAAAATCAGTAAACTGGTCTACCGAGAAAAAGCGCAATTTATTTCTTCATTTGCTGAGTGGAGAGGATGACACAACTAATTACCAATCTAAACCTAGAGATGAAGCGGAAACTGCTGACTCCTGGGGGACCGAGCGGGACTGGCGAGACAAATGTGTCGCGCTTTTTTGCGGCACATTGGCTCGACGCCCGCCCCCCGGAAAGCAGCAGTTGAAGCGCAATCTTCCCTCATCACTATTCCACTCCAATTGTTCACAATATCTTATTTTCAACATGCAAAAAGAACCCAACCGTTAACCGGCTGGGTTCTTTTTCATTCTTTATGCCTCGTCGTCCACAAACGTCGGGTCCACTTTATCAAGCTTTTCTTCGTTCAGGATCGTATACATTTCCGCGGTCTGTTCTTTGCGGACGTTTTCGCGCAATTGGTCGATGCGGGCAGTAACCACTTTTTGGCCGAAACGGATCTGCAGTTCGTCGCCTTCTTTGACGACGCTGCTCGCTTTCGCTTTATTGCCATTGACCAAAATGCGCCCTTGGTCGGCTACTTCTTTCGCCAAAGTGCGGCGCTTGATCAAACGGGATACTTTCAGGAATTTATCGAGTCTCATGATTTTCGTCCTCTCCGTGTCCAGCCTTCGCTTCATTCCAGAAGCCGTCGAGCTGGTCTAATGTGTAATCCGAAAATGTACGGCCGCCTTCTTTCGCGCGCTGCTCCACGTGCGAAAAGCGCGTGCGGAATTTGCGGTTCGCCTGGACCATCGCCTGTTCCGGCGACAAGCCGTAAAAACGCGCGATGTTGACGAGCGTGAACAACAAGTCGCCGAATTCATCGAGCTGCTGGTCTTTGGAACCATTCGCCACTTCAATCTTGAACTCCTGCAATTCCTCTTCGAACTTCGCCCATGCGCCGTCCGCGTCTTTCCAGGTAAAGCCCACTTTCGCTGCTTTCTTCTGGTAATTATACGAGGTCAACAGCGACGAGCTGTAGCGGTCCTGATCCTCAAGCAATGATTCGCCCGCCGGTTTTTCCTGGCGCTTGATCGCTTGCCAATTATCCACGACTTCATCCGCTGACGCTACATTCACGTCACCAAACACATGCGGATGGCGGCGGATCATTTTATCGCTGATGGCTTCCAGCACATCTTCGAGTTGGAAATAGCCGTTGTCCTGGCCGATTTGCGCGTGCAGGAACACTTGCAATAGCACATCGCCGAGTTCTTCCGCGATGGCTTCGTCATCTTGCTCTTCGATCGCCTGCAGCAATTCGTGCGCTTCTTCGAGTAAATAAGGGCGCAGCGATTCATGGGTCTGCTCACGGTCCCACGGGCAGCCTTCAGGACTGCGCAGTTTCGCGATGATGTCGCGGAAAGTCTGCCATTCTTTCAAACGCTGTGTCTGCTCCGTTGCAGGAGGCACGTAAACGGTCGTCAAATTATCGATTTCCGCCGCGTGGTCGAGTTCGTGGAGCGGCACCGTGCGCAGGCGCTCAGAAGCTGCACCTGCGGCTGTGACGATCGTAACCGGGTAACCGTCCGGGTATTTCTCCATCAACGACAGCTTCACTTCGGAGGCGCTGAATTGGTCATACACTTGCGCGATCAAAATATGTTCGGTCATATTCAACCGGTCGCTGTCGAGGCCTGTGCCGTCGACCAGCTGGAAGCCTTCGATCGGATCCATGCGCAAAGCGCCGAATATGGCGTCCAAAAAGCTTTGCCCCCCGGCAATCGATAATTCACAGCGCCCTTGTTTTTCCGCTTCGATCAAAAATTGCACCGTCTGTTCCGCAACGAGCGGATGGCCTGGGACCGCATAATAAATCGATGCGTTCTCCGCAAGCGCGATAAGGGTCTCGGCAATTTCCTTGTAAACCGGCGCAAAATCATCGTGCTTTTCGTAAACCGCATCAAAGCTTTCGTAACGTAAGCCTTCTGTCTCCAGCTCTTTAACGACAGGATGATCCGCTGTCCGCAAGTAAAGCGGATCCGCCCCTTTCAATGTGCGGTATACGCCGAGCGGCAATTGCAGAAGGTCCCCGGCGCCAAGGCCGAGTATATGAATGGTATGCATCGTCTAACTCCTTTTCTTTTGTGGATTGAGCGCCAATTGCAACGCGGCCAGTCGGCGGCCGAACGGGATAATATACCATTCCCTTTCGGTGATGATCCGTGATTTCGCCACCACCAATAAAAACACCACAGCTCCGAGCGGGACCGCTGTCAGCGTGATGAATACGGCTTCAACCCGGCCCGGCCATGACAATAGCGGCACGATAACCATTACATAGGCGTACACCACGATAGCCATCGCCACTGATGCCGAAAAGAGCCAGCCGTAAAAACGGGACCGTGCAAACTGCAGCGGCCAAACCTTTTTAAAATACCAGATGAGCGCTGCCGCAATAAAGGCCAAGCCAATATTGCCGGCAAGCGCTGCCCCGGTGATGCCGTATCCGGGCACGAGCAATAAATTGCCGGCCAGTTTCAGAATCAAGCCGATAAACAATAACAGCGCCGGCACGCGGATTTTTCCGAAACCGTACAGAATCGCCGTCAACACTAGCACGAGCGACATCGAAACGATTTGCCAATTAAAAACGATCAGTGCAAAAGATCCGTCCGGTGTCTGGAATAAAGCTTCATTCACATAAGGCATGACCAGTGTCAGACCAGCAGACGCAGCGACCGCAAACAAGACGGACACGCGAAATGCGAGGCTCGCGTAAAGTTCCGGACTGCGGCCGCTTTTTTGGTGCATCGTGCGGGCAATGAGCGGCACGAGCGACAAGGTCAAAGATGTCGCCAGCAAAATGCCGAATTGCACAAGTGGTTGGGCGCGGTCGTAGATGCCTTTTTGTTCCATTGCGGCACCTGGTCCGAGTTGTTGTTCAATCAAACGGTATACGGTAAACGAATCGACCAGCTGGAACAGGACCAATAGAAGCGAACTCATGCTGACGCTGAGGCTCGTAACGAGCAGTTTCTTCGCTGTCCCACGGCTTAAAGAAACTGCAGTGCGTTCCCTTTTTCCCTCGTAAGAACGCCATAATAACAGAACCGCGGCAAATGCGCCGGCCCCTGCGGCTGCGATCGCCACTTGCCCCGCCGTATAAAGCGACAAGCCCGAGCTGACAACAGCGAATGCGCCGATCAAAATGACCGCTACGCGCACTGCTTGTTCTGCGACTTGGGCCGCGGCGACCGGCGCCATATTGCCAGTTGCCTGAAGTCGGCCTTTCATAATGGCAAGCGGTGCCATGAAGACGACCGCAAACGCCCCGGCCCGCAGCAACCCGGCAAGCAAGGGATCGCCCATCCAGCCGGCGAGCATACCGGCACCCATGTACAGCACTGCAAACGCTGAAGCAGAAATGATGGCGATGAGCCAAAACGCAGCGCGCAAAATTCCTGCGTGCTCTCTTTCCTGATGCTCCGCCAATAATTTCGATACGGCGACCGCAAAGCCGTAGGACGTCCAAATGCCGAAAATCGCAACGAATGGATAAACTTGCTGATAAATATAAAAACCCTCGTCGCCGACCAGGTTCTGAAACGGCACCCGGTAAACAGCGCTCAGCAATTTGACGACAAATCCTGCGAGCGTAAGTAACGCGGCGCCTTTCAAGAAACTGGCCATCGAATTTTGCGCTGTCATCTGCCTGCCCCCCGCATCACCCGACAGATGCCTCTTCCCTAACGGAGTCGGCTAAAATCTCCATCATGCCTTCAAGCACATCAAATGGATGGTGCTTGCCGGTCTTCTTGCCGTCTATATTCAAAACGAGTGCCTGGCCGTTCATCGTGAAGCCGACTGCACGGCCGTAGCTGCCGGAAGCTTCGACAACTTTTCCACCGTCCATCGCTTCCGTTCCGGCATCGCTCAATTTGACGGTGACGCGATCTCCTTGCTGTTTGATTGATTCGACACCGGCAGTGCGCGCCCAGACTTTCATGCGGGCGATGCGCAGCAATTGCTCGGCTTCGATCGGCAAATCGCCGAAGCGGTCGATCAATTCATCCTGCAAGTCGATCATTTCTTCTGCAGTTTCCATGTTTTTGACGCGCTTATACATTTGGATCTTCTGGTAGCCGTCGCTAATATAGCTGTCCGGAATATAAGCATCTTCCGTCAGCACGATTTCCACTTCCGGCACGACTTCTTTCTTCATGCCGGTGCGGCGTTCTTCAATCGCTTCTTCAAGCATTTGCGAATACAAATCGAAACCGACCGAATCGATAAAGCCGTGCTGCTGGGAGCCGAGGAGGTTGCCTGCACCGCGGATCGACAAATCGCGCATGGCAATTTTAAAGCCCGAGCCGAGTTCGGTGAATTCCTTGATGGCCATCAACCGTTTTTCGGCGACATCCGTCAGCACTTTATCGCGCTGGTACATGAAATAGGCATACGCCACACGGCTCGAGCGCCCGACGCGTCCACGCAATTGATAGAGCTGCGACAAGCCCATGCGGTCGGCGTCATAGACGATGAGCGTGTTGACGTTCGGGATGTCGATGCCGGTTTCGATGATCGTCGTCGTCACGAGAACGTCGTATTCGCCGTCGAGGAAGCCGAGAATGATCGATTCGAGTTCGGTCTCGGACATTTGCCCATGGGCATAGCCGACGCGCGCTTCCGGAACAAGCTGCTGGATCTCATCCACTTTGCGGGTCATGTCGCTCACCCGGTTGTATAAATAAAACACTTGGCCGCCGCGCGCCATCTCGCGTTCGATCGCTTCACGCACGAGCCCGCCATTATGCTCCATGACATAGCTCTGCACCGGGAAACGGTTGGCAGGAGGCGTCTCGATGACGGACAGGTCGCGCACGCCGATCATCGACATGTGCAAAGTACGCGGAATCGGCGTCGCCGTCAAGGTCAATACATCCACCGTCGATTTCAACTGCTTGATTTTCTCTTTATGGGTCACACCGAAACGCTGCTCTTCATCGATGATCAACAGGCCGAGATCTTTATACACAACATCTTTCGATAAGATGCGGTGCGTGCCGACGACGACGTCGACCGAACCATTCTTCAAGCCTTTGACCGTTTCGGTTTGCTGTTTTTTCGAACGGAAGCGGCTCATGAGGCCGACTTCGATCGGGTAATCCTTGAAACGCTCGCTCATCGTTTCGAAATGCTGCTGGGCGAGAATGGTGGTCGGCACGAGGAACGCCACTTGCTTGCCGTCAAGCACCGCTTTGAATGCCGCGCGAATGGCGACTTCCGTTTTGCCGTAGCCGACATCGCCGCAGATCAAGCGGTCCATCGGGCGTTTTCTTTCCATGTCTTTTTTCACTTCGTCGATAGAGCGCAATTGGTCAGGCGTTTCCTCGTAAGGGAATTCCGTTTCGAATTGGCGTTGCATGTCCTGGTCTTCGCTGAACGTAAAGCCTTCGAGAGCTTCGCGTTCTGCATATAGCTTGATCAAGTCATCGGCGATATCCTGTACGGCCGCCGATACTTTCGTGCGCGTCTTCTTCCATTCAACGCCGCCCATCTTATGGAGCTTCGGCTCTTTTTCTTCCGAGGCGATGTATTTCTGGACGAGGTCGATTTTATCGACTGGCACGAATAATTTATCATCGCCTTTATAGACGATGTGGAGATAGTCTTTATGGACCCCGCCGCTTTCCAATGTCTCAATGCCGACAAAGCGGCCGATGCCGTGGTGGATATGGACAATATAATCGCCCGGTTTGATTTCCGAATAGCTCTTGATGCGCTCGGCATTGGTCAATTTTTGTGCACGGGTTTTTTTCTTCGGCTGTTTTTCGAACAATTCGGCATCGGTAATGACGGCCATGCGTTGCAGCGGCATCTCAAAGCCGCCGGACAATTCTCCGTCGACAAGATAGGTTTTGCCGTCCTGCACTATGGTTTTTTCGGTAATGATTTCCGCATCCATCTCGTAATCGTCCAATACGGAACGTACTTTTCGCAGCCGTTCTTCGCCGCTTGCCACGACGAATACGCGGAACTTGCCGAGCGTCCAGCGTTCCATTTCGGCTTGCAATAAATTCATCTGCCCGTGGAACGATTGCATCGGCTTGCAGGAATAGGCGAGCGATTTCTTGATCGTGACGAGCGGGAAAGTCCGCGTAAAGAGCGACAGGAAATTGGCCGGCTGCTTGAGTTTCGACAAAACTTCCCGGAACGGGTAAGCCAGCGGCACGTCATGGAGGAATTTCCCTTCCTCGAGGAGCGACACCGTCCACTCCGCTTCTTCGCGTTCCAGCGTTTCGGTCATTTCCTGGATGCGCCCGAGCTCATCGAAAAACACGACGCCCTCTTGAGGGAAATAATCCCCGAGAAACGCGGATTGCGAGTCGACCAAAGCTGCGTACTTCGCCAGTTGTTCCGGTTCGTCACCGCTCCGCAATGTGTCGATATCATGCTGTACGTATTGCAGCATCAACTCTTTCGTATCGTCATCCTTGAGCTTCTTCAAGCTCGCGGTTAATTGGTCTTCGATTCGATCTGCCAATACACGCTTCTGTCCTGCCGACAACACCAATTCAACAGCCGGCAAAATGCACAGCGATTCGATTTTCTCCAGCGAGCGCTGGTCTTCTGCAGAAAACAGGCGGATGGAATCGACTTCCGTATCGAATAGCTCGATGCGCACCGGATGCTCGAAATGCAGCGGATAGACATCGAGTATGCCGCCGCGCAAGGCGAATTCGCCGGGTGAAGTGACCATCGTCGTGCGGGAATAGCCCATTGCAACCAGCTTCAATAGCCAGTTCTCGGTATCGAGCTCATCTCCGTCCGCAACACGCAAAGTCGCTCCGTCCCATTGTGCCCGGGATGGCAATAATTTGCGCAAGCCGGAAACTGGCGTGACGTAAATGCCTTTGCCGGTCGATTTCATATGGTCGAGCGTATCGATGCGGTGAGCACGCAACTCCGGGCCGGAAAATGCGATATCGGCGGCGATCGTTTCTTCCGCCGGATACAAACGCACGCGCTGCTCACCCATCAGCCTCACCAAATCGTCATAGATGCGCTGGGCATGCAGCAAGTTCGGTGTCACGACGAGCAGGGGCTTGTCCAACTCTTCATGGACCGTCTGGTAAAAAATTGGCCGCGCGCTTCCGGAAAGTCCTGAAATCAGCTGATGGTCCTGTCCTTTTTTCAGTTCTTTAATAAACGCTTGAGTGTGGGAATCCCCTAAAAATGTCTGCAAAATGTGTTTCATGAAGATTCCTCCTTCCTGTCCAAAATAAAGCCGTTTGATGGCTATATTACCCTCTTAAAAACTTTAGGAAACGGGAAAAAGCCTTGGACGCATTCATGCGCCAAAGCGATCATCCCCCATTGTATTCATTCATGACTTCGATGAATGGTTTTGTCAGCCAATAATTACATGCATCCGCACTTTTTGCGACCGCATCTTTCATCAGCGGTTTTTCTTCATCGCGGAACCGGGCGAGTACATAATCCGGCACTTTCATGCCCGTAGGCGGGCGGCTGATGCCGATGCGCATCCGGTTGAAGTGCTGGGTGCCGAGATGCTGGATGAGGGATTTGATGCCATTATGTCCCCCAGCACTGCCTTTTTGGCGAAGCCGGAGCTGGCCAGTCGGCAAATCCAGATCGTCGTAGATAACCACAATATCCTCGATATCGACATTGTAATAATCCATCAAGGGACCTACGCATTCACCGGATAAATTCATGTACGTCAGCGGCTTGACGAGCATCACTTTGCCTTCCGGGCGGTGGACGACGGAATACATTCCCTTGAATTTTGATTGCGTCAAAGGCGCATTCCATTCACTCGCCAACCGGTCGATCACATGAAAGCCGATATTATGGCGGGTTTCTTCATATGTTTTTCCTGGGTTGCCCAGGCCGATGATCATTTTCATAGCAAACTCCTTTTATCTCTTCACTGCCTTTTATTTTACCATAATCTGAGTTCGTACAATAAAAAACAGGGACTGCCGGTGGGCAGTCCCTGTTTGGGCATTGCAGGAATTATTCTTTTTCTTCGCCCGCTGCTTCTTCTTCGTTGTCACCAACAACTTCAGGCTCTTCGCCTTCGTCTGTTGTTTCAAGCTCTTCTAGCTCTTCTTCTGTACGTGGTGCTGTAACAGAGATCAACAGGAAGTCATCGTCGTTCAAGATTTCAAAGCTGAACTTGTCGCGGATGTCGCTGACCGACACAGAGTCGCCGATTGCGAGCTCGCTGATGTCGATATCGACAGAATCCGGAATATCGCTAGGCTTGACGCGAATATGAACTTCGCGGTTCGGCTGCGTGACGACGCCGCCTTCTTTTTCGCCTGGTGATTCGCCGATCAAGTGAACAGTTGCATCAACATCGATTTCTTCAGACATATTGATCGCCAAGAAGTCGACGTGCTTGAAGCTGCCTTTCAATGAATCCATTTGGTAATCGCTCAATACGACGTTCGTGCTCTTGCCGCCGATTTCCAAGCTGATGACGCCATTACGCCCAGATTCACGCAAAGTTTTGATCAAGTCGATTTCGGATACGGCAATCGGTGTCGTTTCCATTTTGTAGCCGTATACGACGCCAGGCACGTGGCCTTCGCCGCGCAAATCGGTCAATGCCGAATGCGGTTTTCCTGTTTCTCGTTTCGCTGCTGTCATTTTGATAGCCATATAATTTCAACCTCCAGTTATATTAAACGCATAGTTTATAACTACCCTGTTCATATCATGCTGAAACCTGGAAGACTCTGGCATATGCCAGCACCATCAATCAAATAAGGTGCTGACCGATTTCTGTTCGTGTACGCGGATGATTGTTTCGGCAAGAAGCGGGGCAACAGTCAATTGCTTGATCTTGCTGATTTTCTTTTCTTCCGGAAGAGCGATCGAATTCGTCACGACCAATTCCTTGATAACGGAATCCTGGATGCGCTGGACGGCCGGGCCGGAAAGCACCGGGTGCGTACAGCAAGCGTAAACCTCTTTCGCTCCGCTTTCGATCAATGCGCTTGCCGCAATCGAAATCGTTCCGGCCGTATCGATGATGTCGTCGATGATGATTGCTGTTTTGCCTTCAACGTTCCCGACGATGTTCATGACTTCGGCAACGTTCGGGCGCGGGCGGCGCTTATCGATGATTGCAATCGGCGCTTTCAGGCGGTCCGCCATTTTACGGGCACGCGTTACGCCGCCGTGGTCAGGCGACACGATGATCGCGTTTTCGAGATCGATATTCGCATCGTTCAGGAAATGATCAGATAGGAGTGGCACAGCTACCAGATGGTCAATCAAAATATCAAAGAACCCTTGGATTTGCGGAGCGTGAAGATCCAAGACGACTACACGCGTCGCGCCGGCTGTTTCGAGCAGGTTAGCGACGAGTTTTGCCGTTATCGGCTCGCGTGAACGTGCTTTACGGTCCTGGCGTGCATAGCCGTAGTATGGGATTACTACGTTTACGGTACGCGCAGATGCACGCTTGACGGCATCGATCATGATCAATAGCTCCATCAAGTTTTCGTTGACCGGCTGTGAAGTCGATTGGACGATGAACACATCGCAGCCACGGATGCTTTCTTCGATGTTAATCTGGATTTCTCCGTCGCTAAAATGTGTTACCGAGCTTTTGCCAAGCGGCAAGCCTACTTGCTCAGCAATTTGCTCAGCCAATTCTTTGTTCGAGTTCAACGAAAAGATTTTCAACTTCGAGTTAGTATTTTGAATGCCCATTGGGGGGAACCCTCCTATTATTTGCGGTTTAGTTTACTTGCGTAGCCTTCTTTATTTTCCTGGCGCGCCCGACCGATCGCTAAGGCGTCACTAGGGACATCTTTCGAGATGGTCGACCCTGCCGCGACATAAGAGCCTTTGCCGATGGTTACCGGTGCAATCAAATTCGAGTTACAGCCGATGAACGAATCATCTTCAATGGTCGTGAGATGCTTGTTCTTGCCATCGTAATTGACCGTGATCGTGCCACAGCCGATATTGACGCCGCTGCCGACAAGAGCATCTCCGATATAGCTTAAATGGGACACTTTGCTGCCCGTACCTAGCTCGGCTTTTTTCACTTCCACGAAATTGCCGATCTTCACTTCATTTCCGAGCGCCGATTGCGGGCGGATATGCGCGAATGGCCCGACAGCCGTATCGTTGCCGATTGTGCTGTCATATACTTCGGAGCTGCGGATTTCCGTACGGTCGCCGATCGTGCTGCTGACGATGCGCGTATTCGACGTGATGACGCAATCTTCCCCGATCACCGTGTCGCCTTCGATGGTGACATTCGGATGGATGATGGTATCCGCCCCGATTTTCGCCTGTGCACTGATATACGCTGTCGCTGGGTCGATAATCGATACGCCAGCGCGCATATGCTGTTCAGCGATGCGGCGGCGAAGGAAAGTTTCCGCTTGGCTCAGCGCGACGCGGTCATTGACGCCGAGCGTCTCTTCAAAGCTGTCAGTTGCGTAGGCCGCAACGATTTCGCCTTGCTTCTGCAAGATCTCGATGACGTCCGGCAAATAATATTCGCCCTGTACATTATCGTTGGAGACGTTTTTCAAGGCTTCAAACAAAGCTTCGTTATTAAAGCAATAGGTTCCTGTATTGATTTCTTTCACGGCTTGCTCTTCAGTCGATGCGTCTTTTTGCTCGACGATCTTCTCGACGCTTCCCTCAGCGCCCCGGATGATACGGCCGTAGCCTGTCGGGTCTTCAGCGATAGCCGTCAGGATGGTCGCTTTAGCGCCGGTTTCTTTGTGGTGGTCGATGAGTGCCTGCATCGTTTCCGCACGGATCAAAGGCGTGTCGCCGCACACGACGATCGTCGTTCCGGCTTTCCCTTCGATCAACGGCGCTGCTTGCTGCACGGCGTGGGCTGTGCCGAGCTGCTCTTCCTGAAGCGCATACTCGCTCATTTCGCCCAGCTGGTCTTTTACTTTTTCCGCTCCGTGCCCGACGATTGTGACGATTTTCTCGACGCCAAGGCGGTGGATATTCCCCGTTACATGCTCTACCATCGGCATGCCGCATACCGGGTGGAGCACTTTATACAATTTCGATTTCATGCGCGTGCCTTGCCCGGCCGCCAAAATTACCGCATATGTATGGTCCATCGGTCGAATCCCTCCGTTTCCTGTATTTAAACTGATTAACTGAAAAATGATTGTCTGGCGAAAGGGCTACCTGGTCTAGACAAAAAAATGCCACTTTCACGTTTCCTTATTGACTATAGCTGAAAAACCCTTGATTTTCAAGGTTACAGGACATGACAATCCCATGACAAAGCCCGAAGCGAGCGCAATTCAACGCTTTTCCGCCTTCTAGATAGCGCTGTTAAGAAATGATCCTCTTGCCAATTGAAATTTGCCCATAAAAAAGAACCTTCTCTATAAGTTGAAGGTTCTTTGGCGTATCAGATGCCGGCATTCTCAAAAACTGCCTGCTCTTCACTTTGTTCATATGCAACAAGCACGGCTTCTTGCAATTTATTGCGGGTGCCGGAATTGATCGGATGCGCAATATCGCGGAACTCCCCGTCCGGCGTCCGCTTGCTCGGCATGGCGACAAAAAGTCCATCATTGCCGTCGATGACGCGGATGTCATGCACTACGAATTCATTGTCGAGCGTGATTGAAGCGATTGCCCGCATGCGTCCATCTGTCTGGACGCGGCGCAATCTTACATCAGTTACTTCCATTCTCAAATCTCCCCTTCTCTTGCTGTAATTTTTTGGCGCTTTTGTTTGTATTCGGGGAAGAGGACTAAATTCCTTCAAAAATTACAGAATTTATTAGAAAATTTACTTAATAAATGAAAAAAAAGCAAAAACCACCTAAAAAGGTGGCTTTATTGTGCAACTTTTGCAATGACTTCGATTTCAACTTTCACATCTTTTGGCAGGCGTGCCACTTCAACTGTAGAACGTGCCGGCTTATGATCGCCGAAATAAGAAGCATAAATGGAGTTGAGTTCCACAAAGTCATTCATGTCCTTGATGAAGACGGTCGTCTTGATGACATGCTGAAGTGAAGATCCTGCTTCTTCTAAGACAGCCTGAAGGTTGGCGAACACTTGATGCGTCTGTTCGGCAATGCCGCCTTGTGCGAGCTCTCCGTCTGCTTTCAGCGGAATCTGCCCTGAGCTATAGAACATGTCCCCTGCAATGACGCCTTGAGAATACGGCCCGATTGCCGCTGCTGCGTTTTCTGTCGCTACGTATTTCATATTAATCCGCTCCTTCAAAATAATTTCCGGCCCTTAATGTGATGGTCCGGTCTTTTTCACTGACTTCGTCCAATTTGACGAGGGAAAGATATTTTTCTACGAGGCGCTCGTCCGCATGCTCCGCTTCTACGAGCACCGCAACGCCAGCCAATGTGCAATCAAATTCTTCAAGCAAGTTTTTCATGCCGTTCATCGTGCCGCCGACTTTCATGAAATCGTCGGTGATGAGTACGCGCTGGCCGCTCTTCATGCTGCGTTTCGACAACACCATCGTCTGGATGCGCCGCGTGGAGCCCGAGACGTAATTGATGCTGACCGTGGAACCTTCCGTCACTTTGCTATCGCGGCGGACGATGACGACCGGCACATTCAAGTGGCGCGCAATCGCCTGGGCAATCGGGATGCCTTTTGTCGCGACCGTCATGATGGCATCGATTTTCTCGCCTGCAAACGCGCTGGCGAACACTTTGCCGACACGGTTCATCATTTGAGGGTTGCCGAGTACATCGGTCATATACAAATAACCGCCCGGCAGCAGCCGATCCGATTGGCTCAATTCGGTGATCAGTTCTTCCATGACCTGGCGGATTTCGGCGTCTTTCAGCTTCGGCACGTATTTGACGCCACCGGAAGCCCCCGGCACGGTCATCAGCAGGCCGATGCCTTTTTCTTCGAAGGTTTCCTTGACGATGCCTAAGTCCTCGCTGATCGAAGACTTTGCTGACTGATACAGATCCGAGAAATATGTCAACGGAATCAATTGATGCGGATGTTCCAATAGATAATGCGTCATGTCGACCAAGCGTTCACTGCGCTTCCATTTCACTACTACCCTCTCCTAAACACGAATATTCTAATGAAAACTTACCATAAATATACGTATTTAAGCAAGAGGCTCCCGGTCGCCGAGCAAGCGTACCGCATAAACTTCGGAACAGAAGCCGCGCAAGCCGTTATAGATGCGCGGGATGCGCGCTTCCTGGTTGACCAGGCCGAAGACGGTCGGGCCGCTTCCGCTCATCAACACCGCGTCGGCACCGAATTTGATCATTTGCTCTTTGATCTGCCCTACTTCAGGGTGCATATTCATCGTTACGCTCTCGAGCGCATTGCCGAGATTATCGCACATCGCTTCGTAGTCGCCTTCACGAAGCGCAGCAATCATCGCTTGCGTATTGGGATGATCCGCTTTATCCGGATCGAACGCCCCGTAAACTTCAGCCGTCGAGACACCGATGGAAGGTTTGGCGAGAATGACCCAGCAATGCGGCGGCGCCGGCAGTTCTTTGATGACCTCACCGCGCCCTGTCGCGAGCGCTGTGCCGCCGTATACACAAAACGACACGTCAGAGCCGATCTTAGCGCCCAGCTCCGCCAGTTCATCGAGCGACAGATTCAATTGCCATAGCTGGTTGAGCCCTTTCAATGTGGCCGCTGCATCGCTGCTGCCACCGGCAAGTCCTGCAGCCACCGGAATCTGCTTATCGAGCGAGATGATGACGCCTGTCTTGATATTGAATGTATCTTTGATCAATTGTGCAGCCTGGTACGCCAGATTGCGTGAGTCGTTCGGCACGAAGCGGTCCGCCGACTGGATATGTATGCCTTTCGCTGTCCCTTGCAGGCCAATTCTATCCGCCAAATCGACGGTGGTCATGATCATTTCGATTTCGTGGTAATTATCCGGACGCTTGTACAAGACATCCAGCGTCAAATTGATTTTGGCAGGCGCTTTTATATAGAGCATTCCACTGCCTCCTTTTCTGTTCTGATGAAAACTATTTTAACACAGACGCATGGCTTCCGAAGAACCGGAACAATAGAAAAAACCCGCTTCCGGCGAAATCACCGAAGCGGGTTGTAAAGTAAGTATGAAATAGAGTTCAATTATTTAACGACAAGTGCGTCTTCTGTTCCTTCAAAGACAGTGATTTCCACTGCTTCAGTTAAGATGTCCGCGTAGCTATAAGATACACGTTCAAATGCATGTTCATCTTGATCCAATTCAATCACGAACACGGAGTGATAGGTTTCACGCAGAATTCCGGCACGTTCTACCGTCTTTTTGCGACCTCCGTTTGCTTTTAACAGCAACCTTTTCCCTAAATGCAGGTCTAATGACTTTTTAATCTCCGCCAAAGTTTTGGGCATTTTGTCTACACCTCACTATAGTCTAAAGTCTAGCATAAAATGACCGCGGAGTCAAATAAATTTTTAATTTTACCAATGCTTTTCAGGAATTGCAACAGTTATTTATCCGAAATATTCTACTTCCGAAAAAAACTGTGCCAAAACTGTTACAGTTTCAGGATTCAATGGAAATGAGGATATAATTTATCGGAAAGCAGCCCGAATTCCTTGATGCTGAGCGTTTCGCCGCGCCGCGTCGGGTCGATGCCGGCTTCTTCAAGCGCCTGCAAAATGAAGTCTTTTTTCGCTTTCCCGTTCGGCATGGCGCTTTGCAGGTTGTTGAGAATCGTTTTGCGGCGCTGGACGAATGACCCGCGTGTCACCGAGAAGAAAAAGTCTTCATCGATGACGTTTACGATCGGTTCCGGCCGTTTGATCATGCGGATGACCGCGGAGTCGACATTCGGCTGGGGCATGAACACCGATTTCGGCACGGTCATGGCGTAGTCGGCTTCCGTATAATACTGGATGGCAATCGACAAAGAGCCATATGCTTTTGTGCCGGGTTTCGCCGTGATGCGCTCCGCCACTTCTTTTTGCAGCATGACGACCAGGCCGCGAATCGGCAACTTCTCGAGCAATAATTTGAGGATGATCGGCGTCGTCACGTAATAAGGCAAATTGGCGACGACCATGATATCTTCAAAGCCGGCCAGTTCTTCTTGTATCGCTTTTTCGACGTCCGCTTTCAAAATATCCGAATGGATCACTTTGACGTTGTCGTAAGGCGACAAGGTATCCGCCAACACCGGCAATAGCCGCTGGTCGATTTCAAATGCCAATACTTTTCCTGCATCTCTTGCTAGATGTTCGGTTAATGCACCGATGCCGGGGCCGATTTCAATTGCAGCAGAGTCTTTTGTGAGACCCGCTTGCGAGACGATTTTGCGTAAAATATTCGGGTCGATCAAAAAGTTCTGGCCAAGGCTTTTCTTGAACGTCAGGCCGTGTTTGGCCATGATTTCTTGCGTACGGATCGGTGTTGCTATATCTTTGGTCATGTTCTGTCCTCCTGGGTTAACGCTTGCACTGCGTCGATAAACTGCTGTTTGGTGATGCCGAACACATGCAGGCGCTTATGTAGCTGCTTGCCGTTCGTATAGCCGATATTGAGCGCTTCCCCGAGCTCGGTCCTGCGGGCTTTCGCTAACGGGTGAGCAATCAGCCGGGCGTCGATCAAATCCTCTAAGGTGATCTCCACCGGCCGTTCTTCGGTCCTTGGCGTATAGACCGCTTCAAGCGCAAGTCGGATATCTTCATCACTAGCATGCTCGATGCCCAGCCCTTTGCCGTTTTTGGCGATGGTTTTTTCTTTCGCCAAAAACGCGTGCTTGGCATGCGGCACATGTTCTTCAATAATAGCACGAATCCGCCTGCCCGGATAATCGGGATCGGTGAACACGATAACGCCCCGCTTTTCTTGGGCATGCATGATGCGGCGCAAAGTCTCGTTTGAAATGGCGGACCCGTTCGTTTCGATTGTATCGGCACCTACAGCCCGCTTGATCGCCACTGTATCATCTTTTCCTTCAACAACGATCACTTCTTGTATATTCAATGGTCTATCCCTCGTTTCTGCAGATCTCATTCATTTTACCGCGCTTCCGGCAAACATGTAAAAAGCTTTCCCGACATTCCGGGAAAGCTTTTCCTTCTATATAATACCGTATTCAATTAGTTAAGGATTTTAACTTTTACTTGCTTGCGTCCGAATGCGATAGCATCCGAACGGTTTGGCATGAACAAATCGATCTTGTTGCCTTTAATTGCCCCGCCCGTATCGCCGGCGATTGCATTGCCATAGCCTTCCACCCACACTTTTGAACCGAGTGGGATAACGCTTGGGTCCACTGCGATCACTTTAAGGCCCGGGTTCGCTTTCAAGTTGATGCCCGTTGCCGTAATGCCGGAGCAGCCTGTGCAGCTAGCTGTATAAGCTGTCGCAGAGACATAGAATTCCTGGCCGCCTGTAGGTTCAGAAGCGGCTTCTTTTTTCGCTGGCTGTGGTGCAGCTGTCGCTTTTTCAGGAGCTTTTGCTACCGCTTTAGGAGCAGCAACCTTCTCTACTGGCGCCGAAGCTTTTTTCACTGGCGCTGTTTCTTTTTTCGCTGATGCTTGTTTCGCAGGAGCGGCTGTTTCTTTTTTCGCTGTGCCGCGCGAAACGCTGGCTACGACTGTTTTCGTGCCGACAGCCAAGATCTGCTGTTTCGGTTCTTTGACGACTTTTTCTTTTTTCAATTCACGTTTTACTTCTTTGCCGTTTTCTTTCACGACTTCGTAAGTTTTCTTAACCAATCCATTTTGCCCTTTTTGGACAAGCTTTTCGCTGCCTTTCAAGAGTGAAGAATCTTTTCTCGTTTCCACTGCATACTTCACAGCGTCTTCCACTACATCGGTGACTTTTTCTACACGCACGACCTCGACTTTCGAGTTTGGAAGAACGAGTTCGTCCATATCCTGTTCTACGCGGTCAAGTTTGCTTAGCTCAATACTATGCTGTTTTAAAAAGTCAGCGACCGTAGTCGAAGTGGACCAGACTTTTTTGTCTTTTCCGCCATCCACGATGGTTACTTCATATGCTTTCTCCACGTCGATCACTGTATCTTTATTAACGGTTTCATCTAATGCAGGGCTTACTTTGTCATGCTTTGTCACTTCAATTTCCGCTTTTTCCAAAATAGCGGACACTGTGTTCTCAGTCGTCCACGCTGAACGGGTTTCTCCGTCAACAGTCACTGCGTATTGTTCCGCTTCATCCCATTCGATCGCGGCGTCACCTTCAATTTTCGTATCGGCTGAATGGCTGAGGAAATCGTCTTTCCCGACTTCAATCGCCTGCTCGTCCAGTACATCGCCAACCGTTTCAGCGTGCGTGCGGATTTCTTCCGTTTCACCGTTCGCTGTAATCGTCACTGTATTCTTAGTGCCTTCAAAAATCGCAAAAGCCAATACAGCTGCGAACAAAAGAACAGTCGCAATGCTGACAGCCACCGACTTTCCTTTGAATGATTTATTGATTTTGGTATTATTCGCCTCTTTTGTCAAAAATAACTCCCCCTTTGTATATCTGAGTGATTATAGGTATGTCCCAATTCCGTGTCAACGCATATGTTTTTTAAATTAACCAGCATTTATGAAAACTTATAGAACCGTTCAGCATTTTTCGTCGTAGCTTCAGCCACCGTCTCTACCGGCAGCTCTTTTAAGCGGGCGATTTCTTCCGCCACAAGCGGCACGTACGAAGGTTCGTTGCGCTTGCCGCGATAAGGATGCGGTGCGAGATAAGGAGCATCGGTTTCAATCATCAAATGCTCCAGCGGGATTTCAGCGGCCACTTCTTTCGGCTTTTTGGCATTCTTGAAGGTCACTGGCCCGCCAAGTGAAATCATGAAATTCATCTTGATGCTCTCTTGCGCCGTTTCGACGCTGCCGCCGAAGCAATGCATGACTCCGCCGACTTCCTGTGCGTCTTCCTCACGCAATATCGTCAACACGTCTTCCGTCGCTTCCCGGTTATGGATAATAATCGGCAAGCCGACGCGTTTAGCGAGCTGAATCTGCTTGCGGAATACTTGTTGTTGGATCTCTCTCGGTGATTTGTCCCAATGGTAATCGAGGCCTGTTTCGCCAATGCCGACCACTTTTTTATGTGCGGCCAATTGTTCGATCCATTCGAGGTCTTCATCCGTGCAATCGATCGCATCGACAGGATGCCAGCCGACGACCGCATAGATAAAGTCATGTTGTTCAGCCAATTCAATGGCCCGTTTGATCGTTTTCCGGTCAAAACCGATGACGACCATTTTCTCCACCTTGCTGTTTAGCGCGCGATCGATGACTTCCTGCAAATCTTCGTCGTATTGATCGGCGTTTAAATGAACATGGGTATCGATATACATCTTCATCAGTCTCCTTCACATAGATTACATTGTACGGGTTGAGGCCATTTCTTTCTTCACAGCCATATTACATTTGGATTACAAAACATGATGTTTTGAAGTCATTTCGTCATTTTAAGCTGTTTTTATAGTCATTAAGTCCTTTAACGCAAAAAAACAGCCTGCTCAACTGAGCAGGCTGTCACATGAATATTTACTTAACTTTTGTGCCGTTCGGTAACTTTTGATCTACGGAAGCGATGGTCAAGTAACCATTTTGCTGTCCGGCGAGAATCATGCCTTGCGATAATTCACCGCGCAGCTTGACTGGTTTCAAGTTGGCGACAATGATTACTTTTTGGCCGACAAGTTCATCTGGCTTGTAATGCTCAGCGATGCCGGAGACGACTTGGCGTGTTTCATAGCCCATGTCCACTTGCAGCTTCAATAGCTTATCGGTCTTCTTCACCGGTTCGCATGCCGTAACCGTCGCCACACGTAAATCCACTTTCATGAAATCATCGATCGTAATTTCAGGAACATCCGGCTTTTCCGGGACGGTCTCTACAGGTGCTTGCTCTTCTTTCGGCGCTGTCCCTCCACGCATTTGGTCGCGGATATAGGCTACTTCCGGTTCTACTTCGAGACGCGGGAAAATCGGCGTGCCTTTTTTCACGACGGTCGTACCTGCAGGAATCGCGCCGAATGACTCTAATGTCTGCCATTCGAGGAATTCCGGCGTCAGCCCGAGCTGCTCGATGATTTGCTTCGGTGCATTCGGCAAGAACGGCTGCAGCATAACGGCCGTCATGCGCAAGCTCTCGGCGAGATGCGCCATGACCGACGCGAGCTGCGTGCGGTCGCCATCATCTTTTGCCAATACCCATGGCTGCGTTTCATCGATATATTTATTCGTGCGGGAAATCAATGTCCACACTTCGCTTAACACGAGGCTGAACTGCATTTTTTCCATATGTTCTTCGTAGACCGCGACCGTGTTTTTCGCGATAGTCTGCAAAGTCTCATCGAAATCGGTCTTGAATCCGTCGACTTGCGGCACTTCGCCGTCGAAATATTTATTGATCATCGAGACGGTGCGGTTCAATAAATTCCCGAGGTCGTTCGCCAAGTCATAATTGGTGCGCTCGACGAATGATTCCGGCGAGAACACGCCGTCGGATCCGAATGGCAGCTCGCGCAATAGGAAATAACGTGCCGCATCCAGCCCGTAGCGCTCAACGAGCATTTCCGGATAGACGACATTGCCTTTCGATTTGGACATTTTGCCATCTTTCATCATGATGAAACCATGTGCGAATACTTTCTTCGGCAATGGCAAGTCAAGCGCCATGAGGAAGATCGGCCAATAGATGGTATGGAAGCGCACGATGTCTTTTCCGACTACGTGGACATCCGCTGGCCAGTATTTATTGAAATCGGAGTCATCATTCGAGCCGTAGCCGAGTGACGTGATGTAATTCGACAACGCATCGACCCATACATAGATGACATGCTTCGGATCTCCAGGAACCGGGATGCCCCAGTCGAATGAAGTACGGGACACAGACAAATCTTCAAGGCCCGGCTTGATGAAATTATTGACCATTTCATTTTTGCGCGATTCCGGTTCGATGAACTCGACATGCTTATCGTAATAATCAAGCAAGCGGTCTGCGTACTTTTTCATATTGAAGAAGTACGATTCTTCTTTCACTTTATGCACCGGGCGTCCGCAATCCGGGCAATTGCCGTCTTCGAGCTGCGATTCCGTGAAGAAGGATTCGCAAGGCGTGCAATACCAGCCTTCGTATTCCCCTTTGTAAATATCGCCATTGTCGAGGAAAGTTTGGAAAATTTTCTCCACGCCTTCCTTATGGCGGGCTTCAGTCGTACGGATAAAGTCGTCATAGCTGATGTCCATGACTTCCCATACTTTTTTTGCCGCTTCTGCCATGTCATCGACAAAGACTTGCGGTTCTTTGCCGGCTTCGCGGGCTTTTTCTTCAATTTTCTGGCCGTGTTCGTCCATTCCCGTCAAAAAACGGACATCGAAGCCACGCAGGCGTTTATAGCGCGCCATTGCATCGGATGCAACAGTCGTGTAAGCCGTTCCGATATGGAATTTTCCGCTCGGATAGTAAATGGGAGTAGTCAGGTAAAATGTCTTGTTGTTGGCAGTCACGAAAAATTCCTCCAGTTTTTTTGTATATCCTTTATTTTAACGAAGTCACGAATTTTGTACAATGTTTCCTCCCGCTTGTAAGAGTTGAGTTCCAAAATTGGAGCTTCTTCCCAAAACAGGATGACAGGAAAATAAATGGCAAAAAAATAACGAAATAATGGGCATTTGCCTCAAAAAACCAAAATTTATTATGAAATCCATAGTTTTTTATTGACCTAATTGCCATTAGTTGGTATGATTTATGACAAGAAGTGGTAAATGTCGAATTTTGACGAATTTTACCGCTAAAATTGAAAGGGGTTAATGATTATGAAATCGACTGGTATTGTACGTAAAGTGGATGAATTAGGCCGCGTGGTTATTCCGATTGAATTACGCCGTACGCTTGGTATTGCTGAGAAAGATGCATTGGAAATTTATGTCGACGACGATAAAATTATCTTGAAAAAGTATATGCCGAATATGACATGTGCAGTAACTGGAGAAGTCTCCGATGAAAACATGCAATTAGTTGGCGGAAAACTGATTCTCAGCCCTGAAGGCGCAGAACAACTCGTTAAAGAAATCCAAAACAATTTGAAGAAATAAAAAACCGGCGTGCCTGTGCACACCGGCTTTTTTTATGGGCTCGATTCAGTCTTTATGGAATGCTTCGTATACATCCCGCTTCGGAAGGCCGCGCGCTTTCGCTGCTTCCTTGATCGCTTCTTTTGAAGAAATTTGTTTTTGTTCCATTAACTGAGTGACGTGCTGTTCATATGTCAGCTCTTTCCACCATTCATCTAATTCCAGCACATCTGGCTCTGAGTTGCCCTCAATGACTAGGCAGAATTCGCCGCGGATTTCATTTGACTCCGTCCAAGCGACCGCTTCCTCCAAAGTTCCACGCAAAAACTCCTCGAATTTTTTGGTCACTTCCCTAGCCAACACAATCCGCCGATCGCCACCGAACACGGCCATCAGGCTTTTCAAACTGTCTTTCAAACGATGCGGCGCTTCATAAAACAGCAGCGTTTCTTCTTTCTGGCTCAATTTTTCGAGTTCCGTGAGGCGCGCTTTCTTATTGCGCGATAGAAACCCGTAAAACAAAAACGGCTGCGGAGTGATGCCAGAAGCGATCAATGCGCTGAGTGCCGCATTCGCACCCGGCACCGGGACGACCGGATAGCCTGCCTCGACCGCTTTTTTCACAATGTCTTCCCCGGGATCGGAAATGCACGGCATGCCGGCATCGCTCACGAGCGCCACCGATTTGCCTTCTTCCAAATAGCTAAGAATTTTCTCTCCCCCGCTGTCCTGATTGTGCTCATGATAGCTGACAAGCCGGGTTTCAATAGCAAAGTAATTGCATAGCTTTTTTGTGTTGCGCGTGTCTTCGGCCGCAATGATGTCGACTTCTTTGAGCAGCCGAAGCGCCCGTACAGTGATATCTTCCAAGTTGCCGATCGGCGTCGCCACTAAATAAAGCGTAGGCTGATTACCGCTGAAACTTTTCTGTGATTTCATATATATCCCCCCTTTCTTTCCGTATATAGGCGATCTTTTCAGCCTTACTCAATTGTTTGAAGGCATATTCGGCCCTCATTGCCTCCGGCTTCGTGTCGAATGACTCAGAATAGAGCAAGGTCAAAGGGCCGCGTGAACGTGTGTATTTGGCGCCCTTACCACTCTCATGTTTCGCTATCCGCTTCAACAAGTCATTCGTATAGCCCGCGTAATAAGAACCATCTCCACATTCGAGCACATAGAAATAATGCTTATTGCTCGTTTCCATACAATAGGCCCCGCACTTCTTCGGTGTATTCTCCGTCATCTCCATAAACGATAAGTGGCGGCAATACTTTCAAATCCGGTTTGCCGTCCTTGATGCCTTCGATCAATAAGGTATTTGCTTCTTTGCCAGCCTTCGGGTAAACGAGGCGAATACGTTTCGGCTCCAGACGATTGTTCCGCATCGCAGCCATGATATCGATCAAGCGGCCAGCCCTGTGTACAAATGCCGCTTTGCCGCCTTGCTTCAATAACTGGCTCGCAGACCGCACCGCTTCATCTAATGTCAGATGGAGCTCGTGGCGCGCAATCGCCATATGCTCACTCAGATTTTTATCGCTCATGTCATGCGCCGGAAAATACGGCGGGTTGCATGTCACCGTATCGAATTTCTCGTATCCAAGTTGCGCAGGGATTTCTTTCACATCGCCTTCTATAATATCGATCTGTCCACCGAGCCCATTGAATTCGATGCTGCGGCGCGCCATTCCCGCTAGGCGGGGCTGCAATTCGACACCCGTAATGCCCGATTCGGTACGAGCGCTCAAAAACAGCGGAATCGCACCATTGCCTGTACACAAATCGACAATCCGGCCCCGTTTTTTCGGCACATATGCAAAACGTGCCAACAGCACCGCATCCAAGGAAAAGGAAAATACCGAAGGGCTTTGGATGATGCGCAAGTTTTCCGCTAGTAGATAATCCAGCCGTTCGTCATCTGTTAACATATCGTTCACTCCTGCCATAATAAAAGGCTGCCGCCACACGGAGTGTCGGAAGCCTATTGTTTCTATTTCTAGATTGTGCCTGTCGGAGGGCCACAGGACATGGGTCAGCTAAGCGTTGCGACAAGACGTCGCGTTTCTGCCTATTGGCTGCCTCCGCTTTTCTTCGTTGTCTAGCTCCAGCGGCCAGACCCTCGGGTCATAAGCCCATTTCCCTGTGCGGCAAAGAGCGCCGCTTCGGGAACTTGTCTTATGTCTGTCGGAGCTGAACAGGCGCCCTCGCTTTTCTTCATTAATTCTGCTTGTTCAAGAATGATAGGCAGAATAAGCAGTCGTCGCCTTTTCTGGAACTGCCGAAATGGACGTTGCAGACGTGGTAACCTTCGTGGTAAAGGCGTGCCAAGTTGTCGTAGCCTTCGCCGATGTCCATGACGGCTTTTTTCAATTTGACCGGGTCGACTTTTTCCGGTTCCGGCACTTTTTCGTTCAATTCATCGAGGCGGGCACGCAAATGGTGATTTTCCAATTGCAGCGCGTGATGTTCTTCCATCGTACGCGCCACGACCACTTTTAAATCGCGGAATTGTTCTTGCATCGATTCTAATTGCTGTTCAAAATCCATCACCGTATCCAAAAAATTCTTATCTTTCACTGAAACCACCTCACGCTCTCGTTCCTTGGTTCATAATTTCATCCAATGTATATTCCAACGTCTGCTCTTGCTCAACCAGACGGATTTTCAATACCCGTTCTAGCAAGTTCAAGCTAACGACGCGGCCATTGCCATCAGGCGTTTCGACACGCGTACCGATGTCTGGCATTTCTTTTTTTGCTTGCTCGTATTCGTCGTTCTCGTATTTCAGGCAGCACATTAAACGGCCGCATAGCCCTGAGATTTTCGATGGGTTCAAGGACAAGTTCTGATCCTTCGCCATTTTGATCGACACCGGCTCGAAATCGCCGAGGAACGTCGAGCAGCAAAGCATGCGCCCGCATGGCCCGATGCCGCCGAGCATTTTCGCTTCATCCCGTACACCGATTTGGCGGAGTTCGATGCGTGTGCGGAAAATCGACGCCAAATCTTTCACCAAATTACGGAAATCGACGCGGCCTTCTGCGGTGAAATAGAAAATGACTTTGTTGCGGTCGAATGTGTATTCGACATCGACTAGCTTCATATCCAAACGATGCGATTCGATTTTTTCCGTACCGACTTCAAAAGCGCGTTCTGCTTCCGATCGGTTTTCTTCCACTTTCAGGCGGTCGCGGTCGGTTGCAACACGCACTACTTGCTTCAGCGGCAGGACGACATCGTTCTCGCCCACTTCCTTCACAGGCACGACCACTTTTCCATACTCGATACCGCGTGCTGTTTCCACAATGACATAATCGTCTTTTTCGATCGCAGCTTCACCTGGATCGAAATAATATATTTTACCCGCTTTCTTGAAGCGGACTCCTATTACTTTATACAATAGATTACCCCTCCTGCAGATTCAGCATTAATTGCTCCATCAACAGTGTCCGGTTCATATTGCGCGGCAATTGCTGTTTGGCTTGTAGCACTGCCTGCAGCTGCCTGGACAATACATCGAACGAACGTTGAAGCGCCATCTGCTTCCAAGTTTCTTCCATGTCCGGATATGTGCGTGCAGTTTCAAGACCCGCTTTCACTGTCGCGATGTCCCGATATGCAAATAATAACATGTCCAGCCCTCTTTCGGCATCTTCTTTCTCTTTGAACAAGGGCAACCAGTCAGATTGGATCAAAAGTAACGCCTCATGGACATTGCCGGAAACCGTCTCGACAAGCTTCAACACCAATTTCCTCTCATCGGCAAACTGTTCTTCTTCACTCAGCCTCTTCGCTGCTTGTTCACTTTGCGTCAGCATGCTCACTGTGGCAGCCATTGACCCTGTCATGCCATCCGCCATCAACCGCTCCATCAGCTTCGGACGTGACAGCGGCTGGAATGACAAAAGCTGGCACCTGGAGCGGATTGTACTCATAATCGCATTCAACCGCTCCGTCAATAACAGTGCCGTCACATTCGCTTCCGGTTCTTCCAAAAACTTCAGCAAGGCGTTGGCAGAGGAATTATTCATCCGGTCTGCCTGCTCGATTACATAAATTTTGCGCCCCGTGTTTAGAGCGGTCTTGTTCATCGTATAAATCAATTCACGGATCTGGTCAATCTTGATGTTCTGACCGTCCGGTTCTATGAACAAAATATTCGGGTGATTGCCGCTTTCATACAATTTACAGCTGCGACATGTTTCACATGGAACATTGTCAATCGGTGTCTCACATAATAATAATTTGACAAAAAAATGCGTCAGTTCCTTTTTTCCGGAACCCGATGGCCCTTCCAATAAATACGCGTGGGCCAGACGGTCATTGGCATACGCCCCTTGCAGCCGCTTCACTACGACCGGCTGCATATCCTGCAGTTCTTCTATAGTCTTGTGCATGATTCCACCTTCAAACTTTGTAAAAAATCCCGTGTTCCAGATGGATCACGGGTAGTGCGGACGAAATAAAAACTGTCGGCTAGCTAGCCTTAACTGTTCAAAATTGCTGGAACTGTTCGATCGGCAAGACGAAAATCGTTGCCCCGCCCACTTCCACTTCGACCGGATACGGTATATAGGAATCCGCATTTCCGCCCATTGGGGAAACCGGCGCCACCATCTGTTCGCGCGCACGGCAATTATCGCGGATCAAATCCATCAATTTCGGGACACGGCTATCGTCGACGCCAATCAAAAAAGTCGTGTTTCCAGAGCGCAAAAACCCTCCCGTACTGGCAAGCTTAGTAGCCCGGAAATCATTTTTCGTCAACGCATTGGATAAACGGTTACTGTCTTGATCCTGTACTACTGCAACGACGAGTTTCATCAGCACTCACTCCTTTTTTGGTTGCTTCTCTATGTATTAGTATAACACGAACGGCCAAGGTCCCGTCACATCTTTCCTTTAGGGAAGACGAAAAATTCACGGCTATATATTATTCTATCCATGAAAAAGACAGCCCTTGATAACCAGGACTGTCTACAATCATTTATTCTTTTTCAACTAAGAAGCGCTGCAAAACTTCATATGCATCCGCCACCACTTCATCCAAGTCGTTTTCTGCATTGATCAATTGCATGCGCTCCGGGTAGCGGCCGAGCAATAGCAAATAACCTTCCCTCACTTTGTAATGAAACGCCAGTGATTCCTCGTCCAAACGATTGAATTCACGGCCTTTATCGAGATCGATTCGGGCAAGCCCAGTTTTAGGATTGACATCAAAATACAAAGTCAGATTGGGCATATGGCCTTCGATTGCGAACTCATTGATCGCCAGCACATCGTCCAAGCCAAGTCCGCGCGCGTGGCCTTGGTAAGCGAGGCTACTATCGACAAAACGGTCGCACAGGATAATTTTCCCTGCTTGAAGCGCTGGCAGTACCCGCTCCACCAAATGCTGGCGTCTTGCTGCTGCATACAATAACGCTTCCGTCCGGGCGTCCATAGCTGTATGCGTCCGGTCGAGGATGACTTCGCGTATTTTCTCCGCGATTGCAATGCCGCCCGGCTCGCGCGTCGTAACCACTTCAAACCCGTCAGCCGTCAGCCGTTCTGCCAGCTTCGCCAATGCCGTCGTCTTGCCCGATCCTTCGCCGCCTTCTAGCGTTATAAAATAACTCATATTTTCACCTGTTTCCTTATCTTTTAACTAAAACCCTACCCACTATACCGCAATAACAGCCTGGTTCACAACTTCCTTTAGACCTTATTCCTCATCTTCCGCCACTTGGTAAGCGCGCTCGAACAGTTCCATTTGGCTATCGATCACAGCTTGCCCTTCCAGTCTCCGGACATAACCGTAATTACCATTCTCATCCTGTTCACGAGCTTTGACATTATCCTTTAATCCTAGATCTAGAATGCCCCACACCTGTGCTTTCACCCGCTTATCAAGTATTGGGAAGAGGATTTCAATGCGGTTGTTCAAATTTCTTGTCATCATATCCGCAGAGGACAAAAAGGTTTTCTCTTTGCCATTCTGATGGAAATAGTAAACACGGCTATGCTCTAGCAGGCGCCCGACAATGCTGCGCACGCGGATATTATCGCTTACCCCCGGAATCCCTGGCCTCAAGCAGCAGATGCCGCGGACGATCAAGTCGACCTTCACCCCGGCGCGCGAAGCCTCGTACAGCTTCATGATGATGATTTTATCGGTCAAAGAGTTCATTTTAGCCACAATGTGGCCATTGCCGTATTTTTTCTCGTAACGTATTTCGGAATCGATCAAATGGAGAATGTCTTTCCGTATCGAAAACGGCGCCACCGATAAATAATGGAATTCTGGCTTTTCCGTATAACCGCTCAAGTAATTGAAGAAATTCGTCGCATCGATTCCGATTTCTTTTTTCGAGGTGAACAAGCTCATATCGGTATAGATTTTTGCAGTCTGGTCATTATAATTACCGGTGCCCAGATGGACAAAACGCTCGATGCGCCCTTGTCTTTTTCGTACGACCAAGGTGATTTTACTATGGGTCTTCAAATGGGTCATGCCGTAAATGACATGGCATCCGGCTTTTTCCAGCTCCTTCGCCCAGTGCACATTATTTTCCTCATCGAAACGCGCTTTCAATTCGACAAGCACCGTCACTTGCTTGCCATTTTCCGCTGCCCGCTTCAAGGCATTGATTACCGGGGAATCCCCGCTGACACGGTATAAAGTCTGCTTGATCGCGAGCACATCAGGGTCATCCGCCGCTTCCGAAATAAACTCGACGACCGGCTCGAACGATTCATAAGGGTGATGTAAAAAGACATCTTCTTCAGCGATTTTTGCAAAAATCGCCTTGCCATTCTCCATACCCGCCGGTAATTGCGAAATCTTTCCCTCATAGACCAAATGCTCCCATACCGGAGCCATTTTCTTGTAAAAACTGAAAAATACCGTCAAATCCAGAAAGCCATCAATTTCATAGACGTCTTTCGGATGTACTTCTAATTCTTCCATCAAATATTCCAGAATGACAGGATCCAACCCATCCTTTTGCACCTCGAGCCGAACGGCAGCTCCCCATTTGCGCTTTTTTAATTCTTCTTCGATTTCCTTAAGCAAGTCGCGTGCGCCTTCTTCGTGTATCGTCATATCTGCATTACGGGTAATGCGGAAAGCAGTCGTCGACTTGACTTCGTAGCCGTGAAACAGCTTGCCGATAAAGAAACCGATGACATCTTCAAGCAGCAATAACTTGCGCAATCCGCCATTTTCCGGCAACTGGACAAAACGCTCGAGCATCGCAGGCAATTGCACGATCGCTGTGCGAGTCCGTTGTTCAGAATCCACATCTTTTGTTTTATCTTCCAGTACGACCGCCAAATTGATGCTTTTATTCAGCAGCATTGGAAACGGGCGGTATGCATCGATTGCCATAGGGGTTAGTACCGGAAAAATATGTTCATCGAAATAAGTTTCCAAGACACCGCGCTGCGTGTCGCTCAATTCCTTCACTTTCAGGAAATGGACATGCTCTTTCTGTAGTTTCGGATACAGGATTTTACGCAATGTTTCGTATTGCAAGTTCACCAATTGGTGATTTTTTATAGCGATTTCACGCAATTGCTGCTTCGGCGTCATCCCGGCTTTATTCTCAGGCTTATTAAACCCTACCTTTACTTGGTCTTGCAGCCCGGCTACACGCACCATGAAAAACTCATCCAGGTTGGAACTGAAAATCGCCAGGAACTTGAGCTTTTCCAGCAGCGGGTTGCGTGGGTCAAGCGCTTCCTGCAGCACTCGTTCATTGAACGCCAGCCAGCTCAGCTCGCGGTTATTATAATAAGAAGGATTGTTCAACTGGATCATGTCTTCTTTTTTCTTTCCCACGGCAAAACTCCCCCTCAGGTTTCATTCATTCATGAAAGTGGACGGTAATCGTTTTCTTCAATAACTTCTCCAAATGCTTTTTCTGCTTTTCGACCTGGTATTGTTCCGGCTTCCAGTCCTCCCGGCATTGGATGGAAAAAACAAGTTCTTCTTTTTGGGATTCCACTTGAATGTCTTCGACAATATCGCGCTTTGTCGCATTCAAGCTATAGGCGAATTTGATGACAGCCCCAATGATATTGAATTTATCAAGCTCTTCCTCGGTAAACCAATCTTCATAGAGCGCTGCATTGCGTTTGAACAGGTTCTTGTTTTTATAAGAAGCAAGTAAAGCTACAATAATACGCTCTTTATGCAGAAGGCCATCTATAGTCCGGTTCGCCAATAAATAGAAAGTGTGCTGGTTGCTCGATTCGGAGTCAATATACGAGCCGAGATTGTACATTGAACTGCCGAGCCGGATCCATCTGTAATCCCTATCTGACGGCCCAAGGAGCCCTTGTTGTTCCAATTCCCGGGCAATCATCACGGAACTATTGGTGACATGGATCGCATGCGTCAAATTGATGTCGTAGTCGATTGCCAAATCGTAAAAGCTTTCTTCAATGACGTTCGGAAATACCGGCATCTCGAAGTCTTTTGTCATTTCTTCATAAAAGACCCCGTCACGAAGCCCCTTGCGGCTTAAGGCAAAAAGCTCAGCATCCATCAATTCCATAAGGCAATGGAATACCTCCACCGCCGGAATGATGATGTCTGCCCGGTCGCGCGACAAGCCTTCCACCCGCTGTAAATCATCAAAATCCATCGATACTAACCATTTATTCGTTTCTTCCACTTCTTTCCGTTTCATCGTGTATTGATGGACGCCAGAAAGTGGATAATCGATTTTTTCCTGATGAATCTGTGCCAAGTTCCGTGCACTTCCCCCGATGCCAATCAGCGGCAAGCCCTTTCCTTCAATCCAGTCGAGAGTTCGGAACTGGTCCTCAAGAAACTCGCGCAGTGCTTTTAACTCCTTTGTTTTCGGCGTGTCTCCTTCGATAAATTGCTTCTTCAGCGATAACGCACCGAACGGAAAACTGTGGAAATGAATGAGTTCACGGTCTTCGAATAAAGTCAGTTCTGTACTGCCACCTCCGATATCGACCGTAATGCCGCTTTTATATGACATCGAATTGACCACAGCCAAATAACCATAATGCGCTTCTTCGTATTCCGATAGGATACGCATGGTGAAATCCGTCTCTTCCCCGACGCGCTGGATAATAGCTTCCTGATTCTTCGCCTGCCGAACAGCAGCCGTCGCAACGCATTTAATCGCTTCGAGCTGATGATGGCGAGTCACTTCCTGAAAGCTCTTCAAGGTCTCAATTAATACTTGTATGCCTTCTTCCGAAAGCGTATTATCGTCCGTTAAATAATTGCGCAGACGGGCAACTGCCTTGACGTTCTCACTTTCCGAGAAACGGCCGCTTTTATCCCGCGTGTAGATGACCAACCGGATAGTATTCGAGCCAATATCGATAATTGCGTACTTTTCCTGCTCCATAATATTACCCCCACATTCGCTTTCGCATATGCTATTGTATACCACCCAAGCGCTCATTCTACTCACCACGGGATCACTGAAACCAGCTTTTCTGCTAAGCGATGTTCCCCCTGTATCTCAGCACCAGCCCCTAGATAATCCGAAAGTTCTTCCACTTTTTCGACGGTCCACTTCTCCCCTGCCGTTACAAGCGGAATGCCTGGTGGATATGGCGTCACCATGGCAGCCGAAATCCGGCCGATCGCCCTTGTGTAAGGCACCCATTCCTGCACCGATAAATCCACTTCCTCAAACGACAGTTCGGGTACCGTAACCGGTTTTTGATAGCCGGGACGGAAGCTTGGAGCAAATTTCTCCAATAGCCGCATACTTTGCACAGCTTCTTTAATGCGGCTCCGTATTTCTGCATACGGATATGTATGCCAGGGTTTTGACAGCGGCAAAATCAGCAGGACCTGGAAAGGATCCGCCAATTCCACATAGACACCGGTCTGTTCCAAAGCTTCTTTCAACTGAAAGCCCCCCCTATTTTCGACCCGCAGCAATAATTTCAGCGGATCATCCGTCTCCACTACTTCAAGGGAAGGAATCCGCCTGATGCTGGAAATGAAATAAAGGCGTTTTTCGAGAAAATCGCGCTTATCATGAACAGAATAATTTTGGATATATGCCCTCGCGTCGTCAAGAGACGCCATAATGGGGTAGGAAGGGCTGCTCGATTGAAAAATCCGCAAATACTTCCTGATCATTCTTTCATCTACCAATTCTCCAGCTATATGAAGATACGAACCCATCGTCATTGCCGGCAAGGTTTTATGCGCAGACTGCACCACTACATCGGCTCCGTACGCCAGAGCACTGACAGGGAACGGCTCACCCGCTGCTAAATGAGCACCATGTGCTTCGTCAACCAGCACCGGGATGTCGCGTTCATGGCAAAATTCAATAATCTCCTCTAGCTCCGAAGAAGCTACGCCGTAATAACTCGGATACGTCAAAACGAGCGCTTTCGCTTCCGGATACTCGTCTATGGCAGCTGTTACAGAAGAAAGGGAGACCGCAGCGGCGCTTTTGGACGCCCCATCCCATTCAGGCGCTACATAAACTGGTTTTACATGGGCAAGTTCAAGCGCATGGAAGATCGATTTATGCGAGTTGCGCTGCACAATCACCAGGTCCCCTTCTCCACACACCGCGTGGATCATAGCAAGATTTCCTGCTGTTGACCCGTTTACAAGAAAATAACTTTTCTTTGAGCCGTAGGCGTCTGCCAGCAAATCTTCCGCTTCCTTGATCGCCGCATTAGGAGCATGTAAATCATCAAGGCCCTCCAATTCCGTCATATCATAAGTAAGTGCCGCTTTTAAATCTTTCGGCAACCCCGATAGCAGGCCATTTTTATGGCCAGGCACGTGAAACGAAATCGGCCGTTTTCTCTGAAATTCCAATAATGCATCCACCACTGGACGTCTTTGTGTCATAATCTCTGCATCCTCACGTTTTCATACATAGTTTATTCCATTATACCGAACGCCGCATCTTTTCGAAAAGCCGCGCTGTGTTTTTACAAAAACAATACAAAAAAGCCGTTACCGGAATGAACCGGTAACGGCCTTTCTAC
>JBNJJS010000019.1:0-32412 GCA_051750505.1 Bacillota bacterium
CTGTGAGAGTAGGACGTCGCTGGTCTATAATTTTGGTCCCGTGGTGTAGCGGTTAACATGCCTGCCTGTCACGCAGGAGATCGCCGGTTCGATCCCGGTCGGGACCGTCATTCCAAAAAGTGAGCACAGCGAACCCGCTGTGCTCTTTTTCTATGGAAACGATATATTTTGATTTGCGGCGGTATCTCCGCTAAACTATGAAAAGACTCAAACGAGGTGAAGAGACATGAGCTTGACGATTACAGTGCATTCCCCGGAACAGACAGAAAAACTTGCCATTCGATTGGCTTCACTTTTACAACCACAAGATCTCTTAACGCTGGAAGGCGACTTGGGAGCAGGCAAGACAACTTTTACTAAAGGCTTGGCAAAAGGGCTCGGCATCGAACGGACAGTCAACAGTCCGACATTTACAATCCTTAAGCAATATGAAGGAAAACTCAACCTGAATCATTTTGATGTATATCGTTTAGAAGGCAGTGATGAAGACATCGGATTTGATGAATTGTTTGCAGAAGAAGCTGTGTCAGTCATTGAATGGGCTCAGTTCATCAAGGATTATTTGCCACAGGAGCGGTTGGATATTGTGATTCGCCGCTTATCTGAAGAAGGGCGTGAGGTGGAGTTTCAACCGCACGGTGTCCGTTATGAAAACTTATGCAGGGAGCTAACACAATGATTTTAGGAATCGATACGTCGAATTCACCACTTGCTATAGCTTTGGTGAAAGGCGATACAGTACTAATAGAAGAAACTCAAAATCTAAAGATCAATCATTCCTTAACTGCCATGCCAGCAATAGAGGAATTAATGAAAAAAGCGCAAATTGCGCCTGATGATTTAACGCAAATTGTTGCGGCGGAAGGGCCAGGTTCTTATACAGGTGTCCGAATCGGCCTGACTATCGCGAAAACTTTGGCATGGTCACTGAAAATCCCCTTGCTTACTGTCTCAAGTTTGAAAGTCCTTGCAGCCAATGGGCAAGGTTTTGACGGGCTGATTTGCCCTGTCATGGATGCAAGGCGGGGTACGGCGTTTACTGCACTTTACGATGGCCAAACTTTGGAAACAATCATTTCAGATCAGCATAGTGACTTCAAGACATTCTTAGAAAAAGCCCATAAACAAGGCCAACCGGTTTTATTTACGGGGGTTGACCTCGAAATTCACCGTCCGCTGATTGAGGAAACACTTGGGGCCTTGGCTCATTTTTCAACGTTCCAAAACAGGCTTCCGCGTGCTTCGAATTTGATCACCTTGGCAGTAGACGAGGAAGTTGAAGAAGTGCATTACACGGTGCCTGAATATCGCCGAATTACAGAGGCAGAGGCGAACCTTGCGAAAGTGGACGAAGGAAAAAGCCGATGAGTGAGCAAGTAAGATTCCGGAAAATGACCATCCACGATGTAGATGCAGTTTATGAGATTGAAAAGCAGTCGTTTACGCTCGCCTGGACGAAAGAGGCTTTTGAACAAGAGATGCTGAAAAATGAATTTGCTTATTATATGCTGGCGGAAACCGAGCAAGGAATTGTCGGTTATTGCGGTATGTGGCTCGTGATGGATGAGGCACATATTACGAATATCGCGATTTCTCCCCAGCAGCGTGGCAAAAAGCTCGGGGAAGCTTTGATGAGGGCTGCCATGGAGTCGGCAAAAGCGCAGGGAGCGAAATTGATGACTTTGGAAGCGCGCGTCAGCAATATAGCTGCGCTCAATTTATATAAAAAACTAGGATTTCAAAATGGTGGCATCCGAAAAGGCTATTATACGGATAACCAGGAAGATGCCATAGTTATGTGGGTGAATTTCGATGAGTAAAGATATTTTTGTATTGGGAATAGAAACTAGTTGTGATGAAACGGCAGCTTCAGTCGTGAAGAATGGAACGGAAATCATCTCTAACGTGGTCGCCTCGCAAATTGAGAGCCATAAGCGTTTCGGCGGTGTCGTGCCGGAGATTGCTTCGCGCCATCATGTCGAACAAATCACGATCGTTATCGAAGAAGCCTTACAGCAAGCGGGCCTAACGCCTAGAGAACTATCGGCAGTGGCGGTAACGGAAGGCCCTGGACTTGTCGGGGCGTTGCTCGTCGGCGTCAATGCGGCTAAGGCATTCGCTTTTGCGCATAGTTTGCCGCTTGTTGGTGTGCACCATATCGCAGGCCATATATATGCGAATCGGCTGGAACAGGAAATGGAATTTCCGCTTTTGGCATTGGTTATTTCAGGTGGACACACTGAGCTGATCCTTATGAAAGAGCACGGTGATTTTACAGTCATCGGTGAAACTAGGGACGATGCTGCGGGAGAAGCCTACGACAAAGTGGCGCGTACATTGAACTTGCCATATCCTGGCGGGCCGCATATTGACCGATTGGCGCATCAAAGTGTGGAAGCGGTCGATTTTCCGCGGGTTTGGCTGGAAGAAGGATCTTATGATTTCAGCTTCAGCGGATTGAAATCGTCTGTGCTGAACTATATGCATAATATGAAACAACGCGGGGAAACGCCGGTGCCGGAAGCTGTTGCCGCAGGTTTTCAAAACAGCGTTGTGGAAGTCGTAACGGAGAAGACTTTGCGCGCAGCAAGGGAATTCCGCGTCAAACAAGTAATTGCAGCTGGTGGGGTAGCAGCAAATAAAGGGCTCCGCAAATCACTTACCGACATTTTTGAAAAAGAGAACATCCCATTCTTTATTCCGCCATTACCGCTTTGTACAGATAATGCAGCGATGATTGCAGCGGCTGGAACGGTTATGTATGAAAAAGGACTAACAGGAAATATGGCCATGAACGGACGTCCGGGTATGCCGTTAAATTCTTGGATTTAATCAAGAAGCTTTATTACAATTCGCTGAGAATTGTGATAAAGATTCTTTTTTTATGAAAAACATCCAATTATTACAAGGACATAGAAATATATTTTCTGTCAATAGAGAACATTTGTACTTATGCACAATTTGTGAATAAGCTGTTAACAACCTATCGATAAATAGTGGATTTCCTATATATTGTGGAGGTTGAGGTGGAAAACTATGTGGATAAAAGAAAAGGTTCCTGTGGATAATGTTTGTAAGTCTGTTGATAGTTGATTTTACAACTTCTTTATTGTGCACAAATCTGTGGAAATATTTATTTCATCAAATGGTATTGACCTATATATAGAGCGAAGAAAAAACCGCATACCCAGTATGCGGTCAGGAGTTCATTTCTTCAAGTTGTTCTTGCAGCTCCATCCATTCGGCCATGGCTTCTTCATGTGAATGCTTCAGTTCTTCAAGACGCGATTGCAAAGGCATGACGCGCTCGTGGTCCTGGAATATATCCGGTTCGCATAATTGTTCTTCAATCGCCGCGATTTCTTCATCGAGTGATTCCATTGCCTGTTCGATTTCAGTGTTTTTCCTCACTAACTGGCGTTCGAGCTTTTTGGTTTCCTTGTTGATTTGTGAAGTGGAGGTGGACGTTTGGGTTTCTGGCTGTTTCGCTTTTGCTTCAAGTGCGTCCAGCGCCGCAAGTTCTTCGGTTTCGAGTTTTTTCTCCACATAATAATCGTAATCGCCCAAGTACTCGGTGGTACCGTCACGGGACAGTTCAACCACTTTTGTGGCGATTCGGTTCATGAAATAGCGGTCATGGGAAACAAACAACAGCGTGCCAGGATAGTCGATCAAGGCGTTTTCCAACACTTCTTTGCTATCGAGGTCCAAATGGTTGGTCGGTTCATCAAGCAGCAGGACGTTGGCTTTTTGCATCATGAGCTTGGCGAGTGCCACACGTGCTTTTTCGCCGCCGGATAAAGTCGACACGGGTTTTAGGACATCATCTCCAGTGAACAGGAAGCGTCCGAGAATGCCGCGGATGTCTTTTTCGTTCACATGCGGATAATCGTCCCATAATTCGTTGAGCACGAGCTTATTGCCTTTCAAGTTTGCTTGTTCCTGATCATAATAGCCGAATTGAATGCCGGTGCCGTAATGGATGTCACCTGCGAGTGCCGGCAATTCCTTCATGATGGTCTTGAGCAGCGTCGATTTACCGACACCGTTCGGCCCGACAAGTGCGAGGCTGTCGGTGCGATAGAGTTTCAGCGAGATGTTATTCGACACCGGCTGATCGCCATAGCCGACTGCTAGCGACTGGATGTTCAACACGTCATTGCCGCTTTGCTTTTGGATGTCGAAGCCGAAACGTGCTGATTTTTCGTCGCCTTCCGGAGCTTCCATCCAGTCGGTCTTCTCGAGCACACGGCGTCTGCTTTGCGCCATTTTTGTCGTAGAGGCCCGGACCAGGTTGCGGGCGACGTAATCTTCTAGTTTGGCTTTTTCGCCTTGCTCTTTTTCGTAATGCTTGCGGTCGAGTTCGTATTGTTTCGCTTTTTCGCTCAAATAGCGGCTGTAGTTGCCGGTATATTTACGGACCTTCTTGCGCGACACTTCGTAGACGAGCGTGACGACTTGGTCGAGGAAATAGCGGTCATGCGAGACGATAAGCAATGCGCCCGGGTAATTCTTCAAATAGTTTTCGAGCCAGCTCAGCGTTTCGATGTCCAAGTGGTTGGTCGGCTCATCGAGGATCAATAGCTGCGGCTTGGCAAGCAGGAGCTTCGCGAGCATGAGGCGGGTTTTCTGGCCGCCTGACAGGGAAGTGATTTTCTTTTCATAGTCTTCCGGATAGAACTTCATGCCGTGCAGGACAGCGCGTGTATCGGCTTCGAACTGATATCCCCCGGCATCTTTGAAATGGGTTTGGAGGAGGTCGTATTCCTGCATGACCTTGGCGTTGCGTTCCGCGTCATTGTAGACATCCGGGTCCGCCATCGCGGCTTCGAGCTGGCGCAGCTTGGCTTCCTGGTCCCGGAAATGGGCAAAGATCTTCATCATTTCCTGCCATACGGTGGCATCTGAATTCAAGTCGGTTTGTTGTTCCAAATAGCCGATCGTCAAATCTTTCGGCATGATCAAATCGCCGCTGTCGTATGACATTTCCCCGGCGATGATTTTCAGCAATGTCGATTTTCCGGCACCGTTGCGGCCGACGAGTGCTACGCGGTCACGGTGCTGGACTTCGAGTTTGGCGCCTGAGATGATTTCCTCGGCACCGAATGATTTATGGATTTGATTGACTTGCAATACGATCATTAGGGTCACCTCTATTCTTCTTAAGTGTAGCTGATGGGCGTGTGCTTCGCAATTACGCAAGCCTTTACATATCAAGGCCTGTCATGTAAGATTGATACGATTTGACAACAGTTCAGAAGGAAGCGATCCCATGCTTGACGAATCCCACAAAATCCCGCAAGCGACAACGAAGCGGCTGCCCTTGTATTACCGGTTTCTCCAGAATTTTGCCAACGCTGGACAGAAGCGCATCTCCTCGCAGGAATTGAGCGAAGCGATGAAAATCGATTCGGCGACCATTCGCCGTGATTTTTCCCATCTTGGTGCACTCGGGAAAAAAGGCTATGGTTATGATGTGCAGGAGCTCTTGGCGTTTTTCCGCAAGACGCTTGACCAGGACGAAGCGACCAATGTTGCCTTGATCGGTGTCGGAAGTCTTGGAAGCGCGTTTTTAAAATACAATTTCCACCGCAACCATAACACGAAAATCATCCTCGCCTTTGACACGAACAGCCCCCACGAAGGCAAGAAAATCAGCGGCATCGATACGTATCATCCGGATTTGATTGAAGAGAAAATCAAACAGTACGGCGTTGAAGTGGTCATTTTGACGGTGCCGTCGCGTTCGGCCCAGGAAGTGACCGACCGGCTTGCCCAGACAGATATTAAAGGCATCCTTAACTTCACGCCGGTGCGCATTTCCGTGCCCGAACATATCCGTGTCCAGACAATCGATTTATCGGTCGAGCTGCAGACTTTGATCTACCAGATCAAGCATGATTAACATAAAACCTTCACATTTGAACGGCCTTTGGAAATAGCCAAAGGGCCGTGTTTCATGTACACTAGAAGCATACTACAGGAGGTGTCTGATATGGCTCCAGGTCCACTTAGCTTAATTATCATCGGGATTGTCGCATTGCTGATTTTCGGCCCGAAAAAGTTGCCTGAACTAGGCAAAGCATTCGGTTCTTCCCTGCGCGAATTCAAAAACGCCACAAAAGGGTTAGCAGATGACGACGAAGATGACAAAAAAGTTGATACAATGAAGAAAAGCGATTTAGACAAGAAAGACGAGCACAAGTAATACGATAGGATGTTTGTCCGATGAACCAACAAAATGAAATGACGGTAGTTGAACATATAGGTGAACTCAGAAAACGGCTGACTTTGATAGTCGTTTTCTTTCTGTTGGCGCTCATTGCAGGATTCTTTCTTGCCGAGCCGCTGATCCGTTATTTGCAGTTCAGCGAAGAGGCGCGCAATTTGACGCTGAACGCCTTCAAGATCACGGATCCGATTAGAATTTATATGCAGGTCATGATGATCTTGGCATTGATCATCACTTCTCCGCTGATCATGTACCAGTTTTGGGCGTTCATCAGCCCTGGGCTCCATGACCGGGAGCGGAAAGTGACGCTCAGTTATATTCCATTTTCCTTGGCGCTGTTTATTGGCGGTATCGCGTTTTCATATTTGATTTTGTTTCCGTACGTGATCGGATTTATGCTCAATATTTCGGAAAGCTTGGAGATTCAAGAGACGATCGGAATCAATGAGTATTTCCAATTTTTATTCCAGATTACCTTGCCGTTCGGCTTTATTTTCCAGCTGCCGGTATTGATGCTGTTTTTGACGCGTCTCGGCATTTTGACGCCGATGCAGATGACGAAGTACCGCAAGTATGCGTATTTGGTGCTTGTGACAATTGCCGCGTTCATCACGCCGCCGGACATCGTATCGCATCTGATTGTGACTTTGCCGCTGATTCTATTGTATGAATTCAGTTTGGTCATCGCGCGCATCGGTTATCGCAAATTCCTGCGTGCAGAACAGCAGCAGGCAATCGAAGAACAGACAGAAGACCTTCCGCCGAAATGATGGCGGGAGGTTTTTATTTTTAAAAAGCGGGGCATGCATAATATAAGAAAAAATAGCAAATAGCTAGCGCTATTCGACTGCGCTGCAGGGGCTGCTTGCCGTGGGGCGGGTGTTGAGCCAAGGCGGGAAGGGCACCGCCTTTGTCTCGCCAGCCCGCTCGGTCCCACAGGCGTCAGCCCCTTTCGCTCCGTCGCTAATTTTAGAGTGAAACGGACATTTCATCACGTTCTCAACAATTTAGTTACCTCCTAGCTAACTGATGCCACCTTCAGTACTATTGTATCTTCTTATTTTTCTCTTATAGAGTTGAAAAACCGCCGCTCCAACAAGGGAGTGGCGGTTTTTGGGCTATTGTAAGTTTTCCATTTGTTTGATGAAGGTTTCGATCTTGTCCATATTGAGCTGGATGAGCATGACGTAGCCGTTCAGCAGGATGTGCGCGATGATCGGGGTGAGGATGCGCTTGGTCCGCTGATAGAGGGCTGCCAGGATCAGTCCGGTCGTGAAGTAGAGCAAGAGATGCGTGAACTCGAGATGGACGAGCGCGAAGACGAGTGCTGAGATGGCCGTCGCGAACCAGAAGTTCATCGTTTGGTTCAAGGAGCCAAAGACGACTCTGCGGAAGACGAGCTCTTCGAGTATCGGGCCGAAGAGGACGACCGCGATGATTGCGTACGGCACGACTTCAGCGATTCGGACGAGTGTCTGGGTATTGGCGGATCCCGGGTCGATGCCGATCGCCATTTCGATCATGGCGGCAATCGATTGCCCGATGATCAACAACAGAAAGCCGAGGACGCCCCAGCCGATTGCAGCGGGTAGGCTCGATTTTTTGCCTTTCCAAATATTGAAGAAGTTGCGGTCGCGCAATATGAGAATCATCGTGACGAGAAAGCCGATGCCCATCGTCAGGAAGATGAGCCAGCCGGAAGTGGAAGCGCGAGCTGTTGCATCGTCAAGTCCTTGGTCGCGGAAGTAGCCGAGTGTCGGGCCGATAAAGAGGATCGGCATAAGCTGCACGGCAACGAAGACGAGCAGTACCAGGAGCGGCGTACGCATATTTTTGCGCTGGCGTCCTTTCGATTTTGCGGAGACAGCGTTTTTATCAGTTGTGGTCATGTAGTCAAAGTCCTTTCTTTTTGCATGCTCCTTTTATTGTAGGGCTTAACGGAAAAAGGCGCAAAGAATTCAAAACGCTGATAGGTTTCTGCTTGCAATTGACTGAAGATTTTATTAAACTTATTTATGGGTTAGCACTCGCGAGTAGAGAGTGCTAAGCGACAAGAAGCTATTTAATTTGAGGAGGGTGTTTCAATTGTTAAGACCATTAGGAGATCGTGTCATCATTGAGCTCGTCGAAGTGGAAGAAAAGACATCTAGCGGAATCGTCTTGCCAGGATCTGCGCAGGAAAAGCCGCAGGAAGGCAAAGTGATTGCGGTAGGGAATGGGCTTATCCGTGAAAATGGACAGCGCACAGAGCTGGACGTAACTGAAGGGGACCGCGTCGTCTTTTCGAAATATGCGGGCACAGAATTGAAATACGAAGGCAAAGAATACTTAATTTTACGTGAAAACGACATCCTTGCGATTGTCGGCTAAATAAGCATAAATTCTTTATAAATAGGAGGAACCGAATCATGGCAAAAGATATTAAGTTCAGTGAAGATGCACGCAGCCTGATGCTGCAAGGTGTAGATAAATTAGCGGACGCAGTCAAAGTAACGCTTGGGCCAAAAGGGCGCAATGTCGTACTTGAGAAGAAATTCGGCACGCCGCTGATCACAAATGACGGCGTAACGATCGCCAAAGAAATCGAGCTTGAAAACGCTTTTGAAAACATGGGCGCGAAGCTTGTGGCGGAAGTGGCTTCCAAAACGAACGATATCGCAGGTGACGGTACGACAACTGCGACAGTTCTTGCACAAGCGATGATCCGCGAAGGCTTGAAGAACGTAACAGCTGGCGCGAATCCTGTCGGCATCCGCCGTGGAATCGAAATGGCTGTGGAAAACGCGGTTGAAGGCTTGAAATCGATTTCCCAACAAATCGAAGGCAAAGAATCCATTTCACAAGTAGCGGCCATTTCTTCAGGCGATGAGGAAGTCGGTAAATTGATTGCAGAAGCAATGGAGCGCGTCGGCAACGATGGCGTCATCACATTGGAGGAATCACGCGGCTTCACGACGGAACTTGATGTCGTTGAAGGGATGCAATTCGACCGCGGCTACCAGTCTCCATACATGGTGACGGATTCCGATAAAATGGAAGCGGTTCTTGAAAACCCGTTCATCCTTGTCACTGACAAAAAAATCGGCAACATCCAGGAAATCCTTCCAGTGCTTGAGCAAGTCGTTCAGCAAAGCAAACCGCTACTCATCATCTCTGAAGATGTAGAAGGCGAAGCTTTGGCAACACTTGTCGTGAACAAATTGCGCGGCACATTCAACGCAGTGGCTGTTAAAGCTCCTGGATTCGGCGACCGCAGAAAAGCGATGCTTGAAGATATCGCTGCACTCACTGGCGCTGAAGTGATCACTGAAGACCTCGGTCTTGACCTGAAATCCACAAACATCGCACAACTTGGGCGCGCAGCGAAAGTCGTCGTTTCGAAAGACAACACGACGATCGTTGAAGGCAATGGCGACTCCGAGAAAATCATCGCTCGCGTGGCGCAAATCCGCAGCCAATTGGAAGAAACCACTTCTGAGTTCGACCGCGAAAAACTGCAGGAGCGCCTCGCGAAACTTGCTGGCGGCGTAGCAGTCATCAAAGTCGGCGCAGCAACTGAAACAGAACTGAAAGAGCGTAAACTGCGCATCGAAGACGCATTGAACGCAACACGCGCAGCGGTTGAAGAAGGCATCGTAGCAGGCGGCGGTACAGCGCTTATCAATGTCTACAACCAAGTGGCGGAAGTTGCAGCTCAACAAGAAGGCGATGTCGCGACAGGCATCAACATCGTGCTCCGTGCACTTGAAGAGCCGGTTCGCCAAATCGCAACGAACGCTGGCCTTGAAGGCTCGATCATCGTTCACCGCCTGAAAACGGAAGAAGTCGGCATCGGCTACAACGCAGCAACAGGCGAATGGGTCAACATGCTTGACCAAGGCATCGTAGACCCGACGAAAGTGACGCGTTCAGCACTTCAAAACGCAGCATCCGTTGCGGCTATGTTCCTGACAACTGAAGCAGTCGTAGCAGACTTGCCAGAACCAGCACCAGCTGGCGGCGGCATGCCTGATATGGGCGGCATGGGCGGAATGATGTAAAAAGAACTCCCGAACCTTGTTATTACAGGGTTTCGGGAGTTTTCTTTTTGCTTTGGGCAACAATTGGGCAACAACGAAATTAAAACCACTCATTTATTGCAGTTTTTCAGTCAAAGCGGAAAGGTGACTGCTGAACAATTGAGACGATATTTCTTTGGTGTTTCGGGTCATGTGAGTGTAAATGTTCATTGTTGTATTAATGTCTGAGTGGCCTACTCTTCTTTGGATCTCTCCAATAGGGACATTGGCTTCAATCAACAATGAAATATTGGTATGTCGGAAGCTATGGGGCGTTATGTGTTTCGTTGTGTCTATCTTCTTCATGAGTCGCTGCAAACGTGTAGCGATTTTTTTAATTGTCGGCGGGTAACCTTGCTCATCCGCAAAGATGAATCCTTGATCGTGATACACTCTTCTGTTTTTCATTTTCGTTTCTTTTTGCGTTTTTAAGTGGGCTTTAATTAGCTGGATGACGAAAGGGTCTAATTCAAATTTACGAATAGAACCCTTAGTCTTTGGGGTCAACATTTTGTAATCCTTTTTGTTATTCGTGGGATTAAAATAAGTTTTCGTGATGCTTACTTCATTTGTATTGAAGTTGAGGTCTGATTCTTTCAAGACCACTAATTCACCAATACGCATACCGGAATAAGCTAGAGTGGAAAATATTTCGAGATCTCCTTTTAAACCTTCATTTTTTGCCAGTAGAAGAAACTCAGTCAATTCCTCCCGATCTAAAAACTTTTCAATCTCTTTCGCTTCTTCATTAACTTCGTCTTTTACCATGCGGGGCTTCTCGAAATGCTCAGTAGGATTGTATCTAATCAATTTTAGCTTATGGGCATGAGCAAAGATCATGCGGCCAGTGGTGTGTATGCTATCCAAGTAATTGGCACTTATAGAGCTACTCAGGTCGTCCATATATGACTGATACATGTTCATAGTGATGCTGCTAATAGGATGGTGTTCCCATTCGTCAAGGAGGCGTTTTGCAGCTATTGAGCGTGCTCTAACACTGGAAACCTTTGCCCGCTTCTCGTAATGCGCTACCCATTGTCGGAAGAAGTCACCAAAAGTCATAGTCGATTCTTTCAAATACGTACCTTGTTTTAATTCTTCTTCAATTCGCCGGGCTTCATTCTTAGCAGCGGTCTTTGTACGAAATCCGGACTTTCTGATTTTTGTATACTTGCCGGAAACCGGATCTTTCCCCGCACTAATGACATATTCCCAAGAGCCGTTTTTTTCTCGAATATGCGCCATGTTATCCCCCCTAAACTATAGGTTTTTTAAATTGAATACCTTCACTTTGAATAATGTTCGCCAATTGCCAATAGATAATATCTATCAATCTGTCACTCGTGAAGTAAGAATCCATTTGTCCACTAAAAGAATATAATTCCCTTCTAACAAATTTAATATTTTCGTTTAAGATGTCTTCAATAATTAAAAAGGAATAGAAGATGGGGTTTACTTCGATTTTCTTATTCTCGATATAGCGTTTATCACTTATCCCATCGAGGATCAACTCGAAATCTTTTTCTCTTACCAATTTGATGATTTCTTCTGCGTCATTTCTTTTAATAGCTTCAAACAGATTAATTATATACTTGACTGTTTTTATGTGTGTTTGAATCCAGCTTAATGTTTCCGACTCAAATTCTTCAAGATACATGTTTACTCCCACTTCTTTTCTTATAGGAAGCTTTTCTCTTCCCAATTCTCCGAAGTCCGAAATAAATTTAAGTATTTCATCTTCATTGTTTGGGTCAAGATGTCCGAATTTAATAGGGAAGTTTTTGTCCGCCCCCGGGTGAACTCGATGCGATTTCCCACCTTTTACTATTACTTTCTCTTTTTTACCTTTGTACTCTATTTCGACAAACTTATACACTTCTTCGACATGAAATACAGCGATTAATCCGGCATCAAGAGAGGCTAAAAATCTATCTTGCTCATCTAAATATCCGGCCTTCTTCAATAAAGTTGAGTAGTCGACCTCTAATCCTTTTGATAACTTCAATAAAGTCTCTCTAGTTGGATTATTATTTCTACCTGTTTCTAACTGAGACAAATAGGGGTGCGACATTCCAGCTCTTTTAGCTACTTCCCTTAGGGATAGTTTTTGATCCTTCCTTATTTGTTTAATGTATTCACCGAATTCCATTATTGCCACCTCATTTTTAATTAATTGTAGTTATATATTACCCCTAGTGGTTGATGTAGTCAAACATATTTTATAAATATTGTTATTTTTGGTTGACCTAGCAACCGAATTTAGTTATGATGAAAACAATCTTATGAAAGGGGGGGTACTGAAATGGCATCTTTAGTTTTGAAAGACAGCATGAATACAAAATTGCTTATCGCTGAGAAAGGTAAAAGTTTGAGAAGGTTTTCCTCTGAAGTATCAGTTTCTCATGCGTACTTGTCTCAAATTTTAAACGGAAAAAAGACACCTTCTCCCACTGTGGCTTATAAAATAGCCAATGGTTTAGTGTTTCAGTAATGGATATTTTTTTCATCAAAGTGGTTGATGAAAACATACAAAATGAAGAGGGGGTTTAGTTAATGATTAAAAAACTATTCAAAAATCACCATCCGTTAGTTTCAAAGAAGGAATTGCACATCCAGGAGCATCAAAGAGTATGGCGACAGAAAGGCTCATTGCTAAAAAACATGCGAAAGAATGCGGGAATCACCGTAGCGGATATGGCCCGCCATTTAAAAGTAAGCCCTGGGCGTTTGTATCGGTTCGAGGCAGGCGAGCCTGTAAGGGATGCCAAGTTGCTTGAAGCATCTTATCTGAGTGTTATGCGCTATGGAGAAATGAAGGTCTTGCTGCTCGAAATCATGGAATTGATGGAAGGAGCGGGGTTAAATGATTCACATCGAATTAAATGAACAAGAATTGAAAGGAATCTATATCAAAATGGTAGAGCAGCGGCTAACCGAATTGGAAGCGGAAACCTTCTTCCTAGACAGCAAGCAGCTTCAAAAGTTTACCGGAATGGGATGGAATTCCATCGTTGCGTATCTACTCAGTGATCCGAAATTCCCCTCGCTTCGATTAGGGAATAAGTGGCTTTTCCCAAGGCAAGAAGTGGAGAAGTATCTTCAAAGATACTATGAAGCGGTTCGTGATAGCGGTGGAGAAATTACTAACTATCGGAAAAGGAAGTGAAAACGATGGATAACCGGAATCTCAGACTAGCAAAAGCGTATGTAGAAAAGCTGGGGTGGTCTGTGTTTCCCATCGTTCCGAAGAGTAAAGTGCCTTTAACTAAGAACGGCTTTAAAGATGCAACAAAGAATCTCGATCAAATAAAAGAATGGTGGACGAAAACCCCGAAAGCCGGGGTTGGTATCCCAACCGGAGAGATTAGCGGAATCATCGTATTAGATGTAGATCCGAGGAATGGCGGAGATATATCATTGGAACGCTTAATTACTGAATATGGCGAACTTCCCGACACAGTCCATTGTTTAACAGGGGGCGGGGGCGATCATTACTATTTTAAATACGATGAACGCATTAAAAAAAGCAGCTTGCCACAGTACCCAGGCATCGACTTTCAAAGCAATGGAAAGTACATTGTTGCCCCTGGGAGCATTCATCCGAATGGAAGAAGCTATGAATTTGAAGAGTCCAGCAAGCCCGTTTTAACGCCCATAGCAAAGCTTTCCGAATGGCTTATAACCTTAATAAGTATTAATGAGCGTAGTGGACGACAAACGCCACAAAGACACGAGAGCAGCAGCTATTGGGGCGACTTGATGAAAGGGATCTCAGAAGGGGGACGCAACCAAGCCGCAACCTCTTTAATCGGCCATTTACTGAGACGCTATGTTCACCCCGATATTGTTGTCGAATTGGTTCACCTTTGGAATAGCCAAAACACCCCGCCATTAGATCCCAGCGAATTAGAAAGGATTTTCGATTCCATTGGCAAATCCGAATTAGAACGCAGACAGAAAGGAGGGATACAATGACCGAGTATATGGAAAAACTCAAAGAATTTGAAGAAAAAAAAGAACCTTCCCCGCAATGGGAAAGGCCAATCGAATTTGATAGTAAGGCGTTGCCAGCCTTCAATACAGATGTATTTGCACCGTGGGTTAAGAAGTATATAGACGGCGTAGCGGAGACGACACAAACCCCTGTGGACGCTTCCGCCATTGCAACTATATCTGTTCTTTCTACTATACTTTCAAAAAAATCGTATGTCAAAGTGTCGAGAGAATGGAAAGAACCACTTAACACCTATGCGATTATGGGGCTTCCCCCAGGTAACCGGAAGTCAGGCGTGTTCAAATTGCTAACTGCTCCGATAACGCTTTTCGAAAAAGAAGAGCGGGAGCGATTGCTTCCCCAAGTCAGACAGCAGCAAGCTATTCTGAAAGCGAAGAAAAGCCGCTTGGAGAGTCTTAATAGCCAGTACGGTAAAAAGGGCGATGAGATTATCTTAAAGGATATTGAAGTCCTGACTCGGGAGATTGAAGCGGAAGAGATTGTCACTATCCCCCGTCTGATAACTAATGATGTCACAGTGGAAAAGTTAGGCCTTCTCATGGCAGAACACAATGAAAAAATGTCGGTACTATCAGCCGAGGGCGCAGGGGCATTAAATAGCATGGCTGGACGCTATGACAAAGGCTCAATTGATGCCAGCATGAACCTCTACCTAGAAGCGCACCCTGGCGATACAGTGACCATTGACCGCATGGGGCGAGAGTCCATTCACTTGGATGAACCTTCATTAACTATCGGTCTATTCATCCAGCCGGAAACCGTGCGTAGTTTACCCGCTTCATTTAATGAAAGAGGTCTTATGCAACGCTTTCTGTACGCCTTCCCTGAGTCGATGGTGGGTTATCGGTTATCTACCCCTAAGTCGATAGATGAGAGCGTGAGAGCGGCGTATTTAAGCAATATGAAGCGATTGCTTGAGTACCAACCGGACACACCATTGATGCTTAATCTTTCGAGAGAAGCGGCAGCCGCAGAGATTCAAAACCGGGAAGAAATCGAAGTTATGCTGCAAGACGATGGGGAGCTGGGAGGCATCCGGGAATGGGGATCTAAACTAGCTGGGCAGATTATCCGAATAACTGGCCTTCTCCATTTTGCAGATAACATCCAGCACTTCCCGAACATCCCGTCTGAGGTCAGCAAAGAAACATTTGAAGCGGCCAAGTCTTTGAGAAGTTACTTTATCGCTCATGCGAAAGAAGCTTATGGTGTGATGGAGTCAACGGATGATGAGAAAGATGCAAAGTACATCATGAAACGAATAAACGAAAAGTTTGAAGGAGAGCCGACTTTTGGACATAGAGACTTATTCCAGTTGGTAAGAAAACGGTTTAAGAAAGTAGAAAATATGGACAACGTGCTCAGACAATTGGAAAGCATGAATTATATATTAATCGGCTTTGAAGGTCGAAAAAAAATGGTCTACATGAATCCTTACCTTATGAGTACGCAAAAAAAGGGACTCAAGGGACTCAATAGTACGCAAACCCAAGAGGGCCAAGGGGTTAAGCAGAGCACCCAAGAAAACACAGCAGAACACAACGGACTCACAACGGACACAGCTGAATCAAGTGAGTCCCCAGTGAGAGACTTGAGTCCCGCTGTGAAAACTGAGGTACACACTACAAACCATAGAGAGAGTAAGCGTCATAGCGAAGTGAGTCCATTGAGTCCCCTAACTGTGGAAGAAGAAATAAAAATTAATGAAGATGGAAGCGGATTGCTATGATTGATCTCATTTCCAAAAGCAATAGCATGGGGCACAAATTGGAAGAAGAAAGCGGCCACATCAAAATTGAGAACGCCGCTTCTCTCCCTGATGATTTAAAAGCTGAATTGATTCAGCATAAAGCGGAGTTAGTAGAGTCTTTGAAAAGAGATAAGCAAATCCGCTCAATCGGCGGCCAAATCGGAATACCTGGAACGCTTTACTCTTGGACTGTCAGTCATTCCAGTACTGCATATATAGAGAAGACCGTTACAGGGTGGATTGCTTACCGTGAAAGTTACGTTCCTGGGAAGAAGAAGGCAAATAGCTACAAGGTTATCTGTGAAGGAAATACATTCGACTATGTGTTCACTCAGTACGAAAAATACATTGCATATGTCAACAGAATGAGGAGGTAGAACGGATGGATTTTTCAAAGGAGAAACCTATTAATATTTCCTATCTTTGAGAATACGAGAAGTTAACTTATAAACAACGCAAAACACTTCATCATTGGATTAAAAGTCATGTTGAACCGTACCGGATCAAAACTTATAAAGGTGTTACCTCTCATGCGATTAAATTTCTTTTCGAGATATATGAAGAGGGGTTCTATATTACAGATGGACAACTTAAAGCGGCATTGGATGTAGCTGGATTCAAACCAGAAGAAACATGGCAGGAAGTATGGGAATACACCTTATCAGCACGAATATTATTTGATTATTGATGATTGGACGAATGAACGCAGTGATGCAGCCATTAACCTTGTCCAATATATAAAGGAGGGTCTACACATGACCGAAAAAACACAGTACGAAATGGGCAAGCTGGAAGCCATGAAACGGCATCCTGAGCACTTCCCCGACTTTGCTAAAGAAGAAGAACAGAAGAAGTTTGAAAGCTTACCCAAAGCCACCCAAGCCGCATTAACACGACAAAAACAACGAATGGAGAGATTACAATGACGACACCAAAAGAACAGTACAATGCCAAGATTAAAAAAATTGACTTGAAAGTCCAAGCCCTGGAAGAAGCGAACCAAGCCGACATCCATCGAATTCCTGAACTTGAAAAGGAATATCAGCAGAAGATTGATGCTATCGAAATTGAACGAGCTGATGCTATTCATGCAGAAATTGACCGATTGAAGCGATCAGCAGAGATCCGAGGTACTCAAATTAAAATGTTAAAAGACAAGAATCATCCAAGTCGTGTAGCTGCTAAGGATGAATACTTGTCTGCATTGATGGAAGAAAAAGAACGAATTATCGAGGCTCATAGAACGCAACACGAAAAAGTACTGGCTGCCCGTGAGGAATACATGCGCTTGGCAATTTCCACTTTGCCATTGTTCAACGAGTTTCACGACAACGCCCGAGAATATCATGCAGCGGAGAAACCTGGCTTCCCTATGCTCTACCCATCAGGAATTGCAGGAGGGCCAGCGAACTATCAAGTTTTTGAAGGTGAGCTATTTAAGATGGCTGAAAAACTCAGCAAAGAAGCCGCAGAACAGGTTTAATAGACGACTGGCACGGATGTCCTTTCCGTGCTTTTCGTCTAATCTATGTATGCTTGCAGAGGTCTTAGGCCTTGATATAACAACATTTATAGCGAGGGGGGGAGGGGTATGGCAGACAAACGAATTCAAAAGCCGCAGCACATCAGACAAATCATTGGCGAACAAATCAACGGATTAAGAAAAAGTGAGTTTCCTGATAAAAGCGAAATTGATAAAGCACGGGCTATAGGCTATCTGTCCAGCGTGGCTTTAACGGCCATGAAGGATGGCGAACTGGAAGAGCGGATCACAGCAATAGAGAAGAGTTTGAAAGGAGAATGATGGACAATGAGCCAACTTTTAATTAGTCGATTGAACAAATTGGAGCAGATCCAAGAAGCGCAAAACCTCCCGGAAATTCACATCTTCAATGAATCGGATTGGGAACAATGCAAGCAGCAAGTCGAATCCTTAGAAAAAGGTGAATCGGTTCTCGTAAAAATTCAGGATAAGGAAATCAAGATCCAGGAAAAAGACACTATTATTAATATCGTCAAGAAGCGGATAAAAAACGATGATATAAGCTTCCCTGACGAGGTTGTGGGAGGTATGGCCGAATGAGTAACTTAGATCGTATACGGAAACTAGAAGCGGAAGTAAAGCCCTTAGCAGTCCATATAACACTTCTCACACCAACTGATGAGGAAATGGAACAATACATCAATGATGAGAAGAAATTGCCGAGCGGCTCAATTGAATGGGATCTAAAGTACCTTTCCAATAGAATGCTGCATAGATTGACCGAAATACAAACACAAGACATGTGAATTGCTGCATGTCTTTTTCTTTTTACCTATAACCTTCAAAGAATGAAATCCTAGAGCTTTTTATAAGGTCAGTATTCATAGGAGCGAAGATAAATAGCTTAGAATGCGAATGTCAGCAGGTTAGAAAATGTTAGTGTTTTTAATTCGACAAAAAACCACGAAACTTACAAAAATGATAGCTAAAACACCGGAAAATCCTTGCCCTGCCGCTCTTTGGGAAAAGAGCTGATATGTATTTGCGTTACATCTATTTTGAAACGGATGTCTCACATCGTGCAATTGAAGAATGGACGCAAAATAAACGCGTGGACAGACGCTTAATTGTTATTATGAGAAATAAAACAGATTTTCAGGAAATAAATTTTATCGATTTTAAAGCACACACAAGGCTGTTTAACGAACCGTTTTAGGTAGTAGATAGTTTAGGTTAAAAAAATTACATGACACTGTGTAGGCTGCTTTGCGTCACTTTGAAGGTGTGTTTTTGGCGCACTTTCATTACAACTCTTCCTGACATATCTTACTCTTAAATTTAAAACACAAGGGTGTACAATTACCTCATAAGTGGTATAAAATATTTAATATAGGAAGTAAGAACCTTGAGGGGAGAGGTTTTTAATGCATGAAACCATTAAAAATGAATCAATTGTCAAATTAACTTCAGCAAGTCTGTTGATAATGGCTGCTAGTGAAAAAGTGAAAAATTATATGCAAAAAAACGCAGAAATATTTGAGCAAATTAAAGAGGATGAAGAAGCAATGCAGCTTTTTAATTTGTATTATGAAGAAAATGAAACAGAGTTGAAAGAAGCTGCGCTTGAGTCTCTATTCACATCCAATGAAGCCGAAAAGAGTTTAGAAGAGTCAGGGGATTCGTGGAATGAGTTTTAGAGGGAAAATAAAAAGAGGCGAAATTTATATAGCAAATTTAAACCCGGCTCTCGGTTCAGAACAAGGATATGAGAGACGGGTTCTTATTATTTCGAATGATTTATCACATAGAAATTCAAGGAATCCCGTGGTTATTGCAGTGCCAATTACAGCATCAGTTTCCGACAAGAAAAAAGCAATGCCTAAATACATACATATAGTACCAACCGAGAGCAATGGTCAAACAAAAGAGGCCTTAATTGACTGTGGACAAATCAGGGTTTTAGATATAGACGAACGTCTCAGCAAACGAACTGGAATGGTTGATTCCAAAACAATGAAAAAGGTAGACGCTGCTCTAGATATGGCGCTCCAACTAAGTACCTGCCCTAAATGTGATACGGTATTGTTTCCTAACAAGAATCATTGTGTAGCATGTAAACATATCCTGGTTGAAGTGTGTAGAGAATGCCATGAAGTAATCAGTACAGATTTTAAATATTGTCCGCATTGTTCGACCGAAAGAGGGGGAGAAGGATGAGAGACCAACATAAAAATGAAATAATTAAAAAGTTGGGTGATATACTCCCTCCTTTTTCGGAGGCGATTATAAACCTCACTGAAGACTTGAAAAGTGAAAGAAAATATACTAGTGAGGTTAGTTCGAAATTAATAGAATTAGTTAGATTTTCTGGGCAATTTGCTAATGCTATACAAGAACAAATTAGTACTATTAAATCTCAACTAGATAGAGTAACCGAAGAAAACGATAAATTAAAGGATTTAGTTAATGAAGAACCTAGTAAAACAGATTATGCAGAAAGAGAAAAGAAGGTAGAAGAAGAGATAGAATTTATCCAAAATAAAGTTAAGGAATTGCGTAGTGTCCAAATCTTGTTTATACAGGCAAGTGAGTATATACAAAAAGGTATGTACGCTCTATTATATCTTGATGCAGAAGAGCAAAATAAGTTAAATGAATTTCTTGCTTTATCCGAGGAGCTAGATCCCGTTCCGCCAGAAGAAATCTCAATCGATTTTGCGGTAAACAACTTATATGAAGGGGCAAAGTTATTAGTGAGTATTATAGATATAATTTTTAAAGAGTAAAAGTTAGTATCGATAATGAAAATTCTTACTATGTATATCTAATTACTTCTTTCATTTAATAGGCAACAATCCGGCAACAATGAAATGATTTTCTATGAAAAGCTATACGAATAAAAAAATGAAAACCTTCTATATAATAAGGTTTTGAATACGTCATACAAGGCTATAATAGCCACTCTTCAATGGGCGGCATGATGTAAGTCATCAGCTCATTTAGAAAAATTCCCTCTCACATGATGTGAGAGGGAATTTTTTTGATATCAGAACTATAGTGGATTCTACTTCCTCGAAGTATACTGAAAAACCGGATCCATCAACTCGAACTCATAGGTCTCACTATTGACCTTCCCAAGAACCTGCTCACTATCATAAAGCTCCAGCATAAACTGTGCCATTTCTTTTGCGGTATGGAATTTCTGCACATTGTCGCTATAGCTGAATTCATCAAGCTCCCGCGCCGTTTTCACGAATTCGGTTTCTGTCATGGATGGCGCGAGTATTTTTACTTTCAACCGTGCTCCGTTATCCTGCAGTTCCTGGGCAAGGCCTTCTGTAAATGCGCTCACGTAAAATTTGGTCGCAGCGTATGTAACTGCATTTGGCACGATTCTATAGCCTAAGTCAGATGATACGTTGATGAGCTGCGCGCCTTCTTGGTCCGCATAATCGCGTGTATAAAGAGTGGAAAGCGTTGTGAGTGCTTCTATATTTACGCGAAGCATCTTTTCCGTTTTATGTACATCCTGTTCAGCGACGCTTGCACTGTTTCCGAAGCCGGCGTTGTTCACGAAGGTTTCAATATCGTAGTCTATAAGGCTTTCGTATAGTGCATGGACTTGCCCGCTTTCAGATAGGTCTGCCTTCTTGATCACGACGTCCAGGTCCGGGTTCATGCGTTGAATGTTGTCTTTTAGATTATTGAGCTCGGCTTCTCTTCTTGCCACAAGAATAAGGTTTTTGCCGCGTGCTGCGAAAGCCAGTGCAGCTTCATATCCGATTCCTGAGCTGGCGCCTGTGATTACCGTGTACTTCATGTGAATCCCTCCATTGAAATGAATGTATAGCAAGTTTACAGAAACAATGAAACTCTCATGAAATTGTGCTGGCTCTTGAAGTGGAAGAAACAGCATTTTATAAACTGGGAATTGCTTAGAGTATTTGGAATTATGAGAGTTCTTAAATGAAAATTATACACTATTCTCCTATTAGCACAGGTATAAGATTCTTTAGTCGGAAGCAATGTTTATGGAGCGATCTTCAAACAAGCTATTGCCATGAAATCAAAGATCTGCTATTGTATTAATCATATCAAATTACTCGGCATTAGCCTCGAGTACATAATTTCTTATCCAGAGAAGTGGAGGGACTGGCCCTTTGAAGCTTCGGCAGCGGAACAGATTGGATGTCCAATTTGAAACTGTGCCAAATCCAGCAGATGCTGCTATGCATTTGAGAGATGAGAAGAGCCGGACGGTGAGCCTCTCTTCTTTTTATGAAGAGGGCTTTTTCTATTTGGTAGTGAGAAATGATGAAAAATGAGGAGAGATGGCAGATGAACAAGCGTTGGATCGGAGTGCTCGGGATTTCGGGTGCGCTATTGCTTGCGGGATGCGGCGATAGCGGGGAAGCTTCCGGGGAGAATGAGAAAGAAGTGCGTGTCGGCTTTGGCGTCGGGACGTATGAGCAGCAATTCAAGGAAGGGATCTTGCCTATTTTGGAGGAGAAAGGGTATAAAGTGGATACGACAACTTTTTCCCAGAACATGCAGTTGAATCCGGGGATGCAGGAAGGCTCGATCGATGCGAGCATATTCCAGAGCACGGCTTATATGGAAGGGATCAACGAGGAATTGGGCATGGACATGACCGGCATCGCGTTTGTGCCGAGTGCGCCTCAAGGCTTGTATTCGGTGCATCATCAATCTTTGGATGAAGTGAAGGATGGCTCGACTGTCGGCTTGCCGAACGATCCGGTCAACCAGGAACGCGCAGTGCGCATCCTGGAGGAACTGGGATGGGTGACGGTGTCGGACGGGGCAGGCGTGACGGATTTTAATTTGAACGCAGTGGAGACTGCCGATTACGACATCGACTTGAAAGTATTGGACCCAGCGCAAATTCTGGTGTCGCTGCAGGATATCGACTTTGGCGTCGTCAACGGCAATTATATTGCCAATGCGCCGGACCGCAAGATTACCGATGCCTTGAAAATCGAGAATACGCCGGAGCAGCACCGCATCGTGGTGACGATCGAGGAAGAAAATGCGGATGCTGAGTGGGCGAAAGATTTGAAGGACGCGTACGAATCCGAGGAATTCCAGGAATACATCGAGTCGAATGAGCAGTACGACGGCTTCATTTTGACGGAGGAATGGACGCAATAGATAGGAGAAAGGTGAAGAATAATGGATATCACAAAAGCGAAGACATTCGAAGAACGTATGGAGATTTTGAACGAAACAGTCGCGCCATTTACAGAACGGGCCGCGCGCAACGATTTGGAACGAAAATTTCCGTTCGAAAATTTCAACGAGTTGAAAGCGATCAACTACCCCGCCTTGACGATTCCGAAAGAATACGGCGGAGCGGGTATTTCCTTGTCGGAGATGCTGCGCTACCAGGAAGCGATCAGCCGCGCGGATGGGTCGACCGGTTTGTCGATTGGCTGGCATATGGGCATCGTTCAAGATCTGGGCGAGACCGATAAATGGGATGAATCGGTGCTCGAGGCTTTATTCGATGATATTAAAGCACGTGGCGCATTGATCAATAATTGCGCGACCGAAAAGCAGACCGGAAGCCCGACGAGAGGCGGTAAGCCGTCTACCACAGCCAGAAAAGAAGGCGGGTCTTGGGTCATCGACGGGCGCAAGTCGTTCACGTCGATGGCGCCGGTATTGGATTACTTCAACGTGACCGCTGTGATTGAAGAGACCGGTGAAGTCGGCTATTTCCTTGTGCCGAGATCGGCTGATGGTGTAGCGGTCGAAGAAACCTGGGATAGCGTAGCGATGACCGGTACCGGGAGCGATGACTTGGTGTTGACGAATGTCCGAGTTGAGGAAAAGGCATTGGTCGAAATCAGTGTGCCCGGGAAAAAACAGCCGGCGGGATGGCTGCTGCACATTCCGGCGTGCTATCTCGGCATCGCTCAGGCAGCGCAGGATTACGCGATCCGTTTTGCGCAAGATTATTCGCCGAATAGCTTGAACGGGCCGATTATCGAGTTGCCGAATGTCAAACAAAAGATCGGCCAAATCGAATTGGAGTTGCAGCGGGCGCGGCATTTCCTTTATTCCGTCGCGAAACAATGGGACGAGTCGGACGAGCAGCAGCGCTCGCAGATGGGGCCGGAACTCGGCGCGGTGAAAGTCGCGGTGACGAATTCAGCGGTCACGATTGTTGATTTAGCGATGCGGGTGGCAGGTGCACATAGCCTATCGGAAAAATCGCCTTTGCAGCGCTATTACCGCGATGTACGGGCGGGGCTTCACAACCCGCCGATGGAAGACATGCTCATTCCATCGCTTGCTGATTTTGCGATCGGCCAGCAGGCACAAAAACAACCGGTTAAATAGGGAGGGGCCGCTGATCTCAAGGGATAGGCGGCTTTTTTTTCCGCGCATGATTATAAATTGGAAAGAAATAACGGATATAAGTGCAAATTATGTCGACGCTTACATTAATTTTTCCTTATGTGACATCTGTCACTAGCCGCTATGGCTGCACCTCCTGTACGTTAGCAGAAGCAGACAACTGCTTCCAATATGGAATTTGCATTTAGAGGGGAATTTTTGAATGAAAAAAATAGCATGGATTACGGATACAGCGGCGCAATTGGATGACGCGTTCATCCAAAGGCATAATGTCTATGTATTGCCCCTTAGTGTAGTGTTTGATGACGGATCGTACCGAGAGTCGATCGACCTGACACAGGGAGAATTTTACGATAAATTAAGAGCGGCGAAAGTGTCGCCGAAAACTTCACAACCGGCAATCGGGGAGATGGTTGCCTTATACGAGCAGCTGCAATCTGAAGGCTACGATTTTGCGGTGGCGCTTCATTTGTCGAGCGGGTTGTCCGGTACATTCAACAGTGCCCAGTCGGCTGCGGAGATGGCGGATTTCAAGGTGTATCCAGTCGATTCGAAAATCGGTTCGTTCCCGATGGGGAAAATGATCGAAATCGGCAATGAATTGTTTGCGGCAGGTAAAGAGCCGGAAGAAGTGGTGGAGACGATCAATCAATTGACCGCCAAATCGCATTTGTCGTTCATTCCTTCAAGCTTGAACCAATTGCATAAAAGCGGGCGGGTGTCAGGGACGCAGGCATTCCTGAGCAATATCCTGAACATCAAAGTGGTCATCACTTTTGTCGACGGCATCACCGTCATGAAGGAAAAAGTCCGTTCGAACAAGCGGGCTAAGGACAGCGTGAACTCTGCGTTACGTGCGGATATGGAATCCGGGATGGTGCCGGAAGTGGCAGTCATCCATTGCAATAATGAAGCCGGTGCTGAAGTGTGGAAAAACGAGCTGATGAAGGAATTTTCAGGGCTCAAAGTCGAGGTCATCCCGTTGAGCGTGTGCGTAGGCGTCCATGCAGGGGAAGGTACGACTGGCTTGAGCTGGGTAAGCTATTAAAGACGTTCAGTTTTTGGATGATCATGCCAACAGAATGATATAGAAAGAACCCCGACGGAGCTGCGTTATAAACGCTTGCGGTCGGGGTTTTTGCGTCTTGCTATATTTGCAGATGGCTCGTATATATCGAGTGGCTGAACGGATAGGTTCATCTGTGTTAAACTTTAGTGAATATATGAAAATATTGGTTATTAGGAAAAAATATAGTTTAATTTTCCAATAAAGTTGAAGACAATGAATCTAACTACAATCGAGGTGCTTCATTAATGGTGACATTTCGGGAACTGGAAATGTATAAGAATTTTGATGAGCTAGCGGAAGATGTAATCGATTTGGCAAAAGAGATCTTGCCTGACCAATTGTTTTATTTGAGTTCCATCAGCGAAGCGCAGCAAATAATCCTCAAGCACTCGCCGAACGATACGGACATTCCCGTGGCGGAGGGGCTTGTGTTGGATTTGGATGATTCGCTGTGCAGCCGTGTGGATTTCAAAAACAAGAAGCCATTGGTCTACGAGGATGTAAAAGATGGCCATGAGTTGGGGGAGTTTCAGGAAAAGCTGGAAGCGGCCAATGTCCGTTCGTATTTAGGGCTGCCGATCTCTTTCATCAACGGGGAGCGGTTCGGCACATTATGTGCTGTGAATGATGAAAAAAGCCGGTTCGATTATAAAAGCATCAGCTTGCTTCAACGGATTGTCCGGATGTTTTCCTACTATTTGGACCTCGAGCGTTTCGCTTACCGGGATTCGCTGACGGATCTGTACAATAGGCATTTCCTCACCCGTTTTTTTGAAGGGTATTCGAAAGAGGGAGGCGCGGTATTCTTTCTTGATTTGGATGGCTTTAAGAAGGTCAACGATGTCCATGGCCATGATACAGGGGATTTGGTATTGAAGGAAGTTGCGTCAAAGCTTCAGCAATTTACAAAACAGCAGACAGATGCGATTGCGATAAGGCTTGGCGGTGATGAGTTCCTCGTGCATTTCACGACTCCATTAAGTAAAGAGCAAATGAACGGGCAGGCAGAACAACTACTCGGAAGATTGAGTACTTGGGAGGCCGATTACGAGCTCTCCGCGAGCATTGGCATCGCCGAATATCCTGCAGGCGGGGATTGTGAGTTGAAAGAGCTCCTTCAACATGCGGACCAGGCTTTATATCGAGCAAAAAAAGCAGGGAAGAACAGGCATCGATTTTTCGACTCCCTTTAACATGAAGCACCGTTCCGCTTTCGGGTCGGTGTTTTTGCATGAGAAGTAAAACTGCTCACTTTCCATGGATACACGAATCGTGTAAACTGTATAAGGTTAAGAAAAGATAGAATGACTTGTTGAACCGTTTGATATTTTTGGCTTTCCATTATAGATGACATTGAATTTTTGGGTGAAGGACTGCTTCATCCCGTAATGAAAGGATTGGAATTAAGCTATGAAAGAAAATTTTTGGCGCGAGTTGCCGAAGCCGTTTTTTGTTTTGGCGCCGATGGAAGACGTGACGAATGTGGTGTTTCGCCATGTTGTGGCGGAAGCGGCCAGACCTGATGTGTTCTTCACGGAATTTACGAATACCGAAAGCTATTGCCACCCGGAAGGCATACACAGCGTGCGTGGCCGCTTGACGTTTACGGAAGATGAGCAGCCGATGGTCGCCCATATTTGGGGCAATAAGCCGGAGCATTTCCGGAGCATGAGTATCGGTATGGCAAAAGAAGGTTTTAAAGGCATCGATATCAATATGGGCTGTCCGGTGCCGAACGTTGCTGCCAAAGGAAAAGGCAGCGGCTTGATCAACTATCCCGATAACGCAGCGGAAATCATCCAGGCTGCGAAAATGGGTGGGTTGCCTGTCAGTGTCAAGACGCGTCTCGGCTACACGAGTGTAGACGAATGGAAAGGCTGGCTGACGCATGTCTTGGAGCAGGACATCGCCAATTTGTCGATCCACTTGCGGACGAAAAAGGAAATGAGCGCCGTGCCTGCGCATTGGGAACTTATTCCGGAAATCAAGGCGCTTCGCGATGAAATCGCACCGGATACTTTGTTGACGATCAACGGAGATATTCCGGACCGCCAGACTGGCCAGGAGCTGGCTGATAAATACGGCATCGATGGCGTCATGATCGGGCGCGGGATCTTCCACAATCCGTTCGCTTTCGAAGAAGTGCCAAAAGAGCGCAGCACTAAGGAATTATTCGATTTGCTGCGCCTTCATCTGGACCTTCATGATAAATACTCGACAGAAACCGAGCCGATCGCCTTCAAGCCGTTGCGCCGTTTCTTCAAGATCTATGTACGCGGCGTGCGCGGTGCCGGTGAACTCCGCAACGACTTGATGCACACCGAATCGACCGATGAAGTGCGCGCTTTGCTGGATGAGTTCCAGCTGGTCGCTGCAGGCGAAAGTCAGCGTACAGAATCTTAAAAAATTCCCTTCCCGTTTTATGAACGGGAAGGGAATTTTTAATTGGTGTCATGATCTTGGGTTGGACGGAATTCAATCCGTTTTGCTGATCTGGTATGAACAATGCAACAGATCGGCTTGAGGCATGCTATAATGGATGACTTAAGACAACTTTGCGTTGTTCTAAAGCAATGGATGCCCGAAAGCCTCCAGCCAATACTAAATTGAGGTGTAACAGAATGAATAAACGATGGACGATCGATAAAATCCGGACATTCGTCAACAACAATTCCGATAGCAAATTATTGTCGACAGAATACCACGGATTCTCCCAAAAGCTCTTGTTCAAATGCGCATGCGGCAATAATTTCGAGAAGACCTTCACGAAGTTCAACAAGAACAACCAGCGTAAATGCGACACGTGCCAGCCACCGAAAGCACCGCGCGGTCAGGAACAATAAGAAAAACGCCAATCCCCTATGATGTAGATTGGCGTTTTTCTTTCGACAATCCCCGGTCAAGAAAGCGGTTCTGGGCAATCCTCCCGTGAAGAAATAAAATATTTTTGAAAATTCGGTTGACTTATCTATTTCCTAGTATTAAGATAGGGATTAATTTAATAATCTTATCCAGAGAAGCCGAGGGACTGGCCCGATGACGCTTCAGCAACCCCTGATATCAATCAGGAAGGTGCTACTTCCAGCAAGGAGAGATTCCTTGGGAGATAAGAGAGCGGACCCGACTATTCAAATAGCCCTCTTTTCTCATTTTTTGAGAAAAGAGGGCTATTTTTATTTTCCACTGAGGGCTGCGGAAATTGGCGATACTAAAAAAGGAGGAATTTGACGATGACGAAGAAACGGATGTATTTGAACGCTTTTGAGATGGTGTGCGCAGGCGGGCACCAGTCGCCGGGGTTGTGGCTTCATGATGACGACCGGTCGCATACATACAAGGACAGCGAATATTGGATCGAGCTCGCGAAGCTATTGGAAAAAGGGAAGTTCGACGCGGTGTTCTTGGCCGATGTACTCGGGACATACGACGTTTACGGTGGGACGCGCGATGCGGCACTTCGCAATGCGGTGCAGACGCCGGTCAACGATCCGCTATTGGTCGTGCCGCTCATGTCATCGGTGACGAAGCATTTGAGTTTCGGGGTCACGGCATCTGTCAGCCACGAACATCCGTACACCTTCGCACGGCGCATGTCGACACTCGACCATCTGACAAAAGGGCGCATCGGCTGGAACGTCGTCACTTCCTATTTGAAAAGCGCCGCAGTCAATATCGGGCTAGATGACCAGATGAGCCACGACGAACGCTATGAATACGCGGCCGAATATTTGGACGTTTGCTATAAATTATGGGAAGGCAGCTGGGAAGACGGCGCGGTCGTCCGCGACAAACAGTCGAAAGTCTATACCGACCCGTCGAAAGTCCATGACATCCGCCACGAAGGCAAATACTTTAAAGTGCCAGGCGCGCATCTATCGGAACCGTCGCCTCAGCGCACGCCGGTATTGTTCCAGGCAGGCGCTTCGCCGCGCGGCAGGGAATTCGCCTCGCAGCACGCCGAATCCGTGTTTACGGCAGGGCCGACGATTCCTGTTGTGAAAAAAGGCGTCGACGCACTCAGAGAACGCATCGCAGCGAACGGCCGAAACCCGGAAGATGTACTCGTCTATACAACCTTCACCGCGATTGTCGGAAAGACCGAAGAAGAAGCGCAAGAGAAATACGAAACTTTGAAAAGCCATGTCAGCTACGAAGGCGCACTCGCGCTGCTCAGCGGCTGGACCGGAATCGACTTCTCCGGATACAAGCCGGACGATACGCTCGAATACATCCAAAGCAACGCCATGCAATCGGCGGTCGAAGTGTTCACGCGTGCCGATCCGGATAGAAAGTGGACGATCGGGGAACTCGCGACATTCGTCGGCATCGGTGGAAGAGGGCCGGTCGCGGTCGGAACACCGGAGCAAGTCGCGGACGAAGTCGAGCGCTGGAGAGATGAAACAGGCGTCGACGGCTTTAATTTGGCGTATACGCTCGCACCTGGAAGCTTCGAGGACTTTGTTGAACTGGTCGTTCCCGTCTTGCAGGAACGCGGGCTCGTCCAAAAGGAATACACAGAAGGCACATACCGCGAGAAAGTCTACGGCAAGGGCCAAGCGCAATTGAAAGACAATCATCCGGGCAGAACTTTCAAGCACTTGCACGAACCGGCAGGAAACTAAAGGAGGAATGGGCATGCTGACAGCTTACTGGATCGCCGTCGCCGTGTTTTGGATTACGGGGCTGACTTTATGGAATAAACTTTACCCAAAACCGAAACCAAAAGGAGGCGAACGCAATGGGGGATGATACAACTTGGCTATTGCCGCTGATTGCTTTGATGCTCGTCGGCTATTTCGCCTTGACGACATGGCTCGGGAAAAAAGGCAAAGCCCATAGCGGATCGATGAAAGGCTTTGCGATCGCCAAAGGCAAAGTCAATCCGGCGGTCGTCGGCATGAGCTTCGGAGCTTCTTACGCAAGCGCGAACTTGTTTCTTGGCGTGCCGGGCTGGGCATATACATACGGCTTGTCGACTTTATGGTACACGATCGGCTGCTTCGGGGTCACATGGCTCGGCCTGTTGCTGTTCACGAAAACCTTCTGGCGCTACGGACAGAAAAATGGCGGCAGCTTGACGATTCCCCAGTGGCTCGGCAACCGCTATAACAGCAAAGCTTTGCGCGTGCTCGTCGCATTGTTGGTGCTGTTCAATATCTATTACATTGTCGGGCAGAACGTGGGCCTCGCGACGATGTTCGAGACGGTCATCGGCATTCCGTATTTATGGGGCATCGCGATCGGCGTCATCATCACCGTCGTCTATGTCAGCCTCGGCGGCGCGTTCGCGCAGATCGTCAGCGACGGCATCCAAGGGGCGACGATGGCGGTCGTTTCGCTATTATTATTCGTCTCGTTATTATGGACGATCGGCGGCGGATGGAATGTGTTCGGCACGCTGCAAGCGGAACTTCGCGCGATCGATCCGGCACTCGTCTCGCCGCTGTCGACAGGCGGGCCGTTCTATAGCGGCTTTGCCATCTTGAGCATCCAGTGGTTGCTGTTTTCATTCGTACTATTGCCGCATTTGATGAATAAAGTGCTGACGGTCGAAAAAGAAGAAGACTTGCGGACCTTCACCTTATCCGCCGGCGTGTCCTTGTTCACCTTGTCGATCTTCTCGGTGTTCGCAGGACTCGCGGCGCGCATCATCTTGCCGGGTCTCGCTTCGGCCGACAGCGCCATTCCGGCGTATATCATGGAAGCTTTCCCGGTCGTCATCGTCGCGCTGCTCGTCATGGGCTTGATCTCCGCGATCCTGTCGACGACCGACAGCCTGTATCTCGGCATCACCAACAGCATCGGCAACGATTTGTTCAAAGTGTTGGCAGTGCCGGTTCTCTATAAAAATAAGAATTTGACGGAACAGGAACTCGACGCTAAAGTGCTGAAAGCATCGAAAGTGTCGCTGGTCTTCATCGGCCTGGTGTCGCTCTATATGTCGATCAACCGTCCGGAATCCTTAGCTTTATTGACCAATTTCGGGACCTCCGCGATCATCAGCGGCATCGCAGCCCCGATCAGCCTCGGCTATTTCTGGAAGCACGCCAATAAATCCGGCGCCACCGCCTCCGTCATCAGCGGCGCCGGCTGCTATATGATCTTGACCGGCACCGGTGTCATCGAACACGTTTTCCAGGCGATGTTCTTCAGTTCGATCCTCGGCTTCACGTCGATGATCTCGGTGAGCCTGCTCGCCGAGGCGCTAAACAAACGGGAGAAATCAGCGCAAGAAGCAGTTAGAGGAATGTGAAATATACTGGAAAGCTCCGAACCCCATCGGAGCTTTTTCCTATTTCAATAATTTCGGCGAATCTTCATAAATCCGAGTGCATCGCTCTTGTTTCTTTCAGGGAAATCAAATAGGCTAAAAAAGAGCTATTGGCTGGCGATTGAATTCGCTGATAGAATCGACTAATCAAGAAAGAAGGAACCATTCCAATGAAAAAAATAATGATGTTATTAAGTGCATTGCTCGTATTTCCGATTTCAGCGCAGGCACATTCGGTCTTGGAGGCATCTGTTCCAGGAGAGGGCGAAGTTGTGGCAGAGCCGATCGGGCAGATTGTGCTCGATTTCAGTGCCGGCATCGAGGAAGGCAGTGCCATGACGATGACCATGGACGGAACCGCTGTGGATTTCAGCGAAGTGGCTGTTATGGAAGATCAATTGGTCGGCACGCCAGCAGAGGAACTTGAAGACGGTTCTTATGTCGTGGAATACGAAGTGCTGAGTGAAGACGGGCATCCGATCCAAGGGTCACTTGCCTTTGAGTTGCAGGCAAGCGAGGAAGAAGCGGCGCAAGAGGAGTCGGCTGAAGCCGAAGCTGATGGCGAGGAAACAACAGAAATGGAAGAAACGGAAGCTTCTGATATCGAACAGGCAGCAGTGAGCGATCCGGAAACCCCTTCAGAGGGCGGCGGTTCCAGCTTGACCTTGATTATCGCGGGCCTCGCTGTCATCCTTACGATCGCTGCCGTTGTATTGATGCGTAGAAAACGATGAGCTGGTTGATCGCATTGTCGGATTTTTTTCTTTACGTGGTGCTGGCATTTCTAGCAGGAGATGTTGTCTTGCGTTGCGTCAAATCGGAGAAAAAGCCGCTTGTTGAGGTTCCGAAAAAATTTGTCTTGATTGCGCTTGCGCTCATTCCGGTACTGCTGGCACCCCCAGTCATACAGCTTATCTTGCTGTTGGCGGAAGGCTACGGCCCGGCACAAGCGGTGGTCGATGTGGCTACTGAGTTTCGCGCCGGCCAAAGCTACTTGTTCGGCGTCTTGATGGCCATGGCGTGGTTTATCGTGGTCTGGCGCGCCGGATCGTGGGTATTCCGTGCGTTTTGGCTCGTGCTCAGCGTGTTCAATGTGGCATATGCCAGCCACGCTGCGTCCATTGCGGAATGGCAAGGGTTTGCCGGGCATGCG
>JBNJJS010000020.1:0-22915 GCA_051750505.1 Bacillota bacterium
GGACAGCGATGCAGATTTCCTGCATCGCTGTCCGTTTTTTAAAAACACAATATCACTTCACAAACGACCGTTCCACGTCCCAAACGCCTTCCGGGATGTATTCCTTCAGCAAGCGCTCCGCTTTCGCCGTATAGACGATCGCTTGTTTAGTCCCGCGTTCGGTTTCGATATCGATTGTGAGGCGGTCGTAAAGGTCCGTTTCCGCCCCGCCAGAATAATCTTCCAAATCGTTGATGGCGGGCCATAAGACATCCGGAATATCGTAAAGCTCTCCTGTAATGGTATCGTCTCCCGATAAGGCAAGCGCCGGGTAACCGAGACCCGTGTCATACAAGCGGCCCTTGATGGTCACTAGTTCAGACACCAGCTCCGCTTCTTCCAAATAAAAATGGTATTTCCCGCCCCTTTTCAATGTTCCATATGCGAATAAATACATTCGTTTCCCTCCTCATAAAAAACCGGATGCTCAAAAAAGCACCCGGTTCGGTATTCTTTTCCAGCCGCCAATCCATTCTTAACTTGTTTCCATGGCTATGACTGACAATAAACTATTAGGCGTAAGCCTTATACATTGAATCTGAAGAGCATGACATCGCCGTCTTTGACGATGTATTCCTTGCCTTCTTGGCGTACTTTTCCGGCTTCTTTCGCCGCTGCCATCGAACCGGCTTCCACCAATTCGTCGTAAGCGACGGTTTCTGCGCGGATAAAGCCGCGTTCGAAGTCGGAGTGGATGATGCCCGCACATTGTGGGGCTTTCATGCCTTTTTTGAACGTCCATGCACGCACTTCCTGCACGCCGGCAGTGAAGTAAGTGGCAAGTCCGAGCAAGTTATAAGCGGCTTTGACCAATTGATCAAGCCCTGACTCTTCGATGCCGAGCTCTTCGAGGAACATTTCTTTCTCTTCGTCGTCAAGCTCTGCCATTTCCTCTTCGATCTTCGCACACACGACGATCACGTCGGAATCGTGCCCAGCAGCGTAATCACGCACTTGCTGGACGTATTCATTGTTTGCAGCGTCAGCAATTTCATCTTCCGCTACGTTCGCTACATAGAGCATCGGCTTAAGCGTCAACAAATTCAAGCCTTTCGCGATTTTCAGCTCATCTTCCGTGAAGTCGATCGAACGGGCCAATTCGCCGTTTTCGAAGGCTTCGCGAAGCTTCGCCAAGACCGGCTCTTCAGCAACGGCATCTTTGTCTTTTTGCTTCAGAAGCTTCGCGTTGCGGGCAATGCGCTTTTCGATGCTTTCCATGTCTGCCAAGACGAGTTCCAAATTGATGACTTCGATATCGGATACCGGGTCCACTCCGCCAGAGACGTGTGTGATATTGTCATCAGCAAAACAGCGCACCACTTGGGTGATGGCATCCACTTCGCGGATATGGGCAAGGAATTTATTCCCGAGCCCTTCCCCTTTGCTGGCGCCTTTGACGATTCCTGCGATATCCGTGAATTCGAACGCTGTCGGAATGGTCTTTTTCGGTTCGACCAATTCCGTCAATTTATCGAGGCGCTCATCTGGCACTTCGACGATGCCGACGTTTGGATCTATCGTGCAGAACGGGTAGTTCGCCGCTTCGGCGCCCGCTTTCGTAATAGCGTTGAATAATGTGGATTTCCCCACGTTTGGTAATCCTACAATCCCTGCAGTTAATGCCAAAGGATTCACGACCTTTCTTTTCGTTCACAAATTTTACAACCATTCCATTATAGGAAGAGGAGACGGAAATGTCCATTCCTCATTCCGCCTCCGCTCTGACCAACACTTTTTTCATTTTTTTATTGAACTCCGCGCGCGGCAGCATAACGCTATGCTGGCAGCCTTCACACTTGATGCGGATATCAGCGCCCATGCGGATAATCTTCCAGGCGTTCGCCCCGCATGGATGCCCTTTTTTCATTTCGACAATATCGTTCAATCCGAATTCTTTCATTTCCATGGATGCGTCCCCCCGTCATTTATTCGCATTCATTGAGGCTGGATCGCCGGGCTCGCGGTGCATGACCACCATGCGAGGATACGGCAATTCGACACCGCGCTGATCAAGGAACTCCTTCAGGTCACGGCGCATTCTGCGGGCTACCGCAAAATGTTGCATCGGCAAAGTTTCAGCCGTCAAGCGCATGACCACTTCTGTCGCCGTCATATTCTGCACACCGAGAAGCTCAGCCGGGCTGATCACTTCTTCATAGGTGGGCTGCACGGTCTCCAGGAATTCAAGAATGAGCCGTTCCACTTTCGCCAAGTCGGAATCATGTGAAACGCTCAAATCCACAACAGCGGTCGAGTTATGGAGCGAGAAATTGACAACTTCGGTTACAGTTCCGTTTGGAAAGATGAAAAGCTCACCGGTCCACGCCTGCACTTTCGTCGTCCGAAGACCGATTTCCTGAACGGTTCCTTCTGCTTGATTAATTCGTACATAGTCCCCGACCGAAAATTGATCTTCAAAAATGATGAAAAAGCCCGTAATGACGTCGCGCACTAAATTCTGCGCCCCGAAACCGACGGCTAAGCCAACGACCCCGGCACCGGCGATGATCCCGCTGATATTCACCGAGAACGCTGCGAGTATGGCGACCAGCGCCATAAATCCAATGACATAGGTAATAATATTTTCCACTAGCTTCGACAAGGTTTGATGACGCCGGCCATTCGTTTTGAGCGGCCCTCTCAACCGGACCGAAAACGATTTGCGGATGACGATCCGCATGACCCGGGTCAATATATATGCACCGACTGCAATTAATATGACACGCAGCGCTGTTCCCGAAATATCTATCCACATTCCTTCATCCAGCAGCTTCGTTACCATACTATCCACAAATCTCTCAATTACTCTTCTTTCAAAAAACACGTCTACACCTTCTTTAATTACTTACATCAGATTGAATTTAAACACGGCCGTGACAAGAAACGCAACTACAATGATCCCCGGCAATAAGTTCGCTACACGGATTTTCACAACCCCCATCAAATTCAAGCCAATGGCCGCAATCATTACGCCGCCGGTCGCTGTCATCTCAGTGATGAACAAATCAAGCGCCGCTTCCGGAATGAGCAGGCTGATCTGCGTCGCGAACAAAGCGATAAGCCCTTGGTATACAAATACCGGAATCGCCGAAAGCATCACGCCGATGCCGAGCGTGGATGCAAGAATGATCGACGTAAAGCCATCAATGATGCCTTTTGATACGAGAACCCCGTGTTCATTGCTGAGGCCGCTCTCCAAGGCGCCAATAATGCCCATCGCGCCGATGACGAAAATCAGCGTCGCTGTGACAAACCCTTGCGCCAGGCTGCCCTGGCTTTCTTTCGTGCCGAGCATACGTTCAATCCAATGCCCGAATGCATTCAGCTTGTCTTCAAGCCTCGCCCATTCGCCGATCACCGCACCGAGCACCAAACTGATGATGACGATGACGAAATTCTGGCTCTCAAAGCCCATCTGCAAGCCCAACACGACAACTACGAGCCCGATGACATACATGACCGTCTCTTTCATCCTGTCGGGAATATTGCGCAATGCCCGCCCGATCAGTGTTCCTACGACGATTAAAACCGCGTTGACCAATGTTCCCCAAAGAACCATATTCGAGCTCCTTCCTCTCCGTGCATCGGAATTTACAGAACGCCAGGCTCTTTCCCTTTTCATCACTTTCTGAAAATGGGCAACTCCGCCGTTCCACATATCAGGCCGTCCCGGTAATATACTGCACCGGAACGGCCCCATTTCCGTTTCCCCGCTTCAAAGAAATGCCTATTTCCCGTCTATGGAAAATAGGCAGCATTTATCCCGTTTTAATGTTCAATAGACTCCTGCTTGTACCAGTGGGAATCCGTCAGACAAAAAATAACTAGTAATCAATGAAGATGAAGCATCTCGACTGATTGAATTTTTCTTTATTTCAGCAAATCCAAAATCCGTTCCAAATCATCTTCCGAGAAAAACTCGATTTCAATCTTGCCTTTGTTCTTCTGTTTTTTGATCTGGACGTTTGTACCGAAACGGTCACGCAGCTCAGATTGTTTTTCTTCTATAAAGATATCCTTTTTCTTTTCTGGTGTTTCACGTGGAACATTGTCGTTCAATCGCTGAACGAGGTTCTCCAGCTGGCGGACATTCAATCCTTCTTTGACCGCCTTTTCCGCTGTTTCGGAAATATTCTTCTTGCTTCTCAAGCCGAGCAAAGTACGTCCATGCCCCATCGACAGCTTTTTGTCCGAAATGAGCTCGCGCACGTCTTTCGGCAAAGTCAATAAGCGGATATGGTTGGTGATATGCGGACGGCTTTTACCGAGCCGGAACGCCAATTGCTCTTGCGTCAAATTCAGCGTGTCCATCAGCTTCTGGTAGGCTTCCGCTTCTTCGATCGGCGTCAAATCCTCACGCTGCAAGTTCTCGAGGATCGCCAATTCCATCATCTGCTGCTCATTGAAATCCTTGATGATGGCGGGAACTTCCTTCAATTTGCACAGTTTCGCTGCACGGAAGCGGCGTTCGCCGACTACAAGTTCGAATTTCGCGCCTTTTTTGCGGACAACGACAGGCTGCAGGATGCCATGCTCACGGATCGACTCGGCAAGTTCCTCAAGCGCTTGCTGATCAAATACTTTACGCGGCTGATGAGGGTTTTCTTTAATATCGGTCAATTTGATCTGCATCACTTTATCCGTTTCATTGACTGTTTCTCCAGGAAACAATGCATTGATGCCTTTTCCCAATCCTTTAGCCATTACGAATCACTTCCTTCGCCAATTCTAGATAAACTTCTGCGCCTCTGGACTTCGGATCATAGATGATAATTGGCTCTCCGTGACTCGGGGCCTCGCTTAAGCGGACGTTGCGTGGAACGACCGAGTCATACACTTTATCTTGGAAATATTTCTTCACTTCTTCAATGACTTGCATGCCGAGATTGGTCCGGGCGTCGTACATTGTCAACAGTACACCGTCGATCATCAAATCATGATTCAAGTGTTTTTGCACGAGCCGCACTGTGCTGAGCAATTGACTTAAACCTTCTAGAGCATAATATTCACATTGTACTGGAATAATAATTCCGTCCGAGGCTGTTAATGAATTCAAAGTCAAAAGGCCAAGGGAAGGAGGGCAATCGATAATGATGTAATCGTATAGGTCCTTCACTTCGGCTAAGGCGTTTTTCAGGCGTGCTTCCCGGGAAATGGTCGAAACCAATTCAATTTCTGCACCAGCCAGTGAAATGGTGGCTGGCACAACGTGAAGATTTTCGACTTTTGTCTCCATAATCGTATCTTTAACATCCACGTCATCGATGAGTATTTCATAGATGCACTTGTCGACGTCGCCTTTATTGACTCCGACACCACTCGTTGCGTTTCCTTGTGGATCGATGTCTATTAACAGCACTTTCTTGCCCAGATAGGCAAGACAGGCGCTTAAATTGACTGATGAAGTTGTTTTTCCTACACCGCCCTTTTGATTGGCGATGGCAATCGTTCTACCCACACGTGCACCAACTTTCTTCGCTACTGTCTTCATTTTACTGCGGAAATGACCATATGGCTATCCACGACAGCTTTCATTTCCTTATTGTATCAAATTTCCTGTTTCATAGAGACAAATCTGTCAAAAAAAGCCCTTTCCCGAAAGGAAAGAGCTGTTATGGACGGTTTTTCGGAATTTTCACAGTGATCTGGTAATAATCGTCATGTTCTTCTTCTTCTGTATCAAGCTTGATGCCGCTTTTTTTGACCATCGATAACGATTCTTTGATGGTATTCATCGCAATGCGTGTATCCCGGCTGACGGCTTTCCTGCGCTTCTTCAGCTTTTTCGGCGCCTCTTCCGTCAAGCTTTTGATGCGTTCTTCCAGCTCTTTGACGTTGAGCCCTTCCGCCAACAGTTGTTCCAATAATTGCTGCTGCACAGCTAGATCCTTCACCGGCAATAGGGCTCGGGCGTGGCGTTCTGTAATATTCCGCTCGAGCAGCGCCTGTTGTACAGGTTGCGGCAGTTTCAATAAGCGCAGTTTATTAGCGACAGCTGATTGGCTTTTACCAAGACGCTGGGCGAGTGCTTCTTGAGTAATTTCCTGGATATCCAGCAGGTTGTGGTAGGCATGGGCTTCTTCGATCGCCGTCAATTCCTCACGCTGCAAGTTCTCGATCAGCGCGATTGATGCCGTTTCTTTGTCGCTCAATTGGCGGACGATTGCAGGGACCTCTTCCCAACCTAGTGAAGTCATTGCACGGAAGCGCCGTTCCCCTGCGATGATCTCATAAAAACCTTCCTGTTGGGAATCTCTGACCACAATCGGCTGGATTACGCCGTGTACGTGGATTGTCCGCGCCAATTCTTCTATTTTATCCTCGTCGAAAATAGTGCGTGGCTGGAATTGGTTGGCGTGGATTTTATCCAGTGGTATCTTCACCACTTCTTCAGAAGCTCTACTCGGCACTTCTGCTATTGCTGCGTCATTTGCTTTATCTCCGCCTCCGAAAAGACGTGAAAAAGGACTTTTCATGCTTAAGCACCACCTTTTAAAACTTGCTCTTGTTGTTCAATTCCATAGACGCAATTGCAATTCCCTATGTTCCACGTGAAACATTAGCTGATCGGTGTTTTATTCGGTACACCCGCTTTTCTCGGGTATTTCTTTGGCGTCCCTTTGAATTTCCGGAAAACTTGGATATGGCGTTCGCTTTCTTCGATGGGCAACTGGAAGGAATGTACAGCCTCCTGCTTCACGCCAAGTATCTGCAGCGCCTTTTCCGCGTCTTTCAGTTCATCTGGAGCGGATGCTGCTTTCATTGCGGCAAAAACTCCGCCTTGCTTGACGAGAGGTACACAGAGTTCAGCGAGCACCGATAGTCTTGCCACGGCCCGTGCTGTCACTATATCATAGCTCTCCCGATGTTCTGATTTCCCGAAATCCTCTGCACGTGAATGGACAAACGACATTTTGTCCAAGTCGAGTGTCTCGCTTAAATGATTTAAAAACTGGATGCGCTTGTTCAAAGAATCGACGATCGTCACTGCGATGTGCGGAAAGCATATCTTTAAGGGGATGCTCGGAAATCCTGCTCCTGCACCGACGTCGCAAAGTGATAATGGCTTTGTGAAATCCAAATAAAATGCTGCACTGACGGAGTCGTAAAAATGCTTTAAATACACATCTTCCTGTTCGGTGATTGCCGTCAAGTTCATTTTTTCGTTCCATTCGACAAGTTCCTTATAATAGATGCGGAATTGCTCCAACTGACGGTCCGAAAGCTCAATACCCTGTTCTTTCAACGCTTGTTTGAATTGCTGTTCGTTCAATGTATTTCCTCCCTTCGCCTCTCTTTTATCCCGTTATAACAGGAAGTCGGATCGGAATTTCTTTGTATGTAAAAATAAATGGGCTGGCGGATACCAGCCCATTTCAAGTTCTATTTTTGTGCTGGCGGACTTGCCGCTCCATAACACGTATTGTTTTGTCAGCTTGAAATTCCCTTTAGACTTTTGCGATTCTTCCTTGTTCAATATACACCAATAAAATCGAAATGTCAGCAGGGTTCACACCGGAAATACGCGAAGCTTGTGCAATCGATAGCGGCAAAACTTCTTTCAATTTCCCGCGCGCTTCTGTCGCAAGTCCAGAAATGGCATCGTAATCGATGTTTTCCGGAATCTTTTTGTTTTCCATTTTCTTCAGCTTATCGACTTGCTGAAGGGATTTTTCGATATAGCCCTCGTACTTCACATGGATCTCGACTTGCTCTTTCACTTCGTCGCTGAGCGCGATTTCGGATTCAGTCAATGAAGCGATCATCTCGTAATTCATTTCCGGCCGCTTCAACAGGTCGGCTGCGCGGATACCGTCTTTCAGCTCGCTGCCTCCTGCATTGCGTATCGCTTCCTGCGTTTGTTCGTTCGGCTTGATGATGATGCCGCGCAGGCGTTTGATTTCTTCCTCAATATGATCTTTTTTCTCAAGAAAGCGTGCATAACGCTCGTCGGTGATCATGCCGAGTTGATAGCCGAGTTCCGTCAAACGCAAGTCTGCGTTATCGTGGCGCAGCAATAGCCGGTATTCGGCACGGGACGTCAGCAAGCGGTAAGGCTCGCTTGTGCCTTTAGTGACCAAATCGTCGATCAAGACGCCGATATAGGCATCGGAACGGCTGAGGATGACTTCTTCTTTGCCGAGCACTTTCGCCGCGGCGTTGATGCCGGCCATAAGCCCCTGCCCGGCCGCTTCTTCGTAGCCGGACGTGCCGTTGATCTGTCCTGCTGTATAAAGGTTAGTGATTTGTTTCGATTCAAGCGTCGGCCATAATTGCGTCGGCACGATGGCATCGTACTCGATGGCGTAGCCTGAACGCATCATATCGGCCTTCTCAAGCCCTGGAATCGATTCGAGCAACTTACGCTGAACGTGTTCCGGCAAACTGGTGGAAAGGCCCTGTACGTAAACCTCGCGCGTTGAGCGCCCTTCCGGCTCCAGGAAGATCTGGTGGCGCGGCTTATCGCTGAAACGGACGATTTTGTCTTCGATCGATGGGCAATAACGCGGTCCTGTGCCTTTTGCCATACCCGAATACATCGGTGACAAATGCAAATTCTCATCGATGATCTGATGCGTCTCGCTCGTCGTATACGTCAGCCAGCACGGCATTTGATCCATGATGAATTCCGTCGTCTCAAAGCTGAACGCACGCGGCACATCGTCTCCCGGCTGGATTTCCGTTTTCGAATAGTCGATGCTATTGCTGTTGATGCGCGGCGGTGTACCGGTCTTGAAACGCACCGTCTCAAAGCCGAGCTCCTGAAGATTCTCCGCCAATTTGATGGACGGCTGCTGGTGGTTCGGCCCGCTCGAATAGCGAAGGTCGCCGATGATGATTTCGCCGCGCAAAAACGTACCCGTCGTGATGACGACCGTTTCCGCACGGTAAATGCCGCCGACTTGTGTGATAAGCCCTTTGACTTCGCCGTCTTCGACGATCAACTCTTCAGCGATGCCTTGGTGTAATGTCAGGTTCTCCTGTTCTTCCATCAAGCGCTTCATTTCCTGCTGGTAGAGCACTTTATCGGCTTGTGCACGCAATGCGCGGACAGCCGGCCCTTTGGCGGTATTGAGCATTCTCATTTGAATATGTGTTTTATCGATGACGCGGCCCATCGCCCCGCCCATTGCATCTATTTCACGTACCACGATGCCTTTTGCCGGCCCGCCGATTGACGGGTTGCATGGCATAAAGGCGATCATATCGAGATTCATCGTCAACACAAGCGTTTTAGCGCCCATGCGTGCAGAAGCGAGTGCCGCTTCCGCTCCGGCATGGCCTGCGCCTACGACGATGACATCGAACGTGCCTGCTTCGTATTGTGGCATGTTCGTTCAGTCCCTTCAAAAATTTATTTTCCTAGGCAAAATTGCGAGAATAATTGGTTCAATAAACCGTCATCTGCCGTATCGCCGATGATCTCACCGAGAATTTCCCATGTGCGGGTTACATCGATTTGGATCATATCGACCGGCACATCCATTTCGGCGGCTGAAATCGCATCCGAAATGGTTTGATGCGCTTGGTGCAAAAGCGAAATATGGCGCACATTGGAGACATAAGTCATGTCCCCTGCCTCGATTTCCCCTTCAAAGAACAATTCGGCAATCGCTTCCTCGAGCTGGTCGATGCCTTCTTCTTCAATTAAAGAAGTCGTCACGAGGCGTGTGTCGCTGGTCAGTTCCTTTACTTGATCCAAGTCGATCTGTTGCGGCAAATCGGTCTTGTTGATGACGACGATATAATTCATATCACGGACCGCTTCAAATAACAGCAGATCTTCTTCTGTTAATTGTTCCGCGTAATTCAGCACATAGAGGATCAAATCGGCTTCTTTCAACACTTTACGCGAACGTTCGACACCGATCCGCTCGACGATGTCTTCTGTTTCCCGGATGCCTGCCGTATCGACTAATCGCAGCGGCACGCCGCGGACATTGACATATTCTTCGATAATATCGCGTGTCGTGCCGGCAATTTCCGTAACGATCGCTTTATTTTCATGGACTAAGCTATTTAATAAGGAGGATTTGCCGACATTCGGGCGACCGATGATGACCGTCGACAAGCCTTCCCGCAATATTTTTCCTTGCTGGGAAGTTTGGAGCAGTTTGGCGATTTCCGCTTGCACCCATTGCGCTTTTTCGAGCATCATTGGACGCGTCATTTCTTCCACATCGTCATATTCGGGATAATCGATGTTCACTTCCATCTGTGCGATCGATTCCAATAGCGCCTGGCGCAGCGAACTGATGAGGCGGGACAACCGCCCTTCCATCTGCGTCAGGGCGACGTCCATGGCACGGTCCGTCTTCGCGCGGATCAAGTCCATCACGGCCTCTGCCTGGGACAGGTCGATGCGCCCGTTAAGGAACGCGCGCTTGGTGAATTCACCTGGCTCTGCAAGCCGTGCACCCGCTCTTAGGGCGAGTGACAATACACGATTGACCGATACGATGCCCCCGTGGCAGTTGATTTCCACGACATCTTCACGGGTGAATGTCTTTGGTGCTTTCATTAATGCGACCATTACTTCTTCCGCTATTTCTTGCGTAGCGGGATCTTCGATATGGCCGTAATGAATCGTATGGCTGGTTTGTTCAGAGAGCTTTTTACCACCGGGAGCCCGGAACAAACGGTCGGCAATCGCCACCGCTTCAGGCCCACTTAAACGGACGATCGCGATGGCCCCTTCGCCGCTTGGCGTGGAAATCGCGGCAATCGTATCGAATTCCATCATGATGCTGTTTCCTCCTCTTGCAATGAAATACTGGGGGCGAACGAATTGAAGTTGCCCACAGCATGCTTTTTTACTTTTTATGGGTTAAAACAGTTGTCCACATGTGGACAACTGTCAAAATACGCGTAGCTGTACAACGTACAACAATAACACAAAATGCATAAAATCAAAAGATACAGAGCTCGTTTTTGGTATTTTTTTCAGGTTCACTACGCAAATATGATATGCATAAATATACATCCGCGAAATAGCCGCTTCCTCACTCAATCACTTTATTAAATAAAAAATGCCCGCTGGCGTCATATGTATGACGCCAGCGGGCATTTTCTTCAATTATTTATGCGGTTCGATGACCAAATAGCGGTTCGGATCCTTGCCTTCCGAATGTGTATCAATGTCGAGGCGGCGTGATAACGCTTGGTGAATCACTTTCCGTTCATAGGAAGGCATCGGCTCGAATTGGACACGGTTTCCGGTGCGGATAGCCTTGTCCGCCATCCGGTCCGCCAATTGTTCCAAGGTTTCCTGCCGGCGTTCGCGGTAATTCTCCGCATCAAGTTCGACGATCATGAACTGTTCCGCGTGGCGATTGGCCACCAATTGCGCCAGTTGCTGGAGCGAATTCAAAGTCTGGCCTCTTTTGCCGATAAGCATTGCCACCTTTTCGCTTTCCAGTTTAAAACGCACCGTTTTGCCTTGTTTTTCATGCGATACGGTTAGATCTTCGATTTTCATACCCTTTGCAACGTCCTGCAGATAAGTTTTCGTTTCTTCGATCGCTTTATCATTCGAAGGTTTGACTGCCGGTTCCGAAGTTGGCCCGCCGAAATCCGGCTCTTCTCCCTCTTCCGTCGGAGCTGACGGCATTTCTGCCGCAATCTCTTCTTCCGAAGGCTTGGCGCTATCCGCTTCTACCGGTGTTTTCTCCGTCTGCAGCGGCGTTTTCTCGTCTTCTCGTTGAGCAGCTTCCGTAACTGTGACTTCAACTTCCGCGTCTTTCGCACCGAATCCGAAAAACCCCTTTTTTCCTTCATCGATAACGCGGACTGTCACTTCGTCCCGTGATTTCTCCAGTTTTTCCAAAGCATTTTCAATCGCTTCTTCGACCGTTTTCCCCGTTTGTGTAAGATGCTTCACTTTTTAGCCCCTCCTGTTTTCGTTTTAACAGGCTGTTGCACTTCTTTCTTTTCCCATGGACGGTAAATGAACATGTTTTGGATGAACGAGATGATATTCCCGATTACCCAGTAAAGCGTCAATGCGGATGGCAGGATGATCCCGAACCCGACAATCATGACCGGCATGAAATACATCATTGCCTTCATTTGCGGGTTGTCCATCGCAGGACCGGTGCGCAAAACGATCAGTTGCAATAAACCTGCTGTAATCGCCAGGATAATGCTCGGTTCTGCCAGCGGGAAAATCAAGAATGTACCAAGATCAATCGTCGGTGTTGCATTCATGCGGCTGATTGCGTGGTAGAAACCGATCAGGATCGGCATCTGGATCAAGATCGGCAGACAGCCCGCCATCGGATTGACGCCTTTCTCTTGGAACATCGCCATCATTTCCTGCTGATACTTCTGCTGTGTGACAGCGTCTTTCGATTTATACTTCTCTTTTAACTTAGCCAATTCAGGCTGAATTTCCTGCATACGTTTCGAACTTTTCGTCTGTTTGATCATCAAAGGCAATAACGCCAGACGGATGATGATCGTCACTGCAATGATTCCGAAGCCATATGTACCGAGGAACTCTTTAAAGAACGTGATGATCGATACTAACGGCCAAACGACAAACTCATTCCAAAACCCTTCGCTTTGATCGTTGATCGGCTGGTCAAACTCCATACAGCCCGACAATAAGAGGGCAACAGCCACCAAGGCAAAGAGCAATCCTGTTCTCTTCTTCACTTTGCTTCCTCCAAACTCTATTCAATTACTTACTATAGTAACACCCGGGTATATCCGGCATCTACTTCTTAGGCAAAGCGCGTGCAATTTTCAGTACATGCTCCAAACTTTTCTTGCTTTCATGAAAATCCAATTTGGCCGCCTGTGGTCGGGCGATGATAATGTAATCGGCGTTCGGCAGGAGATCATCCTTCAATTCCAGGAAGGCCTGGCGGATATAGCGCTTGACGCGGTTTCTAGCGACCGCATTGCCGACTTTCTTGCTGACGGACAGGCCGAGGCGCAATTCCTCCTGATCGCCTTTCAGCAAATAAACGATGAATTGCCGGTTCGCAAATGATTTCCCTTTTTTGAAAACACGCTGAAACTCCGTATTCTTCTTGATCCGCTGCTGCTTATTCATTTTTTCACCTGCTACTTGCTTATTTTGATGAATTTCCGCGAAAACCCGTGAAAAAGAAAAAAAAGACCACTGATGCGGTCAGTGGACTTTAAGCTGATAGTACTTTTCTTCCTTTACGGCGACGGGCAGCGATAACGCGACGTCCGTTCTTTGTGCTCATGCGTGCTCTGAAGCCGTGCACTTTGCTGTGTTTGCGTTTATTTGGTTGGTATGTGCGCAATGTCATGACCTTACACCTCCTATATAAAAGTTAACTATTTTCTAAAGACAGTCTCGACTATTATAAGGGCGCTGGCTTGTCTCTGTCAATGGTTTCTTTTAAATGCATAAGATCAGCGGGGCAACCAGAAAAGAAAAGTTATACACAATCGGGGAGGATCTCCGGTGAACTTCCTGTGATCTCATTTTTTGCGAAAATGATTTATCCACATGCCTTATCGACAGGTTTTTCACATAGGAACTGCCTGTGGATATCAAAAATGTGCACAAAAGCTGTCATGTGGATAAGTGAAAGAAATGCTTGTAATGTCTATCGTTTTTTGATAACATTGTTTTGTTTTCACTTGTTAACAATTTCTATCCCGAAATAGTTATCCACACATTGTGGGTAAGGTGTGGATAGTTTTCCCCAAGCCTGTTTACAAACTTTATCCACAGGCTGTGGTTTTGTGTATGGTATACTGTAAAAAATCTTTACATATAAAGGAGATACGCTATTGGAACACTTAGACGAAATATGGTCGAGTGTCTTAGCCCAAGTCGAGAAAAGAATCTCCAAACCCAGTTTTGAAACTTGGCTCAAATCAACGAAGCTCTTGTCTTATAAAGAAGATACTGTGACTATTTCAGCTCCCAATTCATTTGCGCGCGACTGGCTCGAAAACCATTACGTGCATTTGATTACCGGCATTTTGACAGATCTTACAGGAGACGAGGCGCTCATTAAATTTGTAGTGCCAAAAGATCAAGATATGGATGATTTTCAGCTTCCCGCTCCCCGTGTAAAACCCGGGCAAGCGGAGCAGCCAGAGTTTTTGCCGGGCATGCTGAACCCGAAATACACCTTTGACACCTTCGTCATCGGTTCCGGCAACCGCTTTGCGCACGCCGCTTCATTAGCTGTAGCCGAAGCACCGGCAAAAGCTTATAATCCGCTTTTCATTTATGGAGGCGTAGGACTTGGCAAGACCCACCTTATGCATGCAATCGGACATTATGTCATCGAACACAACCCGGACGCCAAAGTCGTTTATTTGTCGTCCGAAAAATTCACGAACGAGTTCATCAACTCGATCCGTGACAACCAAACCGTCGATTTCCGCAATAAATACCGCAGTGTCGATATCCTGCTCATTGACGATATTCAATTTTTAGCCGGAAAAGAACAAACTCAGGAAGAGTTCTTCCATACTTTCAACACGCTGCACGAAGAATCCAAGCAGATCATCATTTCCAGCGACCGGCCGCCAAAAGAAATTCCGACGCTCGAAGATCGTTTGAGATCGCGCTTTGAATGGGGTTTGATCACCGATATCACGCCGCCGGACTTGGAAACGCGGATTGCCATTCTGCGCAAAAAAGCGAAAGCGGACGGCCTGGACATCCCGAACGATGTCATGACCTATATCGCCAATTCAATAGATTCCAACATCCGGGAACTGGAAGGCGCCTTGATCCGCGTCGTCGCTTATTCCTCCCTGATCAATCGGGACATGAGTGCGGAGCTTGCTGCAGAGGCACTGAAGGACATCATGCCGAACTCCAAGCCGAAAGTGATTACCATTTTGGATATCCAAAACGCAGTCGGCGAACAGTTCAACGTGAAGTTAGACGATTTCAAAACAAAGCGCCGCACGAAGGATATTGCCTATCCTCGGCAGATCGCAATGTACTTGGCACGCGAAATGACCGATTTTTCATTGCCGAAAATCGGCGAGGAATTCGGTGGCCGGGATCACACGACGGTCATCCATGCACATGAAAAAATCAATACGTTGCTGAAAGAAAATCAGCAGCTCCAGCAAGACGTTAAAGAAATTCGATCCGCACTCGGCAAATGAGGCTGTGGATAACCCCTGTTTTTCTTAAGCAGTTTATGCACAGTTTGTCTACATGTGGATAAGCTGCTTTTATTGCTCATTTCAGGCTTATCCACATATTCACAGCCCCTACTACTATTACTGTTTTTAAGTACTAATAACTAAAATATATATATAAGCGAGGTTCGAGAATGAAATTCGAGATAAAACGTGAGCGATTAGTCGATGGTTTAAACGATGTAATGAAAGCAGTCAGTTCAAAAACAACGATTCCGATTTTGACTGGAATCAAAATGGACGTATCTACAGAAGGAATGCGATTAACAGGAAGTGACTCCGATATTACGATCCAAACTTTCATCCCAGCAGAAGAGGATGGACAACAGCTGATCGATGTCACTGAAGGAGGAAGCATCGTCCTTCAGGCAAAAGTATTCGGGGAGATCGTCCGTAAATTGCCGACCAACGAAGTCGAAATCGAAATCACAGGCAATTTCCAGACGCATATCCGTTCAGGGAAATCCGAATTCCATCTGATTGGGCTCGACGCAATGGATTATCCACAATTGCCCGATATCCAAGACGACCGCATCTTCACGATTCCAGCGGATCTGTTGAAAACAATCAATAGAGAAACCGTATTTGCGGTATCCAGTTCAGAAACACGACCGGTATTGACCGGCGTGCACTGGGAAGTGAAAGACGGGGAGCTGGTTTGCGTCGCAACCGACAGCCACCGCCTGGCACGCCGCAAAACGAAACTTGAAACTTTGCCGGAAGGGGAGTATAGCGTCGTCATTCCAGGCAAAAGCTTGAACGAATTGAACAAAATCCTCGATGACACGTCAGATCCAGTCGAAATCGTCATGACTAACCAGCAGGTGTTGTTCAAATCTAAGCACATTCTCTTTTTCTCCCGTCTATTGGAAGGGAATTACCCGGATACATCACGCCTCATCCCGTCCGAATACAAAACGACGGTAACGGTAAACGGCCGTTCATTGCTTCAGGCAATCGACCGTGCATCACTATTGGCGCGTGAAGAACGCAATAACGTCGTGCGCTTTTCTACCAACGAAGGCAGCGAAGTTGAAGTATCCTCAAATTCTCCCGAAGTCGGGAAAGTTGAAGAGCAATTACAGGCACAAAGTGTTGACGGGGAAGAGCTGAAGATTTCCTTTAGTGCGAAGTTCATGATGGACGCGTTGAAAGCGATCGACGGGCAAGACGTCGTCATCCAATTCACAGGAGCGATGCGCCCGTTCATTTTGAAATCGGCTTTGGATGACTCAATTCTTCAACTGATTCTTCCTGTCCGGACATATTAATTGGAACCAAAACCTTCAGGATAGCCTTTAATGGCTATCCTTTTTACTTATAGGGGTAAATAGGGTAAAATAAAGGGATAGACTATGAATCGAAGGATGAGTGCATTTTGAAGGAAATCGGTATTGAGACAGAATTTATTACACTAGGGCAGTTGCTGAAAATGACTGACACAATCAGTTCAGGCGGCATGGCCAAATGGTTTTTGAGTGAACATGAAGTATTAGTGAACGGAGAGGTAGAAGACCGCAGAGGACGGAAGCTACGTCCTGAAGATACCGTGAACATACCGGGGACGGGGGAATTCCGTATCGTTGTCGCCGAAGGCATGAGCTTCGATGCGGATTGACAACCTCGAGTTAGTCAATTACCGCAACTATGAAACGCTGAAGCTGGACTTCTCGCCGGAGATCAACGTCTTCATCGGCGAAAATGCACAAGGCAAAACGAACATCATGGAGTCGCTTTATGTTTTATCAATGGCCAAATCCCATCGGACGAGCAATGACAAAGAATTGATACGCTGGGACGCGGAATATGGTAAAATTAAAGCTGATGTGCTCCGGAAATATGGCAAATTGCCGCTTGAAATCGTCTTTTCCAAAAAAGGCAAAAAAGCGAAAGTGAACCACCTGGAGCAGAGGCGACTGAGCGATTATATCGGTCAATTGAATGTCGTCATGTTCGCTCCTGAGGACTTGCATTTAGTCAAAGGCAGCCCGCAAGTCAGGCGCCGCTTCATCGATATGGAAATCGGCCAGATTTCACCGGTCTATCTCCACGATCTTGTCAATTACCAAAAGCTGTTGAAACAGCGCAACCATATATTGAAGCAGCATTATGGCAAACAGGCGATCAATGACGTCATGTTCGAGGTTTATACAGAACAATTCATTGAAGCCGCTGTAAAAATTATACAAAAAAGATTCCAATTCATGGAATTGCTGCAAAAATGGGCCGAACCGATTCATCACGGCATTTCCCGTGGGCTTGAAAAACTGGAAATCCGCTATCAGCCGATTAGTGGTTTGAAACCCGAATGGACGCCTGCTGAAATGGCGTCCTTTTTAGAGCAGAAGCTGCAGGAAGTGAAAAAGCGGGAACTCGACCGAGGCGTAACGCTGGTCGGCCCGCATCGCGACGATCTGCAGTTCATGGTCAATGGCTATGATGTCCAAACTTACGGCTCCCAAGGGCAGCAGCGCACGACAGCCCTGTCTTTGAAACTCGCGGAAATCGAACTGATCAAGCAGGAAGTCGGCGAAGCGCCGGTACTTTTGCTGGATGACGTACTTTCCGAACTGGACGATTACCGCCAATCGCATTTATTGAATACCATCCGCGGATCCGTGCAGACTTTTGTCACGACCACCAGTGTCGAAGGCATTCAGCACGAGACCATTCAAAGCGCCCGTCTCTTCGAAGTGTCAAAAGGGACGGTCAAGGAGTGAGCATCCATGTATGTCCAGATCGGATCCACCCAATTGATTGCCGTCTCGGAAATCCTGGCGGTGGTCCATCACGAACAATATATGCCCTCCACTTTTATGAGGCTTTTAGTACCGCCTGAAGCAGTGAAATCATATGTCGTCACCGATGATTTCGTCTACGGGTCGCCTTATCGGCCACAGGCACTCTTAAAGAAAATTCAGCAAAACAGGTTATAACCGGTCAATGGAAATAATGAGTTGTCAAGAAAGAGCAGGTGAACGGAATGGCTATGGAAGATACGAATCTCGAGCAATCTTATGGTGCCAATCAGATTCAAGTATTGGAAGGCTTAGAAGCGGTCCGGAAACGGCCAGGTATGTATATCGGTTCTACGGGATCGAGAGGATTGCATCACTTAGTATGGGAAATTGTAGATAACAGCATCGATGAAGCCCTCGCCGGCCATTGCGATGAAATCCGCGTAACAATCGAAGAAGGCAATTGGATCCGCGTCGAAGATAACGGCCGCGGGATTCCAGTCGATATGCAGGAAAAAATGGGCCGCCCGGCAGTAGAGGTCATCATGACGGTCCTCCACGCCGGCGGTAAATTCGGCGGCGGCGGCTATAAAGTGTCAGGCGGCCTTCATGGGGTGGGTGCTTCTGTCGTCAACGCTTTGTCTGAAACGACGGAAGTGTATGTACACCGTGACGGAAAGCGCCATTTCATTCAATTCGAGCGAGGCGCAGTCAAAAAAGAACTCGGTGTCATCGGTGAAGCCGACAAGACCGGAACGACCATCCGCTTTAAAGCGGACGGGGAAATCTTTAAAGAAACAACGGAATATGAATTCGATATTCTCGATCATCGCCTTCGAGAACTCGCTTATTTGAACCGCGGTCTGAAGATCATCGTTAGCGATGAACGGGAAGGCTTAGAGCAGGAAAAGAAATACCACTATGAAGGCGGTATCAAATCCTACGTTGAACATTTGAATAAATCGAAAGACCCGCTTCATGAAGAAGCGATTTTTGTCGAGGCGGAGCGGGACGGCATCACTGTCGAAGTCGCTATGCAATACAACGGCGGATTTGCTGCGAATATTTTTTCATTCGCGAACAATATCAGCACCCATGAAGGCGGAACGCACGAATCCGGCTTCAAGACGGCATTAACGCGCGTCATTAACGATTACGGCCGCAAAAAAGGGATTTTGAAAGATGCCGAAGCCAATCTGACTGGTGAAGACGTGCGGGAAGGGCTGACGGCAATCATTTCCGTTAAGCACCCTGATCCACAGTTTGAAGGGCAGACAAAGACGAAACTCGGTAACACCGAAGTTTCAACCATCGTCAATAATCTGTTCTCTGGCGGTTTCGAACGTTTCTTACTGGAGAACCCGTCAACCGCGAAGAAAATATTGGAAAAAGGCATCATGGCTTCCCACGCCCGGATGGCTGCGAAAAAAGCGCGTGAGTTTACACGCCGCAAATCGGTTCTTGAAGTATCAAGCTTGCCAGGGAAACTGGCCGATTGTTCTTCACGCGATCCGAAAGTCAGCGAAATCTATATTGTAGAGGGAGATTCAGCGGGCGGATCCGCAAAATCCGGGCGCGACCGGCATTTCCAAGCAATCTTGCCGCTGCGCGGGAAAATCCTCAACGTAGAAAAAGCACGACTCGATAAAATTCTCGTCAACGCGGAAATCCGCAATATCATTACAGCACTTGGTACAGGAATCGGCGAAGAGTTCAATTTGGACAAAGCCCGTTACCATAAAATCGTCATCATGACCGATGCCGACGTTGACGGCGCCCACATCCGGACTTTGCTATTGACGTTCCTGTTCCGTTACATGCGCCCGCTAATTGAAGCTGGCTATATCTACATCGCACAGCCGCCATTGTTCCAAATCAAGCAAGGCAAGCATGTTGATTATGTATATTCCGATGCTCAGCTGAAAAAAGCGCTCGCCGAACTTCCGGCATCACCAAAACCGCATGTCCAGCGCTATAAAGGGCTTGGCGAGATGAATGCTACACAATTATGGGATACCACAATGGACCCGGATTTCCGGACATTGCTGCAAGTTACGCTTGAAGATGCGATGACGGCGGATGAAACTTTCCATATGCTAATGGGGGATGACGTCGAACCGCGCCGTAACTTTATCGAAGAAAATGCCAGTTATGTTAAGAATTTGGATGTTTAACGCACCAAGAGTTGAGAGGGGGCTGCGGATATGGCGGAACGGTCAGGCAGCGGAATAGAAGAAATCAATATCAGCACGGAGATGCGCACTTCATTTCTCGATTATGCAATGAGTGTCATCGTCTCGCGTGCGTTACCGGATGTCCGGGACGGTCTGAAGCCGGTGCATCGGCGTATTTTGTACGCAATGCACGACCTCGGCATTACAGCGGACAAAGGCTATAAAAAATCAGCGCGTATCGTCGGCGATGTAATCGGTAAATATCACCCGCATGGTGATAGCGCGGTTTATGAAACAATGGTACGGATGGCGCAGGATTTCAGCTATCGTTATATGCTTGTAGATGGACACGGGAACTTTGGGTCTGTCGATGGCGATGCAGCAGCAGCCATGCGTTATACAGAATCTAAGATGTCAAAAATTTCCATGGAAATCTTGCGTGATTTGAACAAAAACACTATTGATTACCAAGAAAACTATGACGGCCAAGAAAAAGAGCCAGTCGTTTTACCAAGTAGGTTCCCGAATTTGCTTGTCAATGGAACTTCGGGGATAGCGGTCGGAATGGCTACGAATATTCCTCCCCATAACCTTGGGGAAACAATTGATGCAGTAATGGCATTAGCAGACAATCCTGCCATTACGACAGAAGAATTGCTTGAATACATCCCCGGCCCCGATTTCCCGACCGGCGGTATCATCCTCGGGCGTAGCGGCATCCGTCGCGCCTACGAAACCGGCAAAGGTTCGGTATTGATCCGTGCAGTCGTTGAAATCGAAACAAAACCGAACGGCAAGGAAACGATTTTAATCCACGAACTTCCTTATCAAGTGAACAAAGCACGCATGATTGAAAAAATTGCAGAACTCGTGCGCGATAAAAAAATCGACGGAATCACGGATTTGCGCGATGAATCCGACCGGAACGGCATGCGCGTCGTCATTGAAGTGCGGCGGGATGCAAGTGCCAATGTTCTATTGAATAACCTCTATAAACAGACAGCGATGCAAACAAGTTTCGGAATCAATATGCTCGCTCTTGTTGACGGACAGCCGAAAGTATTGGGATTGAAGGATGTTCTCTATCATTATCTCGAGCATCAAAAAGTCGTTATCCGTCGCCGGACGGAATTTGACCTGCAAAAAGCGGAAGATCGTGCACATATTCTTGAAGGTTTGCGCATTGCATTAGACCATATCGATGCCATTATCGCATTGATTCGTGGTTCCCAAACCGCAGAAGAAGCACGCAGTGGTTTGATAAATGATTTTAATTTGTCTGAACGGCAGTCTCAAGCAATCCTGGATATGCGCCTTCAGCGTTTGACAGGTCTTGAACGGGATAAAATTGAAGAAGAATACTTAGGTCTTGTTGCTCTAATTAATGAACTTCGTGAAATTCTTGCGGATGGATCGAAAATCCTTGAAATTATTCGTGAAGAAATGCTCGAGATCAAAGATCGTTTCAATGATGCACGCAGAACAGAGATTACTGTTGGCGGCTCTGAAATGATCGAAGATGAAGATCTTATTCCACGCGAAGCATCCGTATTGACATTAACGCATAATGGATACATTAAACGTCTGCCGGCTAACACATACCGCAGCCAAAAACGCGGCGGCCGAGGAGTTCAGGGAATGGGTACCAACGACGATGATTTCGTCGAACATCTTCTATATACGTCGACCCACGACACAATCCTATTCTTCACGAGCGAAGGGAAAGTCTACCGCAAGAAAGGCTACCAGGTTCCTGAGTACGGCCGGACTGCGAAAGGCTTGCCGCTCGTCAACTTGCTGGAAATCGGCAAGAATGAGAAAGTCACCGCAGTTATTCGTGTCGAAGAATTCAAAGAAGACGATTTCTTCTTCTTCACAACACGCGGCGGCCTTAGCAAGCGGACGCCGGTGAGCAGCTATGCAAATATCCGCCAGAATGGATTAATTGCCATCAATTTGCGTGAAGATGACGAATTGATTTCGGTCAAGATGACTGACGGGAATAAAGAAATTGTCATCGGAACCCGTGACGGTGCACTGATCCGATTCCCTGAGACGGATATCCGCAGCATGGGACGCGCAGCAAGCGGTGTCCGGGGCATCCGTCTCCGTGAAGGCGACCAAGTCGTCGGGATGGAAACATTAGAGACGGATGATAAGATCCTGGTCATCACAGAAAATGGTTATGGCAAGCGGACTAAAGAATCCGAATACCGAGTTCAGTCAAGAGGCGGCATGGGAATCAAGACCTGCCATATCACAGAGAAGAACGGACCGCTTGTAGCTGTCCGTGCTGTGAACGGGACAGAGGATATCATGCTTATCACGCAACATGGGGTGTTGATCCGCATGGACGTTGAAGATATTTCGACGACGGGCAGAAACACGCAAGGTGTTCGACTTATCCGCCTAGGTGATGAAGAGGTTGTTGCTACTGTTACCAAAGTGAAAAAAGACTTGGATGATGAAGAAGCAGCGGAAGTTGCTGAAGAAACTGAACAAGGTGAAGGAGATAACGTCGAAGCACTGATTGAAGAGAGCGTGGAAGCGGATGTCTATACAGAAGGTGAAGCCGTTGAAGATAAAACGGACAACGTCACTGAAGAAGATCCACAAGAATAATGGTTTTCAAAAGAGCTTGCCGGCTTACTGGCAAGCTCTTTTGTTTCTTAATAGAAAAAGATTTGAAGAAAGGAAAAGTTTTTTTGTAAAACTGTTGACGTGTATTGCAGACCGTGATATATTTATCAAGTCGCCAAAACAAGGCGCACAACATGAACCTTGAAAACTGAACAGCAAAACGTCAAC
>JBNJJS010000021.1:0-17091 GCA_051750505.1 Bacillota bacterium
TCCTTCATCCGCTGGGTGGTGACGCTTTTTTGGACATGTCAGTCGTGCACATGCTTTATATTTACCATCTCATTTGGAAGCGCTGAACAAAATCATTGATGCAAACTACAATGACAGATAAACGTCATTTCTACTCGTAAACTAGAGATGAAGCGGAGAGGGGCCGACGCCGGAGGGACTGCGCGGGCTGGCGAGACAAATGTGCCGCGTTTTTTGCGGCACATTGGCTCAACACCCGCCCCTCGGCAAGCGTGCCCCTTGCAGCGCAATCTCCTCCACATACATTTCCACTATAAATTTTCTATGATCGCGACGTCCTGTCGCATCAGCTGCATGACTCGCATCCTGCGTGCCCCAAGCATACTCCTTGCAGCGCAATCTCCAACCTATCCAATTTCCTATCTACAAATCCACAAAAAAAGAACCGCTGATTAGCGGCCCTTACTCCACATCGCCTTCCCATGACGACATGCCTTCCGATACGTTCACTACCTCATATCCTGCCTCTTGCAAAATCGCGCTCGCTTCCTGGGAGCGGTTGCCGGATTGGCAGATCACTACATACTGCTGGTCCTCCGACAAGCCTGAAAACTCCTCTTCGCGAAGGCTGCTGAGCGGCTTGTTCTCCGCGCCGACAATATGCGCCCCTTCATACTCATACGGCTCACGCACATCGAGCACCGTATAGCCCTGTTCCTGCTTCTTTGGCACTTCCTCAATGGCAATCGTCTCGTATTCCCCATTACCGCAAGCTGCAAGCAGCAATACAAGCAGCCCCATCAAGACCAATAATCTTTTCATCCTGCGACTCCCTTTCAGATAGTTCTACTCGAATTGTATGAAATTCCATCCCCAAATACTATTTAAAAGCTCAAAAAAACACCTGAACAAAAGAGTTCAGGCGTTGACTTTGGGTGTCTCTGGGTGCAAATAGCTGTCAATGAACTGCGTCGCTTCTTCAAGCGTTTGGTATTCCCATGTCATGCCATCCGACACATCGCGAATGACCAGCCCCCCGGTGCTTGGATCGCACTGAACGATAAGCGTTTTACCGTCTTCGGAGTTGAACGTCTGGGTAATGCGCACGCCGCGATATTCGAGAAGCGTCGATAGAAATGTGCGTATACTCTCTAACTTCATACGGAACGCCCCTTTCCGGTTTGTGGTCCGTGGCTCGTAATCCGTGCAGTCTTATTCTCCTACACAATATCACATTCGCTTCGGTTTCACGAGTGTCTTTTGTCCTCTTTATGGCCTATTAAATCCACCGGAAAATGACGCGAATAGGTCCTCTTCCACTGCCATTTCCCAGATCGCGGGAGCGCTGTCCGTCTCAAGTAGTTCCTTTATAATCGCTTTCGCCGCCAGCGGGTTATTACGTGCCGCCTCCGCACGCGCAAGCTCATATTTTGCCGGCATGAAGTCCGGCATCTCGTCAAGCAACGGCTCGAGCAACTCTTTTGCACGCTGGCCTTGTTGTTGCGTCGAACAGGTCGACGCACGTGCGAGTATGAGCCCTTCCGCCACTCTCATTTCTTCGGGGAGGCTGTCTTCAAACGCAGCGAGCGCGCCCGGGTCGGCCGATTCCAAGTGGTGCCATTTTCTCGTGTAGAGATCCGGGTTGAACGGCTCGAGCTGGATCGCCCTATCGAGTTTTTCGAGTGCCTGCTGCTCTTTTCCGAGCGCATCAAGTGCTTCACTCCACCAAGCGAGCATCTCGGCATCGGCCGGCAGTTCCGCATCGAATTCCCGGAGCTGTTCGGTGACCGCTTGAAAGCGATCTTTATTCCCCGTTTCCTGGGCGTATTGCAAGCTGACGTAAATGAAGAAGCGTTTCGCTTCGCCTGCTTTGTCAGCGAATGGCTCGACCGCTTTCATCGCATCTTTCGGCAAATCGAGCATCACGTAAAACTGGCCGAGCCGGAGTGCTGCCTCATCGCTTTCCGGCATCAGTTTCATCGCCGTCTCGCACAGGCTGACGACGACTCCGGAATAGACGACACGCTTGCTGCGCAGGCGCATGCGGCGGATGAATCCATCTGCTTGGGCGCTATCCAGTTCTTCGACTTTCAATGCAACCTGCTCGGCAGCGTGAAGATAAGCTGGAGCGAGCACATCGGCAGGCAATACTTTTTTCAAGCGCTTCGCTGCGTATGGGACTTTATTGAGCGCCTCGAGTGCTTCGATGTATTCGCCATACAAATCGGGTTCTTCGGGCTCTTGCTTCAATAATTCCTCCAAGTATTGGACAGCACGCTTTGCTTCGCCGGAGCGGTTCAAAAACTGGGCATACTGATAGCGCGACGGGAAGGCCCCCGGTTCTTTTACAGCGTGTTCGAAGAGCCGTTCGGCAGACGCCGGATCCCCTGCCGCTTCTGCGATATGCGCGCGTGCTGCAAAGAGCCATTCGGCCGGCACTTGGTCTTCGATCCGCGTCAAGGTATCATTCAACTGCTTGAAATCCGCTTCGCTTTCCGCAAATTCCGCAAGTTCCACCAACACAGTCGACAGTGGTTCCGCCGACAGGTAATCGAGTGCCGCGGCAAATGCTTTATCGTTTTTCCCGAGTTCACGGTAACAGCGCACCAAGCCGCCGAGTGCTGCGGCGAATCCTGCCTCCTGTTCAGCCGCCCGCTCGTAAAAGCGGATCGCTTCCTCGTAATGTTCCGACGTCTCGCTCATCAATCCGAGCTTGTGCAATGCAAGCGGGTAGTCTCCCGCTTGTTCATACAAATGTTTCGCAAAGCGCGGGTTGCCGGCCATTTCATGGAGCCCCGCTTCGAGGCATAGAAGATGCGGATCGTTCTTGTGGCGCAGAGCTTTCAAGCCGGTGATGACGCTATGGCGGACCGATCGATCGGTACCGAAATCCGCGTAGCGCTCAGCGAGCATGCGCAAGTCTTCGGTCTCCGCATCTATAAAGCCCACTTCCAGAAAATGCATGGCCTGCGCTTTCCCTAATGCATCTTCTGCTTGGTCCCACGTAATATCCGCTGCGCGCAGACGATAGGCCGCATCCGCTTTGTCGAGGTAGCCCGTCAGCAATTCAATCGCTTCACTGCTGCGTTTTTGCCCGAATAAGGCGTGCGCGATATGGACCGGCGTGAACAAGTCTTCAGGGTCGAGTTCGAGCGCGCGTTTGTACGCCGCTTCCGCCTTGGTGAACTCGTGCTGTTCCGTCGCGATATGGCCGAGATACAAATGGAGGATGTCCTGCTCGTCATTTTTCGCCAAACCTTCTTCTATTGCCTTTTGCGCTTCATTCCAGCGTTCATCTTCCATAAACAATTCCGCCATGCGCAAATAGGCGAACGGCAAGCTTGGGTCGATTGCCAGAGCCTGGCGGTAAGTTTTAATCGCCTCGTCCTTTTTTTCCAGTGCCTGTTCGCAGCGCCCCATCTCGTAAAGGAAATAGCCATCATCCGGATAGGTTTCGCTGAGCGCTTGGAAGCGGCGGTATGCTTGTTCGACCGCGCCGTATTCGAATTGGATGAGGCCGTGTGTGATTTGCGCGAATACATCTTCCGGCAATTGGTTGATGGCGATATTCGACCATTTATAGGCTTGGAAAATACGCCCGCTCTCCAAATAGCAACGCGCCAAATGGCTATAGGCGAGCGGCTGGTAATGGTCGATTTCAATCGAACGCTTCAATAATGGTATGGCCTGTTCGGTATGCCCTTCATTCATCGAAATCGCCGCCTGCAAAAACAAGGCGTACGGGCTTCTCGTATGCGGCACTTTCTTCAAAGCTTCGAGCGCTTTATCGCCTTGCTCTTTTTGGAAATACAGATGCGCCGCGAGCAGCGCGATTTCCGCGTCGTCCTGACCAAATTCCCCGTACAGCCTCGCCAGCCATTTGTCATGCCATTCCTCATTTTGCCCAGGAAGTGCAAGCGTCAAGCCGACGACTGCCGCATAGCGCTCATTTTCATGCTGCGCCAAAAAGCTCGTGAGTTTTTCTTCATCGATCGGTTCGACATCGAGCTGGCCGTACAATTCCGTGAAAAACCGGTGTTCAGCCGGATCGAGCATCGATGCAAGATGCTTCCTCGATTCATCCAAAAACACCATGCTCAAGCCATCCGATAGCCGGTACATCTTCGGCACTTCATCGTAAGCGACAAGAAACGGGCCGAGATCGTTCGGATCCTGGATCGCGAGTGCCTGCAGCCGGTCGTCATAGCCGACGACCACTTGGACGTGCGCGCTGTTTTCGATCATCATGCTCAGCAGTACCGGCACGCCGGCATCGATGAAGGATTTATAATGGGCGATCGTCCCTTTGAAATAATGCGCCGTGAAGCCTTGCGTTTCCATATACTTCATCGTCGTCTGCAGTTTCGACCCCGTCACATCAAACACATGCGCCGCGATATCGTCCTGCGTCGCCGATTTGCCGAAAGCCTGGAGCATCAATGACAAAGACGCCGGCACGCAGTAATTGAGCTTCTGCACTTCGGGCCTAAGCGGAAGTTTCCTATGCTTGCCTTCAGCATCGATCTTCGTTTTCGTGTACAAGCTTTCCTTCAATTCATCCGGATGCGCCTCGATCCATTTTTCCAGTTCGCCGAAACGTTCGAGTTCATACAAACAATGCGCCGCGAGATAGACAAACTGCTTTTTGCGTGAATGAAACGGATTGTTCCCGAGCACGGCGTCCATCTGCACGAGACATTCCCGGTAACGCCCAAGCTGATGAAGCCTGCCGATCCGCTCCGTGCGAAACGCATGAACGTCCGGGAATTTCTCTTCGCCTCTCGCCAATAACTCCAAAGCCTTTTCCGGCGCTCCGCGCATCGACAATAAATCCGCATACAATAAATGAACCGTCACGCTCCACCGTTGCCCTGTTTCATCGAGCGCTTTGCCGAGAATTTGCTGCGCTTGATTCCATTCGCCGCTGTAGATCGCATAAAACGCCTGCTGGTCCGGACGTGCATCGCCGAGTTCCTCGATGCGCGCGAGCTGCTCCTGCGCTTCCTGGATCCGGTTCAGCTGGCAATACACCTTCAGCAATAAATGATGGGCATGCAATAAATCTTCATTGCCATAGGCGTGCGCATGTATCCCTTGAAGCCGCGCCAGCATCTTCTCTTCCGCTTCCAAACTGCGCCCGGTCTCCGCCAAACGCGCACAATGCCATGCATAGGAACGCAAAGTGCCGAAGCGTTTATAGCTCGTCGTGGCAAGCAAATTGCTATAGCCATAAAGATCCGCCTCATCTGCAATGCGGATCAAGCGGTAAAATTCATCTTCAGTCGGGATTTCCGCCAAAAACCCCTTCGCAGCACGCAATGATTTCGTATCCCATAACTCCCCAATAACGCGGATCATGTCGTCCGCTGTCTCGATGTGAACAGTCGCCATCATGTCTTTATCCCCTTTTTTTATCCCCCAATAATATGTGTGAAAAAGCGTCAGTTAAGATATTCCGTTGTGATGGTGAAGACTTGATCGTTGTATAGTTTTGTGAAAATATGCCAGTTGTTCTTTTTTTCCACTACTCATTAATAAAGCAGTTGATTTATTATATATTGGGAAATTCTAGGCAGCAATCACTATTTTTGACTGGTGTCCGTACTTACTTTCACCTAGAAAAAAATCCACCCCTGCAATCGATGCCTGGATGGATTTTCGCTCTCTTCTATTAAACCGTCAATCCGCGCGCTTGGCGGAAGTCGGTGATGCGCTGGTCTCTGATGATGCCTTCTTCGATAACGATGGCGCCTTGGACCATTTCGGAAATATGGCCATCGAGCAACTCATCGAGCATCGGCGCGAAGCCTGTGCTGAGCACTTTCGTGATCGTATGCGGGAACATCGCAGGCGTGTTGTCGACTGCGTAATGGATGATGCCGTCTACCGTGTAGACCGGGTTATCGATCGTCGTCGGAGTCGATGTCTCGATCTCAAGCTCCGGGTCGCAGCTGACGTCGATGATCATCGCGCCTTTTTTCAAGCGTTTCAAATCCTCGCGGTAGATGATGCGGTCGGTACGCGTCGTGTCCCACATGATGCAGTTGACGAGCACGTCGTAATCGACCATCTTCTCGCGGAACAAGGCTTCAGCGCGGCGGCCGTAAACATCCACATCCGCACCAAGCCCGTGAAGGATGCGCATCGCGCCTTTGGCGGTGTGGCCGTTGCCCAGAATCGCGACACGCGTCTCGTACGGCATTTTGCCGCAATGCTGATACGCCTGCAGCACAGCCGCTTCCCCTGCCACTTCGCGGTTGCGATAGAAAATATAGCGCCCGCCTTCGAATAACTCTTCCCAAGCGACGACCGTATGCTTGCCGGCGATCGCGCCGTCCGTGAACTTGACGTCCTGGATCGCATGCGCCCAGCCGATCAACAGCTTGCCGTCTTCCAATTGATCGAAATAATCCGCAAACCCCAATTTCACATCGACAATCGCATCGCAAGACAAGACCTCATCACGCGTGGCGATATTGACGCCCATCGCACGATAGTCTTCATCCGACAGCCCGAGCACCTCGCCGTAGCCCTGCTCAAAATACAAGCGCTCCGGATGTGCCACCTGCTTCAAATCTGCCGGCAAAATCGCCCGCCGCTTCTCGTTATTCTTGCGGCTAATTACAAATCCCATCGTCTTCAAAATCCATTCCCCCATTTTCTCTCGGCAAAGCCGTTAAACTCATATTATCATGAAAACCCTTTCAGCGGCGTATTCTGACAGTGGGGGTTTGGGTGTCCCTGTGTTGGGCACAATTCGGGAAGCGGAATCCGCGGTATAGAGGCATTCCATTGCTCGTTTGTCCCTGTGTCAGACACAATTCTGGGGAAGAGATGTCTGGCATTTTTCGCGTGTCCCTCGCATGTCCCTGTGTCAGGCACAATTCGAGGGGCGACATCCGCGGTATAGAGGGATTCTGTTGCTCGTTTGTCCCTGTGTCAGACACAATTTAAAAATGCCCCTCCAAGGGATGGAGGGGCATTACCTTATTTTACGTGTAACAGGTTCAGAATTTCGTTTTTATTCCGTTCGAAGCCGATGAAATGATGGGTCAGCTTCTTGCCGAACAGGCCCTTTTTATAGAACGCGAACACCGGCACGACCTTGGCGCCGGAAATTTTCTTCATGTCTTCTTCGAGCGACGGGTCCGCGCCGACGTCTTTATGCTCATACGGGATGCCCTGCTCCGCGAGATACGCTTTGGCGTCTTGGCAGTCCGAGCAAGTCGGTCGCGTATAGAGGACCAGTTCCATTTTGTTATCCATTTCCATCAAACTCCTTTCATTATCTAATATTATCCACACAGCTCACCCATTAAACCGTTGCGGGTTTGAAGCTTTTCAGGCGCAATGCGTTGAGCAGCACCGAGACCGAACTGAAGCTCATCGCCGCAGCCGCGATCATCGGGTTCAACAGCGGGCCGCCGAACAAGTACAGGATGCCCATTGCGATCGGGATGCCGAGGACGTTATAGGCAAATGCCCAGAACAGGTTTTGCTTGATGTTTTTGATGGTCGATTTGCTTAATTGAATCGCTGTCGGCACGTCCATCAAATCGCTGCGCATCAGGACAATGTCCGCGGATTCCATGGCGACGTCCGTTCCTGAGCCGATGGCGATGCCGATGTCGGCTTGTGCGAGCGCCGGGGCGTCGTTGATGCCGTCGCCAGCCATCGCCACTTTATTGCCCTGTGCCTGCAGTTTCTTCACTTCGTTCGCTTTTTCTTCCGGCAAGACTTCGCTCAATACTTCGTCGATGCCGACTTGCTTGGCGATCGCTGCGGCGGTCAATTTATTGTCGCCTGTCAGCATCACGACTTTGATTCCCATGTCCTGGAGCTTGCGGATCGCGTGGACGCTTGATGGCTTCACGGTATCGGATACTGCGATGATGCCCGCGAATTCACCGTCCACTGCGACGAACATCGGCGTCTTGCCTTCGTTCGCAATGCGGTCGGACGCTTGTGCAAAATTGCCGAGCTCAATCCCGGAATCGTTCATCAATTTACGGTTGCCGAGACGGACTTGCTTGCCTTCAATAAACACTTCGATGCCATGTCCCGGAATCGCATTGAAACGCTCCACCGGTTTCAGCGCCAGCTGTTGTTGCTCTGCGCTTTTGACGATCGCTTCGCCGAGCGGATGTTCCGAACCTTTTTCAGCGGATGCGGCAAGGCTCAATAATTCTTCTTCCGACCAGCCGTCCAGTGCCAACAGCACATCGGTCACGGTCAGTTTGCCTTCGGTAATCGTCCCGGTTTTGTCGAAAACGATCGTGTCGATGGAGTGGGTCGTCTCGAGTGCCCCGCCGCTCTTGATCAAGACGCCGTGTTCTGCGCCTTTGCCGGTGCCGACCATGATGGCGGTCGGTGTCGCAAGCCCGAGTGCACAAGGGCAAGCGATGACCAGCACGGATATGGCGATCGTGAAGGCGAATAAACCTGTCTGCCCGCCCAAATACCAGGCCACTCCGGAAAGTATCGACACGACGATGACGATCGGCACGAAATAGCCGGAAATGATGTCCGCCATTTTGGCGATCGGCGCTTTCGATCCTTGGGCGTCTTCCACCAATTTGATGATCTGTGCCAATGCCGTATCTTTGCCGACCTTGGTCGCTTCGTAGCGGATCGTGCCGTTTTTATTGATGCTCGCCCCGATGACGCGGTCGCCGGCAGCTTTTTCGACGGGCATGCTTTCACCCGTCAGCATCGATTCGTCGATCGCTGTCGCACCTTCCACGACGACACCGTCGACCGGCAGTTTTTCGCCTGGCTTGACGATGACCAGGTCGCCCGTTTCCACAGCGTCGACAGGGATTTCCGTTTCCACGCCGCCTCTTACGACGATTGCCGTCTTCGGTGCCATGCCTATCAATTTCTTGATGGCTTCGGACGTTTTCCCTTTCGATAACGCTTCAAAATATTTACCTAATGTAATCAATGTCAAAATGACCGCGGCCGATTCGTAATAAAGATTCATCGTATACCCTGTATTGCCCATCAGGACGAAAACGGTCGCGATGACACTATAGAAGAATGCCGCGCTGGTCCCGAGCGCAATCAAGGACTCCATATTCGGATGGCCTTTGAATAAAGTCTTGAAACCGACCGTGAAGAAGCTCTTGCCGAGGATCATCACCGGCGTCGTCAGTACGAGCTGCGCCAGCACAAAGTTCACCGGATTGAGCATCGGGTCGACCACCGCAGGCAACGGCATGCCGATCATATGCCCCATCGAAATCAACAACAACGGAATCGTCAACACGCCGGACATCCAAAAGCGCCGCCACATCGAGTGGATATGCTGTTGTTTTTTCTCGCGGTCCTGGTCGGCAGTCGATTCGCCGTCGACATCTTCAACCGCTGCGTAGCCGGCATCCGCGACCGCAGCTTTGATGTCACTTACCGATACTTGCTGCGGATCGAAGCGGATGACCATCTTCTCGGTCGCCATATTGACGTTAGATTCCGCGACGCCGTCGAGCTTTCTCGTCGCTTTTTCGACCGATTGCACACAGGATGCACAGGTCATTCCTTCGATCGTGAAGGTTTTCGTTTCGGCAGGGGCAAGCGCTTTATAGCCGGCTTGTTCCACCGCATCGTAGATTTCCTTTATTGAAACCGCCTGTTCATCAAAGCGGACTTTCAGTTTCTCTGTCGCGAGATTGACGCTCGCTTCTTCCACACCGGTCAATTTCCCGGCGGATTTCTCGACGGACTGGGCGCACGATGCGCACGTCATCCCTTCGATTGTCAGTAATTTCTCCATTGCGTTTCACCTCTTTATTTCTATTATGAATGCGTACTGCATTTGCACTGGCCGGGGACGCAATTGCACGCCACTTCATCGACCGCGTGCTTCTTTTTGTCATCCAATACTTGCTGAATCAATTCAACATCCCGGTGGCTCAACGGTGCGCCCGCCAGCATATCGGCGATCGTCTTGCCCGCCTGTTTGTGGCAGATCTGCTCAAAAAGCCGCTCCGCTGCTGTTTTCACGCTATCTTCTTCGCTGATCGCGGCTGAATAAATGTATTTATTGCCTTCCGGTTCCGCGAGCAAAAAGCCCTTCTTCACCAGGCGCCCGATAAAGGTCTTGGCCGTCGCCGGCTTCCAATCCTTTTTCCGCTCTAGCACGTCGACGATATCTTTGCTCGTCGCATTGCCGAGCGTCCAGACGACGCGCATAATCTCCCGCTCCGATGCGGTCATTTCCACTTTCTCTTCGATCGCCATATTGAATCCCTCCAATTCGTTTACAATTGTAATCGATTAACCCTAGTTTACAACTGTAATCGTTTCGAGTCAAGCCCTTCGCTTGGTTCCCTGTGTTGCACACAATTCGACGGGCGCATTCCTTGGTATATGGGCATTTCGCTATTGGATTGTCCCTGTGTTAGACACAATTCAGCATAAAAAAAACGCCTCCAGCTGTCGCTAGAGACGATCTCTCTTACTTCAAAAACTTCGAACCTTCCAAATTCAATGCATCTGCCACAGGGCAATAATAGGTTATGCCTTCCCCGACTTTCTGCGCGCCGGCAAATGCCACTCCGAGCTGTACAGCGGACGTGCCTTCACGCGCCATTTTCGCTGTTGCATACGCAAGCAGCGTCAAGCCGCCTGCGATGCGGAACATCGAGTTATACGTGCCGATATTTTTCTTCACGGTAGAGCCTCCTCTTGTATTTATAATCAGTATAAAAGTTCCCTCTATGCGCATATTCAAACAAATCTCTTCACCGGGCTCCCTGTGCTCCGTACGATTCGACGGGCGAAATCCCCGGTATAAAGGCATTTCTGTGGCCGGCTGTCCCTGTGTTACACACAATTTCACAGAAACCTTCATGCCACACAAAATTCTATATACTATTTTTCACACGTCGATTATACTAAACGTGAATATATCCTCTATAGAAAGAAGGGATTTTTATAAGCATTTTCTCCATTTCCTCTTGCACAGATTCAGCGCCCCGCAAAAGCTCTTCAGCCACCACCTTAAATTCTCCTCCACAAGAAAACACTTACCTATCTCCATTTGCCAACGTCCCCCGATCGGGCGGTGGCCTCACATGACGAGAAGACGCAATTTTAACCCGGACTCCTATTATCATGTCATTATGCGCGGCAATAACCGGCAGTCCATTTTCAACACAAAAGAAGATATGCTTGAATTGAAGCGGGCATTCTTGCATGTCCATCAGCATTATCCTTTCACGATTCTCGCTTGGTGCTTCATGTCCAACCACTATCATATTTTAATTAAACCGGAGCAAGATTCGCTCAGCAAAATCATGAGCTTGGTGAATCGCCGCTATAGCCATTCTTATAGCAAGCGCTACGGGCATCTCGGGCGCATCTACCAAAAGCGATATTTCGCCAAGGAAGTCGCTTCGCCATACGGCTTATTGGTCGTCAGCAGCTATATCCATCGCAACCCCATCCAAACATCCACGCCTATAGTCAAGCGCCTGGCCCACTATCCGTATAGCTCGTTTCCGTACTATTGGAATGAGGATCTGCCAGCTCCGCCGTTTTTGGACCGCTCCATCTTATCCACGTTAATGCCCGAGCCTTTCGCACAAACCAACGCCGCCTATTGCTTGTACTGCCTGAAATACAAGCAACAAGTGGAAGAAGACAAGCATGTGGAGGAACTTGCCCCGCCGGAAATGTAGTTTAGGCTGCAGGTTTTCGTCAAAGTCGCTATGTGCCCCAAAAACGATAGAAGCATCCATCCGTTTTTTGCGGATGGATGCTTCTTATTTTCTGTTGAATTGTGTCTAACACAGGGACAGCCGCGGAGCGAAATGCCTCTATACCTGGAATTCTGCCCCTTGAATTGTGTGTAACACAGGGGCACTGACCAACTCCAATTCCCGCAAAGCTGCATGATCAGCAATGATGGTGGCATTTTCATGTGTCTTTAATACTGACGCAGGAAACTCCTCTTCAACTTCCCCGAGGATCAAGCGCCGCAAAGCTGCCCCTTTTTCTTCACCGGAAACGAGCAATAAAATTTCTTCGCTTTCCATAATAGTGGAGATGCCCATCGTAATCGCCCGCCTAGGCACCAAATCCAAGCTTCCAAAAAACTTGGCATTCGCTGTTCTCGTAGCTAAAGTCAATTCCACGACATGCGTTGTTGAATCAAAGGACGTCCCAGGCTCGTTAAAACCGATATGGCCATTCCTGCCCAACCCTAGAATCTGCAAATCCACCTTGCCGTTGTCTTGAATCAGTTTTTCGTACGCCTCAGCTTCTGCAAATTCATTCTCTGCATCGCCTTTCGGCAGGTGCGTATTCTTTTTATCGATATCGATATGGTCGAATAACCAGGTATCCATATAGTATCTGTAGCTTTGGCTATCATGGCCGGACAATCCGATGTACTCGTCAAGATTGAATGTCTGGACATGTTTATACGAAGTGCCATTCATCTCGTGATCGGAAACCAGTTCTCTATAAAGTCCTTTTGGCGTGTCGCCTGTTGCCATCCCCAATTTGATTTGAGGGTTTCGGTGAAGTTTGTCGATGACATAATCCGCTGCGATTCGACTCATTTCGTTATAGTCTCCCACTTTGATTAATTTCATGCCGGATTTTCTTTCCTTTCATAAGCAAATGTCCCGCTTCCAGAGCACTGCATCCAAGCAAAATCCACCATATCCAAACTAGACGAGAGAAACTTGGCCTCCTCAACCTAACGGCAACAAAAATGCCTCAAATTTCTTGCCTTATATCCTTCCAATCATAGGGCAACGAACTTTCTTTTAGTTAATATAAGCATACATTTTTTGATAATTTTATGCTAATAATCAATATGGAATTGATGCATAATTGTCAAAATTGTGAACTTATTTATACTATTCGCACTTGAACATGATCGGTAATAAACGACAGATGAAAACCGTTTCCACGTTTGGGGATAAAGAGAAGCCCCCTTCTGCACTCAACTTTTTCTTTATGTCCAAAAATAAAACGCCGCATCCTCTTCGTCGACAAGGATGCGGCGTTAAATTAAATTGTGTGTAACACAGGGACATCCGAACAGCGAATCCCCGCCGTTACTGAAATCTTACCCAGTGAATTGTGTCTGACACAGGGACATCACGATCACTGTCTCGCTTCACCAAGCAATACCTTCAACCGTTCGGATACAACGCCGCTCCCCCCGAAGATCGAGAAGCCGCCGTACGCCGGCAATTGCTTGTCGGTCGCTTGCGGGATTTCATCGGGGCGCACTAACAGAATCGGTGCGTTGTTTTTGGCGGCGAGGACAGAGCCGGTCAATGCATCCGGGAAATCAAGCCCGGTTGCGATATAGGCTCGGTCGGTGCCGAGCGTGAGTCTTGTCGCGACTTCATAGCCTGTGTCGTAGCGGTCTTTTCCGCCGAAGCGTTCCGGGTTCGGCAGGCGCTCGACGACGGCTGGGCTGACGACGCCCGTCCCTCCGATGACGTACGTAGAGGAAACATCCGCTAATGCAACGGCGGTAGCTTCCGGCAAGCGATCACTCCGCGTCAACAAGATCGGTACGCCGTTTTTCGCAGCGTACGAGGAAACTGACAGGACGTCCGGAAAGTTCAAGCCGTCCGCAACGACTGCCTGGTCGGAATCCAATTCTTCTGCAATGCGGGACGCCGTGTCATAGCGGGTCTTGCCGCCGAGTCGTTCAACCGACAAGCCCATGGTTTCGAGCTCTGCTGCTGCTTCATTCGACACCGCGCCGTATCCGCCGAGAATGAACGCTTTTGTTGCGCCCAATCGTTCGATTTCGTGCTTCGTGCCAGGGTGGATATTGCCAGGGCGCGTCAAAAGAATCGGCGCGTCTTGCTCATAGGCAAGCGGCCCGCCCGCTAATGCATCCGGGAAATCCCCTGCTGTTGCGATGACGACCGTGTCGGCCGACTCCCAGCCGGCTTGTGAAATCGCGATCGCCGTCTTATAGCGGTCCGTTCCGGAAATACGCTCCGGCAATTCCGCCGCCTCGACTTGTTCTACAGGAATCTCGACCGCATCGCTTTCATTGCCGTATTTATCGGTGATCGAAAGCGAAAGCAAGCTTCCCGCCGGCTGCTGCGGAATTTCCACAGTGAAGTCGCTTGCGCCCGCATATCCTTCTTGGCGTGCGATTTCACCTTGTTCATTGTTGACGCTAATGACCGCATCTTCGAGTGGCTGCTCCATATGCCCAGTGATTTCCGTCGATGTTTCAAAAACTTCTTTGACCACCGGCTGCCCGATATCGAAAATCATCAACGCCGCTTTCGCATCGATCCGCCCGTGGCCGAAATAATCATCTTTCCCGAACGCGCCGAGATCCATTGCCGTCTCATACAGGCGCTGTTCGATTTCGACATTGGTCAATTCCGGCTCGTTCGCTTTGATCAATGCAGCGACACCCGCGACGACAGGCCCCGCCATCGACGTTCCGCTCATGGCACTGAAATTGCCGCCAGAAACTGTCGACCAAATGCCGGTGCCTGGCGCTGTGATGTCCTGGTCAGCCCCGAAATTGGAGAAAGTCGACAAATCATCGTAACGGTCCGTGGATCCAACCGCGACGACGCCTTCATAGCCCGATGGATAATGGGCGTCATCCGTGTAATCATTTCCGGATGAAGCGATCACCAATACGCCGCGCTCATGCGCATAATCGATGGCCGCCTGATAGGACTCGCTGTAATAATAGCTTCCGAGGCTCATATTGATGATGTCCGCCCCGGCATCGGCCGCATAGTAGACGCCTTCGATGACGTCCGAGGAATAGGCATCTTCCCCTTCAAACACATCGATCGCCAACAGCCCCGTCTCCGGCGCAACGCCGGAACCGTATGTGCGGTTATTTTGCGAAGCCCCGATGATGCCGGCGACATGCGTCCCGTGGTCATCTTCGCTCATGCGGCTGGCCGTCGCATAAGAGCTGACGATCTGGCCCTCGAGTTCCGGATGATCCAAATCAAAACCGTTATCGAGCACCGCCACCAAGACATCCGCCGACCCGGTCGTTCTCGCCCACGCCTGTTCGGAAGCTATTCGTTCATGATGGTATTGAAGCGAATAATACGGATCATTCGGCTGTGCTGTCGTCTTGATCAAATGATCCGGTTCCACTTTCGCCACGCCCGGCTCTTGGCCGAGCTCTTCCATATAAGCTTCCACCGTTTTCCCTTCAGGCACTTTAATCGTTACCAGTTCATTGGCCGCGGCCACATCCAAAGTTTCAGTGTTCGCCCCCGCGAATGCGTTGCTGGCAGCGCCACGTTCGAGCGTGACGATGACGCGGTCCGTCTTCCCTGTCGACTGCTCGCCGTTATCCGCCGACACAAGCCCTGCTGATTGAAAGGCAAACGCACCCGCGAGCACGCCCATTGCTAATTTCTTTCCTGTATCCAATATCCAGACCCCTTTTCTTGTAAACCGAGTTTCAAAATTCACTTTTATTCTATCATTTGAGTTTTCCAATTAATACTAATAACCATTATAAAATGTTAATTATTTCTTATTAATAATATATTCCCCATCTCAATCCCCCATTCATTGCCCGAACAGGCCGCCTTGCAAAATGACCGTTCGTCGCTCCACCCGGCAAAATGGCTAAACGCAGTCTTCCGAAACTGTTCTTCAAATAAAACAAGAATCCCCATTCAACGAAAAGGGATTCTTCTTCTAGTTAATATGAAGTTTGGAACTGCGCTCTTGTTTCATTTTCACCCATGGCAAGCGCCCCTCTTACGCCGAGCCGCAATCTCCCCGCTGCCGCTTTTCACACAGCACTCGCCTGCGCTGGCACTCATCAGTTCAAAGTGTCTTGCCTTTATTATCCACTATCCTCATGCCAAGCTTGGCGCCGAAGATGATACCCGCAATAGCGCCAAGCAACGCCCCGACGTATGCGGCCAGTTCATACCCTTGAAGACCGGTGATTTCGAAAATATCAAAACCGCCCAAAAAAGTCCCTCCGATCACCAAGCCGAGAAACGCCCCGCCGATCATGCCGACCGCAAACCCCAGCACCCCGCCGACGATAGCCGGCCATCTGCTTTTTTCCATCATCAATCCACTCCTTCGCTTCGTGTGCCAAAAAACTTCACGACCCACTGCAGTTCCATGGATGTTTCAAATTGCACGTTCAGTCCCTCTAGCTTATGTTCTGCATCTATCCACAGATTCCTCTATCGTAACCCGTGACTATATGCGCAATGAAGACAGGACCTAAAAATATTTATAGAATATTCGGACTATTAGTTTTATACTAAATGTGAAGAATAAGAAAGGGAGGATTCTATGAAAAGCTTGATTAAAATCATCGCTGCCGTGTTGCTCGTCAGTATGCTTGCGTCCCCTACCGCTTTTGCCAAAAGCGATAACGCCAAAGAGTCGCTTGTCGCGGTCGGCGATTCGATTCCGTTCGGCTTCAATTTAGGGCAGACCAACCAAAACCCCGCAAAAACCAGCTATCCGTATGTGATCGGCCAACTGAGCGATTTGCGGGTCCGCAACCTCGGCGTTCCCGGCTGGCAATCGGATGAACTGTTGACGGCGTTGCAATCCAGCCAGAAATACCGGCAAGCGATCATCCACTCGGATTACGTCGCCGTGACCATCGGAAGCAATGACCTATTGGAAATCCTGCGGTCGGCAGCAGCAGAAAGCGGCGGCAATCAAGACCTGTTCCAGCAACTCCTGCAGCAAAAGCTGGCCACCAGCGATGTCTTCACCAATATCGCTGCCACACTCGCAGAAATCCGTTCACTGACAGACGCGCCGATCGTGCTCTACAACGTGTACAACCCGTTCCAGCTGGATGACCCGCTCCATTACGTCGCAGATGCAGTGCTTCCACCGATCAACACAACTTTCGCCGCATTGTCCTTCTCCACTAGCGATGTCACACTCGCCGATGCCTACAGTGCATTCGGCAACAATCAAGCCACATACGTCCTGCCCGGAGATATCCACCCGACAGAAGCCGGACAGGCAAAACTCGCTGAAATCGGCCTGCAAGCGTTCGGGCTGGAGTGATAAAACGAAAAAGCCTTGGACTCTCCTGAAGAGTCCAAGGCTTTTTCCGCTGAATTGAATTGTGTGGCACACAGGGGCGCA
>JBNJJS010000022.1:0-14941 GCA_051750505.1 Bacillota bacterium
AAAATTTTTCTTATTTCTTGTGAAGATAGTTTTTCAAAGGTAGGCTGAAGAAAAGGAAAGGCGGAATGAAGATGAGTAACTTATATAGTTACGAAGTAAAGCAAGCAGATGGCAACATGGAACAGTTAGAAAATTTTAAAGGGAAACCATTGATTATTGTCAACACCGCAAGCAAATGTGGGCTAACTCCGCAATTTGAGGGCTTACAGCATTTGTATGAAAGATATAAAGATGAAGGCTTAGAAATTCTCGGGTTCCCCAGCGGGCAATTCAACGACCAGGAATTCCAGACGCAAAAGGAAACATTGGAGTTTTGTCGTAAGAATTATGGAGTGAGCTTTCCGGTTTTTTCTAAAATAGACGTAAATGGTGAGTTCGCTGATCCACTTTTCAAGTATTTGACTTCTTGGGGCACAAGCGACGTAAGTGGAGAGATTAAATGGAACTTTACTAAGTTTCTTATTGATCGCCAAGGAAATATTATTCAACGTTACGAACCACAGGTTGAGCCGGAGCAAATGGGGAAAGATATACAGAAAATTTTATGATCCATTAGTCGGAATAGTTTTACTTTTATCAGTTTCTTGACACCCCCTGAAACCGCTGATAACCTTACAATAATATTCAAAAGGAAGCAGGAGGCGTGTCAATTATGTGGGAATCGAAATTTCTTAAAGAAGGGTTAACCTTCGATGATGTATTGCTAGTGCCAGCTCATTCAGAAGTGTTGCCGAAGGATATTGATTTGTCAGTGGAGCTGACGCCGAAAATCAAGTTGAACATTCCAATTATCAGTGCCGGAATGGATACTGTGACGGAAGCAAAAATGGCTATTTCAATGGCGCGCCAAGGTGGTCTTGGAGTCATTCATAAAAATATGAGCATCGAAGAGCAGGCTGAACAAGTAGTGACTGTCAAACGTTCGGAAAATGGCGTTATTACAGATCCTTTCTACCTGACTCCTCAGCACCAGGTTTACGATGCTGAACATTTGATGGGAAAATACCGTATTTCGGGCGTACCGATTGTTCAAAGTGAAGAAGATCTTACTTTGGTAGGTATTATCACTAACCGCGACCTCCGCTTTATCCAGGACTACTCTTTAGAGATTAAAGATGTCATGACGAAAGAGAAGTTAGTAACGGCTCCGGTCGGGACGACTCTAGAAGATGCCGAAAAAATTCTTCAACAATACAAAATCGAGAAGTTGCCGATTGTGGATCAGAACGGCATGCTAAAAGGCCTTATTACTATCAAGGACATCGAGAAAGTGATCGAGTTCCCGATTGCTGCAAAAGACGAGCAGGGACGTTTGCTTGCTGGTGCTGCTGTTGGTGTTACGTCGGATACGATGAAACGCGTCGAACAATTGGTGAAAGCCCATGTCGATGTTGTGGTCATCGATACAGCTCACGGTCATTCAGCAGGGGTACTAAATATGGTCAGCCAGATTCGAGAAACATATCCTGAATTGACAATTGTTGCAGGGAACGTGGCAACTGCGAGCGGAACGAAAGCATTGATTGAAGCAGGTGCTGATATCGTTAAAGTCGGTATTGGGCCAGGCTCTATCTGTACAACACGCGTTGTGGCTGGTGTAGGGGTTCCACAAATTACGGCGGTTTACGATTGCGCTACTGAAGCACGCAAGCACGGCAAGGCAATTATCGCAGACGGCGGCATCAAGTTCTCCGGCGATATTATTAAAGCGCTAGCTGCCGGAGGACACGTTGTTATGCTCGGAAGCTTACTTGCAGGAACAACAGAAAGCCCAGGAGACACAGAAATCTTCCAAGGACGCCGCTTTAAGACGTACCGCGGCATGGGATCGATTGCTTCTATGGAAAAAGGATCGAAAGACCGTTATTTCCAGGACGAGGCTAAAAAATTGGTACCTGAAGGAATTGAAGGGCGTTTGCCTTATAAAGGGCCGCTTACCGATACGATCCATCAATTGCTCGGTGGCATTCGCGCTGGAATGGGTTATTGCGGAACAAAAGATTTGCAGTCACTTCGTGAAGAAGCACAGTTTATCCGCATGACGGGTGCTGGACTGATTGAAAGTCACCCGCACGATGTACAAATTACAAAAGAGTCACCGAATTATTCAGTATAATATGAGGCACCTCTCCAGGAAATTTTGGGGAGGTGTTTTTTCGTTTTGAGTTTAAAGAATATGATAAAATAGCAAAAGGAATGAAATGATGGAGGACAAGCGAGTGAAAAGTTTATTGAAATGGCCCCAAATGTTGACAGCATCAGCTGTTGCTATAATATTATTGCTCCCGACTCATGTACAAGCGGAAGAAACTGTACCTGTATTGGCGGACGCGGCAATTGTCGTAGATGCAGAGACAGGACAGATTTTATATGGGCAAAACGATGAAGCTGTGCTGGGTGTGGCTTCCATGAGCAAAATGATGAGTGAATATCTTTTGCTTGAAGCGATTGAGGAAGGTGTCATCAGTTGGGATGATGAATACGAAGTAACGGATTATAGCCACCAAATTTCGCAGGATTTGCGTCTGAGCAACGTTCCGCTTCGCCGGGACGGATCATATACAATGAAAGAATTATATGAAGCGATGGCAATTTATTCGGCGAATGCGGCGACGATCGGCATTGCAGAAACGATTGCCGGTACTGAGAAAGAGTTTGTCCAGATGATGAATGATAAGGCGAAGGAGATGGGCATTGAAGACGCGCACTTCGTCAATTCTACAGGGCTCAATAATTCATTTCTTTTGGGCATGCATCCTGAAGGGACGGGAGAAGACGAAGAAAATAAAATGTCGGCTCGTTCGGTGGCCATTTTGACCAAAGCGCTGCTGGAGGATTATCCGGAAATTCTGGATACTGCTAAAATACCGGAATTGATGTTCCGGAAAGGAACGCCTGATCAGATTCGCATGGTTAATTGGAATACGATGCTTCCCGGAATGGAGCATGAATATGAAGGAATGGACGGATTGAAAACTGGAACGACCGATTTTGCGGGCCATTCTTTTGCAGGGACTGCACAACGCGACGGGACCCGGTTGATTGCGGTAGTCATGAAAGCGGTCGATGCTAAAGGGGAAGGTTCGTATCAGGCTCGTTTTGACGCCACACGTGCATTATTGGATCACGGCTTTGAATTTCAAGAAACGGAAATCATGAAAGCCGGCCAACAATTTATGGGACAGGAATCCATTCCTGTTGCAAAAGGCGAAAAAGAGCAAGTCGCTGTAGCGGTTGAAGATCCGGTTCGTTTGATGGTGCCGTCGGCTGAACAAGAGTCATACCGCACGGAGCTCGAGTTGGAAGAAGCTCCGATTGAGGCAGCGGTGGAAGAAGATCAGCTGGTTGGCAAAGTGAAAGTTTTGACGCCTGAAGGCAATGAAGTGGAATATTTAAAAGATGAAAAGCCAGCCTTTGATGTAGCAGCGATAGAAACAGTCGAGCGCGCCAATTGGTTTACGCTTTCCATGAAAGGCGCTGTCGATTTCATTAAAGGCTTATTTTAAGAAAACCAGCTCATTCCTTAGCGGATGAGCTGGTTTTTTGTATGTGCCAGCATTCCATTAATAGGTCGATGCCCTGCTGGATTTCACTTTCATCCAAGCCGCCAAAACCGAGGACGATTTTTGGTAAAATGGGTTTTTGCTTTAGCAGGTCGTAATTCTGCATTGCAAATACACGGATGCCTGCATCGTTTGCTAAGGAAACTAAGCTTTGTTCTGTGCGTTCGGTATCGATGGTCAAAACGACGTGCATACCTGCTTGCTCACCAGAAACAGTCACTATTGGGTGATAAGGGACAAGTGCTTGCGTCAGGCATTCGAGTTTTTTCCGGTACAGTTTGCGCATGCGGTTTAAATGCCGTGAAAAATGGCCTTTTTGCATGAACAGCGCCACGATTTGCTGATCGATGCGCGGCACGGTGGATGTGTAATGCAAAAAAGTCTTGCGGTAAGCGTTCAATAGCCGCGGCGGTAACACGAGATAGGCGATGCGCAATGAGGGCATGATGGATTTTGAAAAGGTGCTAATGTAGATGACCCGCCCCCCTACGTCCATGCTTTGCAGGGCAGGAATCGGTTGGCTCGTATAGCGGAATTCGCTGTCGTAATCGTCTTCGATGATAAAGCGGTGAGTTTTAGCGGCAGCCCAGTTAAGCAGTTGTGCGCGGCGCGTGGCACTTAAAATCGAACCTGTCGGGAATTGGTGGGACGGGGTGACATAGGCAATGTCAACGCCGGTTTTATCCAGTTCCTGCACGTTGATGCCATCTTCATCGACGGCAATCGGAAAAGCTTCTCTGTCGTCGTGTTCGAAAATGCTATGGGTTAGGGCATATCCTGGGTTTTCAAAACCGAAGCTTAAATTCTTATCAAATAACCGGATCAACAGCGGCATCAATTGCTCGGTCCCGGAGCCGACAATGATTTGTTCCGGCTTACATACTACACCGCGGGATTGGTACAAATAACGGGCGATTTCAATGCGCAGTGACTCGTCTCCCTGGGGATGCCCTGCGAGTAAGAGTTCGTGGTTTTCTTCATCAATCACTTCCCGGGCTGTTTTGCGCCATGTGGGGAACGGAAACGAACGGGTATCGATGCGTGCTGGGTTGAAATCATATACATAGCTTGTTTTAGGCACATCACGTATGGCTGCTTCTTCTTGAGGCAAATCCAAATAGGCAAGCTCTTCAACCGGCATAGTGAAAAAGCCTTTGCGCGGGCGGGGCTCGATGAAGCCTTCTGCGACCAATTGCGAATAGGCAAGTTCAACAGTTGTTTGACTGATCTGCAAATACTCTGCCAGTTTGCGTTTGCTTGGAAGTTTGGTGTCGACCGCAATTTTGCCGGCAGTGATGGCGGTGCGGATTTCACGATAAAGCTGCTTATAAAGGGGTGTTGTCGAGTGTTTCTGCAGTTGGAACATAAGCATATCCATCAGGATTCCTCCATCTGACCTTTTAAAATATTGTAAACTGAGTCTTTTTATATGGTCACTTTCTATTATACTGAAAACAACCAACAAAAGGGAGGAATTTTCAGATGAGTGAAAAAGGCACAGATCGAGTGAAGCGCGGTATGGCAGAAATGCAAAAAGGCGGCGTCATTATGGACGTGGTCAATGCAGAACAGGCGAAAATTGCAGAAGCGGCGGGGGCGACGGCTGTTATGGCGCTTGAGCGCGTCCCATCCGATATCCGCAAAGAAGGCGGCGTTGCCCGTATGGCGGACCCGCGCATCACTGAAGAAGTGATGAATGCGGTGTCGATTCCGGTCATGGCGAAAGCGCGCATCGGCCATATTACAGAAGCGCGCGTGCTAGAAGCGATGGGCGTCGACTATATCGACGAAAGCGAAGTGCTGACACCGGCGGATGAGGAATTTCACTTGCTGAAAAATGATTACACGGTGCCGTTCGTCTGCGGCTGCCGCAATATCGGGGAAGCGGCACGGCGAATCGGGGAAGGGGCATCGATGCTGCGCACCAAAGGCGAGCCCGGCACAGGGAACATCGTCGAAGCGGTGCGCCATTTGCGCCAAGTGAATGCCGAAGTGCGCAATATCGTCGCAATGGGCGAAGACGAATTGATGACAGCCGCGAGAGACTTAGGTGCGTCTTATGAGTTTTTGAAAGAAGTGAAATTGCTCGGCCGTTTGCCGGTCGTCAACTTTGCGGCAGGGGGCATCGCGACACCAGCGGATGCAGCGCTCATGATGGAACTCGGTGCGGACGGCGTCTTTGTCGGATCCGGCATCTTTAAGTCCGACCAGCCCGAGCGTTTTGCGCGTGCCATCGTCGAAGCGACGGCTCATTATCAGGATTATGCGTTGATCGCGAAATTGTCGAAAGATCTTGGGCCGGCAATGAAAGGTTTGGAAATGGCGACGATCGGTGCGGCTGACCGCATGCAGGAAAGAGGCTGGTAACGATGAAAATCGGTGTATTGGCGCTGCAGGGCGCGGTGCGTGAGCATGTACAGGCGATTCAGACGTGCGGAGCGGAGGCCCTCGTGGTGAAGAAAGCAGCCGATTTGGCAGACCTCGACGGTTTGGTGCTGCCAGGCGGAGAAAGCACGGCGATGCGCCGCTTGATCGATCGTGCGGAATTACTGGAGCCATTGAAACAATTTGCTCAGGCCGAGAAGCCGATGTTCGGAACTTGCGCGGGGCTCGTACTGCTGGCAAAAGAAATTGAAGGACAGGAAGCAGCGCATCTAGGTGTCATGGAGATGACAGTTGCACGCAATTCTTTCGGCAGGCAAGTGGATAGCTTTGAAGCGGATCTGGATATTGTGGGAATTGATGCGCCGTTTCCGGCAGTGTTTATCCGTGCGCCGCATATCGTGCGTGCTGGTGCGGATGTGGAAGTCTTGTGCGAATACGAGGGGCGCATTGTGTTGGCACGGAGCGGGCCATTTCTTGGCTGTTCATTCCATCCGGAACTGACCGGCGATCACCGCTTGATGCAGCTGTTTCTGGACATGGTGGAAAATAGGGCACTCTTGCCAATCGAGGCTCATTATAGTAAAATATGAGTAATTTCAAAGAAGAAACGTTGATGGGAATAGTAAGGCGCAGTTTTTCCAGAAGAGAGCCGGTGGTTGGTGCGAACCGGTGTGAAACGCGTTTGAATCCACCCCGGAGTTGCATGGCGATAAGCCAGTGCCGGTTTTAATGCCGTTATGTGATGAAGAGGATTGGCTTTTTGCCGATCAATCAGGGTGGCAACGCGGGTAGCTCTCGTCCCTTTACCAGGGGACGGGGGCTATTTTTGCGTTGTTTTTCTTATTTGACGAATACTTAAGGAGGAATTTCTATGTTGGATATCCGTTTTGTACGGGAAAATTTTGAACAAGTGAAAACGAAGCTCGGAAAGCGCGGGGAAGACATTTCCGTACTCGATGATTTCGGGGCGCTCGACCAGAAGCGCCGTGAGCTGATTGTCCAGACCGAGAAATTGAAAGCGGAGCGCAACGAAGCGTCCCAGCAGATCGCTGTCATGAAACGCAACAAGGAAAATGCAGATGAGGCGATCGCGAAAACACGCGAAGTCGGCGACCAGATTAAAGCGATCGACGATGAGCTGCGCGAAGTGGAAGAAAAACTCGACTACATCATGATGCGCGTGCCGAACATTCCGCACGACAGCGTGCCGTTCGGCGATTCCGAAGACGATAATGAAGAAATCCGTACATGGGGCGACAAGCCGGAGTTTGGCTTTGAGGCTAAACCCCACTGGGACATCGCGACCGACTTGAACATCGTCGATTTCGAGCGCGCCGCTAAAGTGACCGGCAGCCGTTTCGTATTCTACCGCGGGCTTGGCGCACGTCTCGAGCGCGCACTTATCAATTTCATGATGGACCTTCACCAGGAGGAGCATGGCTACGAGGAAATGCTGCCGCCGTATATGGTCAACCGCGAAAGCTTGACCGGCACAGGGCAATTGCCGAAGTTCGAGGAAGATGCGTTCTTGATCGAGAAGGAAGATTATTTCCTCATCCCGACTTCTGAAGTACCGGTGACAAACTTCTACCGCGATGATATTTTAACTGCGGATATGCTGCCGCAAGCCTTCGCTTCTTACAGCGCGAATTTCCGCTCTGAAGCGGGTTCTGCAGGACGGGATACGCGTGGATTGATTAGACAGCATCAATTCAATAAAGTTGAGCTGGTGCGCTTTGTGAAACCGGAAGACTCTTATGACGAGCTTGAGAAACTAACGGGGCATGCGGAGAAAGTGCTGCAGCTGTTGGGACTTCCATACCGCGTCTTGAAGATGTGCACGGCAGACCTTGGCTTTACTGCAGCGAAGAAATACGATATTGAAGTATGGATCCCGACGCAGGAGACGTACCGTGAGATTTCTTCTTGCTCAAACTTCGAAGATTTCCAGGCGCGCCGTGCGAACATCAAGTTCCGCCGCGAAGCGAAAGGCAAGCCGGAGTTTGTCCATACGCTGAACGGCAGCGGACTCGCTGTCGGACGCACAGTGGCAGCATTGCTTGAGAACTACCAGCAGGAAGATGGCTCTGTTGCCATTCCTGAAGTCTTGCAACCTTATATGGGCGGAAAAACGACGATCCGCTGAACGAAAAGACCCGAATGGATTTCGGGTCTTTTTTTCGTGGGAAAAGGGTAGACAACTAGAAACAAGGAAAGGAGTGGTTGATATGCAAGATGTGGATTTTCGCTTCATCGAAACGAATGGCATTCGCCTTCACACAGCAGTAGCCGGCCCGGAAGATGGGGACCTCGTTGTTTTATTGCATGGCTTCCCGGAATTTTCATATGGAGTCCACCACCAGATGGAGGCACTTGCTGCGCGGGGCTATCGCGTTGTGGCACCGGACCAGCGGGGATATAATTTGAGTGATAAGCCGGAAAAAATTGAAGACTATACCATCGACAAACTGCGCGACGATATTGGTGGCTTGATTGGAGCGTTTGGTGAAACATCGGCATATGTCATTGGCCACGACTGGGGAGGGGCGGTGGCATGGCATCTGGCAGCGACCAAACCACAGTATGTCAAAAAGCTCGTCGCCATTAATATGCCGCATCCGGCCGCAATGCCGCGTGTCATGATGAAAAATCCGCTGCAATGGGTGAAAAGTTCGTACATGGCCTTTTTCCAGCTGGCGGAAGTACCGGAGAAACTGATGGCTACGAGTGATTACAGAATGATGCAACAGGCGATGGAAACGACTGCAGAACCAGATGCTTTTTCGCGGGAAGAGCTGGAAGCCTATCGGGAAGCTTGGCGTCAGCCAGGAGCGGTGACAGGCATGCTCAATTGGTACCGCGCCATTCGCAAAGGCAGTTTCCAGCAAATTCCGGACAAAGAAATCGAAATTCCTGTACGTATTTTGTGGGGCATGGGAGATCAATTTCTATCACCCATGCTCGCCAAAGAAAGCCTGAAATTTTGTGCACAAGGAGAACTTGTATGGATCGGGGAGGCGACGCATTGGGTGCATCATGAGCAACCAACTATCGTCAATCACTTGATTGAGGAATTTCTCGCATGAAAAAACGGAAAACCCTAGGACTGGGTTTTCCGTTTCTCTTTGTTCCGTTTTCGCAAATCGCGGAAAAACTGGGTGAGCAATCCGCCGCACTCATCCGCCATGACGTTTTCCGTCACTTCGCATTGATGGTTGAAGCGCTCGTCGTTCAGTAAGCGGTACAGTGAATCGACGCAACCTGCCTTGCTATCGCGCGCGCCGTAGACGATATGCGGGATGCGCGACTGCAAAATAGCGCCGGCGCACATCGGGCAAGGCTCTAACGTAACGTAAAGCTTTGTGTCTTCAAGGCGCCAATTGTCGAGTGCTTCACACGCTTGTTGGATTGCGAGCAATTCGGCATGGGTGACCGCATTGCGCGTCGTTTCACGCAAATTATGGGCGCGCGCAATGACGCGGTCACCTTGGACGATGACCGCGCCGATCGGCACTTCACCTTTTTGGGCTGCTTTTTGGGCTTCTTCAATCGCCAGCCCCATAAAATAATGATCTTTTTCCATTCCGTTCATGATTCATCGCTCCTCGACTTTCAGTGTATCATTTTTTAATCGAGATAAAGAACTCGAATCTGCATGCAATTTCGAACGCCATTTGGCTCTACTTTTAATTTGGTGGATATGATAAAATAAATGGCATTGCATTTTACTTGAATCGAAGAAGGGGGACTTCTTGTGCCGGTGCCATTTATCACCGTAGAAGGTCCGATCGGAGTGGGGAAAACCTCGCTGACGAAAGCACTTTCAGAGCAACACCAATTTCAACTGCTGAAGGAAATCGTGGATGAAAATCCGTTTTTGAATAAATTTTACGAAGATATCGAGGAGTGGAGCTTCCAGACGGAAATGTTCTTCCTGTGCAATCGCTATAAGCAATTGAGCGATATCCAAAAGAAATTCATCTCCAACCAGGAGCCGGTCGTTGCAGATTATCATATCTTCAAAAACCTGATCTTCGCCAAACGGACGCTGCCTGAAGAAGAATACGCCAAATACGAAGCGATCTATAAAATCCTGACGGCCGATATGCCGAAGCCGAACATGGTCATTTATTTGCACGCGAGCCTCGATACCTTGATGAAGCGCATCAAATTGCGCGGCCGTGAATTCGAACAGATGATCACGCCCGATTACATGGAACAATTGTCTGCAGACTACCATGAATTCATCGAACGTTTCGAGCGCGAGCATCCGGAAATTCCGGTACTGCGCTTTAACGGAGACGAACTTGATTTTGTGCAAAACCGTTCCGACCTCGAAGTGATTCTCACTCATGTGGAAGGCACGCTTGAAAAAAGGAGCTTATCAATATGAATGAAAATTTGCGAGACAAGTACGGCATCCCAAAAGATGCTGTCATCACCATCGCCGGAACGGTCGGCGTCGGCAAATCGACGATGACTAAAGCACTTGCGGATTCACTGCAATTCCGCACATCTTTTGAAAACGTAGATGGCAACCCCTATCTTGATTTGTTTTACGATGATTTCGAGAAATGGAGCTTCCATCTGCAAGTGTATTTCCTTGCAGAGCGCTTCAAAGAGCAAAAGCGCATGTTCGAATACGGCGGCGGCTTTATCCAAGACCGCTCGATTTATGAAGACACCGGCATTTTCGCGAAAATGCATCAGGAAAAAGGCACGATGAATGCAGTGGATTATGAGACGTATACCAACCTATTCGATGCGATGGTCATGACGCCCTATTTCCCGCATCCGGATTTGTTGATTTATCTCGAAGGGTCGATTGAAGACATCCTCGGGCGCATTCAAGAACGCGGCCGCGCGATGGAACAGCAGACGCCTGTTGAATACTGGCTGGAAATGCACGAACGCTACGAGCGCTGGATCGACTCGTTCAACGCCTGTCCCGTGCTGCGCCTTAACATCAACGACTATGATTTGATGAACGATCCCGATTGTTCAGAGCAAATCGTGGAACGCATCGGCAAGTTCATGCAACAGACCGCTGTGTTGAAACGCTAGAAAAGCGGAGACAATTGTCTCCGCTTCTTTTATTTCCCGGGAAATAACACAATAAAAGACCCACAGGAAGAATCCTGTGGGATATATCGTAATATTCGGACATATTGATGGGAAGAAAAATTCGTTGTGTAAACAACGAATCAACCTCATATCTACATGCGCGTAGTTATTCAAAAAATGGAGGAGGAAGAGGGATTCGAACCCCCGCGGGATTTGACTCCCCTGTCGGTTTTCAAGACCGATCCCTTCAGCCAAACTTGGGTATTCCTCCGTGTTGGACAAGATATAATTTATCACGGATTTAAAAACACGTCAACAGTTTTAAAAGAAAAAATCGTATTTTTTGAGGGAATCGTAAAAAGAATGATTTACAAACGGCAATACGCCCGGTCAGAATAGGTTTTATATTCACTTTAACTTTATATTTGATTTTTCCTTCCGTACTACGTATACTAGTAAATGCCGTGCTAGGTGGGAAGGTAGCGGTGTCCTGTAACCTGCAATCCGCTCTAGCAGGACTGAATTCCTTTCTGAGGCTGTTTGTATGCAAGGTCTGCCTCATGCACGTAGTGTTGACATCTGGGTCCTGCGCAATGGGAACCCATGAACCATGTCAGGTCCGGAAGGAAGCAGCATTAAGTGGTACTTCTTATGTGCCGCGGGGTTGCCTAGATCGAGCCAGCGACATGGGTAACGCTTGTGTACAGCAGTCGAAGAAAGGTGCACGGTATAAACTAAAAGTTTCAAACCTGTCCGCAGTTTGCGGGCAGGTTTTTTTCTGTCCAAATGGCACATTACCCGGTGAAATGATTCGGGAACACGCCCTCTTTATGGTATAATGGAAGGACGGAACAAAGACTTTTTAAAAGGGGAGAACAAGGTGGCGTATCAAGCTTTTTACCGTGTGTACAGACCGCGGAATTTCTCGGAAATGACCGGCCAGACGCATGTCAAACAAACCCTTCAGAATGCTCTCCTTTATGATAAAACGACCCATGCGTATTTATTCTCCGGCCCCAGAGGTACCGGGAAGACGAGTGCGGCGAAGATTTTCGCCAAAGCGCTGAATTGCGAACAAGCCCCGGCAGCGGAACCGTGCAATGAATGTTCTTCTTGCCGGAGCATCGACGAAGGCTCGAATACAGACGTCATTGAATTCGATGCGGCTTCCAATTCGCGGGTCGAGGAAATGCGGGAAATTATCGAGAAAGTACGTTTTTCTCCAGCCAATTCCCGCTTCAAAGTATATATCATTGATGAAGTGCATATGTTATCGAACAGCGCCTTCAACGCGTTGTTGAAAACATTGGAAGAGCCGCCGGAACACGTCGTCTTCATTTTGGCGACAACCGAGCCGCATAAATTGCCGCTGACCATTATTTCCCGCTGCCAGCGTTTCGATTTTAAATCGCATACGCAAGCAGACATCGTCGCGCGGATGATTACCGTATTGGAAGATGCAAAGATTCCTTATAATGAACAAGTGCTGAAGATCATTGCCCAGGCAGCAGCGGGCGGCATGCGTGATGCGCTCAGTTTGCTCGACCAGGTGGTATCGTTCAGTGGAGATGAAATGACCATTGAAGATGCGCTTCTGGTCACCGGCTCCATCAGCCAGGACATGTTTTACGGCATTGCCGAAGCGCTATTGAAAAAAGACGTCGGCCAAGCATTGACCTTGCTTGAGCAATTGGTGCGCGACGGCAAAGACCCGGTTCGCTTAGTGGAGGATTTCATTACGTTCTTCCGGGATCTGTTATTGATCCAAACGGCGCCAGGGTTGCGCGACATGCTCGAGCTAGCCGCCTTTGAACCGCGTTTCGAAGAGCTGGCGGAACAGTTTGAAGCGTCGACGCTCTATAACTGGATCGATATTTTAACAAAGACCCAGCAGGAGATGCGCTTCTCGAACCATACGAAAATCTATATGGAAACCGCCCTATTGAAGATGGTGCAAGCAGACGCTCCCGTACAAACAATCGGGGCGGGTGCACCGTCGCCTGAACTTGAAGCGAAAGTCGCGAGCCTCGAGCAATTGGTGCGCGAACTTCAGCAACAAATGAAAGAAGGCGGCGGCTCGAGTAATGCGGCGCCTCAAGCAGAGCAGAAAAAGCGCCAGCGTTCGCAAAGCGCCTTTAAAATTCCAACCGGGCGCATTCAGGAAGTGCTGAAAAACGCGACGAAGCCGGATATCCAGGCGATCAAAACCAATTGGGCGACCGTGATGGGGCAATTGCAGCGCTCGCATTCGGCACTTCTCAACGATGCCGAGCCGGTGGCGGCATCCCCGGATGCTTTTGTGTTAAAATTCAAGTATGATATTCATTGCCAGATGGCTTCTGAAAATCAGACTTTTGCCGCAGCGTTCAGCCAATTGCTTGAGCAGTATACGGGCAAGGCTTACACGCCGGTTTATGTGCCGGACGCCAATTGGCTGAAAATCCGTGAAGAGTTTATCCGCAACGGCGGCTTGAAAAATGAAGGCGACACGCAGGAAGCGGAAGGACAGGAAGAGAATCCATTTTCCGGTGACGGCGCAAGCCCTGAAGAAGATCCATTCGTCTCTGAGGCGGAGCGGCTCTTCGGCAAAGATTTTGTCGAAGTCCATGATGATTAACGAATACAAAATTTGAGGAGGAACCAATTATGCGTGGTGGAGGAAATATGCAAGGCATGATGAAACAAATGCAGAAAATGCAAAAACAAATGGCGGAGGCTCAAGAAGAGCTCGGCACATTGAAATTTGAAGGAACAGCAGGCGGCGGAATGGTTAAAGTAACAGTTTCCGGACATAAGGAAGTTCTTGATATCGCATTGGACCCGGCAGTCGTAGACCCGGAAGATGTGGAAATGCTGCAAGATACATTGATCGTCGCAACAAACGAAGCGTTTAAAAAAGCGGATGAGCATGCGAATTCCACAATGGGGAAATTCACGAAAGGCTTGAATATCCCAGGCATGTTCTAGGAGGTAAGCGATAATGCACTACCCGGAACCTATTTCCAAATTGATGGAAAGTTTCATGAAGTTGCCAGGGATCGGGCCGAAAACAGCGGCCCGGCTGGCATTTTTTGTGCTCGGAATGAAAGAAGACACGGTGCTTGATTTTGCGAAAGCATTGGTCGACGCCAAACGCAATTTGAGCTTTTGTTCAGTTTGCGGCCATATCACGGATGTCGACCCGTGCCAGATTTGCCAAGATACGAGTCGCGACCGGTCGATGATTTGTGTGGTCCAGGATCCGAAAGATGTCATCGCGATGGAAAAGATGCGTGATTACACGGGCCTTTATCACGTACTGCAAGGCGCTATCTCGCCAATGGATGGCATCGGGCCGGAAGATATCAACGTACCGTCACTTTTGACACGTCTTCAAGACGAGCAAGTAAAAGAACTGATTTTGGCGACGAACCCGACGATCGAAGGGGAAGCGACCGCGATGTATATCTCTCGGCTGGTAAGGCCTTCGGGCATCCGGACGACACGTATTGCCCACGGGCTTCCTGTCGGAGGCGACTTGGAGTATGCGGATGAAGTAACACTTTCGAAAGCACTTGAAGGCCGTCGTGAACTTTCCTAAGCTCTTGATAAATGGAAAATATTCTGACAAATAATGATATTTGTATAGTTATGTTGTTTTCCGAAAAACATGCTTATATAGAAGGAAGTTGTTTGACCTTTATGTTTTAAAGGGTTGAATAACTTCTTTTTCTTTGATGAAAAAGAAGGAGGAATGAAGAAAGGTTTTTAGATATAATTTATTTTACCAAAAGCATTGACTTTCCAAAGACTGTGCTTTAATATAGTAAGAGTCGTCAGGAACGACAGCAAACATGAACCTTGAAAACTGAACAGCAAAACGTCAACGAAAGACGTCACGAGCGCCTTGGCGCGTGAACGGCTTTTGCGATGGTCGCCCTTGGGTGATC
>JBNJJS010000023.1:0-10169 GCA_051750505.1 Bacillota bacterium
GGGGCGCACGCAAGCCCCGGCAACCGAAAAACCGCATCCCAGCGCCTTTTCGGCTGCCGGGAATTGTGTCTAACACAGGGACAGATCCAAACCAGTTCTGTCAACGGTTCCTGGCTTTATCCATAATGGCTTCAGCTTCCTCGTAGCTGATCGACAGCTCTTGTGCCGATTCCCTCACGATTTTGTCCCCATCGATGAATTCTTCTGGACCTGCACTATCAAGCTCTTCATGTATTTTATCTAATATAAAGTAAAATACATCCAGTTCTTCTTTAGTAGGATATGCTCCTTCTTCATAGTCGGCGGGGATTTGGTCATTGCTGATTGAGCCTGTTTCAATGACAAGTTCATGATTCGAGTAGTCACCCGCTTCCACCTCACTCGATCGCGCCCAATTTCCATATGGGGAGTGCTGGCCCTCTGTAAACTTCCGAAGTTCATCCACTGACCGCTCATCATCAATAACGTAAATCAAGACAGAATTGTACGGCCCGTCCTCCTTAGCCCGATCGACTGCATCGGTAATCAATAATTCAATCTGTTCTTCAGAAATAAAAATGTCATCAGGGAGTACCCAATAATCACGGCGTATAATTCCCTCATCTTCAAAAACGTCCATTTCGACAATGCTGTATTCAGGGACTTCCAGTTCTTCCACTTCAGCAACTTGCTCACTCGTATTTGTCGACTCTGTCGCCGTTTGTTCTACTTTATCCTCACTGCAGCCTACTAGAAATACAGCAGTTGCCATTAATCCCATATGCCATTTCTTCATCTATCGAACCTCCTATAACTTTTCAACTTCTCCACTCTACTTCCAGAATGTGCCTGGAAGCGACCCTCGTACGATTATCAAGCAACTTCCATATCTATGCAAATCTTTTCCCGAATTGTGTGGCACACAGGGGCGCAAGCACGCCCCGGCAACCAAAAAACCGCATCCCAGCGCCTTTTCGGCTGCTAGGATGCGGTCGGAATAGTGTCTAACACAGGGACACCAACAACTACAAATTCCGTTCCATATACCCTTTGCCCCAGTCATACATCGAGTCCAAGATCGGCATGAGGCTCTCGCCTTGTTCCGTCAGCGAATACTCCACTTTCGGCGGCACGACCGGATACACTTCGCGGTGGACGATCAAATGATCTTCCAGTTCACGCAATTGGTTGACCAACATTCGTTGGGTGATGCCAGGCATGAGTTTTTTCAACTCGCCGAAGCGCTTCGTGCCGGATTTCCCCAAATGCCACAACACGAGCATCTTCCACTTTCCGCCGATGATGGAAAGGGTCAATTCTTTTTCGCAATTAAATGTCTTTTCTCCCAAATTGGGCATTCGCTTCCACTCCATCTTTATCGTATTTCATGATTTTTATTCAACGGAAATCCGTATTTCGCCTCGCTTACCGCGCCGCATCAACAGCTGCTGCGCGTGGTTCCAAAATGAATTTATTGAGGACGTGCAGCACGCCTTCTTCGTTATTCGATAGGCTTGTGTAATCCGCGAGCTCTTTTAATTCGCCCACGGCGTTGCCCATGGCGATGCCGAAGCCCGCCGCTTTGACCAGTTCGGTATCGTTATGGTTGTCACCGATGCCGATGACTTGTGAGCGGTCGATGCCGAGCTGTTCAGCCAAAAAGTTCAAGGCACTGCCTTTATTCGCTTCCGGATGCGTCACTTCGAGGTAGCGCAGTTTGGATTTCTCGACGCATGCCTCGTCGCCGAGCACCGCCTGCAATTCCGCCTGCACCGGCGCGAGTGCATGCGGTTCGTCGATAAACAGCAATTTCATGAAGCCATTTTTCGCGAGTCCGAGGAGATCCGGTTCAATTTTGTAGCCCACGCCGACCTCTTTGGAATAAGCCCTTACCTGCTCATTATCCACGGCGCTGTAGAGCACATCATCCTGGTAGACTTGGATATGCATTTGCTTCTCCGCTGCCAGGTGGATGCACTTTTGCGCGATGTCGTACGGCACGACACGCTCACGCAGCACTTCTCCGCTGGTCGCCGATTTGATCATCGCCCCCTGGTACGTGATCATCGGGGCATCGAGGCCCAATTCCAAGGCGATGCGCTGTGCGGACGGGTACATTCTTCCCGTCGCAATCGTCACGACGACCCCGAGCTCCATTGACTGCCGAATCGCTGCCATCGTATCCGTTGTCACCGCCAACTCATCCGTCAGCAATGTTCCATCTAAATCAATTGCGATCATTTTATACATACACTTGCTCCTTCACAACATACTATTTTCTTTGACGGGCCTTTTATTCCAATTAAGCTACGCATTCAGCGGCTCGTCATTCACTTCAATCAAACCTGCGCTGTCACCGCAGTTCCCTATTCCACCAATTTTGCACCTCTGTGAGCGAGTTGTCCAATAGGTAAGCTCGGCATGAAAAATAAGCTTGAGACGGAATCGTTTCCAGCCTCAAGCTTATTCTCTGTGCTATTCCAAATTGGCATGTGTGCCGAACATCGCATCGGCTGTAATGTCTTGCTGTTCCATGTACGTCAAGACGAGCGCGTCATACACCACCAATAGCGATTGCTCGAACAACGAGCCCATCGGTTGGATGGACTTGCCGCTCGCGCCATCCGCTTTCGCTTGCGCCGGAATGGTGATGTGGAGATTACTGAGCTTGCCGATCGACGACTCGGGATTGGTCGTCACCGCCGCGACCGTTGCGCCGATCGCTTTGGCTTTTTCCGTCATCGCAAGCAAGCTGCCCGTTTCACCGGAGCCTGAGCCGACGATGAATAAATCATCTTCCTGCAAACTCGGTGTCACCGTTTCGCCGACAACATAGGCGTTCAAGCCCATATGCACCATACGCATGACGAACGCTTTGGCCATGAACCCCGAGCGGCCGCCCCCTGCTACGAAAATCTTGCCGGCTTGTTCCATGGCAGTGACCAATCGGGAAGCTTCCGCGTCGTCCACATGCCCGAGTGTATGCGACAATTCAGCTGAAATTTCATTCATGAATCCGGAAGCGTTCACGTTAAACCGTCACGCTTTCGTTCATGAGCGCTTTGATTTTCGCCGCTTCTGATTGCTTATCGTCTTTAGACGTAATGCCGCCCCCGACAATGATCAAATCCGGCTGCGCTTCGATCACTTCCGGCAAAGTTTCAAGTTTGATGCCGCCAGCAATCGCTGTTTTCGCATTTTTCACGACCGCTTTGATGGTGCGCAAGTCTGCGAATGAATCTTTGCCTTCCGCCTGCAAATCATAGCCCGTGTGGACGCAAATATAATCCGCTCCAAGCACGTCCAGTTCAGCGGCACGTGTTTCGATGTCTTTCACCGCGATCATGTCGACCAGGATTTTCTTGCCGAGTTTCTTCGCTTCCTCGACCGCGCCTTTGATCGACGAATCTTCCGCTTGCGCGAGGATCGTGATGATGTCCGCTCCTGCAGCTGCGGCATTGCCGACTTCATAAGCCGCCGCGTCCATAATTTTCACATCCGCCAATACTTCCAAGTGCGGAAACGCCGCTTTCACTTCACGAACGGCTTTCAATCCCTCTTGGTTAATGACCGGTGTGCCCAGTTCCACGATATCGATCGACCCTTCGACTTCTTTAATCAATTCGATGGCTTGCGGAATATCTACTAAATCCAATGCTAGTTGTAATTTCATCTATGTGTATCTCCTCATATGCGTATTTTGATGCAACCCAAGTGTACGTCCTCGCATACACCTTGGGAAGTACGCACTTTAACTGCACATACTGACAAAAAGTATACCGTCACGTATGGAATTGTGTCTGACACAGGGACGCACGGACAACCAAATGCCCCCGCGACAGGAATCCTGGCCGGCAAATTGTGTCTAACACAGGGACAGCAGCGAATTGTGTGGTGCACAGGGACAACTACTTTTTCAACGCCTCATACTGGCGTACAACTTCTTTCGCCAGTTCGCTGTCGGCTTCAAGCCCACTGACTTCTGTCAACACGCGCTCCGGCCCGCCTTGTGCGATCATCTCTTGGATTTTCACCGCTTCTTCGTCTTCTGCATAATCGAACAGCATCGCCGCCGCGATCGCCTTGGCGAGATGCGAATAAGGCAGCCCCGCTTTATGCGCTTGCACAGCCGGGCGCACCAAACGGTCTTCCGGGCCGAGCTTGCGGATCGGCGCGCGGCCGACGCGCGTGACGCCGTCGTTCAAATAGGCGTTTTTGAAGCGCGCGATGTTTTTATCGATATACGCGAGGTGTTCCTGTTCGTCCAAGCCGTATTGCTTCACGAGGTACGCCCCCGTCTCTTTCAAGGTTTCCCGCACTTCGCGTTCGATTTCCGGGTCGGCCAAAGTTTCATCGATCGTCGTTTTGCCCGCCAAATAGCCGTAATATGCGATGACCGCATGACCCGTATTGACCGTGAACAGCTTGCGCTCAATGAACGGCGCCAAGTCTTCGACAATTGTCATGCCGGAAACGTCAGGAATGTCTTCCGTCGTCTCGACGACCCATTCGTAATACGGCTCGACTAGCACATCGAGTGAATGGCCTTCCTGGATCGGCACGATGCGGTCGACCGCCGAGTTGAAGAAATACACTTTCCCGGCCAGATTGGCTTTCGCTTCGTCGCTCAAATGGCTCAAAATATGCCCTTTCAAAATATCGGTCGCACCGATCTGGTTTTCACAGGCAATGATGTATAATTTTTCCGAACCTGCACTCATGTCCGTAGCGACATCCAAATCCGATGCCGGAACCAAATCCGCTCCCGCAGTCAAACTGCCATTGACGCGCGCTTCAATTCCCTGTGCGATCAACGGCGCGATGCGCGGCAAAATATTCGGCCCGATCGCCGTCGTCAAATACGTCGCTTGCTGGATTTTCGCAATGACCGCGGCCTCGTCCTTCATATTATTGATGCCCGACACATTCTCCACCAATACGCTTTCTTCCGACTCCTGCGCCAAGTTCACGCGGTACTGGCCTTGTTCGTTCAATTGGTCGATGACTTGTTCCGCCACATCGACAAAACTTACGTGATAGCCGGATTCCGAGAACAACGCCCCGATAAACCCTCTGCCGATATTCCCTGCTCCAAAATGAATCGCTTGTTTCATATCGCATCATTCCTTCATCAAATTATTTTGTAGGTATTCATAAAACAACTCTTCCAACTTGCCGCGGATGACCTTTTCATTCGACGACGAAAAAATCATCATCGCGGCTTCGCTTTCAATGAGGCTCGAACTGATCAAGCTCATGATCTCCTGTTCGCGCTCACTTAATTCCACAGGCGTCAGCATCAACAGGAGATGTTTCATCTGCACGTCCCCGCCGTCCATGCCCTTGACCGCACTCGGCGTTTCCAAATGCACGACCTGGAACATCAACTGCCGGACCGACTCGTCGCGGCAATGAAACAGCGCCATATTGGTCCCCGGAATGCCGAGCCCGCCTTTTGTCTCGCGGTCTTTCAATTGCCGCAATGTACTCACCGAATCAAGCAAGCCGTGCGCTTCCAATCCATTCAGCGCATCCTCCAACACCAGCCAATAATCCGGGCCCTTCATTTTGAGCACCTGGAAATGGTCGAGTATCGCTTCCATGCCCATCTGCACGTGCTTGATGTCCCCGAGCAGTTTCCGGAGATCCGGCCGGCGTTTCCGCCCCGTCGCCTCGACAAGATCTTCCGCCGGCAAATAGCGTTTATTGCGTGTCACTTTCTGGATATTGTGCTGCAAATAATTCTCGATATGGACGATGTCCTGGTCGTTCAATAACGGGCTCACCATCAAATAATCCACATCGGTCACCGGCAGGCGGATCGTCGAAATGACCAAGTCGTAATCCTGGAAATTGGCCGCCTGGAAATCGTGGATCGACAAGATCTTCACCGAATCGATTTCCGGCAGCTCTTTTTGGATGCGGCTCGCAAGCATCTTCGACGTGCCGATGCCAGTCGGACAGACAACGACCGCATCGATCTGCACGCGTTCTTCATTCATCAATAACGCCGATCCGAAATGAAGCACGATAAACGCCACTTCGTCCGCCGAGAACTCAAGGTCTTCAAACTCGGTCTCCAAAGTCTGCTTGACCGCCAGAAACAGCATCGGGTATTTCTTCTTGATCTCGTCCGTCAGCGGATTGAACGATTCGAGCTTTTGCTTGAGCCGGAAAATGAGCGGCTCCATATGGGCGAGCAAGCCTTGATACAAGGAAAAATCCTTCGTCAAATCGACATGCAGCTGCTCCGACACGTCACGGATCATGTTCTTGACCAGTTTCCCGAGCAGCACACTATCGTAATACAGCACATTGGATGCCTGGATTTTCGAGCCTTTCAAGACCACCGCAAGAAACTCGATATCCCGCTCCGGCAACTGGACGCCGAGCTGTTCGCCCAAGTCTTCGCAAATCGATTCGATGACATGGTATTCGCCGTTCGGCTCGCCCTGTACATCTTGCGGATCGAGCAAAAAGCCGCTTTCTGTCCGCTGCAGCGCCAAGGCCAGATGGACGACCAGCCCGGTATAATCGCTGTCGGCCAAGCGGATCTGCTCTTCGCTAATATGTTCGCCGACCAGCTCATTGGCCGCCGCCAAATAACGGGGAATGAAATAGCCGAGAACTTTGCCGTCCTGGGTTTTCCCTTGCTGCAAATAATACAGGCTTTCAATGAGCTCCTCGTAGAAATGGATGAGGAAATAAGCCGCCATCGCATGGCGTTTATGCGCTTCCTTGCCATCGACTTCCACACCGACGCCCCGCTGACGCGATAAAGTGACCGAGAATTTGCGCAGCCAATTGCCCAGTTCATCCAAATAAGAAGTCAGCGTCGTCGTGCTGATGCCGAGCTGATTGGACAGCACCTGCTTTTTAAAAAACGATCCTTCTTCCATCAAAATGATCAATAAGCGCAGCTTTTTCTCTTCAGGTGTCGCTTCCGGTGCACTCGACGACGCAAGCTTCTGCATCAGCCGGTAAATCTTCTCATTATTGCCTTCGATATACAGCGCATCCGCCGCATTGCGCTTCATCACAAGGCCGAACTGCTCCAATAGCTTATCCACCGATTTCAGATCCCGCTGAATCGTCCGTGCGCTGACATCCAAATACGTCGCCAAGGAATTGACCGTATGCTTCGCCGACATCCTCGTCACCAGCTCAATGATGGACTTTTCCCTAACCGTCACGAACATCCATTTCACCCACTCCCTAGTCGCCTTGCTTTGATGAAGAATATAAAAGTTTTCAATAATAGTATTTCGCTACTGAAGATATTCCGCAAAACCACTACGAAACCCTTGCTCTCACATTTACTGCGTAAATGCGTCGCAAATGAATTAGCTTAGCTTACCTATCGCTAATTCATTTCCTGCGGGCGAGCGCCAAGCCTCCTCAGTCGCTTCGAAACCCTTGTGCTCAACTCTTCCGATGGTCGAGCATCGCAGAAAAAGATTTGCTCCCACATCTGCATGGCAGATGCGTCGCAAATGAATGTTCTCAGCTATGCTTCGCTCATTCATTTCCAAACACTCAACTATTTCACTGACCATTGCGTTGTAAACTCTTACTTCTTATGGCTATAGAAGCTTATCAAGGTACTATATACAGTTTCTCACTACTATCTTCATTCCGCAAAACAGCTAGCTTTCCTTTTTTATCTCACTAGGGTTAACCCACCTGCTTATTACTCACACTAAAATGAAAGAGCGGAAGGCGTCGACTCCAGCGGGAATAGCATGAGGCGAAGACCCTGGACTGAGCAAAGCGAGGGAAGCGGCTGAGGCCATGCCCGCGGAAAGCGTCCGCCTGCAGCGATTTCCCCACTCTCATTTACTATCTCTATACTGAAATAAATCTATGAAATAGCACAAAAAGGCAGGATTTCCCCTGCCTTTTCGTGGTGCTCATTATTTGCTGTTCAAGATGTCGAGCAGCTCTTTAGGGGACTTGGCTGCGACGAGTTCATCGACATTGGACTGCTCGGCGCAGATGACCGCGATGCCTGACAGAATCTCCAGGTGCGTGCCGTCTTTGCCGGCGATAGCGAAGATCAGTTTCGCTTTCTCTCCGTCAAAGTCCACCCCATCCGGCACTTGGACGACCGTGAATCCGGATTTGAGGACCGCTTTTTTCGCTTCTTCCGTACCGTGTGGAATAGCGACGTCATTGCCCATATAGGTGGTCGTGATTTCCTCGCGCTTGATCATCTCATCGACATACGACGGTTCGACGTAACCAGCCTTCACGAGCGCGTCTCCTGCAAAACGGATCGCTTCTTCTTTATTGCGGAAGCGTTTATTAATGAAAATATTATCTTCCGTAAGCAGCGGAGCGTCTCCTTCTTGGCCAGTCGCCGCATTCGCTTCGCTGTCGTCGACCAGTTCGCTTTGCTCTTCCGTGATGCCGTGCTGCATGCGCTCGATCAGATGGTCATACTCCGGGCTCGACAGGAAGTTGTCGACCGAGATATGGTACGCATCCGGGCGCTTGTCTTTGGCACGAGGCGTCAATTTATCCTGCGTGATGATGATCTGCGAATCGGCAGGGATGGAAGAGATCGCGCTGTTCGTCACTTTGATATCCATGCCCGCTTCCTTCACTTTCTTGCTTAGGAGCGAGGCGCCCATCGCGCTGGACCCCATTCCGGCGTCGCAGGCAAAGACGATCTTATGGACATTCTCAGGGAACGTCCCTGCTGCAGAAGCTGTTCCAGCAGCTCCAGCACTAGCGCCGAGTGCGCCGGCAACCGAGCTCTTCTTGCCTTTCATTTCTTCCATACGTCTTGTCGCTGCTGCCACGTCTTCATCCGTCTCTGTGTCTTTGCTGCGTTTCAGCACGACCGCGGAAATGGCGAAGGACACCGTAGCGGCGACAAGGATTGCGGTGAAGTTGGCGATATACGCCATGCCTTCAGGCGGAGTGACTGCCGTGATGGCGAATATGCTCCCTGGTGATGCAGGAGCGACCAAACCGCCACCCATCAAGACGAGTGTGAAAACCCCGCTCATGCCGCCGAAGATAACAGCCAATAGAAGCAACGGCTTCATTAAGACGTACGGGAAATAAATCTCGTGGATACCGCCCAGGAACTGGATGATGATCGCACCAGGCGCCGATTGCTTCGCGATGCCTTTTCCGAAGAACATGAACGCGAGCAAGACGCCAAGGCCAGGGCCAGGGTTCGCTTCAAGTAAGAATAGAACCGAACGGCCTGCTTGCTGCACCTGCTCCAAACCGAGCGGTGTCAGGATGCCGTGGTTGATGGCGTTATTGAGGAATAAAATTTTCCCCGGTTCGATCAAGATGCTTGTCAACGGAAGCAATCCCGTTTCAAGCAGCCAGTCAACGCCTGCAACCAATACTTGCGTCAACGCGCTGACGGCCGGCCCGATGCCAAGATAAGCAAAGATTGCCAGTGCCCCGCCGAGAATACCAGCCGAAAAGTTATTGACGAGCATCTCAAAGCCGGAGCGGATCTTGCCTTCGATCAAATGGTCAAACTGCTTGATGACCCAAGCCGCAAGCGGACCCATGATCATCGCGCCGAGGAACATCGGCGTATCCGGCGCCCCGACAATAACCCCCATCGTGGCGATCGCACCGATGACGCCGCCTCGTTGGTCATGGACGAGCCTACCTCCTGTATAACCGATCAAGAGCGGCAGCAAATACGTAATCATCGGCCCGACGAGTGACGCAAATTGCTCATTCGGGAAAAAGCCCGTCGGAATAAATAATGCCGTGATCAACCCCCAGGCGATAAACGCGCCGATATTCGGCATGACCATCGAACTGAGGAAGTTGCCGAATTTCTGGACTTTCACTTTAACGCTCGAACGTTCTTGTGCCATTCCTTTCATCCTCCTTCATGTGGGCATCTGCCCTATTCTTTTTGTTAATTCAGATTATACGCCCATTGTGTAAGCGCATTCAATCCAATGAAAAACCAACTTTGTCGCCGCCTTTCGGACAAGGCTGTCGTTGCCCTAAATTGTGTGGCACACAGGGGCGTGCGGACAATGAAATGCCTCTACGCCGGGAATCTCACGCGGCAAATTGTGCCTGACACAGGGACATCTGAGAAACACCCAAGCGAATTGTGTCTGACACAGGGACAAACGAACTGCGAAACCCCTCTACGCCGCGAATCTCACGCAGCAAATTGTGCCTGACACAGGGACACA
>JBNJJS010000024.1:0-2245 GCA_051750505.1 Bacillota bacterium
TGAGTATGCAGTTGTAGACCCGAAACCAGGTGATCTACCCATGTCCAGGGTGAAGGTAAGGTAACACTTACTGGAGGCCCGAACCCACGCACGTTGAAAAGTGCGGGGATGAGGTGTGGGTAGCGGAGAAATTCCAATCGAACCTGGAGATAGCTGGTTCTCTCCGAAATAGCTTTAGGGCTAGCCTCAAGATAAAGAATCCTGGAGGTAGAGCACTGTTTGGACTAGGGGCCCATCCCGGGTTACCGAATTCAGACAAACTCCGAATGCCAGTGATTTATGCTTGGGAGTCAGACTGCGAGTGATAAGATCCGTAGTCAAGAGGGAAACAGCCCAGACCACCAGCTAAGGTCCCCAAATATCCGTTAAGTGGAAAAGGATGTGGCGTTGCTTAGACAACCAGGATGTTGGCTTAGAAGCAGCCATCATTTAAAGAGTGCGTAATAGCTCACTGGTCGAGTGACACTGCGCCGAAAATGTACCGGGGCTAAACGGATTACCGAAGCTGTGGATGGACATCGTAGATGTCCGTGGTAGGAGAGCGTTCTAAGGGCGTTGAAGTCAGACCGGAAGGACTGGTGGAGCGCTTAGAAGTGAGAATGCCGGTATGAGTAACGAAAGACGGGTGAGAATCCCGTCCACCGAATGCCTAAGGTTTCCTGAGGAAGGCTCGTCCGCTCAGGGTTAGTCGGGACCTAAGTCGAGGCCGATAGGCGTAGACGATGGACAACAGGTTGATATTCCTGTACCACCTCCCCGCCGTTTGAGCAATGGGGGGACGCAGAAGGATAAGGAGAGCGTGCCGTTGGTTGTGCACGTCCAAGCCGTGAGGTGAGAAATGAGGCAAATCCCATTTCTATACACATTGAGCGGTGATGGCAAGAGGTTTAACCTCAGAGTCCCTGATTTCACACTGCCAAGAAAAGCCTCTAGCGAGGCGGGAGGTGCCCGTACCGCAAACCGACACAGGTAGGCGAGAAGAGAATTCTAAGGTGAGCGAGTGAACTCTCGTTAAGGAACTCGGCAAAATGACCCCGTAACTTCGGGAGAAGGGGTGCTCTGGTAGGGTGTTAAAGCCCGAGAGAGCCGCAGTGAATAGGCCCAGGCGACTGTTTAGCAAAAACACAGGTCTCTGCAAAACCGTAAGGTGACGTATAGGGGCTGACGCCTGCCCGGTGCTGGAAGGTTAAGGGGAGTGCTTAGCGCAAGCGAAGGTGCGAACCGAAGCCCCAGTAAACGGCGGCCGTAACTATAACGGTCCTAAGGTAGCGAAATTCCTTGTCGGGTAAGTTCCGACCCGCACGAAAGGCGTAACGATCTGGGCACTGTCTCAACGAGAGACTCGGTGAAATTATAGTACCTGTGAAGATGCAGGTTACCCGCGACAGGACGGAAAGACCCCGTGGAGCTTTACTGTAGCCTGATATTGAATTTTGGTGCAACTTGTACAGGATAGGTAGGAGCCAGAGAACCCGGAGCGCCAGCTTCGGGGGAGGCGTCGGTGGGATACTACCCTGGTTGTATTGAACTTCTAACCCACAAGCCTAAGCGGCTTGGGAGACAGTGTCAGGCGGGCAGTTTGACTGGGGCGGTCGCCTCCTAAAGAGTAACGGAGGCGCTCAAAGGTTCCCTCAGAATGGTTGGAAATCATTCGCAGAGTGTAAAGGCACAAGGGAGCTTGACTGCGAGACGGACAGGTCGAGCAGGGTCGAAAGACGGACTTAGTGATCCGGTGGTTCCGCATGGAAGGGCCATCGCTCAACGGATAAAAGCTACCCCGGGGATAACAGGCTTATCTCCCCCAAGAGTCCACATCGACGGGGAGGTTTGGCACCTCGATGTCGGCTCATCGCATCCTGGGGCTGTAGTCGGTCCCAAGGGTTGGGCTGTTCGCCCATTAAAGCGGTACGCGAGCTGGGTTCAGAACGTCGTGAGACAGTTCGGTCCCTATCCGTCGCGGGCGCAGGAAATTTGAGAGGAGCTGTCCTTAGTACGAGAGGACCGGGATGGACACACCGCTGGTGTACCAGTTGTTCTGCCAAGAGCATCGCTGGGTAGCTATGTGTGGCCGGGATAAGTGCTGAAAGCATCTAAGCACGAAGCCCCCCTCAAGATGAGATTTCCCATTGCGCAAGCAAGTAAGATCCCTCAAAGACGATGAGGTAGATAGGTTCGGGGTGGAAGCGTGGCGACACGTGCAGCTGACGAATACTAATCGATCGAGGACTTAACCAACAAACTGAAA
>JBNJJS010000025.1:0-1661 GCA_051750505.1 Bacillota bacterium
CAGCTTGTTGAGAAACTCATTTTGTATGTGACTGGCTATTAACGAGTCAGAAATATATGGGTTTCCATTTGATTTTTTAGGCCCTCTTGCTAAGCAAGAGGGCCATTTTCTTGATGTTTTGCGTCGCGGCGGTCAGATATGCCTGTTCTTGGACAGACCGGTGCCCGCGTCGCCTTGCGTATCGAAAACCATGCAGTTCTTTCGCGTCGGCGAAACTGCGTTCAATCGTCTGGCTGCGCAGGCGATACAGTTTTTTTCCACTGACAGTGTTGGTGTTGATACGAACTTGTTTCTTATAAGACTCCCAAACATGTCGAGTGATCGTCCGCTGTGTTGCGTTCGCAGAAAAACAGTCGGAACGCAATGGACAATTGGCACAATCTTGCCTCCGGCTTTTATAATGGCGATAGCCAGACCGATCCGTCGTGGCGTAAGCAAGTTTACATCCCATTGGACACGCATAGGCATCCATCGATTCTACATACGTAAATCGACTTTTAGGGAGCTCAGTACTTTGGTTTTTGAAACGGCGATACCCCATTGCGACGAAGATGCCGGCATTCTGAAGGCTCATGCAAATGTGTCCCGTGAAATACCCGGCATCGAGCGCAACGGCTTCGACAGGAAAGCTGAATTTCTTTGTTTGGTGTTTCAATCGCTCAAGATAAGGATCCGTATCGTGGACGTTGCCCGGCGTGATAAAGGTGTCGGTGATGAAATTGTACTTGGCATCCACCGTCCGGTGGTCAAGGTAGAAGAAACCTTGTGGCTTGTGGTCCCGCATCAAGAAGCCACTATCAGGATCTGTTTTACTGACCCGCGTCAACGACGCTTTTTTGTGCAAAGTCGGACGGGTGGACTTCGGCTTTAAGGCTTTTTTCCATGTGCCGCCCGGTCTTGTTGGACCGCTTGTTCCAGTTCCCCTAGATAGCGAACGGCCTTTTCGGTCTTCGCTACGCGCAAAAACTTATTTTTATTGGCGTTTGCTTTTACATGTGTCGAGTCGGATAACAACACACGTCCACTCACAAAGCCTTCTTCTTGGGCTTGACGAACGGTCTCGTCAAAAATTTCTTCAAAAACCGAGGTGTCTTCAAAGCGGCCTTTGCGATTAAAGCTGATCGTTGAATGATCCGGCACCCGGTCCACCAACGAATAACCCAAGAACCACCGGTAGGCGATGTTCGCTTGAATTTCTTTTTCTAATTGGCGCTCTGACCGAATGCCGTAGAGGTAGCCGAGAAATAACATTTTGAACAGCGTCACCGGGGCAATGGACGGGCGTCCATTATCTGTACAATAATAGGGCGTCGTAATCCGTTCAATGAAGGAGAAATCGATTAACTCGTCAACGGTCCGAAGGAAGTGATCACGTGGCACCAGCTCATCAATGGACACCGTGGTTTGGTCATGACGATGATTTTGAACAGAACCCAACATGGCTCGCTCACTCCTTTTCTTTTTGTCAGTATACGCCGGTTCGCTGGAATTGAGTAGTCAAAAAAACCGACAGTGAAGCGGAAGCCGGCGACTCCTGCGGGAACAGCGCGAGCCGAAGACCCTGCAGGAGCGTCAGCGACGAAGCGGCTGAGGCCGTGCCCGCGGAAAGCGTCCGGCTGGAGCGAAACGCAAAAAAGCTGCCGAGGTTTCTCGACAGCCTG
>JBNJJS010000026.1:0-1619 GCA_051750505.1 Bacillota bacterium
CATACTAAGATTAGTAGGACGAACCAAGGCATTGGTTTATCCTACTATTTTTTTTATAGTAGAGGTGAAGTGGAGGTCGAGGGTGTTTTGGGATCTTGAATCCGTCACATAAACGGACCTCCTTCACCCCCTTATCTGAATCAGGTTTGAGTATGTGGGATCCGTTGAGATCGTGTAGAAGAAATGGGAATCGGTAAGGATCGGTGAAGCTTCCAAACAAATCAAAGGAGTGTGGGAGATGAAACATGTCATCGCTTTTGATGTCAGTATGGGGAAAAGTTATGTTGTGGTCTATAACGCGTTGAAAACCTGTATTGCTGAAAAGGAAATCCAACACACGCGCGCAGATTTTGCTGCGTTGAAGATGCTGATTGACGACCTAACCGTAGGTTATGATGAAGTGCCACACCTGGTATTCGAAGCTACCGGAGTCTATTCACGGCAACTCGAACGCTTCATGCAGGAAAACGGTTATCCGTATTACCTGATGAATCCCTTGGAAGCCAAACTGCAGAGCGACCGTTTGCGAAAGCATAAGACCGACCGGGCAGACGCCCACCAGCTAGCAAACAGCCACTTCCAAAATGAACGCCGCTTGGAGACACCATCATCAGATATCTACCGACAACTCAAGAAGATGTCCCGGCATTACACTGATCTGGATGCAGAGCTGGCAGTCGTCCGGGGACGTCTCCACACGGAACTGCAACTCACTTTCCCGGAATTGACTGGCTTGTTCACGACAAAATCGGACCTTTTTCTTCGGTTGGCACAGTTGTTTCCGCATCCCGATCTTGTGTTGGGGAACTCCAAAACGGTGCTTAGAAACCGGATTCTCGCCAACACTGAAAAGCGGATGTCCGCTAAAAAAGCAGAAGAAAAAGCCATCCAACTGCTGGATGCCGCAGGCAGTTCCTATCCCGCGGTAAAGGTCGATGACCTTGCTTGTGAGCTGGTTCGGCTGTACGCTAAACGGTTCCAGGAGCTTGTCTTTTTGAAAGAGGCGTGTATCGAGAAAATGGCGGTGTTGGCTTTTCCGTTGGATGAGTATACCATTCTGTTAAGTATTCCGGGTATCGGAGACAATACCGCCGTTCGCTTGCTAGCTGAGATCGGCGATATCCGGCGATTTGAGAATCATAAGCAGTTGAATGCCTATGCTGGCATCGACATCCGCCGTTACCAATCCGGTAAGTTTCTCGCGAGGGATCGCATCAATAAACGCGGAAACAAACACCTCCGCAAACTGCTCTACATCATCATCATGAACATGCTTAAACAGAAGCGCCTATCGCAGAACCACCTGGTGGATTATTATCAGAAATTAAAAAAACAACCTTATAACAAATGTCATAAGGTTGCCGTGGTGGCTTGCATGAACAAGCTGCTCAAAACGATCCACCACTTGGTCACACACCAATTACGCTACGATTACAGACTAAGCCCCTGTATCGTGGCACCTAAAGTTTAACACATTCCGCCCCTGCTAAAAAATGAAAAAGCCGGAGGTTTTTTTGGCATGCCCATTTTTAGTTAGAACCAATGCCAACCTCCAAGGAGAGAAAAAATATCAAAAGAATTTAATTTAAGTTGAGAAAAACCTATTGACTAATCGTAAG
>JBNJJS010000028.1:0-1488 GCA_051750505.1 Bacillota bacterium
TGAACCGCACCCCAAATGGTAGACACTTTAAAAAAGTGACCCATTTGGGGTTTTTTCTATTTTCTGACCCCGGTATACTAAATTTAGCTAACTTGGACGGGAGAAGATCAGATGAGTAAAATTACTTTCAATGAACACCAACAACGGGTCCTGGAGGCAAATCCGAATGTCGCTTCCGTCTCCGATCGAGCGATTCAATATACGCCAGAATTCAAAATCCACGCGGTGAAAGAATACCAGACAGGCAAAGGCCCGGCCCAGATATTTAGTGAAAATGGATTTGATTTAACCGTTATTGGATCCAAAAAAGCGAGCTCCTCCTTGAACCGGTGGCGGACGACGTTCAGGCTTTATGGAGAAGACGCTTTTTTCGAAGAGCGTCGTGGGAAGAACAGTACGGGCCGCCCTTCTGAGAAAGATCTTTCAGCTGAGAAAAAGCTGGAGAAAGCAGAAGCACGCATCAAATACCTAGAAGCCGAAAATGAGTTGCTAAAAAAGCTCGAGGAACTCGAGAGGCAGGCGAAGAAACGCAGCTGACTCCAGCGGAAAAATTTGAAGCCATCAATGCGGTGGTTCGGAAATTCCAACTGAAGAGGTTGGTAGAAACCCTTTGCCGCACAGCGGGAGTGAGCCGGAGTGGCTATTACGCTTGGCTGGAGAAAGTGGAACATCACGCTATTCGCGAAGAACAGGATTACCAGGATTACCTGTTGCTCAAAAGCATCTACGATGCGCATCGTGGGAAAATCGGGTATCGCACCTTTTACATGGTCCTCTCTGAACTCTTGGAAACGCCGATGAATCACAAGAAAATCTTACGCCTCATGCGCAAATTCAGTCTCTTTGCCAAAATTCGGCGAGCGAATCCCTATAAGCAGATCGCCAAAGCCACACAGGAACACACCGTCTGCCCTAATCTGTTGAACCGTAAGTTTGAACAAGATGAACCCGGCAAGGTATTCGTCACCGATATCACGTATCTACCCAACCGTTCAGGGCAAATGGCGTATCTGTCCGCCGTAAAAGATGTCGCCACCCGTGAAATCGTCGCCTATGAAGTGACGACGACGCTTACGATGGAAATTGTGTATCGGACGTTACGAAAACTGAAGGAAGCATTGGGTGGCAATGTTCATCCGGAAGCGATGATTCATTCCGATCAAGGCTTCCACTATACCCACCCTGAATACCAACAACGTGTGAAGGAGATGAAATTGACCCAGTCGATGTCCCGCCGGGGCAACTGCCTCGATAACGCCCCCATCGAATCTTTTTTTGGCCACTTTAAAGATGATGTCGATGTGAAACAAGCAACCAGTCTGGATGAATTGAAAGAGCTGGTGGATGAGTACATGGCGTATTACAACGGAACACGCAAGCAATGGAATCTAAAAAAGATGACTCCGGCACAATACCGAAGTCATCTGATCGCAGCCTAGCTGCAGGGTACCTTTTTTATAAACTGTCCATTAAATGGGGCGCGGATCA
>JBNJJS010000029.1:0-1467 GCA_051750505.1 Bacillota bacterium
CCACTAGCGTTGCATAGAATCCATAATTATTAAGAAGAGCTAAAATATCCCACCATTGAAGAAAAAGAAATTAAGGGTAACCAAAATCCGGTTTCCTTTTTTTAACTTTTTTGGTGTTTATGGACATAATGATGTTTTGAAATCGGTCTTACAATGGCATGGTCTTCCCCAAAATCGATTTGGATAGGGCGAGATATTGGGATTTTCTGACGTCCTTTGCTTTTTCTCAACGGGCGGTTCATGTACGCGAGAAAATCATCCAATGTCTTATAGATGTAGGCCCGGATCGCTCTTAAAAACGCCCAGGCCGACACATTCGGCAACTGGGTAAGCCGTAAAATCTCGGAAAGTGCAAAGGTGATTAACGTTAAAAACATTTGATTCCAAATCCCCTTTGGGGATTCGCTATATAAGTGACTCACTTTCAGGTGTTGCTTCATCCATTTGAAGAACAGTTCGATATACCATCGGTTTTTATAAGCATCGAGAATCTCTTTTTCACTAAGATCAAGCCGGGTGGTGATCAGGTGATAATGGGTATTTTTTTCATCGACAAATTCAATGTAGCGTAATTTTTTCTCATGTGTCCGCATGGACACCAGTTCGTCTTTCAATACGTTCGGTAGGACCGGTGTGTAAGCCCGTAACGTCTCTGTTCGAAAATCATGGCGGACACGCACGAGGAAATCAATATTGCGCTCCATCCAACCGCCCATCTTGGTCTTATGGCCATAACCGCGGTCCATGATATACAGTGCACTATCGGCGTCAATGATATGGTTCACCGCATCCACATCGGCGATGTTGCCTGTGGAAGGAATCATTTTCTCCGGAAAGACGCTGTTAGCCGAAGCAACCACTAGACGGATATGCAGTTTGATGCCACTGGAAACCTTGGAAATGGCGGTCCAGTTCGAAGCGCTATCTGGTAGTTTCACATAGGTCGCATCGATGATGCGTAGAATTCCTACATGGGGATTCATTCCTCCTGCGTGTCGCTGCAGAATCCAATAATGACGAGCCAACCGTCCCAGTAGATCCGCTAAATGAGCTGGATTCAATTCGTTCAATCGACGACTAATCTGTGAATGACTAATGGATTTTAGGTTCAATTCTTGTTGGAGCGATTGTTCAGGCCCAACGTTCAAAGCAATCGTCCGGTGAGATTCCCATTTGCTTAAAACCGCCATAATCATGAGTTTTACCAACGAAAAATCGGTTAATTTTTTCGCCTCATAATTGAACAGTGGACAAGCCAACGTATTGATCGGGAGGAGTTGTAAATATTGACGAAAGACTTTCGTTTCGTCTACACTCTTCATAAGGGAGCTCCTTTCTGTAGAGTCATAAACTGATTTAGTCGTCGGTTTCATTCTACGTTGAGGGCTCCCCTTTTTGTATTTAGTTGTTTACCTTTGGATTTTACTTACAAGTGAACCTATTCATGTAAGCTATGCAACGCTAGTG
>JBNJJS010000030.1:0-1051 GCA_051750505.1 Bacillota bacterium
TTGGTGGAGCCTAGCGGGATCGAACCGCTGACCTCCTGCGTGCAAGGCAGGCGCTCTCCCAGCTGAGCTAAGGCCCCATAAAGTGGTCGGGAAGACAGGATTCGAACCTGCGACCCCTTGGTCCCAAACCAAGTGCTCTACCAAGCTGAGCTACTTCCCGACTAATTAGGATGATGACAAAAATATGGCGCGCCCGAGAGGACTCGAACCTCTAACCGCTTGATTCGTAGTCAAGTACTCTATCCAATTGAGCTACGGGCGCATAATGTAGTTTTTTTATAAAACAGTGCCGAGGACCGGAATCGAACCGGTACGGTAGTCACCTACCGCAGGATTTTAAGTCCTGTGCGTCTGCCAGTTCCGCCACCCCGGCGGGGTATTGGTCAGATAAAAAATTGGAGCGGAAGACGGGGGTCGAACCCGCGACCTCCACCTTGGCAAGGTGGCGTTCTACCACTGAACTACTTCCGCTTGGTGCGGGTGAAGGGAGTCGAACCCCCACGCCCGAAGGCGCTAGATCCTAAGTCTAGTGCGTCTGCCAGTTCCGCCACACCCGCGTGGCAATTATGAAAATAAAATGGTGAGCCATGAAGGATTCGAACCTTCGACCCTCTGATTAAAAGTCAGATGCTCTACCAACTGAGCTAATGGCTCAAACATGAGTGGTGCCGGAGAAAGGACTTGAACCCTCAACCTACTGATTACAAGTCAGTTGCTCTACCAGTTGAGCTACTCCGGCATGGAGTAAAAATGGTGGAGGATGACGGGATCGAACCGCCGACCCTCTGCTTGTAAGGCAGATGCTCTCCCAGCTGAGCTAATCCTCCATATGTATGCCCAGCGACGTCCTACTCTCACAGGGGGAAACCCCCAACTACCATCGGCGCAAAAGAGCTTAACTTCCGTGTTCGGGATGGGAACGGGTGTGGCCTCTTTGCCATCATCACTGGACTATAAGGTTTTTGAAAGACAAGTTTTATTATACCAACTCTGGCGAGTTTTACAAGTCTTTTTTTGCCCGTAGGCAAAAATTTCTTGTTCTTTCAAAACC
>JBNJJS010000031.1:0-801 GCA_051750505.1 Bacillota bacterium
TAAAAATATGGGTCAGTAGCTCAGTCGGTAGAGCATTAGATTGAAGCTCTAAGTGTCGGCGGTTCGATTCCGTCCTGACCCACCATATTTTATTATTTCTCCATGCCGGAGTAGCTCAACTGGTAGAGCAACTGACTTGTAATCAGTAGGTTGAGGGTTCAAGTCCTTTCTCCGGCACCATTCGGTGGGGTAGCGAAGTGGCTAAACGCGGCGGACTGTAAATCCGCTCCTTCGGGTTCGGCAGTTCGAATCTGCCCCCCACCACCAGTTTTTAGGGGCATAGTTTAACGGTAGAACAGAGGTCTCCAAAACCTCCGATGTGGGTTCGATTCCTACTGCCCCTGCCATTTTTAAAAAAATTATATTATGGCGGTCGTGGCGAAGTGGTTAACGCACCGGATTGTGATTCCGGCACTCGGGGGTTCAATTCCCCTCGTCCGCCCCAAGTTTTTCTGAAAGATTCAAATCATACATAATAATAGCGTGGCGGTCGTGGCGAAGTGGTTAACGCACCGGATTGTGATTCCGGCACTCGGGGGTTCAATTCCCCTCGTCCGCCCCAGTATTATTGGGGTATAGCCAAGCGGTAAGGCAACGGGTTTTGATCCCGTCATGCCCTGGTTCGAATCCAGGTACCCCAGCTTTTGCGGAAGTAGTTCAGTGGTAGAACGCCACCTTGCCAAGGTGGAGGTCGCGGGTTCGACCCCCGTCTTCCGCTCCATTATTTAGGCGGCATAGCCAAGCGGTAAGGCATGGGTCTGCAACACCCTTACCACCGGTTCGAGTCCGGTTGCCGCCTCC
>JBNJJS010000032.1:0-789 GCA_051750505.1 Bacillota bacterium
TTCAGACTCGCTTTCGCTGCGGCTCCGGCTTCTCACCTTAACCTTGCATGCAATCGTAACTCGCCGGTTCATTCTACAAAAGGCACGCTATCACCCATTAACGGGCTCTAACTACTTGTAGGCACACGGTTTCAGGATCTATTTCACTCCCCTTCCGGGGTGCTTTTCACCTTTCCCTCACGGTACTGGTTCACTATCGGTCACTAGGGAGTATTTAGCCTTGGGAGATGGTCCTCCCGGATTCCGACGGAATTTCTCGTGTTCCGCCGTACTCAGGATCCACTCTGGAGGGGATGAACTTTCAGCTACGGGGCTGTTACCCTGTCTCGCGGACCGTTCCAGGTCGCTTCGCTTAATCCATCCTTTTGTAACTCCGTATAGAGTGTCCTACAACCCCAGAAGGCAAGCCTTCTGGTTTGGGCTGATCCCGTTTCGCTCGCCGCTACTTGGGGAATCGCATTTGCTTTCTCTTCCTTCAGGTACTTAGATGTTTCAGTTCCCTGAGTCTGCCTTCTCATGTGCTATGAATTCACACATGGATACTGCTCCATTACGAACAGTGGGTTTCCCCATTCGGAAATCCCCGGATCACAGCTCACTTACAGCTCCCCGAGGCATATCGGTGTTAGTGCCGTCCTTCTTCGGCTCCTAGTGCCAAGGCATCCACCGTGCGCCCTTATTAACTTAACCACTGAGGGTCAAAAAAAATAAGTTGATCGCAAAGCGATCACGCTACTTGATGCTTGTTTCATGTTTCAATGTCGATCTATCCAGTTTTCAAAGAACAAG
>JBNJJS010000033.1:0-563 GCA_051750505.1 Bacillota bacterium
ACTCTGCTCCGATCGCCCAAGGGCGACCATCGCAAAAGCCGTTCGCGCGCCAAGGCGCTCGTGACGTCTTTCGTTGACGTTTTGCTGTTCAGTTTTCAAGGTTCAAAATAAAATTGGAGCGGGTGAAGGGAATCGAACCCTCATCATCAGCTTGGAAGGCTGAGGTTTTACCACTAAACTACACCCGCATATTATATAGAAGATAAATGGCGCGCCCGAGAGGACTCGAACCTCTAACCGCTTGATTCGTAGTCAAGTACTCTATCCAATTGAGCTACGGGCGCAATATTGAATATGTATGGTGCGGCCGAGAAGAGTCGAACTTCCACGGGATTTCTCCCACTAGGCCCTCAACCTAGCGCGTCTGCCATTCCGCCACGACCGCAAATATTATATTTTTTGGGACAAATTCTATTATATGACATCGTTCACTCTTTGTCAATGACGATATACAAAATTGCATTTATCTCAGTTACCCTGAAATGGCTGGGGTACCTGGATTCGAACCAGGGCATGACGGGATCAAAACCCGTTGCCTTACCGCTTGGCTATACCCCATTAAA
>JBNJJS010000034.1:0-431 GCA_051750505.1 Bacillota bacterium
GTTTCACCCAATGTCGATTTATCCAGTTTTGAAAGAATAAGATATTTTTTTCAAAAAATGCTTGAAAATATCGGTATTATTGATATAATAAAACTTGTCTTTCAAATTAATACGGTCTAGTGATGATGGCAAAGAGGCCACACCCGTTCCCATCCCGAACACGGAAGTTAAGCTCTTTTGCGCCGATGGTAGTTGGGGGTTTCCCCCTGTGAGAGTAGGACGTCGCTAGGCTGGTAATTATTCCGAAGTAGCTCAGTGGTAGAGCACCGCACTGTTAATGCGATGGTCGTAGGTTCGAGTCCTACCTTCGGAGCCAAATTGGAGAGCTGTCCGAGTGGCCGAAGGAGCATGATTGGAAATCATGTAGGCGGGCAACCGTCTCAAGGGTTCGAATCCCTTGCTCTCCGCCAGTATCTTAAGCTCAATATTAA
>JBNJJS010000035.1:0-345 GCA_051750505.1 Bacillota bacterium
AAAAAAAGAACGGGCAAGGCCCGTTCTTTTTCCAGAGTGTTGAAGAAGTCTATGATCCGCTATGAATTAAAAGGGGGTCACCTTTTCTACATTCTAAAATCAAAGTTTTATCTGAGTATTTGGAGAAGCGTTCGCTCGTAAAACCTTCTGCTCAATAATGCTGCGCATTACTTCGCAAAGATAACTTCTCACGTAGTTCGACCCTATCTTTCCTGTGGGAGCAGCGAAGCGACGGGTTTGAGAGACCCCGCAGGCAATGAATGAGCGAAGCTTCGCTAAGCACATTCATTTGCGATGCTCGAACGCAGTGAGAGTTGAGCAACGTTTTTAGTGACGAGGAGGCTC
>JBNJJS010000036.1:0-322 GCA_051750505.1 Bacillota bacterium
CTATTATAATAAAGTCCTGGCGGCGTAGCTCAGCTGGCTAGAGCGTACGGTTCATACCCGTAAGGTCGGGGGTTCGATCCCCTCTGCCGCCACTTTTTTAGGACCTTTAGCTCAGTTGGTTAGAGCAGACGGCTCATAACCGTCCGGTCGCAGGTTCGAGTCCTGCAAGGTCCACCATTTATATATTACCATGGAGGAATACCCAAGTCTGGCTGAAGGGATCGGTCTTGAAAACCGACAGGGGAGTCAAATCCCGCGGGGGTTCGAATCCCTCTTCCTCCTCCATATTTACAAAATGTGTGGACAATTTTTTCTTCAATAG
>JBNJJS010000037.1:0-228 GCA_051750505.1 Bacillota bacterium
TATTGGTGGAGCCTAGCGGGATCGAACCGCTGACCTCCTGCGTGCAAGGCAGGCGCTCTCCCAGCTGAGCTAAGGCCCCTAAGAGGAAATATGGTGGGCCTAAGTGGACTCGAACCACCGACCTCACGCTTATCAGGCGTGCGCTCTAACCAGCTGAGCTATAGGCCCTCTTGGGAAATTTAGTTTTCTTATTATATAGAAGAAACATGAATCGACAAATCGATTTCC